>CAWIJH010000001.1:0-422693 GCA_963836455.1 uncultured Verrucomicrobiae bacterium
GCTCTCGCTCGCCGCCTCCCTTCGCCCTGCGCATGCCTGCGGCGACGCCCGTCGCGGAGCCGACCGGGATATTGGCCTCCATACCGCCCTGCCACAGAGCGCCGCGGCCGTTCCGATCGGGGGTGTTCACGGCCCGGCGCACGCGGTCCTCGTAATTGCGCATGTAGCCGTAGGTCATGCCGATGGCGTCGATATTGGGGTTGACGAATCCCGGGTCCCACACCATCGCGTCGGCGACACTGTTGATGTAGTCCCACCGCCCAGTATTGAAGCCGACGAAGTGGCGGCCGAGAACGGCGCGGATTTCCATCAACTGAAAGGACGCCTCGATCTGTTCGACGAGGACGTAGACCTTGATCGTGCCTATCGGTAGCCCGAGATGCTGCTCGAGCGCCGCGAGCAGGTCGTTCCACAGCGCTGCCTCCTCGGCGGTCTGGATCTTCGGCAGGTAGAGGACGATCGATGCCCCCGAGTCGCGTAGGCGCCGGTGGTTGTTGACCACGTAGAGCGCGAGATCTACGATCGAAGCAGAGAAGCCGGTGCCGTCCTTCTCGCGCACGTGGCGGTCGTCGAGGTGCAGACCGCGCGCGCGGAAGATCTTGGTGGTGAAGTCGAGCTGTTGGCGCCAGTCGGCGACGATGGGTCGCCCGAAAAAGCCTTGTGCCCAGTGGTTCATCTCGGCGGTGACTTCTTCGGCGACGCGCAGGAAGCGTGGGTCTTTCGCGATCGCGAGCTGGAGGTTGCGCTGGTTGTCGAGCGACATGGTATCGACCTGCCCGAGGGCGTCCTCGCCATCGAACATCCAGCCATCAGCGCCCGAGAGAAGAGCGTAAGCGATGTTGCGCAGGCCGCTCTCGGTGCTCGCCCGTGGCCGAGTGGCCGGCCCGGTGCCTTGGATCCACTGGCGCCTCAGATCGGCTGGGATCTCGCTCCCGTCGAAGTTTCCGTCGCGGGCGTCCTGAACGCGGATACCCGTGCGCGGAATCAGCGCCTGGGGATCGAGGAAGGCAATGCGCTGCCGGCCGCGCTCCCGCGCCAGTCGCAGGGCGATGCGCCTTGCCATCAGCTCGTGCTGGTCACGGTTGAGCGGCGCCAGAACCTCCAACGCCTCAAGCGCCGCCGGGGTGTAGACCTCGGGGTACGCCTTAAGCACGCTGTCGCGGTAATCGAGTCTTCGAGTCATCTTCCTCTCGTACCCCAAAACTTATGCTCCCGAGGGATCTGGACCCATTGCGGATAAACGCGCGTTGAACTAAACCGCTGCATTCGTCGAATGCTCTTGACCCCTCCTCAATCTTCCCGTTCTTCCGGAATGTGGGCATGTTATAAATCTTGATTCTTTCTTGCTCCAATACAAGAAGTGATAATCTTGCATCTCGATAGCGGAAGTATTGCAAAGTTTCAACGTGAACTCGGGGCGATGGGCTACAAATTCCAATTCGTTACCCTGGCCGGTTTCCACGCGCTCAACGCCAGCATGTTTAATCTGGCGCGCGATTATCGCGACGACGGCATGGCGGCGTATGCAATATTGCAGGAGGCGGAATTGGCCGCCGAACGCGATGGTTATTCGGCGACGAAACATCAACGCGAAGTCGGCGCCGGTTACTTCGATCTCGTGACGCAAATTATCGCCGACGGCAACAGCTCGACCACAGCGCTGGAAGGCTCGACCGAAGCGGAGCAGTTCCGTTGAATGCAAGATCGACAATCGCCGGCGAACAGGTCGCGCGAGATTCTTCCACTCTAACCGACAGTCGTCTTGCCGCGCGTTGCGCGGAAATCGCGCAGCAAGCTTTTTTCGACTACCAAACGCGTTTCAACGCGATCACCCGGCGTGCGCGCGAACGTTTTTTGGCGCGCGATTGGGCGGGCAGTTTCGATGACGCGGCCGAGCGGCTGCATTTTTACAATGATGTTCTCGACAGCCTAACAAGTCGCATCCGCAAATTGATGGGCATTCGCTTGCCGGAACGCAGCATTTGGGCGGGGGTCAAAGCTGTTTACTCGTCGCTCATCGCATGCTCGCCGGCATGGGAGATCGCGGAGACATTTTTTAATTCGTTAACCCGCCGCGTTTTTGCCACTGACGGCGTGGACCAAGCCATCGAATTTGTTGATACCGATTTCGACGCGCCGCCGTCGAGCGCCCCGATCACTGTCGCGAAAACTTATAGGGGTCAAAGCCTGCCCGAACTGCTGTGTTCGGCGTTAACGGATGCTTTTGACGAGAACTGCTGGGACGACCTGGGGAAGACAGCGAAATTGGCTGCAGCGCGGATTGAAGCGGCGCGCGCGGCGAAAAACTCGCAACCCGAACTGGAGATTGTCTCGAGTGTTTTTTATCGCGGACGCGGCGCTTATTTGGTGGGACGCGTCTTGTGCGAAGGACAGTTGCCCTTACCGATCGCGCTTTGTCTTCGTCATGAAAATGAGCGCGGCATCATCCTTGACGCGCTGTTACATGGAGATGTCGATCTTGCGATTTTGTTTTCGTTTACCCGCTCGTACTTTCGGGTGGTAGTTGAATGCCCCTATCGGCTTGTGCGTTATCTTCAGCAATTGATGCCACGCAAGCGTTTGATTGATCTTTATAACGCCATCGGTTTTCATCGGCACGGTAAAACGGAATTTTACCGCGATTTCATTGCCCACTTGCGTAAGTCTAGCGATCGTTTCGTGGTGGCCGAAGGAGCTCGGGGGATGGTGATGAGCGTTTTCACGCTGCCGAGCTATGATGTCGTTTTTAAACTGATCAAAGACCGATTTGATTTGCCGAAAGATAGCACCCGCGAGGATGTGCGACACCGCTACCGATTGGTTTTCGAACATGATCGGGCGGGACGATTGGTCGAAGCGCACGAGTTTGAACATCTGCGCATCCCGGGGGACCGGTTCGACCCCAGGGTGTTGGCTGAGCTTTTGCGCGATGCCGCTTCCATTGTGAAGATGGAGGACGGCGACGTCATCATCGCGCACGCCTATGTCGAGCGTCGGCTTCGGCCGCTCAATCTTTTTTTCCGGGAAAACGAGCCGGACGCAATCGCGGCTGCGGGGCGGGATTATGGGCAATCGGTCAAAGACCTTGCCGCCTCCAATATTTTTCCGGGAGACCTGCTCACAAAAAATTTTGGAGTGACCCGCCACGGCCGTGTCGTCTTTTACGATTACGATGAGCTTTGTTTCCTTACCGATTGTCATTTTCGCAAACTGCCGGAGCCGCGGACTCCGGAGGATGAAATCGCAGCGGAACCATGGTTCTCGGTGCGCGAGCAGGACATTTTTCCCGAAGAATTTTTGCAATTCCTGTCTTTCCCAGAGCCAGCCCTGGCCGCCCTGCTTGAGCATCACCGTGAGATTTTCAGAGCCGATTTCTGGCGCGCCATTCAGCGGCAAATCCGAGCAGGTGAGATTCCAGAAGTGTTTCCTTACAGAGAAGAGCGGCGGTTGACGAATGACCAAGCACTTTCCCTCGGAACCGCAAAAGCGTAAAGAAACGGCGTTTTGTAAATTCCCGGTGCTGGAAAATCCGTTTCAGAGTCACTGCGCCCGGCGCGGCTCGAACGCGCAACCTACGGCTCCGGAGGCCGTCGTTCTATCCAGTTGAACTACGGGCGCGAATGAATCTCGAAGATAACGCAATTTAACGAGTTAGCGATTCAAGGATTTATTGGTTATCCGGTCGCTAATCTCCAACTCGTCAAAATCGCCAAAGATCCTGTGGGCGGTTGCAATTTCACGTATCCTGCTGGAAACTGTTCGCCCGTCCGAGCGGGCGGGGGAGGGGGTATTTTTCATGAATCAGATCATCGATGCGATTGAGAAAGAACAGCACAGAAGCGACGCCACACCGTTTTCTGTCGGGGATAGCGTGCGCGTTCATACCCGCGTGGTGGAAGGGGACAAAGAGCGAGTCCAGATATTTGCTGGCATAGTCATTGGCCGTAAGGGCCGGGGACTCAATGAAACATTTACCGTGCGCCGGATCTCCTACGGGGAAGGTGTCGAGCGTGTCTTTCCGCTGCATTCGCCGCGCATTGCAAAGGTAGAAGTGGAGCAAAAAGGCCGCGCGCGCCGCGCCAGACTAAATTACCTCCGTACCCGCAAAGGTAAGGAAGCGACAGCGGTAAGAGAGTGATCTGGGGCGAGTGACGGGCTCGCCTGATTTCTTCTGCACTCGTCAATGTCACTTGTCACTGGCGCAAATCTGCCAATGATTTGCGCAGATGTACCGGCGATGCGGATTTCGTTACGAGAAAAAACTGCGCGCCACCGGCCTGGCTCGGATTGCGGGGATCGATGAGGCTGGTCGAGGAGCATTGGCGGGTCCGGTCGTGGCCGCTGCAGTAGTTCTTCCCGAAAAATTCCGCCACCGTCGCCTGAACGATTCCAAACAGCTTGCCCCGGAACTGCGAGAGGAAATTTATTCGGAGCTGGTGTCCAATCCCGAAGTCAGATGGACTGTTGGCATTATCGATTCCATAGAGATCGATCGCATCAACATTCTACGTGCGAGCCATCGCGCGATGCGCCTCGCGATCAGTGCTCTGATCGATCCGCCGGAGCACGTCTTGATCGATGGATTGCCCGTCATTCCTTTCCCGCTTCCGCAGACAGCCATCGTCGACGGCGACTGCATTAGTCTGAGCATCGCTGCTGCCAGCGTAATCGCCAAGGTAACGCGCGACCAGATGATGCGTGACTTTTGCGCACAGTTCCCGCAGTATTGTTTCGGCCAGCACAAAGGTTACGGAACCGAGTTGCACCTGCTGAGACTCCATGAATTCGGCCCTTGCCCAATCCATCGTCGATCTTTCGAGCCGGTGGCGCAGCCGCTTCTCGCGTTGGAGGATATCGCCCAGATCCGGTCATCTCCGACGCGGCGCTCGCGGCGAGACGTTGGCGTGCCGATATCTGAAGCGTAACGGTTACAAGGTCCTCCATCGCAATTTTCGCGGCCGCAGCGGAGGTGAGATCGATGTTGTCTGTCGCGATAACGACACGCTGGTTTTTATCGAAGTAAAAACCCGTGGACGCGAAGATTTCGGCCGGCCCGTCGAAGCGGTTGATCGAGAAAAACGAAAGCGCATTTCTCGTGGTGCCCTGGCTTGGCTACGGATGCTGGATAATCCCGATATTCTTTTCCGATTTGACGTTGTTGAAGTCATCATTGCGGACGGCGCGAAACCGCGCGTCGAATTAATCAAAAACGCGTTTCCACTTTCTAAGCCGTATCTCTACTGAGGGATTCTTCACCGATTATCAGACCAACAACCACCTCGCGCGTGAATCCCCTTGCAATCTAAATTCCGATCGCTGGATAATTAGAAACTGATGAAATACAAGATCCACCACCTTGCGGTTTGGGTTCTGGTCGTTGTCCACTTCTTTATCGGATTGGGATGGTACGCGTTGTTTGGAGAGGTTTGGCTGAATTATCACGCTCGCACAATGACAGACATCGAACGCGCTTTTGGCGTGGCGCCGTACCTGGTTGCGATCGTTGCCGCGATCTTTGCGAACTACGCCTTGGCATGGCTAGTTTACAAACTTCATGCTCATACTGCCCTCGCGGGGTTAAAGATCGCGCTAATCTGCTTCTTTGGATTTTTGTTTGTTCAGTACGCAGCCATCTCGGCGTTCGCGGCGTTTGAAACGAATCCGTGGCCACTGGTTTTCATCGACATGGGCCGCCCATTTGTTGCTTTCTCGATTAGCGGGCTCGTTCTCGGAGCCTGGCGCAAGCGTGAGTTGTAGCTGCGGACCCTGTCCGCGGTGCGCGTCCAGCGCTGGACAATCGCCGTGCCATTGGCAAAATCTTAATGTCCGACCATGGCCGATCCCATCCTCATTGCTGAATCGAAGGAACAAATCTTTTTGCTCCCCAAAATGGCAAACCGCCACGGTTTGATTGCCGGCGCCACCGGCACGGGAAAAACGGTTACGCTTCAAACGCTCGCGGAGAATTTCAGCGCTCGCGGTGTGCCGGTGTTTATGGCGGACGTGAAAGGTGATCTCGCGGGCCTGAGTCAACCTGGCGGAAATAATCCGAGGGTCCTGGAGCGGGCGAAAGAACTTAAGATCGATGATTTCAAAGGCCAAGCCTGCCCCGTCGTGTTTTGGGACGTGTTCGGCGAGCAGGGTCATCCGGTGCGCGCCACTGTTTCCGAAATGGGTCCACTACTGCTCGGGCGATTGCTTGAGCTGAACGACACGCAGGAAGGCGTACTGAACATGGTTTTCAAGATTGCCGACGAGAACGGATTGCTGCTTCTCGATCTGAAGGATCTGCGCGCGATGTTGCAGTACGTCGCGGATAATGCCGATCAATTCAAAACCCAATATGGAAATATCTCTGCTGCCAGCGCCGGAGCGATCCAACGCAGCCTCCTCGCGCTCGAGTCCCAAGGCGCCGACAAGTTTTTCGGCGAACCCGCACTCAATCTCGAGGATTTGATTCAAACCCAGGACGGCAAAGGAACGGTCAACATCCTGGCTGCAGATAAACTGATGCAAAAATCGCCGAAGGTTTACGCGACGTTTCTCCTTTGGATGCTTTCTGAATTGTTCGAGAATCTTCCGGAAATTGGCGACCCGGAAAAACCGAAGCTGGTTTTCTTTTTTGATGAAGCGCACCTGCTCTTTGCCGACATCGCGCCGGCAGTCGGACAAAAGATCGAGCAAATGGTGCGATTGATCCGCTCCAAAGGCGTTGGCGTTTATTTCGTTAGCCAAAATCCCCTCGATATCCCCGATGTTGTGCTCGGGCAGCTTGGAAATCGCGTGCAGCATGCGTTGCGTGCATTTACCCCGCGCGATCAAAAAGCCGTGAAGGCAGCGGCGGAAACCTTCCGCCAAAATCCAAAGCTGAAGGTGGAGACAGTGCTTACCCAGCTCGCGGTTGGCGAGGCGCTCGTCTCGATGCTGGATGAAAACGGTAGTCCACAAATTGTCGAGCGAGCGAAGATTGTTCCGCCGCGCAGCCAGGTCGGTGCAATCTCAGCAGATCAGCGGAAAGAGATTATCGCTTCATCTATCATCGCCGGTCACTACGAGAAAGCTATCGATCGGGAATCGGCCTACGAAAAACTCCAGGCGAGGGCAGGGGAGAAAGCGCAAACCGCCGACGCACCACCTGTGGCTGCTAGGCCCCCAACGCCCGAAGGAGAACAGCCTTCGATATTGGATGAAGCTCTCGGCACCGCCACAGCCGCATTTCAGCCCAGAATCGGACCACGCGGCGGACGCTACGATTCGCTGGCAACTTCAATGGTAAAAAGTGCAATGCGCGCGGCCAGCAGCTCAATCGGCCGGCAAATCGCTCGTGGAATTCTGGGAGGAATTCTCGGCGGCAGCGGCCGCCGAAGATAGTTGTAGAGGCGCTCGCTGCGGCGAGCGCCTGGCCTGGCGCTGGATTCAGCGCCGGGCACAAGCACCGCTACAACAAACACAATCGCCGGATACGTTTTGCGCACCCGGCGATTTGACTGCATTCTTCGTTTATGGCGTCGGCGCACCGGCCGGACTTGTAGCCTCTTTCTTCTTTCCCTTGCCCGCCTTCACTTCCACTTCTGTGGCCGACATCGTGTAGGTAATTTTGACTTTTTCGCCGACCTTAAGGTCGCCCGTGACCTTGGTATTGGCGTCACGATTGATTTCCCAACGGTCCTTCCCTTTCTGGACCGCAATCATCGTGTCGGTAACCTCCAGGACTGGCCCGGTGACCTGATAGGTCTTCTCCCCTGCGGCAAGAACTGTGCTGCTGAGCGCCAAGACTCGCTGCTGCCAATAAACTAAATGCTGCTTTCATATTCATAGTGACCGATTAGACCGCGTCCTATCAGTTCTATTCAAGTATTTTCGCGCGACGGTTTAGCTTTGTAGCTGGCGCGCTGGACCGCGATTCCTTGGTTTACGCCCGATGCGCAACGTTAAAGGCCAGATGATGTTTCGCGTTTGCTCCGGAGCGCCCCACGCAGCACGAAGTTCGTCCATTATTTGTTTCAAGGGATCGCTGCCTTTCGCCGCGGTGAACCGCTGGGTCGATGACCATGTTCGAAGGTAGCCCACCAGATGATCGAGATTCCACGACGCTCGCATTTCGAATTTTGGCGGATCGATGCCGTGAGACGGGAAGGGAAGATCAGAGAACCGTTCAACGAGCTTGCGCTCCGGCGGCCAAAAAGGTCCGACCACCTCGTAATAGTATCGATTTACAACCTCATCGATCGCTGGTTCGATTTGTAACAAGTTGTAAGCCGAAGCAGCGAGGACGCCGTCAGGCTTCAATACTCGCTGTGTTTCCGCGTAAAAGCGGTCCAGATCGAACCAGTGCAGCGCCTGCGCGACCATGATTAGGTCGACCGACCCGGAGTCCATGGCGCTGTCTTCTGCTGGCGCGACATGGTACTCGACTCTCTCGTGCGGTTGAGCCTTTGAGATTTGTTTCTCGCTCGCATCGGTCGCGATCACGCGATCGAACACCAATGCCAGTCCGAGTGCCGCTTGTCCGTTTCCTGTGCCGCAATCCCATGCGAGCTGACGACTCGGCGCGATGCTCACCAGATAATCGAAGAATTCCCGCGCGTAGCCAGGTCGAAATTTCGCGTAATCCGCCGCCTGTGCGGAAAAGTGATCTTTAAAACTCATTTGCTCGGCGTCGAGGCCTGCATCATAAACGCTTACGATGCATGAATCGATGACGTCGATCTTGTTGTAGCTGCCGGTTTCTTAGTGGCAGAGTCTGAGTTCAGCGTTGGGCCTTTTGTTCTTACTGTTTTGGCGGCTCAGGCATCGTCCTCAATCCCACCCGAGCCAAATATTCGTCGGCTTGCAACAGATCCGTTCCAGCGCGGTCAACAATCTTCAGCAGATTATCCATCGACGACACTTCCTCAAGCTGCTCGGTCAGGAACCACTGCAAAAAATTGATCGTGATATAGTCGTTTTGCTTGCGAGCCAACCCGACCAGCCCGTTGATCTGCTGGGTGACATGAATTTCCTGGTCGAGCGACAATTTTACCGCGTCGCGCGCAGTCTTGAATTTCGATTTCGGTGCGTCGATCGCGGGGATCACCACGCGCCCGCCAGCATCGACAATATATTTTATGAAGCGCAGCGCGTGACCTTTCTCTTCCTCGGCCTGCTTAAAGAAATACTGCGACAACTGCGGCAACGCCTCAGCCGCAAAATGCGAGCCGATCGCGTAATATTGGAGCGAGGCGCTAAATTCATACCCGATCTGTTCGTTAATGGCGTCAATAACCTTCTGGCTTGTCAGCATAGGGACCTTTCGATTGATGTAATCCTTGTTCTTAGCGCATGAAAGCGCGACGATCAATACGGCGAATAGCCCAACGTGTGAGACTCGATTCTTCTGCGATCGAAGGCCGTGAGATATGATCGGAACGGGCAGACATTGGATATCAAGTTTCGTGAGGGACATTCATATCGTTATTTGCTTGCCGGGAATTTTAACGCCTGCCTGATTCTCCGCTTAGTGACTCCCGTCGGCTCGGTTCTCTTGGGCCTGCGGCCGTGCTCGAGTAGTCGCCTGTGAAAAGCGAAATGCCCGATGAGATAAACTCACCGGGCATTTAGTTCTGGCGACGTCCTACTGATTCGCATGTGCCCACATGCTCATCCGCTACCCTCGCGGATTTGACCATCTACTCGACGGCTTCCCAGCACGTCGTGTTCTCCGCTCGAGTAGGCGTCGCCAAAAAGCAAAAACCCCGATGATAAACTCACCGGGGTTCTTGTTCTGGCGACGTCCTACTCTCGCACGGCCTATCGCCGTACTACCATCGGGGCTGCAGCGTTTCACTTCCGTGTTCGGAATGGGAACGGGTGGGGCCACTGCGCTAGGGTCACCAGAGGTCCGAGCCGGACTGGCGGTTACGGCGCTTCGCGCCGACGCGGATCTCTGGAGACGATATCGATCTTTCAAAGAACTGCTGATTCGTTGATATCTACATACAGAGTTTGGGAACACGCACTTCAAGGCTTCGTTTTGTTTTTGAGATCTTTCGTCTCTTCTGTTTGCCATCCCGCAGGGCGCGGGATGGGTTAACAGAAAAGTAAAAGATCAAGCCGAACGGGTTATTAGTACTCCTGAGCTGAACACATTACTGTGCTTACACCCGGAGCCTATCAACGTGGTGGTCTACCACGACCCTTCAGGGAGATCTCATCTTGGGATAGGCTTGGCGCTTAGATGCTTTCAGCGCTTATCCTTTCCGAACATAGCTACCCAGCACTGCCGTTGACACGACAACTGGAACACCAGCGGTTCGTCAGACCCGGTCCTCTCGTACTAAGGTCTGAACCCCTCAAATCTCCTGCGCCCACAGTGGATAAGGACCGAACTGTCTCGCGACGTTCTGAACCCAGCTCGCGTACCACTTTAACCGGCGAACAGCCGGACCCTTGGGACCTTCTCCAGCCCCAGGATGTGATGAGCCGACATCGAGGTGCCAAACCCTGCCGTCGATATGAGCTCTTGGGCAGGATCAGCCTGTTATCCCTAGCGTACCTTTTGTCCGTTGAGCGATGGCAATTCCACGTTCAACCACCGGATCACTTGGACCTACTTTCGTACCTGCTCGACGTGTGTGTCTCACAGTTAAGCTGGCTTATATCCATATACTCGACACCTGATTGCCAACCAGGTTGAGCCAACCTTCGTACTCCTCCGTTACTCTTTGGGAGGATACCGCCCCAGTAAAACTAGCCGGCTGCCAGTGTCCCTTTCCCGGTTATACGGGCAAAGGTTAGTTATCCCAGTACCCGAAGGGTGGTGTTTCATTGTTGGCTCTGCGATCCCCAAAAGGACCGCTTCAAAGCCTCCCACTTACGCTAAGCATCGAAACCGAAACAACAGTAACAGCGTGTAGTAAAGGTGCATAGGGTCTTTCCGTCCTACTGCGGGTAGGCGGCATCTTCACCGCCACTACAACTTCGCTGAGCTCCTCGTTGAGACAGCGGTCAACTCGTTACACGATTCGTGCAGGTCGGAACTTACCCGACAAGGAATTTCGCTACCTTAGGACCGTTATAGTTACGGCCGACATTCACGGGGACTTCGGTTCAACGCTTCGTCCCGCTTACGCGGGACTGACGTCTCGCCATAATCTTTCCGCATTGGTCACGTGTCACACCCTATACGTCGTCTTCACGACTTGGCAGAGTGCTGTGTTTTTGGTAAACAGTCGGTTGACCCATTTCACTGCGACCGGCTCCATTTCGGCGACTCTCTTCTTGTCGACCGATGCTGGGGGACTCCAATCGTCGATCCTGGATCTGAAGGTTTGGCTGCTTCGCAGCCCAACCTCTTCACCGAATCACCGAAATGGAGCCGGCACCCCTTCTTCCGAAGTTACGGGGCTAGATTGCCGAGTTCCTTAACGAGGTTTCACTCACGCGCCTTGGCAAAATTTTGCCCACCCACCTGTGTCGGATTCCGGTACGGGCAACCGTGGGAACACCCGGAAGTTTTTCTCGGTTCCTGTTTTAATGGATCCGCTTTGGCCGAGGCCTCCACGTCCTTGCTCTTGCGAGCAGACCGCCACTTTCAATCGGCGACCCATCTCTACAGAAACGTCACTTCCGAGCTTAACCACAGCCGGTGCAGGAATATTAAACCTGCTGTCCATCGTCTACGCCCTTCGGCCTCGACTTAGGTCCCGACTAACCCTGGGAGGACGAACCTTCCCCAGGAAACCTTGGGTTTACGGCGGACAGGAATTTAACCTGTCTTATCGCTACTCATGTCTGCATCCTCACTTCTTAACACTCCACGTTCGGTTTCCCTTGCGCTTCGATGCATTAAGAACGCTCCCCTACCAATCCATTCTGGCGAACCAAAATGGATTCCAGAGCTTCGGTATACCGCTTATCGCCAATCATTATCGGCGCGAGATCGCTCGATGAGTCAGCTATTACGCACTGTTTAAATGATGGCTGCCTCTAAGCCAACATCCTCACTGTCTAAGCAACCTCACATCCTTTCCACTGAACGGTATTTGGGCACCTTAGCTGCTGGTCTGGCATGTTTGCCTCTCGCGCGTGAAGCTTATCCCTCACGCACTGACTCCCGTGTTACACCCTGCGGTATTCGGAGTTTGATTGAGTTCGGTACCCTGGTATGGGCCCTAGTTCATCCAGTGCTCTACCTCCGCAGGTCAGCACACGAGGCTAGCCCTCAAGCTATTTCGGGGAGAACCAGCTATCACGGGGTTTGATTAGTCTTTCGCTCCTACCCACAAGTCATCCCAGAAGTTTTCAACCTTCACGGGTTCGGACCTTCAGTTGCGGTTAAGCAACTTTCATCCTGCTCATGGGTAGATCACCTCCGCTTCGGGTCTACTACCAGCGACTGGGTTGCCCATTTCGGACTCGCTTTCGCTTCGCCTCCAGCGCAGAGCGCCTTAGGCTCGCCACTGATAGTAACTCGCAGACTCATTAAGCAAAAGGCACGCCATCACCCTTGCGGGCTTTGACACCTTGTAAGCACATCATTTCAGGTACTATTTCACTCCGCTCGCAGCGGTTCTTTTCACCTTTCCCTCGCGGTACTTGTTCACTATCGGTCGCCAATGAGTATTTAGGCTTACGCCGTGGTCGGCGCAGATTCATACGAAGTTTCACGTGCATCGTATTACTCAGGAAATCCCTAGGCGTGCTCGGGTTTTCGGTTACGGGTCTTTCACCCTCTATGGCGCAGCTTTCCAGAAGCTTCACCTAACCTTTGCACTACCACGTCGGGCTCCTACAACCCCGATCGACAAGTCGATCGGTTTAGCCTGTTCCGCTTTCGCTCGCCACTACTGACGGAATCTCTTTCGATTTCTTTTCCTCCGGTTACTGAGATGTTTCACTTCACCGGGTGTCGCGATGTTCCTGCTATGAATTCACAGGAACTCGAGCAAGCATTACCTTGCTCAGGTTATCCCATTCGGAAATCTACGGGTCAAAGCGTGTTTGCCGCTCTCCGTAGCTTATCGCAGCTTACCACGTCCTTCATCGCCTATTGGCACCAAGGCATCCATGATGCGCTCTTTGTAGCTTGATCAATCTGTTCTGGCCTGCTCGGCCAGAGATTTATGATAACTGAAACTCTCTCTGTAGCCGCGGTCAGCGACCGACGGCTACAGCAATTTCAGACTCAGCTCTTAAAGTTGTATTTCTTACTACCCTGTATGTAGATGTCAAAGAACCAGCCGTTCGTTACATTTGACCACAAAAAAACTCAATCTCGTGCCGACAAAAATCACAGCTTCTCCCGCCATTGCGGGTTTCCGTTTTCATTGCCGGGACAAAATTGAGCCCAATTTGCAGTCCCCAAATGTACATAGAACGTACTCCAAACTTGGTGGAGCCCGCTTCCAGCGGGATAGGTAGCTTACTTGAAATCCGCGCCGCGTCAACGCAATCTGATGGATTTCCTGCAATTTTCTGCCATGACGCAATTCTCTTAGCTTCAGCGGCTTATCCCTTCAGCGGGTGCCAAGATGATCGATTGCAATGCGCCGAACGCAAAAATTCGGTGCGAACCAAAAAGAAAAATCACCATCGCGAAACCTTGGGCTTTGCCTTATTGCGTTACCCTAAGGACGCTGATTTTGTCGAGCAGGCGAGTGCGATCTGAATCGTAAAGACGGAACTCATAAATGCGTCCGGCTTGGATCCAGTCCGCCGTGGCAACGCCATTGCGTCCTCCTGCAAACAGCATTTCTTCTTTTCCATCAATGGAAACGTAGACTTTGCCAGAGCACGCATCAGGGGTGCTCCACCGGATTGTTGTCCTACCTGTTTTTTCCCCGGCGGGCACAGGATTTGGAAAGGCGCTGAGTTCGAAGACGGCATCGCTTTCCAAAAGGCAGATAGCGCGCTCATCGTGATTTGGATCGGCTGGCATCGAATTGTTCGTATCGCCGATTGTAGTGTACGCCAATATCTTCCAACCGGTGCGCTGGATCAGTCGCTTAAGCCCTTCATCTGAGAAAATCCAGAAGTTCGTGCTGTCGTTGTTGCATTCCTCTGGCCCCAGTAAGTACGCAAGAGGGTACTTTGACAGCGGCAAGCCGTCGGCGGCTCGTCGGGCGATTCGAGTGCTTAGAAAACAATATCTCGTTACGTGAGCCAGTCTTTCAAGAATGGAAAAGGGGTTTTTTAAGTGATAGAGAACGCCAAGAAAAAAAGCGGCATCGTACCTTTCTGTGAAGAGTTGGAACCGCGAGTCCAAATCCAGCGAACGAATCGTGACTGATGAGTTTAACGTTTTCTTAAGAATTCGAGCTCCGTCTAGCTTATTGAAGTTTGTGCAATCGTTGTCGACGACATCTACGGAAAACCCTAGTTCCTCCAAGAAAAACGCAAGATCTCCATCAGCGCCGCCGATGTCTGCAACCCTGCCATATTTGCCTCGACACAGTTCCAGCAGATCAAGTCCGTCTCTGACCAGGAGTCGCTCCAATACGGGGAGATTTCGCAACGTCTCGTACGGGTACCAAAATGACTTGGGACGGTGTGCCAGCTTCGTTTTCCAAAGCTCTTGCTCCTTAGTAAGGACAAGCTTCTGCAGTGAAGATATCTTTCCTTTGGCGTCGCTTGGTCTCACCCCGGGCTTGCTGGCGTGTCCGGCAACATTGCGCGCAGAGTTGAGTTGGACTGAAAATTTGCCGAGCGCTCCGGGAATTTTCGAAGTCTGTTGAGACAGGCCAGGCGATAGTAGGTTCACAGCGCGAACACTCGTGCAAGGCTGCGGACTCTTACAGACAGATGCTTCCGAGTCTTTCTGTAGGGTTAAGTCCTACGCCCGAAATTCGCGCTTTGAGAGCGACAGCCTATTTCGGATGAGTCGCATCTTCCCAGCGAATTGCCGCACGGAGCAATTCGCCCAGAGAATTAACGCCAAATTTATCCTTCGCGCGCGCACAGTAAGCTTGCACAGTTTTCAAACTCAAATGCAAATCCTCTGCAATTTGAGCTGTGGTGCGCCCCTGGCCAAGGAGCCTGAATATTTCCAGCTCGCGATCACTTAAACGTTCTACCGGAGAACTCTCGACTCTTTTAGGCGATGAGCTAAACCGGCGAGCCATACTGTTAACAACCCTTTCACTGACATAAACACCGCCCTCCATTACCCGGCGAATGGACGCGAGGACGCTTTTTGTGCTCTCTCGCTTCATGACATAACCCCGTGCGCCAGCGCGCAAGGCCCGTTCGGCATAAAGAGCTTCATCATGCATGGAAAGGACAATCAAGGCGACGAGGGGGAATTGACTCTCCAGATTCTTTACCAATTCCAAGCCAGATTCATTCTTCAGCGAAATATCCACAAGAGCGACATCGGGTCGTGTCTTGGCGATTCCGGTCATCGCTCCGCCCGAATCCTCCGCTTCGCCGCAGACAACCAGGTCGCGTTGGCTGTTAATGAGATTGACCAGTCCTTCACGAACGAGTGGATGATCGTCGATGAGAAACACGCGGCTTTTGCGCGTCTCACCTGTCCTGGAAGTTGTGTCCATTGTTATGAATTCCGATTAGCTCCGTATTTCAGGTTCAATTTACATGTTATGAGTGTACCGCGCTGGCCATTCCGTCGAACATCGAAACTCGCGCCAGCCAGGGATGCACCATGCCGCATCAATTGCAGGCCGAGTCCCTCAGACCGGGGCAATCTGTCGGGAAATCCGATTCCATCATCGCTGATCGCGAGCAAAAGTTCGGACGGAGTCATTCCCAGTCGAATAATAATTCGCTGCGCAGCAGCGTGCTTGACCGAGTTGGCTACCGCTTCCTGAGCGATCCGATACAGCTGAGTTGCAATTGCGGAGTCGGGGACTCGAATTGACTCTTCTCCCTCGAAGACGCAATCGATACCAAAGCGCTCAGTGACATTTTCCGCAAGCCCGTGAAGGGCCACCGTCAGGCCATCCGCATCCAGCTCCGGTGAAAAGAACCCGCGCGCCAGATTTCGAGTCAGGTCAATCCCTTCTTCGACATAACGAACCAGCTTTTCTGCCTCTGCTGTTTCCAACGCCGCCTTGAGCGCGAGCTTTTCCTTTAATACTTGAGCGGCAAGCGCGGTACCGGTCAGATGTTGACCCAGGCTATCATGCAGTTCCTGGCCTAACCGGTGCCGCTCGCGATCCGCCACTTGTGCAATCTCCCGATCAAGTCGTTGCCGTTCGGCAACCTCGCGCTGCAGGGCTGCTGTCCGTTCCAGCACCCGTTTATCCAGTTCACGCACAAGCGTTCGTAACTTTGATAAGATGCCAGCAAAAATAGCGAAGGAGGTGAAAGCCATTCCCACATTCCAGAATCCGAGAGCGGGGATCCCGGCCGCCAGATCCGACCACATCCAAGCCACGACGGCAACGACAGCAACAATCAATCCGAACAGCAAGTTGCCAAACCACACAGCCAGGGAAATTGGCAACAGATAAAAGAGAAGGAGCGGGCGTTCGTATCCAGTGGCGTAATCAATATAGCCTATGATTGCTACAAGAAAGAGGCAGACAGCGATTAAGGATCCCTTGTGGTAGAGAATCCACCGTAAAAGACGACGCAGACTTGCCATAATCTGTCAAAGCCGACCTGACATGGAACCGTGTCCGGTCTTGGCTCTGTTCGCATCATCTGTTAAAATGAAAATCGTTGGTACCAATTTTTAGAGCAGTGCCTCATCCCTGATATTTTCCTTAGGGCCTTGCTTCTCCAAGGCCCTAATGGTTTGCACAGCATTTCGAAGCTGATCTTCGACGGTCGCAAAATGTTGCACTCTTTGATCGAACTCAGCTGCCATTTCATCAGCGGCAGCTGCGGATGACTTGTTTGGCTCGGAGGCGTTCTGTAATTCCGCGGAGAGGTTCGTAGCCTCCTCAACAATATGGCGGTTCGTGGCTGGGTCTTCAGCCACAAAATCGGACGGCACGTCAGAGCTGTTGATTTGGCAACTGAGCGGCTCAAGACATCGGGCGCTAAATGTCTCGCCGGCAAAGTCCAGTATGGAGCGGATCGCGGACTCGGGGTGATCGATCAACGCATGATAGGCAAAACGACGAACAACGTTCGAGCCGTAAGCCCGTTCGGCCTGCGCGCATGCCTTCACCGTTCGTAGCCAATACCTGTAAGCCTCCTCTTCATTTGCGACCAACTCAACCCCTGCAAGGCGATGGAGATTTAGCATTGACCGAACCACATCGCGCACGTCGCGCAAAACATGGACGAATAGTGCCTCCGGGAACAGCTTTCTCAAGGCGTAAATATGCAACGAATACTCCGGCGTGCCGTCCACCCACCGCATCCTTGGCCCAGGAATTGAACGCCTCATGAATTCGGGGAGCGACGGGATCGCGGCGCGTGTTCTTTCCAAGTCTGGCCGATGGGAGAGAATTAGATCGTTTATGGTTCGACCAAACCTGGCAAGGAGCTCATCAAGCGAAATATGCATGGCGCTCAGGATACTTAAATGTCCGCGCGCGGCTCCGATTCGGTGGACCACCGCAGCATTCGCGGCAAAATCTCCCATCCAGTTCGACTCTGGCACTGCAAATATGTTTGGATGCTGCCCCAAACACCAGGTAATGATGCTCGTTCCAGAACGAGGCGAGCCGACAACAAAAACCGGCCTGTTTATCCAACTCTGCATTTTGTCGTCAGCTTACCTGTGAGTTTCGTGATTTCTCCGCTTCCGCATCCTGAGCGTGAGAACCAGTTGACTCTACGATGAGTGCGTGACTTTTGCACGTATCCCTGTCGGTAAGCTCAATTGCTGAAGTATCATGAAGCATGCAGTTCGGAGGGCGAGCGATTAGCTACCGGAGGATCGTCGAGAATTCACCCATTCGATCAATCTATTGAATTGCTTAATCACAACGAACGGAGAATCCATGCGCGAGGGAGCAGCTCAACAAGAGCGTTTACGTCCGGCGAAATAAATTTTTCCCCACTTGAAATGACGGCGCTCGCATCGGAAGGCCTTGTGCAGCGAATCCAAGATCAGGCTCGGCTTGCTTAGCCATTGTTCGTACGTTTTCCGTTCGTGATGAATCATAGTTGCTAACGCATCAATCTTTGTTGAAAGCCTTCTAATGATTCGGCGTCTGCACAGCGTATGAACCATAGACAGAAAGGGCGTGGGCCACGGCTCGATCGCAAGCAACAAGCCATCATCCTTAAGCACGCGCGTTCCCTCGGCAAGTACCTGATCAAGATCGTCAGGAAGCACAGGCAAGTGATGGAGACCGCCTTGCACAATAAGAACATCTTTGCTGGCATTCTTGAACGGGAGACATCGGCAATCCCCGACTAGGATTTTGCCTGGCCCATCATATTCGGCGGCTAGAGTAGGTGATAGGTCGATTCCTTCAACCTGGGTGAAGCCAAGCTGGTGAAGTGCCAGGAGCCCGCTTCCTCTTCCGCAAAACAACTCCACTACTCTTGCATTCCGCGACCATTTCGTGGCACCCATAAATTTCAGTCGCCCGATAAATTTTCGGCTTTCTTCCTCGCGATCCTCAAAGCGCAGATACGCATTTTCCCATGGATCGTGTGAACGGCGATCTTGCTCAGCCCCCGGGCTCCTTTGTTCGGATTTTATCACCTTAAATTTAAATCTTACTCCCACGGGCCATTCCGAGCAGCACAATAAAATGCAAGCGTCGCCCCAAAATCAGATCTGCCGGAAATGGATAGAGCTTTAAGTTGGATTCCCAGGAATTGACGCTCAGACCCAGCTTATCGAATACGCGGTGCCATTTGGCTGACGTCCAATAGGTATATGGCAGGGCAACCCCATGGCGAGCATTCCCCACCCAATCCATCAACCGCAGAGTTGAATCAAGCGAGTATTCCTTCAACGAGGTGATCCTTGATGAGGATTGCCCGCCGGGCGACACGAACCGCTTCGCGAAGCAGGGTCATGGGCTCGTCGGCGTGGTGGAGCACATCGACAAACATCACAACATCAAAGCTGTTCTCGTCATACGGTATGGACCTGCCATCGAATGTCTCCACGAGGATTGTGGCATCGTTGCGTTGGCGGACATCAATTCCCCGAATCGAAATATCCGGTCGCTTATCAGCGATCAGGTGAGCAAGTCGGCCATCACCGGAGCCGACGTCGAGCACCTTGGAATTGGACGGAATGAGTCTGGAGCACCAATCGCTGAGGACCAAAGTGCGCCTCTTATGGACGTAGCCTCCGTGAACAGATTCGATTAGACGCATCTTCGATACATCCCAAGAATACTGAAGAAACTCGACAACTCAGGCCTAAAATCGAGCGCCATGGAAGGCTGGCCATACACTGTCGCTCTTTGAACCCATTGGTCGGTATTCACGAGCGGCAGTCGACATGAAATTCTGAAAAGTAAAAGTTTTAATGTGTTATCGAGGACGGACTGGCAGACGACGCTTCATTCCGAGAATGCTAACAAAAAAACTTGAGAGCACAGTTTGAAAACCTAGGGCCGTTAGCGTCGCGCCTGGAATGACCCAGCGCATAGTGACGGCGTAATCGAGACGCCCGAAATGGGCAGACTTCCACTGGAGCAGGGCCGCGCCCAATAAGATCAATCCAGCTAAAAAAGCCAGAGCTCCAATGGCCAGACCACGTTCCAAGTAAATTACTTTGAAGAATCGATCAACGCGCGGGTCCTCAGGCAGCCAGCCCTCGCTGATCGCGAAAGTCTTCGCGCAGATTGCGAACAGGATCGATTGATAACCCATCATGATGGCAAGGCTGGAAAACAAAAGTGTGTGAGCATCGAATGTCACAGCGCCGACTGTTAATCCCGGCAGGGCCGCGGCATATCCAAGCAATCCGAGCAAAACAAAAATAAGACCCGGCGCCAGAAAGAGCCATCGGGGACTAAACACGAGGAAAAACCGGAGGGTGCGCCAGCCATCACGGACCGTCCGTAGGTGGGGAGCGTGCGTCTTGCGGCCGTCCGGGCGTAGCGTAATGGGAATTTCGGCGATGCGCGCGCCGTGCAAACTAGCCTTGATAATCATTTCGGTGGCGAATTCCATTCCTTCGCACCGAAGTTCCAATCGATCGTACAGTTCGCGTGTGAATCCACGCAGGCCGCAATAAACATCGTGGATAGGCGCAACGAACATATGACGCGCCATTAGCGAAAAGAGCGGATTACCAAACCAGCGATGTGTAAACGGCATCGCGCCTGGCAAGATTCTCCCACCACCACCTGGTAAGCGGCAACCCATGACGAGTTCAAAGCCTTCCCCAAGCTTTTCCACAAAGCGATGGGTCTCAGAGAAATCGTAGCTCTCATCGGCATCGCCCATGATAATCCATTTTCCCGAAGCGACTTGGATGCCTCCGCGTAACGCGTTCCCATATCCTTTCTTCGCCACATGAACAACACGCGCTCCCAGTTTTTCTGCGATTAGCACTGAGTCATCTTTGCTGCCATTGTCCGCCACAAGAATCTCGCCATGTACACCGGATCGTTGGATACCCAGCCGCGCTTTCTCAATACAGGCTTCGATTGTTTCCGCTTCGTTTAGACAAGGCATTAGAATAGTCAGTTTGATCGTATTGGTCATGTCCGGGTTTAGCCGTTCACGGGAATAACAGTGGCGGATGAAGAAAACGTTGGCTTGGGGTCGGGGCGGCACAACGTTCGGCGAGATACCGCCAGTGATCAGGCGGTTGACCGGAGGGTAGCAGTTCCTCGATCAGGGCCAGTAGTTGATAATCGTTATGAAAAGGCGCAGCAATACGTCCCGCAGTCCGGAGCAACAAATCTTCACGCCATTTCTGAAGCAACGCTCGCGCGGTGTCGCCATTATAGATTGCCACTTCTAGCCGCCCAAAATTTTGGATTCTTGCTTTGCGGCCCTTTAAACCGCCTGGAGACGTTACGTAAAAAACGCGCCCTCGTGCAGGGGTATCAAGCCTAGACGCGACTTTGTTAACATATTGATCCGGCATCAAGATAAGTCCCTTTGCGTTGCCGAAGAATTGCGACAATGTGAACTGGTCGCCCCATCGTGCCACGACGACGTCTCCCTGCCGTAGTCGGGCATGCAGAAATTTAGCCACGCGCGCATGCGGAACATACCCCTTTGCGACAAACGACGTGCGGACAATGGGCGTCCAGCCCAAGACAATTAGTGCGGTCAGACCCCACGCTATCGCGGCTGCACCTCGCCGAATCCGAATATGTCTCGCAAACCAATCAATGCCCTCCGCCAGTAAGATAAGCAACAATGGGAGAGAAAAAATCAAGTAGCGAGGTTCGTTGGGATAAATCGAAACTCCCTGCAAGGACATAAGAACAGGCCCCAGAATGATGCCGAGACACAGCAAGAGAATCGGCCTCTTTGCTTGTGTACCCGACCAAACACCTGCAAGCAATAGCGGAGCAACGATAAAGGCCAAGTAACCCGCGCCCACATACCAGCTGAAAAGCTCTGGAAGATATCCCATGCTCGTAGGTGGGGGGGCAGTCCCCCAGTCTTTGGCAATTTTTGCAATGTCCGGTAGCAGACGGTAGTAGGCGACGGCGATTGTTGCCGCCGTCCCAGCCAATGGGATCCAAAGAGTCCTGGATTCCCAGAGAAACTTTCGACCGCCAGACCAACCTCGGGAGACGCCTTCAATTGCCAACAATAGTATGAGGAAGGCGACTGTGTAGACGCCGTTGATATGCACAAGGAGCAGCAGTAGGACGGCGGCAGCACATCGTCCGCCACTCCACCAGTTGCGCTGATGATACCAATGAAAAAATTCATTGATTGCCAACAGGCTGAAAGCCACCAGCAACGAATAAGAGCGGATCATGGGCGCCCAATAAATCAGGAACGGATTGAATGCAGCCAAGCCGGCACCAATCAGCGCAATCCGTGTGGAACCCGTGAATTTGAGCGCGAGCGACGCAGTTAACGGGATCGTTGCGACGGCTCCTGCAAGAGGCAGAAGAGTTAAACGCCAATCTGCCGCTCCACAAAGCCAGGCGATCCCCTTTTCCACCAGAATGAAATAATTCATCGTGAGTTGCGAGGTAAAATGACTCAAGAGATAGCCCGGACTTTCTTTGATGTAGTCGAGCGTGCCTATTTCATCGCGCAAAAATATTCGGTCGTGTTGGAAAGCGGCGCGCACCAGCAAAGCGAGTATCGTTATCACACCAAGCGCGAAAAGTTCTCGCCCCGACAGGTGCCGTAACGTCAAGTTACTATGCACGCCAGACAACGGCGTTTGCTTTTGAGATGCCCCGGCGTTGGAGGATACAGAAACTGCCATGACTTTCTTACCTATAGTTCCAAAGCAAACCAGAACGTCGGAGCTGATATCTAATCGAGATACAGCTGCAGGACGGACTCCGCGGAGCTCCAGTTTGTGCCAGCCAAGGGATTGTCTTGATTCTTGATCACTAGGTTAGAAATTCTTGAGAGCCGTACAGCTCCCCGTCGCAGAAACCGCAATCAAATGGTTTGCATCTATTCTAGCAAGATCAATGCCTTCAACAACCATAGCCGTGCTTTGACCCAAGTCGCCGCTGAGGATAAAAGACTTGAAAGATATCGGATGTTGAAAAATGAAAACGACTGGAAAATGGGAAGGAACCGCTTAATTCGCACGAATTGAAAGCGCCTTAAGATGAGCACGTAACCGAATCACCTGTCTCGAAGGCTACTAGAGAGAAGGTTTTTCTACCATTACGAGAGTATTAATGAATCGAATTGCAATTGGTCCTGAGGGACGGTTTTCCTTGGGAGGAGAAAATTTTGTGATAACCGTCCCGATAAAGCCACCGCGGCTTTCGACTTCAGAGGCCTTTACCATTGCGAAGAACGAACCTTACCTTCGCGTTTACGAGGATCTGGCCTCTGCCTTTTCGCCACGATCAATTCTGGAATTGGGGATTTTCCAGGGAGGCAGTTACGTGTTACTGGATAAACTATTTAAGCCGCGGCGAATGTCGGCTGTGGATATTAGTCGAGAGCACGTAGAAACGCTATGCGACTACGTTGCCGATAAGGAGGGCCGTTTTGTGCACTTCTTTACATCGCAATCCGATGGGGAGGTTTTGGACCATATCGTCCGAAATGAACTTGCGAACGAACTCGATCTGGTGATTGACGATGCCTCCCATACTTACGAACAAACGAAGGCATCTTTTGAAATTCTTTTCCCGTTGCTGCAGCCTGGCGGCATCTATCTAATTGAAGATTGGAGCTGGGCCCACATGCCCCAGGATCAATTGCCAGACGCGCCTCGTTTTAAGCGCCACGCTCTGTCTAACCTCCTGTTCGAACAAGTCATGCTGATGGGTTCCACACCGTTAATCTCTGAAATTCGGGTTTGGAATTTCCTCTATCTGATCCGCAAGGCCAAGAGCGCATCAAGCAGATCAAAGAGTGAGAGCGGATCGATTTTTGATCAGATTCTAAGTCGAGGTAAAAAGTGGACCCTGATCTAGGTCGAGCCTCCGCGGATTGAGAATCGTCGAGGGTAGAAGGAAAGCCGTGGCGCTGAGTCTCTACGAATTTGATGATTATCGCATATCGTACCGATTAATTAATCTGAAAACGACTGGAAAATGAGAATGGCGTGCTTTTAGTCCGGAAATTGAAAGGACGTCAAGTACGCCAATGAAGGGACCGTACCGGCGCATAAATGGGTTCATATCGCGATAATATTTACATGATCACTTGTCCCGCCAGGAGCGGCAGCACGATGCTGGTTCATCTCCTGCGATCTCATCCCGACATCTGCTCGCATGACGAGGTGTTTTCTGCTCCGGGTACGGTTGGTGGAATGACGGGCACCTACTTGCTCAAACGCCGTGCGGAGCCGAATTTTGCCGAGCGTATGGCTGCGGAAAAAGATCGCGATCCAATCAAATTCCTCTACAAGGTAGTGCTCGATCTCCAGGGTAAAAAGGCCGTCTGCTTCAAGATAAAACACGACGAACTGGTCCGGCCTGAGTATAAGGTGTTGCGAGACGAAATCGTTAATGACCAAGACTTCCGGATTATTCATCTCCGCCGCGAAAACTTACTTCGGCGATATCTTTCGCACTATATCGCGAATTATGTGACTCGGGTTACATTGGCCGTTCGTGGGCAGACCGTGCCTGAAATCCAGCCAGTTGTACTCGATCCACAGGAGTGCGAGAGAGATTTTGAAAAGGTCCTAGCCCGAGAAAGGGAATTTGCAGAACTGTTCGCGCGGCATCCCGGTTTTCGGATTTCATACGAAGAGATGATTACTCCCGGTTCTGGGAAGCTGCAGTCCCTCCTGGACTTCATGGGAGTGCCGCGGCGAGAGCTAACCACCACGACTCAGAAGCTCGGTTGCACTGATTTGCGTCGAGTGATCGCTAACTTTGAAGAACTACGTACTTATTTCGCAGGTAGCCGATTCTCCAAGTTTCTTGAAGATGCCTGATCTCAAAGAGCCCGATTACGTACGCGTGGGTCCAAATCGCGATAACATTTATATGATTACTTGTCCTGCAAGGTCGGGCAGCACCATGCTTGTGCACCTTCTGCGGTCTCATCCGGAAATCTGTTCGCACTCCGAAGTTTTCACCCCGAACAGGATTACTGGGATAACGGGTACCTACCTTAAAGAAAGCCGCGAACAGCCGGACTTTCTCGAAAGGCTTTCACGCGAAAGGGATCGTGACCCGATTAGGTTCCTTTACAAAATCGTGCTTGATCCCCAGGGCAAAAAGGTCGCCGGTTTTAAGCTTAAGCACGACGAGTTGGTTTTGCCTGGGTTCAAAGCTCTGCGTACTGAAATCACGAGCAACCTCGATTTTCGCATTATACATCTGTGGCGAGAAAATTTACTCCGGCGTTTTCTTTCCCACTGCGTTGTCAACCGTCTCGCTCACACAACACTAGTCGTGGAGGGCCAACCTATGCCCGCCAAGCCGCCCCCCATACGGCTTGATCCGCTTGAATGCCAACGAGATTTTGAAACAACACTCAAACGAGATGCGGAGTTCAGGGAACTTTTTGCACGCCACCGGGGTTTTTCGCTTTCTTATGAAGAGATGGTCGCGCGGGATCCGAAAAAGATAGCCGCACTGCAGGATTTCCTGGGGGTGTCTCCGCGAGAACTCACCACGACTACGAAGAAACTCAGTAACGACAATCTCCGGACAGCGATCGCTAACTTCGACGAACTCCGCTCGTATTTTGCGGGCAGTCCCTTTTCTAAGTTTTTTGAAGATGCCTGATTCTGTGCCGACGGATTACGAGACCCGCATTCGAGCCCAGATTGCGCAATATGCCAATCCGGAGGGCCTGCTCAAGCTGCCGCCGATTTATCACTACTGGATCGCCAAACACATCCAGCCCAGGATGTGCACCGTTCTGGGCGCATCGGACGTTTTGCTGTTTTTTGCGCGCTCAGCCGCGGAGGCATTTCGTCAACCCGGCGCCGGCCGTCGAATCGTCAGCCTGGGTGCGGGCGAGTGCGAGCATGAGATCGCATTGATCAAAAAACTATTGGAAATGGGGGAGACTGATTTCATGCTCGAGGCCCTGGAACTATCGCCTGTGCGTTCCGAGCGAGCGCGGGAAAGGGCAAGCAAGGATGGAGTGGCCAGCTACCTGACGATCAGTGAGGCAGACCTGAACACTTGGGTGCCAGAACAAAAGTATTCCATCGTGATTGCCAAGGACACGCTGCATCATGTTCTCGAGCTGGAGCGCCTTTTTGATTCCGTTCACGAAGCACTAGAAGATGAAGGCACCTTCTTAACCAGCGACATGATCGGTCGCAATGGCCATATGCGATGGCCCGAGGCGCTGGAAATCATTCAAGGCGTTTGGAAATTCATCCCAGACCATTACAAGACCAATCACCAACTCAAAAGGGTCGAGCAGGAGTACGTAAACTGGGACTGCTCCAGGAAAGGTTTCGAAGGAATCCGTGCGCAAGATATTCTTCCATTGCTGGTCAAAAAGTTCTCGTTTCGCAGCTTTCTGGGGTTCGGAAATTTGCCGGACATCTTCATTGAACGCGGTTTCGGACACAACCTCAGTGTGGACGATCCGCATGATACAGGATTCATCGATTTCATGGAGGACTTAAACACGTTGCTTATTGATCTGGGTTACCTGAAACCGACAATGATCCGCGCAGCAATGATGCGATATAGGTCCGACGCCCCGCCTCCTCGATGTCACCGCCACTGGACACCTGAATTTTCGGCACGCGTCGCAAATCCCCAACGAGGCCAATGTGAGGCTTTGTTACAAGATGCCCACTAATAGCTTCCTGCTGGTGAATTGGCCCCCTTTTTTGGCATTGTTTGAGAGCCCCAGCCGGATTTGCACACTCAGTTTGTGCCCTGCCGGGTTGTGACTTTAGACGTTAACCAGCTATCCAGTTGCCTAAGCGTTCCGGCTGTCTGATTGAGCTGACTCACGTGGAGGATTTCGACGCATCCAAAAGCTGCCTCCGCCCCAAGACTGTAAACTTGGGAAAGCAGCTTTTAGAACTTCTTCATGATAGCGACTTAGATAGCTGTTGGCCATCAGCACCTCGAACTCGGCATTAAACGTCAGAAACGCCTGCAGCAGATATTGCTCACTCCAAAAGCGAAATTCATCAATCACCCAGTCGCGGCGGTACTCGAAAGGCAGAAAAATGTCGTGGACATGAACGATGACGCCGGGATTAAGGCGCGGTAATACTTCCAAAAACAGATAATTGACGTCTCCGCCTGTTTTCACCGTGTGAGAGCTGTCGATGAAAAGAATGTCATTGCCACTTAGTTTCGAAAAGAAATCAAGATCAATATCTTCCACTTTCTTCTCGATCAGCGAATGTAAACCAGGAACGTGCTGTTTGAGAAATTCTTGAGGAAACGGCTCGACACTGACCAGACATGAGCCGTTGTTTTTCAACGAGGCTTCGGCTAATAGGAGCGTGGAAAAGCCGCCCCCGATTTCGATGATCAACCGCGGCCGATACTGCCGAACCATGCAGTAAGCGACCAAAGCGTCCGTCCCGTCAAAGAGACCATTGTTAAGATAAAAGTGGCCCGTTCCGCCGGCGGGATCTGCCGGAAGGCGCTCATATTCGTTCTTGAATTTGGGAAAATGCTTTTGCAGCAGGTCGAGTTGCACGGAGTCGTTCATGTTGATTCCCACGAGCTCACTCTGTCGGTTCCACAGTGTTTCGGGCAAACTCTGGGTATCGGGAATAGGTTGGTAGAAGTGCACGGGCGTCACATGGAATCCGTGCCGCTCCCACACCGGAAAGATCTCGCGAAATTTTCCGGTATGCAGGCAATAAGGCATGACTGCGGCGATGAATTTGGAAAGTTCCGCCATGCGAATATTTCCGCGCGTCACTTCGTCCGCAAGCTGACGCAGAATGGCCGAAACACCCTCTAAATCAAGAGTGACTTTTACGGAATCGATTGGCGCATCCCGTTGACTCGCGCTGTAAAGGCGAAAGTCATATATTGTAGATCCCACAACCCATGGGATTTCCGCCTCTCCGGATCGGCGGGCCTCAATGACAAGCTTTTCCTCGCCAGGCGATGTCGAAACTCGTACCTGCACTCCCGCCGGATCGTTTGTTTCCCAAGAAATCACTACGGAACCTTGGCCGAACGGAACAGGATTCGGATTCGCGCTGATTTTCCCGGTAATCTTCCCAGCTCGTTCCATTTCGTCACTCTGGAAGCAAGGCTAGCTTTTCGTGGCTACGGCAACCTTTGGCTGTGCGATCGGCGCGGGTTGCTGCGCACTTCCCCAGTGCTTGTCGCTAAACAAAAATTCCAGCTTCTCGCGCGCCGTAACGGTCGAATAAAGAGCGCGGGTTTTTCTGATGCCGTTCTCGGAGAGTCGGTTCCATAATGCTTCCGATTCGTAGAGCTCAATCAACGCCCGAGCGAAATGTTCCGGTTCGTCGGCTACCAGAATGTCTTCATGGTCCGCAAGCTCCATTCCCTCTATTGCCAGCGATGTCGCGACCACTGGCACACCAAACGCCATGCTCTGGTTGATCTTACCTTTCACGCCTGCGCCGAATCGCAGCGGCGCAACCGACAGCTTTACGGTATCAAAAAACGGGCGAACATCTTTCTGTAGTCCCGCGACAACGATTTTCTCGCTCGCCAGCGCAGCAATTTCCGGCGGCACCTTATCGCCGATGATATAGAATTTGGCATCCCGCAGTTGCTCGCTCACCAGCGGATAAATTTTCTTCACGAAGAAGAGAACCGCATCGGTGTTTGGTCTGTGTTGAAACCCGCCGATAAAAAGCCAGTCGCGACGCAGTGCAAATGGCGTCTTTGATCCGGGGATATCGACAATATTTGAAACCAGTTGAATCGACTTGCCAGGCCAGTTCTCACGCAGCAATTGCTGTTCCGCAGGACTAACTACCCAGGTTTCGTCAGCCTGCTCGATTAATTCATCCTCCAATTGCTCTTTCTCCCGCGCTTTGCGGCGCAGCTCCGGATCTCCGGTCAATTTTGCTTCGCCATGTTCGCGAAGGTGATGAAGATCAACTGTATCAAAAATGATGCGGCTTTGTGGTGCATGCAGTCGGACGTCGGCCATATGTTTGCGCGCAAAATCGCATCGGCTTAACACCACCGCATCGAAGTTGGAGCCCTGCGAGATGAGGTAATCACGAACCGTTTTGATATGGGGATGGTGAACAACTTCAATCCCGCGCTTCTGCAGCTCACCTGTGTAAGGAGGAAGATTTGCCAGGTTATCGGGAATGAAAGTAACTCGATGACCGAGCTGATGAAGCAGCTTGAGAATCTGGAACATTCGAAGAGATCCTGAATCCTGATCGGCCTTCGGAATGTGATGGTCGATCACCAGAATGTTCTTTCTCCCCGCCTGCGGCTGTTGTAGGAAAGCCAGGTCGCCGGTGGCCGGCCTTGTTCTCAGCTCAGCGGCCCATCTTTCCGCAAACGTCGAGCGGTTAATCTCCTGATGTTTCTTTGTGCCGGTTGCGAGATCGGTCCCGCCAGTTGCTCCCTCATAGTGGACCACCTCGCTTAGCGGTTGATATAATACCTGGTAACCGGCTCGGCGGACCTTGAATGCCAGGTCGGTATCTTCGTAGTAAGCGGGCGCATAGCGGGAATCGAATCCGCCGAGACTCTGAAACAGTGCCTTCGGAACCATCAAGGCAGCGGCGGAACAGTAATCCACTTCGCGCAGGTAATTGTATTCAGGTTTCCCTGGGTCATCCGATTTGCCAAAGTTCCATCCGGATGCGTCGCGCCATATGATCCCGCCTGCTTCCTGCAATCGGCCATTTGGATAAAGAAGCTTTGAGCCAACGATGCCCGCACGCGGCTCCTCGGTGAAAGTATCGGTCAACGCAGTTAGCCAGCCTGCCCTTACAAGTGTGTCGTTATTTAAAAAGACGAGGTATTTGCCGCGCGCAGCTTCCGCACCGCGGTTGCACGACGTGATGAAACCGGAATTCGTTTCGTTGCGCAGATAGATAGTTCCTGGCATCCGCGGGACAGCCTCCGCTGTGTCGTCCGTTGAACAATCATCCACCACGATGACCTCAAAGCGCTCCGTTCCCTGGTGTTCCTGCAGAGACGCCAGACAGGCTTGAGTAAAACGGAATTGATTGAACACTGGTATGACGATTGAAATTTCGACCTCCTCATGGACTGGAAACTCAATTGGACGTGTTGGCACAGGAGGCTCGCTAGGGGATAGTTGCTGTTTACGACTCAAACCTGTGCCTGAAATCAGGGCTTGGATTTCGTCATCTACTGCAGCAATTTCTGGATGGGCGCCACGCCAGGCCTGGTAAGCCGAAACGATCTTTTCCAGGTGCCCATATCCTAGTAAATTTCGCGACTGCTTGGGAGAAAGCTTTGCCTTTAATGCCGCAACCGGATTTGCGATTAGCCAGCGCGCGGAAGAACGAAGCCGCGCTGCCGCGTGGTCCGCTTCGTCCAAAAGCCGGGACAGCTTCTGCGTAGCTTTCAATTGCTGACGCAGACGACTTCTTAGCTCCTCTTCCTGCGCTTCGCTCTCCGCAAGGCTAATGCTCTTGTCGCGAAGAAGGTCATTGGTCTGCTCCAGGTGGGCGCTGAGTTCCTCAACTTGCGATTTGTGCCGGGCTTCCGCTTGCGCGAGATGGGTGCTGAGTTCCTCAACTTGCGATTTGTGCCGGGCTTCCGCCTGAGCAAGAAGCTCTTGGTAGAGTTGCTCGATCCTCGCAGCCCTTTCCGGAACGAAGGCGTTTAGCCGGGTGACGGATCCGGCAAGCAAATCGGGCTCATCCAGTTTGGCGGTGTCCTGTGGGTTAGCCGTGCGTTCTTTGCTTCCTCGCATTGCCGACGTTTCAGTAGTTAAAGCGCGATAAAGTTCAATTACTTCCGGAGCGACGCGGGCATCAATGAGGTGCTCGACGGTGAAACGAGTGTGACGTCTTCGCTTTTTTACCAGGGCCGCTGCGCCATGCACGTCGGATTCAGGTAAACCAATGAACTCTGCAATTCGTCGCAATTCCGTTTCCGGGTCTTGGAAAAATAAATCATAATGGGTAACCAGGCGATGTCGTTCGCTCGCCGTCTCGATGACGCGCCGGTTGTAGATTTCCCAAAGACGCAAACCAAACGAGTAAGAAGTTCCGTTCCGCTCCTTCATGGAGTGGGCGACTTCCAATGGATTGCGCACCATGATGAGCGTTTTCATCCCGGGCAGCAGGTTCTGCCAAAATGGCACGGTCAAACTGTTGCGCGGATCTTTCCAGCCCCAGAGACCTGCTGAATCGAACTTTTCGACGAGCAGGCGCGCTTTCATTCGCAAAGGGTCCAGTCGCGCATGTGCGAAGTTCTCGTCGCGTTTCGGCGGAAGATCCCAGGCGCCGCCGAGCTCATTCAACAATTCGTCATTCAGCGCAACGAACCCAAGGTGTTCCCAAAAACCATCAGGGTTATCGAGCTGCGCGGGCATCAATTCTTCTTTCGGGCCGAGGTAGAGGCCACACGCGTGCAATAGCCTGGTAAGCATCGATGTTCCTGAACGGTGCGCTCCGGCAATGCAAATCGCTGTCTGGGTGTCAGCGGTATTTTTCACTCAAAACGCTTAAACAACGATGGTCAGCGCAGTGCGTCAAGCCGATTACTCAGCCTCAGGAACGAGAGATTGCCAGCGGTCATGATTTTGCTTTTATTCGGTGGCACTTCATCTCTCCCTACAAATCTTCATCGCGCAAACCCAGGCTACATCTAAGTTCACAACCATGCAGCGAAATGATGGCCGCGGATGCGATGAAATTCGTTCGATTAATTTCGAGTTAAACGTCGCGCCGCATGCAAACGGTTCGGTGCTGGTCTCAATGGGGCAAACACGGGTGATTTGTGGCGTCACAATCGAAGAAGTCGTGCCGCGATGGATGAAAGAGCAGGGAGTGACTGGTGGCTGGCTTACGGCAGAGTATTCGATGCTTCCATATTCGACGCAGACGCGAAAGCCGCGCGACGTTGCAAAGGGTCGGCTTGATGGGCGCAGCGTAGAGATTCAGCGGTTGATTGGTCGTTCGCTGCGAGCAGTTGTCGATCTTGAGAAGCTCGGGCCGCGTACGATCTGGGTCGATTGCGATGTCTTGCAAGCCGATGGAGGAACACGCACCACCGCAATCACAGGGGCCAGTCTTGCGCTGGCTATCGCCTGCCGGAAGCTTGTGCGGGATAAAAAGCTCGATGCCCCTCCCATGCGAAAACTGGTCGCCGCGGTAAGCGCCGGCATTCTGAATGGCCAGGCCATGCTGGATCTAAATTACGAAGAAGACAAACTCGTTACTGTTGATTTCAATCTCGTGGCTACCGAGGACGGCGAATTCGTAGAAGTGCAGGGATCTGGTGAAGAAGCGACATTTTCGGGATCGCAATTGGATGAGATGCTGGATCTCGCGCGCAAAGGCATCGCCGCGCTGGTTCGCGCGCAACGCGCTGTTTTGGCGCGAATCATGGTCACACCGCCAGAGAGCTAGCTGATAGTTGATAGAACGCTTACTCCGGCAACTGCCGGGCTCGCTTTAGTTGAGAGTCGGACGTTGGGCGTTGAGCGTTCGGCGTTTTTCTTGAGGATTTGCCCCGCTTCATTCCGTGAGCTAAGCAAGCACAGTTCATGAAACGGGCATTGATCACCGGCATCACCGGTCAAGATGGTAGTTATCTTGCGGAACTATTGCTGGAGAAGGGGTACGAAGTCCATGGCATCATTCGCCGCGCCAGCACATTCAACACTTCGCGCATTGATCATCTTTATGCAGATCCCCACGTCAATGGCGTGCGGCTATTTCTGCACTACGGGGACCTTAGCGATTCTGTTAGTCTGGTAAAGCTTCTGTACCAATTGAAGCCGGACGAAATTTACCATCTAGGAGCACAGAGCCACGTGCGTGTGAGCTTCGACATTCCCGAGTACACAGCTGACGTCACGGGTGTGGGTACCATTCGCATTCTGGAAGCAATTCGAGAAGCCGGATTGCGTTGCCGTTTTCTTCAGGCGTCGAGCAGCGAAATGTTTGGGAAGGCCCCAGAGGTACCGCAAACCGAGAAAACGCCGTTTTGGCCGCGAAGTCCCTACGCGGTGGCAAAGGTCTTTTCATACTGGGCGACCGTCAATTATCGGGAGAGCTACGCTCTTTGCGCGAGCAACGCGATCATGTTCAACCATGAAAGCCCGCGGCGCGGTGAAACTTTTGTCACTCGGAAAATCACGCGTGCGGTTGCAGCGATCAAACACGGGTTGCAAAAGGAATTGTTTCTCGGCAATCTGAACGCGAAGCGGGATTGGGGCTTTGCGCCTGACTACGTTGAAGGGATCTGGCGAATCTTGCAGATTGGCGAAGGCGACGATTTCGTGCTGGCTACCGGCGAATCCCATAGTGTGCGCGAATTTGCCGAAGCAGCTTTTGCCCACGCCAACCTGGACTGGAAGCAATACGTCAAACACGACCCGCGCTACGAGCGGCCAGCAGAGGTGGATCTTCTGGTTGGCGATGCTTCGAAGACGCGAAAGGCTCTGGGTTGGGAACCGAAAGTGCGTTTCCAGGAACTCGTGCGTATCATGGTGGACGCTGACATGGCATTGTTGTCGCGCGAGACGCCGAGAGAGCATCTCGGCAAGCTGCCGTAGCACAGGCATCTTGCCTGTGAGGAAACCGGGCGTCTCGCCTGGTCGTGGCCGCTCGCCATTCGCCAGGCAGAATGCCCGCCGGCCCCACAGCCAAGATGGCTGTGCTACCGCATTACGAATGGCGCCGTATTTGTGTCAGCCATCGAGTGAGCCGACACAAGGCTGGGAACGGCAGCGGCCAGTGGTGCGTTTACGATAGTGACCGCAGCGCCAGTTCCTACGATGTCGTATAGCTGTATGATGTCGCTCGAACGCATCCGGACGCATCCATAGCTCGCTGGCGTTCCGATGCGTCGTTCCTCCGGCGTGCCATGAATGTAAATATCTCGGGTGAAAGCGTTCGCGTTTTGCGCCTCCAGTCCGCGCAGCCAGAGAATGCGCGTCACGATTGGATCGCGGCCGGGGGAATCAGGCGCAACGATCTCGCCGGTGCGGCGTCGATCCTTGAACACTGCGCCGGGCGGCGCAGCGGCGCCGATTTTTTCAGCGATCTGCAGTTTACCCAAGGGCGTAAAACGGCTGCCGCGCCAATCGCCTAATCCGAATTTCGACGTAGAGACTGGATAAATTGCAAGGACGTTGCCGCGATCAATAAGGGCGAGTTTTTGTTCGCGCGTGCTGACGACAATTTGATGCTGCGTGTCCGGCGCCGCGCAGGACGCGAGCAGAAGCGCGAGAAGCAGTAGGTAGGGACGGATCGCCGAGCCGTCCGTTCTGTTGCGCGTTATCGGCGCGCCCGGCGGTCGCGCCCTACCATTGTCGATGCTCATGTCCGATTGAACTGGAAAAATCCTTCCGCGGTTTCGGTTGTCGCCTCGGCAACTTCTTTCAGCGGAATCTTTCGCGCTCCTGCGATTGTTTCCGCCACAATGCGTGTATAGGCCGGTTCCGAGCGTTTTCCGCGAAAAGGAACAGGCGCCAGATAGGGGCAGTCGGTTTCCACCATGAATTTCCAAAGCGGGATTTGTGCCGCAACTTCTCGCACGGCCTCGCCGTTTTTGAAAGTAACAATTCCAGTGAACGAAACGAGGTGGTCAAGATCGAGAACTTCATTTGCCTCATCAAGCGAGCCGCCGAAGCAATGAAAAACGCCACGCAGTTTCCCCGTGTAAGGCCGCATGATTTTCAGAGTGTCTTCCCATGCGTCGCGCTGATGGATCACTACGTTTAACCCCAGCTCCACCGCGAGATCGAGTTGCTGTTGAAATAGGCTTGCCTGTTTCGACTTGTAAGCTCCATCGCGGATTTGCGCTTCGATTTCTTCGTCGGTCTCAGTCCGTAGCGCGGACATCACCTGGACCTGCTCTTCCTTCGCTACTTCTTCGCTCGGCAAACGGTGGTAATCGAGCCCCGTCTCACCGATCGCCACCACGCGTGGGTTCTTCGCCAGTTCGCGGAGCGGCGTGATCACGTCGTCGTCCGCGTCTTCAACGGAAGTTGGATGAACGCCGATTGCCGCGAAGACGCCCGGATGTTTCTCTGCCAGATCGATAGCGCGCCGGCTGCTCTCCAGGGATGTGCCGATGGTGACGATGCGCGTGACGCCCGCATCGTTTGCGCGCCGCAGCACATCATCGAGATCGTTGGCGAAATCCGGATAATCAAGATGTGCGTGGGTTTCGATTAGCATGAGCTTGATTGTAGGGCGTTTCTGTGAAACGCCAACTGTGGTTCGGCGTCTGACACAGACGCCCTACAGTTTTACCATTCTATTATCGTGCTCGCCCAGGTTAGTCCGCCGCCGAATACGATCAGCAAGACATAGTCACCCGCCTTGATTCGCCCGGTGCGGTTAGCTTCATCCAATGCGATAGCCACAGCAGCGGCCGAGGTATTGCCGTAACGATCCAGATTGATGAACATCTTGTCGCGCGAGATACCGAGCCGATCCGCAATCGCTTCCATGATGCGGAGATTCGCCTGGTGTGGAATAACGCAGGCAATGTCGTCGATGGAGAGCCCAGCCTGATCGAGGACTTTTTTGGCTGCATTCAGCATTGCGATGACGGCCTGTTTGTAAACTTCCTTGCCCGTCATATGGATCGTTGCCAAATGCATATCGGCATTTTCCCGTGTGATCGGACAGCGCGAACCACCACCGGGCATGAACAAAATATCGGTGTAATTGCCGTCGCTGCCGATATGTGTGCAGATAACGCCGTGTGCGCTGCCGCGGTGGCGCAAAATAGCAGCGCCGGCGCCGTCTCCAAAAAGCACACAGGTGTTACGATCGGTCCAGTTAGTGATCGATGTTAATTTATCGGCTCCGATCACAAGAACAGTGTCGTGCGTATGTGACGTGATGAATTGCTGCGCAATCTCCAAGCCAAAGAGAAAGCCTGCGCATGCTGCGGAAATATCGAGACAAGCGGCGTTGGTTGCTCCGATCTTCTTCTGAACGAAGCAAGCCGTGGCCGGGAAAAGCATGTCAGGAGTGGCCGTCGCCACGAGAATGAGATCGATCTCCTTCGCGGAGATCTTCGCCTGTTCGAGTGCTTTGAGTGCTGCCTTGGTTGCCATATCGCTGGTGTTTTCATCCTTTCCGGCGATCCGGCGTTCCTTGATGCCGGTGCGAGTAGTGATCCAATCGTCGCTCGTATCGACGATTCGTGAGAGGTCCGCGTTAGTCAGGATCTTTTCAGGCACATAACTTCCTGTGCCGATGATCGAGACCGTCCGCAGCGCTTTAGTGGAGCGCGGGTTCGAGCGAGGCTGTCGTTTCATAGTAACGGCGAATCTCCTCGACGATATGCGGGTTTACCTGCTGTTCAATTGACTCCGCCGCGACTCGCAGCGCGTTCCTGATTGCCAGTGGCGTGCTGGCGCCATGCGCGATGATGCAGATGCCGTTCACGCCGAGAAGTGGACTGCCGCCGTACTCTTCATAGTTCGTCTTGGCCTTAATTGTTCCAATGGCATTCTTCGCGAGGAATGCGCCAGCCTTTCGCATCGGTGTGCGCATGAGCTCGTGTTTGAGCCATTGAAACATCGCCACCGCGATCGATTCGCACGTTTTCAAGATCACGTTGCCAACGAATCCGTCGCACACCACAACTTCAACTGGATCTTCAAAGAGATGTCGGCCTTCTATGTTGCCGACGAAGTTAAGCGAACTTGGTTTCAGCATCTTAAACACTTCCTTGGTTAATTCGGTGCCCTTAACGTCTTCGTCGCCGAGCGAGACCAAGCCAACGGTCGGATTCTTGTAATGGAGAACATGACGTGAATAGACCGAGCCCATGAACGCGTATTGAAGAAGATGTTCCGGGCGCGCATCGATATTCGCACCTGCATCGATCAAAACGAAGACATTCGTTTCGGTCGGAAGCACGGCCGCGATACCCGGCCGATCGATTCCCGGCAACGTGCGAAGTTTGATCGTGCCCGCGGCGACGGACGCGCCGGTGTGACCTGCGCTCACGACTGCATCCGCTTGCCCGCGCTTCACGAGATCGAATGCGCGGCTAACTGATGAATCCTTCTTTCGTCTGACCGCCGACCATGCGCGGTCGCTCATATCTACTACTTGCGTCGCGTGCGTGATCTCGATCCGGCGGTCGTTGCAGCCATGCTTTTTTAGTTCTGCTTCAATCCGCGCGGAGTCGCCAACAAGAAAAAGCTTAGTGATGTGAGGGTACTCGCGCAGCGCCATAACGGCGCCAGCAACGAGGTTGGGCGGGCCAAAGTCACCGCCCATCGCGTCGAGGGCGATCTTCATCGGTGGGAAACTTTGCGGACTTTAGCCGCGGAATGCAACTTATTTGCCCTCAAGCGTCAGTACCTGTCGACCGCGGTAGTAACCACACGACGGGCAAGCAATGTGCGAGGGGATGGTGCTCCCGCACTGGGGGCATTTATTGAGATGCGGAGCACGCCAGCGGTTCGCCGCTTTGCGCGTGCGCAATCGCATCTTGGATGTTTTGCGTTTTGGGACTCCCATGGCAGGCGGTGACTAAAGCATGTAGGCTGAAAAAAACAAACGTGATTCGTGATCCGATGTAACTCTTCAACGGTTTAACGGTTCTCGATCTTTAACTTATCCAGCGCACTCCAATCCAATTTCCGCTTTGTTTCTTGGTCAACGGCTACGGGTTGTTTCACCTTGCAAACGCGATTGCCATCTCTGTCGCAGCGCGGATGCGCTGGAAGGTTAAGCAAGAGATCCTCGCGTATAAACGGCGTGAGGTCGACCGTCTCCGGTCCAGGCAGCTCAGTGTGCACGGCAAATGCGGGCACTCGAATTTCGTACACGAATTTTTCCAGGCACGATACGCAACGCAGCTCCACCGGCTGCACCAGCGAACCTCTTGCCCAGAGCGCGCCACCAGCGATGCCCACGTCGATATTATAGTGCAGCTGACCAGCGCAACGAACTCCCTCCGCTTCAAGGTCGTGGATCGGGCAACCTTCCTCCCCGTCCAAATGCAGACCCTGTGCGGGAATTTGTTTGAGATGAATTTTCATTCCCAGAATCTTGCGAAAATCATCAGCCAAATTTCCTGCTCAGCGCCTTGGCAACGCACGCCGGGACAAACCCGGAGATGTCGCCGCCAAGGCGCGCGATTTCCTTAACAATGCGAGAACTAAGATAAGTGTATTCTTCCTTGGGCATCAGAAAAATTGTTTCTACCGCGGAGTCCAATTTCCGATTCATCAGAGCCATTTGAAATTCAAATTCAAAATCGGAGATCGCGCGCAAACCGCGGATGACTATTCCAGCTTCTTCATTGCTGGCGAACTCGACAAGCAATCCTTCGAACTCGGCGATTCTCACGTTGTCGATTTTACCCGCCGTTTCGCGCAGCAAATCGAGGCGGTCCTTCAGTGAGAAAAGAGGTTGTTTTTCGTCGTTGTGCGCCACAGCCACCACGACTTCGTCGAACAATTTCCGGGCACGCTCGATCACGTCGAGATGACCATTTGTGATCGGATCAAAACTGCCAGGGTAAATCGCTCGTCGCATCTGCGAAAATTCGCAGAGGAAAGCGCAAATGAAAAGCCGAATGAAGAGGATGGCGAACGCCGAATATGCGGGGCTGGGTGACTCGTTAAACCGTTACGCGGTTACATCGGTTTCGGTTCAACGATTCAACGCTTAAACGATTTAACCCGGCGAAGCCATTCGTCGTTTTCAGTTCAAGTTGCCTAAAATGTGTGAGACATGAAATTAATCGTCACTTCCATGCGCGATCCAACGCCATACAAGACTATCGCCGTGGCGAGCACGTTTTCCCCGAGATTTAAGCAGGTGCTTGCGGAAGCGAAGCGTATTCACGAACACTTTTCCGCCGATCTTCACCTGATCTATGTCGGCGAACGCGATGACGAAATCGCAAAAAAGTTTAGCGACGCGCTCGCACAACTGGAGCTTCCGCTTGATTCAAAGATTCACTACGAAAAGGGAGACCCAGCCGAAGCCATTCTGCGCGCCCTCGCTCGCGAGAAAATCGACGTGATCGTTGCCGGCGCCCTGGAAAAAGAAGTGGTTCTGCATCCATTTCTGGGCAATGTCGCGCGGCGTCTTGTGCGCGAGGCCCCCTGCTCGGTAATGCTTTTTACTACTCCGGCAGCAAGCCCCAAACCATTGCGCCGGATCGTCTTTGTTGCCGATTATTCTGAGGCCAGATTGGAGGCATTGAAGAGGACGTTGACGTTCGCTGCCGCGGAATCGTGCGAGCGGCTTTATGTGATTCGTATCGTCACCACGTTTGATCAGGCCCGTGCATCGATTCGTGGGAATTCGGGGAAACGCGCAAAACCAATCGCGGACAATGAGGAAGAAGAGGCATTGGAAAAATTCGTTTTGTCTGCCGGAGTAACCGATGTTCCGATCGAGGCGCGCTGCATCCGTGGGAACACGGGCTTGGCTGCATCGGATTTTGTTCAAGCGGTGCAAGCGGACTTACTGGTCGTGCCGCTAAAGAAACATGCCGGCGGAACTCAGCAATTGCCGGGTAATATCGCGTGGGTCACCGACGTCATTCCGTGTAATCTCTGGCTAATCCGGTGAATTGAACGAGCGGAGCCTGTGCCTGAATTTGTAGAGGCGCTTGTGTTAAGCGCGTTTTCATCGGATTGCGCGATTGACACAATCGCGGCCAGAACAACGCATGGAGCCTGAATTCCAACCATACGGTTTGCCGCATCTCACCGTTATTTTCCTCACGATCGTCCTGCCCTTTGTGCTTGCCGCAATCGTGTGGCGCACAAAATCGCAGCCACTGGAAAAGATGATTATCGGCGTCCTCTCGGCGGTACTGATCCTGAACTATCTCGTCTATCTGATTTTCATCCGCAGCCGCGGCATCGTCGACTGGCAACATATGCTGCCAATGCAAATGTGCGACTGGGGCATGGTGGTCGTAATCGTGGCGATGTGGAGCGGGAGTCAGCGCTGGTTTGAAGTGGCGTACTTCTGGGGGATTGGCGGCACGTTGCAAGCCGTGCTCACGCCAAACTTGAGTTTTGGGTTTCCAGATTGGCGATTTATCAGTTTTTTTACATCGCATTCAACCATCATCGTTGGCGTCGTATTCCTGATGTTGACCCGCGGATATCGACCATACCCCATGTCGATCGTGCGAGTGTGGCTGTGGTCGGAATTTTATTTTGTCGTTACTCTGGTTATCGACAAACTGACGGACGTTAATTACGGATTTTTGCTGCACAAACCCGAAGCATTTTCCATTCTCAGTTTTCTCTCCGATTCGTGGCCGCTTTACCTCCTGCAATTGCACGCAGTCGCGTTGCTTTTCTTTCTCGGATTGTATGCGCCATTTGCCATTTACGATCTGGTGAAGCGAGGGGCGATCCACGGGCGGTTCGGGTAAACCGCCCCTCCCTGTGGGTGCGGGAATGGCGAGGTAGGGATGATTGACCTCAATCGTCCGCCCCGCGAGAGTGGGCACAACTAATGAAACGGCAGCCATTACGTATTGGGAAAGTCACCATTGGTGGCAAACAACCGGTATTCATCCTGGGCCCGTGCGTGATCGAGTCGGAGAAGTTTGTCCATCGAATGGCGAAGAAGATCGCTGAAATCTGCACCGCCGAAGATATCGATTTCATTTTCAAGGCGTCATACGACAAGGCGAATCGAACTTCTGTGCGTTCCTTTCGGGGAATCGGTGTGCGCGAAGGCTGCGAAATTCTTTCAGCCATCGGCCGGGACTTGAAAATCCCGGTCACAACGGATGTTCATTCGCCCGCCGAAGCCGAGATTGCCGGCGAACAGATCGACATGTTGCAAATTCCGGCGTTTCTTTGCAGGCAAACCGATCTGCTGCGGGCAGCTGCGGAAACGGGGCGCGCGATCAACGTGAAAAAAGGTCAGTTTCTGGCGCCGTGGGATGTGCGAAATATCGCTGAGAAATTGGTCGCGTTTCGCAATGAGCAATTCTGTTTCACAGAGCGGGGCACTAGTTTCGGCTATAACAACCTGGTTGCCGACATGCGCTCGCTCTATTGGCTGCGCGACGCTGGCTATCGCGTGATTTTTGACGCGACCCATTCGGTACAGCGTCCCGGCGGAGCAGGGGACTCTACCTCGGGGGATGGTGTTTTGGCTCCGGCACTGGCCAGAGCGGCGATGGCAACCGGGTGTGACGGAATCTTCATGGAGGTGCACGAAACTCCCGCGCGCGCGTTATCAGACGGGCCGAATCAGATTCCCCTAAAGGATTTGCCGAAGCAATTGCGCGTGTTAAAGGCTATTCATGCTGCCGTCTCAGGTAGAGAATGACCCGCTTTCGCTGCGGTACGGCGCGGGTAACAACGATATTGCGTCGAGGGAGCGAGAAGCTCTGCTCACCCGCTCTCATCTCCGCCGGGTCCTGTCGTTTTGGTTAGCGTCGGTCTTAATGTGCGTTGCAATAGCGGCACCTGAAGTATCGGGTCAGTCGAAAGGTCGTAAAAAAAAGGCGGGCGCGTCCGCGGGGGAACAAAGTTTGACGAACATTCCGTTACCAATTGGACACGAAGCCAAGGGCCTTGTGTTGCCAGATTTTGATGCTGACGGTCGGCTAAAGGGAAAATTTCAAGCTGGGACGGCCCACCGGATTGATCAAGAACACGTGGGGTTTCAACAACTTAAAATCACAACCTACACTCCACAGAGTCAGACCGACCTCCAAATCGACATGCGCACGTCGGTGCTGGACTTAAAGACTCGAATTCTAAGCTCGCAGGAGCGCACAACGATCCAACGGTCGGACTTCAACATCGCGGGCGATTCGGTGCAGTTCGACACGAACTCGAAGACCGGGCGATTGATCGGAAATGTGAAGATGGTGATCACCGACAAATCCCACCTGACTGCAAAACCCAACACGAGCGAATGAAAAAACTGGCAGTGTTGGTTTTGGTTCTCGCGTGCGCGTTCGGAACGCGCTTACCGGCGCAGATTGCCGCCGCGCCAGCGGGATCACCTGTGCAGGCGAACAAGGCTGAGAAACCGAAAGACAAAAAAGCGAAAAACAAAGACAAGAAGAAAGAAGATAAATCATCCGGCACGAACTTGTTTGCCTCGGGTGCGGCGGGGCAGCAATCCGATCAACCGACGACGACGGAAATCTATGCGGACGAGGCTTATTTTGATTCAGCCAAGAACATGGGCATCTTTAGCGGCCGTGTGAAGGTAGTCGATCCGCGGTTCAATCTGCAATCCGACAAACTGACAGTGTTTATTACAAAGGGACAAAACCAGAGCCTGGAAAAAGCCATCGCAGAAGGCAATGTTGGACTCGTGCGCGACCGGCCCGATCCGAACGGTGGATCTCCGACCCGCGCTGTTGGCCGCGCCGATAAAGCCACTTATACAGCTAACAACGGCGATGTTGAACTGGTGGGAACACCGCGGGTGCAGGAAGGACCCAACCTGCACGTGGCAACCAGTCCCGACACGGTCATGATCGTCAGCCAGAATAGTCAGCTAAGGACGCACGGGCCCAGTCGCACCGAAATTGTGCAGCAGCCAGACCAGGATAAAAAGGGACAAGCAAAAACCTCCCAAACTCCGGCAGCCCAGGCTTCGCCCGCTCCGTCTCTGCCAAAACCATGATTAGCCAAGCCGCGCCTGTATCTACTCCGAAAGTTCCGCCGCCGGTCACAAGAAAGGCAGAGACCGTCCTGAGCACCGATCAACTGGTCAAGATCTATGGAGGCCGAGCGGTAGTGGACGGAATCAACATGAATGTTGGCGCCAGCGAGATCGTGGGACTGCTCGGACCGAACGGAGCAGGTAAGACAACGAGTTTTTACATGATTGTTGGTCTGGTCAGGCCAAACAGCGGTCGCGTGATTTTTGCTGACACTGATGTCACTGATTATCCGATGTACAAGCGCGCACGGCTTGGCATGGGTTATTTGCCGCAGGAAGAATCGATCTTTCGGAAGATGACCGTCGAACAAAACATCCTGGCCATTTTGGAAACCCTTCCGATAAGCAAGGCCGAACGACGGAACCGTTGCGATCAACTGTTGCACCAGTTTGGCATTGAGCGGATCGCCAAAAATACTGCGCTCACCCTGAGTGGAGGTGAGAAACGGCGACTGACCATTGCCCGTTCACTGGTGACGCAGCCAAAGATGTTGATGCTGGACGAGCCATTTAGCGGCGTCGATCCCATCGCGGTCTATGAGATTCAGCAGATTATCGTAAACCTACGCAAGTCGGGGCTTGCGATCATGATCACTGACCACAACGTGCGCGAGACCCTTTCCATCGTGGACCGCGCGTATTTGATTTTCGATGGCCGCGTTGAGAGCGAAGGCACAAAGGATTTTCTCATTGACGATCCCATTAGCCGTCAGCTTTACCTCGGCGAGCGCTTCAAGATGTGACGGCGTCGTGACAAAGCAGGAGTGACGAGGAAGAATCAAGACGCAATCGTTGAACCTTTTGTTTGATCGGAAGTAGAAATGCCGTAATCTCCAACCCAGGCAATGGAGTTTGCCTTCCCCATTAAAGACGGGGAAAACCGCGCGAGCTAATGACTCCTTCCAACGGAAGGAGTTTTTTTATGCTCGAGTATATCCTGGTAATGGTCGGCGGCGCACTTGGGACCGGAGCCCGATTCTGGGTATCGGGATTTGTTGCTGAACGCGGCGGCGAGCTTTTTCCTCTGGGCACACTCGTCGTGAATATTACCGGGTCGTTCGCTGTCGGGTTCTTAGCCGCTTTCATGGACCCGGAAGGGTCCTTTCTTATATCACCGCGGCTTCGCCAATTCTTCATGATCGGCGTGTGTGGCGGTTACACAACGTTTTCGTCCTTCAGCTTGCAAACACTCGATCTGGTTCGAGACGGAGACTGGTTCAAAGCCGGCCTGAATACACTGCTTTCATTTGTTTGCTGTCTTGCAGCCGTCTGGCTTGGACGCATTCTTGCTCTCGCGATATTGCCGAGATAGAAGCTACTTATGCACCTTCCGGAAGACGCCGTCCTCCTGCGGATTTTCATTGGCGAAAGCGACCGTTGCCAGCATCGACCACTGTACGAGGCGATTGTGTTGAAAGCACGCGAACTGGAGCTGGCTGGTGCAACTGTGCTACGCGGACCAATGGGTTTTGGAAAATCAAGTCATCTGCACACTGCGAAAATCCTTCGCTTGTCGATGGACCTTCCAATTGTGATCGAAATCGTGGACACCGCGCAAAAGATCAATGCATTCTTACCTGTGCTCGATGAAATGATGGGGGGCGGCCTAGTCACGCTCGAAAGGACGAAAGTGATCCGCTATCGAGAGCAGGGAAAAAGCTAACCTGTAGTGCTTCGCTTAAATCTTGCCGCTCTTAAAGAAGGCAGCGGCGAGGGCGTGGTACGATGCATATTGGAAATTGCGCGTCATTCACGCTAGAAGTTAATCCTCATGGTAGAACAACGCGGCACTCAGACGATCACATCTCAAAGCGATCGGCAGAAGAGTGTCCCGGTTGTCACCGTGGAGAGCTTCTACAATTCCCACGCCGAGAAGTTGCAGATGAAGCTGGAGGGACCGCGTGTGGGGTTCCATCGGAAAATTCGGGAGCCCACCATCAATCGCCCCGGGCTCGCGCTCTCGGGTTTCTATACTTATTTTGCCGAGAAGCGCGTGCAGGTGTTCGGCGCGGCCGAGCATTCCTATCTCAAAAGCTTGCCTTCGAAACTGCGCATCAGGCGATTTCGAAAATTGTGCGAGCGCAAAATCCCCTGTCTGGTGATCTCGCGCGGCTTTCATTTTGCGCCTGAGTTGCTCTCTGTTACAGCCGAGGCAAAAATCGCGGTGTTTCGGACTCCGATGATTACCATGAAGTTCATTAATGCGGCGACGATCGCGCTGGAGATGGATTTTTCTCCCACAGTGACCGAATTCGGCAGCATGGTGGACATCCTGGGTGTGGGTGTCTTGATTCGGGGGGCGAGCGGGATTGGCAAAAGTGAATGCGTCCTGGGGCTGATTGAGCGCGGTTACAGTCTCGTGGCCGATGATGTGACCCGAATTACTTCACTTGAAGGACGCGAGCTGATGGCAACAGCGCCTGAATTGACTCGCAATCACATGGAAGTGCGCGGTATTGGCATTATCGATGTGGCGAAGGTTTTCGGCATTGGCAGCATTCGAATCGAGAAGCGCCTCGATCTGGTGGTCACGCTCAAGGACTGGCAAGATGTGGAAGAAGTGGACCGAATCGGGTTGGATCGAGAGTTTTATGAAATCCTTGGCCTCCCAGTACCGCACGTGACCATTCCAGTGAGGCCTGGCCGCGACATGGCGCGATTAATTGAAGTCGCGGCGATGGATGAAAAATTGAAGGGCCTGGGCCAGAACAGTGCAATCGATTTCAACACCAGATTGCTCGAGTTTAATGGAGCGGAAGGGAGCTGTGTAATGGGCTTGCTGTATAGAAAAGCGGGTCGCGCAGAGCGTGTTCGGAAGATTGAAAAGGATCTCCCGATCACGAATCGTCTGGGACTCCATGCACGACCCGCCGCGATGTTCGTGAGGATTGCGAGTCGTTATCGCTCCGAAATCTGGGTGTCGAAGGAAGGCGAAGAGGTAAATGGCAAGAGCATCATGGGTCTGATGATGCTTGCCGCCGGCCAGGGATCGAAGCTGCACGTCCGTTGTGAGGGTCCCGACGCCGACAAGGCGATCGAAGAAATCGAGGCCCTGATCACGGCGGGTTTTAACGAGGACTGATTCGTCCCGTTTGTCTCATTCGTTGGGTGCGACTCATGGGACCTGGCGACCTATGGCGAAGGCCATGCAGAACTCGCATTGTTTGACATCTGCTTTACTCTGGCAAGTGCATGAGCGACAGCGCGAATCAGGAAATCCGATTTGAAGGAGTAGGCGTCTCTCCGGGGATGGCCTGTGGCAAGATTCACGTCGTGCGCGATGACCTGGATGATGTCGTCCGTTACCGCATAGCGCCCTCTCAGATCCCAGACGAAATAGGGCGGTTTGAGACGGCGTTAATTCAAACGCGCATGCAGATTTTGGAAATGCAGCAGCGCATTGCAGAATCCATCGGCGCGAAAGATGCCGCCATTTTCGATGCACACCTGCTCGTCGTGGAGGACCGCACGTTAATCGACGAAGTCCTGCGGAAACTGGAAACCGATCTTTGCAATGTGGAATGGGTCTTTCAGGAAGTTGCCACCCGTTACGCCGAGACATTGAATAAGATCGACGATCCCTATTTGCGAGAACGTGCGCTGGACATTCAAGACGTGACAAAGCGAGTGATTCGCAACTTGCAGGGCAAGGCTCCCAAGACATTCCTCGCCCTGACCGAGCAGCACATTCTTGTTGCGCACAATCTAACTCCTTCGGATACGGCCAGCATTAACCGGGCAAACGTTCTTGGAGTCGCGACGGACCTGGGTAGCCGCACGTCGCACGCCGCGATTCTAGCGCGTTCGCTCAATATCCCTGCGGTAGTCGGATTGCACGACATCACTACTAAGCTGGAGACAGGTCAACACGTACTCGTTGATGGAAGCGATGGGCTCCTAATTGTTGATCCGGCGCCAGAAACAATCGCGCACTATGCAGAGATTGAATCAAGGAGAGCCAAGGTTACGGCACGACTGAAAGAACTGCGGACCACAAAATCGACCACGCGTGATGGCCATCACATTGTGCTCTCGGCAAATATCGAACTTCCGGAAGACGTTGAAGCGGTTGCAGCCAATGGCGCGGAGGGCATTGGACTTTATCGCACGGAGTTTCTTTATTTAAATCGCCCGACACTGCCAACAGAGCACGAACAATTCGAAACGTATCGAAAAGTAGCAGAGCGCGTCCGGCCCGAGCCGTTGATTATCCGAACGTTCGATCTTGGCGGCGACAAACTCGCTCCAGGCACAGTGGATTTCACCGACGAGTTAAACCCTTTTCTTGGCTGGCGCGCCATCCGTCTTTGCCTTGAGAACGTAGATCTCTTTAAAACGCAATTGCGCGCTGTGCTCCGTGCCAGCGCTGTCGGCAACATAAAAATCATGTTTCCCATGATCTCGGGTTTGGAGGAGTTGCGTCGTGCCAAAGCCGTTCTCGCCGACTGCAGAGAAGAGTTGCGCCGATCAGGCGTTCCCATGGCGGAAAAGATCGATGTCGGCGCGATGATCGAGATCCCGAGCGCAGCCATCTGCGCCAATGTACTCGCGTCAGAGGTCGATTTTTTCAGTATTGGCACAAACGACCTGATCCAGTACGCGCTTGCAGTCGATCGAGTAAACGAAAAGCTCGCCCACCTTTACGAGCCGACGCATCCGGCAATACTGCGTTTGTTAAAAATGATCGCCGACGCGGCGCACGCCAACAACATTTGGGTGGGAGTTTGCGGAGAAATGGCGGGAGATGTAGCGCTCATCCCGCTGTTGCTCGGTCTCGGCATGGACGAGCTGAGCGCGGGCGCGACGTTGGTTCCGCGAGTTAAACGCGCGGTGCAAAGTCTGACAATTCCCGAATGTCGCGAACTGGTCGCTGAAACGCTGAAACTCGATACTGCGTCAGAGATTTTGGCGCGCTGCCTGGAATTAGCGGACAAACGTTACGGCGATTTTTTGGGCTAAAGTCCGCGTTGAAGCGTCACGGCGTTGAAAGGTTGAAGCTGAAACCGGGATTGTCATTCTGAGCGGAGCGAAGAATCTTTGGAAATTCTTAGGCGTCCAGAGGTGAGAATCAGAGATGTTTCGCTTTGCTCAACATGACAAAAGGTGGGACTCGCCCGCTTGAACGCTTTAACGCGATTTAACGGTTCAACGAACGCGATCGCGGGTCGCGCTACTCTTCCGCTTCGGGATCCGGCTTTAGCCCTTCTTCTTCCATCTTGCGCAAGACGTCGCTCATATCGTCCACTTCGTCCCAGACGTCCTGACTCACGTAAATGGGGGCCTTCTGTTGCGTGGCCATTGCGATGCAATCACTGGGGCGCCCGTCGAGCTCGATGATCTTTTTCTGATGCAATTCGTTTTGGACCCGAATAATTACTCGCGCGTAGTAGGTGGCGTTTTTCAGGTCATTAATGATAACGCGGTCGACCTTTGCGCCCAGAGCAGTTAGCAAATGCGCCATCAAATCGTGGGTTAGAGGACGCTCCTTGGTGATCTGGCGCATGAACATTGTGATAGCGCTGCCTACTGTTTGATCGACGTAAATAATGAATACCTTGTCGTTATTGCCGAGAAACACCGCACACCCGCCGCTTGTCGGCAAAACCGCCCTCACCTGCACTTCGATCACCGTTTTGTTCACCAGCGAACGTTATCCGCAGGGAAGCGAAAAACAAGCGGTGTGCGCCGTATACGTCGTCGTTCTTCCCCGGGAAACACGCGGCGTATGAGTCGATGAAAATTTTGATTGTGCAGGCTTGCATGTTGAACACCCTGACTGAATATGCGTTTTGCGGCATTCATTCGCCGCGCGATCTGATCAAATGAAAAACGAGTGGGACGTTGACGCGGCGATCGCGACCTACAATGTCGATGGTTGGGGCGGCGGTTATTTTACCGTCAACCCAACCGGGAACGTAGCGGTCCGACCTCTGCAGGAAAACGGCGGCGCGATTGACATCCTGGAAGTCGTAAATGAAGCACGCAACCGCGGTTTAAGTTTTCCGCTGGTCATCCGATTTCAGGATTTGCTTCGGCACCGTGTCGAATCGGTAAACCGCGCATTTCAAGAGGCGATAACAGAGTTCGGTTACAAGAATGCGTATCGCGGGGTTTTTCCGATTAAGGTTAATCAGTTGCGCGAAGTCATTGAAGAAATTGTTGATGCCGGCCAGCAATTTCATTTTGGTCTCGAGGCCGGAAGTAAGCCGGAACTGGTCGCCGCGCTGGCGATGCACCAGGATCCCGAAAGTCTCATTATTTGCAATGGCTACAAAGACGCGGCGTTCATCCGCATCGCGTTGCTTGGCTGCAAGCTCAGCAAGAAGGTGGTCATCGTTGCCGAGAAACTCGAAGAACTCGAGCAGACGATCCGCGCAGCAAAGGAAGTCGGCGTGGAACCGCACATCGGAATTCGAGTGCGCCTTTACAGCAAAGGCGCTGGAAAATGGGCGCCGAGTGGCGGCGAGAACGCGAAGTTCGGTCTCGATACGACAAGTCTCGTTGCCGCGAGCGAAATGCTGAAAGCGGCTGGCCTGGCGCATTGTCTGAAACTCATCCATTTCCACGTCGGTTCGCAGGTACCGGACATTTCGACCATCAAGCGGGCTGTGCGGGAGGGCGCCCGTTATTACGCAAAGATTGCGAAACTCGGGCATGAGCTCGGATATCTGGATGTCGGCGGCGGGCTTGGCGTCGATTACGATGGTTCGCGCAGCGATTTCGATAGCTCGGCAAATTATTCGCTCCAGGAATACGCCAACGACGTCGTGTGGAACATCATGGACGTTTGCGATTCCGAAGGTGTACCGCACCCGGCGATTGTGAATGAAGGCGGCCGCGCGATCGTCGCGCATCATTCCGTGCTGGTGATAGAAGCGTTCAGTTCCATTGAGAAAACGGCGCCGAAGCTGCGAGTTACTGCGAGCGAGAAAGATCACAAACTGGTGGGCGACATCCTCGACGTGAAGCAACGGCTCAAGCGTGGCAATCGTCTCGAGAGCCTGCACGACATCCAGCAAATCAAGGAGGAAGCACAGAAGAACTTCGAGCTCGGTCTTCTGGATCTCGAGTCAAAAGCAAAGATCGACACGATTTATTGGCAGCTCGCGCAGCAGATCGTGAATATGCATCGCGGCTTGCGCTTTATCCCCGAGGAAGTCAAGCAGCTCGAAACCACGTTGGGCGATCAGTACATCTGCAATTTCTCGGTTTTCCAATCGCTGCTCGATCATTGGGCGCTTGGTCAATTGTTTCCGATCATGCCGATTCATCGGCTTAACACAGCGCCCGATCGCCATGGAATGATTGTCGATATTACGTGCGATTCCGACGGCAAGGTCTCAAAGTTCACCGATTTGCAGGATGTGCGCGATACGATCCCGCTGCATCGCATTGTGCCCGGCGAAATGTATTACCTCGGCGTATTCATGGTGGGCGCGTATCAGGACATCATGGGTGATCTGCACAATTTGTTTGGCCGCGTGACGGAGGTGCACGTTTTCCTTGATCCCGATGAGGAATCCGGTTGGTACATTGAAGAAGTGATTGGCGGCAGCACGATTGGCGAAGTGCTTGCCATGGTGCAGTGGGACAAGGTGGAGTTGATGCGGTTGCTCAAGGCGCAGGTAGACGACGCCATCAAAACCGATCGCCTTAAGCCGAACGATGCCATGCGACTTCTGGACGACTACGAGCGTCTATTGCAGGAATACACCTACCTGTCGCTCAACGGCGTTAAATTGCCGCCGCAATCGGGCAGTTGGCTGCCGCTAAGTTAATCGCCTTACTCGACGTGATGACCCTTGCCCGTTGCACCGTCTCACCTTGTCATCCCGAGCGAAGTCGAGGAATGAGCGAATGGGACGAGCGACATAGCGGTTGCGCCGCGAGGTAGCGGCGAGAGTGGGACGAACGAGTCAATCTCTGGATACAAACATGACGCAGTTTCCTCCAATTCCGATCAAGGATGAATTTCCAAGGCGCCGCTCCGGGTGCAGCTGTGGCTGGGTCAGTGACTCCGGCCACACACGCTATAAAGCACGAATGGTTTTATGGCTTGTTCGCTACGACTTGCGGCACCAGTCTGGTTACTTCAAGATGGTTGCTCACCTTTTGAATTTGCGTGGCCTGCTCTTTGAGTTGCGCGGTGAGAATCTCCATTCCTTTCTGTTGCTGAACGACTGTTGACTTCAACTCCGCAATGGTTGCTTGCTGTTCCTCTACTTTCTTGTGCTCTTTGAGGAACTCGTTGAGCAGCATCGCATTTACCGCTTCGTAGCGCACGGTCTCAGGTTTTCCTTGCCTGTCGCGGGTAATCAAGTCAGGGCTAATCTTGGCGACTTCCTCGGCGATCAGGCCAAAAGAGAGCGTACGCGAGCGATCAATTTCCTTCTTATAGCGGAAAGTGACCGGTTTAAGCGCGAAGAGCGCTTCGCTGGCTTTGTCCATCGGCGTGATATCTTCCTTAAAGCGTCGTGAGGAAGCGATCGTCCCGATCTTGTTATCCGAGTTGACGTAAACAGCTCGAGCACTGGCCACCGAATGTGTCCACATTACGGATGTAGGTAGTATCGCTCTCGCTGCCAGCAACTGCCCCCACGCCTTGACCGATATAGACGTTGCCATCACCGGTTGCTAGATCGATGCCCGGCGTTGAACCGATGGCGACATTCGAGCAGCCGGTGGTGTAGTTAAACAGCGCGCACGTCACCAATCCGCCGCGTTGGCCTGTAGCGCCGAACGGGCCGCCTGGTAGTGGAGTTAAAGAGCGCTTGATCTACCAACGGCCGTATTGCTCAAGCCGCCGGTGTTGTTGTCTGAAGCGCCTGAGAACCGACGGCCGTATTTGAGACGCCGCCCTGTTCCAGCGCGAACCAGCCGATCGGCTGTGTTGTTGCCTCCGATAGTGATTCCCTCCCATCGCGGCTCGACCGATGGCCGTGTTGTTGTCGCCTTCAGTATTGCTGAAGAGCGCGTTTAGACCAACGGCCGTGTTGTCGTTGCCGATGGTGTTGTTAGGTAGCTGTCAGCCGCACCGACGGCGGTGTTGAGACCGCGCCGTGGTATTGGCGACCGAGGGCGAAACTGCCGATAGGCGGTGTTGCCGCTCGCGGTGGTATTGCCAAAGAGCGCCCTGTCACCGGTGGCCGTGTTGTCATTGCCGTTCAGTGTTGTTGAAGAGGGCGAACGCTCCGCTGGCCGCGTTGGCGCCGCCGATGGTATTGCTTAAGAGTGCCCCGGCCCCGGTGGCTGTATTCTCGCTCGCGGTGTTGCTAAGGAGCGTTCCAGCGCCCATGCCCGTGTTGAAGTTGGCAGCGTCGTTGCTTAGGAGGGAGTAGATACCGAACGCCGAATTGTAAAGGCCGGTGGTGAGGCCCCCAAGGGCGAGTTGCCCATCCGCCGTGTTGCCTCCGGCTAAGGCCGTATCCGGCGCCGCCGGATCGACGGCTTGCGCTCTGGGCAAAAGCCCAAAGCAGGCAACCATCGACAGGATGATTGCCAATATAATTGTAGTGTTTCGATTTTTCATAATTAGTTCCTTTCAGGTTTTGACATTCGTTCCTGCGCTGCTGTTTTTTCGCGTTGGCAAGAATGGTGTTTCTGTCTCCTAAAGCGGAAATCCGACTTGGAACCCACCACGACTGCGCGAGATACCTTTTTGACGAGAACCAGTCTTTTGAATGGCGCATGAATGAGGACAGACTTAGCTCCGAAAGGTTTCGGGGTGGTTGGCGAGCGGCCACATGTCCGCGCACTCCAGGACTGTCCTGGTCCGGCAGAGGACAGACTCGCCGCGGACCTTTTCCACGCGCTGGTCTGCCTTACTTCAGATCATTTCTCTTACAAGCTATTTACTCCATATACGGCAAGAACACAGTTGTTTTGCCATCGCCGACGTTGTGTACTTCTTGTGTAGCGATGAAACCAGGATGGTTTCTCGAAGCGCCTTCGACCATCAACTCCAGGCGTATCGCCATGCGCTGCCCTTCTTCGAGTCCAAGCGGCCCGAAGTCAAAAGACGAAGCCTGGCCGAGCTCTAGCCTGCGGCGGTCTGACTGCGCCAGTATATTGCCCTGACTGTCGAACACCGTACACCACCAGGTTGTTCCGCGCTCCTCTCCGGTATTGACTACGTGAGCACTGGTGGCCTGACCCTGTGCGAGGCTGAACATTCCTGTTTGTCTAATGATCGCGATGACAGTCTCCGCCGCACTCGCGCCCCTGATTGTCCAGATGGTTGCGATAGCCACAGCTATCACCATTGCGATGAGTTTCATTGTCGTGTTTCGTGTTTTCATCATTTTCCTCTCATTAGTTTTGTGACATCTGTCCGACGTGTCTGTTTTTCTGCGCGGTATAAATGTGTTTCTATCTCCTAAAGCGGAAATCCCGCTTAGAACCCACCATGACTTCGCGAGATCTTTTTTGAAAAGGCCAGCGTCCCAACGGAAAGACTCCCCGTCGAAGTCGTGCGCGTATGGAACGTCCTTACTCTACTTTCGGAATTCGGCGCAGGGGGTCAGTTGCCTCGGAGACTGCTTGCCATCGGCCGTCCCGCCGGACATTACACGTCCATTCAGCGAAAGTGATAAATGAATGGTCTTCCGGCTCGCGTTCCCTGCGTAAACACAAGAACCGCGATAGAATATCCACGGAGCGACTAGCGTTGAACTAGTTCGCCACAGGCGGGGCGGAAGGCTCTTCATTTGAGATGTCCACCGACGCAACGCCATTGCCCGGACTCCGCGTCCCAGCGCCAGACTGATATTCCTCTAAGGTGCAGCGTAGACGTTGTGCCGTTGGACCCAGGAACAGTGAGCTCGTCAGTGCCGCGCATGTAGGCGAGCTGGCCATCGGGCGAGAATACAGGCTTTTCCGACACCCAGTGGATCTTGAAGCCTGGCGTCTTTAGACTGGCTTCGACATAGGCGCGAATTGCCGGCTTGCCCTCGAGCACAGGCTGTCCGGGAAAGATGAGTATCGCGTCGTCGCTCCAAAACGAGACAATCTTATCGACATCTTTACCGGCAGATGCAAGGTCGGCCCACTCAGCGTCCCGATGCAATAACTTGGCTTGCTCCATCACAGGATCAAAAGCGTGCCGAGAACAGCTAACAAGTATGAAGAGAGCAGCGCATAAAATGGACGCGGCGTGATATTGACAAAATGGTTTTCACGAGGTCTAACTCGGAATCATAAGCCGGGATCGCCGATAAAAACCGTGGTCTTCCCGGTGTCGTTCTCAAACACTTCGGTTGAGGTCAGGAGGCCCCTCAAACGGTCACCGGAAATGACGACCCGGATCTGGATACGCTTGCTTTCCCGAACAATATCATCCGCATTCGAGGTCGAAGGACATCATCTTCCCTGGCTCGATGACCTGGCCGGACTAATTGTCGCAAGGACAGCGCCTTCGCTGTCGAGAACCGTCCAGTCGATAATTATGGCCCTGGTTCCGGTGTTGGCTGCCGTCACCCGAGCGGTCTGGCCAAAAGTGATGCCGACCGGGCGACCGCCGATAACAACGATTGCTTGAGCCTTGGTCACGCCGAGCGCGAGAAAGGCCAGCAGAAGGGCGATGAGCATTGATGGTGTGGTTCGTGTTTTCATAAGTTTTCTTTCTTAGGTTGTGACATCTGTCCGGCGCGTCTTTTTTTCGCACCGGCATAAATGTGTTTCTATCTCCTAAAGCGGAAGCCGCGGCGCAAACCCACCATTTGGCAGGAAAATTTCCTGCGCATGGCAGTGCAACGGCTAGCAAGGAGCCGCCGAAAGCGTTAAAATAATGCGTTCTCGACCGGCACGATCCATCGCATTAAAATGGGGTGCGTATGGCGGCGGCCTCAGCAGCGCAACAAAAGGTCACGCAGCTTCTGGTGGACTGGAGCAGCGGAGACGCGGCCGCGCTCGATAAGCTGATTCCGTTGGTGCAGCCCGAACTGCATCGCCTGGCGCACTATTATATGAGCCGCGAAGGAGAGGGGCACACCTTGCAAACCACCGCGCTGGTCAACGAGGCGTATCTTCAGTTTGTGGACAAGACACATCCGCGCTGGCAAAACCGGCCACACTTTTTCGCCGTCGCTGCGCAACTAATGCGACGCATCATGGTTGATCACGCGCGCCAGCGCCATGCGCTCAAACGCGGCGGCGCACCGCAGAAGGTGACGCTGGACGAGGCAGCGCTGGAAACGGAGACGCGGGCGGCGGAATTGCTCGCGCTGGATGAAGCGCTGGAAAACCTCGCCGCCTTCGATCCGCGCATGAGCAAAATCGTCGAGATGCGCTATTTCGGCGGACTGAGTAACGAGGAGATCGCAGAGGTGCTGAAGATACATCCCAACACGGTGATGCGAGACTGGAGTGCAGCGAAAGCATGGCTTTACGCCGCGCTGAGCGAAGAGTGTTAAATGGAACCTGGGCGCTGGGGTCGAATCACTGACATCTATCATGCGACCATCGCGCGTCCACCGGAAGAGCGCGCCTCCTTTCTCGGCGAAGAATGCCACGGCGACGACAGCTTGCGCAAACAAGTTGAGGCGATGGTCAAGTCTCACGAGCGATCGGGTGATTTTATCGAGTCGCCGGCCTTTGCCTTCGCCCCCGAACTTCTGATCGACGAGCCGACGGGCGATTTGATCGGTCAATGATCGGTCACTACCGGATCGAATCATTCCTCGGTGGGGGCGGGATGGGCGAAGTCTATCTCGCGCGAGACGAACGGCTCGGGCGTAAAGTCGCGCTTAAGCTTCTTCCAGAGCATTTGACGGAGGACGAGACGCAGCTGAGCCGATTCAAAACCGAGGCGCGCTCTGCCTCGGCCTTAAATCATCCTAACATTCTTACGGTTCACGAGATCGGCGCGGAGGGAACCCGGCACTTCATCGCGACTGAGTTCATCGAAGGTATAACTCTGCGCGCGTTGCTAGCGCGTGGGCGAATGAATCTGCACGACGCGCTGGAAATTGCCGTGCAAGTGGCCTCGGCGCTGGCTGCCGCGCACGAGACCGGCGTCGTGCATCGCGACATCAAACCGGAGAACATCATGCTGCGACCGGACGGCTAGCGAAGGTGCTCGACTTCGGCATTGCCAAACTCACCGAGCAACAGCCGGGATCGGATTCTCATGAGATAGGAACAACGACGCTGCAAACGCAACCGGGGTTACTGCTAGGCACGGCGCACTACATGCTCCCGAGCAGGCGCGCGGCCAGACGGTGGATGCGCGCTCGGATATCTGGAGCCTCGGCGTAGTGCTCTACGAGATGGTCGGAGGGATCCCGCCCTTCAGGGGCGAGACGCCGAGCGACTGCATCGCCTCCATCCTAACGACAGAACCGCCACCTTTATCCGAGCGTGTCGCCGGATGTTCCGGTCAAACTCCATTCCATCGTGCAAAAGGCTTTGCGCAAAAACAGGGATGAGCGTTACCAGACGATCAAGGAGATGCTTGCCGACCTCGCAATCTCAAGGAGAGATCTGGAAGCGGAAGGCTCCTCGCCAGCGGCACCTATCCTCAGCACAAATCAAACGTCACAAGCGAGGCGTATTACTCGCAGTGGCGGCTGCGATGTTGGCGGCAGCGGCGTTGGCCTACCATTTTTACTTCGCTACTCCGACGTCATCACCAAATGAAAAATCCATCGCCGTTCTGCCCTTTGCCGATCTGAGCCAGGCGCACGATCAGGAATATTTTTGCGATGGCATCAGCGAGGAAATTTTGAACTCACTTGCGAGGACCGAAGGATTGCGGGTCGTGGCGCGCATCTCGTCGTTTTCCTTTAAAGGCAGAACCGTGGACGTCGGAGCAATCGCGCAAAAACTCGGCGTGCGAACGATTCTGGAAGGAAGCGTGCGGCGCGATGGCAATCGTGTACGATCACCGCTCAGTTGGTGAGTGCGGCGAATGGTTCTCAAATTTGGTCGGAAACGTACGAACGCGAACTTCAGGGCGTCTTCGCGGTGCAGGATGAAATCACTCGGGCGATCGTTGATGCGCTCAAAGTCAAGCTTGCCCTATCCCTTCCCGCACGCGAGCAGCACAACACAGAAGCGTACGACCTCTACCTGCAAGGCCTCTATTTCTCGAACAAAAGCAGCGAGGCGGACTTGCGGAAGGCTCTTAGTTTTTTCCAGCGCGCACTCGATAAAGATCCCACGTTTGCACGAGCTTGGACCGGCATCGCGAAAGTTTGGTTTTGGCTGTGCGATGCTTATGTAAAGCCGCTGGACGCTTGGCCCGCGGTGAAAGAAGCGGCCTTAAAAGCCATCGCCCTCGATGACCGGGATGCGGAAGCGTCACGCTTACGTCGCCGGAGCAAACGGCTGCAGGATTGGGATTTTGCCGGCGCGGACGCGGAGTTAAAACGCGCGCTCCAGCTCGATCCCAACTTCGCATTCGGTCACGTAATGCTGTTGCATTTCAACGCCTTGCAGGGCCAGCTCGAGGAAGCTTTGCGGCAAGGAAAGGAAGCTAAAAAATTGGATCCCCTCTCGCCTGCCATTAGCACCGTTGTGAGTGGCTTTTACCTGGATACGGGCCGCTTGGACGAGGCGCTAGCGGAAGCTGAGCGGACACAGATGCTGGACCCAGATTATCTCTATCCCTCTTTCGCGTATGGCCCTGCTGTCGCGTATCGCGAGAAAGGCATGTTCGATAAAGCGATCGCGCTCTACTCAAAAGCGCAAGAGGCGACGCAGCTTCCCAGTGGTGGTCTTGCCATTACTTACGCGCGGATGGGACAGCAAGTCGAGGCGCGGCACATTCTCAATCAGCTCATCGAAAAGGCGCGAACACGCTACATCGCGGCAGATTCGATCGCGGCCGTTTACGTCGCTCTGGGCGAAAAGGATGAAGCCTTCCGATGGTTAGAGCGCGCCTACGCAGAGCACTCTTGGGGTGTGCCCAACATTGCGGTCAGTCATGAATTTCGTCCGCTGCGTTCCGATCCACGTTATGCCGACCTCTTGCGTCGGACCGGTCTCGATCCTGCGAAGGCACTGGTCGCCGTTTGGTCGAGAAGGTTCTCGGCATCCCTGAAAACAAGTCACCAGCCGACTCGGTCGAGAGCAAATCGATTGCAGTATTGCCCTTCGCAAATCTCAGTAGCGAACCCGACAACGCGTATTTCGCCGATGGCATTCAGGAGGAAATTCTCACGAACCTCGCCAGGATCGTCGGACGTGAAGGTGATCAGCCGCACGAGCGGTGATGCAATACAAGAGCGGAATCGCGCGCAATCTGCGCGAGATTGGGCAGCAGCTTGGCGTCGCGCATTTATTAGAGGGCAGCGTGCAGCGCGCAGCCAATCGGGTGCGGGTGAGCGCGCAAGTTGATCGATGCGCGGACAGACGCGACATCTTTGGGCGCAGACCTATGATCGCGACTTGGCGGATGTATTTGCAATCAAAGCGAGATTGCCGAAGGCGATCGCCGATCAACTGCAAGCGAGGCTTTCGCCTAGAGAAAAGGCGGCGATTGAAAAGCCACCCACCGCTGACCTGGCGGCCTTCGACCTCTACAGCCGGGCGAAGACGCTACTTCTCACGACATCTTTCACTCCCACGGGTGAACAAAACCGGCGGCAGGTAGTCGAGCTTCTTAACCAGGCAGCGACACGCGACCTGGCCTTTTTCGAGGTTTACTACCAGCTGGCATTTGTTCACGGACGCCTTTATGCAGTGGACTTCGATCACACTGCTAGCCGATTGGCCTCCGCCGACGCAGCACTTCAAGCGGCGATTCGGCTGCGACCCGATGCCGGAGAAACACATCTGGCACGGGCGAACTATCTCTATTACGGCCCCCGTGACTACGCTGGCGCACTGGCTGAATTGGAGAAATGGGCGGCGAAGTTTACCTAATGATCCGCGCCTCTCCGAATTGACCGGCTACATTTTGCGTCGCCGCGGCCAACAGGAAGAAGGTCTGCGCAATCTGCAAAAGGCAATCGAACTTGATCCGCGCAATTACTTCATCATGCAACAGATCGCGCTCAGCTATCAATTCCTGCGCCGCTATCCAGAGGAGGCAGCCATTCTGGATCGCGCGCTGACCATTATTCCGAAGGACGCTGCCACTAAAGTTAACCGCGCCCTGGTCGACTTTTACTGGAAGGCTGACACCAAGCTTTTGCACCACGCGATCGACTCAGTCCTCGCCGAGGATCCCGGCGCAATCGCCAAAGTCGCTGATAGCTGGCTTGTTTGTGAGCTGGCTGAACATGATCACGTCGCGCGGCGGGCTCTGGTGGCGCTGGGCGATAATCCATGGTTGGTCGACGCCGCTGTTATTCTGAGCCGCAGCTTTGGTGAGGGATTACTGGCGCGGTTAATGAACGATGAAGCGAAGGCGCGGATCGCTTTCAGCAAAGCTCGCGCTGAGCAGGAGAAGATCGTGCAAGCGCAGCCAGATTATGGACCTGCGCTTTGCGTGCTTGGCTTGATCGACGCTGCTTTGGGACGCAAGGAGGCGGCCTTGGAGGAAGCACGGCGCGCCATCGAGCTTCTTCCCGTGGAAAAAGATTCCATCAATGGCAGCCACATGATCCAGTACTTCGCGATCACCGCGGCGTGGACAGGTGAGAAAGACCTTGCCTTGCAGCAACTGGAACTCGGAGCCCGCGCTCCAACTCCATCGCAGGCGCTTAACTACGGCGCATTAAAGTTGTTGCCCTTCTGGGACCCGCTCCGCGGCGATCAGCGCTTCGAAAAAATCGTCGCCTCGCTCGGACCAAAGGAAGCGAAGCCTCTATCGGAATCGCATACATCTCCATCACAAGCTCCGGCGCAATCCCCCAATGAAAAATCGATCGCCGTTCTGCCTTTTGCCGATCTTAGTCAGACACGCGATCAGGAATATTTTTGCGATGGCATTCAGGAGGAAATTCTACGCGACTATCAAAGATCGCGTGATCTCAAAGTCATTTCGCGAACATCGACGCAACGTTTCAAGAGTGCGCCGAAAAACCTGCCGGAAATCGCGAAGCAACTCGGCGTCGCCAATATTCTCGAGGGCACTGTTCAGAAAGCGGAAGGTCAGGTTCGCGTGAATGTCCAACTCATCAACGCCAGAAACGATTCACATCTTTGGGCAGAAAAATATGATCGCAAATTGACGGACGTCTTCGGCGTGGAAAGCGAGATCGCGAAAGCAATCGCCGACACGCTGCAAGCGAAACTTAGCGGCTCCGAACAGCGCGCGATCGCCAACACGGCCAACGGAGAACGCTGAGGCACATCAGCTTTATCTCAAAGGCACATTTTTTTCGAACAAACGCACCGGGCCAGACCTGCGAACCGCAATCGATTATTTCAAGGAGCGCGATTGGCAAAGATCCGAATTACGCGCTCGCATATGCCGGACTGGCCGATGCCTATGCGCTTCTCTCCCTCTACGGTGGTGAGGGTCCGCAAGAGACTGTGCCCCAGGCAAAGGCAGCAGCCAGGAAAGCGCTCGAACTGGAAGACACCTGCCTGAAGCGCACAACTCCTCGGATTGGTGCTAGCGCTGTACGACTTTGATTTCGCCCAGTCGAAAAAAGAGTTCGAACGGGCAATTGAATTGAATCCGAATTACGCCACCGCGCATCATCAATTCGGCAACATGAATCTTGCAATGGTCGGCGAATTCGATCGCGCGATCGCGGAAGGAAAACGCGCAGTGGAACTCGATCCACTCTCCCTCATCATCAATGCCGACCTTGGCCAGAACTTTATGTTGGCGCGGCGCTACGACGAGGCGATCGACCAATTGCGCAAAACGCTCGCAATGGATCCGCGTTTCTATTACGCGCGCTGGACTCTCGGCGAAGCACTCCAGCTGAGCGGACAACTGACGCGAAGCAATGGTCGAATACGAGAAAGCGGCTGAGATAACGGACGATCCGATAGTCTGGCGATGCTGGCACAAGGATAAGCAAAACTGGCCAACGCGACAAAGCGGGAACATTCTCTCGCAACTCGAGCAACTGGCCGCACATCGACACGTCGGGCCTTTTACCTTCGCGCTGGTCCACTGGCGTTAGGTGAAAACGAAAAGGCGATTGACGATCTCGAACGGGCGTATCGTGAACGTGTCGATCCCGGGATCGTCGGCATCAAAGTCGAGCCGTGTTGATCCATTGCGCGGCCATCCACGATTCGAGCGTTTGGTCGCGGAAGTCGTTGGCAACGATGAGAACAAGTCACCCAATCATTGAATGTTGAGCTGTTGAGCGTTGAACGTTCCCGTCAAATGTATGGATAAACCTCTTTCTCCAACTCCGATCAAGGACGCCCTACAAAGCGCAACCCCCATTGACTCCGTTCAAGTGCAGGGCTGGGTGCGCACGCGCCGTGATTCGAAAGATTTTTCGTTTATCGAGCTGAACGACGGCTCCACCCTGCGCAATCTGCAGATTATCGCCAGGGACACGTTGCCAAATTACTCGGCTGTGCAACGGCTCTCAACGGGAGCGTCTATTAGCGTAAGTGGGGCGCTGGTTCCGTCCCAGGGTAAAGGCCAAAAATGGGAACTGGTTGCGGACAACGTCGAGATCGTAGGACCTGCTGACGACTCCTACCCGCTGCAAAAGAAGGGACATACGCCTGAGTTTCTTCGCGAGATTGCCCATCTTCGCCCACGCTCAAATCTTTTCAGCAGTGTCTTTCGCGTGCGGAGCCGGCTTGCGTTTGCTGTTCACCAGTTTTTTCAGGACCGGGGTTTCGTTTATGTGCATACGCCAATCATTACCGGCAGCGACTGCGAGGGAGCTGGAGAATTGTTTCGCGTTACTACGCTGGACGCCGAGAACGTGCCGCGAACTGCGAAGGGTGAAATCGATTATGCGAAAGATTTTTTCGCCCGGCCGACTTACCTCACAGTAAGCGGCCAACTGGAAGCGGAGGCATTCGCGCTGGCGTTGTCCAACGTTTACACCTTTGGACCCACTTTTCGCGCTGAGAACTCCAACACGTCCCGGCATGCAAGCGAGTTTTGGATGATCGAGCCGGAAATGGCGTTTTGCGATCTGCAGGGCAACATGGATCTCGCAGAGGAGTTTGTTAAATATCTGATCGCGGACGCGCGCGCACATTGCCCGGATGAGATGGAACTTTTCGGCAAGTTCGTGGACAAGGAATTGCTTGGACGACTTGATTTCGTCGTCGACCGCCCATTTCAACGGATCACTTATGCCGAAGCCGTAGAATTGCTAAAAAAGTGCGGACAGAAATTCGAGTTCCCGGTCGACTACGGATTGAATCTGCAATCGGAACATGAACGCTGGCTAACCGAGAAGCATTTTCAGTGTCCGGTCACCGTGTTCAATTATCCAAAGGAAATTAAACCGTTTTACATGCGCGTGAACGACGATGGAAAGACGGTGACTGCAATGGATTTGCTCGTGCCGGGGATCGGCGAAATCGTTGGGGGAAGCCAGCGTGAAGAGCGGCTCGACCTACTAGAGGAGAACATGCGACGTCACAACATGGATCCTGCTGATTACAAGTGGTATCTCGATTTGCGGCGTTACGGCACCGTTCCGCACTCCGGCTTCGGCCTCGGTTTCGAGCGCATGCTGATGTTTATCACCGGGGTTTCAAACATCCGCGACGTGATCCCGTTCGCCCGTACGCCCGGCAGCGCAGAATTCTGATTTGCGAGCTACGTTTTGATCGCCGCAGCTGGGTGCAGAACGATCAGCGCCGACGGTTTGACCGTGATCTTGATTTCGTCCGACGATCTTGTTCTTCTTCTTGTTCCGCCAAAGTTCGTCGTCTAAATGAATCGTCGATCCCTTCCAAACGATCCGTAATTCGCGGAATCTCCTCGTCGGCAACGGTGACTTGCTCTTCTTCCCTGCCACGCGCGCGTCGAAATGTTCCATTAAGAGCGCGCGGTCGGCTGTGCGCGCGCAAACAAAATCAAATCGCCCATCTCTGGTCTCGGCGCGGGGCGCCAGATGGAGTGCCGGACCAACCGAGCGAATATTCATTGCCTCCCAAAGAATATAGCGGCCGGAAATATCTTTTCCGTCGATCTCGATCTTCCATTGACGGGCCGGATAGTCGTGGAGCATCCGGCGTAACAGTGCTCCATGGCGCGCCATCTCTTGTTCCTTGGAAAGTTTTTCAGCTTTCCCGTTCTGTTTCTCTTCTTTCTTTGCGGCACGGACGTAATCAGCAAGCAATCCGCCACCGACGCCTTCAAAAAAATATCGATCGCCCCACGGACCAGTCGCAAGTCCTACGTCAAAGACCTGCTTCTTGCCGCCTTCGAGTCTCGCGATAATTTCCTCGGGAGAAGCGACGAACCCGAGCGCTCGCGCGAGGTTATTCGCTGTGCCCAGGGGAAGAACACTCAAAGGAATGCCGCTATCGATAAGGCGGAAAGCAACCTTTCCAATCGTCCCGTCACCGCCGGCTGCAAGCACCAGGTCAGCAGGTTGCTTGAGAGCTTTTCTGAAGCCGGGTTCTTTCGTGGATTGATAAGTGGCGTGGTGCCCGGCTTCAGCTAGCGCCGCCATCAATTGATCCTTACCGTGTCTGGCGTCGCCAGCTTTAGGATTATGTATTAACGTGATTCGCATCCAGTCTCGTAATCGGTAAATACGGGATTATTCGGCCAAAAACAATCTGGCAAACGTTTAATGACAAAGAAGATGCGAATCCTTATTTCGAACGACGATGGCATTTACAGCCCGGGCATTGTTGCGCTCGCGAAAGTCGCGTCGCGTTTTGGCGAAGTACGCATCGTCGCGCCCGACGTCGAGCAATCTTCGATGGGTCATGCTATTACTTCCTCACGGCCGCTTCGGTACAAACGGATTCGCCTCGGCGACTTCGAGGCTTATCGCGTGAACGGAACTCCAGCTGATTGCGTTGCACTCGGAACGCACCATTGGCAGCATATCGATCTCGTTCTTTCAGGAATCAATCTCGGTTTGAACCTCGGCAATTCCTGCTGGCATTCCGGCACGCTGGCCGCCGCAAAACAAGCTGCGCTGCTCGGAGTGCGTGGCATCGCGTTTAGCACATCGGTAAGCGAAAACAAAGACCCAGATTTCGCGAAGCTTGAACCGTACGTCGCAAAGGTGATCAAGATGCTGCTGGAAGAAAAAACAATGGACCTGGTAAACGTGAATTTACCAGAGAAACCAAAGGGCATTCGTTGGACGCGCCAGTCCGTGCGGCATTACGACGGCACAGTTGCCCCCAGCAAAGATCCGATGGGTCGGCCAATTTTCTGGTTCACTATAATCCCGCTTCAGGGAGCCGAGGAAGGGACCGATCGATGGGCGGTTGAGCACAACTGGGTCTCAGTTACTCCATTGCGCCTCGATCTGACCGACGAAAAAGAGCTCGGCCGCGCATTGGCGCTTCATCACGCGCCAGCAATCGGTGCGAAATCCTCGGCGGATGGTCAACGAAAGAGTGGCGCCTCTGCAAGTCGTACGAAAGAACGCAAGAGGATTGTGAGGACGAACAAGAAGCGGCGCGAAAAGCGCTGATAGGATGAGAGGTTAATGACGCGGTCGAGATATCAGCGGGGCGTTTCCCTTATCCGTGTAAACTCAAGTTTGGAACCGCCCGGTTCTTGCAGTGTCATCTGGTCTCCGGAAATTTTCAGCTGATAAACTGTCGTCGCGAATGGCGTTTCGATTTTGATCCGGTTCTGATCGCCGAATTTGTATTTGCCGCGCAAATCCCCGACCAGGACGCCGCCGTTGGTCGAAAACTCCCACAGAATTGCATCTGACTCTCCTCCCATCAGGCGCCACTTGCCTACGATGGTCGAGTGTCCGCAACCAGCCATCGCGAATGCCACCGCCATCGCAATTATCCGGAATCGCGGCCTGGATTGAGAAGAATTAAATGACATAGCCGGGCGATTTATAATCCGCCATGATCATCATGTCGAGCGTGGTGAAAAGCGTCCAGAAACCATCTCATTGACCCGTGTATTGTAGTCACGGCGCTGTGTCGCCGTGCCTGCGATGAACTAATATCGTCCCATCGCCTCGGCATAGCGAAGCGACTACAACCAATTCGAATTAGCGGTTCAGTATCATTTGTGGATCGGTTGGCTCTGTGTTGGGGGCAACACGTATGTGTAGAATAGATGCTTGCCGCGTTTTGTAGTTACCTCGCCGTCTGAACCGCCGGGATAAAGCTTATGTGTCAATTCTCGATATTGTTCGTTTCCTTGAAAGAAGAGGAACGCTAGCCCTTTGCACTCAGCAGTTACTGAGGGCAAATCGGCGGTAGGATTGGAAAGCATGGTCCACTCTTGGTCTGCGATTAGGTATCGTGTAGTTGTGGAATCGTATGGCGGCGAGCCTTTGCCGACGGTAAATACATGGTATCCTGGCCCCAGCGATGCCTGGTACCGGCTCTGGGCGGTCTGAATTTCATAGTTCTGCTGGGCCGATCTGTACGCGCCGCTCCTTAGGCTCGCAGGATCGGCGTAATAGTCATGAAAATAGAAATTCAGGTTAGTCCAGCAAAGCAATGATAAACCGATGGTAAGCGTCGCAGGTACCATCCAGCGTACCTTTGTCGGCAATTCCATCTTCGCAGACGTCGCCCACGCCCCTATGGGTGCGGCTAGCGCAACATAAAATGCCGGAAAAGCTGGAGTCCAGTGGTTAATCAACGGTGGAACACTGTTGGGATAGGCGACGAGCGTGCCGCCGACGAGTAAGACACCGAGTCCCGAAATCAGCATGAGAAAGGCGGCTGGGTGACGCCAGTGCCATATGAGCAAAGCAACCCCTAATACAAGTATCGCGGCTTCAGCAGGGAGCAGCAGCGGCGCATAGAAAATGATGTCCTGTGAATTATGAGTGCTTATGCCAAGAAAATTCTCGCGGATTACAGGCCAAACCCCTTCCCAAGCAGTCTGCAAATCTTGAAAACTGGCCGGAACGTGAGGAGACCATATCATTAAGCTTGCTCCCCGGCCGAAATAGAGATGGGGGTGCCGTATAAAGTGTAATAGGAGCGGACCAAATCCTATCAAATAGCCAGCGGCGAGCAGGGCGAAATTCATCAGGTAATCACGCCCCTGCTTCCAGTGAAAAAGCCAAGATATAACAGAAGTACAGAATCAGGATAAATGGCAACAGCCGTGTGCCATAGTAGAAGTACTCGCTTAGTCCTGCCGACAGGCCGGCCAGTGCCCAATCCAACGGCCGGCGTGACCGTAGTCCACGCAATACAAAGAAGAAGCAGGCTGTCCAGAAGAACTGCGTTGTGATGTTATTAAGAGCGAGGCGACTGTAGTGGATGTTAGAGACGCTAAACGCCAGGATGGCCGCTCCCGCTATTGCCGCATACCTGCCCCATGTTCCGCGGATCAGTCCGTACAACGGAACAACCGTGGCCGCGCCGAATAATGCGGCGGGGAGTCTTAGCATTGCAAGAGTGCTGCCGCCGAGTTTAAGAAATAACGATACTATCCAAAACCACAGGGCCGGTAAATCTATCCCGCCCCATACGGTGCCGAAGACTGAAGGACTGGGACCGGTGTGGCCTACGTAGGAATGAATGGCGACGGTGCCCGTCATTATCTCGTCCGGATAGATGTTATCGGGAAAGCTGGTGAGATCCCAAACCCGGGTAAACAACGCGACCAGAACCAATCCGGTGAACACCGCTACCTCCCAAGAGTTCCACGGCGTGAGAGTTAGCTCCTTTGCACGATCCTCCGCCCGAGAGCCAGCGAAAACAGAGCACAGCAATACGGCGATGCCGGCCAACCATAGAGTACCGCCAACGCCAAAAGTCTCGTTCGGAGCAGCCAGGTAACGAAGGTCTGCGGCCAGCACAAGCAGGAACGCAGTTAGCATTCCGAGCAAGTACAGGCGACTCCGGAGTAAGCTGGGTATCCAAGTAACCGAATGTTCCGGGAACGCCGGTGTCCACTTTTGCCGTCTCCAAGCGAACACAGCCAGGTACTGCTGCGCCAATTAACAGCAGCACCGCCCAGAAACGAGTCAGTTCACTTGGCAACAACAGCGTCCCAAGCAGCGACACCAAATAGGCGATCGAGCCATACGAAAAATTAGAGAGGCTGAAGCGCTTTACTGTGTGGGACTGCACAGCAACGAGCCACTCTCGAGGCTATTTCTTCTTCGATTCTCTTTTCGACTCGCGCTTGGATTCCTTTGATTCCGTCTCTTCTTTTTTGGAATCGCCGGGGCGATACTCTTCCTGTTCGGCGGCGGCGAAAGCTTTTTCAAGGCCGACCATGTCTTCGCCTGGGCGGAGTACGTCGAGCGCTTCGGCTTCCTTGCGCAGTTGTTCCTCGGTGTAATTTGCTGCCTTGATCGATAATCCAATGCGCCGTTCAAGTTTGTCCACTTTAATGACGCGCGCTTCGACTTCCTGACCGACTTTCAGGACATCTTTCACTTTCGCGACGTGATCTTCGCTCAATTGCGAGATGTGCACGAGACCGTCAATGTCGTCTTGGAGCTGCACAAACGCGCCAAAGCTGGCGAGCTTCGTTACCTTGCCGTTAACCAGGTCGCCTATCTTATATTTCTCATCGATCGTCTTCCAGGGATCTTCGGTGAGTTGTTTGATCCCGAGGCTGATCCGCTGGTTTACTTTGTCGATGTCGATCACGACGGCTTCGATTTCATCGGCTTTCTTAAAAACTTCGCTGGGATGATTGATCTTGCGGGTCCAGCTCAGATCCGACACGTGAATCATCCCATCGATGCCTTCGTCCAATTCCACGAACGCGCCGTATGCAGTCATATTGCGAATCTTACCTTTAACCCGGCTGCCGATGGTGAATTTCTTCTCGATCTCATCCCACGGATTCGTTTCCAGCTGGCGCAGACCCAATGAAATTTTTTGTTCTTCCTTGTTCACCCCGAGCACCACAGCTTCCACTTCCTGCCCGACGCTGAGGATATCGGACGGGCGCATGATTCGTTTCGTCCACGAAAGCTCGGAGACGTGGATGAGCCCTTCCACGCCTTCCTCGATCTCAACAAACGCTCCGTAGGGAACAAGATTGGTGATTTTGCCCTTGATCCGCTGCCCGGCGGGAAAGCGCTCCTCGATTTGGTCCCACGGATTCTTCTGGGTTTGCTTGAGGCCGAGCGACACGCGCTCTTTTTCCTTGTTGAGGTCGAGCACGACCACTTCCAATTGTTGCCCGACTTTCAATAACTCGCTGGGATGACCAAGCCGGCCCCAGGTCATGTCAGTTACATGCAGCAGGCCATCCATGCCATCGAGATCGATAAAAGCGCCGAAGTCGGTGATGTTTTTCACCGTGCCGACGACACGGTCGCCCACGTTCACGCCTTCCATGAATTTCTGCCGCTTCTCACTACGCTCCTTCTCAATGACTTCACGCCGGCTGAGAACGACATTTTTGCGGTCGTCATTGAGCTTAACGATTTTGAAATCGTACGTGTTGCCAACGAATTGCTGCAAGTCCTTTGGCGGAACGACGTCGATCTGAGAGGCCGGCAAAAACGCCTCAACGCCGATGTTTACCATGAGACCGCCTTTCACGACCGACTTCACTTTGCCTTTGATCAGGCCGTCACCTTGAAACACACCGACGATCTTGTTCCAATTTTGACGGTAAGCGGCTTTTTCTTTTGACAGAACGACCATGCCTTCGTCGTTCTCAAGGCGCTCCAGAAGCACATCCACTTCGTCGCCCACCTCCAGCGACTCGACGTCATCAAATTCTGCTAACGGAATAACGCCCTCGGATTTATATCCCACATCGACCAATACTTCCCGCGGGCGAACTTCCAAAATGCGTCCCTTGACGATGCTTCCTTCACGGAAGTCCGGCATCGGCTTCGCCATTACATCCTGCATGTGAATCATAAATTAAGTGGGCCTCCTTCAGGCACTGTAGCGGCGGTCTATGACCGCCGAAGAATTCCGCGCAGCTACAGCCGCGGAATGGGACGGAACACTAGGCGTTTTCTCCACGCAGGTCAAATGACCTGGGACGGTAACACGCTCTGTCATCCTGATCCCGCCGTCGCGGGAGAAGGACCTCATGCATGCGCTGCTGCATCACGCAGAATGACTCTTCTGATCCTAGCTTCGAATGTGGGGTTCCTCGCTCCGCGTTGAACGTTGGGCGTTCGACGTTGAGCGTTGGGCGTTTCCCCTGTATCTTTCAACGTCAATATGTCGTTATTCCGCTTTTTGATCCTCGCCACGCTCCTTGCCACTACATCGCTCGGCGCTGAGTCTCCTGTAGAACAAAAAGTTCTCGAAGCCATCAAATCACCTGACCTCAGCGTGGTACACCTTTGGGCACCGTGGTGTTCCAATTGCCAGGCGGAATTAAGAAACGGCGGCTGGCTCAAGACCGTAAAAGGCAATCCGCAGGTGAAATTTTATTTTGTCTCGGTTTGGAATAATGGCGAGGACGGCCGTGCGATGTTGCAGAAATTCCAAATCGCCGACCAACCGAACGTCACGATTTTAGCGGACCCGGGACCGCGCAAAGGGGACAACAAGATCAAGCAATTTGTCGGGATGCCGCTCTCGTGGATTCCCACGACTTGGATTTACAAGGGCGGCGATCTCCGATACGCATTGAACTACGGCGAAGTCCGTTTTGACGTGCTCCAACAATTCCTCGAAGACAGCAAATCGGAATGGTCGCATACCGGCGAACCGTCATTAGCCTCCCCTTAAAAATTCGATGCTCGAAACTCCAACCGTTCCCCAGACCAGTTCCAAACGTCCGCCTCAAATCCTCTCACTAATCGGCGACACGCCACTGGTGGAGATCACACAGCTCGACACCGGTCCATGTCAGCTTTTTCTCAAACTTGAGAATCAGAATCCAGGCGGATCGATCAAGGACCGGATCGCGCTTTCGATGATCGAAGCAGCGGAGGACGAAGGCAAATTGTTGCCCGGCGGCACAGTTGTTGAAGCCACGGCAGGCAACACTGGTCTGGGGCTTGCGCTGGTTGCCGGCGCGAAAGGTTACCGCGTCGTGCTCGTAATTCCCGATAAAATGTCGCAGGAAAAAATCTCGCACGTCAAAGCGCTCGGCGCTGAAGTCCGGATCACCCGTTCAGACGTGACGCGTGGCCATCCTGAATATTATCAGGATGTGGCAGCGCGGCTCGCCGGAGAAATCCCGGGCGCATTCTACGTGAACCAATTTGGTAATCCCGCAAATCCTCTGGCGCACGAGCGCACTACCGGACCAGAAATTTGGGAACAAATGCGGCACGATGTCGACGCAATTGTGGTGGGAGTGGGTTCTGGCGGGACGCTGACTGGTCTGGGGCGATTTTTCAATCGCGTCAAGCCGCGGCGCGGAATTGAGATGGTTTTGGCCGACCCGAAGGGTTCCGTGCTTTACGAGTATGTTAAGTCGGGCAAGCTCAACGAGGCAGGCAGCTGGGCAGTTGAAGGGATTGGCGAGGATTTCATTCCTGAAATCACCGACATGTCGCTGGTGACGGAAGCATTCGAGATCGACGATGCGGAAAGCTTTGCCACAGTGCGTGAGCTGTTGCGTAAGGAAGGAATTTTTGGCGGATCTTCCACGGGTACGCTCGTTGCAGGAGCGCTGCGTTACTGCCGTAAACAGACGAAACCGAAACGGGTCGTCAGCTTCGTGGTCGACACCGGCAACAAATATCTTTCGAAGATGTACGACGATTTCTGGATGGCGGAACAGGGTTTTATCCATCGCCCGCTCCATGGCGATTTGAGTGATCTGATCTCCCATCGTTATGAAGCGGGTGAAGTAATCTCCGTCGGACCGACGGACACACTGCTGACCGCGTTCAAACGCATGCGGGGTGCGGACGTCTCACAGGTACCCGTGCTCGACCAACATGGTCGTGCCATCGGAATTCTCGATGAGTCTGATGTGCTTGTGAAAGTCCACCGCGATCCGGTGCATTTTAATGATCCGGTGAAAAAAGCGATGACTTCGAAACTGGAAATACTGTCGCCGACAGCGACGATCAAGGATCTTTTGGATGTATTTGATCGCGGTCGTGTCGCCATCGTAATGGAGGACGACAAGTTCCTCGGGTTGGTCACGCGTTCCGACCTGCTCTCATATCTGCGGTTGCACATGCCGAAGCAGTGAACCGCTCATTACGCGGCTTACGCGTGCAACACGGATCGAGCCCAGTCCTCCTTGATTGTCATGTTGAGCGAAGCGAAGCATCTCTGATGTCGTTTTTTATTCTGAGAACAATGATCAGAGATTCTTCGCATCGCTCAGAATGACAAGATCCCGTCCGTAATTTTGAATTTTTTATCCGCGATATCAGGGTGATTCGCGTTTAGATTGCCTGGACATGAAAAAGCAGCAAGAATTTGCCACGCGTGCGATTCACGCGGGGCAGGAGCCCGACCCTTCCACTGGCGCGGTAATGACGCCGATTTATGCAACATCGACGTACGTGCAGAAAAGCCCCGGGAAGCACAAGGGATACGATTACTCGCGCTCAATTAATCCCACCCGGCTCGCTTACGAAAAATGCATCGCCGATTTGGAAAGCGGCACCCGGGGATTTGCCTTTGCCTCCGGCCTGGCCGCAATGGCCACTGTGCTCGAGCTGCTCGACAGCGGGTCGCATATCGTTGTGAGCGACGATCTTTACGGCGGCACATTCCGGTTGTTCGACAAAGTGCGCCGCCGCTCGGCGAATCTTGATTTTACCTATGTCGATCTGACTGACGCGGAGGATCTCGAGCGCGCAATCAAGCCAAACACGCGCATGGTATGGATCGAAACTCCAAGCAATCCGCTGCTGAAACTGATCGACCTCGAAGCGATCGCGAAAATCGCGCGCGAGCGCAAACTGATCTCAGTTTGCGATAACACATTTGCAACCCCGTGGATTCAGCGCCCGATTGAGAACGGATTCGACATTGTGGTGCATTCCGCCACGAAGTATTTGAACGGTCATTCCGATTTGGTAGGCGGAGTGGCCGTTGTCGGCGATAACAAGGAACTCGGCGATCAAATTTGGTTTCTGCAAAATTCGGTTGGCGCAATTGCCGGCGCGTTCGACAGCTTTCTTGTGCTGCGCAGTTTAAAAACGCTGGCACTCCGGATGGAGCGACATTGCGCGAATGCGCTTGAGATTGCGCGATGGCTGGAGGAACAACGGGAGGTGAAATTCGTCCGTTATCCCGGACTAAAATCCCATCCGCACCACGATCTGGCGCGGCAACAGATGCGCGGATTTGGTGGAATTGTAACAATCCTTTTGAAAGGCGATCTTTCGGGGACCAGGCGTTTTCTGGAGAACACACACCTCTTCGCCCTTGCGGAAAGTTTGGGCGGTGTCGAAAGCCTTATCAATCACCCTGCGCTGATGACGCATGCTTCAGTCCCAAAGGAGCAGCGCGAAAAACTCGGCGTTACCGATTCGCTGGTCAGGCTTTCGGTGGGCGTGGAAGATGTCCGCGATCTAATAGATGATTTGAAGGGCGCGCTTGAAGCGATTTAATCACGCACTCAAACGTGTAGTTTGATGCGGTACGTTTCGACACGCGAGCAGTTCTCTCAGTCGTGCGCGTATTTTTCTGCTCCGAGAAAGTGGAGCGAAACATAAGGTTGATCGCCCACTACCCAACTGTCATGCCCGGGACCGATGTAGAAGATGTCTCCAGGCTTCATGACGTAAGACCTTCCATCTTCCATGGCACACGCAGCCTGGCCGGAAATCACCATGCCAACGTGCTCGACCTGACACAGGGAAGTCCCGGCAACTGGCGCGACGTGCTGCGACCATTTCCAACCGGGTTCATATGTGGCCCGGCCAATCGTCATTCCGCCGATCTCGATGAGTTCGAACCGGCCTTTTTCAAAAGTGCGAACCTCATCCGGGTTCTCAAATCGTTTAATTAGGAAGTCAGTGTAATCAGGAAGCATAGTGTTAGCTCGGTTGATGTTCTCAAGAGGATACGTGTTGCCGACATAAACTTGCTTGATTACTCGAAGCCGGCAATGCGATGAGGCAACGTATCGCGCCTCGAGCGCTTCAATTTCCGCGTCGGATAGTTTCACATCGACCGCAGCCGCTGCTTCTTCGAGATGATGAGATTTGGTTGCGCCAACGATTGGCGCCGTTACCGCAGGCTTGTGAAGCAACCACGCGAGCGCAATCTCCGCGCGGGAGACGCCTCGCGCCTTGGCAATTTCTCCCACGCGATCTACTACCGGGCGGTCCGCTTCTTCAGTTTTCGAATAAAGTTTTTTGCCGTACTCATCGGTTCGACCGCGAATAGTGGTCGGCTGCGTCTCCCATGCGCGAGCAAGACGACCGCGCGCCAGCGGGCTCCACGGCAAGACGCCGATACCTTCCGCCAGGCAAAGAGGTAACATCTCCCGTTCCTCCTCGCGATTCAGCAGGTTGTAATGTGGCTGCATCGAAACAAAACGCGTCCAACTGTGGAGGTCGGCCAGGAAAAGCGCCTTGCAGAATTGCCAGGCAAACATCGATGATGCCCCGATGTAACGCGCCTTTCCTGATTTCACGACATCGTGAAGGGCCTCGAGTGTTTCTTCAATCGGCGTTTCGTAATCCCAGCGGTGGATCTGATAAAGATCGACATAATCGGTCCCCAGCCGGTGCAAACTGTTGTCGATCTCGGTCATGATCGCTTTGCGCGACAATCCGCGCCCGTTCACATCGGGACGCATCGGGAAATAGACTTTCGTCGCGATGACTACCTCATCCCGTTTCGCAAAATCGCGTAGCGCCCGGCCCACGACTTCTTCGCTCCTGCCAGTTCCGTACATGTTGGCTGTGTCAAAAAAGTTAATACCAAGCTCAAGCGCTTGTTTGATGAAAGGCCGGCCTTGTTCCTCATCGAGACCCCACTCTCTCTCTTCGTTGAGTCCGTAACTCATGCAGCCTAGACAGATTCGCGATACCTTGAGTCCTGTCTTGCCAAGATTTGCGTAGTTCATCTTTAACACCTCCTATTTAATCATTCGCGCTTCGTTTCAAAGCGACTCCGGCTATCACTGCGCCGACTCCGGTTAGTTCGTAAAGCGACGGAACTTGTCGCAGAACGATTAACCCTACCAGGCAGGCTGTCGCAGGCAACAAGGACAGCATGAGCGCAAAAGTGGCCTTCGATAATCGCGCCATTGCAAATTGATCGCAGATGTACGGGATGACAGAGGAACAAACACCGACTCCGGCGCCAGCGAGCAGGAGCATGGGATCCAATAGCGCCACCGATGCGCTCCTTAAGCCAATTGGCGTGACCACGATGCCCGCGATGAGCATTGCCATCGCCAGACGCTCAACTCCGCCGCGGCCGCCGCTCGCCGCGATCCGATGCCCCAGCAGAATGTAGAGAACGAACAGCGCGCAATTCGCAAATGCAAAAATGTATCCCATCGGTTCGCCACTGATTCGCACACTGGTCAGCAGGAACACTCCGCCGCATGCCAGTAGTAAAGCGGCAAGGTTGCGCATCGTTCGCACGCCTAACGCCGCCAGCGCAATGGGGCCGAGGAACTCGATCGTTCCCACCGTTCCCAGTGGCAGCCGATTGATGGCCAAATAGAAACATACGTTCATGGCCGCCAGCACGAAACCTAATGCCACCACGATTCGCCTCTCGGCTGCGCTCAGTTCAGCGAACAAACGCCACGGACGTTTCCAGAAGGCGAATATCACAGCTGCGCTTGCAATCCGCAGCCACGCGACGCCTAATACATCAACCCTCGCAAACAGAAGCACCGCAAAGGCTGGACCGAGATAATGAAAAATGGCGCTGCAAAGGAAAAAAGCTTCTGGCGGAACAGGTCTCGCTGCGTGCACCCGTTCGCGTGTCATCAACTTTATCGGCAACGCGATTTTGCTTGTCATCGAAACAAAGTAGAGCGTCAAACCTATCGGGCAAACATAAAATAAGGTAATATCTAGTAGAATACAGCTAGTTGTTAATGTATCATAGCCATATATCCCGTGAATATTAAGGAAATATTGAAAGATCAAAAGAATATTGAAATTCTGAAGCTCTTGCAACGGGATCCCCGGATGTCGATCGCGGAACTGGCCCGGAAAATTAAGATGTCCAATCCGGCGGCGAAGGAGCGTGTTCGACGTTTAGAAGAGAGTGGTGTGATTGCGGGCTATCGTCTCGAACTGGATCCGAAAGCAGCGGGACATGAGATCACGGCGTTCGTCAGAATCCGGCCGCTTCCAGGACATGTGCCGAAAATTTCAGCGCTCGCTCAACAGGTTCCGGAGGTCGTGGAATGCCATCGAGTGACGGGCGAAGATTGCTTCATTCTCAAGGTCCATCTACCTGAGATCGCGTCCTTGGATCGTGTGCTGGATCGCTTTCTGGTTCATGGGCAGACGACGACCTCCATCGTCCAGTCGTCGCCCGTACCTCCGCGGTCGCCGCACGATTTTGCCGGTTGCTGCTCGCGGAGAAAGGAAACGAGGATGACGAGATGGGAAAACAGGCGTCTTCGCCGTCCTGGCAGACATGTGTCTCACATGTCGAAGAAAACAGGCAGCCGAGACGGCCACCTGCCACGACAGCCGAGACGGCTGTCTTCCGTTTTGTCATTGCCGCGACGTCGATTTAGTTTTGCACACACAATGGGAAACACATTTGGCCAGCTCTTCCGCGTCACGACTTTCGGCGAATCGCATGGGGGCGGCGTGGGCGTGGTCATCGACGGTTGTCCGCCGAACATCGAACTGTCCGAAACGGAAATCCAACGTGAGCTGGACCGCCGCCGTCCGGGCCAAAGCAAGGTCACAACGCAGCGAAAAGAAGCAGATCAGTGCGAAATTCTTTCCGGTGTCTTTGAAAGCAAAACACTCGGCACGCCGATCGCGATTCTAGTGCGCAATAAAGATGCACGGCCAGAGGACTACGCGGAGAGCGCAGAGAAATTTCGGCCCTCACATGCCGACTTCACTTACGAAGCGAAGTATGGAATTCGAAACTGGCAAGGCGGTGGCCGCGCTTCGGCGCGCGAGACGATTGGTCGAGTAGCAGCCGGCGCAGTGGCAAAGAAAATATTATCGGCGCTGTATGCGGAATTCGGTGTTGTCGCCTATGTCACGCAGATTCACGACATCGCTGCGAAAATCAATCGTTCCGCAGTGAAAACTAGAGACGTCGAGAGGAATATTGTTCGCTGCCCGGATGCCGCGGCGGCGAAAAAGATGATTTCGCTCATCGAGGATGTTCGCGGCCAGGGAGATTCGGTTGGCGGCGTCATTGAATGCGTCGCTCGCGGCATTCCTCCTGGAATTGGTGAGCCGGTTTTCGATAAGCTCGAGGCAGATCTGGCTAAAGCAATGTTGAGCATACCGGCAACAAAAGGTTTTGAAATCGGTTCTGGTTTTGCGGCCACTCGGATGCGGGGCTCGCAGCATAACGATCCATTTGAGATGCGCGGCGGAAAGATTCGCGCGGCGACGAACAACTCCGGCGGAGTGCAGGGCGGCATCAGTAATGGAGAGGAAATTTATTTTCGCGTCGCGTTTAAGCCGACAGCTACAATCGGCCACGAACAGAAAACGGTGACTAGTTCGCGCCAGCAAACCCGACTCGCTGCGCGCGGGCGGCATGATCCGTGCGTTCTTCCCCGTGCAGTGCCAATCGTAGAAGCAATGGCCGCGCTGGTACTTTGCGATCATGCTTTGCGTCAACGAGCGACTAAGATTGCAGATCGCCGACCGCGGATTGCGGAGCGGTAAGCCTGGCGATGCCGAGCGTTCATCCATCCGCAATCCGACATGGTCGCGAGTACGCGAACATTTTCGGTGTCGAAAATCCGCAATCGGCGATTTCATCGGCGGCTGGGTCGCCACTTTGGCAGGTGGTTTTCATTTCTTTCGGCGTCATTTTGATCTTATTTGAGGTGCTGCGTGGATGGCGATTGGGTTTGATGCGTCAAATCATGCGTCTTATCGCCATTGGTGTTGCCTATGCCGCTGCGTTTTTCGGAGGCGTTTGGTTGGTCCCGGCGGTGCGGCCTTTTTTCAAAATGCCCGACCCAATTTTGTCGATTCTGTGCGGTGCAATACTGGCGGTCGCGGCATACATGCTCGTCAGCGGCGTCGGGGCGATTTTGTTCAAGCGAACTTCCCAACAAGAATCTGGATTGCTCTACCTGATTTACGGTTTTGCAGGCTCAATTCTTGGATTGTTTTTCGGTCTCTTTCTGCTTTGGCTGACTATTGCAAGTGTGCGAACAGTCGGCGCACTGGCTGAAGGGCAAGCTGGCGGCCGGTCTGGCGTGGCAGCGCACCGTGCACAAGACCCGACCTCGCGTGCGCTCGATGTGCGCCGCCGTTTTCTTTCGGAATCAGAAGACGGCATGCAGACGCTCGCGACCTCACTGGCACGCCTCAAGAATTCACTGGAACTGGGCTTAGTTGGAAGCGTGCTTAAGAACACTGATCCGATTTCGCAGAGAACCTACGTAACACTGGAGAAAGCCGGGAGCGTTTTTTCCAATCCCGAACGCACGCAGAAATTTTTGACCTTTCCCGGTGCGCGCGAATTGGCCGAGCATCCAAAGATTGTGGCGTTGCGAAGCGATCCGGAAATCGCCGACCTGATCGCGCAGGGGCGCTTTCTCGATCTCCTTCAAAACCCCCGTGTCATCGAAGTGGCAAACGATCCGGTCCTCGCGCAGCGCATCAGGAAGTTCGATGTTCAACGCGCGCTGGATTACGCACTGGAGAGCGATTCGTCAAAGCGTTAAACCGATGAAGCGACGAAGCGACGAAGCAGCGAGCGCCAATGTTGTCATGTTGAGCGAAGCGAAACATCTCTGGATATATTTCCAGCGCTGCCGGAGGAAATAATTAGAGATTCTTCGCTCCGCTCAGAATGACAATGACGTCTAACGCTTCAACAAATATACAAAGCAGCGTGAATTACATCACTACCATCGGTCTGGAAGTGCACGTCCAGCTGAAGACGCGGTCCAAAATGTTCTGTGCTTCGCCGGTTGAGTTCGGAGCGGAACCGAACACGCACACTTGCCCGGTGTGCCTCGGTTTGCCCGGCGCATTGCCGGTGATGAATGTTGAGGCGCTGCGCATGACTGTGCTTACCGGGCTCATGCTCGGATGCGATATTGCTCCGGTCTGCAAATTCGATCGCAAAAATTATTTTTATCCGGACATGCCGAAAAACTATCAGATTTCGCAGTACGACCTGCCGCTTTGCACCAACGGCGCGGTCCCGCTACACGATCTCGCTTATCCGAAGGACGCGCAGAAGACCATCGTGACGCCGGACAAGGAAGTAGATCTGGTGCGTATTCATCTCGAGGAAGACGTGGCGAAGAGCTTTCACTTCGAGAATACCACGGGGATCGATTTTAATCGTGCCGGCACACCATTGATGGAGATTGTGACGCAACCGGAAATCAATTCGCCGGAGGAAGCGTTCGCATTTCTCACTGCGCTGAAACAAATTTTGATCTACGGCGCGGTAAGCGATGCCGACATGGAGAAAGGGCAACTCCGCTGTGACTGCAACATTTCGGTACGGCCACAGTTGCAAACAGAGCTTGGAGCGAAGATCGAGATCAAGAACCTGAATTCAATCAGCGCGGTGCGACGCGCCTTGACCTACGAGATCCGGCGTCAAGTCGCAGCGCTGGAGAATGGCGAAACACTTCAGCAAGAGACACGTGGTTGGAACGATGCGACTGGCGAAACATTTCTCATGCGCACAAAGGAATTCGCGCATGATTACCGCTACTTCCCGGATCCCGATCTTGTGCCGGTGAAAACTGAAGTGCTGCTGGCCGAAGTGCGACAGCGCGTGCCTGAGTTGCCGAAAGCGAAACGTGCGCGTTTCGTGCAGCAATATCAGGTGAGTCCCTACGATGCCGCAGTGCTGGCGACTGATCTCGATCTGGCAAGATACTTTGAAAACGCAGCCAAAGGTTCAAAGAAACCGAAGAATGTCGCAAACTGGATTCTGAATGATTTGCAGAACGCGCTCAGTGTCGCCGGTAAGGCCATCAATGATTGTCCGATTCCACCAGAAGCGCTTGATGAGTTGATCAATTTAATCGACAGCGGAAAAATCAGCGGCAAACAGGGCAAGGAAGTTTTCGCGGAAATGTTTGCCAGTGGAAAAACCGCGGCCGCGATCGTCAAGGAAAAGGGGATCGAGCAGCTGAGCGATTTGAGCGCGATCGAGAAATTATGCGACGAAGTGATCGTAGCGAACCCTAAACCGGTTTCAGATTTCAAGACTGGCAATGTTGCCTCGCTCAATTTTCTCAAGGGGCAGGTAATCAAATTATCAAAAGGGAAGGCTAATCCGCAGCTGGTGGGCGAGATTTTGGAACGAAAACTGAATTCTTGATTGCGCCTCTCCTTTTTGTCATGTCGAGCGAAGCCGAGACATCTCTGATTATTTTCTGGAGTCGCGAGAGATTCCTCGACTCCGCTGCGCTTCCCTCGGAATGACAAGATTGGATCCGCGTGAAGTTGCGATGCGAATCCTGATTGCACCTGACAAATTTAAAGGGGCATTAAACGCGCGTGATGTTGCGAAAAACATCGCGGAAGGGCTGCACGAAGTCTTGCCGAATGCTGAGATCGAAATCGTGCCGATGGCGGACGGCGGAGAGGGTACTGCGGAAGCGATTTGCGAAGCCCGCAGCGGTTCGTGGTTGAAATGCAAGGCGCACGATCCCATCGGGCGGGAGATCGAAGCCCGTTACGCCTGGATTGAAGATGGGAACCTCGCGGTAATGGAAATGAGCGAAGCCTCCGGCATGCGACGGCTCTCTGAAAACGAACGAGACCCAATTCGCGCGACCACCTTTGGTGTTGGCGAAATGATCTTGGATGCAAAGAATCGAGGAGCGAACGAAATCATCATCGGTCTGGGCGGAAGCGCGACAAACGATGGCGGATGGGGGATGGCGAGAGCGTTGGGCTATCGATTCGATTACGAGCACCCGCCTTCGCCCTGCTACGACGCGGCAAGCGAGCATGAGCAGGAGCAGGAGAAAGACAGGGAATGCGTGACCGATTTGGAGGATCTCAGTCGGATCGAAAAGCCGCAGAATTTAAAGCTGCCGAAAATCATCGCGGCCGTTGATGTGCGCAATCCGTTGCTTGGCGACAATGGCGCCACGCAAGTGTTTGGTCCGCAAAAAGGCGCGAGTAATGATGAACTCAAAGTCTTGGAACAGGCGCTAACCAGGCTGGCCAATGTTGTCGCCGAAGACTTTGGCTTTGATTATCGCGACAAACCCGGCGCGGGCGCTGCGGGCGGACTGGGATTTGGGCTGATGAGTTTTTGTGGTGCGACCATCCGGCCCGGCTTCGATGTCGTCGCAGAAGCCGTCGGGCTCGAATCAAAAATGAAAAATGCCGATGTGGTCATCACGGGCGAGGGGAGTTTGGATCGGCAAACCCTGGAAGGAAAAACGCCCGCTGGCGTTGCGAGATTGGCGCGCAAACTTGGAAAAAAGGTTTTCGCGATTGTGGGACGCAACAAGGGAGACAGACAGGTGGATGAATTGTTTGATGAAGTTTATGAACTCGCTCGGCCTGACATGAGCGAGAAGGAACAGATGAAACTCGCTGGAGAACTATTGCGCGAGAAAGCGCAAGAACTGGCCAGCTCGTTGTAACTTGCCGCAAGGGCGCGAACAATGCCTTACCAACTCCTCACCCTCCCCCTCTCCTCTTGGCCGAGAGGAGAGGCGACCCGTGGCAGTCATCGGCGAGAGCGATGGAAGCAGCGTGCGTCTATCCGCTTCTCCCATCGAAGGGGAGAGGATTGAGGTGAGGGGTAGCCTCTTCTGATTGTTTATTTGCCGGCGTTCCTCGGATCATCGGCGGGATTTACGTAGTTGATCTGCCATGGGCCAGTCCCGTGGAGTTGAATGACAGTCTCTCCCTCGGACCAGGCGGTGTGTTTCATGCCGGCTGGCCAGTAACCGAAGGAACCGGCAGGAAGTTTTTTCGCGCTGCCGCGATCGAGCGTTTCTCCAGTCGCGAGATGCAGAATACCCGAAATCACAGTGACCCGCTCAGTCTTTGGATGGGTATGCGGCGGGACATGATAGCCGTCAGGAAACTGAAATCGGACCACGAACGGGCCTTCTTTCGTTGGGTCGCCTTCGAGTACAGCCATCTTTGCGCCAGGAGGCAAAGCCGCCGGCGCTGCTTTCCATTCGACAGCTGTCGGAGAATAGAGATGCATGTCGGCGGATTGCGTTTCTTCAGCGGACAACTGTGCGTGGATGAAGACGACGGCTAAGAGCGTAGCTAATGCGGATCCGATATTAGCTTTCATATGTGAAACTATTGTTCTCTGGTTTTGTGGGTTGTTCAGCAAAACTCGCGATATTGCTTGGCGGTTTCGACATAGCTCCACGCCCATCGAGCGATATCCTTTTGTTCATCAAGGCTCAGTTGACGACGGATTTTCGCGGGCGATCCAAGCACCAGCGAGCCGGGCGGAATCTTGGTCCCGATGGTGACAAGGGCGTTTGCGCCCACAATGGAACGCGCACCGATCTCCACATCGTCGAGAATGACGGAACCCATTCCGACCAATACTTCATTATCGATGGAGCATGCGTGCACGACAGCGGTGTGCCCGACAGTGACCAGTTCGCCCATGGTTGTTGGGTAATCTGTGTCGACGTGTACGACCGCATTATCCTGAATGTTCGAGCGCGGACCGATCACGATGCGATTGATATCTCCGCGAAGCACCGCGCCGTACCAGACGCTCGATTCTTCCTCCAGAATCACATCGCCGATCACTGTCGCGCCGGGGACAACCCATGCGCTGGAATGGATGGTAGGACCTTTTTTGAAACGCGCGTCAATACCGGCGTGTCCGGTGGGCAGTGTATCGGGTGTGACATGCATTTGCTACCTCGGTAGATCCAACTCTGCGTGTCATGTCGAGCGGAGTCGAGACATCTCTGGATAATCAGAGATTCCTCCACTTCGGTCGGAATGACAAACAGCCACGATGCCTTTGAGTAATTGAATATGGGCCGCCTCGGCACCGATGCGGCTTGGCCCAAAGATTGCAAAAATGTAATAAAAAGGCTTGCATCGCTGAGGACAATTCCTTCTCATCGCGCCCATGTATTCGAAATTCACTCTTGCTTTAGGAACCGCGGTCGCGGCGATCGTGCTCTGTTGTTTTGTCGACTCCAGCCTGGGCCAGGACGCTCTCACGGCTCCGGTCGCGGAAAGCGACAGTGACGATGTCGATGGTGACGACACCGACGGCAAAGATGAAAAATCTCATCGGCGCCGCTCGCACAAGAGTGGCGGCCATCTAAACACGGACAATTCGCCGTGGGCTAAGGCAAATGAAAACCAATCGCTGGCCGTAACCAACGTCGCTGAAACGGCTGATGCCGAAGGTATCGTCGTTACAGGAAGCTTCGACATTTATCCAGTGGAGTATCCGGCGTTGCCGCCAGTCGAAGGGACCAGAATCAATTCCGGCAAGAAAACTTCGTTCGTGAAACCGAAAGAGTTCCCCACCTTCGCCGGTAACGACTATCGAGAAGTGATGGCCACCACGCCCGGCATTGTCGTCAGCGAAGAGCCCCAGTCGCCAATCATCAATTTTGGTTACCGTGGCTTGAATTCGCAGCGCAGCGAGTTCACACAGGTGCTCAAAGACGGCGTCTCGATCAAGAACGAGCAGTTTGGTTTTCCTGAATCGCATTACACTCCAATCCTGGACGCGGTGGAGCGCATCGAAGTCATTCGCGCAGGTGCGGCCTTGCAGTTTGGCCCGCAACCCGGTGGGGCCATCAATTTCATCATGAAAATGCCGCGGCAGGACGCGCCATTTCATTTCACCACCAGAAACGTGTTTGGCAGCTACGACTATTATCGCAATTTCACAGAGGTGGACGGCACAATTGGCCGGCTTGGCTACTACTTCTATTACGATCATCGCCAACAAGAAGGATTCCGTGAGGCCAATAGCGATTACGATCTTAATGGCGGCAGCGCACGGCTCGTCTGGGATGTGACTGACGATAGCCGGTTCGTACTCACGCTCGATGCGTACGACGAAGAACATGGCGAACCGGGCGGCATGCGTCGCCGGGAAGAAGTCAATCCGCCAAACTCTGTCTTCGTGGAAGACGGTTTCACTCAGAGCAGTCGTTTTTTCGATCGATTCCGGCTCGAACGCTACTACGCCACGCTCGAATATCAGAAATTCTTCTCCGAGAGAACACAACTCGATATCAAGGCGTTCGGCGGATACCTGACGCGCTGGAGCACGCGCCAGCGCGGCGGCGGGTTTGGCACGCTGCCCAGCGGACCAGATGCCAATACCGATTCAATTCAGTTGCGGACCGATTATACAGAGGGTCTCGATGCGCGGATGCGCCACGACTACAATTTGTTCAACGACGTCTCCACCATTGCCGGCGGTATCTATTTTTATCATGCGTTGCAGGACCGGCGCGACGAACGAGGTCAAACGCCGGGCGCAGAGCATGGTGCGCTTCGTAATTTGAACACCGGCGAAACGTGGGACGGTGCTATTTTTGCCGAGAATCGCTTCCATTTTGGGCGTCTTTCCATCGTTCCCGGGATGCGCCTCGAATTCCTGGAGCAAAGTGTCGATGAAGAAGTAAACGTCTCGAATCCCCTGCATTCACAGTCCGATTTTAATTTTGTGCCGCTGTTTGGGCTGGGAGTGGATTATGTTCTGGTCGAAGGTGAACCGTTGGTGGTGCTGCCGGCGCCGGTGGCGGGTTCGAAGGACACAGACTCAAAAAAAGCAGTTACACCAGTCGTCGGGCCAATAGGCCCGCCCCGTGTCGAACTTTACGGCACAATATCGCAAGCCTACCGCCCAATTACGTACGGGGAACTGGTGCCGACCGGAGCAAGCAGCGTGGTAAATGGAAACCTCAAAGAAGGCGAAGCGCTTCAGTTTGAATATGGAGTGCGCGGAAAGCCATTGCCGTATCCTGAATTTTGATGTCGGCGGTTTCTATTTCACTTTCGACGATCAAGTCGGCGAGGTCATTTTGCCTAACGGCTTTACTTCCACCAGTAACGTTGGTGACGCGCGTTACATCGGGTTTGAAGCCGCGACCGAACTGGACGTTCTGGCGTTAGTCAACGGTGGCGCTCCCAGCCCGTACGGCAACCTCATGCTTTATGGCAACGTCACCTTGTTGGACGCCGAATTCACCTCCGGCCCGAACAATGGCAAGACGCCGGCATACGCTCCAAATTACCAGGTCAAGACCGGCGCGATCTATAGCTACAAGGATACCTTCAAACTCGCGCTTCTTGGCACGCTTGTTGACAATGAGTTCGGTGACGATGGCGATTCCTTTGAAGGCTTCATTCCCGCCTACAATGTTTGGGACCTCACGGCCGAATTTAGATTTTGGAAGGGCCGGGCTGGAGTCTTCGCCGGTATCCGCAACCTGTTCGACGAGAGTTATTGGGGCGAAGTCCGCGAAGAAGGGATCATGACCGCGCTCCCTCGGAACTACTACGGCGGGTTCGAATTGTTCTTCTAGCGAAGTTTCACAACTCCGGTATCTGCCTAGCGCCAAAGGCGCTGTTTCACATCAGCCTGGGGCATCGCCCCAGGTAATCGAATCGACCCGCCGACAAGCGCTGAAAGCGCGATTCATACTGGCGCCGATTCCTAGGTGAATTGCGCTTTCGGCGCTGACAATTGGGAATCCACGAACCCTGGGGCGATGCCCCAAGCTCAAGGTGAATGCCTCGCCTTTAGCGCGAAACCGAGATATGCGGCGCCGCCGCGCCGCTTTCGGGGGAAGGAGCCAAGGGAATCCGATTTTATTATTTTTGCGTCTGAGCGATTATAGGCAGCTGATGCAGGGGTCCCCTCCAGAAGAAGTCACGCCATTCGTTTTCTCCGATCCGACTGGGAAGCGTTGGCCGCGTCTGCGCCTGATCTTGCTCATCGCCGGCGTACTATTTTTTCTGGGGACGGTCGTGTTTGTCCAGACGCTATTCGTTGCGCCGAAAATGAATGTGCCGTTTTCCCTGCGGCAATTGAAAGGCCAGTTGAAGGCGTTGCAAAAACAGAATCCGGCAGACCAATTGTCTCCGAGCTCGCTGCTGTGGCAGAAATTTACCGCAGCGCGACAGGCGGCGAAGAAACTTGCAGGCGCAGCGCCCGCGCCTACTGCGCGACCGCGGAAGAAATCGCCCAATAACGAAGTCCGTCTGGCGTTCTACGCGAACGGTGACCCTTACAGCTATGCGTCACTGGAGCAACACCTGGGGCAGATTACACATCTCTGTCCGGAATGGATGACGGTGATCGATGGCTTGGGCGATTTACAAATCGACGGAGACACCCGGTTATTGAAACTGACCGCAAACAAGGGGATCGTGCTGATGCCGCTACTGACGAACCTCGTCGGCGACACCTGGCAGCCGGAAGCGATTGAGAATCTTGCGCATGGGCCGGCGCAACGGCAGGACCGCTTTATCCAGCGTGTGCTTGCCGTTTTGCGAAACGCGAAAGCAGCGGGCGTCGTGGTCGACTGGCAGCAGATCGATCCGGCTTACAAGAAAGACATCACTGGATTCATCGACAAGTTCGCTGACGCGTTGCATGACGATAACAAAGAGCTTTGGCTGTGCGTTCAGCCGGGCCAGGAGCTGGATTACATCGATTTCGAGGCGCTTTCCGACAACGTCGATCGTTTCGTGGCGATGTTGTTTGACGAAACATCCGACACCGATCCGCCGGGGCCGGTGGCGTCGCGTTCCTGGTTTGAAGGGTGGGTTCACGTCCTTCTGGAAGATTCCGACACCAAGCAATGGATCATCGCGATCGGCAGCTATGGATACGATTGGACGATTGGCGCGAAAAAGGCCGAGATGATCAGTTTTTCAGAAGCGATGAGCCGCGCCAACGACGCGGAGATCGCGAGCGCGGAAGTACAGGGGCCCGGTTACAGCCCGTATTTTTATTTCCAGGATGAAGACAGGGAGCATGCCGTCTGGTTTCTGGACGCGGTCACGTTCCTGAATCAACTGCGCGAAGTGCGCGACAAAAAGGCCGGCGGGTTCGCGCTTTATCGGCTCGGCAGCGAAGACCCGGCGATTTGGGACGCATTAAATGTTCCGAGGGATTTCAAATTCGACAATCAGACACGGCAGGCGCTGGAACTGATCAAGTCGACGGACACAATTACCGACGTCGGCGATGGCGAGATTGTCACTGTCGACGAAGAACGCACCGATGGATTGCGAAAACTCGCTGTGGATGCTGATGGCTATCTCACGGCGAAATACGTGAGGTTTGCAGAATTCCCAACGCTTTATCACCAGGGCGCCGGCGCTGAGCATCAGGTCGCCATCACTTTTGACGACGGCCCCGACCCGCGATGGACGCCGCAGATTTTAGATATCCTGAAAGCGGCAAACGTGAAAGCTGCGTTTTTCCTCGTGGGCGTGAATGCGGAACGTTACCCGGGGCTGGTTCGTCGCATCGTCAACGAAGGACACGAGATTGGAAACCACACTTATTATCATCCTAACCTGGCGCTCTGCTGGCCCGAGCACATCCGGCTGGAGCTGAATGCGACACAGCTTTTGCTCGAAACGATAACAGGTCGCGCCACCACATTGTTTCGCCCGCCTTACGCTGCTGATTCGAGTCCGACGCAACTGACCGATCTGACTCCGCTTGAAAATTGCGGAGGATCTCAATTATCTCGTCGTTCTGGAAAGCATCGATCCGCAGGATTGGGCCAAGCCCGGAGCGGACGTCATCGTGCAACGGGTGAAACAACAACGGCGCGATGGCAGTGTCATTTTGCTGCATGATGCGGGCGGTGACCGTTCGCAGACAGTGGAAGCGCTTCCGCGCATTTTGGATTGGCTGCATACGCGAGGCGACACAGTGGTGCCTTTGAGCACATTACTGGGCACGACGCGCGACGCCTTGATGCCGGTCGTGCAAAACAATGGGCGATCGCTCGCGCGCCTGGTGAGCGGCACAGGATTTCGCATTTACCACAGCATCGAGGAATTCCTCTGGGCGTTCATGATCGTGGCGACAGGGCTCGTAGTCGTCCGCACCCTGATTGTCATCTGGCTTGCTTATCGATTTCGACGCGGGCCGCGAAGAGATTTTGCAGAACCGATCAGTGTGGTGATTGCTGCCTACAACGAAGGCAAAGTGATTGCGGAAACTTTGCGCACACTTCTCGCCACAGATTACAGGGGCGAGATTGAAGTGGTCGTTGTGAATGACGGTTCGCGTGACGAAACCGCTGCCGAAGTGGAGCGCGTTGCGAATAGCGACTCGCGAGTTCGTTTATTGCAACAGGAAAACCGTGGGAAAGCGCGCGCTCTGCAACGCGGCCTGGCCGCGGCCGGTCACGGCATCATTGTTTTCATCGATGCCGACACGCAATGTCAGCGCGATACCCTCCCGCGGTTGGTAGAACCGTTCGCTGACTCTCGCATCGGGGCTGTATCAGGTCACGCGAAGGTCGGCAATTTGCGCACGTTCATCGCGCGCTGTCAGGCTTTGGAATATACCTGCGGTTTTAATCTGGATCGACGCGCTTACAACCGTTGGGACTGCATTACAGTCGTGCCCGGTGCAATCAGCGCTATCCGCAAGGATGCAATCGACGAAGCAGGCGGGCTGAGTTTGCAGACGCTCGCCGAGGACACCGATCTCACGCTCTCGCTACACCGACATCGGCAACGCATTGTTTATGTGCCCGATGCGATCGCCTGGACAGAAGCGCCGGAGACGGTGCGCACCCTGGCCAGGCAACGATTCCGCTGGGCTTACGGCACGCTGCAATCTCTGTGGAAACATCGCGACATGGTGTTCAACTGGAACTATCGGGCCCTTGGCTGGTTCAGTTTGCCGAGCATCTGGTTTTTCCAAATCATTCTGGTGGCCATCACGCCGATGGTGGATTTGTTCCTGCTCGCTTCGCTGCCGTTCGGCGCCTGGAACGCAGTGCTCCCGTTCGTCATCACGTTCCTGGCAATGGATGTGCTCCTGGCGACGCTCGCCTGCATTTTGGAACGTGAACCAATCCTGCGCGCGTGGCGTATTTTACCGATGCGATTGATTTATCGCCCGATGCTCAGCTATTGCATCTGGAAAGCGATCCTACGAGCGATCAAAGGCGCATGGGTCAGCTGGGGCAAACTCGAGCGCACCGCCAGCGTGCCCGTGCGGGTCTAGCTTGTCTCTGGCTTGTAATTGCTTAAGCGATTTGCCATCCTCGGTACGTGCCGCCTACTACCGCCGCCATAGCGTCTTCACCAAGACTAGTCGACCGCGTTCGCTGGAACTTGCGCGTAAAACACTATTCGATCCGAACCGAGCAAGCTTACGTGGATTGGATTCGGCGTTACATTCTTTTTCATCGCAAACGTCATCCAGGCGAAATGGGCGAACGCGAAATTACCGAATTCCTTACCCATCTCGCAGCTGAAAAACATGTCGCTGCTTCTACGCAAAACCAAGCTTTCGCAGCACTCTTGTTTCTCTATCAACAGGTGCTTGAGCGAAAACTCGATTTCATCGACAACGTCCAGCGCGTCACACGCCCGGCCAAGCTGCCCGTCGTGTTGACGCCCAGCGAAGTACGGGCTGTCCTCGCGCACCTCAAAGGCGACTATCGCCTGATGGCTGAACTCCTTTACGGCAGCGGACTTCGCCTGATGGAGTGCGTTCGCCTGCGCGTGAAAGATATCGATTTCGGCTACGGCCACATCACCGTGCGCGACGGCAAAGGATTGCGCGACCGCATCACAATTTTACCGGAACGTTTGCGTCGCCCGCTCCAGCTTCACCTTGACCGCGTGCAGGAGATTCATCACCACGACTTGGGCAAGGGCGGTGGTCGCGCTTACTTGCCCTTCGCCTTGGACCGCAAATACCGCAATGCCAATCGCTCCTGGTCATGGCAGTACGCTTTTCCAGCGCCCAAAGTTTCCACCGATCCGCGCTCAGGCGAGGTCCGGCGTCATCATGTTTCGGAGAAAAATCTGCAGAAAGCAGTCAAAGCTGCTATCGAACGAGCGGGAATCCGTAAAGCTGCAAGTTGCCACACGTTCCGCCACAGTTTTGCTACTCATCTTCTGGAAAACGGGTATGATATCCGCACCGTGCAGGAACTACTCGGTCACAAGGATGTGTCGACCACAATGATCTACACCCACGTGCTTAACAAACCGGGCATAACGATTCGGAGTCCGCTGGATGACCAACCGCCGGCAAGGAGGCGGCATTTGCCGAATTAGGTTAACAAATGTTCTCCTAATTCTCGTTAGACCTCATGCCACGTTTCGTCGCGCGCAAGCATCTGGTTGTTGCTATGGCGATGCTCGTTCCCGCATTAGTTGGCTTATTCGTATGGCAATACCCGAGAGTGTTCCCTCCCAAAATACCGACAGATCGTGCCTTGATTGATTCTTTTCATGCCCATCGCCAGACGTTCGAGGCGCTCGTGAAGATGGCAACCGAAGACACAACGATCGCATCGAACAGTGAAGCCGACAGCCTCTCCGTTGCGCGTCGCTCGGAATACTCTCGTCTGCTTTCGCAGATAGATTCAAACATGCGAATGGGCTTCGGTTGGACTGGGGTCGCATTTTCGAGTGCTTCTGGTGGTGTTGGCTTGTCAATTGGACCGGGGTGGGAGAAAGGGATTGAGTTCCTGACGGCAGCTCCCAGTCGAGTCGGCGAGATCGTTAAGAACCTAGATAAAGACCCCGGTCATGACGGCGTCTACCTAGTTCCGATCGCAGGAGATTGGTATGTGTATTATCAACGAACTGACTATGATGATTTACCGCGCAGGGAAAGCGATTAGGTCTAACCAAACGCTGGAGCCAACCGCTGGCCGTCGTGATGACCGGATTTGATTTTATGAAACAGTTCTTCGTATTTGCCACGCTCGCTGCCGCCAGCGGTGGCTCAGCTCCGTCTCGTTAGGTCTCGAGTGCATCGCTGATTCCCCGCTCAAAGAAGCTTGACAGAAAGTCCGACGTCGCCTTACCACGAAGGATACCTATGAAACCAACCGACTTCAGCAAGCTCAAAATGACAGCTATATCGAGCCCCGACGACGCATCGATTAACTGGTTCGCTGCGTTCGCATACTATGGCGGACACGGCGCGGAGAACACGGTCGTTGTTCCCTTCTCGATCGCCCCCGGCGGGCATCTGGGCTGGCACACCGACAGCCTTGAGGAGACACAGTACATCATCGCCGGCAGCGGTGACCTGCAGCGCGACGATAGTTCCTCACCGGTGGGCCCGGGCAGCATCTTTGTACTGCCGAAGGACGTGCGGCACGACCTGCGCAATACCGGAACGGTGCCGCTGTTGGCCATCGCCTTTTTCTCAGGAGAAGCGCTAACGCAGACGTTCGACAACGTCATGCGTCCGACCAACAGCCATTTGCTCACCAGCCCGAATGTCACCGGCTAGGGGAGAACCTGACAGAATTCCCTAGACGAAGAGCGGCAACAGTTGAAGGAGCGTGTTCCGGGCTCGTGCTTCCGGACGGCGCATCTGATGTATCCGCCTGGATCGGAGTCAGCGACGCGCCGCCCCAATGAGACCTAACCATACGGTGGAGCGAACGGCGACCCGTCTTGTCTCCACGCAGAGAGTAGCTACAATATCTTCCATGTTCTCCGCCCTCGCTTCCGGTCGCCGTCGCTCACCTTGTTCTCGTTAGATGCTAATGCGCGTCGTTGTTGTCATGTTATTGCTGTCCGCGGGCATCGCTGCTGAGGCGATGTCATACTCGTTTGTTTGTAAGGCGAGCGGGCGATTGGGCGGGCCGATCCGCTTCGAGTTTTACGGTGATTCAACCACACGTCCGAAGACCGATATCCAGTCATTCACCGTTTCTATACGAACCGCCGATGACCGGTGGAAGGCGATGTGGTCCATCTTGAGCGGCCGTGGTCTGACACAGCCGATCGAGTACGGAGTTACGCCTCCTGGTTTTACCACGATGATTCAACCGCAGAAGCTCATTCCCGGTCGCGTTTACGCCGGGTTCGCTTCCGATGGACACGGAGGCTCATCTAGCGTGACTTTCGGATTCGATAAAAAAGGGAGGATGGTCTTCCCGGATTCATTCGATGAATGAGTGGCGAATGAAAGCATCTAACCAATGAATGAAGCCAACTCCGAAAGCCTTCGCGAGCAGGCTGGCCCCATTGCGGAATAAGTTGACTCATTCACTCCCGCTCATTCGGCCTTCGGCTTTCCCATCTATGTCGCGCCGCTTCCCGCGGGCTCCATTCAGCGAGTTTGCCACGACACCTGCCGTGGCTTATGATGTTTTCTTTCCGCGAAAACACCCTTCGGGCTTCCCGTCCATGTCGCACCGCTTCCCGCGGGCTCCATTCTCTTTCTCATTAGACGACTATGGGAGAGCTACTCCCAGGCGGACGCCAGTCAGGCAAAGGGGATGCGTCGTCCATTGGCTGCAGCTCTTCAATACGGCGTACAGTCGCAAGCTGCGATAGGCAAATTTCCTTCTTTCGCTGGCGGCTCGTGCGTGTCCCGTATGGGTTAACGGCTCCGATAGACGCTATAGCTCTCTGCTGCCCGCCCGCCGCTTTTCCATAAGATTGTACTCTGCAGCAACCAGGGACAGGACAATGTAGCGGTCTTCCTGATTGTTCAGGTCGTAGTTGTTGAAGTAATCCTGATTAACTAAACGCCACAGAAAGCAGTTTCTCCGCCGGATCTCCACAGGCTCGAGGTACCGCAACAGGAGCGACTCGATTTCCTCACTCCGAATCCCTTCGAAGCTATTAGCTGAAAAGTCCTTTTCGGGAACGGTAGAATCGACCTTGCCGGTAGACGCGTTACGACGGAAACGCTCCGGGAGCCGCGAGAATATCCGATTGGCCGCGTCCAGCGCCTCAGGCCATAGCTGGTTGCCATTGCGGCCGATCGCTTCTCCAACGATCCAAAATTCACCGTTGGGGACAAGCACTTCAATCACTGTTTCAAGGACGTGCTCAATCTCAACGACATGATGCAACCCCGATACGAACATGACAATGTCGAACGCAATATCCCCAAATTGTTCTGCCGATATGGCATTTATGTCACCGAGCACACCTGATATTTGCGCAACGGAAGAAAGTGCAGCGGTCGCTTCTCGCATCAAATTCTCGTTAAGATCGAATAGCGTTATCTCTACGGGACAGCCTGCGTTCACGATTATCTGCCGTTCTATGCCCGCAGCGCCCGAGCAAAGCGACAGTATTCGGACAGACCGACCTTCCCGCTCATGCACAGCGCGAATGCGCTTCGGGAAATTTGGGAGTGGACTCCTAATGAGGCTTGCCAATACCCTGCGTGCGTACCTGATGCACCTTCTCGCCCTGCGCTACTTTCGCGGACGGGAGACTCAGTAGAAATTCCGCCGTAATCGGATCTTCGGACTTGGGCCGGGGTCCCGGAGAGATTTTCGTTAGCAGTGAAAGGCCTGAGGCAGCGTGTCCTTCCTCATTCGCTTTGCGACTGGCATACATGGGATGGTCGTAGGTTTTGTTAAACTGCTTAAGTGTGGCCTTGATACGGCGCGATCGATGACGGCGAGCAGTCAGCAGGCTAATGCGGTCCGTGGGACCGGCGACCCACTTAACGACTGCGAGCTTCGACCCTAAATCGCGGCGGCCGCTTGCAGAAAAGCACCGAAGTCCCCAGATTCCGCGGCGGTTCCGCAATACTGATAGTCCGAGATGTCCGCGGCGGTTCTGCAAAATTGACAGGTCGAGGCTAAAATTCGACTCTCTGTTGTTGGAGGTCACAGGCGCTTTAAGCAGAATGATTCTCGCGGCCCCATCCTCGGGCTCAAAAAACACCTTGAACGAAAAACCTTCGACGTTCTTCTCGTCTTTGGTCGAGCTCAGCTCACACGACATCGACATATCGCGGTAAAACCGCATTAGGGGCCCTCGTGCCGTTTGTCCGACGCTAAGGGCAAGCGCCAAATGGAAAGCACCCTGTCTTTCTACACGAACCCATAGGGGTTTCGCGACCACAGACGAGTCGTCATTTTTGATCGCAAAATTTTCGATGTCTTTGCTGAGGAAAAACTCGGTTACTGCCTGAGTCATGATCGTCAGTTTTCTCTACGGTGGTGTCAGCTTCAAGAGCGAATAAAACTTAAGGTCGCCGCAGATGCGTCCCGCGGCTCCATTCGCGAGCAGGCTGGCCCCCATTGCGAAATGAGTTGACTCGTTCACTCCCGCTCATTCGGCCTTCGGTTTTCCCATCTATGTCGCGCCGCTTCCCGCGGGCTCTATTCAGCGAGTTTGCCACGACACCGTGCCGTGGCTTATGATGTTTTCTTCCCGAGAAAACACCCTTCGGGCTTCCCGTCCATGTCGCACCGCTTGATTCGGCTTCAGCCCGAAAGCCTCACCCTCTCGGGTCTGCCCATCCATGTCGCTCGCATCCCAGCGGCTCCATTCTCTTTTTCGTTAGACCTAAAGTCACTCGCCACATGAAAACTGCCTTGCCTCTCCTCATCAGTGAGTAATACCGTCTCGAGCCTTCATGTCCTCGTCATCGGTCTCGACCCCTACCGAGTGCCCGGCCCATGGAACCCGAAGCCGGTCGCGGACGCGATCGAGATCGGCATGACAGCGCTTGCCGACCGCGGCTTCCATGCAGAAGCGTGCTTATTGGGTCTCGACGGCAGCGAGGACATCGAGGCTCGCGTCACCGTCGCACTCCAGGCCCGATCGTGGGACTGCGTCGTTGTCGGTGGCGGGATCCGGACGCCGGAGGAACAGCTGGAGCTTTTCGAATCCATCATCAACCTGATTCGCCGATACGCTCCCCAGGCGGCGATCGCCTTTAACCACACACCGCACGACTTAGCGGATGCCGCGGCCCGCGGTCTGCGATGCAAGGTCTAACTAGTGCGCTGAGACATTGTTAGTCAAGGATAGCTTCTAGCACATAAAGTTTTTCTCTACGAACTCTGCTTTGTTGTTATAGCCAAAAGCGCGGAGTGCGACAGGTCCCATCTCGGTGGCGAATTTGCTGAGCTTTGTTTCGAGGGTATCGAGTGCTCCAGAGCGCCGATCACGTGTCCCATCAAGACATGCCACAGAGCAACGCAGAGTTTGCGCGCACGGCCACGGCCGCTTTGTTGCGTCCGCGCCGTGAGGCTACCGCGAGTCCCCACTTCTGCAGTGGATTATTTACTTCCAATAGCTTCTTGCCCGATTGGATGAGCAACGCTCGCAGCGCTCTCTTCCATGACGCTTGAGTGCTGCGCTGCCTTGGAAGTTGCCGCTCTGCGATACACTGGATTGAGTCCAAGATATGCCACCAGCTTTTTGCTGTGAGGGAAACGGCGCACATCTCCCACCGCCGCCACTACTCCGTAAAGAGTGATGAGATTAATGCCGCACAGTCGCGTCAAGCGCAGCAACGCTTCCTCGGCCGCGATTTCCTGAGCCATGTGACGGCGTAGCAGAGTGCGACGTGCTCGCGCTGCCACCAGTAGCGCGAACTGTTGCAGTAACATCCTCCGCGCCGGCGTCCACTCTCGGAGTTTAAGTAAGCGGGTGATGGCGTTGCGATGACAAGTCGAAAGCCCTTCTCCAGACGCACACAATGTTCGTTCAACATGGAGCGCAGCTGTGCCTGGCCGGGGTCGATTCCTTCACTACCGCCTGATAGGCGCTGAAGATCTCGCGCCGCTCCAAGTCTTCTGGATCCGGTTGCCACACATCGGTGAGAGCGCGCTCGAATAAATGCGCGCGATCTTCACCGCATCCACTCGATCGTTGGCGCAATAGACTTTGCCTACTTTGCCCGCGAGATGACTGTCCAGGATCTCCGTTGCGCCCGATCGCGCGCAAGCGCTCGCTACGGAAAACGCGTTGCCGCTGGCTTCCAGCACCAGGTATCTTCTGCGCGGGTGTGACGTAGCGCCCACTGCTCTAATCGCTCCAACTCTACTCGCGTTGAACTGCTCAACACCCGCGCGCCAGCCGGATCAGTTCCTTCCACCACCGCCCGGCAAAACTGTCCGGGTGCACGTCGAGTCCTACGACTCGACCTCTCTTCTTGATCATGATATTGCTCCTCTTAAGGTTGATTGTTTTTATGCTTCACTCATCTCGACGCGAGGCGTGACCGGCTTCTGACGAACTCTCCTTGCACGCAGACATCCGGAGCTGAGCTTCCCAGTATAGTTGGCTCACTCCATGAGGGTTCATCCGTCAGACTCACTCAGCCTTCAATCGGGGAAGTCCCCACTGCAGCGCCCGAGTCCTGCCGGTTGGTCCCGCGCTGGTCCTCTTTGCAAGTCCCATCGCGCGATATCAGAACGTCCGGTCACGCCTCGCGTCGAGTCCACAAAACCACATTCCCTCAGCCAACGGCTCAGACGGCGGTGTTTTTTGATTCCGGGGTAGCTATTGTGACGCCAAGGGCAGCCGCTTGCGCTCTCCTGAGCCGTGGCTGAGTTTGTGTCTCGTTAGGCAAAAAACAATGAATAGATTTGAGAGCATCACGATTAGGGAAGTCGAGTCTTCCGATCTCGAAACTTTTTATGAGCATCAACTCGACCCGGAAGCGATTAGGATGGCAGCATTCGTCTGTAAAGACCCAAGGACAAGGTGGCTTTCGACGCTCATTGGAAGAAAAATTTTGAATTCGTCACAAAACACAAACAGGACGATCGTTGCAGAGGGACAAAGTCGCTGGTCACATAGCGTGCTATCCGCATGGAGAAAACATGGAAGTCACCTACTGGCTTGGAAGAGAGTTCTGGGGAAGAGGATTAGCGACTCAAGCGCTCAAGAGGATGCTCCACCTTGTTGTAGATCGGCCGATTTTCGCCAGGGCAGCAGCGGACAACATCGCGTCGATAAGAGTGCTGCAGAAATGCGGTTTTAAAATCATCGGAAAAAACAAAGATTTCGCCAATGGCAGAGGCGAAGAGACGGAAGAATACATTCTTCGCCTGGATCTCAATCAAGCAAATGAATGAATTAGCCTAACCAGACGCCAGAGCCAACGCCACCATCCGTCACGCCTCGTGCTGACGTACGAGTCAGCGCCGACTGCCATCGTGGCTCATCTTTAACGTTAGACCTATGAAACGCGTCCTCCTCGTCATCGCCTTTTTCGCGGCCGTGGTCTCCGCACATGGACAGTACACCCTCATCAAAAGCGCAGATGGCGTGCTCGTCGTCTCGCAAGTTCCGGGATGGAAGTACACCGTCGATGTTCCCGGCTCAGAGATCGTTCCGTATGGCTTGAAGCAAGCAGATCATCCGTTTCTCACCGCAGACAAGCGCCTTCTCCAAAATCATGTCTGTTCCGCTGGCGGAGTTTCACGCAGATCTGAGAGCCAGCGATGAAGTCATTCTGACGCAGCAGATGAGGTATGAGACGAACTACACTAGGGTTCCGGCGAACGCAGTGAAGGCGTAGCCACGAAAACTCGCTAGTGGTCGCACAGCGCTGTTGTGGTCATTCGCGCCGGGGACGCAGATAAAGCTTCAAGTGAACCTAACGTTTCGCTCGGGCAGCTACGTGATCGCCCTCGTTGGTGCCGTAGACGACACACACAGTTTCGCGGACATCGAGAGGTTTCTTATGCGCATCGCTAACTCATTCCACCCTAGGTGACATGACAAGTGGCCAGCATAGCTAGCGGCGTCATTGGCGGGATGGTAGCGATATTGCTGCGTATGTTCGTTGTTGGCCTGATTGCGGGTATCCTTGCCACCGTTACCATGGATGTCGTGGCGATGATGGCGCTCCGGCTCGGCATCGCGGGCCGGGGTCCGCGCCGAACCGGTCCTGATTTAATCGGACGCTGGATCGGCTACCTCTTGCAGGGAAAGTTCCAGCACACGGACATCCTGCAGACGCCGCCCTTGTGAGGAGAACTACTCTTGGGATTAGTCGCGCACTATTCGATCGGCATCGTGCTGACCCTCGTGTACCTTGGCCTATTGGCTGTGGCGCACGCGAGGCCGACGGCCTTCAACGCCATCCTCTACGGAACGGCCACCACAGTTTTCCCCTGGTTTCTCATGTTCCCATCACAGGGATGGGCTGGCTGGGACGGGATGCGCCGGGTGATACTCATCTTGCTCAAATAAGCCTGTTCAATCACATCATCTTGGCCTGGGTATAGCCCTGTGGATGGCAGTGCTCAGGCCGATCTGAAATTCAGCTGCTGCCCAGCCCTGGCAATAGGGATATTGTCAGATCTATGTGCCGCTCATTGATTTTTCTGATAGTCCCCGATTACAGTCCCGTTGACGTGACGACGATCGATTCTAATTTGCTTTTGCGGCCTCCGCGCATATGACAATCAAAATGCATCTCAGCCGGTCGTTGGTTGCCTTCTTTCTCCTGAATGCTGGCGTTGTTTTTGCGGGAGAATTCAAGAGCAGCGTGATTACGACTTCGCCGCTCACGATCACAGTCCCTGAAGATCGCTTCCTTAGGATCACAAATTTTACTCAGGAAGGTGGTACCGACCGCGGCGTCGCCCGTGTGACCCTCGGTGGTGATGATGGCGGGACCGCGAATGTTCTTGCCGCGACTCGAATTGATTTTAGCACGGGGATTAATTCGCAAAATTTCCCGGAAATCGGTAACGAAATAATCATTGCAGGTCCGGCTGAAGTGAGAGGTCCCTCCCGTAGCGGGTGCCACGCTTCTTATCAGTTATAGAAAAGAACCAAATAATGGAGGATTTAAAAGCAAGATCATTACAACTTCACAGCTCACAATCCCGGTCCCTGAAGATCGCTTCCTTAAGATCACAACTTTTACTCAGGAAGGAGGCACCGACCACGCCGTCGTCCGTGTGCCTCTGAGCGGTCATGCTGGCGGGATCGCGAATGTTCTTACCGCGACTCGAATCGATTCCAGCACGGGCATTAATTCGCAAAATTTCCCGGAAGTCGGTAACCAAGCAGTCATTGCAGGTCCGACCGAAGTGAAGATCCCCCCGGTGGCGGGTGCCACGCTTCTTATCACCTATAAAAAAGAACCAAATCAGGGAGGGGACCAAACAAATCTGGTAGTTACTGGCAGTCCTACTCCGGCCGGTACTCCTGCGCCGAGTGCCACTCCCACAGTCTATACCTACTGTTACGCCAACGCCAACGCCAACGTCTAACGGCCTACGCCAACGCCGCAGCCTACTCGCACACCGCGACCCCTCCCTAGCGTGACGCCAGGGGAGTTTGGAGAAGATGATCACGGAACGGCAGGGCGTGAATGCGGAGACTGACCGGAAGCTCATGAAAATGCACAGTATGGAAGTTGTGGGACCGCCGCTCCCGTGACTGTTCCTCGCCATCGTCACTCTGCAGAGCGTAGCCTAACCAGACGCGACGAAGCGAACCGCGGGCCGTCTTTATGGCTGCGCTTGAGAGTATGCGAACAGCACTCGCAATTCGCGCACTCGCTGATTTTGTGTCTCCTTAGACACTATGCACCGCCTCGTCTTGGTCATCACGTTTTGCCTCCTTACGCTCACGAGCATTTCACGGTCGGCTGAGTTGGTTGGCTCGCCACAAATGACCGCGGACGAGGAAGCCATTTGGAAGCTCGAGCGCGCATACTGGCGTTACGTCGAGAATAATGATTTGCCGGCGTATTCAGCTCTCTGGCACAAGAATTTCCTGGGTTGGCCGTCTGTCAGCGCCAGGCCCGTCCATAAAGACCACATCACCGACTGGATCACTTCGGAAACCAGCAAGGCGCTGACGTTCAAGGTCGATGAGTTCAAGCCTGCGGCAATCCAAGTGACAGGCGATGTCGCTTCGGCGTGCTATTGGATAAAGTTCAGATGGCAGGACAAGGATGGCAAAGGAGCACCGCATACCGTTCGTATCACACACGCCTGGCTCCGCACCGGTAAGGATTGGCACATCATCAGTGGAATGTCGATGCCCGAGTCGGAGCCACCGTCGAAGTAAGTATCGCGATGAAAAGGTCTAACCAGGCGACTCAGCTAACCGCGCTTCGGCTTGTGTTCCCGCTCAGTGTAGCTACAACCTTTTTCTTGCAGCTGAGCACGCTGTCGGTCGCGATGGCCAACCTTGTGTCCCCCGTAGACGGCGAGGTAAAGCTGTGGCCTTGTTAACTCGGCAGTTCTATTAGGAGGATACATGTCACGCACAATGCTCTTCATTGCTACGATTGCGTTTCTTGGCTTTCTCACAATACCAAGCATTGCCCAGGACAGCAGATGGGGGTCGCCAGACGATCCCACCGTCAAATTCATTATCGCTATAGAGGCGAAATGGGCCAGCTCAAGCTGTAGCCCTCAGCCAGACCTAAAGGCCGTTATAGCGGACGACTTTCAAGGAACGGCAACCAACGGTCATCGCTACGACAAGGCAGAAGCTATCGCTACCGATCCCAAGGCTCTCGAGCGCGACTGTCAGCTCGGTGATGTTAAGGTGCGGTTCTTCGGAGACTCCATTGCCATTGCCTACGGATCGGAAAGCCGCATTCGCAAGGCAGAAGACGGCAAGGAGGCAAGGCGATGTCAGGTGTGGACGGACACGTGGCTAAAGCGCAATGGGCAATGGCAAATCGTGGCGGCTCAAGATACGGTTATCCCGTGTCCCTAAGTTAATCAACCAGCATAGCGAAGCGCTGAGCGAATACTTAAAGCAGTTTCTGCCAATTAATGCATGATCCTGCCATCGGCGAAATGGCGGGCGAAAAAAATCGTCTAGAGCGGTCGTGAGAGTGCGCTTAAGGTTTCCGCGCAATGGAGGAGGATGAGAAACCCAAGCCGCGCCTGGAGATTGCGCATGTCTTGTTCATCGACATCGTCGGGTATTCCAAGCTACTGACCGACGAACAATCAGAAGCGCTTCAGGAATTGAACCAGATTGTCCGCAATACCGAAGCGGTGCGCGAAGCAGAGACTGCGGGGCAGCTGATCATCTTGCCGACCGGCGACGGTATGGCTCTGGCCTTCACCGGTTCCGTGGAGGGACCTGCCGAGTGCGCTTTGGAAGTCAGCCGGGCTCTTCGCGCGCAACCGAGCCTGCCGGTGAGGATGGGAATCCACAGCGGGCCGGTGCAATACGTCAGGGATGCTAACGCACGCGAAAACATTTCCGGAGTGGGAATCAATGTCGCGCGTCGGGTGATGGATTGCGGCGACGCCGGTCACATTTTGGTGAGCAAACGCTTCGCGGATGATCTGGCGCAGCATCGTCGTTGGCAGCCTTACCTGCATGGACTAGGCGATGTGGAAGTGAAACACGGAGTTGTTGTTTCATTGGTCAACCTTTATGCCGAGACGATTGGCAATCCCGCGCCCCCGGCGTGTGTCGCTGGGGCACGACGCACCGAGCATCGCGCCACAACACGCAAAGGACTTTCTCCGGTTGCGCTCGCGATCTTTATCATCGCGGGGTTGCTCCTCACACTTGCCATTGTGTCAGTGATTTTCGCGCCCGCGATCATGCGCTCAGTTGATAAGAATAAAGCGGCGTCAGCACCTCAACCGAGCGCTACTGCGGCCCAGTCTATTTCCGATGCCATTCAGAATATGGTCAAACAAAGAATCACAGATGAATTGCAGAAAGACCTTTCCAGGAAGAATACCGCGCCTACGCCAGGAGTAACCCCGACTCCGAAAAGTCAGCCGACGTCCCCGTAGTTCACGCTCTCGATTCTCGTTAGGCGTCTAGTATGCATCTCGTGCGTCCCGGTCCCGAATATCTTGCGAGCTACGTCGCTGCGCTCGAGCGTGGGTGGTCTCCCGACAACGAGCGCGGTCTCGAGGCCACACATGAAGAGCTCTCCCGCATTCAGTCCGATGCCGCGGCGTTTCTCGCCAGCATGGAGGACCGCGAAGGCAAGGGTCTTCCGATCACTCTTCCAGATGGTTCGGTGGCCAAGCGCCTCCCGGGCTTCAGGCGCTGGCTCTGGGATGGCGAATTCTGCGGCAGCATCGGGTTGCGATGGCAGCCTGGTACGACGGCGCTACCACCCTATTGTCTGGGGCATATCGGCTACGCGGTCGTGCCGTGGAAGCAGCGCCTCGGGTATGCAAAGTCAGCGTTACGCCTTATACTTCCGGAAGCTAAGGCAGTCGGTCTGTCGTACGTGGAGATCACCACTGATCCGGACAACATCGCCTCACAGCGCGTCATCGAAGCGAATGGAGGCATCTTCGTCGAGCACTTCATCAAACCGCAGCAGTTCGGCTCCAAGCCTGGCCTGCGCTTTCGCATCATGTTCAGATAATGGCGTCTAATCTCTCGATTCCACGCTTGGGAGCAGGGCACGCCGGCATCCGAGTCTTTTATACATACTGGGCTTGTTTCATTGCCGTCATCATTGTCGGATTCGTTTTGTCGGCTCTGTCTCGTTAGGCGTAATCATGCGCAAACTCATTTCCAGAGGCAGACCAAGATAGATATGATATGAGCGTGGACTTGATCGTTCTTCAGCAGCTGGCCGTCTCTTTTGGCCTCGGATTGCTGCTGGGTCTCCAGCGGGAACGCTCCGAATCATCGATTGGCGGCATCCGCACCTTTCCGTTGATCGCGCTTTTCGGAACGGTTTGCGCGCTGCTCGGAAAGACTTTCGGCGGCTGGTTGGTCGCGGCCGGTTTGCTCGCGCTGGTGGCTATCGTGGTCTACTCCAATTTCGCCAAGATCAAATCGGGCGAGATCGATCCGGGGATGACAACCGAAGTTGCAGCTCTTCTTCTGTATGGGCTGGGCGCTTATCTGGTCGTTGGCAGCATGGTTGTGGCAGTTGTGGTCGGTGGAGTAATGGCCGTGCTCTTGCAGTTTAAAAAGCCGTTGCATGCCTTAGCCGGCGCGATTGGCGAGCGGGACATGAAGGCGATCATGCAGTTCGTTCTGCTGTCACTCGTGATTTTGCCGGTGCTGCCGCACCAGGATTTCGGGCCATACGGTGTTTGGAATCCATTCCAAATATGGCTCATGGTGGTGCTGATCGTTGGCATCAGTCTCACTGGCTATATCGCATACAAGTGCCTTGGCGCCCGGCGGGGGACCTTATTGGCCGGTGTTCTCGGCGGCCTTATCTCCAGCACGGCGACGACGGTGAGTTATGCGCGCCGCACCGTGGAGAACACAAAGCTCGTGAACCTGGCTACGGTTGTCATCGTCGTTGCATCATGCATTTCGCTCGGGCGTGTACTGATTGAAATGGCGGCGGTAGCTCCGGTTGCTTTCGCTTCAATGGCGTCGCCTGTTGTCGCCATCCTGGCTGTCTCCATCATTATCGCGGTCGCGATGTTCTTCTGGCAGCCGTCGGGCGATGCGCAGATGCCCGAGCAAAAAAATCCAGCCGAATTGAAACCGGCGTTTATTTTTGCCGCAATTTACGCCGTCGTCCTGCTGGCGGTTGCCATCGCGAAGGAGCATTTCGGCTCGGCGGGTTTTTACACAGTAGCTATCGTTTCCGGGCTAACTGACATGGATGCTATTACACTTTCGTCGGCCCGTTTGGTTGAAAGTGGCCACACCGACTCTTCCACCGGTTGGCACGCGATCCTGATCGCGGCAATGTCAAACCTGGTGTTCAAGTTCGGGACTGTCAGCTTGCTTGGCCACCGCTTATTGACTTTGCGCATCGGCGCGGTGTTCGGCTTGATCCTTATTTCTGGCGCTCTGGTCCTGTGGTTCTGGCCTGCTTGAACCGCGGTTTAATGATCGACGCGTTGCTTACGGTCTGGCAAAAATGTGCAGAATAAATGTTCGCTTAAGCACGCGCCTGGGACTGAGACTTCGCGCTGCTTCGACTCAGGCCCTTGAATGTCGTCAGATCCTCGCGCAGAAATAGGCGTGACCGAGCCATCCAAGTTTCTTCAACCTGCGCCCATGGAAGGAAAGGGGGCGTACAATCGAAGTTCGTCTGTGCAGGCGGTCGGTTCGTTGCCTGCTGTTGCGCTTCTGGAACGCGCGGCTCGAGGGGTGGCATTGCCGTCGCCGACGGAACCCGTATTCATTGCGGACTATGGTTCATCCGAAGGACACAATTCGCTTGTGCCAATCGCCGCGGCGCTCGGCCTGCTCAGGGAGCGCGTCGGTAACGAGCGAGCGATCTTCGTTTTTCATGCTGACTTGCCCGGCAACGATTTCACAGCGCTTTTCGAGACGCTCGCGAACGATCCTGACAGCTATCTTCGCAACGATCCCGCCGTATTCGCGGCGGCGATCGGACGATCTTACTTCGAGCAGATCTTGCCCGCATCGAGCGTGACGCTGGGATGGAGCGCGTGGGCGGTTCAATGGCTGAGCCGGGTCCCCTGTACGATTCCCGACCAGGTGCAAGTTGCGTATAGCCATGACGCGGCCGCGCGCAGTGCGTTTGCCGAACAGGCGGCGGAAGATTGGCGAAGGTTTCTTGCCATGCGCAGTTGCGAGCTCCGTCCAGGCGCCCGGCTAGTGGTGCTGACAATGGCAATCGATGACAGCGGTGACTTTGGCTACGGACCAGTAGTGGATGCGCTCTACGACGCAATTGTCGACATGGCCGATCGCGGCTTCATTCGGAAGGAAGAATTTCGGAGAATGGCGATTCCCGTTGTCGGTCGAACCAGAGCGCAATTTACCGATCCATTTGGAAAAACCGGGTATTTTGCAGATCTCTCTCTTGAGAATTTCGAATTGTTCGACGGCGAAGATCGTATCTGGACTCAGTTTAAGGCAAGCGGAGACGCTCATGCATTTGGGGCGCAATGGGCTGCTTTTTGCCGAGCTTCGGTATTTCCGACACTCGCGACCAGCCTGGATGAGGTGCCGGACGACACACGTTCGGCCAAGTTCATGGACGAATTGGAAGCCGGTATTGCTGCACGGCTCTCGACAGCACCGGTTCGAATGACGATACCTCTCGCGCAGATGACGCTTGTTAAGGCGATCGTCGAGAAGTAGGTCGCGCGTGATCCCAACCCATTAGTCAGAAGGTGATCCGCGTAAGACAGTGAGTGAATACGATGGCAGTTCGTAAATTGAAGCCGCCTTTTGTATAAAACTCGCGGGCGGAAGATTTCGAATGGGGTGGCTGTCCGGTCCGTCATCGTGCCAGAGATACTGGTTTCGGGAGAACTGGATAACAGACACTTCGCCTGCAAAGCTTACTTGTCGTTGTGTTTTGGAGGAGGCGAACCGTACACTCAATCGCGCAGTGCGATTTGGATGCTTGTTAATTGCCAGCAGCGCCCACTGCTTATCCGGTCGCCGTACCGCATAGAGGCTGACGATAGGTGATGCTGTTGGCTTCTTCGGGTCGATCCTCACCGGCGACTTCGTCGTCCGCCTCTCAACGCTCCTTCCTGGTCGCGATCCCGACCTGAGGATTGAGGTGAGGGTCGTGCTGGACATGCTCACGGGAAAGATCTGGTGGGTTTCATTTACTGGTTGCATCCATTCCTTCGTGATGAGTTGGGCGGCATGGTAGGCGGACAGCCGAGTCAGTTGGTCGCTGTTTGAGTTTAACTGAAGCATCATGAGATTCCCCCAGGAACAGTTGAGCTCGTCCTGGAGAAAGTTTGGCTCGTATCCGTATAAGTAGGGTTTGGAGCCCCCAAGAGTCAGAAACGTTCCAACCGTATCTGCATCGAAGAGCGCGCCTTCCATATCTACCTCGTGGTGTCCTGCAAAGACGGAATAACCATATTCTGTCATTAGCCATGGAATTGCCGTAGGGACGCCATCTGTTCGCAAGCTCGTTATCATTGCGCGGAGCCTCTTTGGCGTTTCCAGCAACTGCGGCGCCGCATCGGCACAGATGTTGTCGAACGGATAAAATTCGAAGGAGAAAAAATCAAAAGGGCATTTCGCGTTGCCGATATACTTGAGAAATCGATTCATCCAGGACCGATTGCCTGATGCGTCAGGCCATGTGAGAAGTTGGTCGTCGAAATTTTGCAGGCTTGGTCCTCCCAGTTTCAAATAGGGATTCAACGCAGCAAGCCGGCGAGCAACTCCCGCGTAAAGCGCGGCATAATCTTCCGGTGACGCCCACTGGCCGTCGGGTTCTTCGCCTAATTCAATTCCTTCCAAATCATAATTACGTCGCAGGAGATAGTTGATCTCAGACGTTGCGTTTTCCGGGGTGTCGTACAAAACGCCGACAGGAAGAAGGACGGGCAGGCCATTCCCAAGCGCGCTGCGCAAGATGAAATCGAGTCCCGGTTGCTCGATCTTGTAATCAATGTCTTCAGCCCGATGCCAGGGATCAGTCGACGATACATAGATCACTGATTGCTGATTACGATCAGCCGCATGGCGGATGTAATCGCGAAACTGATTATTGCTGTCGGTGCTTCCGAGTTCAATCTCGCGAATCGCAAATCCGAGCCGGTCACGAATGTCATTTGAAGCTTGCGCGCTTGTTTGCGAACCGTGGCTCATTACGACGCGCACAAAGCGAACCGGCAGTGGCTTTGTGCAGAGTCGAACAGATTCGTCCCTGCCCGATCCGCCGTTCGCTTCGCCGTTTGGAAAAAGACGCCACTGATCTTTCCGATCGGTGTGCAAATGCATCGGATCTTCTCCACTCCAGTACTCCACTCTGTATTGCCGGGCGTAGGGCGTGCCCCAGTGAATCCGTACGCAGTTTATCGGCCTGGTTGCACCCAGATCGATCACCACCCATTGGGGATGCGCATCACCAGGTTCACCGGTGAAGCGGGAATCGAGATACGGATTGCTTTTCCAAAATGACTCCGGGTCGCCGTCAGCGAGGCGGGAGTAACCATCATCGTTCGCCTGATCAATCGTGTTTCCCCGTCGGGGCAAACGGTAACCGTAAGAAAGGTTAATCGGATCGGCGAGCGAATCGTCCGATATCCAATAGCCGCATTGATGAGTTGGGTCGCTCCACGTACCGCGCGGATTCCAGTGCCAAACTTCGCCGGCAAGTTCGGTTCGCAGGCGATATGTCAGCGGGCCGAATCCGGCTGATCGCATCTCCGCGATGTTCTTGTCCGTAAACATTTGGGCGCATTCGCCCTGTTCGTGGCCATCAACGCCAGCGCCTAATGCTTGAGTCGGAACACACTGGTTTACGGGCCGATTCGTAAGGACAACGGCAGACACCTCAAAGGGCTTCTCATCGGCATGTGCCGGTGTTTGTAACGCCGGTTGGACAACGCTGATAGCTACACAAAAAAGCGACGCGCGGACGCATCGCACTCCCAACTCCAAAGGCCTTCGCGAGGCCACACTCCGTGCGAAATTCATTAAGGCGTCAATTTCATTTCGCGACAATCTTAGGAGTGCGCACGCGCCCTCGCATCGCTTTGTTTGCTACCGTTGCGCTTTCTCCAATTGCTTCCTGACCTGGTCTTTTTCGTGGCGAACGTCCTTCAGATGGCTCTGGAGCAATGGTAGCTGGGATGCTTGCGGGTTCGGGTAATGGCGTAGCGTTTTATTTTTCGTACCACCCCAATACGCCGGGTCCGGGCTTCTTCGCTTCTCCGATCTGAAGAAGCAAGTGGTCTTCTTGTCTCTGAAGCTCCTCGTAGCGAGCTTGGAGCATTTCGATCGCGTTCCGCCGATTTGCTTGTTCCGCCCGGTGTTGATCGGCCTTTTGCGATGCCTCCACTTTCTGTCGCGATGTTTCTTCCTGTTGTTTTCGGACTTGGTCGAATCCTGCACTTTGTTGTGCTGAATAATTGCCACCTTTCTGGGGATCGTAGCCAAAGCGCTCCTGAACGTCCTTGGGAAGTTCGGTAAAATAAACCTTGGAGATGCCGGTCTTACTGGTTAGCACGAGGCCGTCAGGTTCGACTCGGCTAACCGTGGCGTCCTTGTATTCTTTTCCAGCGAGCGTTTTAAAATCGTCTGAGAAGGCGACTGATACGAACGGCAGGATCAAAAAAGTGACAAGTCTTGTCTGCATCCGTTGATTCGATCATCGGGATTCTGCTCTCAAGTATGGTTTTCGAGTCAAGAAAAATTGCCAGATTCATCCGGATACCCGGTCGAGCAGCTGTCGTGGCAGGCGTGCCGCCTGCAAAACCCCACCACGATTGCAGCCGGCACGGCTGCCTCTACAGTTATTGCTTTCGAAGCCGCTTCGACTCTAGACACACCATTTTTTGTAGGGACCATGCGAAATCAAATACGCAGCCATGCAGTCTTTGCCGTGATCGCCGCAGCGATTGGATTGAGTTTGGCGCTAATCGGGTGCCGTCGAGGCGTGGCTGTCGCGCAAGTCGATCCGAACGAACCGGTCGAGGTAGTGATTCCCGAGCAGGGCGCTTATACCGGTGCATTCATGGATTTTGGCGACGAGGAGGATGACGTCACGCTTGAGACAATCGAGGATTTTGAGCAGATGGTGGGCAAACACCAAGCCATCATCGCTTCGTCCAGTTACTGGGGAGAACAGAATTTTCCCGTGGGCAACCTCAATGTCATTTGGCGACACGGTTCGCTGCCGCTCGTGTTTTGGTCGCCCTGGGACAAGCCGTATCAGGAGGATCATGGGCCGGACAAGTTCAGTTTGACCGAGATTCTTGCCGGCAAGTGGGATGCGTACATCGACATGTGGGCCGATGCTGCGCGGAGTTTTGGCCATCCAATGATTGTCGTGTTCGGCGTCGAAATGAATGGCACCTGGTTCCCGTGGTCGGGCGCGTACTACGGCGGCGCGGAATGGGATAAAGATCAGAACAATTGGAAAGGGCCGGAAACATTTCGCAAAGCGTTTCGCTACGTCGTGGATCGCGTGCGGGCGCGCGGCGCTTCAAATATCAAATGGATGTTTCACACGAATAACTATCCCTATCCGTACGAAACCTGGAATTGCGCCCCCGCTTACTATCCGGGGTCCGATTACGTCGATTGGCTGGGCTTGAGCGTTTATGGGCAGCAGTATAAGGACGAACCAAACCCGGACATTCCTTCATTGGTAAACTGGCCCTACGAGGAAATATCCAGGCTTGATCCGCATAAACCGATCATGATCGCCGAATGGGCAACCGGCGAATTTCCGCACGCGGGTGAGGGCGGTGGAATCGGCAAGGCCGAGTGGATCAGACAGGGACTCAAGCTGTTTCCCACGCGTTTTCCTCGGATCAAGGCGGCGGTCTACTGGCATGAGCGCTGGCAAAACGCCGATGGATCTTACAGCAACCTGCGCGTCAACTCTTCTGTGGAATCGCTACGGGCGTATCGCGAAGGCGTAGCGAACCCTGATTGGCTCGGGGATTTGATTCTGCGGCCTATTCCAAAACCGCGATTTTAGACGATCGACTTAGAGACGGCCCGCCCTCGGGCCGTATCACTCTTCGGCGCGAGGGCGCGCCGGCTCCATTGTCCCGCGTAAAATGTCGCGCCAGGTCGAAGGGCTCAGAAGACAGAAACGCGTTATGGTTTCTCTTTCGGTGCGCTCTTTTGAATATCGAGCGCGATTTTCCACGCACCATTGGACTCAACCCGCCAGATACAAAGGTAGATGCCGTGCTGGGTAGCATCGTCGCGCTCGCTTGCAAATTCACCATATTCATAGGCGAGATCAAGCGGGTTGCTTGTGCCTGCGCCCCTTGGTGTGCGACTCGTTTTTGCATCCTCCTCTGAAAGCATTTTCTTGGCAGCTGTCTTGCCCACGACCGGAAGTTGGCCGGTCCGATAAATGCGAATGTCGTCGCTGGCGTTGTCGATAATCGCGTCGGTTACACCGTCCTTGAGAGATTCCGAAAAGCTGTGCTGTGCTTTTTCCAAGTCAGCAGTTGCCGATTCGGAATGAGGAATCGCAGCGTTTAGAACGTATGTCCTAGTTTCGGTCTCCACTCCTAGTGGCTGTGGATGGTCCAACCCAACATCGAGGGCAACTTTCCACACGTTGTCTTTGTTCTTTTGCCAGATTGTAACGAAATGTCCGAACGCCTCCGGTTTTTCTACGTCACGCGATTTGCGTGATTCCCAAGGCCCGGTCGTGTAGCCGAGCTCACCGCTTCGGGAAATCGACGCGAAGGCAGGTCGCCAGCTTATGACCGGATCCTTCTTTGCTTCCCGCCAAAACTTTTTGCCGTTGACTGCACTGGGCGCGAAGATTACCGCATCGTCGGCGAACACAGATATGGACGCTTCGCGAAATCCTTTTTCGCCGGCAAGTTTGGCGTAAGCCTTTTCTGCAGCGATGAGTGAACCAACGGCTTTTTCAAGATCGACGCCTTCTGCGTGTGCTCCTGCAGCCGCCAGTAGTGCGATAAACGAGAAAAAGTTTGATGGCATAGACAAATTCATTGGTTGGCGGCGTCTTGGGAATAAAGACCGTGAAAAGGTCATGGACAACATTGCCAGCCATGAGAATTGGAAGAGTTGCTTTTCAGAAATCGGACCCGGTTTGCTTCTTTTCGCCCGGCAATGGACGCGATCAGCAGCTGATGCCGAAGACATTGTCCAGGAAGCTTTCGTCAAGTTTTGGCGGCGAAACCACCAGATTAACAACCGCGCCCTGCTTTACGCCACGGTCCGTTCGATTGCTCTCGATTTTATCCGTCGCGACAAACGCCGCGTCCGACGCGAAGCCACTGTTTTTGCCGACGCCGATTCAACCGTCGAGCCGCAGTTTGAATGGGCAGATGAGGGGCAATCGGCTCTTGCTGTGGCAGTCAGCTGTTTGCCACACGATCAACGCGAGGTGCTCGTCTTGAAAATTTGGAACGAACTTACCTTTAGTGAGATCGCCGGTGCACTCGGCATTTCTCAAAATACCGCCGCATCGCGATATCGATATGCCCTTGCCCACCTGAAGAAAAGTCTGCAACCCCAATGAACGATTTCTCCGAGCTCGAGAAGGACTTGAAAGCATTGCGACCAGCGCAGCCTTCGCCCGTGCTTTTTGAGCGCATTGAGGGAGCGATGGCCGAAAATTCCAAGGCGCGTGTGTCAGACGTCAGGCCAATAGCCAACTGGTTTCGGCGCTTTACAGAAACGCCCTACAGATTTGGTCTCGGCCTCGCAGCAGCGGCTGCGGCGGTCGTTCTGTTAATCGCGCGGATCAACACCGATCAAACGCAAAACGAAAGCACAGAAATCGCGCAAGTTGCTCCACCGTCTCAGACAAGACCGGTCCTGCCTTCTTTTTCTGGTAGAAGCGGCATCGATGGATCGAGGTCGTCCAACAAATTCGTTTCCTCTGGGGCGACACAGGTCGTCTATAATACTCGCGACGAGGGCTTGCAGTTCGCTGACGGCTCGCAGCAACCGTTGAGGCGCCTTCGTTATCAAACACAACAGACGTGGCAATGGCGTAATCCCTCTACGGGCGCATCGCTTCGCGTCTCCTACCCCAGCGAGGAAGTCGTCCTCATTCCCGTTTCCGGCCAATGATTTAACAAAACAACCATGAAAATTAAACTCATCACGATCATCGCAACCGTTGCCTTCTTCCCGATCGCAGGATTTGCCCAAACACCACCCGCGCCGCCGCAACCGCCTGGCCAGCCGCATCCTCCACCGCCGGGTGGCCATGATAAAGGGCCCAAAGTTCCGGTAATAGTTCTCGGCGTAGAAACCTCGCAGGTGCCAACTGTGGTCAGCGAACAATTGGGCCTGTCCAAAGGGCTGGGCTTAGTCGTCGAGTACGTTGTGCCGAACAGTCCCGCAGCGGCTGCGGGAATTCAACAGAACGATATTCTCAAAATGCTCAACGAGCAGATTCTCATCGAACCGAGCCAATTGCGGAAGCTCCTGCAGACCTTCTCTGACGGCGCGGACGTGACGCTTACGATTTTGCGCAAGGGACAGGAGCAGAAAGTCACCGTCAAGCTCACAAAGAAAGAAAGGCCGCAGCATCATTCCTGGGCGCCTGGAGACAAACACGAATCGCACTGGGATTTTGATGAGACGGGTGACGTCGGCGAGCAGATGCAAGGTTTAAAAGAACAGTTGCAAGAACAACTCGGGGAACAACGCGGCATGATCCGTGGAGCGGTGATGAAAGCTCACGAGGCGGCAAGACGCGCGCGGGAGGACGCCCGGCGCGCCGCTCGGGAAATTCGCATTTTGAGTAAAGACAATGGCACACTCAAAGCTACCAGGATCGACCTCGGCCAAGCAGAAATCGTTTTCTCGGACGATAAAGGCCAGATGAAGTTGGAAAATGTGGATGGGAAAAAAATACTCACCGTGAAAGATACCCAGGGAAAATTGGTCTTCAGCGGACCGGTCGAGACAAAAGAGGATCGGGATAAAATGCCCGCCGATGTTCGCGACCGTTATGAAAAGTTGCAGCAAAATGACTTACCCTCCGTCGCGCCCGAAACAGATGCCGATGAAGAGGATGGGGACGAGGACGAGGACGATGCAATGCAATCAACCGACACGGTTTGGCGCCGCAATATCTTCAATGGTGCGTCATCCGAAGTGCAGCGAGGGACCTCAAGAACGAAAGCTTGAAGCACGCAAGCTAAGCGTTGGCGATCTAGAGGCTGAGGAGAAACTCCGTCGAGCGCTTTAACCTGGCCTGGCCGGCCGCTCGGCGGAGTTTTCCTTCTGTGCGACTGTTTGATCGGCAGGTCCGACTGCGCGCGAAGAGCTGCCGACTGTTGCGTGAGGTGAGGGGATTTTGAGGCTGCATGCGCTGATTGTCTTAGTGAATCCTCACCCGCCCCCTCTCCCTTAGAAAGGGCGAGGCGACCTGACGCGAGCAGGACCAACTCCAACGAAAGCTAGCGGCATTTTCCTTGCCGCGACAAATCCAGGCGCCTATAACGAGGGCGCGTAATGATGCGGGTCTTCTTGCTCACAGCGGTCATTGCGTTTTCGTCTCCGCTGCGTGCGCAAACATCGTTGCCCTCTGCTTCACCTGCCCGCAGTGCTCCAGCGTTGCAGGCGGGGCCGTCTCTCGAGCAGCGCGTTGCCGACCTGGAAGCGTACGTGAACAATTCAGCACGCGGTGCGGATTCGGCGAACGCGCCCGTAGCATCAAACATTTCCGGTCCCGGCCCCGCCAGCAACGCCTGGATGATGACCTGCGCCGCATTAGTGCTTTTTATGACATTGCCAGGACTCGCGCTCTTTTACGGCGGTCTTGTCCGCGCGAAAAACGTTCTTTCCGTCCTGGCGCAATGTCTTGGCATTGCCGGCCTGGTGACCATCCTTTGGTGGCTGGTGGGTTATTCTCTGGTTTTCTCCCATGGATCGCCGTTCATCGGAGGATTCAAGTTTGCGTTTCTGCACGGTGTCGATGGACGACCAAACACTGATTATTCGTATTGGGTCTCGCAGAATGTCTTCGCGATGTACCAACTGATGTTCGCAATCATCACGCCCGCATTGATCGTCGGTGCAGTGGCTGAGCGGATGAAGTTCGCAGCCGTGCTCGTTTTTGTCGGAGTCTGGATGTTCGTGGTCTATTTCCCAATCGCGCACATGGTGTGGGGAATCGATGGCTGGATGAATGGAGTTTGGAACCCCGCCGCTAAAATCACTGCCATCGATTTTGCCGGCGGAACAGTCGTTCACATGAGCTCGGGCTGGTCGGCGCTGGTCTTGTGCATTCTTCTCGGGCACCGCCTGGGATTTAAGAAAGAAATCATGGCGCCGCACAGCATGGTGCTCTGCATGGTAGGAACCGGGTTGCTTTGGGTGGGCTGGTACGGTTTCAACGCAGGAAGTGCTCTTGCGCCTGACGGAATTGCGGCGAACGCGTTTATGAGCACGACGCTGGCCACAGCGGTTGCTTCGTTTACATGGGCGATGCTTGAATACGCATTGCGCGGGAAACCGAGCGTTCTCGGATTTTGTTCGGGTGCGGTAGGTGGGCTCGTGGTAATCACGCCGGCTTGCGGATATGTGGCGCCGAGTGGCGCTGTGATCATCGGAGTTACTGCGGGAATCGTCCCGTTTTTCGCCTGCACTAAATTGAAATCCTGGCTGGGCTATGATGACGCTCTGGATACTTTTGGTGTCCATGCAGTGGGTGGAACACTCGGCGCGTTCCTCACAGGCCTCCTCGCGACTGCCAGTGTGAATCCAAATCTCTTATTGACCGTTGCCGGACCGGCTAATCCTGCCACCCGAAATGGTCTTGCGAGAATTGTGGGGCACACGCTCTGGATCGAGCAATTAAAGGCAATCGGAATCACGATTGTGTTTGCGGTGGTGGGCAGTGCAATTATCGGCGCAATCGTCAGGGGGCTAATTGGCCTGCGCATCCCACCGGAAATTGAGCGCCAGGGTCTCGATATCAATCAGCACGGCGAGGAGGGGTACATCACTTCGTGACCGTCATCGATCATGCTTCCGCTTCCTCTTAGTCTTCGTCTTCATTAAGCCGGTGAAGCAGAGAAGAAGATTTAGAGGAAGAGGTAGAGGGAGAGATGCCAGCCAATGAGCCAGGATCAAGAACATCTACAACTGCTCGCAATTTTTCATTATGTAGTTGCTGGCCTGGCCGCACTTTTCTCTTTTTTCCCGCTACTTTACACAACGGTCGGCGCCATCTTCATATTTGCCGCGCGGCACAGCACAGCGAAACCGAGCGAAGATTTGCCGCCTGAATTTCTTGGCTGGATTTTTGCTGTGCTCGGCTCGGTGTTGTTCCTAGTCGGAATAGCAATGGCGATTTGTATTCTGATTGCCGGCCGATCTCTTGCGCTCCGCAAACGCTACTCGTTCGCTTTCGTAATGGCTTGTATCGAATGCCTCTTCATTCCCTTTGGAACAATTCTGGGCGTGTTTACGATTGTTGTGCTTTCACGCGAATCGGTTCGCGGATTGTTCTCCACGGCGACTGCGCAACCGCTGGACTGAAACTATCGAGCACGACTCGCGATAAGGTTCAGCCGGCGGTCAACTAAAATGACCTTGCCACACGAAATTCCCAGATTCAGCGAGAAGATTTCGCTGCCTTTTTAAGAATTGGTAAATGACTGGTCTAAACTTCCTAGTCGCGGAAAAATCACGGGGGGGCACGCAGGAGCGTTAGACGCTAGAATGGCGAATTGCCATTTATCAGTGTCGCAACCTTGAAAAAGCGGCAATGTAGACTGCAGTCAGAAAAGTCCGACGCGATGCCTCAACGACCGCCGCCGCCTCCGCTCACACTCTGAGCAGCCCGCTGAAGTTGTTCGCCGCTTGCTTTCTGCACGTTCAACGCGCCTGGCTCGGTCGCGCCATCGGGAACTTCCACCCAGCGACCGCCAATATGGGTTCCTGTGCCTGCCGGTACCCAAACCATGTGTTTGCCTTTCTTTTGCTCAGCGGTCGCTTTTGAGGTGGCAACCGGCTTAAGGTCAAAGTTCAGGACCGTTGTCTGGTCGGCCTTGGTTTTGGTATTCGTGATGGAACCTTTGACCGCGCCATTTACGACTAGAGTCACGCGGTACATGCCCGCTGGCAGGCCGTTTGAAATGTAGCGACCTTTTGCATCAGTCTTGACGGTGTTGAACTGCTGTTTGCCATCTTTCGACTCGATTCGAACATCTGCACCCTTAATCGCTTGCCCTTTTGCGTCCTTTACGACGCCTTGAATCGCTGAACCTCCAGCCCAGGCTGTCGCGACAGAAAGAACAAACCCAATCAAACCTATTCGTAGTGATTTAGTAAACATAGTAGTTCATTAGTTAATACAGGAAACAAAGGGCGAAGTTCCTAAAAATCGTACTTCGAACGAGACAGTCGCAACAGAAAGAACAGACCCAATTAAACCGATCTGTAGTGATTTGGTAAACATCGTGATTCATTGATTCCTACAGGAAAAAAGGGCAGGAGTTTCCGAATGATTTGCTGAATGAGGGAAAAGCGAAGTTTCCGTGAGCGGACTGCTGCTGTAACCGCGCCGCTGTGAGGCGCGAGAACACGGCCCATAGCTGCGTGGCTACAAATTAGAAGCGTTTTTTCAAAGCGATGTCCCAAGCACGACGCTTGATGTTGGTCGTCGCTTCGTTGCGTAGTCCGTCTTCAAATTACCAATTACGAGCGGTGATTGTCTGAACGTTCGAACCGCGATGCGCCTTTCCCCTGTCATCGACTTCGACCCAATTACCGCCAATATGGCTCCCGGTACGAGCTGGCATCCATACCATGTGCTTTCCGCCCTTTGCCACGTTATCTGCTTGGGACGCTGGCTTGAGATCGAAATTCAGCTGAGTCGGTTGATTCGCTTTAGTCTGCGTGTTCATGATCGACGCTTTGACCTCGCCATTCACAAGCAAGGTTACCCGGTAAACGCCCGGTTGCAGTCCCTGTGAAATATAGCGGCCCTTTGAATCGGTCGTAACGGTGCTGAACACCTGTTTGCCGTCTCGCGATTCGATCCGAACGTCTGTTCCTTTAATCGGGTCGCCTGTTTCATCTTTGACAAACCCATGAATGGACGCTGGCCCCTCCGCTGCGATTTTGTTGGTTCGCAGACCTGCTACCGATGCTCGATCACGCACACTGGTCGCGACTGCCCTTCGTGGAGGCGCAGCGATCATATCCGTTATACTTTTGTTCGTTCGCGAACCGGCGTGCAACGCACGATCACGCGCACTGATGTTGAATGCCGTCTCTGGAGGCGCAGCGATCTCGTCCGCTGTAATTTTGTCCGTTCGCGGATTGGCTTCCGATGCTCGATCACGCATACCGGTAGTCAATCCCGTCTTTGGAGGCGCAGCGGTCACACGAGTGTCCTGACGGCGGGTGTCGGAAGTTCCTGCAGATGTGTAATCCGGAACTGTGATTGAACTAGCTGCGTTCTGTACAGGCACACCAATGCCGATATTGCTTGTTCCGGTGGGATGAGTTAGGTCTGTAAAAAGTTCGCTTAGGTAGCGGTCATAGGCGCCACTGCTGGATTGTTCATCGGCGGAAAGCCGGACGGCGAGCGCTTTGGTGTCGGTAGAATACGTAACTGGTAGAACCGGAATGCTGCTGTCTGCAGGATTAAACTGCGACACCAGGGAAAGTTCGCCGCGAAATAACGAAACCGTAGCGGCGCCCAAAAGGACACCGGCAGCCGCTGCTCCAAGGAGCTTTGGGTTACGACGCGACCAGCGCCAGATCCGCGTCGGAGGCGACACCGGACGAGCGGCGATTGGATGGCCGCCGAGCCAGCGTTCCAGGTCGGCTGCGAGGTCTCCGGCGGACTGGTAGCGCGCTCTTGGATTACGTTCGAGACAGCGTGCACAAATCGTCTCCAAATCCCGATCGAGCGAGGGTACCAGCGAGCGCAGTTTGGGTGCCTGCGTTTCAGACGCTTGGCGAATCACGGAAACCGGATTGGAACCTAGGAATGGTGGACGTCCGGCAAGCAAGTTGAACAGAACTGCGCCGAGACCGTAAACATCGGCAGCCGCCGTGAAATCCGCGGCTGTGCCACCGGCCTGCTCGGGGGCAATAAAACCCGCTGTTCCGAATGTAGTGAGCGACCTTGTAAGATCGTTGTTCGCGTCAAGTAGTTTTGCTAAACCGAAATCGCTTACGAGTGGCTCGCCGCGATCGTCGAGTAGAATGTTTCCCGGTTTGAGATCACGATGGAGAACTCCACGGCTGTGTGCGTATTCGACCGCGCGCCCGACCTTTGCCATCAGTTGCACACACTTTCGCGGTTCATCGCGGAGAGAAGCAACGTTCTCGCGCAAACTTCCCTTCTCCGCGAACTTCATGCTGAAAAACGGCAGGCCGTCCTCGCTTTCGCTCACTTCATAAATCGGAAGGATGTTGGGATGATCCAGACTGGCCACCGCCTGTGCTTCTCGTCGGAAACGCTGCAGCGCTCCGTGCGAATCAGCGCGATAACTAAGGACGCGCTTTACCGCGACGATGCGCCGAGAATGTCGTTGCCTGGCGCGATAGATCACGCCCATGCCGCCGCAGCCGATCTGCTCGAGAATTTCGTAGTTGCCTAAGAACCAAGGCTTGTGCGGCGCGTCCACCTCGTCGAGTACGGTTTCATAAACCGCCTGAGATAGCTCGTCCCCGGTATCCAATCCCTCGCACAGGAGACAACTCACGCAAACTCCGGTGTCGAGTTGCATGGTTGCTCCACACTTGTCGCATTTTGCGTGCTCTTTGGTAGCGCTCGGAAGCGGATCGGAGCGTGGATCTGAATCTGTCATTGCAATTACTCGGTTCCCGTTGCGAGTGACGCACACAGGTAACGGATCTCGTCGTCCACGTCAGCAGGATTTTCGACGGTTTGCGAGACTTCATCGCGCAGCAGACTGCGGTAACGCTGGCGCATGTTGTGCAGCTGTTTTTTCACGGCAGTGTCAGCCATCCCCAATTCGTCCGATAATTTCGCATACGATACTGCATCGCGCACCTCTGTAAGGTGAGGGCTTAGTGCTTGGAAAAGCCAGAGCTTGCCTTTGCTCTCGCATTCTTCCCGCAGCCGTTGAAGCGCATGTTCTACCACTGTTGTGGCCCAATTAAGATCGAAGAGGCGCTCTGGTGGCAATGATTCGAGCGCTTGCTCCGGAACTAATAATTGCGTTGGCGATTCCACCATCCAATCGTCCCACGAAATGAACTCCACATTACCGCCACGTTTGCGAGCATGAGTTTTCTCAGCGGCGTTGATAAGAAAATTTTGGAGCGATCTCAACAGGAGCGAACGGAACCGGCCGCGATTTCGGTCGGCGTGCTGCAGCCAATTGTGCTCAAGTATTGTGACAAAAAAATCCTGCGTGAGGTCTTGGGCATCCTCAATCGAATAGCCGCGGCCGCGAACAAACAAGAAAATGGGACGCCAATAAGTCCGGCAAAGCTCGGCGAGCGCGTCGCGCGCCTTTTGCTCCTCGCCTCCGTTGGCGGCAGAAAAGATGAGGCTCCAGCGGGTAGTGACAAACTCGCGAGGTGCGTCTCCACCCCGGTCGCCAACGTTCCCGTTCACGAGAGAACATTGTGGTTCTCGCTCTTCTACACAAGCAATAAACGTTGAATACACGGCCGGGCAGTTGCTTATCTTCGCACGAATGCCGAAGTGTCGTTCCGTGCGAGACCGCGATTAATTCTCTCTCGCAAGAGATGTGGTTAGACGGCTGCCGGCGGAGGGGCTCGAACCCACACGATCTTGCGATCACTGGATTTTGAGTCCAGCGCGTCTGCCAATTCCGCCACGCCGGCGTTGTAACACAGGCGTCCTGCCTGTGAGTCGGGCTTCCGGGCCCGTGCGGGCTAAGTTCCGATAAATTCGAGCGTTCGCAAACCGCGCGGTGGCCCGAGAATCTCGCGAAGAATAATTGCGCCGCGCAAACCGGACGTCGATGCGAGCAACGTGGCGACGTCTGTTCTTAGTCCCTCCGCTTTAGCAATTGTCGGCGTCACTTCCGCGTAAGTTTCCACGGGTGCTTTGAAGATCGGTGGCGGCGCAATCGGCAACTGTCCTTCCTGAACTTCGAAGACGGGTGGAACCATTTTCTCCGCGCCTCTGGCAGTTCGCGGCGGAGGAATTTCTTTCGGGGCTATCTCGCGTTTGCGGCGCTTATCTCGTCTTAGTTGCGAAAGCGGTGACATCGGCGGTTGCACCGGCGCAACCGGACGGGGCGGAATTTCTGTCCGAGGCGCCACGGGCGGTGGTGGTCTTGAGGTTGGAGGTTGGCCGAGAGCTTCCAACAGTTTGCGAATCCGGTCTTCGTCCGACTCCGTCGGCGAGCGCGGCAATGGCGTAGGCGTTCGCGGTGTCGCTGTTCGCTTTGTCTGATCTTTGCTCGATTTGGCTGCCATCTTCGCCAGGAACTGGAACAAGACAGCGACCGCGACAAGCAATAGGAAAAGCAGATTATCGAAACTGACGGCAATCATGATTACATCTTCGTTAAAGCGTTAAATCGTTAAAGCGGAATTCGCTGGCAGTCGGTGGAACCCTTCAACGAATCATGTCCCTTCAGTCCGCGGCTTTTCGCCGCCTGCAATTGATTCGCGCATCGACGTATCCGCCTGCACGTTTTTCATCCGGACGTAATCCATTACGCCAAGATTACCCGAACGAAATGCGTCTGCCATCGCCTGGGGAACGAGCGCCTCGGCTTCCACGACTTTGGCGCGCATCTCCTGCGTCTTTGCGCGCATTTCCTGCTCGACTGCGACAGCGGCGGCCCGGCGCACTTCGGCTTTCGCTTGCGCAACGCGCTTGTCGGCGTCCGCCTGTTCGGTCTGCAATTTCGCGCCGATGTTATCGCCGACATCCACGTCGGCGATATCGATGGAGAGAATTTCAAACGCGGTATTGCTGTCCAGACCTTTGGCCAGCACTGTCTTGGAAATGCGATCGGGATTCTCCAGCACTTCCTTGTAGGAATGGGCGGAGCCGATCGCGCTCACGATACCTTCTCCCACGCGGGCGATGATCGTTTCTTCAGTTGCGCCACCGACGAACCTGTCCAGATGCGAGCGCACTGTGACACGCGCCTTTACTTTCACGCCGATACCGTCCTGTGCTACACCGTCTATCGTTGTGCGACCCATGTTTGGGCTCGGCGCGTCGATTACTTTCGGATTAATGCTCGTGCGCACCGCCTCCAGGACCGTCTTGCCGGTGCCCTTCGTCGCCAGGTCGATGGCGCAGGCGCGATTGAAATCGAGCGTAATTCCCGCTTTATCAGCGGCAATTAAGGCGAGAACCACATGGCCCACGTCACCACCCGCAAGGTAATGCGCTTCCAACGGATCGCTCCGAACATCCAGACCCGCTTTCACTGCCGTGATGCGATTGTCCACGATCAAACCAACCGGCACTTTCCGCAGTCGCATTCCAACCATCTTACCCAGGCTCACCGGCGCATTTGCGATCCGTGCCCGGAGCCAGAGACCAAAAAAGTTGAAAAGAACAACCGCCAGCACGAACGCGAACAGCGCCAGCACTGCGATGCCGACAAGATAAAGCGAATCCATATTGCAGCGGAGAGTATCGGAACCGAAACAACCCGGAAAGTTCTAATTAGTGGAACGGTTGCCGCGGCGACTCCGTACAACGCGTTGGTCCCGCAACTGCGGGACGGCATTGCCGCCGGACCCCATGCCTTCGGCGAGCATAATCTGCCATCGGTCCGAGCCGGACTGGCATTATCCGGAGAAGCCGATCCACGGGTAGAAGGCCTGGTTCGAGAATCGGTGAGTTTTTTGCTCGCCTTACGCGGCGCTTTTCGATAAAAACCCAATTCCCATGATTTCGCCCTTGCAAGGGCCTCGTTAGAGAACTCGAGATTATTCCCAAATGCACACGCTTGAAGAATGGCAGCAGTGGTATCAGTCGGTTAGCGTAATAGAGCCGCCGCCTCGCGTGCCTCATCGGCCATGCGAGGAACCTCTACTCGAAGCGTGGGACAATCGTTTGGCCGCGCAGAACGTTTACTTTGATATGTGCGTTGCTAAACACATCGGCCACGCTCGCGTTGCTGACGAAAAAAGCATCGCGTCCCTTCGAGTCGATCAAGGATTGGCGAAACCTGCGATAGAAAAAGCTGTCGGCGCGTTCATTCGCGATGGTTCCTGGCCGGCGCTGACACATCGCGAGTATTTGCATCTGATCGTCCGCATTCAGCTCGCCCGAAAAGTCGTAGCATCCATTCGGGAGGGCACGCCTCAGGGCATGGTTGTTAAGAGCCAAATGCCTGACCTTGGAAATCGTGAGTACGCGATCCGGTGGTTTCTAATCGATCTTTGGAATTTGGCAGGCAAAGCGTTCCTTGCTGCGATAGCGCGTGACTTCTTAGAAAAGCGAACGGAATCCGTAAGCGATAGAAGCCAGGTCGAACAATTCGCTGGCGAACGAACAAATTGATCCGGGATTTGGTGCTCGGGGCGGGACTTGAACCCGCATGCCTTTCGGCATACGCCCCTCAAACGTACGTGTCTGCCATTCCACCACCCGAGCTTTTGAATTTGGAATGCGCCAAAAAATCTTCCTTCAATCTGCGCTTGTTGGCAACTCGCTCTTACTCTTACTCATGATCGTAATCGAAGCGAACCAGCATAATTTACGAACGTGGTTATCCCCGCGTGAAATCAACTGATCAGTGGTTAGGTTTCTGAAGCGAGCGGGGCATGAGCACAAGGACGATTACAAGTGAGGACGAAGAATGGATCAAACTCGACCTGCACATTCATACGCTGGACGATCCCAAAGACGCAGTGGATTACTCCGCGCATCAATTGCTTGAACGCGCGCGTACACTTGGCTTTCGCGTCCTTGCGATCACCTTGCACGATGCAGTCTTTAATCGACAGGAAGTGTTCGCCGATGCAGCGGCCATGGGTATTCTGCTAATCTCTGCCGCGGAGATGCGTTTGCAGGGCGCGGACGTCATCGTGCTAAACGTCAGCGCCACGGAAATGGCGGAGCTGAAAAGCTTTGATGATCTGCGACGCCTGCGGGAGCGACGCGGCGACTCAATTTTTACAATTGCGCCGCACCCGTTTTACATGTTTGGGGGCTCGATCGGATCACGATTATTTCGAGAGATAGATTGCTTCGACGCAATCGAGTTCTGCCATTTTCACGTAGGCCTCTTCAATCCCAATCGCCGTGCGAAAAGAGTGGCGTCGCGTTTTGGCAAACCATTGATCGCGACCTCCGATGCGCATCGGCTCCACGCTTTTGGGCGCCATTATACCAGCATCCCCATGCCCGCCGCGCTGACGGTCGAGAATGTTTTCGCAGCCTTGCGCAGTGGCCCGCAGCGCCTAACGAGTCCCGCGTGCAGTCTCGCCGATCTTGTCAGCGCGATCTATTTTGTTTTCCTTGCGCATCCATTTCGAGTGCGCCGGAAGATCGCCGCCTCCAAAAGATAATCTTCGAGTGGCGAAACGCCGCTCGCGCCTTAGAATCCCTAACCGGAAGGTGATTCGGGCGCCAGGTCGTAGATTGCGCCCCAGTCGCCCGACGCGATGCGACGCGCCGTTGTTTCCCAGGGGCGACTGCTGCCCTTATAATGCTCCGTCTCGTCACGACCCCAGAAAATGTAGCGCACGCCCAAAGCCTTAGCAGCTTCGCGCCAGTTCGGCGCGCCACGCATTAAGGCCGTCAGCTGTCTGTTGGGATTGTCGTAGTCAAATCCTTCCGTCCACAGGTGGCCCGGATACCCCAGAACAACTTTGCGGCCTTGGAGCAAGAGTGGATGATTATAGGTCGGGTAAGCTGCGAAGCGAGCTTCAACCGGCAAAGGCCGGATCGCGTTGCCAATCGCATCAAGTCTTGCGCGCTCGATGAGTCCAAAGCCCGGATGCCCGGCAGCCAAGCCGCCGAGTAACGTGACAAAACCGGAAGCGAAGAGGGCAATGCACGTGACTGCTCGTTCCGGAAAGGCCCAGCGCCCAACCAAATCGCTCCACAAGAATGGAAGAATCAGAAAGTAACCCCACACCATCAGTTTGAGATTGTCCCAGTCCCACGGCGCGGTTTGAACGAAATATCCAATCCCGAAAATCACAACCGCGGACAGCACAAATACGATGTCCGCGGGAGGTTTTTTACCCCAACGCCAGCCAGTCTTCCAAGCGCGCAAACCGCATAACGCTACCAATGCCAGCGAAAGCAGAATCCATAAGCCAAAGTTCGTCAGCCAGAACTGGAAAAACGGCGCGATTACGCCGTTCCATGTTTTTTGCAACAGTGAGCCAAAGCCAGTGGCAGATCCAAAATTCGCAGCGCCACCCATCCGAAAGAAGGGAGCGCCGAAGTCCGCTGAATCCTGCACCCAGCCCGGGTGCCATTTCACCATTGATTTCGCACGGAACTGGTCGGTAACCAACCAAACGAAAAACGTCGCGGGAATTAAAGCGGCACCAAACAGCGTAATGACGTGTTTGCGTATGGGCGCCTCGTTGAAAATTTTGGGCCACGCTACCCGCTCAAACAACAGCGCAACAAGCAGCACGATGGTCAGAGCGATAAAAGTATGGACGTGAAAAAGTGGCATTGATGCATAAAGGGAGAGTTCAATCCAAAAAGGTAGGGGGCCCTTCCTCTTGCCGCGGGTGTTACCGGCGGTGGGTGAACCGGCATCATCGTCCCCAACTGCAGGCTGGGTTTCCGGGGGATTCGTGTTCGCCTCAGCCTTCGCAACCGCTTCAGCTGAGGAGACCTCAGGTGCTGGCAAGTCCCGAGCAGAGGCTATGGGTGTCTCACGAAAGTATTTTTCCCGCCAATGCCACAGTAGAACCAGCGCCGCCGGGATTGCGTAAATCCATCCGCGCTGCGTCACGAACATGGATAGCGGAATGCTTTTCCAAGCGATTTTGTTGCCGCCTTGATAGTCCAAAAACTTCAGCGTCTTCAAAATCTGGAAGCCGGCTATTCCTCCGTTGAACAAAAAACCTGCCACACCAAAGGTGCCGCCCCATCGGAAAAACGCGTAAAACGTTGCAAGCGAGCCAAGCAATCCAGTCCAAACCAGTCCGCGGATTAGATCGACGTGCACGAGACAAAGCAAAGCGTTGAACAAATCGATCCCAGCCGGATACCTTAGTTTGCTAAAGGCGTAGATCGGGCTGTCCGGCCACACCCGAACGCCACTCGCGAAATTCCTGATCATGGCGATGTGGAGGGAAAGATCACCGAGGTTATTAGGCGATTGAATTTTCAGTTCGCTGCCGTCGATATACAGCAGCCAGCAAAAAGACCGCACGGCAAACAGAGCGAAAACCGCGGCCACCAGCCAGAACCAGAATTTTTTGTAGCGCCAAGTATTCTTGGAAGGCTTTGCTTCAGAGCGTCTTTGTTTATCAGGATCGCCAGTTCCCAACCAGGCGGCCACGGCAAAAGCGACACCGCATACCAGCGCGAGAGCCGCGCTCAGTGCATTCAGGCCGTGGCCGGCCATTCCGAGAAGGAGGCCGCAGACAACCGACAAATTGACAAAGGTTAGACCTGCCGAAAGCCACTTCATCGAATGAGCTGTTATTTAGCCGGTCCTTTCCCGACGAACTCCGGCGCTCTGCCAGGAAAAATATCTTTGAAGACATCGGCCTTGAAGTAAACCTTCGACGGATCTTGATAGTTACGAACGGTAATCGTGTCGGTGTAATACGTGCCTTTCAACTTCGATTCGACCTGTTTGATTTTGTCTTGCTGCACGAGGAGAAAATCACCATCAAGATTCGCTGGCATGTTTCCTCCTTCGTAGTAGCCGACTCGATCGAAGTCTCCGAGCATCCATGGAAGCGGATAAGTGCTGGAGCGAATGAGATGGCCAGTCAAATGGTAGTACGCCGGATTGCGTTTTGCCAGTGTAAGAAGCGGTGTGGTTAGTTTAAAGACGTCGTTGTACGTCTGCACGTACGCATAAGGCTCCTCGGGCGAGCTGCAGCGGAAGTAGTTTAGCCAAATGGACGTGCCGAGCGACATGCACAAAAGGACGGCAATGGCGCGATACGCGATCCGTAAATGTTTTGGACGAACCAGCAGTACCGCTGCCCCAAAGATAAAAAGGAACGGCCACGCAAAACTGATAATGCACCAGGGCGTTTTGTATTTGACGTAACTATAGGCAAACAAGGTTCCGACGCCGTAGATTGCCAGATAACGCAGATTGAGATTCTTAAATTTTTGACAAAACACGCAAAGAATTAATCCGGCCAGCATTGGCAGTTCGTAGCCAAGAAAATCAGCGCGACCGCCTTCCAGCGACGGCCCCATCAATTTCAACCAATAATCCCACGGTTTTTCGTGCCCGTGACCGGCGGCGCCGGTCTCGGTCCAGGCCTTAAACGCTTGAACCATACCTTTGACGCCATTCCAATTAAGAAAAAATCCCGAATAGAAAACGACGACCGCGGCTGCGCCCACGCCGAGGACCATTACCAGATCGATGTACCTCCACGTTTGTTTCGCTGGCTTGGCGTCGGGAACGCGGCTTAGTGCGCAGGAAACCATCAGAACTGGAATGGCAATCACGGCGCAGGCGAGATGAATCGCGTAGGTTTCCTTGGTAAGAACCATGCCGGCTATTCCCATCCCTGCATACCATAGGTAATTCACCCTCCCGGATTTCCAAAGGCCGAGCAGTCCCAGAATGAACATCGTCGAGAAAAATTGCAGCCACACTTCGTGGATGGCGTATCGCCCGTAGAAAACAAATCCGGGAGAGACCGCCATGGCTAACGCTGCTATTCGGCTTACGTTTCGCCCGACCAACGGCTCGAATTTCAGCATTAGCCAGACGCACCCAATGCTCACCAGCACAACGGGCAGCCGGATGGCCCAGAGATTGCGGCCAAGTAAACTTTCTGATAGCAGCAGGACGTAAAAGTGCAGCGGTCCGTGATAATTCGTTGGGTCGTATCTATAAAATCCGTTATGCAGGACCTGATCCACAAACCAGCCATTGATGCCTTCATCGAAATGCGGTGGTTTAATGCCCAGCAGGAAAAAACGCAGGAACGCTGCCAGGCCCAAGATTAACCAGGGAGTCCAGCCTGTCTCTGCCAGGCGGGCTTTCCACGTTTCCAGGTAATCGCGCAGCCCCGCAACCGCGGGAGAATATTCTGCTGGCGCGCCGCCTTCGGCGCTGCTAGTACGCGCTGCCATGCGCATCCTTGTAACCGGTGGCTGTGGATTCATCGGGAGCAACTTTATTCGGTATATTTTGCAACATTACAAGCCCGCGTACGTGACCAACGTCGATGTGCTCACTTACGCGGGCAACCTCGCCAATCTGGATGGCGTGGTCGAAGAACATGGCGAACGCTACGAGTTTTTCAAAGCCGATATCGCAAATGCCGATCAGATGGATGCGCTCATGACGGAGCATCAATTCTATGCGGTTATCAATTTTGCGGCTGAATCGCATGTGGACCGCAGCATCAACGATCCGCTCAATTTCATTCATACAAACGTCATCGGCACGAGTGTGCTGCTCGATTGTGCACGCCGACATGGCGTCCAGCGCTTCGTTCAGGTTTCGACCGATGAAGTCTACGGTTCGCTCGGTCCCACCGGTAAATTCAACGAGCAATCGCCGCTCGATCCGAGTTCGCCCTATTCGGCCAGCAAAGCTGGCGCCGATCTGCTCGCCCTTGGCTGTTACAAAACCTACGGTCAGGAGGTGCTGGTGACCCGCTGTTCCAACAACTACGGGCCATTTCAATTTCCCGAAAAATTGATTCCGCTCATGATCATCAAGGCACTGCGTGACGAAGCACTCCCGGTTTATGGTGACGGCTTGAATGTTCGCGATTGGATCCATGTTACGGATCATTGTGCTGCCATCGTGGCCGCGCTTTTCGAGGGGAAACCCGGCCAGATTTATAACTTCGGTGGCGACGGAGAAATGGTGAACATCGATCTCGTAAAAATGATTCTCGATAAACTGGGCAAGCCTCACAGCCTGATTTCATTTGTCACGGACAGGCTGGGCCACGACCGCCGCTACGCTATTGATTCGTCGTTTGCGAACCGTGAGCTGAACTGGAAACCGCGTTGCAGTTTCAACGAAGGCCTCGAGGAGACCATTCGGTGGTACGTCCAAAACCAGTCGTGGTGGCAACCTTTGCTTGAGCGCGCTGGAAGATACTGATCATTCTATCAAATTGTGACTCTCGATGCCCCAGGCACCGGCGGCGGAATGTTCTTACGTAGGCAAGCATGAAAATCGTAATTCTGGGCGTGGGCGGACGGCTTGGCGCGGCACTGTTGCGCGAATATCGCGATAAGTTCGAGGTCACCGGCTTCGATCGTACGCAACTGGATCTCTCTGATTTGAATGATCTGCGGGGAAAATTGCAGGAGACAGGTTTTGACGTCCTGATTAACGCAGCAGGTTTCACAAAGGTCGATGTTTGCGAAACGCAACCGGAACGTGCGTTTCTGATCAATGCGGAGGCGCCTCGCGTTCTTGCCGAGATTTGCGGTGAAAAGAGTGCCAGACTGATTCACTTCAGCACCGATTACGTGTTCGACGGCGAAAAACGCGAGCCGTACAGCGAAGAAGATGAAGCGACCCCAATCAGCGTTTACGGTGAATCGAAGCTGGCTGGAGAGAAAAATGTGCTGGCTGCGCAAGATCGGAATCTCGTGGTGCGCGTCTCCTGGGTTTTTGGACCGGATCGTCCGAGTTTTGTAGACGCAATGATAAAAGGGGCGCAGGAAAGTGAGCGCATCGATGCCGTGGCCGACAAGTTTTCAACGCCTACCTACACATTGGATATCGCCGAAATGCTTGGGCGCATTTTGGATGGTTGGAGCCTGCGCGCCCCCGCGCCGGAGGGCGTGGCGCGTTTCCAAGGGATCCTGCATTTCGCAAATGCTGGACATTGCAATTGGCAGGAATACGCGCAATGGGCTCTGAACTGTTGCCACGACGTCGGCGTGCCTCTCAGAGTGAGAAAGGTCGGCGCAGGTAAATTAGAAAACATGTCCAACTGGATCGCGCGCCGTCCTGTTTATTCTGTGCTTTCCACCGCGAAATACACCAAATTGACCGGCATATCACCTCGCACTTGGCGGGAAGCCGTCTCTGATTATATTACGCGCTTCTATACTAAAAAATGAAAACCCACATTCTCACTCTTACATTGTCGTTCATTTTTTGCCTGACTGCGCGGGCCGAATTGAAATGGGAGCAAACTGCGGTTGAGCTGCACCCGGCGCGTGGTGACAAACAGGCGATCGGTCATTTCAAATATCAGAACGCCGGCAAGACACCGGTTCATTTTAAGTCGGTCCACGCCTCATGCGGCTGCACGGCTGCGCAATCGCAGAAGGATCAGGTTGGGCCCGGCGAAAAAGGCGAGATTACAGCCACGTTTAACATTGGCGATCGCACCGGCACCCAGATCAAAACCGTGACGGTAGAGACGGACGAGGCCGCGAATCAGAAAACGGTTCTGACTCTCAAGGCTATTATCCCGCAGGAATTGGAGATCAGTCCGACTTTTGTGTTTTGGAAACAAGGCGAAAAGCCGGACCCGAAAACGATCACGGTCCACGCCGGGAAGGATTTCAGCGTGAAACACATCAAGGTCACCTCGTCGAGCCCTGATTTTCAGACCAAAGTGGAGGAAACTGGCGAGGGGCAGTTCAAAGTGGACGTCCATCCCAACGAAACGAACCGTCTGCTTGCGTCGACCTTGACAATCCAATCGGAGAATTCGCCCAAGACATTTTACGCCACCGCCCGTATCACGACTGCTCCGACTGCGCCTGGTGCTCCGGCCATTCAGAAAGCCCCAGGTGCCCCCGGTGCTCCAGGTGCCCCGGTTGGTCCGACTGCCCCGGCTCGTCCGTCTGCGCCGACTGGTCAAACCCATTGAAATTTTCGCTTCCACGCCAGGCCCTTATTCTTGCAGCGTTGTCGCTTGTTCCCGGGGTAGGGCAGGCGATTTATTTTCGCGACAAGATCTCGTGGCAATCACCAATTCCGCCTTCGGAAATGGTGAGCGCCGATCAGGCGCGCGAGTGGGGGGATACTACTGTCTGGATCGACGCTCGCCCGGACGACGAGTTCGCTCTTGATCACGTGCCTGGTGCGGTTTCGTTGAACGAAGATCGCTGGAACGAATTGCTGCCGCAGTTTCTAGCTGTGTGGTCGCCGGGAAAAAAGGTCGTTGTTTATTGCAGCGCGCAAAGTTGCGATCTCGCCCGCGAAGTGGCCGAACGCCTGCGCAAGGAAGCGCAGCTTCCTGATGTGTTCGTGCTCGAGGGCGGCTGGGAAGCCTGGGTCAAGAAGAACCGATAGAAGATGCGCGTTTCGCTCGGCAATATCATCTGGCGGATCCTCGATCTTATCATCGCCGCAATTTTCATTTACGCCGGCGTACTTAAAGCACTCGATCCGGTTCAGCTCGCCCACGATATTGATCATTACAAGATTCTGCCGTGGGCGGTTGGAGTCGGACTGGCGTTTTATTTGCCGTGGTTGGAGATTTTTTGTGGTCTTGCACTGATTTTTCGCCTGTTCTATCGCGGAGCGCTGTCGATTTTAACTTCGCTCGTTGTGGTCTTCCTCGTCGCCACCATCGCTGCAAAAGTGCGCGGTCTTGACATTACCTGCGGCTGCTTCGGTCATGCGAGCCAGAACTGGAGTTTTCCGGCGCACCTGGCGCTGGATCTGGGAATTCTCGCTGCTCTGGCCGTGCTTTGTTTCTGCAGCGTCGCGCGAGCGCGTGCGAATGCCTCGCCGATGCCTACGTCATGAGGTTTGATATCGAGACCAGATGATCAGGAAACTGAAGTCCGGCAAATATCGGTTGTACTCACAAAAGAAAAATCCGAAAACGGGAAAGCGCCGGAATTTGGGAACGTTTAAGACAAAGACCGCGGCCCGGACACACGAGCGAGCAGTTCAGTTCTTTAAGCGGCATTAAGTGTTGCGTGCTTCTCGAATTTGACGGGCGCGATTGCCTGGCGCTTCATTTTCATCACCCTGGATTTTGTCGACTTGATTGGACTACGCTCCGTGTTTCACACTGTCTGGGCTTAGCCACCGATGAGACTCTTCCGCCTTACCTTTGGGTGCTTGCTTTGTCTGGCGATTTTCGCGACGGCGGGATGCGGCCGAAAATCGACTAGCCAAATCGGCGGTGAACTGTCCGCCACCCAATCACCTTCGGTTTCCTCTCCGGTTCAGTCACCAGGTTCATCAGCGTCGCCAGGCCAAGCGCAATCGCCACAGACAAGCCAGCGCCCAGCGCTCGATTTGTCCCGACTGGAGAACAGCGTCCAGCCGGCAGTGTTTTGGATCACCGTGTTTGATTCGTCTGGCAAGTTGCTACGTACTGAGACTGCTTTTTTCATTTCAGGCGATGGCAGATTCATTACGACGGCGCATGCAACCAAAGACGGGGCCAATGCTGTGGCGAAAATGGCTGATGGTAGAATTCATGATGTGACCGGGGTCCTGGCTGCTTCCACAACACTCGACCTGGCTGTTCTTCAAGCCGATGTGAAATATGTGCCATTTCTGACGTTGAATAAGAATCCAGACCTCGAGACTGATAGGCGGGTCGGAGTGGTAGGCAGCGGGCTGGCGGGAACTGATGGAGTCCCCCGTGATGTGAACCTCGTAACACTGCAATCCGATCGGCTAGAAATCGCAGGCCCAATTTCTTCGAATTCGATCGGCTCGCCAATTGTAAGCGAAAAGGGAGAAGTCGTAGGCGTGGTCATATCAGCCGGTGAAAAAGCGACGGTTCGACCTTCGAATGCTGTGGACTCGTTCCTGGGTGGAATTGCATCCGACGCCAAACCGCGATGGCCGGAGACTGCCCACGCTGCTACTACACCTACACCCGCGCCTCGCCCAACGCCGAAGCCACGCTTAATTTATGCGCCAGCGCCGGCATTTCCTTCTGACGTGCGTTCTCGTCCAGGCGGAGCGTGGTCGGGGCGCTTCAGGCTAAACTTCAATGCCAGGGGAAACGTGACAAATGCCCAGGTTGTCCAATCGACTGGAAACGTTGCCCTTGATCAATCTGCACTCAATACACTTCGGCAGTGGAAATCCGCCCCTGGCCAGGAATGGGCAGCGACGGTTCCCGTTACATTTCAAAGCAGGTGAAGGCAGAAACTGCAGCTCCGGGCTTTCGCATAAAATCCGGCTGGACGACTGCTGTGTTGCTTACGGGTCCAATTGGTTCGCCTGCGCTTCGCGATAATCGGACGATCGATTTGTCCGATCCACGAGTTCCCGAGACGCGCCAGCCCTACCACGCCGCCTTTGGACAACTTGAAACGGACGCGAAGAAGACAACCCGCCGCGCCGGCATCGTGCATTGCATAACAACACAATCCATCACGGATCTTCTCTCAGATTATCTGGAAAAAGGTTATTCGATTACGCGCGCTTCTCTGGTGATTGGAAGTCAGCTTGATGCTGCTTCGATCGCAAATCCGCACATTCGCGCGCACGCGCTCGAGGGCCAGCTATTTCGCTCGGCAGTCGAGCAGGCTTTGAACGCGCACGGTATTCGCACGTTTATTCTCCTGGAACGCGATGCCTACGATAAAGCGGCGATGGAGCTAAAAAAATCCAGCGTGGATGTTCGGCGGACGATCCGAAATATCGGACGATTCACTGATGGTCCCTGGCGCGCGGAGCAAAAACTCGCCGCGCTCGCTGCGTGGTTTTCGCTCGGCCAGAAGTTTGCGTCTGGAGCGAGGAATCAGCAATGAAAATTCGGGCGGCAGCTGAGGCCGATCGCGCTGTCATCTGGAAAATCTTTCATGAAGTGGTCGCAGCCGGCGATACGTATGCGATCGATCCTGACCTGTCGCGTGAAGAGGCGCTGGCTTACTGGTTTTCAGCGAACACGCGGACCTACGTCGCGGACAGCACAGTCGGCGTTGCAGGCACTTACATTTTGCGGCCTAACCAGTCTGGCGGTGGATCGCACGTTGCCAACGCAGCGTTCATGGTCGCCCCGGAGGCACGCGGTCAGGGGGTTGGTCGCGCGATGGGCGAGCATTGTCTAAGCGAAGCGCGCCGGCTCGGTTTTCGCGCAATGCAATTCAATTTCGTTGTTTCGACCAACGAATCTGCCGTCCGTCTTTGGCAACAGCTCGGTTTCAAGATCGTTGGCACTTTGCCAGGTGCCTTTTGTCATCCAAAAAACGGATACGTGGATGTTTATGTTATGTACTGCTCCTTGCTGTCGTGAGGCAGAAAATTATGTCTGCATGCAGGCTAGCAGGCCAGAATTGCTGGCGTCCGACCCGACGATCTGATTTCACCACCCCGCGTCCGCGTCCGACCGTGCATCCGCCCCGACGCCGCGATCGTGACTCCGGGTGATTATTGATCTCAGCTAGCCACGACAGCTGTCGCGGTGTTATCGAAGGAATCGAGGGCGCCATAGCGCCTCGATACAGCGAGGCGGCTACAACAAACAAACATTGCAAAAGAGATGATTTCCTGTTGAACCTAGGTGGATGCAGACAGTGATCCAAGTCATCACGACCGGGCGTGGGTCGCTGCGGGAAAAAATCATGACCGATCCTCAGCTCGGGCGGTTTGATCTGATTCCTACTGAACACCAACGGCCCGGTCGTCCGCACGGTTGGGCCAAAATCCATAGCGAGACCGCGCACGGCGCGATCAACCTGGAATGGCACGGCCGCAGCAGCACTTTGATTTGCCGGGTCGTAACGAAATTGGGAAACAAGCCCAACTCGATCATCGGTGATTTCATCGATTATCTGTTGGCCCGTCATCAAAACCGCATTCTGGCCATTCACATCATGCGACGATGAATTCAGGAAAATAGAGGTGAAGCATGCGCGAATTTTTCATTACCGATGCGCCTGCGGCTACCGTCCTTGTGCGAGTTATGACCGGTAGCGTCTTTCTATCCGAAGGAATTCAGAAGTTTCTTTATCCGGCAGATCTTGCCGCTGGACGCTTCACGAAAATTGGCATTCCATCTCCGGAAATCATGGGCCCGTTTGTCGGCGGATGCGAAGTCCTTTGTGGCGCCTTGCTGATCGTTGGATTCTTAACCCGGCTCGCAGCCATCGTGCTGCTGATCGACATCAGCGTTGCGATCGTTTCGACCAAAATTCCCGTGCTTCTCGGTCACGGCTTCTGGGGATTTTCGCTGATGAAACTGTCACGATATGGTTTCTGGAGCATGATGCACGAGGCGCGGACTGATTTCTCGATGTGGCTCGGCCTCCTATTTCTGCTGATCGTCGGCGCGGGGCGGTGGTCAGTTGACGCCGCTTTAATGCGTGGAAGGACCAGGACTCCGTGGCCGACCGTACCGCGATAAACGAAAGAAAAAACTCCGGAGTCTACGGGGCTCGAACCCGCAACCTCCGCCGTGACAGGGCGGCGCTCTAACCAATTGAGCTAAGACTCCCCGGGAAGGAGAAACTGTAGAGGCTGCTCTGTTCAGTCGCAACTGTTCGCGAATGATGGAACCCGAAAACGTTGTCGGTAAAAAACCTAGACTGCGTTCCAGGATTCAAGTGCTGCTGACGAACTGGTTCGCGCAACATCGAATCGCCATCGCGGTTGAACATTTTATATGCGAGTGGCGTCGAACTTCCGAAAACTTCGAGTGAAGATTGCGGATGCTGTTGATAAACGCTATAGTGGGACACGGTTCGGCGGATTGACCCAAACCATAAATGAGTGACGAGCGCAGCGAGGGACTTCAGGGAGGGGTTGGGGACTCGAGTCCGGACAATCTCCTCGATTCATTTGACCAAGTGATTGCGTCGTTGCCTCCGGGCGATCCGACTCGACGCGACCTGCTGGAATTGCGCCCCCAGATTTCCGACCAACAGGAGACGATGGTCGAAGCGCGCCGAATGATCGAGAAACTTGAGGAAGTCGTCAAAAAAGTGACTTCGCCTGCGAACCGCATCGGCACATTTCTCGGAGCCATTTCGAAAGAAACGGCACACATTGTTGTGGGGGGCGCCGATTATTATTGCAACGTCGATCCGCGCATTCCACTTGCGAAACTAAAAAAGGGAACGCGCGTACTGGTAAACGAAGCGTTCGTGATCGTTGGCGATCTAGGATTCGAAACCGCCGGTCCGGTGACAAAAATCACCGAAGTCCTCGGCAAAGACCGGCTGCGGGTCGGTTCCGAGCACGGGTTGCAATCGATGGTGTTGCAGCGCTCCGCCGACCTTGCCGGCTCCACCTTGAAATCAGGCGACGAAGTCCGTGTTGACTCAAACTACCGAATGGCGTTGGAAATGCTCTCCAGCACTAAATCTCACGAACATTATCTAGACAATGTGCCGGAGTTGCCGTGGGAAAAGGTGGGCGGTCAGGAAGCAGCGCTGCAAGCGATCAAGGACGCGATCGAGCTCCCACTGTTGCACGCCGATCTTTTTCAAAAATTTCACCATGCCACGCCGAAGGGTTTTCTGCTTTACGGTCCACCGGGTTGCGGGAAGACGCTGATCGGTAAAGCGACCGCTTACAATTTGACCAAACAGCTTCGTGAGAAAACAGGCGCTGAGATGCAGGAATATTTCATGCACGTCAAGGGTCCTGAGATTCTGAACATGTGGGTGGGCGAATCGGAACGAATCGTGCGGGAAATTTTTGCGACTGCTCGCGAGAAGCGCGGCGAGGGTTTCATGCCATTTCTATTTATCGACGAGGCTGAATCGATTCTTGGCACCCGCCGGGCATCGCGTCATTCGAACATTCTTTCAACGCTGGTCCCGATGTTTTGCTCGGAGATGGACGGGATCGATTCGCTCAATGACGTCGTCATTATCCTTGCTTCCAATCGCGCCGATCTGATCGATCCGGCAATTTTGCGGCCGGGCCGAATCGATCGAAAAATAAAAGTTAACCGGCCAGATAAAGAAGGCGCGCGTGAAATTTACCGCATCTATCTCACGGACGATCTTCCTTACGACGGTGTGCTTGGCAAGGAAGCCGATGGCCTGGGGGCATCGATTGAGCATCTGATCGAGCGCTTTGTCGACTGGCAGTTTACGCGCCGCGATGAGAACAAATTCCTGGAAGTGACGTTGCGCAGCGGACGCAAGGAGACGCTTTACCGCAGCGATCTTATTAGTGGCGCGATTATCGCCTCGATTGTGGAGCGTGCAAAAGCGATGGCAATTAAGCGGGCCATCGCCACCGAACAGGAGCAAGGAATTCGGGAAACGGATCTGCAGCTGGCCTTTAACGCCGAGTACGTGGAGAACGATATTTTCCCAACTACCGACATCACCGAGGACTGGCTCAAGCTGATTGATTATGATCCAGAGAACGTCGTCAAGATTTCGCCTGTCAGACCGGTCTCTGACGCCCGAGCGCGCGCAATCTCCGGCGTGATCTAAGCTGCGAAGGGAAAATGACCATTGCGTCGCACCGGTTGAGGTTGATCGCCGTTGGTATATTGCTCGAGTGACATCGGAAAAAAAGCACGATGTGATGAAACGCGTCTTTGGGTTGGAGACGGAATACGGCATCACGCTCGGCGGTGCGGAAACTGTCGATGTCGTGGCCGAGTCGATCGAACTGGTTCGGCGTTATACCGAGAACGGTGCGCTGATGAAATGGGATTACGAACTGGAAGACCCGCATCTCGACGCGCGCGGCTTTCGCGCTCGAGAGTTACTTCAGGACACAGACGAATCGGCCTACTACGAGATCGATAAACGGCGCCCGCTTAGCTTTGAGGAAATCAAAAGCGATCTGGTCCTTTCAAATGGCGCGCGCTTTTACAACGATCACGCACATCCGGAATATTCTACGCCGGAGTGCACAACTCTTCAGCAGATCGTCGCGCAGGACAAAGCGGGGGAACGCATTCTGGCCGAGTGCGCGCGACGCAGAAATCAGAAGTTGCCCTCCGGATTTGAAGTTCGGCTTTACAAAAACAACACCGACTTTGCCGGGCACAGTTACGGTTGCCACGACAATTACCTGATGAGACGCGATGTGGCGTGGGATCGGATCGTCGCTGGCATGCTGCCATTTCTCATCACTCGCCAAATCTTCGGAGGCGCGGGCAAGATGGGGATTGAAGCTGAGAGTGCGCAAAGCGAGCCGGGCGTCTATCAGATCTCGCAGCGCGCCGATTTCTTCAGCGTGGTTGTGAGCATCGATACGATGAATCGCCGACCTCTGATCAATACCCGTGACGAGCCGCATGTGGACGCGAGCCGTTATCGTCGGTTCCACGTTATTCTTGGCGATTCAAATATGAGCGAATGGGCAACCGCCATGAAGCTTGGGACCACGGCGCTGATGCTCGACTTGATTGAGCGCGGGGAAGCGCCCGAGCTTGAGATCGCGCAACCGGTTGATGCAAACAAATCGATCAGCCGCGATCAGACTTACGATTGGATCATCGAACTGAAGGACGGGCGTAAGATCTCTGCGATCGATGTGCAACGGATCTATTTGCGCGCTGCGAGCAAACTCGATAACAGTGCGAACGAAGATCGACAATGGATACTACGTGAGTGGGAAAATGTGCTCAACGATCTCGAGCGGGACGTTATGTCGACGCGAGACCGGATCGATTGGGCGGCGAAGAAGTTCTTGCTGGATGCGCTGCAGGAGGACGAAAAACTTTCGTGGAGCGATCCCTGGCTGCAATCCATCGACCTGGAATATCACAATCTCGATCTGGACCAGGGATTATACTATGAGCTGCTGCGCAAAGGTCTGATGCGTCGCGTCACGAACGAGGAGGAAATCAAGGCAGCTATTTTTAATCCGCCGGAAACAACCCGGGCGTTTTTTCGCGGTCGCGCCGTAGCACGCTTCAATGACGAGATTTCCTCGATTCAATGGGATGAAATCGTCTTCACAAACCAGGCCAATTCATTCCGCGTCGCGCTGCCCGAGCCAGCAATGAACGCGCGGCTGGACGCGCTTAATCACGCCGCACGCAATGGCAAGGACTTCGCCGAGTTTCTGAGCGCGGTTCTGCAGATTAATTAGATCGCGCGGGAGGCTTAAGGAGCTTCGCGCGGCGTCCGCCCGAAAGCATTGATCATATCGCGCGGAATTTAATGCGTGCCGGTGCACTCCTCAGCTATGCGCGATTACAAAGGTCGATGCCGGCTGAGGGCTAGCGGTCTCGGGATAATACATTTCACACCCGAAGCGAACGTCCAAGACTGCTGCATTGGTAGGCGTGTTCGGAACAGTCCAATCAAAATATCTTCTGTTCGTACTCACCGGTGCAATGCACGTCGAGAACGTTCTGCCGCCATCCAATGACAGCCAGATTTCCATCTCGCACGCGTGCAAGTTTCTCATATCAGGGAACGCGGCGGTCCACTCAACCCTGACTTGCTGGCCAGGGTAGAGAACTTGTCCAAGGCGCGGCGAAATCAACTTTGCAGAATAGTTTTGTTTTTGACTACTCTGAGCACTCAGGTTCGCCGGAGCGAAAGCAAATGCCATCAACAACATTGTTATAATCAATCCAGGGGTTTTCATTTTGGGTCCTCCGTTTCAATGAGGATGCACACCCGACGATGGTTGATGTCAACGATTTTGTTAGATTTTTTTGTTCGTCTGTAGGGTTTCGTACTACAGGCTGAGAACCACTCAAAATCTCATTCCCACTCGATCGTGCTCGGTGGTTTGCTGGAGATGTCATAACAAACCCTGTTGACCCCTTTGACTTCATTGCTGATTCGATTCGAGATACGCGCCAGCAATTCGTAAGGAAGCCGCACCCAGTCAGCGGTCATGCCGTCCTGACTTTCAACAATGCGAAGCACGACCGTGTTTTCGTAGGTCCGTTGATCGCCCATTACGCCAACCGATTGCACAGGAAGCAAAACAGCAAATGACTGCCAGACTTTGTAATACCAATCGGCCGCTTCCATTTCGCTCTGCACGATCGTGTCCGCTTCGCGAAGAATTGATAAACGTTCGGGCGTAACGTCTCCAAGAATGCGAACGGCGAGCCCAGGACCGGGAAACGGCTGACGGTATACAATTTCTTTCGGCAAACCGAGCTGCAATCCTGCCTGGCGCACTTCGTCCTTAAACAGTTGGCGCATCGGTTCGACTAGTTCGAAATGCATTTTCTCAGGCAATCCTCCAACGTTGTGATGACTTTTGATCACTTGCGCGGGATTGCCCTGGATCGACACGCTCTCAATCACATCGGGATAAAGAGTGCCTTGCGCTAGAAATTTGTAGCCGCCGTGCCCGTCGGCCGTACGGCGGGACGGATCCGCCGTGGCGAGTTTGTACTCGCTGTCCCTTTGATCTTCCTCGAGCAGTTCCTCGGTCGCGTGTTGAAATACTTCGATGAATTCATTGCCGATCAGCTTTCGTTTCGTTTCGGGATCGGTCACTCCTTTGAGCAGCGCCAGAAAACGATCGCTGGCGTCCACGTATTTTAAGCGCACATGAAAATTCTCGCCGAAAACGCGCTGCACGACTTCTTCTTCTCGCGCACGGAGCAGCCCGTTATTGACAAAAATGCAGGTCAACTGGTCGCCGATTGCCTTGTGCAGGAGCGCAGCGGTGACTGAAGAATCAACGCCGCCGCTCAAACCGAGCACGACCTTTTGATCGCCGACTTGTTTTCTGACGCGAGCGCAAGCCTCTTCAATGAATGACCCCATCGTCCAGTCCATCGCGCAATGGCAGATGTGAAACAGAAAATTCTGAAGGATCTCTCTGCCGCGCGGCGTGTGTGCGACCTCGGGATGAAATTGCAATCCATATAGCTTCCGCTGTGGATCCTCCACCGCGGCGAAGTTGCAACCATCAGTGGTTCCGGCGACTCGAAAACCTTTCGGCAAAGCCGTCACTTCGTCACCGTGACTGTTCCAAACGTCGAGCTGTTCGCCCAGTCCACCCAGGAGTTCAGAACCGTTCTCAACGTGCAGGACGCCCGCGCCATACTCGCGTCGTCCCGTGAAGACGACGCGTCCGCCGAGATGATGAGCCATCAGCATCAGCCCATAGCAAATTCCCAGCACAGGAACGCCTAGCGAAAAAATCTTCGAGTCGACTTGGGGCGCACCCTGATCGTAAACGCTGGCCGGCCCGCCAGAAAGGATCAGCCCATTCGGTTTCAATCTGGCGACTTCAGCGGCGGGCGTGTCGAAACGGATAATCTCTGAATACACCTGGCACTCACGGATTCGCCGCGCTATGACCTGGGTGTACTGCGAGCCAAAATCGAGGATGAGAATCTTTGAGTGCGTTGGTTTATCGGGCATCTTCAGCGCTACGGATGAGTCTGCGGGACGCCATGCTCGGCGGCAGGGTCACCGGGAGGTCGCTCCAATGGACCAAGACTTCCCTGACCAGTCACGCCGCGTTCAAACTGCCCCTGAACTTCTTGCGTACTGCGTTGCTCGAGAGGGTCGGCGCAGCCATTCAGAGCGAGGCATGCGATCGCGAGCGAGATCGACATGCGTTTCATCTACCTATTTTATGAACGCTGTGAGGTATTGCAATTATGGATTGAGGAATGACACCAGGTGTTTGGTTAAAAAGTTAAGTCTTTGAAAAACGGTCAACGCCTTTCCGTTGTAACATCTAACGTTTTAAGTTGTTAATTTCGCCCGGCATGATCGATCCCGAACTTTTGCTGCAAGGTTATCGGCTCGGTGTTTTTCCAATGGCGATGGAGGACGAATCAATCCAATGGTTTTCGCCCGATCCACGTGCAATTTTGCCATTGAAAGATTTTCATGTGCCACACGCGCTGCGGCGTGTTGTGCGAAAAAAAGCTTTTGAAACGACGATAGACAACGCGTTTTCGAAGGTCATCGAAGAGTGCGCGAAACGCGAAGATACGTGGATCAATCTTGAAATTATTGAAAGCTATACCCGGCTGCATGAACTCGGCAGCGCGCATTCTGTCGAAGCCTGGAAGGAAGGGACGCTCGCTGGTGGGCTCTACGGCGTAGCGGTCGGTGGCGCTTTTTTTGGCGAATCAATGTTCCACCGCGTCACGGATGCATCGAAGATCGCGCTGCTGGCGCTGGTAGAACATTTGCGCGCGCAAAAATTCGTGTTGCTGGACACACAATGGCTTACTCCCCACCTGCAGCAATTTGGCGGCATCGAAATTTCACGAGACCACTACCTGCGCCTCCTGCGTAGAGCAGTGGAATTGCCGTGCAGCTTTTGAATTCACGCTGCCCGCGTGCTCGCGAATGGAGCCCACCTCATGCGGGGTTGCGAACGACATGGATGGGTTATAAACCGAGAGGCCGAAATGGAGCTTTTGGGAAAAGCGACATAGAAGGCAAAGTCGCGAGGGTGGCGGCGAGGAAGCGGGGACGCGACCGAGTTTCAAATGAGCGAGCCAGTGAGTCAAACATTCGGAGTTGGACATTGAGCCCTGAGCGATTTCTGCTTTAGTAAGCAGCCCGCTCATCGGCCCGGCGGCGAGGGGCGTTTGCAAAGGCTGGGTAGCTCAGTTGGCAGAGCAGTGGACTGAAAATCCACGTGTCGCCGGTTCGATTCCGGCCCCAGCCACGTTTTTGGCCAAGGAAGTATGCAGAGCCATTCAACGAAGTACGATTGGAAAGATGCAGGCGAGGAGTGGTCCGAGCCCTGGGGCAGTTCCGCCGCGCAATGGTCCGGTACCATCCTTCCGCGTATTCGAGATTGCTTGCCGACTGGGACGATTTTGGAGATAGCGCCCGGCTTTGGGCGGTGGACGTATTATCTCAAGGATTATTGCCAGGAACTCTGGGTTGTTGACGCCTCCGATGAATGTGTCGAAGCGTGTCGTCGGCGGTTCGCTGCTGAGTCGCATGTGCGCTGCTACCTTAACGATGGCCGCTCATTATCGATGATTCCCGATGGTTCGGTGGATTTCGTGTTCAGTTTCGACTCGTTCGTACATTTGCGGCGCGAACTCGTCGAGTCGTACCTCAGCGAACTGGGGAGAACATTGAAGGTCGGCGGCAAAGGATTTATCCATCATTCTAATCTCGGCGCGTACGCCGAGTCGCTGTCGGAACGCGTTCCGCAACCAATCCGTAAACTTCTTCGCAAGATAAAGATCCTCGATTGGGAACATCACCGTAATCCAACGATGAGCGCTGTTCTTTTTCGGTCGTTATGCGCCCGGACCGGGCTACACTGCGTCAGTCAGGAATTGATTAACTGGCGCGGCAGACGCTTGATTGATTGTTTGTCATTCTTTGTGCGAAGCGATTCGACCTCACAGAATCCTACAGAAATAATTCGAAATCCTCATTTCATGCGCGAAGCGGCGCGAATTCGGCGGCAGTGGCGAGTCCAAGGCTAAGAAATACTGCTTAGCTACTTGTCTCGATGTGCATATGACCGGGACCTGTAAGCCACAGAATCGCCGAATAAGGTCATTGACGTGATCAATTTTCTCTGATTCAACATCGCGGCATGCCTGAAGGCCAAACCGCGCCGCCGCCGTTGCCAAAGTGGCAGCCGTCTTTCGGGAAGCGCAATAGCACAATTATCAAGCTGCTCGGGGTCGGGGCGCTCGTTCTGGTGCTTCTGGTTCCGCTGGCAATGATCACCGGCGTATTGAAGGAACGGTTGCAAAGGCGCAATGAAGCGGTCGCCGACATCACATCGTCGTGGGGCAGCGAACAAAATGTGATCGGACCGCTCCTTGGGATCCCTTATCAATACAAGTTTAAAACAGTCAAAGAAGTGGCCGCACCTGATGGGAAGATGGAGCGACGTGAAGTAGAAGAGAACGGCACAGCGATTGCATATTTTCTTCCCGAAACGCTCCACATCACTGGTGACGTGGAAACGCAAATGTTGCATCGTGGTATCTACGATGCGGCAGTTTTTCGCGCGCAGGTTACGCTGACAGGCAAGTTCGCGCCCCCCGATTTTGGGCCGCTCAAGATCGATCTAAAAGACGTGCAATGGAAGGATGCGTTTGTGAGTATCGCGGTGAACGATCTGCGAGGAACCCGGGAAGCACTGATGCTCGACTGGGGTGGCGCAAGGCACGCCTTGCTGCCGGGCTCGCAAGTTCCCGGATACACAACCGGTGCGACTGCGTTGCTGGGCAGCGACCAACCGCTCGCGAGCGAAACCCAATTTTCCATTCCACTTGATTTCAATGGAAGCGAAGGAATCTACTTCGCACCTTTCGGGGTCCAGAATGAGGCGACCTTGAAATCGAATTGGCCCGATCCGGCCTTTCGCGGAGCGTTTTTGCCTTCGGACCGGTCGGTGCGCCCTGACGGATTCGATGCGAAATGGAAGGTGTCTTATTACGGCCGCGATTATCCGCAATCGTGGACGAGTCGCGCTGGCAATGAGCGGTTCAGTGTTCTTTCCGTCACGAATTCGCGATTCGGTGTTCAGCTCTTGTCGATTCTGGACGCGTATCGATATGTCGAACGCTCGATCAAATACGGTGTGCTCTTTCTTGTGCTTGTTTTTACAACCTTCTTTCTCTTCGAAGTCACGGCGCGACAGAAAATTCATCCCTTTCAATATCTGATGGTCGGAGCTGCGCTTTGCTTGTTTTACCTGCTGCTATTGTCGATTTCAGAGTTTATTGGATTCAGCTGGGCTTACCTGATCGCGGCGGTGGCATCGACCGCGTTGATTACCTGGTATTGCCGATTTTTCCTTGGCGGCGGTGCGCGCACGCTAATGATTGGCGCAGGCCTGACAGGTGTTTACACATTTCTCTATATCACTTTGCGGCAGCAGGACTACGCATTGCTCATGGGGGCGATCGCACTCTTTATCGTGCTGGCGCTGGTAATGTACGTGACACGCAAAGTAGATTGGTACGCCCGCGATGCAGGATAACAATAGACGTTGGGCGTTGGATGTTGAGCGTTGGGCGTTCGGCGCTCACAGAGCGCCGCTACAGCTCACTTACCCTGCGCCTGGCGCAACTGAGCCTTCGCGGTTTCCACGTCGCGCGGCGGTTGCTGGCAAAGCAGGATCGCGCGGAGTTTGTCTCCCTGATAATAGCGGGCAGTGAATTTTTTCTTAGCGTGCGTGCCTTGAAGATCGACACGCGTCGGCAGCACGCTGAAATCGCCAACAAAATCCATCCGCAAATCGAAGATTTCCGTCCAAAAATAGGGGACCTGCTCGTAGCGGATGCGTTTTTTGCCGGTCATGTTGGCGCCTGCGACCAGACCCTGGCTTCGGGCGTTCTCCCAATGCGTCTGGCGCCGCACACCGCCCATGATTCGATCGGGATAAAATGCCAGGTCGCCTACAGCATAAATCCCTTTTTCTTCCGTCTCGAGATATTCAGTGACTGGGGATCCGTGCGGTCCAGACAGCGGTGTGTTACGGACGAGATCGAGATTTGGTTCTGCCCCGCATGCGACCACTGCAAGGCCGACCGGAAACCGGTTACCGCTTTTTGTCTGGACATTGCGCAAGACAGTTTTGCCTTCAAAGCCATTGAGACTTTCGCCCATCGACAAGGTCACTCCGTGTTTTGCAAAGTACTCGGTGAGCCAGGTGCCGGTTTCGGCATCGATATATCGGTCTAACAAATAGGAATCCCGATGCATGAGACCGACCTTCAGTTTCATCATGCGGAGACTGGCTGCGGCCTCGCATGCGAGTAATCCGCCACCCACGACCATGATGCCTTTCTCGTGGCTCGCCATTTCTTTTAGGGCGAGGGTGTCGCGAATCGTTCGCAGATAGATCACATTACCGAGACTGGTTCCGGCTACAGGTGGACGCACCGGTCGACTGCCCATGGCCAGGCAGGCTTTGTTGAACTCAATACTTTCCCCATTGGCCAGCACGGCCAGGCGCCGATCGATGTTGAGCTGTGTTACCACGGTGCCAAATCGCGTCTCGATCTTGTGCTTTTCGTACCAGGCCTCATTGGGTTCGAGTAATTTCCTGGGCTGTGGATCCTTCTCGCGCAAAAAATCCTTCGAAAGGATCCAACGTTTGTAAGGTGGAAACACTTCGGCGCCGACCAGCGTCACGCTGCCGCGCTTGTCGTGACGTCGGACTCCTTCGCAGGCGCTGGCTCCGCCAATACCGCCGCCGATGATGAGATAGTCTCGCTGAATCATAACGGAAACAGGAACCATAGTTTCGGCCACGGTGCGCCGACAAGTGAAATCGTTAGGGCTGCGCGTTTTTGCGATGCCGATATTGTTATTGCACTGCCGAACCCTGTTTCGTCAGACTGTTTGTGCCATGAATGAATCTGTCACTCAAATCAAGGATTCGACCGGAAATCCTGCTCCGCTAGGTCTACTCGGTTTTGGTATGACGACGGTGCTGTTAAACCTGCATAACGCCGGTTTCTACGAGTTGAACAGCATGATTTTGGCAATGGGAATTTGCTACGGCGGCACGGCGCAGATTATCGCCGGAATTATGGAGTGGAGGAAGGGCAACACATTCGCAACCACGGCGTTTCTTTCTTACGGGTTGTTCTGGTTCTCGCTCGTAACGCTGATTGTGATGGCGAAATTGGGATGGGCCACCGGCTCAAACGACACGGCAATGGCAGCCTACCTTGCCATGTGGGGCCTGTTCACTGGGGTCATGTTTATCGCCACTTTGCGACTCAATCGTGCCTTGCAGATTGTGTTTGCAACGCTGACGATCCTGTTCTTTCTGCTTGCTATCGGTGACTACACGAACGCCAGCGCCGGTTTCAAACATTTCACCGGTTACGAAGGAATCTTCTGCGGTTTCTCCGCGATCTACGCAGGCCTCGCGCAAGTGCTCAACGAGGTCTTTGGTAAGACTGTGCTGCCACTCGGTGCCGTTAAGAAATGATTGTAGGGCGTCTGTGTCAGACGCCGACTTGAGATTGGCGTTTCACAGAAACGCCCTACAAATCCTCGCCTTCGATTTTTGGTCGATCCAGACGTGTTTGGCGAATCACGCCGTGTGCTTCAACAAACTCGCAGCAAGCTTGAGCGCCGATTCGCTTTTGCCACCGAGCATCCGCGCAATCTCTTCCTGACGCATCTTCCCAGTGACCTTACGCAAATTAGAAAATGTGCGGCCGCGCGAAACATCCTTCGTCACCACGAAGTGCGAAGAGGCTGTCGCGGCGACTTGCGGAAGGTGGGTGATGCAAATTAGCTGATGATCGTGACCGAGCGTTAGCATCTTTGCGCCGACGGCATGGGCGATTTCGCCGCCGACGTTCGTGTCGATTTCGTCGAACACCAGCAGTGGGATCGCGTCGTGTGCAGCCAGCGCAGATTTAATCGCCAGCATAAGACGTGAGATTTCGCCGCTCGAGGCGATGGCGCGAAGCGGTTTCAGCGGTTCGCCGGGGTTCGGTGAAAAAAGTAATTCCACAGCATCGAATCCACTGGCGCGCGGTTCATCAAGGGCGCTAAGTTTCGCTTCGAATTCAGATTGCCGGAATCCGAGATCGCGAAGGTTGCGCCGGATGTTTTCAGAAAGTTTCGGTGCGGCTTTTGTTCTGAGCTTATGGAGCGCTTCTCCGGCGCGGTTCATGTGGGAGCGGACAGTCTGAATTTCTTTGACGAGGCGCTCCAGCTCGGCATCGCGTCCTTCAATTTTCTGCATTCGTTCCGCAGCGCGCTCGCCGAATGCAATCACTTCCGCAATTGAGCCGCCATACTTACGCTTCAATGTTTCGAATAGCGAAACTCGATGCTCCAGCGCCGCTAGTTGCTCTGGATCGAGATCGAGTTTCTCTGTGTAAGCAGAGAGAGCGCGAGCAATCTCGGATAGCTCAATCACGCTTGCGGCATGCGCCGCTGAAAATTGGGCGATTGAGTTATCGATCTTCTCCAGTTCGCGCAGTAGCCGCTGTGTTTCCGCGAGTTGTGAGAGAACGGAATCATCTGCTTCGGAAAGTTTGTTAGCGGTCGAGCTGGCGAGTTCGATTAGCCGTTTGCTGTTGCTCGTCAGCTTGTAACGCTTCTCGATTTCTTCTTCTTCATCCGCGACAAGATTCGCAGATTTTATCTCATTGATCTGATGACGCAGAAGATCAATCTCTTGTTCGCGTGCTGTTTCTGCCGTGTTGAGGGCGGAATGTTCAGCGAGCAGTGTCTGCAGTTGCCGGTAGTGGTTTCGATATTCTGCGAGCCGCTCTTCAGCCCGCGCGAACGAATCAAGCAGGATTAATTGGGTCTCAGGCGAGAGCAGCGACTGGTGATCATGTGGCCCGTGAAGATCGACAAGTTCGTCACCGAGATTTTTCAGGGCTGAGAGGGTGGTGGGTGAACTATTGATGAACTGTCGATTAGTTCCGGTGGAAGAGAGACTGCGCTTTAGAATGAGCTCGTTCTCGCATGGTTCGATTCCAGCCTCGACAAGTTGTGGATTTAATTTTTGCAGGTCATTTCCGCTAAAAACTGCCTCCACGGTGCAAAGATCAGCTCCAGTGCGAATGAGCGATTTATCCGCGCGCTCGCCCAGCAAGAGTTGCAATGCGCCAATGATAATCGACTTACCGGCGCCAGTTTCCCCAGTCACGGCAATAAAGCCCGGCCCCATCTGCCACTCGAGCTCTTCCACGAGCGCAAGATTCTTGATTCGCAACCAGGTCAGGACAGCGGACATTGAAAGATTGAGAGTTATCAGTTGAGAGCTAAGACTCAGAGCTTGCCAATTCAACCTTCAACTCTCAAGTCGGGCCTTACGGTGACCTTTCTCGGCACCGGAACATCACAAGGCGTGCCGATGATTGGGTGCGATTGCGATGTCTGCCGCTCACCCGACCCGCGCGACCAGCGGCTGCGGTCTTCAATCTATATCGAAACGCCGGAATCCTCGTGGGTCGTGGATACCGGCACAGATTTCAGGACTCAGGCACTGCGCGAGGATATTCGGCGCATCGATGCGGTCATTTTCACGCACTCGCACACCGATCACATCATGGGCTTTGATGATTTGCGACGATTTTCCCAAGCGCGGGGCTCGATGCCGGTTTATGCATCAGCCGAAACAATGGCCGATTTGGAGCGCGTGTTTCGGTTCGCATTCAACACGAGCAATCCGGTTCCATATTATTTGAAACCTGAGCCGCACGTTATCGATGCCCCGTTTAAACTAGGCGAGACGTTGATCACTCCTCTGCCGGTGCCGCATGGCGACTCCTTGGTGAACGGATATCTTTTCTCGCGCGGGGGCCAAAAACTTGTTGCTTACCTAAGCGATTGCAGCGCCGTCCCGAATGGAATTGTCGACCTTATCACTGGCGTGAAAGTTTTTATTATCGACGCGCTTCGCGATCGACCGCATCCGACACACCTGAGCGTTGGGCAGGCCCTGGATGCGGCAGCGCGCGTAAAGCCTGAATCGACTTACTTTACGCACATCTGCCACGATCTTCCGCAAGCTGCAGAATCCCGGCTTCCCATTGGTGCGCGCATTGCCTATGACGGATTGAAGCTCAGATTCTAATATGGAGTCCGCGGCGGTGGTTAAATCTCAGCGAACGATTCCGCGCTGGCTTTGTTCGATGAATCGGATGATTTCGATGATCTCTTCCGTTTGGGGTAATTCTTTTTGCATCGCGTCGAGTGCTTGGCGCGTGTTGTATTTCGAGCGGTAAATCAGCCGAAAAGCTTCTTTGATTAGCTTCACGCTTTCAGGCGGAAACTTCTTGCGTTCCAATCCGATCAGGTTAACCCCGCGAATTTCCGCCGGATTACCGTCGGCGATCATGAACGGCGGAACATCCTGCACGATTTTCGAGCAGCCGCCGGTGATGGCAAATCGTCCGATTCGGCAAAATTGATGCACGGCGGTGAGCCCGCCCATCACTGCGTGATCTCCCACCTGGACATGACCGCCCAAAGTGCCGTTGTTGGAGAAAATGACGTGATCGCCCACGGTGCAATCGTGCCCAATATGGCTGTAAGCGAGAAAGTTCCCGCGATTACCGATGCGCGTTTTGCCTTCGCTCGTCGTACTGCGGTGAACTGTCACGAATTCGCGAAAGGTGTTTTCGTCGCCAATTTCCAGGTAGGTGGGTTCGCCGCGATATTTTAGGTCCTGCGTTTGCTGGCCGATAGAGCAGTAGGCGTAGAATCTGTTGTTCTCGCCCGCTTTCGTCGGTCCACAGAGCGTAACGTGATGTTGGAGCCAGCAGTTCGGGCCAAGCACGACATCTGCTGCGATTACGGAATAGGGTCCGACGATTGTTCCCGCGCCGATTTCGGCACCTGGATCGATAATGGCCGTCGGATGAATCCGCCCTTCGCTCATTTGTCGAGGAACGTGAACATCAGTTCAGCTTCCGAAACGATTGCGTCGTTCACTACGCAGTAGCACTTCGTTTTCGCCATGCGATTGCCACGCGCTCTCGTCAGCTCGGCGTGAATGAAAATCGTGTCGCCCGGAAAAACCGGTTTGCGAAATTTCACCTCGTCCGCACTCATAAAATAGCCGACACGACTCGAAGTCTTCGTCAATTTGAACAATAGAATACTGGCCACTTGCGCCATCGCTTCTACTTGCATTACTCCAGGCATGACGGGGTGACCGGGAAAATGCCCCTGAAAAAACGGCTCGTTAATCGTGATGGATTTTATGGCCGTAATTTTATTTTCGCCCTCAAAGCCAATGACCCGGTCAACCATCAAAAAAGGGTAGCGGTGCGGAAGGATCTTCATCACTTCGCCAGTGTCCAGACCGGAATCGCCTATTGGGATCGCGCGCGGTGCGCTCATCGCGCTTCTCCGGGTCTGCTCGCGAGCGAGCGCTCGAGCCAATTCCGCATTCGCAGCATGTCCGGGCTTCACCGCCACGACGTGGCCGCGAATACGCCGACCGACTAGCGCGAGATCGCCGATAATATCGAGGATTTTGTGCCGTACGAATTCGTCTGGGAAACGCAATGGTTCCTTGCTTAAGGCCGCCTCGCCGCGCACGACAATCGCGTTTTCGAGGCTGCCGCCCTTAATCAGGTTTTTATCCATGAGTGGCTCAACATCCTCGTAGTAAACAAACGTTCGCGCCGGCGCGATTTCGCACTCGAAGCTCGTGGGAGTGATTTCCATCGACAAAAACTGCGTGAACCGGTTATTCGGTCCGGCTTGGGTGCATGAGATGCGAAATTTGTCATCCGGGAGCAAAACAAGCAGGGCGCCCGTTTTCGCTTCCACGTGCATCGGCTCGCGCACGTCGAAAAATTTTCGTGGCTCGTCCTGCACAGTGACGCCGGCTTTTTTGATGAGATCGACATAAGGCTGCGCGCTTCCGTCGCCGATCGGTGGTTCGTTTGCGTCCATCTCCACGACGGCGTTGTCCACGCCCATTGCCGAGAGCGCAGACAGGATATGTTCCACGGTGTGCACGCGCACCGAGCCTTCGCCGATCGTTGTGGCGCGCTCGACTGTTTTGAGATTCTCGATCTTCGCATCGATTGTCGGCTCATCCTGCAAATCTTTCCGTTTGAACTTGATTCCGTGATCTACCGGCGCGGGCTGCAATTTCAGAGTGACCTTGTCACCGGTATGCAGTGCGGTGCCGCTAAAGCTGGCGGTCTTACCAACTGTATGTTGAAATTCGGGAGCAGGCATCGGCGTTTAACTAGCAGAGATTTTGTCTTATGGCCAGACTTGTAGGGGTGCTCGCCACGGCGAGCAGCGTTCTTTAGAATCAGCGGCGATCATTCCACCTTCGCCAAGCTACGGCGTGACTAAAACACCGCGCTACGGTTCATTTCAATTCGAACTCGCCACAATCGAAAGCCATCATCTGGTCCACATTCGAGATGCGGAACTGGTGAAAACCGGTGCCGTCGGTTTGCCAGATATCGACCGATTTATCTCCATTCTTCGTAATCGAAACACGAATCAAATTTGGCGATTCATTAATCTTGACCAACGGCAGATCGTCGTTTGTTTTCAAGTAACTTCCGTAACTATCAAACCCCGCAATCAGCTCGACGATTGCCCGTTTGTCATTGGCCAGGGGATTTGGGGCGAGTTTAACTCTGACGTTTGCACTCGAGTTGTTTTCGGGAGGGGACGCTGCGGTTTGACTGAGATCTTCCACTTTGAGTGGACCAACCAAATAACCGCGCGCGTGATACTTTCCGGCGGGTAAATCTTCGCCGTTGTCATTTTTTCCGTCCCATTGTGTCACCAGTGCGTCGGCGCCGATCTTGAATTCGTTCAGGTCTGATTGCTTATGCAAAACGCGCACCAGTTTGCCTTTCGCATCATAGATTCCGAGGCTGATTCTGCCTTCCAATGGTGGCGGCACAAAACTGATGCGGACGCTTCTCGCAGGCGATGCCGACGGCGTTTGCTCCGGCACCGGCGACGGCGCGACAGATTCGGCCGGCGAGATTGAGAACTCCGGAGATGTTTCGGTTATCGGCGATGGAACCGGCGTTGGCGATTCTTGAGCGGCAACGGCCGAGATCAATGCCAAGAATGCCAAAAGGCGAGACGTTGATTTTTTTGTCATGTCGACCGGCGTGGAGACATCTCTAATTTGATCGGAATATGAGTCAGAATATCGAGAGATTCCTCGACTTCGCTCGGAATGACAAGTGGTCTAGATGTAGTAACGCCAATTTACGTTCGGAAAAAGATTATCGTGCGACTCGCACTGCAGTAAAAATTCTTCATTTATATGTATTTGTGACGAGCTGATGGTGTAAACGATTGAACCGGGAAAGATGATCGATCGTGCGCTTGGTTGCGTATTCGCTGGCTGTCCCGGTCTTGATCAGAAATGCCCAATCGCTGGATTGAGCCAGTAAAAGTTCACGGGCAAGTTGTCTGAGTGCACGATCAGTAAGCCCCGCACGGTTTTCTGCATGTTTGCATGCTAGTGCGCTCATCTGATGTGCCGCAATTTGCAGCTGTGGATAAATCCACGCGTTACTTGGATTCAGCCAAACTTCAAAGTAACCGTTCTCGCCCCATGTTGAGGCTGCTGGCTCAATAATTTGTTGCGTGGGATTCGTGGCCAGGTATTCGCTCGGTGTCGAGAGATGAAAATCCCGTTCGTTCACAGCATGGCGAATCAGGAATTCAAGAAAACGGGGGCCTTCGAACCACCAGTGTCCGAATAGTTCGGCATCGAACGGAGCGACCACAATGGGATCGAACCCTGCAGTAGTAACTTCACAGATCTGACGCCGGCGTTCCTCGAGAAAATGAAGGGCTTGCGTCTTGGCGACCCTTTCTGCCGCGACCGGATCGTATAACTCCTTCTCGTCACCAGGGCCAGTGATGCTGTGATATTTCACGCCGGAAAATTTCCGGGTACCCTGGCCAACGGGCCCCAAGTGTTCCAACGGAAGATCGAATCCGGCGTCGCGGTAAAATTCACGGTAAGCAGGATCGCCAGGGTAACCTCCCTGTGCGCTCCAAACCTGCCTGCTTGCATCGCGGTCGCGCGCAAAAGCTGCCGGCCCGGCCGGCGTATAGCAAGGTGCATAAATCGAGTGGCGCGGCTGCGGTGTTCCGAATAGTAAGCCGTGCGCATCGAGGACGAACCAACGAATATTCGCCTCTTGCAGAATAGATTCCAGACCCGGCCCGTAGGCGCATTCGGGCAACCAAAACCCTGAAGGGCCGTTACCGAAAAGATCGGCATAAACATCGCGTCCGATCAAAATCTGAGCGCGCGCTGCTTCGGGTGGTCCGACTGCCGCGGACTGGAGCAGGGGAAGTAAGCCATGCGTAGCCGCCGAGGCGATGATTTCCAACTCGCCGCTTTCCCTCAATTGGCGAAAAGCGCTAAGCAAATCGGATTTGGATTCATCGACAAAAAAGCGCCGGGTTTCGCGAAACATTTTGAAATAAAAGTCCGCGAGTTCGCGAAACTGTGGGTGATTGCGATTCCGTTTTCGTTCGCGCGCAGCGAGGTCGATCAACAAGTCGAGATGCCGCACGTAGCGCTCGGAAAGCAGCTTGTCCTGCAGCATTGCGCAGAGCGTCGGAGTGATCGACATGGTCAGCTTGAACGCCACACGTTCATCGATCAGGCGCTGCATCATGCGCAGCAATGGGATGTAACTCTCGGTCATCGCCTCGAAGAACCAGTCTTCTTCGAGGAAATGCTCATGTTCCGGATGACGAACGAATGGAAGATGCGCGTGAAGAATGAGCGCGAGGTGTCCAGGCATCGCGCAACACTAGAAGGCTAGAAAATGACAGCGCAAGGTGGATCGGCTTCTCTGAAGACGATGTTAATGTGGCGCCAAAGGCGCAGTTATTTTAGCAACGCGTTCAGGAGAAGCGCGTTCCACCTCACAGTGTCCGGCAAAAGTCTTGGAAGCGGTCGAGGCCCTTTTTGATAACGTCGATACTGGTGGCGTAACTGAGCCGAACAGTGCGATCGTCACCGAAGGCAGCTCCCGGAACGACCGCCACGTTAGCTTTACTCAGCAGGCGATCAGCGAAATTTTGCGAGGTCAGACCAAGCTGACTGATATTCACAAGCACGTAAAATGCGCCCTCTGGTTTAACTGCGGTAATGTTGGAAATCTTCGAGACGCGATCAAACATGTAATTGCGACGCATATCGAACTCTTCGCGCATGTCGATCAGCGGCTGTTGATCGCCTTTTAAAGCGGCGAGTGCACCATACTGCGAGAAGGAAGAGGGATTGGATGCGGTATGGCTTTGGATGGAATCGACTGCTTTGGCCACGGCCTCTGGTGCTGCCAGATAACCGAGCCGCCAACCGGTCATCGCATAGGATTTACTGAAGCCGTTGATTGTAATCGTAAGGTCGTACGCTGCTTGGGAGAGCGATGCGATGCTTACGTGTTTCGCATCGTCGTAGACGAGCTTCTCGTAGATTTCGTCTGACAGAATGTAGATGTCTTCTTCGGCTGCGACATCGACAATCGCCTGCAATTCCTCACGCGTATAAACCGCTCCGGTTGGATTGCCGGGGCTATTCATGATCAACATCTTCGTGCGAGGGGTCATCGCATTCTCAAAGTCTTCGGCGCGCATCTTCCAACCGTTGCGCTCACTCGTTGGGACGATTACAGGTTCGGCGCCTACTAATCTGACCATCTCCGGATAACTGACCCAATAGGGCGCTGGGATGACGACTTCATCGCCCGGTTGACATGTGGCGAGGATTGCGTTGTAGCACGCGTGCTTTGCACCGTTACTCACGATGACCTGCGACGCGCGATAATTCAGGTCGTTGTCGGCAGCCAATTTTTCTGCAATCGCCAGACGCAGTTCTGGAATGCCGGCGCTAGGCGTATATTTGGTAAAGCCGGCCTCCAACGCCGCAATAGCTGCCTTTTTTATGTGTTCGGGGGTATCGAAGTCCGGTTCGCCAGCGCCGAAGCCGCAGACGTCTATACCTTCGGCTTTCATGGCTTTGGCCTTGCTATCAATCGAAAGGGTAAGCGAAGGACTCAGTTGAGCGGCGCGTTCGGAAATTTCCATAGGAGTAAAGCTGGTTGTGGGATGGTTCAAAGTGGAGCGCAAATTAGGAGCGCCGATAGAAGTTTTCAATTAGAGGTTTGAAATTATTCTCGTCGATTCGAACGATTCCCATTTCGCGTTTTGCGTTCTCAGGAGAATCCGAGGCATGTGCGGCGTTGATCATGATGGTCTGCCCGAACTCTTTCCGGATCGAGCCTGGAGGGGCCTTGGCCGGGTCGGTCGGGCCGAGGACATCGCGAATTTTGCGGACGGCGTCCACGCCTTGATAAACAATGGCAATCGATTTTTCCGTCCCGGGAGCGTCACGTTCCTCGGGCGGACATCCGCTCGGTTTCCGTCCGGCCATGAATTCGACAATGCTTTCCCAGTTTTCGCGGCCGCTCTTTGGGCCAAGCTTCTTCTCGAGAACTGCCAGCACCGGGCCGTAGAATTCTTCCGCTTGCTCAACGCTCATCTGATGGACTTTGAATCCAATGATGGAGAGCCCTGAGCGCGAAAAAACTTCAATGACGCCGCCGGGCCGCAGATTAGGAAACCTGAAATTGTCGGGCTTGATCAAAACCAGAGTCTTTTCGACTTGCGCGCTGGCAGGAAAGGGGACCACGCTGTCCAGAATTCCTCCGTCAGAATCCGAAAATTCAGCCCAGAGTTTCAAATCCCGCTCAACCGCTTTTGGGTCGAACGCCGCCAGCACACCCGGCTCAAAGTAAGTCACCTTCCCTGAATCATCGGTGATGTAATCGCCATAGGTATCGCGAATCGTCTCGCCGCTGGTGCGCTCGTGCAAAATATGTCCAACAGTATTACGAATCCTCTCTACCGCGTCCGGGCCGCGAAAGATGAGGAACAACACGCGCGGATGCTGTCCGTTTTTCTCGCCCGTGAAGTTCTTCAGTACGTAGTCGCGAATTAACTCTTGTGTCGCGCGATGACTCGGATCGGTTTCCGTCACAATCGTCTCGGCATAACGTTTGGCTAACTCCGGACTCGGCGCGAACATGCGTCCGCCAACCAGGTCGAGTCCCGTGCGTGAAATTAGCCGGCCAACAATGCCGCCGGTGCGCGATTTGCGCATCGAGTATGGCGTGACGGCAGCATAGGCAAGTTGTTCGTTCTGCATAGTGTCTGTTTCTGCCGCGGCTCGTGATTAAACCGCGTGAAATGCAGAGAACCCGAAGCCGCCAAGGCTTCGGAAACGTAGCCGTCAGACAACCATCGCGTCAAATGGGTTTTAACGTTTAACGATCGGCGCCCCGCTGCCGAACGTCGAATTAGCAATGATTGAGCTTTGCACGTTTGGTGTTGGACGTTCGGCGTTTGCATGCCATTAGGGCGATCCACTTCCCGCGACGTTTCACACTTGCGATCTCCATGCTGTTCTTCTGAAGAATACGAAGGAGTTCATCTTCCTGACTGTACAGCACGCCGGAGAGAATGAGCCAATTACTCCGTTTTAGTTTGGGCGCCACGCTAATCAACAACTCGTTGTATAGATTCGCGGCAATCACGTCCCACCGGGCTCCTGGTTTCCACCTGCGGACATCGCCCAATCGAAAATCGGCATTGTCGATTTTGTTGAGACGGGCGTTTGCTTTCGCAATCGAAATCGCTCTCGGATCGATGTCAATGCCCGTCACGTGTCCCGCGCCAAAGCGTTTCGCCGCAAGAGCAAGAATCCCGCTCCCAGTCCCAAGATCTGCAAGCGACCAGCCCTTTTCCCATTTTCGGCTCAAGCGTTCGAGGAGACGAAGCGACATGGCCGTCGTTGCGTGTTCTCCTGTCCCGAAGGCGGCAGAAGCTGGAATGACAAGGACCAGAGGCTGACGAACTTCAGGCCGCCCGCTGCGTATCGTCCTCTCAACTCCGTAGGCCTTCGGTTTCACTCGGGGTGACGCCGTTGTCGAGATTAACAAGCGTTTGCCAACCTTGAGCGGCTTCGATTTGTTGAGATCCGCGAATCGTTTAAGCCAGTCGCGTGGCCATTTCTCAGCGCGTCCACCGAATTCTTCGGTGAGCTTTCGAGCAACATTGCGCGACGTGCACGCAATCTCGAGTTGTAATCGCTTGCGCCCCGGCCTTGAGATAATCACAAGTCTGCCGCGCGACCGCGCTTGCAAAGGCTTCCCATGGGCACTGAGCCAGCGCGGGTTAGCTAGTTTGCGCCACAGATGCATCGTTTCGAAAGAACCCTTTCAGGCTATGCCGGATGCTCGGGGGAATGCAGCCAGGAAATGAGCGGGTGACGAGGGTCGAACTCGCGACTTTCTCGTTGGCAACGAGACGCTCTACCACTGAGCTACACCCGCAGTTTTGAGGGGAGACAAATAATGTCCAGCCGCCCGCGGGGCGCAACTTTTAATTGTCGTGGGGGGCTTGAAATAGTTGAATCCAAACAGGGTGCAAAACGCATCCTACGGTCAAATCAGTCACTATGAATAAATTCATCATTATCTACATTTGTTCCCTCGTCCTGGCGACAGGCTCATTTGCGCAGACACCGACCGTCTCGCCAATCGCAAGCACGCCTGCAGCAACGGCTACTATTTCAGCGACTTCGACCCCTGCGAGTAAGATCGAACAGTCGATCAGAAAAAAGCACAAGAAGCACTTTGGTTTCACAATAGACGATCACGATGCGGACTTGGATCGCCTCGAGTCACGGAAAGTCGCCCGACGATCTCCCGGCGATGGTGATTCCAATCGTTGGAATCGTTTTCTTGACGATTTTTGGTGCGCCAGTCCTAATCGTCGCGCTGATCCTGTATTTCAGTTTCTCCAGACAGCGCGCCCTGCATCGAACGGTGCGGATGATGGTCGAAAAAGGGCAGCCCGTGCCCGAGGCGCTGCTGAATCCACCACCGGCCCAGCGGCAGCGTTCCGATGTGCGCCGAGGTGTCGTCCTGACAATGATTGGCGTAGGTGTGACGGTGTTTCTCGGTGCGGCAAGTGAGTGGGAGGGCGGAGCATGGACTCTGGGGCTCATTCCGCTTCTAATTGGAGTAGGTTATTTGCTTGTATGGAAGCTGGATACAAAGAGGGACAATCCGCCGCCTTTACCGTAACCTGCGGGCGTGGAGCTGACTGATGCGGACCTTGTCGCACGAGTTCTTGTCGATGACGACCAGCACGCTTTCGGTGAGCTGGTTCGACGGCATCAATCCGCCGTGCGCGGTCTGCTCCGTCAACTTACTCGAACGGACGTTGCTCTGGCGGATGATCTGGCGCAACAAGCATTCCTGCGCGCCTATAAAAACATTCGCAGCTTTCGCGGTGAAGCACGCTTTTCCACGTGGCTTTACCGAATCGCTTACAATTGTTTTCGAGAAGATGCGCGCCGCCGGAAGGAACTTGTGGGAATCGACGAGGAACAAATCCAAAGGCAACAGGATCCTCAGGTTGCCGATCCTGGTTTAAGGCACGATCTTATGCGCGCATTGAATTTACTTCCTTTGAATGAACGTTCTGCGGTTTTGCTTTGTTGCCAAAACGGACTTTCCCACGATGAAGCTGCTCGCGTTCTAGACATCCCTCTTGGTACCGTGAAGACAAATGTTCTCCGGGGTCGCGAGAAATTAAAACGAATGCTTGCCGACTGGGGTCCAAACTAATAAAGGGAATATGAAGCAAGTGAACCAGGAAGATTGGCTTGATAGAGAATTGCGCGAAGCGGCGCCGTATATCGACGACGAAGGATTCACTGCCCGAGTGTTGCAGCAGCTACCGCCGCCTCGACGCACTCATGATTTGCTGCGTGCTGTCATTCTTCTGGGAATGACGTTCCTTGCGAGTGTGCTTGCCTACGTCGTTTCAGGTGGCGGTCGCTTTGTCAGTATCACAGTGGAGCGTCTCGCGGCCCTGCCCGCGTTGTGGGTTTTTGTACTTGCTCTCGCCAGCGGCCTCGTGATCGCAGCTGCCGGAGCTACGGCAGCGATATCCAGAGACCGGGGGTTGCAACGTAGCTTTCTACGGACGTAAACCGCGCCGTCAGGGCTCGCTTACGCGGTGCAAAGTTGGCGTGCCTGCTGCACGTCGGACTCGATCTGCCTGGCCAATCCATCGAGATTTTCGAATTTCTGTTCCGGCCTGAGATAGCGGACAAAACGCACTTCGACATCCTTGCCATAAATTTCGTGGTCAAAATCAAGCAGATGAATTTCGAGCACGCGCTCGGATTTGCCGCTGCTCACTGTTGGGCGAAAACCGAGATTTACCACGCCAGGATAGGTTGCTCCGTTCAGGGTGGCCTGCGCGAAATAGACCCCATTTGGAGGAAATTGCTCGCTATGAGCGCTCAGATTCGCCGTCGGAAATCCAATCTTTTTCCCGAGACGTTCACCGCGCACGACCGTGCCAAGGATAGTGTATTGATGGCCCAGCATCTCGGCCGCCTTCGCGAGGTCACCCGCTTCGACAGCGTGACGGATCGCTGTGCTGCTCACAGGCTCGCCGTTGGCAAGCGTAACGGCGGGAATTCCAACGACGTGGAAGTCGAATTGCGCGCCCAGCTTCCTGAGAAGGGCAAGATTTCCGCGCCGGTCTTTTCCGAACGACCATTCATGTCCAACACAGATTTCACGCAGTGGTTTTGAATTCGTCACCAATTGTTGCACGAAATCTTCCGGCGCCGTCGCGGCAAATGACTTGTCGAACTTGATGACGAGCAGGTGCTGCACGCCGAGGTCGCGGATCAATCTGATCTTGTGTTGCGTAGCAGTGAGCAGATGGGGCGCCTCCCTGGGCCGAAGCACTTTCATTGGATGCGGGTCAAACGTGACGACGACAGGAGTGCCGTTTGCCGATTGGGCGTGCTCAGCGGAGGTGGAAATGACAGCTTGATGGCCGCGATGCACACCGTCAAAGACCCCGATAGCGAGAAAGACGGGGCCGCGTAGCCTCGATAACTCGGAGATGGATCGAAGAGTTTCCATCAAGAAAATGACGAATGACGAATGACGAATGACGAACGAAATCCGAAGGGCGAATGACGAAAATGTTGGTCGGCAGGTTTTCGTGCTCCGTGCTTCGTCATTAATTCGTCATTTGTCATTCGAGCTTCGTCATTTCCCTTATGCTCCCCGCATGCGCGATACGTCTGGGAGACTGAGGAGCCTGCTCAAGATTTCCTCGCGTGGCGCATCTTTGACTTGAGCGACACTGATTGCGTTAGCCACATTAAAGCGCCCGGATTTTGTTCGCCGCAGCGACTTTAAGTGCGCGCCACAGCCTAAGGTCTCGCCAATGTCGTGAGCATAAGTACGAACGTAAAAACCTTTGCTGCACAAAACACTAAAATCGATCTCGGGTAGCCCGATTCGATCGATCGTGTAGCGATAAACATGCACAAGGCGCGGCTCGCGCTCGACCACTTTTCCCTGGCGCGCCAGCTTGTACAGCGGTACGCCGCCGTGCTTTTTTGCCGAAACCATCGGCGGCATTTGATAAAAATCGCCACGAAATTTTTCAAATGCGGCGCCAATTTGAGTTTCGTCCAGCGCGGGAACTGGTCGTTGCTGGATTACCTCTCCCTGGCGATCCTGTGTATCGGTCGTCACTCCGAGGACGAATGTGCCGGCGTATTCCTTGTCTTCGCTCATGAGTAAATCCTGGACCTTTGTGCCCCGTCCGATCGTGATCAAGAGCAAGCCGGTCGCTATGGGATCAAGCGTGCCGCAATGGCCGACTTTCCTGACCTGAAGCTTTCTACGGACTAGCGCCACCACGTCGTGTGAAGTCATCCCTTCAGCCTTGTCAACGAGCAGGACGCCGTCAGGAGTCAAAGGATGAGACATGGTGCAATAGGTTAGAAGGTTTAAAAAAGTTACGACGTTGAAGCGTTGAAACGCTAAGTTATTTCAGTCCGCCGCCGCTCTTAGCGGACTCAATCTGAGCGCAAACTTCCGCTAAGACTCGTGTTTCTACTTCCGAAAGCGTTCCCCGCACGCGCGCACCGGCGGCAAGCGAATGACCGCCTCCGCCGAATTTCTGGCAAATGGCGCAGACATCGACGACCTCTGTTTTGGAACGCATGCTTACACGCACTTTGCCATCGGACAGTTCTTCGAAAAATACGGCAACGATAACGCCATGGACGGCCCGCAGATGATCGATCAGCCCCTCGTTATCCTCGGGAAGGACGCCCAGTTCAGCGGCTGTTTTCAAGGCGAGACTAAAACTTGCGACATGACCTTCCTGCTGGAAACGCATGGTGCGCAGCAGTTCCCGCAAAAGTTCCAGACGGCGGCGCGGATAATTCTCATAGAGTAGCTGACTCAGTCGTCCGACATCGAGGCCCGTGCGAATCAGTTCAGCTGCAATCTCGAGAGTGTGGGCGCTGGTTTTTGGATATTGAAACGACCCAGTATCGGTAGAGATCGCCGCATAAAGATTTTCGGCGATGTCTCGATTGAACGGCAGGCCCTCGCTCTTGATCAGGCGAAAAATGATTTCGGCCGTGGCGGGCGCGGACGAATCAACATAAACCACGTCGCCATAACCTGGATTGCTCACGTGGTGATCGATGTTAATCCAGATTTTCGACGACCGAACTGCTGGCAGAGCAGTGCCAAGCCGGCTTTGAATTGCCGTGTCGAGCGCAATGGCAACATCGAAATCCTCCGGAGCAGAGGGCGGTTTGGTGAGCAACTCGGCCCTGGGAAGGAAGGAATACTTCTCCAACATTCCATCTTCATTCCATACGCGGACTTCTTTTCCGAGCGCTTGAAGAGAAAGCGCCAACGCAAGCTGGCTGCCCAGCGCATCGCCGTCAGGGCGAACGTGGCCCAGGATGGCGAACCGCCGATGTTCACGTAGTATCCGGCCAATTTCCTGGAACTTTGAATCGCTCATTTTGCAGCCGATTTGCTTACCCTGATGTAGCCTTTCGGTGTAGCTCGACAAGTAATCGCCCGGAAGGACTGCGATTCGCTACGATACACGGCGTGCACGGCCGTAGCTATAATCTTCACTTCTTGTCGCCTTGAGACGCTTCCATCTGCTGCATGATCTCTATGACCCGTGCCCCGCGCTCGATGGAGTTATCGAGATGAAAAATGAGGTGCGGCGTATATTTCATCGTGACGTGACGAGCAAGTTCCGCTTGTAACACAGACCGATGAGCCGTGAGCTTGCTGATCACGCTTTCACCGGCCTCGGTTCCCAGAACGCTCACAAACACGTGCGCGTTCTTTAAGTCTGGCGTTACATCCACGTGATTGATGCTGACCAGAGAGCCTTCGAAGCTAAATTCTCGTGTAACGATTCCGCTAAGCTCGCGTTTCACGACTTCATTAATGCGTAGCATTCGGTGTTTCATGATAACCTTTCGCTGTCATCCTGAGCCGCGGCCCGGAATGACTGCCTCATCACAATTTTTGCGTGAAAGCCTCAAGCTGGTAGCACTCGATCACGTCGCCGACTTGATATTCGCTGAAATCGCCGAGCTTTATTCCACATTCCAAGCCCGAACGCACTTCCTTCACGTCGTCCTGGAAGCGGCGTAGCGTCGAAATCCCACCGTCATATACTGGTTGCCGTTTACGAAGCACGCGAGCCCGAGCCGCGCGAGCGATCCGGCCATTGGTAACAAGGCAACCGGCGACGATGCCTCTGCTAAGTTCAAAAACCTGCTTCACTTCGGCGTGCCCGATGATCGTTTCTCGATGTTCAGGCTCCAGCAAACCGGCCATGGCTTCTTTGATCTGATCGAGCAGCTCATAGATGATGCTGTAAAGTTTGACCTGAACTCCTTCACTCTTTGCGGCGGAAACGGCCATGTTTTCCACCTTCACATTGAAACCGACGACCACAGCATTCGAAGCGCTTGCCAATAGAATATCCGACTCCGAAATCGGTCCCACCGCGGAGTGAATGAGTTCTAGATCGACCTTCTTGCTTTCGATCTGTTTCAACGCTCCAACCAGCGCTTCCAGCGAGCCTTGCGCGTCGCACTTCAGCACGATGCGCAGGACCTTCGTCCCTCCGGTAGCTTCGAGAAGACTTTCAAGAGTCGCTCGCTTGGGAACCGTCAATTTGTCGGCGCGTTTGGTCACGAGGCGTTCTTCACTCAACGTTTTTGTCGAGCGCTCGGAATCCATCACCAGCAGCTCGTCACCCGCGTTAGGCAGCCCGGTGAACCCGAGCACCTTCACTGGCATTGAAGGAACGGCTTCCTTGACTGGCTTGCCGCGGTCGTCCAGTAGCGATTTTACTTTGCCGCTGTAATCACCGCAGATAAAGGGATCGCCGATTCTTAACGTTCCCATCTGCACAATAACAGTGGCAGTGGGACCGCGCCCGGCTTCGACCTGCGCTTCGATTACTGTTCCTCGCGCTGTGGCAGTGGGCGAGGCCTTGAGCTCCATTACTTCCGCCTGCAACGAGATCATCTCGAGCAGCTGGTCGATCCCAGTTCCTTTGGTGGCCGAGACGAGGCAAACAATCGTTTCGCCTCCCCAGTCTTCCGGGGTTAGGCCCTGGTCCTGGAGTTGCTTCTTTACTCTGTCGACGTTTGCCGAAGGAAGATCGATCTTGTTGATCGCGACCATGATCTTCACGTGCGGCGCGGCCTTGGCGTGATTGATCGCTTCAATCGTTTGCGGCATGAGCCCATCGTCGGCGGCGACAACAAGGACAACGATGTCGGTAACATTGGCGCCACGCGCTCGCATTGCCGTGAAGGCAGCGTGCCCTGGTGTGTCGATAAACGTGAGCGTCGCGCCGTTGTGACTGACGCTATAGGCGCCGATATGCTGCGTGATTCCGCCAGCCTCGCCCGCAGCAACACGCGTCTTCCGAATTGCGTCCATCAAGGTTGTCTTCCCATGATCAACGTGTCCCATGAACGTGATAATGGGTGCCCGCGGCTTGAGTTCTTCCTTCTTTTCAATGATCGGGGGCGGAGGCGCGACAACCACCTGTTCCACTTTGTGAACGCCGCCTCCTTTTTCGCGCCGCTCCTTTTCCAGAACAAAGCCATGGCTTTCCGCGATCTTCGAAGCGATGTCCGGCTCGATCGTCTGATTGATGTTCGCGAAGATGTTGTAGTTCATTAACTCCGCGATGATTTGATGCGGCTTTAGGCCCAGCTCGGTCGCCAGGTGCTTAACGACAATGGGAGGCTTGATTAGGATGACTTTCTGGGCCGCAATTTCTTCCTCAGCAGACGGCTGCGTGGCCGCATCGGGCGCAGCCTTTTCGCCGACGACAGTGCTGAGCACTTCGGGTGGGGGCGGTTCTGCCGCGCTCTTTGGAGGCGGCGCCGGTTTTGAGGGAGTTGGCGGCGTTTCGAGCGATGCCCGGATACGTGAAATCGGCGGTAAAACGGCCCGCTTTGGTTTTACGTCGCCGTCTGCGATCTTTTTAGTTGGTTTTTTTCGATCGATCAGCGAAACGCTCTCTGCTTCGCGAGTCGAAGGGCGAGCAGTATCCGGCGCGGATTTTGAGAGTGGAGGGGTGCCCGGCTTGTCCACCGGTGCGACATCCTCCTTTATTTTTTGCTTTGGAAGTTTTGCTTTTGCTGGGGCTGCCGCTTTGCGAGCAGCAGCAGACCCGCGCGCGGTCGGTTTGCGTGCTGCAGTTTTGCTGCTCGTCTTTGTTGCCATTGTTGTTCGTTTAAAATTCTGCTCATGGCCCGAGCTTCCCTAAACCAGAGCCATGTTATTGTACGAGTTCCTGCCGATGGACGGCCTCGTAAATCTCTCTCGCCTTTGTCTCATCGACCGCGAGAATATCCACTAGATCCTGAACATCCGCATCGCGCAATCCTTCCAGGTTTGTAAAGCCGGATTTTACCAGGGCAAGTGCCTGCTCTTCTGTAACGGGCAGAGCACCTGCAAGGGTCTGCGCTGCTTGCGCCACTTTCTGTTCCACCACGGTGGTTGCCGATGTGTCCTTGCCGATATTGATCTCCCAGCCAGTCAATCGCGAAGTCAACCGCGCATTCTGTCCCTTCTTCCCGATCGCGAGCGAAAGCTGATCTTCATCAACAGAAATCTGCACGCTTTTCTTCTCCGTATCGAAAGCGAGATTCTTCACTTTTGCCGGTTTTAGGGCTTCCAGAACGTATTCCTTTGGATCGGAACTCCAGCGAATGATATCGACCTTCTCGTTGTTCAGCTCGCGTACGATATTTTTCACGCGCGAGCCGCGCATGCCGACACAAGCACCGACCGGGTCTACTTTTTCGTTTGCGCTCCAGACTGCGATCTTGGTGCGATAGCCCGCTTCTCGCGCGATGCCGCGAATCTCAACCGTACCGTCCGCGATTTCACTTACCTCCAACTCGAAAAGCCGGCGTACAAAATTGGGATGGCTGCGCGATACAATGATCTCGGGGCCACGAATTCCATTTTCCACTGCGACGACGTACGCACGGAGGCGATCCCCCACGTTGTAATCTTCCACCACCACTCGTTCGCGCTGCGGCATGATGGCCTCAAATTTTCCAAGATCGAGAATGACATCCGAACGGTCGAAGCGCCGCACCGTTCCACTGACGATTTCGCCGGCGCGGTCTTTAAACTCCTCATAGATCATTTCTTTCTCAGCCTGGCGAATCCGTTGCATCATGGCTTGTTTCGCTGTCTGCGCCGCGATCCGCCCAAAATTCTTCGGCGTGACTTCCACTTCGATTATGTCGCCGACGTTTGTATCCGCTTTGATTTTATGCGCTTTCGACAGTTCGATTTCGTCCTGGGGATTGGTCACTTCGTCCACAACTACGAGGTTTGCCAGCGCCCGGATTTCTCCAGTCTTCGGATTGATGTCGATCCGTAGCTCGCGTGAAGCGCTCACGCTCTTCTTCGAGGCCGAGAGCAGGGCGGTCGAGACCGCTTCGAGCAGGATTTCTCGTTTAATCCCGCGCTCCCGCTCCAGGTAATCGAGCATCGCAATAAATTCTGCGTTCATAAAACATGTAGCCCGCAGACAAAAAAGAGTGGGACGCCAGTTCCCACTCCGATCAGCGCGCGGACTCGACGCTTAGTCTACCTTCTCAACGGTTTCTCGTCAACTATCGTTCGGTTTGATTTGACGTTGAACGCCCAATCTCGAACGTGCAGCACCCAATGAAGTCGCGCCTTGCAGCCGTTCTTGTCGTCCTTCTGGTGTGGGCCGTGATTTATTTACCGGCGCTTGGTTCCATTGCAATCAAAGGAGAAGAAGGACGACGAATCTTGCCGGCGATCGGGATGCTCCAGACGGGTAACTACATTGTCCCGGAAGTCGGAGGAACTCCATATTTCCAGAAGCCGCCTCTCGTGAACTGGCTGGTGGCCGCATCCTTCCGAATTTTTGGAGTGCGTAACGAATGGACAGCACGTCTGCCATCGGCGGTTATCGTGCTCGCGGTGGCCGTTGCATTTGTCACCGTGGCGCGCGCCATTCTGGGCCCGGGAGGATCGATCATCGCGGCTCTCATTTGGATGACGAACATCGGGATAATTGAAAAAGGCCGGTTAATTGAAATTGAAGCGCTGTACGTCTCTCTTTGTGGACTAGCGATTATTTTTTGGCTGAGCTTTTTCCTTCAACGGAAATCTCCGTGGCTCATTTGGGTTTCGGCATCCATTTTTCTAGGGCTCGGTTTGTTGGCGAAAGGCCCGACCCATCTCATCTTTTTCTACGCGATTGTATTTGCCGTTCTTTGGCAAACGAAAGAATGGCGGCTTCTTATTCACCCTGCGCATTTCGCCGGGCTAGCGATCATGCTGGGAATCTTCGCGGCGTGGGCTGTTCCGTTTTTACACAGCACGACGACCCACGTGGCGGCAGCGAAGTGGTCGAATCAGTTCACAGGCCGGCTCCAAGGCATCGATTTCAACTTCGTCAGTTGGATTCAAAATATCCCGCGTGGTCTTATCTATTTTCTGCCTTGGGTTCTTCTCTTCCCTTTCGTCAGGTTTTCAAAGTTTCATGATTACGCTGAGCAACGGCTGGCGCGCGGTCTCACCTGGGGAATCGTCGTACCGTTTCTCGCTCTAAACCTCGTTCCTGGCGCCCTGCCTCGATATAGCATGCCGGTAATAGCACCCGCTTCATGGTTGCTGGCGATGAGTTACGCCGGACAAGCATTGCAGTGGCCCTGGGAGAGAGGGACGTCGGCCGAGCGAATATTGGGAAAAATAGTTGCGCTTTTTGTCGCAGTTGGGCTGGTAGTTGGAGGGATTGGTTATCCACTCACGGCGGTAATCTTGAGAAACAGGCAACAAGTGAAGAAGGCCGCGGCGGAAATTAACGCTCTCGTTCCGCTGAATGAGACGCTTTATGCGGTGGATCCAGAATATCAGCCGGTATTTTTTTATGTGAAGGCACCGCTGGAATACGTGAGTTACGTTCAGGAGCTCCCGGCTCATACGCGTTATTTTCTTGTTCAAAGTGACAAGGAAACCGAAGCAACAACCACACCACAATGGGAGCCGCAACGTGCGCACCTGCGCGCTCGTGTCCGGGATTATCGCAAACGCGAGCTCCTTCTGTTTCAAGTTGGCCCTTAAATGAACATTGACAGGCTGGCAGATTGGAATTGGTTAGCATGCTAACCAATTTAATCTGCGTCACATGTCCGATGACGAAACATTTGGACCGCTGCTGCACGGGACTGCTCGTGCGTGGCGGCTGAAGTTGGACGAACGCCTGAAGCCGATGGGTCTGAGCCAGGCCAGGTGGCGCACCCTGTTGCATCTCTCGCTGGCGAGAGATGCGCTTACTCAGGCTGAGATTGCCGCTCGGCTGGGCGTGGAAGAGCCCACCGTTGTGATCTTGCTGCACCGGCTGGAAGAAGAAGGCTGGATCGTCCGTAAGGGTTCATCACGTGATCGCCGTTGCAAGATGGTGCTGCTTGGTCGACGGGCGCAGGATGTGATTTCTCAAATCAGTGCTGAAGCCGAAAAACTTCGCCGTGAATTACTGGAAAATATTTCGGGGCCGGACCTGCGTACCTGCATGCGTGTGCTCACGCAGATTTACGAAAAAGCGGAAAAGAAAAACGGAAGTGGCGCGCCGGCGAAATTCCGGTCCGCGATCACGTCTATTGCAAGAAAATGAACATTGTACAAGAGGAAGAGCGTCGCATGGTGGCTAAAGCGCCTAAGGTAGCGAAACCTCGACGGACAGGAAGGCAATCCATTCCGCGCTGGGCCTATGTGCTTTTTGCCGTATTAGCTGTTTTGGTTCTGCTGCGCACCTTTCAGCGCGGTGTCGGCACGTTGAAACCGCCGCAGGCGCCGGTGCGTCCTGTCGCTGTAGCCAAGGTCGTCGCAAAAGATGTGCCGCTTTATCTCGATGAGATCGGTACCTGCGCGGCTTACGAGACTGTGCTGGTTCAGGCGCAGGTCACTGGCGTAATCATCGCGCGTAATTTTCAGGACGGCTCCGAAGTGAAGAAAGGCGACTTGCTTTTCACAATCGATCCGCGCCCGTTTCAAGCCGCTCTCGACCAGGCGAAAGCGCAAGCCGAGTTGGATCAGGTGACTCTGAAGCGACAAGAGGACCTGCGTGCTAGAAAGGTCATATCGCAGCAGGACTACGACACGGCCGTGGCGAACGCGCAGAAGTCTCAGGCCGCGACCGAGGCTGCCCAGGTCAACCGCGACTGGTGCTACGTAAAATCGCCCATCAACGGACGAGTCGGTCTGCGCAATGTTGACGTTGGCAATCTGGTTGGGCCCTCGACTGCGCCGCTCGTGACGATTCAGGGCCTCGACCCGATTTACACCGATTTCACCGTGGCTGAGAATGATCTTCCACTTGTACGAAAATATCTCGGCGGGCCAAATGTCAAAGTGCAAACTTACCTTGCAGACGGTTCAATCGCGCCACGCACCGGGGATCTTTACTTCATTGACAACGCAGTGCAGCCCGGCTCCGGAACTGTAAGAGTCCGCGGGGTTACGGCGAATTCTGACCGCGCACTGTGGCCCTCGGAATTTGTGCGTGTTCGCTTTATCCTGGACACGCTCAAGGACGCTACGCTTGTCCCGTCACAGGCCGTCCAGGTTAGCCAAAGTGGGCCGTTTGTTTTCATAGTGAAGCCCGATAACACGGTCGATCTTCGCTCTGTAAAGCCCGGCCAGCGGCAGGAAGGCGACCTCACGGTGATCGAGAGCGGCGTGAAACCCAACGAGACAGTCGTAGTGACCGGCCAGCTTGCGCTTGCGCCGGGAGCCAAAGTAGCGCCCCAACCGTACACTGCGCCAAGCCCCGGCAACTCTGAGCAGTCTGGCTCTTCAAAGAGCGCGATGTGATATGAACGATGCGGAGGAACGTGATGGCGAACGGGAAGTAAGAGATAAGGATCGTCTTAGATCGAGATCGTTTGCCGAGCGGCACCCGGAGCCAACGGCAAAGTTAGTCTCAGTCGAAGGCTCGGGACTCTCCGGGCCATTTATTCGCCGGCCAGTAATGACCGTGCTGCTGACGTTATCGGTGATCGTCGCCGGCCTGGCGACTTACGGGAAGCTCGCCGTCAACGATTTGCCCGCGGTTGATTACCCGGTCATTCAAGTCAGCTGCTCGTATCCCGGCGCGGACCCGACGACGATGGCCAATAACATCGCTACTCCGCTGGAGAAACAATTTCTGCAAATTCCCGGGCTCGACATCATCACGAGCAACAGCACACAGAGCAACACGCAGTTCACTTTGCAGTTTGTTCTGAGCAAAAGCATCGTTGACGCGGCCACAGACGTACAGGCCGCGATCCAGAGCGCGACGGGAAAATTGCCGCTCGATTTGCCGAGTCCGCCGACGTTCAAGAAAACGAACCCGAACGACCAGGCCGTCTACTTGTTAGGGTTAATGTCAGACACGTTGACGGATTGGGACCTGTATAAGTACGCGTCCACGGCCGTCGCGCAGCGCATTAACATCCTGCCGGGCGTCTCACAAGTGAATATTTATGGCGTGCAAGGCGCGATCCGGGTCAAGGCCGACCCATCTGCACTGGCTGTGCGCGGCTTGACGATGGATGATCTGGCCAGCGGGATTAAATCGGGCACAGTCTATTCCGGCGCGGGACAATTCGATGGTCTGCATCGCACCTTTGTGCTGCAACCCAATGGGCAGATCGATAAAGCCGAGGGTTATCGCGAGTTGATCGTGGCACGCAATCCAAATGGATCGCCGGTTTACCTGGGCGACGTCGCTGATGTGCGCCAAAGCGTACAGGACGAGCGCATCTCGCGCTTTTTCTGGATGCGCGGCTTTAAGCCGCCTGGCTCTGTGGTGGTTCTTGCGGTTTCTCGGCAGGCGGGGGCAAACGCAGTGGAAGTGGCCAACTCTGTAAAAGCGCTCTTCCCTGAGCTGCGCGCAAGCTTGCCGGGCTCGATTAAATTCACGCCCGTATTCGACCGTTCACAAACCATCGTCAATTCCGCTGACGAGGTGAAATGGACGTTGATCATCGCGTTCGTGCTGGTGGTGGGCGTTATTTACGTTTTTCTCGGCCGCGCCACGGACACGCTAATTCCTGCTGTGGCGTTGCCAATGTCGTTGCTGCTCACCGTCGCCGTGATGTACATGCTCAATTTCTCCATTAACAATCTCACGCTGATGGCGCTTACGCTGGCTATTGGTTTTCTTGTCGATGACGCCATTGTGTTTTTGGAAAACGTCGTGCGACGGGCCGAGCACGGCGAGTCCATCCTGAAAGCCACATTCAACAGCGCCGGCGAAATTTCCTTTACCATCCTGTCGATGACGCTTTCACTCGCAGCGGTTTTCATTCCGCTCGTCTTCATCCCCGGACTGCTCGGTCGCATTTTCCGCGAATTCTCCGTCACGATTATCGTGGCCATTCTTGCGTCGGGGCTTGTCTCGTTGACGCTCACGCCATTGATGTGCGCGCGCATTTTGGGCGAGCGCAAAGCCGGTCACAAACGCGCCTGGATGGAACGGCACACGAGCAATTTTATCAAACGCGTGATCGCTGTCTATGGTCGCGCGCTCGACTGGTTTCTCGATCGTGCGTGGCTCACTGTGCCGATCCTGCTCGTCTGTATTCTTGGTTTGTGGTTCTTCTTCAGCCATCTGCCGTTCACGTTATTGCCGCCTGGCGATAGCGGTTTCATTCGTGGCGTGTTCATTGCGCAGGAAGGCTCTTCACCCGCGCAGATGCGAGCGTATCAAGCGGAGGTCAATAAGAAAACTCCAGGACGATCCCGCCGTCGGACAGTTCTTCACACTCGCTGGTTTTTCCTCGCGCACCGCATTGTCTCAGGGGCTGATGTTTCTTTTTCTAAAACCACGGAGTGACCGCCCGCCCATTGATCAAGTCATTTTACGACTTCAAAAATCGCTCGGCTCGATTCCCGGCATCACCGCAGTGTTAACGCCGAGCCCGGTCCTGCAAATCAGTGTTGGTGCTACGAGCCAGACCCAGGGGCAGTATGCCTACACGATTAGCGGCATCGTTCCGCAGGATGTCTACGCCGTGTCCGATCAATTGATGGGAAAACTGCAACAGTTTAAAGGCTTCGCCAGCGTCCGCTCTGATTACTACCATGATACGCCAAATCTTAAAATCGACATCAACCGGGATCGCGCCGCAACCTACGGCGTTTCTACGTCGGCGATCCAAAGCCTGTTGCGTAACGCTTACTCGCAAAACTACGTCTATCTTATCAAGGAACCTGACGACCAATATCAGGTCATTCTCGAAGTCAAAGACAAGGAGCGGGCGCACCCTGGGGACTTGGATGATCTCTACGTCCGCAGCAGCACCAGCGGTAATTTCAGCGCAAGCGGTGCAGGCGGCGGAACCATAGCCACGACCACAGGTAACATGTCAAACCTTATCCCGATGCGTGTTGTGACATCGACAAAGGAAGTTATCGGCCCGCAAGCTGTGAACCATTTAAATCAATTCACTAGCGTCACGTTTAACTTCAATTTGTTACCAGATGTCGCCATCGGCGATGCCACCAAATTCATCGAGGATGCTTTCGCACAAATCCATCCCCATTATCCGACCGTACAGGGCATCTTCCAAGGAGAAACACTCGTATTCCAGCAACTATTCCGCTCGCTGCCTTTGCTGCTGCTCGCCGCGGTCTTTGTTATGTATGTAATTCTGGGAATTCTTTATGAAAGCTATGTGCACCCATTCACAGTTTTATTCCCGGCGATTGTCCCCGCAGTAGTCGGAGGCCTAGCCACATTGTATCTCTTTCACTCAGTGCTCTCGCTTTACAGCGTCATCGGACTTTTCCTGTTGTTAGGCATCGTGAAGAAGAACGGGATCATGGTTGTCGATTTTGCCTTACAACGAATCGACGAAGGCTGGGACCTCCGTTCGGCAATTCACGAAGCCAGCATGGAACGGTTTCGTCCCATTATGATGACCACTCTCGCTGCGCTCATGGGCGCAATACCGATTGCCCTTGGGTTCGGACAGGACGCCGCATCGCGCCGTCCACTCGGTCTGGTGATCGTAGGCGGGTTGATTTTCTCCCAACTGATTACGCTGTTTGTCACGCCGGTCATCTATCTCTGGCTTGAATGGTTCCAGGAGCACGTGCTCGACAGGGTGCCATTCCTGCGCAGCGCGCATACCCATCACGAAGGCGAACCCGCAAGGGGACAAATGCGGCCTGAACCAGCTGCCGTCCATTGATTCACGATTTAACGGTTTAAGCTTTCAAAACGCCTTGACGTGGCGAAACCCGATGCGCGCGATGGTTCTGGATAAGCCGCGGCAGCCGCTCCAACTCCGCGACGTGGAGAAACCGAGACCGGCCAAGGGAGAACTGTTGGTCCGAATCGTTACGTGCGCCGTGTGCCGGACCGATCTTCACGTGGTCGATGGCGAATTACCGGATCCAAAACTGCCACTCATACCAGGCCACCAAATTGTTGGGTATGTGGAAGAGATTGGAGAAGAAGTAAATTCGAAATTCAAAGTTGGCGACCGTGTTGGTATTCCGTGGCTTGGCTGGACTGATGGCGAATGCGTCTATTGTCGATCGAACCGGGAAAATCTATGCGATCGAGCTCGCTTCACCGGGTATACCATCGACGGCGGTTATGCGGAATTCACTGTCGCAGATGAACGGTTCTGCTTTCATTTGCCTGACCGGTACAATGACGTTGAGGTTGCACCGCTACTTTGTGCGGGATTGATCGGTTATCGCTCCTATCGCAAAACCGGAGACGCGCGCCGACTCGGGATTTATGGCTTTGGTAACGCCGCGCACCTGATTGCGCAGATCGCCCTCTATGAAGGGCGCGATCTTTTCGTGTTTACGCGGCCGGGCGACCTGGAAACACAGCAAAGCGCGAAAGCGTTAGGTGCAAAGTGGGCTGGCGGTTCCGATGGGATGCCGCCCGAGAAACTCGATGCTGCGATTATCTTTGCGTCCGTCGGCCCGCTGGTACCTGCGGCGCTGCATGCGCTGGCCAAAGGTGGAATTGTAGTCTGTGGCGGGATTCACATGAGCGACATCCCTTCCTTTCCCTATGCCGATTTGTGGGAAGAACGAGTCATTACTTCAGTAGCAAACCTTACCCGCCGCGATGGCGAGGAATTTTTCGCGATCGCGCCGCGTGTTCCAGTTAAAACAAAGACGGAAACTTTCCCGTTGGAAGACGCTAACATTGCGCTCGACCGATTTCGTTCCGGTGAGCTGAAGGGCACAGCCGTCCTAAAGATGGACGCGAATTGACGCTGCAGAGGCAGCTAATCGCTACGTTTGTAGGGCGTTTCTGTGAAACGCCGTGGTATGGATTAGCGTCTGGCACAGACGCCCTACAATTTTACTGGTCGTTAAACACCACTTGTGGCGCTGGTCTTTTCGACTCCACCTTGTCACTGATCTTCTGAATAAAGGATCGCTGTTCTTTTAGTTCCGCCTTGAGGGCGTCAATCTCTTTTTGTTGTTCCTTCACCTTGCGCTGCTCTTGGACAAAGGCATCGTGATTTTTGAGAAACTCATCGAGCAACATCGCGTTCACTTGGTCATAACGCCGCTGTAGGGCTTTTCCTTGTCGCGCACTATCAGGTCAGGATTTACTGTTTCCACCTCTTCGGCCACGAGTCCGAACAGTGATAGGCCGCTCGGGTCAATCTCCTTGTATCGGTAGGCCACCGGTTCAAGTGAAAAGCGCGCTTCGCTAGCTTTAGCCATCGGCTTGATGTCGTGCTTAAAGCGCTTGGAGGACGTGACAGACTAGCCTATTGTTGGCATCGATGAAGACGGCACTTGAGTGTGAGAGCTGCCTTCTCAGCGCGTTCCTAGCCGCGCACGAGTGCCAGGCGGTTTCACAAAATTACCGGGAAGCCGTTTTTCATCGTCCTGGGCGGCGCCGGCGGCATTGCCAAGTGCTTCTTCTTCGGGCGAGAGAAACGGTTTGAAGCGGCTTTTGTCGATGGCTTTCATGAAAGCTTCATGCGGGGAGACAATGCCTTTTTCCAGCAGCGCCCAGATGGCGTCATCCATGAATTGCATCCCCTGCGCCCTGCCGGAAACAATCACGTCCTGCAGCTTTTGTGTTGCTCCTTCACGAATGATTGCTGCGACCGCGGGATTCGCGATTAGGATTTCGTTTACTGCAATTCGCCCCGGCCGATCCGACCTTTTTAGAGAGCAATTGAGCAACCACACCGCGCAATGAGTTCGCAAGCATTGCGCGCGCCTGAGGTTGCCGGTCGGCGGGAAAAACGTCCACCATTCGGTCAACCGTTTTGCGCGCATTGTTTGTATGCAGCGTGCCGAATACGAGGAGACCTGTTTCGGCAGCAGTAAGAGCAAGTGAAACCGTCTCTAAGTCACGCATTTCTCCCACCAGCACAATATCGGTATCCTCGCGTAACGCCGCCTTAAGCCCAGCAGCAAAGGAACTGGAGTTGGTCGGAACTTCACGCTGAGTGATGGTGCTCTTCTTGTTGCCATGCACAAATTCGATCGGTTCCTCGATCGTGATGACATGCTTCGCAAAGTTTTGATTGATGTAGTCGATCAACGCAGCTTGCGTGGTGGTTTTGCCCGAGCCGGTGGGACCGGTCACTAGGACAAGGCCGCCGCGGAAGTTGGCAAATTCCCTTACCACCAACGGAATGCCTAGGTCTTCCAGCGTGGCGATCCTGGTGGGAATGAGCCGAAAAGTTGCCCCGTAACCGTTTGACTGCTTGAAGTAGTTACAGCGGAAACGAGAGGCTTCGTCCATTTCATAGGCAAAATCCAGGTCTCCGCGTTTTTCAAAGTTTTCCCAGTTCTGCGTTCCGCAAATTTCGCTCATCATCTGCACAGCTTCCTCACGTGAAGTCGGCTCGGCCCGAATGGGCATGATGTCCCCATGCACACGCATCTTCGGTGGCTGTCGCTCGGCGAAGTGCAGGTCGGACCCACCGTGCTTCACAATCACACTTAGAAACTGGTCGAGGTAAGCCATGAGTTAAATGACGAAATCCGAATGTCGAATGACGAAGGAATGCCGAAACCCTGATGGCGAGACTTGCGCGGGCGGCCAGCCTGTGTCGAACTTCGAGTTTGTTTCGTCATTCGTCATTCGTGCTTCGTCATTTCCTGATCTGTTGGCGCACCATTTGTTTTTGCTCGGCGCGGGCGTAAGCCTCCTGAGCGCTGATCAAGCCGCGCTGATACAGTTCGATCAGTGTATCGTCCATCAAACGCATGCCCTGCTTTTTGCCGGTTTGAATAATGCCTGGTAACATGTAGGTCTTGGCCTCCCGGATAACATTCGCCACAGCAGGTGTATTCGTAAGAATCTCCAAAGCCAGCACGCGCCCGGTGCCGTCTGCCCGAGGTATCAGCTGATGACTGATGACTCCACGCAGAGATTCGCTCACCATCACCCGGATTTGTTCCTGTTGGTGAGGCGGAAACACGTCGAGCAATCGATCAAGCGTGCGAGCCGCACTGCTGGTATGCAGCGTTGCAAAAACAAGGTGACCGGTTTCCGCGGCAGTAATGGCGAGTGAAATCGTTTCCAAGTCACGCATTTCTCCAACCATAATCACATCGGGATCCTCGCGAAGTGAAGCACGCAGTGCCGCGGCGAAAGAGTCGCTGTGAGTGAATATCTCTCGCTGCGTAACATGGCAGTTTTTCGACGTCAAAATGTATTCGATCGGGTCTTCTAACGTGATGATGTGATCGCGGCGCTCCATGTTTACCTGTTCGACCATTGCCGCGAGCGTAGTGGATTTTCCCGTTCCTACTGAGCCAGTCGCAAGGATTAGCCCGTTCTGGTAACGGGTGAGTAGCTTGAGCCGCTCAGGCAATCCCAGTTCGTCCATGGTTCGGACGTGACTGTTGATCACGCGAAAGACGATCTCGATGCCAAGTCGCTGACGAACCACGCTGGTGCGATAGCGGGCGAACTCGTTTTCGTATGCAAAATCCGAGTCGCCGCGCGTATTGAGCTCGTTTTTATAGACGTCGGGAACAAATGCCTCAGCCAGGGCCGCGGTTTGCCTGGCAGTCAGCAGCGGTGCATCGGGCCAGATTGGCTCGAGACGACCATGCAGGCGCCATCGCGGCTGTGCGCCCGTAGCCAGATGGACGTCGGACGCTCCGGCTTTTTGGCTGACCTCAAGATAATCATCGACGTGCCGCATCGCCTGCGATTCCACGGGAGGGTCCGGAGACTTGGCGATCATGGGCGACGCGGCAATAATTACGCAATCCGGCGAGCGCGTAAATCCTAAAAGGAGCGCGTCCCATGGGACACATTAAATTAGGGCGCTTATGTTTTGCGCCGCGATTTTCCTTGAAAATCGGTCAGTCGATTTTTGACAAACTCGAGAATCACCGGGCGGGCCAGGCTGCCGACGAGTTTCAACGCAGCCAGCGCGAAGCCAGTTTCGACCAGCTTCTTCTGTGATTTGCGGCTGCTTTTTGCATCCACATAAATTTTCTTCCTCCGCATCGGTGCCAAAGCGATCAAAGCGCCGACCGCAGTTGCGGCTGTGATCCACGAAACGGTTTGATCCCGAAATGATCTGCGAAATTTCGCGGGAAAATCCAATTCATGGTGCAGGCCCCGCAAATCGCGCCGGACGCGTTCGCGTGAACCTGCGATTTCCGCTTTCAGTTCGTCGATTGATTTGTTGCGTCCAGAGTTTTCAGCCATTCACGATCCTTTCTTAATTCAGCTAAAGTGACGCGGAAAAAGGGCTTGGTGATTCGGCTCCACGCGATCAGGAGCAGCACCAGCGCAATTATAAAATGCAGCCCGGCTGCGGCGAGCGCTATCCATGGCCATGAAATTCCAGCCAGATGGGCTAACCCGACAACGGCCCCGGTTATTAGGAAAACGTAACCCAGAGCACAAAGGAGTAGTGCGAAAACTAAGCAGCCAGCGAGGATCAGCAATTGCACCGCGGCCGCCTTTGATTCCTCGGCGAGAAGGGCAAAGCGGCTTTCAAAGAACTCCGCGAGTGCGTTTACGAGCGCGAACAGATTTTGGAGCAAACCAGCATGTCCCGCAGGGTTGCGGGACCGAGAGCTCTCGCTAATCATCTCCGAAAAGCTTTCGGAGTTAACGCCGGAAGATCAACCCCAGAACAAACCCGATCCCGAGCGCAGTAAAAATCGCCTTCGTTGGATTTTCACGCACATATTGTTCCGCGTCTTCCTGGAATGTGCGGGCGCGATCCCTCGCATCTCCCCATGCTTGTTCTGCTTTGCCGCGTGCTTCTCCCCATTTCTGCTCTGCCTTGCCGCGGTACTCTTCAGCTATGGAGCCTGCCGCCGATTTTAAGTCTTCAGCTGCCCTGCGCGCATGTTCTTTACTGCTCTCCAGCTTGTCGCGTGCGTCCCCCGCGGCGGGCGTCTTTTGTTCTGCTTTATTCTCTTCTGCCATTTGTATTCTCCAGTTGATTATCGATGGAACTATCCGCGTGCTTGACAAATTCGGCAAACAAATCTCGTAGCAAAATTGAGCAGCACGTCGGAACCTCCGAAAGCCAATCGCACCTCGAACGGTTTGCGGTCCTAGCCTGCTGAACCGAAAACGAAGTTATTGTTCGCGAAAAACGATGCGTGCTTTTGTCAGGTCGTAGGGTGAAAGTTCGACAGAAACTTTATCTCCTGGGACGATCCGAATGAAATGCTTTCGCATCTTACCCGAGATATGTGCAAGCACATTGCGTTGCCCGGGTAAATCGACCCGAAACATGGTCCCCGGTAGTACCTGAGTTACTGTGCCTTCCGTTACGATCTGTCCTTCCTTCGACACGTGAGAATTATACTCTTCAACCCGCAGTGCTCAACCTGCTAACAAACTACCGGGACATGGTGCGCTAGCGAGAGGTGACCCTCGGCGATCTTGCGCCTAACGCAGCTGATCCCTGGAGATTGTCGGCAAATATTCACGAAGTTCCTGGCGTTTCCACCAGGCGCCAGTTTGCCGGCGTTCTTCAGGAGTTGTAAAACGATAGCGATAAAACATCGCTCGGATGTAATGGGGCGGTTTATCAGGAAACGGGTCATGCGCAAGCAATCCGGTCACGTCTCGTGATCCCTCCAGCAGCCTGACGATTAGCCCGACTAACCACGGATTTTGCTCCGGAGCGTCCAAGGCGGCGAACCACATCTGCCAATCAAGTCTTGGTTGGTGCGGCGCGCACCAACCGGGAGCGCGTTTCACGTTGCCTGGTTTCCATTTGAATTCATAGGGCAGCCATTCAACGCCGTCGGTGCTGCCTTCGATGACAATCTCGCCGCGGTCCTTGGTCATCACGCGGAAAAGTCCGTAGCCGTTCACGATTCGAAATGCTTCGAGTTGTTCGTAGAATTTCGCCAGCCAGCCTGGCGGTCTGCTCTGCGGTTTGAACGCGCTGAAAATGAGCCACGTATTAATCGGCAGCGTCACAACAATCACCGCGATAGCTGCGTAGCTACACAATTGCTGTGACAGGACGCGAGCGGTCCGAGCCGTACTGGCATTTGGCGTGCCATTGATGGGTGCGGGGATGCTTCGTCGTGACGTTGCCGCATCGTCAATCAGCAACAAGCACAACGCGATCGCCAGTAGATTGAAGAAGCAATAGTTGCCGGTAAGGGCGATTATGATTTGAAGAAAGATCATTAATCCCGCAGCCATCAGCCGCGGGCGTCGCGGCGCCCAGATAAAAAACGGCACGATGATCTCCACCACGAGACAAAACGCCACCGAAAAATGTTTGAACCATTCCGGGCTTTTGTCCGCCCACCAGGCAAAGACTGTCGGCAACGGCTGCGACCAGTAGTGATAATCAAGGGCCGTCAACGCGCTCCAATGAAACGACTGATTCAGCCAACCCCAGGAATCGTCGCCGCTGGTCAACTTCACCAGGCCGGACATCAGCATTAGTTTGAACAGAAGGAACTTGAGCAAAAACAAACCCGCTCGTGAAACTGGAGCAGCCGTAGCCGGGGGCGCCGCCGCCGGCCACCATATCAGGTCCCGCGGCCATAGCCGCCATGGCGCAAGAAAGATCGACAAAAAGCCGGTCTCCAGCAGGAGAACGTCCCATTGAAAGTTGAGAAACACTTGTCCAGCAATCGCGAGCGACAGGTAAAAGACAAAAAGCACGGCGAGTAAAAGCGCCGGCGCGATTCCGAAAATCAGAAGCAACGAAAGAACAACGCCGCCACCGCAAAGGAAATGGAGAAAGGCGTTGCTCGAGTCGAACCAGCAAAGTGTTGGCAAAAGAAAATAAGCGTCCTGCCCAAGCTGCTGCCGAACTGCGGGGAGAAACCGACCAACCGGCGACATTCCGTTACTCCCAACAAGTCCATCCACTTGCACCCAAAGCGACACGAATGCGATCAGATAGATGAGTCCAAGCATGCGGAGAAACCAGCGGCGCGCCCAAAAATAAGTCGGCGGTCGCACGTTTTTGCCCCACAGTAATCGAGTAAAGGTCGATCCGAGACTGCGATGCCGCGCGATGAATTTGTAAGCGGTCTGGGAGATCGCAGCGAAACCAGGAACGTGATCGTAGCTCCACACCAGCCATTTCCTCGAGGATCGATATCCCAGCGACCGATACACGGCTTCGGCGGCAAAGAAGGCTTCGCCATTCGGCTCGATAAATGCAACGGCTCGCTGAAATTGTTTGACTGGAATTTCAGGGAATCGCGCCGCTGCCTCCTGATACGTGGCATAATCCACCATGCCAGCGGTGATTTCGCGCCAACGTTCGATCCACCGCCTGCAAAAATGACACTCGCCATCCCAAATCATGAGAGGATTTGGCGGTGGATGGGAAACGCGGGCGCGTGGTTGGTTAGACATTTAAACGTCCAACGTTCAACGCCCAACGCCCAACGTCCAATTCAGAAATCCCAGTTGAGAGTTGGGCGTTCGGCGTTGGACGTTGCTCTAATCGATGAACTCCGCCCATACCGGCGCGTGATCGGACGGTTCCTTGCCCTTGCGCATTTCGGTGTCAATTCCGGATGCGCTGCAACGCTCCGCTAGTTTTTCGCCAGCCAGAATCGCGTCAATGCGCAGACCACGATTTCTCTCAAACGCACGCATCTGATAATCCCACCAGCTGAAAAGTTCGCCTTCCTTGTGATGAATTCGCAGGGTGTCGCGCAAGCCGGTTTCACACAATTGCTGAAACGCGGCGCGTTCGCCGTCGGAACACATGATGGCGCCACGCCACAGATTTGCATCGTAAACGTCGATATCCTCCGGAGCGACGTTGAAGTCACCGCACACCACAACGTCGCCAGACTTTTCTTTCGCGATGCAAGCTCGCAGGCGGCGATACCAATGCAGTTTGTATTCGTAGGCCGGGGAACCAACTGCCTGACCGTTCGGCGCATAAATTGAAAAGACACGGAAGCGCCCGAGGGTTGCTGCAATCACGCGCGCCTGTGGATCGACCACTTCGTCGCAGAGCGACGAACGGACATCGCGCAGCTCGGTTTTCGACAGAATCGCGACGCCGTTGTACGATTTTTCGCCGTGATAAGCCGCGTAGTAACCGGCGGCTTGCAAAGCAAGCGCCGGAAACTGGTCGTCCGTGCATTTTGTCTCCTGCAAGCAAACAACATCCGGCTCTGTCGCTTCCAGCCAGGCGAATAAGCGGTCCTGGCGCTTGCGCAGCGAATTAATGTTCCAGGAGACGATGCGCATCATGGAAACGTGATCAGTGAACTGTGGTCAGTCGACAGTGTAAGTTTCTCACAGCGCGTCCGCATCAGATCACGGATCACGGTTCACCGATCACAATTCTAATTCTAATCCTGGCGCTGGCACAATGATCTCCGACCCCCGAAGAGCCGCGGACAATGTCGCGCGCATCCACTCCACGGCCGGTGGATCGCCGTGCACAAGAACAATTTTGCCAGGCGCCAGTCTTTTGGCGTAATCGATAAGCCCCTCACGCGTGGCATGTGCGCTGAACTGAAACTGTTCGATCGTGCAGCGGACGTGCTGGGCCGGCTTGTCTGGGTCAAGGGTAACCTCCCCATTTGTTCTCGCGTCCCGTAGAAAACCGGCGGGCGATTCCGGGCTGGCATAGCCGACAAAAAAGATTGAATGCTGCGGGTTTTCTATCAGCCGCTGCGCAAGAACATTGGAGAGCGTTTTTGGTATCATCATCCCGCTGGAGAGCACGTAAAGCCGTTCCGAGCGCAGCGGCGCGTCACGGACTGTTTCTTCGTTCAATATGAATGGTGTGGCTTCCCTCATTAATTGCAGGCGCGGCAATTGCCGGCGAGTCATATGCGCGCGCCGATCGTAGATACCAGTCATCTTTGAGCTGAGACCGCCAATGTAAATTGGAAACTCCGGCAGGAGCCTTTCGCGACGGAACTTGTAAAGCATTGCCAGGACTTCCTGCGTTTTTCCCAGCGCGAAGACCGGTATGAGCACGCACGAGCGGCGCTCAAAAGCAGCGCCAATTGCTTCTGCCAGACGTCGCTCTTCACTGGCGCGCGTCCAGCCCGCCGGTTTTGGATGGTCGCCTCGCGTGCATTCCATGATCAGAACATCAATCTTCTCTTCTGGAAAAGTCGCCGCTTCCATAATTGTTTGATCGTCGAAATTGACGTCCCCGGTGTAAAAGACTGTTTTACCTTCCGCTCGCAGCAGAATTCCACTCGAGCCCAGCACGTGTCCGGCGTCGAAAAACTCGAATGTCAGTGTGCGTTTCTCACGCTGGGGTGCGCGCTCGCCAGAAATCGAGATGCGCTGGCGCAATGGACACCAACGCCAGCGTTCCGACGCGCGATCGGTTTCTCGATGCGTGAAAAGCGGATAGGACCCCGCGACAGCGCGACCGATTTCCTCGCGTTGCCGGGTCATCACATTCACCGAGTTGTGCAAAAGTACGTTGCCGATCTCGGCCGTGGCTTCCGTCATGAAAATACGCGCCGATGGAAAGCGTCGCATCAATACCGGCAATGTGCCGATGTGATCCTGATGAGCGTGAGAGACCAGGATCGCTTCGATCTCCTGACCAGAGATCGCTTTGAAATTCGGCAGCGCATCCTCACCAGTGTCCTTGGGATGCATCCCGCAATCGAGCACCAGTCGATGGCCGCCCATCTCGAGATAGTATGAATTCGCACCAATCTCGGTGCGGCGTGTCAGGTTGATGAATTTCAATCCGCCCTCTTGCTCTTGCTCTTTCCCCTGCCTTCAAGTCACGATTACGTGCCGGGCTCTTCGCCGATTCTTGAGCTCACACCACTGATGTTTCTCATGATCGAATTGCGGTTTCATTTCGCCAGAATGAGCAAGAGCAGGAGCAAGCGCAAGAGCGAGAGCAAGCGAAAGAATGAGACGCACAATTGTCTGAACAGGCGCTTTCGTGACCAGTCTAAGTATTCGCCTGCATGAAACGAGAAAAGCAGCCGCAACGCGGCGCAAACAGCCACCTCGAGCAAGACATTTGCATTCACATCTTCACTGTCTCTTCCGCAATGGTCGGCGTTTGCCTGACCGTTATCGGATTGATCCGCGTCGTTATCACACTTGGAACCGCCGACACGCTGGCAGATGATTTCCTGGCCGCCGACGCGTTGCTGTTTCTGATTTCTTGTCTGCTTTCTTACTGGGCTCTTCGCTCGCGAGGACTGCGTAGAATGCATCGCCTTGAAAAAATCGCGGATGGGATATTCATCACCGCCATGATCGGTATGGTCGTGGTTTGTACGTTGATCACGTATACGGTTTCTATTCCAGTCCGTTAGCCGGCGGCCTGAATTGAACTAATTCTTAGCGCGGCGTTGGACGCGGCGCCGGCGTTGGACGTGATCTTGGTGTTGGGGTAGTCGCAACCAGTCCTTCTCTGGCGACCGTGCTGTCGTCAGCAATAACTACAGAAGGCTGTCGCGAGGGGAGCGCAGTGGAGAGGGCCCTCACAAACTTTGAGGCTGGCCAAAAGTTGCTTAAATGACAAGCAAATTCGTTACCCGCGGGCAACACGCGGCTACAGCCATTCTTGAAAAATCCGCAGCCAGTTTCGGCGCAGGATTTTTTCGATCTGTTCGTCGCTGAAGCCGCGCTCGATTAGTTTACGAGTGAGGTTCCGCGACTGAGAATGGTTCCTTAGATCGGGAATGAAGTGAGGCGTTGTAAGTTTTTCGGCGAGCTGCTTTTTTGCCGACTCGGGCCACTGGCTGTAGATAAACTCAAAAAAATCAAATCCAATTCCGACTCCATCGATGCCGATCAAATTGGCTATGTGTTCAATGTGATCGACGTAACAATCGAGAGTGCTTGTTTCTTCTTTTGGACTCACCAGGACCGAATTAACGCCAATCACACCGCGTCGTTCCCCGATCATTTTGATCTGATCGTCGCTGATGTTGCGCTCGATATCGTAGTAGCGCCGGACATTTGTATGCGAAACAATTGGCGGCTTTGTCGTCCGTGACAAAATCTCGTTGAAACCGGCTGGATTGATGTGAGCAAGATCGATAATCACGCCAAGCGCCTCGCATTCTCGCACCAGATCGCGGCCGAACTCGGTAAGACCCTCCTGCGATGATCCGGTGGAAGCGAAGATTCCGCCGTGTCCCGCCTCATTGGTTCGGGCATGGGTGAGCCCGATTGAGCGGACGCCGAGCTCATAGAACACGCGCAAAAGATCTAAGTCTTTTCCGAGCGGCTCTGCTCCCTCCATCGTAATAAGCAGCGCGATCTGGTCTTCTTTGATTGCGTTCTCCATGTCGCGATAACTCTTACAAATCGCGCACTGAGGCGATGCCTGCGTCTCAGCATATAAGCGCGCAATTTGATCAAGCGCCACGCGCAGACTGGCGTCTGGAAGATACCGATCCGCGATATAAATCGCGACGCCGACCACGCCAATATTTCCGGCTTCGAGTTCCGGCAAGAACTCGGTCTCCAGCACTTTTTTGCGCTCTCGCTTCTCGTACAAATCCATCGGCAAATCGAAGTGCAGATCGATCATGCCACCGGCCTGCAGCCGGTCGATTCGTTGCTCGATAGATTTTTCGATCATGCTTTGGCGGAAAAAACCGCGGATCGCGCGGATGTCACGGAAAAAAATGCCAGGAGTCCGAACTCTCAACCGCGTTTCTCAAGACGGGATATAAAGGATGCTGCGTTTTCCGGCTAGAGCGATATTTCGTCGCTTTAGTTTAATTAATCATTCTCGACCATTTTCGGTGTGATCACTTCAAGCTGACTAGTTACTTTGTGAATTTGCGTCGCCTGGTCTTTCACAGTCACAATGAGGTGTGCAATCTCGTTCTTCAACTCTGCAATCGTGTTTGCCTGCTCTTGGACCTTGCGATGTTCTTTGAGGAATTCATTGAGTAACATCGCGTTGACAGCTTCGTATCGCACCGTTTCTGGTTTGCCTTCGCGATCCTTTGTCACGAGGTCCGGACTTACTCGGGCTACTTCCTCGGCGATGAGACCGAAGGATAGGGAACGCGTCGGATCGATTGCCTTCTTATAACGGAAGGTTACCGGCCTGAGCGAATGGATTGCCTCACTGGACCTCGCCATCGGCGTGATCTCATCCTTGTACCGTCGCGAAGAAGAGAGCGTGCCGATCCTGTTGTCCGAAGTGACGTAAACTGCCCGTTCAGTTGCTACCGACTCATAGACATTGCGAATACGGGTAATGTTGTTCTCGCCAGCAACTCCATTGACCCCCGCGCCAATGCAGACGTTGCCGCTGCCGGTGATGTTGAAGCCCGCCGAATCACCGATAGCGGTGTTGCTGCCACCAGTTACATTATCTCGGAGCGTTTGGGAACCGACGGCTGTATTGAATTCGCCTGTAGTGTTACTAAAAAGCGCAGTAGTTCCGATAGCTGTATTGTCGCCCGCTGTTGTGTTGCTCAAGAGCGCATTATAGCCATTAGCGGTGTTGCTAAAGCCAGCGCTGTTGTTAAAGAGCGCACCGACTCCAGTGGCGGTATTGCTATCGCCAGAAATGTTGTTAAAAAGTGCGAACGTTCCATTGGCTGTGTTTTTGACACCGGTGTCGTTGCTCAAAAGCGCACCAGCTCCAATTGCTGTATTCTGTTGCGCGTTGTTGGCAAGCAGGGTTCCCGCGCCTACCGCAGTGTTGAACCCCCCTTCGGTGTTGCTCAGGAGCGAAAATAAGCCAACCGCCGTGTTGTATGCGCCAGCGGTAAGACTAAGAAGCGCGTTCTGTCCTTCCGCGGTGTTCCCGCCGGGATAACCGCCGTCGGGCGCTGGATTAACCGCTTCCGTACTTTGTGACAGCCCAACCCAGGCAAGCAAGGTGGCAATGACAAACGCCGAAAGTTTTCGAGCGTGCTGAGTGTGATTGAATGTTTTCATAGACGGCAATGTCTTGAAGATTTGCTGACGGTTTGGCGAGCGAAAAGAGAATGGCGCCTCGGAGCTTCCGGAGCCTCGACACAAGGGAGGCGGCCAGACCTGGTTTTTCAAGAATCGTCGGTGCCGACCTACAGCTACTTGCTCAGCTCAAGCATCCGCCGAATGGGGAGCTCTGCGCGCTTGCGCAATGGCTCTGGCAAAGTGATTTCTGGTTCCATGTTCAACAAGGCGTCGTACGCTTTTTCGAGCGTATTCATCTTCATGAACCGGCATTCGCCACAGAAGCAGTTATCTGTCGGGCCGGGAATGAACGTCTTATCGGGAATTTCTTTACCGAGGCGGTGCAATAGACCGGCTTCAGTTACCACAATGATCTCCCGCGCAGGCGATTCTCTGCAGAAAGTCACCATCTTTTCGGTGGAACAAACTTCATCGGCCAACATGCGCACGGCGTAGGTGCATTCCGGATGTGCCACGACTGGCGCATTCGGATATTGTTCGCGAATGCGGTTAATGCTGCGCGCAGTGAACTCGACGTGCACGTAACAGTTCCCCTGCCACAAATCCATTTTGCGCCCCGTCCGTTCCATTACCCACGCGCCAAGATTCTGGTCCGGAACAAAAAGTATGTTTCGATCAGCCGGAGCGGAGCGCACGATCTTGTCCGCATTACCGCTGGTGCAGATCACGTCTGACAACGCCTTCACTCCGGCGCTGCAATTGATGTAGGCGATGACGTAGTAGTTCTTATCGGCATGCTTCTTCAAAAACGCCGCGAGCTTTTCCGGCGGACATGATTCAGAAAGCGAGCAGCCCGCGTCGAGATCTGGCAAAATCACACGTTTGGTTGGATTAATAATCTTCGCCGTTTCAGCCATGAAATGGACACCGCAAAACAAAATCACATCGGCATCCGTTTTTGCTGCCTGATAACTCAAGCCTAACGAGTCGCCGACGAAGTCGGCAACATCCTGTAACTCCGGCACTTGATAGTTATGCGCGAGAATAACAGCATTTCGCTCGCGCTTGAGCTCGCGCAACTCTTCTGCAAGACCAACCATAGTCCGCCGTGGACTCCCAAAGTTTATACCCGCGCTTACCATCGGTTAATATGGCGGTTTTCTGGTGAATTACAAACTAGCCTGTAGGCGAATTGTAGGGCGTTTCTGTGAAACGCCTATTTAGAGATTATGGCGTCCGACACAGACGCCCTACAGTAGCGTTTTGCGCATCGCGTCGATTGGTGGCTCGCGATCGAACCACATGGAAAACGAAAGCGCACCTTGGTGTAGCAGCATCGATATTCCATTGGCACTGCGCGCGCCGGCCTGTTCGGCCGCGCGCAGCAGAGCGGTTTTCGAAGGACCGTACACGCAATCGAAAACCATGTGATGCGGAGCGATCAAGCGGCCTGGGATTGGCGCCACATCGCTTGGATTCATTCCAAGCGGAGTGGCGTTGACGATCAGATCGGTGTCTGCAAGTTGCATGCGCATTACCGATTCTTCCCACGCTACGGCTTCAAGGCGCGCCGCGGGGCCTAGCACGCGAGCTTCCATAAAAAACGAACGCAATCTCTCGGCCAGTGCATTCGCTTTTTCGAAAGTGCGATTAACGAGGACGAGGCGCTCACAATTCTCGAGCGCGCATTGCCAGGCAATTGCACGTCCCGTTCCGCCTCCGGCGCCGATTACGAGCACTCGAAGATCGCGCAGATCGACAGAGAACTCGCTGCGGATGGCGCGCAAGAATCCTTCACCATCAGTATTGGCTCCGATCAGCCTCTTATCGCGAACGACGAATTGTGTTTACGGCTCCTACGCGACTTGCAGATTCATCCGCTTCGTCGATCTGCCCGAAGCCCGGCAGTCTTGTGTGGGACCGTCAGGTTTACTCCTACGAAGTCCAGATCTCGCAAAAAGCGAAGAGCTGATCTCAATTCATTCGGACGGATATGAAAACGCGCGTATTGAGCGTTGATCTCGCAGGCTTGCAGGGCGACATTTTGCATTTCGGGCGAAAGCGAATGCGCAACTGGATCGCCAAAGACGCCGAGGCGAATCGGTGGAGCAATGTCGCGCGCTATCTCACTCCACTTTTCAAGGTCGCCGAGCGTATAACGTTGGGTTGTCCGCGCTTTCATCAGCCGCTTCTGTTGCAGTCATTCCGAGCGAAGTCGAGGAATCCCGTGGTAGACCCAGAGTAGATTCGCGCGCTTCTTCGACTCCGCTTCGCTTCGCCCGTGATGGCATCTGTAATCATTGTAAGGCGCTTCAGCGCGAAAGTTGTCGATCTGCTGCTTCGCCGATAGGTTTGTTTGTCATAATGACGACTGAAACTGAAAGACCTTCGGATTTTATTCGCGATATCGTCGCGGACGACCTTCGTGAGGGCAAATACAACCAAATCTGCACGCGTTTTCCGCCAGAGCCTAACGGTTACCTGCATATCGGCCACGCGAAATCAATTTGCCTCAACTTCGGGATCGCGCGCGAGTTTGGCGGCATTTGCAATATCCGCATGGACGATACCAACCCGATCAAGGAGGAAGCCGAATACGTCGAGTCAATCATGACTGACGTGAATTGGTTGATCGATGGCTGGGCGGAGAAGCACATCGGTGGCGAGCCGTTTTACGCATCGGACTACTTCGACCGCTTCTACGAATACGCCGTCGATCTTATCCGCAAAGGCAAAGCGTACGTCTGCGATATGACTGTCGAGGAAACGGACGCGTATCGCCGGCTCGGAAAGGCGAGCAGCTTTCGCGATCGCCCAATCGAAGAAAATCTCGATCTGTTTGCGCGAATGAAAACAGGGGAATTTCCTGATGGCGCGCGCACGTTGCGGGCAAAAATCGATGTAAACGCCGCAAACATCTGGATGCGTGATCCGGTGCTCTATCGGATACGGCACGCGTCCCATCATCGCACCGGGGATAAATGGTGTATTTATCCAATGTACGACTGGGCGCACACGCTCAGCGATTACATTGAGGGCATCACACACTCGGTTTGCACGCTGGAATTCGAAGTGCATCGCCCGCTCTACAATTGGATTCTCGAGGCGCTCGAATTGCCGGAGCCGCGCCCGCATCAATACGAGTTTGCGCGACTCAATTTGACTTATTCGGTCATGAGCAAACGCAAACTGATCCAGCTGGTAAACGAAAATCTTGTCAGCGGTTGGGACGATCCGCGGATGCTTACTATTTCCGGATTGCGGCGGCGAGGGGTCACCGCGAGCGCTTTGCGCGCGTTCGCTTACAACATTGGCATCACGAAATATCCAAGCATGACTGACATGGCCGTGCTGGAACACACGATGCGTGGCGAATTGAATCGCATCGCAACGCGTCGGCTCGCTGTTCTGCGGCCGGTCAAGGTTGTGCTGACGAATTATCCGGAGGGAAAAATCGAAGAGCTCGATGCAATCAACAATCCCGAGGATCCAAGTGCCGGAACACGAAAGATTCCGTTCAGTCGCGAGCTTTACATTGAGCGCGACGATTTCATGGAAACGCCGCCTCCGAAATATTTTCGACTGCGACCGGGCGGCGAGGTGCGTTTGAAATACGCGTACATCATTAAGTGTGATGAAGCTGTAAAGGATGTGGCTGGTAACGTGACTGAACTCCGGTGCACAGTTGATTTGGACAGCAAATCAGGCGGCCCGACTGCTGGTCGCAAAGTAAAAGGAACCATCCATTGGGTCAGCGCAGCACAGGCGATCGATGCAGAGGTTCGATTGTATGACCGGCTGTTCAGTGTTCCCGAACCCGATGCTGCCGGTGATTTTAAATCATTTATTAATCCAGATTCGCTGGAAGTGGTGACTGCGAAATGTGAGGCAGCTCTTGCAAAAGCGCATCCGCAAGAGCGCTATCAATTCGAAAGGCTCGGCTACTTCGCTCTCGATCCGGATACCACGTCTGAAAAGCGGGTGTGGAATCGCACAATTACTCTGAGGGATACCTGGTCGAAAGAGGCAAAGAGATCCTGACGGACACGGCAAGCGCATCGCTTGCCAGGTGTTACAACATGGAAAGCGCGTGATCGATGCGGGCGACAACCTTTTCTTGTCCGAGAACTTCGAGCAGGTGATAAAGACTTGGTCCCACGTTGCTGCCGGTGACTGCGAGTCGAGTTGGGTGAACGATCGCGCCTACTTTTATGCCCAGGTTTGCAGCAGTGCTTTTCAATGTCGCTTCGATTTCGGCGACATCGAACTTCTTCAGAGTACTTAACGCATCGCGAACAGCTTTTAGTTTCGGTTCGTTCTCAACCGTAAAATGCTTGGCAACTCCTTCAGGATTGTATTCCAGATTGTCTGTGAAATAGAACCCGCAATACGCAGGCAACTCATCGAAGGTATTGATCTTACCTTTGCACGTTTGTAGCGCGTCGCGGACATATTTCTCTGGAAAATCATCAAGCTTTACACCGCTCGACTTCAGTTTCGCGACTGCCAGATCGTAAAATTCAGAGTCGCTCAATTCGCGCGCATATTCACCATTCAACCAATGGAGTTTATCGGGATCGAACGTCGCCGAGCTGCGTCCGATATTTTTGAGATCGAAAATCCGGATGATCTCGTTGATGTCGATTTTCTCGCGGTTGTCCTTTGGCGACCAGCCAAGCAGACACAAATAGTTGCGCACAGCTGCCGGGAGATAGCCGCGCCGGATGTAGTGCTCCACGCGCGCGCCTTCGTCGCGCTTGCTCATCTTCGACCCGTCGCGGTTTAAGATCAGTGGAATATGAGCGTATTGCGGTGGCGTCGCCCCCAACGCGCGAATGATCTCGATGTGCTTGGGCGTGTTCGACAGATGATCTTCGCCGCGGATCACATGGGAGATTTTCATCTCCAGATCGTCGATCACATTGACGAAGTGAAAGATCCATGAGCCATCCGGACGACGGATTGTCATGTCGGGGTGCGTCGCTGGATTGCTGAGGTCGAAATCGATTTTGCCGCACACGATGTCATCGACCACAACGTGCTCACGCGGGGAACGAAATCGCATGGCACCCTGGTCTTCGAAAATGTGACCGGCATCCTGAAGTTTCTTTAGGTAACGCTCGTATAGTTCTGCCCGCTCACTTTGGAAATAAGGTCCGAACTCGCCTTCGACGTGCGGACCTTCGTCCCAATTCAGGCCCAGCCACCCTAACCCCTCATAGATGGCCGCCATCGCTTCTTCGGTGTTTCGCTTAAGGTCAGTGTCTTCAATTCGCAGAACGAATTTCCCGCCGTGATGCCGCGCAAAAAGCCAGTTGAAAAGAGCCGTGCGCGCGCCACCGATGTGCAGATAGCCCGTGGGCGAGGGGGCGAAGCGGACGCGGATGTCAGGCATTGGGGTAATGGAGTTTTGGAGTAATGGAGTAATGCATTGCTTTCATAAGTCCGCTAGCTCATTGCTCCAACACTCCATTACTCCAAAAAAATCCTTCCTGCGCGACGGCGTGCGTGCTGATCGTGCGCAAGATTAATCTTTGCCACCGGTGCGGCTGGGTCGAGCAACGAGCGGACACGCTCGATGACATCGAAACCAACTTCAGCGATATTTTGCGCGCGCAACCATTTCAGAATTGCACGCCGTTGAAGCGCGATTGGCAGCGCGCGGAGCTGTCCGACCGAGAATTGGGCATCGATCGAATCGGGGAGCTGCTTTTCGATCCAACCTTCTTCTTCGCCGGCAATTGTCGCAGCACGCCAGATGGCAGGCCGAATGTTTCGGCCGCAGATTTTCTCCAGGTAAGGAATGACGCGATGGCGGATGCGATTGCGAAAAGGATTGAGATTCTTGTTCGATGCGTCCTCGCGAAAAGCAAGCCGATGTTGGCTCACATAGTTGTCGATCTGTGTGCGCCAAACACCGAGCAGTGGCCGCACGATTGTCAGCCCAACATCGTCAATACAGCGAGTAGAAACCTCACGCATTCCAGCGAGGCCTGCGCCGCCGGCACCGCGAAAAAGATTGATCAGGAAAGTTTCGACCAGGTCATCAGCGTGATGTGCGAGAAAAATAGTATGGCAGCGGCGACGCTTTGCGACTTTCGCGAAGAATGAGTAACGGGAGTCACGCGCTGCGGTTTCGATCGACATCTTCTGTTTTGTGGCGAAGGCTCGGACGTTTGCCGACTTGAGTTGGAATTCCGCACGGTACTTCCCTGCGATTTTTTCTACAAAACGTGCATCAGCGAGGGATGAGCGACCGCGCAATTGATGGTTCAAATGACAGACGATCAGTTTCTGGTAACCGAGATTGACCAGCCAGTGCAGTAGCGCGACGGAATCGCGCCCGCCGGAAACGCCAATGAGATAGCGCGCTTCCCGAGGAAAATCGCGGCTTAGTCGAGGGTTGATGTCCAATAGCTTCATGAGCCTGTTCTTGTCATTCTGATCCCGCAGTCGCGGGAGAAGAATCTTCGATTATCTCATCCAGCAGCGCGCTCATTAGCAATCAGAGATGTTTCGCTCCGCTCAACATGACAAATGTTTGAATCCAATTCATGGCGCCCCTGCATCCAACGTTCAAAGCAATCATGAAGGATCAACAACTTTAGACAAAAGCGGAAATGGCTGGCGTCTTTAAAAGAAAGGATTCAGAGGCTTATGAACAATGACACCACTTACGCACTGCTGGTCCAGTCGGAGGATAAGGGCCGAAGCATCATGGAAACGGCGGTTTATGCGCTGCTGGGTTTAAGCGCGATCCTGTCGATCTTGCAGTTTGTCCAACAACCAAATCGGCTGCCGGCGACTTTGACCACCCAGGCGTACGAAATGTCGGAGACCTCGCAGCGGGGCTAAAACAGCGCGATTTGATTTGGATCGGGTTTTAGCGGGAGTCCGCTGCGGGTTTGGAACTCGCTGGAACCTTGTTCCTGCATAGGCGCTGTGGGCGCGAGGGAGAAATACCGGTGTTCGAATCGGTTTTGTAAACGGATTTGACAATGAATGAACGTTCATTCATCTTCTCGACTTATGTCACAGCCCCAGATAGACTCTTCCACTGGCGATCGGCGTTCCCAGATCCTTGAGGCAGCCTTGATCTGCTTCGCCAAGCGCGGGTTTCACCAAACCAGCATGCACGACATCAGCGGCGAGGCAGGAATCAGCGTAGGGCTGATCTATCGTTACTTCGAAAACAAGGAAGCGGTCATTTCGGCAATGGCCGACCGGCATAAGGAGGAAATTCAGCAGATGCTTGAACGCGCACGCCAGGCGCCGACCCTCCTCGAATCATTGGAAATTTTGTTCACCGCACATTGCTGTGAAAATGAGCCGCGACTGATCTCGGCGTTTGTCGTGGATCTTTACGCTGAAGCTTCGCGAAATCCGCACGTGGCGGATTTAACGCGCGATGTTTTGGAAACCGCGATGGCTGGAGTGAGAGATCTAATTGCCCGTGCTCCGGAAGGGCAAAATACAGGGAGCAATCTAACGCCGGGTGACCTGGCGGAACTAATTTTTGCCGTCGCGCGAGGGATGTTGATGCTGGATGTCTTACGGCCGCATGAAATGACCGCAGCCGAGCGGCGCACGCGGCAACTGGAAGTAACACGTAGACTTTGGCGTTTGCTATTCAAACCGGAGGGAGAACTCGCTTATGCATGACGTGGCGAAAGGTATTTCAACTGTTCCAGGTCAATCGAATGCAAGGCCGCTCCGTCGCAGGCGGCCGGTTGTCATTGCGATAGGTCTGCTGGTCGCCATTTTGGTTTTCGCTTTTGGCATCAAAGCGCTGCAAATCGGCAAGATGATGTCAACACCAATGGTGATGCCGCCAACCACGGTGTCGAGCGCAACGGTGAAAGAAGAAGATTGGGCACCCACGTTGTCGGCGGTCGGTTCGATCTCGGCGGTACAGGGTGCAGTCGTTTCCAGCGAGCTTGGCGGAGTCGTCAGCAAAATCGCGTTCGAAAACGGCGGTACCGCGAAGAAAGGCGATTTGTTGCTCCAGCTCGACGCGTCGGCCGAAGAGGCGCTTTTGCGATCGGCTGAAGCCGAAGCCGAGCTGGGACGGCAGGACTTGGAGCGAACTCGCGGCCTCGCGTCGCAGAAGGTGGTTTCAAAGGCTGAACTCGACGCTGCGGAATCGAAATTCAATAGGCTGAATGCTGTTGCCGATCAAATGCGCTCTAATATTCGGAAGAAGACGATTATCGCGCCATTTGATGGCCAGCTCGGGATTCGTCAGGTGAACGTCGGGCAAATGATCAACTCGGGCCAACAAGTGGTGCAGCTCACTTCACTCGACTCGCTCTTCGCCGATTTCGCCTTGCCCCAACAATATCTTGGTCAATTAACGCCGGGCTTGGAGGTGAACGTGACCACGGACGCTCTTCCCGGCCATGTATTTCCCGGAAAGGTGACCGCAATTAATTCGATGGTGGATTCGAGCACGCGCAACATCACCCTGCAGGCGACGCTGGAGAATCCCGATCACGTGCTACGGCCCGGAATGTTCGCGAAAGCGGAGGTCACGTTGCCCGAAAAACACAAGGCACTTGTCGTTCCAGGATCCGCAATTTCCTATGCGCCGTTCGGCGATTCGGTTTATGTGATTGAGAAAAAGAAAGACGAAAAGACGGGCAAAGAATCGCAAGCAATTCGACAGCAATTTGTGCGTGTCGGTGAAGCGCGCGGCGATCTTGTTGCGATTACGCAAGGATTGAAGGCCGGCGAAACTATTGTGAGCACGGGAGTTTTCAAACTGCGAAATGGAATGCCGGTGACGATCAACAACGATCTGGCGCCGAACCCGCAGGTAAATCCGAACCCAATCGATTCGTAGCGATCGAAGAGCGATATGAAATCCTTCACTGACCTTTTCATCAAGCGCCCGGTGCTGGCGCTGGTGGTCAGCTTTGTGATCCTGATCGCCGGTTTGCAAGCGATCCGGACGATCAACGTGCGCCAATATCCGCGCAGCGATATCGCGGCGATCACGATCACCACGGTTTATGTCGGCGCAGATGCGGAACTCGTTCGGGGTTTCATCACAACGCCCCTCGAGCGCGCGATCGCGGCGGCCGATGGAATCGATTATATCCAGTCGCAGAGCAAACAGGGGCAATCAGTCATCACTGTGCGCCTGAAACTGAACTACGACGCGAACAAAGCATTGTCCGATATCAGCTCGAAAGTTGATGCGATCCGCCGCGATTTACCTCCCGAATCTGAAATCCCTGTACTCGAAATTCAGTCTGCCGATTCGCAGCAAGCTTCGTGTTATTTAAGTTTCACTTCGGACATTCTGCAGCCTAACGAAGTGACCGATTATCTGGTGCGGCTGGTGCAGCCGCGTCTCACTGCAGTCGGTGGCGTCCAGAAAGCCGACATTCTCGGCGGGCGTACTTTTGCGATGCGAATCTGGATGAAGCCTGACCGAATGGCGGCGCTCAACATCAGCCCAGCCCAGGTGCGCAACATGCTTGCGCGAAATAATTTTCTCTCGGCCGTCGGTAACACGAAAGGTTCGCTGCTTCAGGTCAACCTGACCGCGAACACCGACCTGCATACGGTGGATGATTTCAAGAAACTGGTCATTCGCCAGGAGAAGGGAAATCTCGTCAGATTGAGCGACATCGCGGACGTCGAGCTCGGCGCGGAAGATTACAACACCGAGGTGCGGTTCTCGGGACAGAAAGCAGTCTTCATGGGGATTTACGTTCTGCCGAATGCGAATGCGGTGGACGTGATCAAACGCGTTCGCGCGGAGATGGAGCAAATCCAAAGGGAATTGCCGGCCGGAATGAAAGGCGAAATCGCCTACGACGCTACGGCTTACATCAACGACGCCATCCACGAAGTCGTAAAGACGTTGATTGACACATTGCTCATCGTGATGGTCGTAATCTTTTTGTTCCTCGGCTCGGTCCGCTCGGTGGTGGTGCCGGTCGTCGCGATTCCAATTTCGCTGATTGGCGCGCTATTTCTCATGCAGCTATTCGGGTTCAGCCTCAACTTGCTGACACTGCTGGCGATTGTGCTTTCCGTCGGATTGGTGGTCGACGACGCGATCGTCGTTGTCGAAAACGTCGAGCGACATTTGCGCGATGGCATGTCGCGCATGAATGCCGCCCTCGTCGGCGCGCGCGAATTGATTGCGCCAATCATCGCGATGACGATTACGCTGGGGGCCGTTTACGCGCCGATTGCTCTTCAAGGCGGTTTGACTGGCGCGCTCTTTCGCGAATTCGCGCTGACCCTTGCTGGCGCGGTTTTCATTTCCGGCGTCGTCGCTCTGACACTTTCGCCGATGATGTCGGCACATCTTTTGCGCGCCGGCCACACTGATAAGGGATTCAGTGGGGTCGTTAATCGAACGTTCGACCGCTTCCGGGATTGGTACGGAAGTCATCTCGATCGCACGCTGAATGCGCGGCCGGCAGTATACATCTTTTGGGCCGGCATTTCGCTCCTCGCGCTCTTGATGTTCGCAGTGATTCCGAAACTTGGGACGAAGGAATTGGCGCCGAAAGAGGATCAGGGGGTGATCTTTGGAATCATCACCGCGCCGGCGAACGCGACCATCGACGACACGATCCGTTACGCGGATGCTGCCGGGAAAGTCTTTCAGAACCTTCCAGACACGCGGTTTACGTTTCAACTTACGTTCCCGGACAACGGATTCGGCGGAATGGTTTTGAAGCCGTGGGGCGTTCGCAAAACTCCGACCAAGGCCTACCTGCCGCAAATCCAGGCACAACTCGGCGCGATTCCCGGCATTCAAATGTTTCCGATCATGCCGTCGGCGCTCCCGGGTGCGGATAATTTTCCAGTCAGCTTCGTGATCACCTCGACCGCCGACCAGGAACGCATTCTCGAATTCGCGAAACAGATTTTCGCGAAAGCAATGCAGGCGCATATTTTCCAATTTGGCGACATCGATACGAAAATCGACCAACCTCAGGCGCAGATCAATTTCGATCACGATAAGGTCGCGGCGCTCGGTCTCGACATGCAGCAAGTGGGCGCCGATATCTCGGCCAGTATTGGCGGCAATTATGTCAACCGGTTCAACATCGAAGGACGCAGTTACAAAGTGATTCCGCAAATCAAACGCGTCGATCGATTAAATCCTGAACAGTTAAAAAATATTTACGTCAGCGGACCGAACAACCAGCTCATCCCGCTGAGCACGGTCGCTTCCATCAACCACAAAACCGTCGCGCGTTCGCTCAATCGGATGCAACAGCTAAACGCGGTCACCATCAGCGGGGTTCCGGCCGTTTCGCTCGATGCGGCTCTGAAATTTTTGCAGGATGAGGCAAACAAGATTCTGCCCAAAGGTTACGTACTCGATTACACGGGCGAGTCGCGCCAGTTGCAGACCGAAGGCAGCAAGTTTCTGGGCGTGTTTTTGCTTTCGCTAGTGCTGATCTTTCTCGTCCTGGCGGCGCAGTTCAACAGCTTCCGCGATCCGTTCATTATTCTGCTGGGATCGGTTCCGCTAGCCATGTTCGGCGCGGGTCTCTTCATGTTTTTGAAAATGCCGTTCGGACAGTTCTTTACCGATCGTTGGACTACGTCGTTCAACATCTACTCACAAGTCGGTCTCGTCACGCTCGTCGGTCTTGTTTCAAAGAACGGAATCCTGATTGTCCAGTTCGCGAATGAATTGCAACGGCAGGGTCTGACGAAACTGGCGGCGATCGCGCAAGCCGCGCGCATTCGTTTGCGTCCGATTATGATGACGAGCGTTGCAACGGTCGCCGGTCACTTTCCACTCACGCTCGTGACTGGCGCCGGCGCTGCGGCACGAAATTCGATCGGTCTTGTGCTGGTTGGCGGCATGACTATCGGAACGATCTTCACGCTATTCATTGTGCCCTCGCTTTACATGCTCATCGCAAAAGAGCATCACGAAAAATCTCTCATGGACGTAGGCTGGGAAGGCGCACCCGAAGAGGCAGATCGTACACCGGAAATGGAACCTGCGCTCGCGTCAGAAGGGGACGGCAACGGTTGGAAACAGGCATGACTTAACGTTTTAGGGGGCGCGCTGGCGCGCTGAGGAGAAAAATCAAAAGCCCCGGTGAGTTTCCCCACCGGGGCGGTTGATTTTTTCTCTTCGCGCTTTTTGCTTTGGCGCGTCTTATCTGTTGATTGGCCCAGCTTTCCCGAATTCGGCAAACTCTGTCGAGTTGCTTATCTTCGTGACAACCCAGGGCTCCGGTCCGAGCGTAGCTGACGGCTGTTCTATGATTCCCCGGCCGATTGGCGTTGGTCCGAAGGCGATCGAGTGACCAGCCTTTGCCACAGTAACGAAGTTTTGCCCCCTGTTTTGGCAGAGGAAAAACCCTTCCTCACCCTGGAGCAAGCTTGCCAAGTCTAAGCCGCTGACTGGCACGTTGATTTGAAGTTTCATCGTTTGCTTTTTTCCTTTCTTTTTTAATGTTGACGTGAAATTTCGCGCGCCGTTTGGATGATTGCCAGGTAACTTAGGTTGCCTTTTTATTCCGCCGATTGTTGGACATTTCAGGGATGGGCAGCCATGGCGCCGCGCAAATGAATGGGGGATCGCGCGAGAAGGAGCCGTAATGAAGCGAACGCCAAGGGTCGGCATGAAACGCGAATCGATGATCGAGCCGGCACTCGAAAAGCCTTTGCTTGGCCTGCACGCCGCGATGAACGTGGATGCGCTCTGGAAAGCCACCCAGCGTTTGCTCTGTGCCGCGATGCCAAATCGCGTGATCGGCCTCGCTCTTCAGCACAAGCCAATTTTGCCCATGATCGTAAGATGGACAGTGCCCATGCCTGACGGTTTTTTCACTGCAGCCCCAATCGAGAATTATATTGCCGGCCGACCCCGTCACAGATTCGTCCGAATTGGCGGTCTCTTTCAGAATCGAAGCGGCCTGATTAAATCGACCTTTTATCGCCGCTACATGGCACCTCAAAGATGCCCGCACGTTCTGTGCATCTTTTTTTGGAAAAACCGGAGACGTATTTGTGCGATTGCAATCATGCGCACCGCGACCCAGGGCGATCTGTCAGGGGCGGAGATGAGATTGCTCCGGCAGCTTTACCCGCAGTTTCAAACCGCCCTTTGCCGGCTCGGATCGCTCGAGCGCGAATACTCGGTGCGGAAGGACCTTGAAGGATTCCTGAGCCGCTTGCCAATGCCAACGATGCTCTTGCGATGGAATTTAAAGCCGATTTACCAAAACCGAGCCGCGCGTGAGTTCTGCACAGTGTGGGAAAAAGGACCCGAAGACGCGAAACGATCGAAAGCGACCTCACCGATTCCGTCTGAGATTTTGGATCGATGCCGTCTGCTCAAACAACAATGGTCGGATGCGAAACCCTCTATTGCGCCGCAAACAGGCTTTAAAGAAGAACACGTGCGTCATCCGCGATTGCCTCATTTGCGGGCAACGCTCCATTTGAAACAGCTAGATTCAGCCGGCGTGACACGGCCGCATTTTTTTATCGAATGCGAAGATTTGCGCCGTCGAGCTGCTCCGCATACCGGCTCGTCGAGCTCTCCCCATTTGCCGCATCTTGTCCGACTCACCAGGCGCGAACAAGAAATTGCCCGCCTTGTCTGCGAAGGACGAAGTAATCAGGAGATCGCCGATGCCGCTTGCTTAAGTTTGGCGATGGTGAAAAAGCATATTCACGCAGTCTTTCGTAAACTCGAAGTCCCGAGCCGCAGCCGGCTTATGACGCTGATGCGATGAATCGTACCGCAAAAGGTTTAACCGCACGGGTGGCGCGGCCGCTGTTTGCAATCGCCAATCGAAAATCTAAAATCGAAAATGTCGTTGTTCCCGTAGTTCAACGGATAGAACGGAGGTTTCCTAAACCTTAGATGTGGGTTCGATTCCCGCCGGGAACGATCTGGGTGATCTTGCGTGTCATTAGACTCGGGCTTCGTCGATGTCGCCGGATGCCGTCGTGCTTCATTCCCGCGGGGAACGGTCATTTGTCAAAAAATCAGCCAAGATATCGTCGGATTGTCTTACAAATGTCTGCTATTCTTTACAACTCGTTGTCTGCTATTCTTTACAAGCTGCTATCCTTCAGGCAGATGTAAGATCTTCAAAATTGGCATGCCTCGCTGCTGTTTTTAAGACACATGAAGTCCTCATCTTAAGCTCTTACTCATCTTGACTGCGGTCACCGCATTTTTCGTTGTCCAACCTGTAAAAGCAGGCCACGTCGTCCAGGGCGGACCTACTTATGTGACTGTTCCCGATGGCGGCTCGACAATGTCTCTACTTGGTTTGGCTTTGCTCGGCGTCGCTGCTTTGCGGCGCAAATTGGGTCGTTAACCTAGTTTTCGAGAACCTGCGGTTCGGCGCTGGCCGGAGGGTCTGGCAGACGGGGTTAGCCGTCGCCACTTTGCCATGAAGGCCGACACGGCGGCAGTATAGGCTCGGAAGGCTCTGAATCTCAGGTCCGGATGAAATGGGGCAAGGAACATGGCGACCGTAGTCTGACCGTCTCGTATAGCATCGGTTGCTAACTCGACCAGCTGATCCGGAGTATCTTGCTTTTCAGAACGTGGCTTTCTTTTAAGGGTAGAGAGGCGCCTTCGTTTTCCCTTCCCGGGTCGGCCGAAGGCGTGAGAGTGCTTATCCATTCTTGTTTTATGACAGCTCCCCGGCCAAAATGGCAAGCTCAAATTTACCGGGCTTCCTTCCCCGCTGCCGAGGCGTCCCAAAAGGACAGCCGGAATGTCGGCGGTGACTCAGTTGATGTTCGCTGAGCTTTCCACGCAGACATTTCACCGGAACGCCTTTTTCGGATCGACAACTGAACACCGAAAGTCTCGAAATAAACGCAGCTCTAACAGCTTACGTCGCGAGTCGTGATCGCTACGCAGCGATCTGGCCGAGAACGGCGCGCAATTCGTGAAAGTCCACCGGTTTAGTCAGGTGAAAATCGAAACCGGCTTCCCTGCCGCGCTGAATATCATCCGGCGTTCCAAATCCGGTCAGCGCTACCGCCTTGACCGGTCGTTTTCGCTTGGCCTCGGCAACTAAATCATAGCCGCTGCCGTCCGGGAGGGCGATATCGGCCAGAACGACATCGAACTCTTTTGAACGGATAATCTTTCGCGCACTCTCCGCATCATCGGCCACGGAAATCTCGTGCCCGAAATGTGTGAGCAGATTGGATAAGGCTTGCAGAGTGTCGCCGTGATCTTCGACGACCAGAATCCGCAAACTCTTACCGGAACTGTATGTGTCTTTTGTTCGATCTTCGCTCATTTTCGCGTTCCCCAGGGGAACCCGTACACCGAAATTGCCGGGCCGTCCAATTTCACTGAGAAATGAGAGATCGGTTGTCAGACTTCTCGTGGTTGTGTGGCTGAGTAAGATCGACAGCTATGGCTGACAAGAAAATTGCCGCGTTGAACGGTGCACACCTGCGCGGCACCAGATTCGTTTACGTCGCAGCATCATTCGCCGCATTGGGTGGTCTGCTCTTCGGCTACGACACAGGTGTCATCTCGGGAGCGCTAATTTTTATCAAGCGCGAATTTGGCCTAACGACTGCGGCCGAGGAAATTGTCGTCAGTGGCGTTCTACTGGGTGCAACCATTGGCGCGATCTTTGGTGGAAAGGCGGCCGATCTTTTCGGCAGACGAAGAGTGTTGCTGGTGACGGCGGCGATCTTCGGTATCGGCGCGCTCGCCAGCGCCGTGGCGCCGTCGCCCCCAATCCTGATCATCAGCCGCGTCGTTCTCGGGTTGGCGATTGGGCTCGCCTCAACAAACGTTCCGGTCTATCTCTCCGAAGTCGCGCCTCCTCACGCGCGTGGCTGGGTGGTATCGCTTTTTCAACTTGCCGTCACCGTTGGCATCGTGGTTGCGTATCTGACCGATTACGCTTTTGCCGGCATTGGGGGCTGGAGATGGATGCTTGGTTTGGCTGTCGCTCCAGCGCTAGTCTTCGGCATCGGCATGTTTTTCCTGCCGGAAACTCCGCGCTGGCTCATTCGTGGCGGTCATCATGAGGTCGCGCAGCGGGTTCTCGTGCGCATCCGAGAGCTGTCCGATGTCAGCGTCGAGATTGAAGAGATCAAGGCAAGCCTGGCGCAGCAAGCTGAAAGCGGACACTGGACCGATCTGCTGCGTCGGCAAGTCCGGCCAGCTCTCGTTGTTGGATTAGGACTCGCAATATTCCAGCAAATTACCGGCATTAACACTGTGATTTATTATGCACCTAGAATTCTTCAGTCTGCCGGATTCGATTCCGCTTCCGGAGCAATTCTGGCGACCGTGGGCGTTGGCGTCGTAAATGTGGGCATGACAATCCTGGCGATGTTCCTAGTTGACCGCGCAGGCCGCCGGCCGCTGTTGCTCGTTGGCATTGCTGGAATGACCATCACGCTTGGCATGCTCGGCTTGAGTTTCCGCATCGCAAATCCATCGGGACAACTGGCCTGGATCTCGGTGATTTGTCTGATGGGCTACGTCGCTTCGTTTGCAATCAGCCTCGGACCGATTTTCTGGCTCTTGATCGCCGAGATTTATCCGCTAAAAATTCGCGGCCTCGCCGAGGGCACGGCGGCGACGTTCAACTGGGCTTCAAACCTGATCGTCTCGCTTACTTTCCTGACGTTGGTCGAGAAACTTGGTGCGAGTTCAACATTTCTCCTCTATGCGGTTGCTTCAGTGGCGTCGTGGCTCTTCGCCTATTGTTTTGTTCCGGAAACAAAGGGGCGCAGTCTGGAACAGATCGAAGCCTTTTGGAGAGCAAGGCATCACGCTCACCGCACTGCTACGCTAAATTTCCTAACCCAGTTGTTCGCGATTGTGCGGTTTCCCCAGATCAAGCAGGGGACCAATGGGAACGATGCGGGTCGGATTAATTTGCGTGTGCGTCATGTAGTAATGACGCTTGATGTGATCGAAGTTGACGGTCTCGGCTATGCCTGGGTGTTGATACAGGTCCATCAGATAATTCTGCAGATTTGGGTAATCGATGATGCGTCGCAGATTGCATTTGAAATGTCCGTGATAGACCACGTCGAACCGGACGAGCGTGCAGAAAAATCGCCAATCGGATTCCACGATCCGGTTGTCGAAAAGAAAACGACTCTTCGATAAACGTTGCTCCAGTTGATCGAGTGCCTCAAATAATTTTCGACAGGCGACCTCGTATGGCCGCTGACGCGTGGCGAAACCGGCTCTGTAAACACCGTTGTTCACATTGTCGTGCAGAAAACTGCAGACCTTCGCGTGCTCGGCTTCGATCTCTTTCGGGAAAAAATCGACGTCCTTGTTTTTGGCAAAGTCATTAAAAATGTCGTTAAAAATGCGGCAGATATCATCCTCCGAATTGTTCACCATCTTTTTGGTTTGCTTGTCCCACAAGACTGGCACGGTAACGCGGGCGCTGTAATCAGGATCGGTCGCTTGATAGGCTTCGCTCAAGAAATGGAAGCCGTTGACGGGATCGGTTGATTCAAATGGCGCGCCCGTCGGAGTTTTGCCGCTCGGGTCGCGAAACGCCCAGCCATTCTCGTCCCGGATCGGATCGACAACGGTCATGCCGATCGCTTCCTCGAGTCCTTTTAGCTTTCGGAAAATTACGGTACGACTGGCCCACGGGCATGCCAGCGAGACGTAAAGATGATACCGGCCCGCCGCAGCAGGGTAGGGGGTGGATCCGTCATTCGATACCCATCCGCGAAACGCATCTTGCTGCCGTTGAAATTCGCCGGACTTGGTTTGCTCGTCTGGAAATTGCGCTTTCATTTAAGGGCGAACGAAGAACGCTAACCAGGCGAAGGCGGGTGTTAATTTTCGTGGTTGACCTATTAGCGCGGCCTAAAAAGTGCAGCGTCGAGGATTGACCAGAGATGGATGACCCATCCCAGCAAGAAAACCCAAAGAATCGCCGCCAGACAAAACTGGATAATCGCCATGAGTAAACGGCCTTGGAGCAATTGCCCGAGGCCGGGAATAAAGAAACTGCAGAGCGCCGCGAGAACATTGCCGGCTGAACCTTGGCCTGCCATGCTCACGACGTTATGAGCGGATGCAAAATCAACAAGCTGATTTTGCGGAAATACGTCGCATAAGACACATCAATCCCAATTTCCCATGGAATTTGTGCTCACGGCTAGCTTCCCAAATCGCGGCTCTGTGGAAGCCGTCCCCCGTTGACAGCGAAAAACCCGAATGTTACCGTCGCGCGAATTTACGTGGAAGTCCGTAAAATGCGGATCCCGTAGAGATGTGCATACTGTGTTAAACAGTCAGGTCTTGGTGCTTAACCGCCTTTGGCAGGCGGTGAACATCTGCTCGGCGCGTCGCGCCTTCGCTCTGGTGTACGCGGGACATGCCCAAATTGTTTCATCGGACGACGCGACCAATTTCATGACGCATGATTTCGAAAGCTGGCGCGACTTGTCGGTAAACGCGCCGGACCATGAAGTAGTCACCACGATTTCGTTCAAGATTCGTATCCCGCGAGTGATTGTGCTTCTGGTTTTCGATCGGCTTCCAAAAAAGGAAGTGAAATTTACCCGGCACAACGTGTTCGAGCGCGACAAGAACACCTGCCAGTACTGCGGCGAGCTTTTTGACCGCAGCGAACTCAATCTCGATCACGTCGTGCCGCGCGATCGTGGAGGGACAACTACGTGGGAAAACGTGGTTTGCTCGTGCATTGCTTGCAACACGCGCAAAGGCAACCGGCTCCCTCGTGAAGCGCACATGAGCTTGATTCGCAAACCCAAGCGACCGAAGTGGCGGCCGTTCGTGCAGGTCACATTTGCGGCCCCGCAGCACGATCTCTGGAAGCACTTCGTCGATCTCGCGTACTGGAACGTCGAATTGAGCGATTAGTGTCGCTCAGTTCGACCGTGATTCATTAGAGCGTTGAATCGTTGAAGCGGACGGAATCATGGCGTCATTGCTTTAACCCTTTATGGCTTCAACGCATTTAGAATCGGCTGCGGATAAATGCCGACCCAAACCGTAGCGATAATTAGCGCGCTAATCGCCAAACGGGACACCCCGTTCACAGGAATCCTGTCTGTTTTGGCGGCGGACTGCCAATACATCGCGCGAATGACTTTAAGGTAATAATAGAAGCCGCATCCAACGGTGATCACTCCGATAACGACGAGCGCTGTCTGATGTTGCAAGATTGCGGCATAGAAGATGAAAAACTTTCCTAGAAATCCCGCTGTGAACGGAACTCCGGCAAGAGAGATCATTCCAATCAACATCGCAAAAGCAAGGAAAGGCGAGCGCCTGGCCAACCCGTCGAAATCCGTAATTTGTTCCCCGGTTTGCTGGGCCACAATGATCAACACTGCAAAGCTGAGCAGCGTCATGAGCAGGTACGCAACGAGGTAATAACCTATGGCTGACAAGTCGAAACACGCTACGCCTATCAGCAAATAGCCGGCGTGCGCGATGCTCGAGTAGGCTAGCAGCCGTTTCAGGTTCGTCTGCGGCAAAGCGGCGAGATTTCCGTAGATCAAAGTCAACAGCGCAATCACAACAATCAGTCGCTGTGTTTGAGGCAACGCCAGGAAAGGCTGCAACACTCGGAGCAGCACGATGAATCCCGCTGCTTTCGAACCCACGGAAAGGTACGCAGTCACCGGCGTAGGTGCCCCTTGATAAACGTCCGGGACCCAAATCTGGAAGGGCACCGCGGCGATTTTGAAACCGAGCGCTACCAGAACGAACACCATACCTAACAAGGCTGCGCTTCGATCTGTCGCTGGATTCGCGAGTACATCCGCGATTCGCTGCAGATTTGTCTGACCGGTCACGCCGAAAATCCACGCGATCCCATACACGAGAAATGCCGTGGAAAGGGCGCTCAGCACGAGGTATTTCGTTCCTGCTTCCAAAGTCAGCGGATTGCGCCGGGTGAAACTGACCAGCACGTAAAAAGAAATCGTCACCAACTCCAGCGAAACAAAGATGAAGACGAAATCGATTGCTGATACCAGGTACATCAGCCCAACACATGTGAAAATGGGCAGGGCAAAAAATTCGCCAAGACCCGCCTGCGATGTGCCAGGAAAAGAATTGCGTACTACCGGCGCATAGTCGGTCATTAAAATCAGAACGAAGATTGTGGTAACCAACGCGAATTGCTTGAAGAAAATCGACAGGCGATCTGCGGTATAAAAACTCCAGAAACCGGTCGCTTGAGGGGGCGACGCGCTTGGAACCACGAAGAAGCTCGCAGCGAGAACCAGGGCCAGACCGGCGATTGCCACGAATGCCAGGACCCGTTTGTCAATCTTCGTGACAAACGCTTCGACCAACAGAATCGCCATCCCCAGCACCAGCACTGCGATTTCAAGTTCTGGCGCTGTGATCATGGCAATCTCCGGGCGATCTGCTGAATGTCGTCGCCGGCTCGCTGCGTCGATGCGCTGGGCCGATGTTGCTCGGTGAAGCACGGCGACATAGTGCCGTGGTCACAATCTATATCTGTGAGATGGCGGTCGGTGATGAGATAATTGCGAAGGACCGGCGTCACGGTCTGAACAAAAGATTGCGGAAAAAATCCATAGCAAAGGAGTCCTATAACCACCAATGCAACGGGGATCCTCAGCGCCGGACGAAGGTCCACAACCTCTTTCCATCGCTCGCTTAGACTTCCCATGAATGTCTTGCGATACGCGCGCAGCATGTAAACGGTCGAGATCACCACTCCCCAAAGCGCAAGCACCGTTGCGATTTGGAAGATGTGAAAGTGGCCCATGTCCCAGCCATTCTTGAACGCACCAAAAAAGATCATGATTTCCCCGGCGAAATTGGCGAAGCCGGGAAGCCCAATCGCAGCGAATACCCCGAATCCAAAGGCGAGCCCGGCAAAGGGCATTACTTTGGCGAGACCACCCAGATCATCAAAAACCAGCGTCCCCGTGCGTTTTCGCAATTCTCCAGTCAGCGCGAAGAGCAACGCGATCGAAAGACCATGAGCAAACATGAGAACAACAGCGCCAGTCGTGGAAAGAATAGTGGCGCCCGCAATTCCGAGAAAAATGTAACCCATGTGCATCACGCTCGAGTAGCCCAACATCCAGTCGAGCCGTTTCTGGGCGATCGTGACCAGACCAACGTAGATGATGTTCCCGAGCAGCAGCACCACGAGAAGATCGGTCCACTGACGCGCCCCCTCTGGTAACAATGGAATGGCCAGCCGCAACAGACCGTACAACCCAAATTTCTTTAACACTCCCGCATGCAACATTGCTGCGGGCGCTGGGGCCGAGGCATAGGCTTCCGGCGCCCAGGTGTGGAATGGAAAGAGTGAGATAAGAATTCCGAAACCAATAAGCAACACCAGGTAAACATTACGTTGCGCGTCCGCACCGATCTGACCAAGGCCTGCGGCAGCTGTTAAGGCGCGAATATCAAAACTGCGCACAGACGCGGGAAAGCTTTGATGAAGCAGGATCAAGCCCAGCAGCAAAATAAAACTGCCAATTGCCAGGTAAATGGTGATTTTCCACGCCGCCGCGACGCGATTTCCGCTGCCCCAGATTCCGATCAACAAGAATGTGGGGATGAGTGCGAGCTCATGAAACGCGTAAAAGAAAAATAAATCGATTGACGCAAAAGCACCGATTGCGCCGCCGGAAATGAATAAGAGACAGGCGTAGAATGCGTTCTCATATCTCTCGACCGTGCCTGTAAACCATACCGCGGCCAGGGTGACGATTGTGGCGAGCAGCACCATGACAAGACTCAAGCCGTCGACACCTGTCGTGAAACTCAAGTGCCACTGGGGAGAAATAACAAAGGAAGTAACATGCTGAAAATCGTGTTGGCCCCTGTCGAAAGACACGAGGAGAAATAACGCCACCGCAAACGCTAAAACTGATGCCCCTAAGGCGGTCTTCCGCGCGGGAACGCCAGCCATGATCAAAATCGCGGCGACGATTGGGCAAAAAATGATAAACAGAACCATTAGCGGAAGACGGCGAAGTAAATGACGGCAATCACACCTAGCCCAAACAGAAACGCGTAAGCTTGCAGGTTTCCCACCTGGATCAGCCGCAGCAGTGCCCCGATTCCCCAAGTTCCACGGCTACTGCCATCGACTGCGACGGTATCTATGATCCATCGATCAAAGAAAGCCGAGACGCGCGCGAGCAGTTCCTGCGTCCAGTTGATCAGCCAGGCGTAAAATTCGTCGAAGTAAAACTTGTTACGCAGAACCTCGACTTCGATGGGTTCGCTTACTCGGTTACGGTAAAGGGCAATCGCCAGTCCGCTGCCAACGAACAACGCGACGAACGCGAGGACAGGAACCAGGAAAGCAGTTTCCTTTTCTATCGGAAGCGCGAGAAAGTTTCGGGCGAAAAATCCAAATCCGCCTACCGCGGCGAGAATCGCCAGCACGATCAGCGGTCCCGTCATTAGGAGGGGTGATTCTTTGCTTTGGCGTGCGGCTTCACTGCGTGTCTCACCGAAGAAGACGATGGTCAGCAGACGCACAACATAAAAGGCCGTTAGAAACGCTGTGAACAGTCCCAGAATGAAAATCGTCATGTTGCGTTCGTAGGCAAGCGCAAGGATTGCGTCCTTGCTGAAAAATCCGCTGAAAGGTGGACAGCCGATCAACGCCAGAGCGCCAACAGTGAAGGTGACAAATGTGACCGGGAGTTTGCGAAACAGTCCTCCCATCTTCCAGATATTCTGCTCGTGATGAAGCATCACGATGATCGAGCCGGCGGCAAGGAAGAGAAGGGCTTTGAAAAATGCATGGGTGAACAGGTGAAACATGGCCGCGTCGTTTGAGGCAAGACCGACAGCCATCACCATGTAACCAAGTTGCGACAGAGTTGAGTAAGCTAAAATGCGCTTGATGTCGTTCTGTTGGGTTGCGATTAACGCGGCCATCGCCGCGGTGATGGTGCCGATCCACGCGACGACCAGAAGCGCGGTCTGTGACGCTTGAATGACGAACGCGACGCGCACCAGCATGTAAACACCGGCTGCAACCATCGTCGCGGCGTGGATCAAGGCGGAAATTGGCGTCGGCCCTTCCATCGCGTCTGGTAACCAGACATGCAGCGGAAACTGGGCTGACTTACCAACCGCTCCGCAAAAGATCAGAAGCGCGGCAGTTGTGACAAATGTCGGATGGCTTAGTAGGGCCGGCATCCGTGGCGTAATCCCGGTGAAAACAACAGAGCCAGTCGCCATCCAAATCATCAGGATCCCAATCATGAATCCAAAATCGCCAATACGAGTGGTAATGAATGCTTTGTTGCCCGCATCTGCAGCTGCATCGCGAAAGAACCAGTGGCCAATCAAAACGTAGGAAGTAAAGCCCACCAATTCCCAAAAGATGAAGAGCATGACGAAATTGTTCGCGAGAACGATCCCGAGCATCGCAAACATGAACAGTGAAAGAGCCGCGAAATAACGCGCCTTACCATCGTCATCCCGCATGTAACCCAGCGAATAGATGTGGATGGTTGCGCCGACACCGGTAACCAGAACGAGCATCGTCTTGCTTAATTGATCGAGCGTGAAACCAAGCGGTACTTTGAACGCGCCGCTAATATCGATCCAGGTAAACTCAGCCGCGGTGATACTGGATTGCGTGAAAATCAAGCAACTGCACGTGAAACTTACCAGGACGGCCGCAACAGAGATCAAACTGCTCGCCGCTTTCCACCGGAGCGTGAATAGCGTGATAACCAGCGCGCTGGCTAACGGCGCAAGCAGGATGGTCCACGGCAAGGTTGAATTCATCGGATCGCTAAAATTTCAGGCTGCTGATATTTTTGACGTCCGTTGTCTGTCGCGCCCGGTAGAGAGCGACGATGATGGCGAGGCCAACGGCAACTTCCGCCGCGGCCACAGTGATGATAAAGAAAACGAAGACCTGAGCGTTGTAGTTGGGCAAGCCGCTTGAATCGACGCGGAACCGGGAAAAAGCGACCAGCGACAAGTTTGCTGCGTTCAGCATCAGCTCCAGTGACATGAGGATGATGATGAGATTGCGTCGCAGCATCACGCCAGCGAATCCGATTGCGAAAAGAACGCCGCTTACGATCAGATAATCGCCGAGCGTGATCATATTACCGAGGTTCGCGTTTGCTTAAAAGCACAACGCCAATCGTCGCCACCAGCACGAGGACGCCGACGATTTGAAATGGCAAATTGTAATTCCCAAAGAGTGCTGCCCCGATATTCCGGACATCGTCGATTGTAGATCCTGGCAGTGGCGGGAAAGCCTTGTGCGCAATGGTAAGGTGACGGACCACAGAAAAAATCTGACCCAACAAGATTAGAGCAACAGCAAGTCCTCCTGCTGAGGCCAGCCAGTTGATCTGGCGACCTTCTTCGGCGCGAAGATCGAGGAGCATGACGATGAAAAGGAACAGCACCATCACCGCCCCCGCGTAAACCAGCACCTGGATGATTCCTATAAAATAGGCGTTTAGCGAGATGAAGAGTGCAGCGAGACCCAGGAACGACACGACCAAGCTCAGCGCACTGGCAACCGGATTTCGGTTGATCACGACGGCTGCGCCAAAGATCAATGTCAGCAACGCAAAGATCCAAAACAGGAAGGGAGACATCAGTCTAATTTCGAATCTCGAATTTGCCGGTTCATTTCTTCTTGTTCCATTTCAACACGACGCCATGCATGACTCCGCCGATCTCGAGGAGCTTCTCCTTGTGATGCACCATCTCTGCGCGCGTGTAGCCGGTAATGGCGTAATCCTTGCGTAGAAAAATCGCCTGCTCGGGGCAAACCTCTTCGCACATTCCGCAAAAAATGCAGCGGATCATGTCGATATCGAACGCTTCAGGATATTTCTCGACTTTAGCGAACCGATCGGTTGGCGGGATTTCGCCCGGAATAATTTTAATCGCGCGCGGTGGACAAATGAACTCGCAAAGCTGGCACGCAACGCAACGCACACGTCCATCTTCATCGCGGACAAGCGCAGGCGCGCCGCGATAATAGTCCGGCAAGTTGCCGTCCCATTTTTGCTCGGGGTACTGCATCGTAATCTTCGTGCGCCCTAGCAGCAGATTTTTGAAATGCTTAAACGTGATGGCCAGACCCGCCACGATGGCAGGCAAATACAATCGCTCGCGCCAGTTCAGCTTGGGTCGTCGAACAGTGATGGTCATTAACAGGAAGATTAAGGTCGCAATGAAAGGAAAAATTGCCGCGACAACGAAGATATTTACGAGCGCGATCTCGAAGAAGAAAAGCCAGCCGAGGCGCATCAGTTGGTCATAGCGAAATCGGGGCAGAGTCCATCGCACCCACATGAAAACAAAAATGACGATGGCGACCTTTGCGAAGAACACACCGATGTTTATCAGGCCGAAAATCCATCCATGAGAGCCATCGGGAATTCCTGGGAAATGCCAGCCGCCGAAAAACAATGTCACGATCACCGCCGATCCGGTGATCATGGCCGCGTATTCTCCAAGAAAGAAGAGAGAAAACTTCATCGAGCTGTATTCGGTGTTGTAACCGCCTGCGAGCTCCTGCTCGGCCTCGGGAAGATCAAATGGCAGGCGGTTTGTCTCGGCAAAAATGGCGATAGTAAAAACGAGGAATGAAATAATCATGGGAATGGTGAGCAACCATTTCCATGGGTTTGTCCAGTCACCGATAAACGGCGCGATGAACCAGCCGTGGTCGATCTGGTACTGCACCACACTGGTCAGCCGCAAACTGCCAACGAGCAGAAAAACGGGAATGACTGCAAGACCGAGCGAAAGCTCGTAGGAGAGCATCTGCGCGCTCGAACGGATACCGCCGAGAAATGGATACTTGGAACTCGACGCCCAGCCGCCAATGACTATTCCGTAAACGCCAAGCGAAGCGATAGCGAACACAAACAAAATGCCGACGTTCACATCTGCGATGATCATCGGAACTCCGAACAGCGTGCTGCCAAAAGGGACAACGGCGATAGTAATGATGGCCGGCATCACGGCCAGACACGGCGCGAGCCAGTAATAAAATGTGTTCGCGGAGCGCGGCGTGAAATCTTCTTTCAGCAACAATTTGAACATGTCGGCAATCGGCTGAAGAAGGCCGGCCGGTCCGACACGATTCGGTCCGAGCCGATCCTGAATTGCCGCGCTGACTTTCCGTTCGGCATACACGGTGTAGGAAACCATCGGAAGGATTACCAGAAAAAGAATCCCGACGATCTTGAGCAGCGACGTGATTACAAAAAAGGAATCCATCGTGATCTAGCCTAGTGGGTTCCCGCGGCCGCAGCTTTACGGACTTCGTCGACCCGTCGCCCGACAGCACGGCGGCGGGCCTGCATCGCGACCGCTTCCTCGATTGCTTCGTCGTCCCCAGGATGCACTGGCGGCAATTCTTCCATGTGCAAAATGTGCACGCCGAGGTCGCCGATCTTGTTCAAACTCAATCCCGCAAATTGCGGTACCGTCTCGCTGATTCGACGAAAAACGTCATCGATGGTGAGAATGGAATCGCCACCGCCGACTGCCTGGAGCAAATCCCGCAAAATTTCCCAATCATCTCGCACGTTACCCGGCGGACGCACTGCGCGATTCAATCGTTGCAATCGTCCTTTGCCATTGACCATTGAGCCGCGTTTTTCGGCAAACCCGCACGCGGGCAGAACGATCGTCGCTTTTTCGGTAGCTTCGTTCGACAAGATATTCATCATGATCAACACAGGGAGTTTCGCCAGTTGCTCAACCGGTACGCCCAAATGCATCGTGTTTTCCTTCAAAATCAGCAGCGCCTTGATTTTTCCTGATTTCACAGCTTCTGAAATCGCAAGCAGGTTCGCGCCTGGTTCAGATTCCGATCCAAGAATGAGTCGTGCGCCGTTCGTATTGGGGTTGCGATCTTCGCTGAGCAGGATGTTGTCACCTGGCTCGCGGCGCGGGACGATGTCGATCCATTCCGTGCCTAACGACTTTGCCAGTTGCGCCGTGAGCCAAAGCTCCTCGTTCGTCATGCGCGCGGAAGCAATGATGGCGATTTCCGGACCGGGGAACTGTTTTAGCTGAAGGGCCGCCTGTGAAATTGCGGTAGCCCAATCGGTATAGGCGAGTTGTCCCTCAAGAAAGATCCGTGGCTCAAGCAAACGGTTCTCGGCTTCGAGATATTTGAAATTGAGTCGTCCGTAATCACACATCCAGCATGAGTTGACATGGTCGTTCTCACGCGGAGTCTGCCGGTAGATCACATCCTCTCGCGTCCCGACGATCGTGTTGCAGCCTGTCGCGCAACTGGTGCAGATGCTTTTGGTTTCCTTCAGGAACCAGACGCGCATCTTAAAGCGAAAATCGGTGGAAGTGAGCGCGCCGACCGGGCAAATATCGACTGTGTTAAGCGAATAATTATTTTCCAGCTCCTTTCCGGGATGGGCGGTCAGCACGGTGTAACTGCCGCGATCGACAAATCCAAGCACATCGTCGTGCGCGATCTCCTGGCAAAAACGAATGCAGCGCGAGCAGAGAATGCAGCGTTCATCATCGAGCGTAACACGCGGCCCGAGCACGACGTTTTTCGGTTTCTTGACTTTGTGTTCGAGAAAACGCGATTTGCTCATGCCAAAATCGACGCTGAACTCCTGTAAGCGACATTCGCCGGCCTGATCGCAGATCGGGCAATCAAGCGGATGATTGATGAGTAGGAATTCCATCACGCCGCGCTGGCATTCCTTCACCAGAGGAGAATTGGTCCTCACGCCCATTCCTTCAGCGATATCCTGTGCGCAGGAGATTTGAGGACGCGGCATCCAGTTGATGATTGGTTTGTTGTCAGAGCCAAGCTCTGGTTTGCGATCCGGCCCGAGTCTTGGAAATCCCATCTCGATCAGGCACATCCGGCAATTGCCGGGTGAGCTGAGCTTTTTGTGATAGCAATAGCGCGGTACGTAACTTCCCGCCTGTTCGCACGCTTCGATCACGCGGGTGCCCTTGGGGAACTGATGCCACACGCCGTCGATCTGGACGTTTAGCATCTGCGGCGATGAAACTGGATCCGACATTAGATTCTAAATCGTCCCTTTCGCTCCGGCTTTTTCCCATCCCGGATCATGCGCCATCGAAACCGTAGGGATCGTTTCCTCTTCAATCAGCTCTTCGGGCGTGTATTCCGGCGGAAGCGGCGGCGGCATCGGTTTTTGAGCGCGAGCGGCGAATTCCTCTGGAAATTTCTGGACAAAGCTCTGGGTTGGCCAGGCGCACGCCTCGCCAAACGCGCAGATCGTGCGCCCGGCGATATTATCGCCAATCGTCTTTAGTGTATTGGGATCTTCCGTGACACCGCCGCCACGCAGCATACGGTCGGTGATTTTCTTCATCCAAAGAGAACCTTCCCGGCAAGGTGTGCACTGACCGCAGCTCTCATGCGCATAGAACTCGTTGATGTTATTGAGCACCCAAACCACGTCGCGGGAATCGTCGAGCACGATGACACCGCCAGAACCGGCCATCGAACCCGCGGCGGCGAGCGAATCGAAATCCATCGGGATCTCATCGATGGACATCTCCGGTTCGATCGTTGATCCGTCGGGCTGATGCTGTTTCAGCTTGAATCGCTCATCGGCCCGCAGGACCTTCGCAGAGCTTCCGCCTGGAATGATAGCCTTGAGTTTTCGACCCGCCCTCATTCCGCCAGCCATTTCATAAATCAGCTGGCCCATGGTCACGGCGCCCACCTCAATTTCGAAATAACCCGGCCGCTGTACATCTCCGCTGACGCACACGATTCTTGTGCCGGTGTTGTTGGGGCGGCCCAGCCGGGCATATTCCGCGCCACCCATCGCTATGATGTGTTTCACGTGACAAAGCGTTTCCACGTTATTGACGATCGTTGGACACATGTAGAGACCCAGCACGGCGGGGAAATAGGGCGGCTTGATCCGTGGATAGCCGCGTTTGCCTTCCAGCGATTCGATCAAGCCAGTTTCTTCGCCGCAGATGTAAGCGCCTGCCCCGCGATGAATGTAAACCTCGGCGTCAAATCCGGAGCCAAGAATGTTTTTTCCAAGGAAATTGTGTTCGCGCGCTTCTTCGATGGCGCGTTCGAGGATTTTCGCGCCTTCCGGGAATTCACCTCTGATATAAATGTAGGCTGTCCGCGCATTCAACGCGAAACAGGAGATCAGAATTCCCTCCAACAGCTGATGTGGATCCTCGTGGATGATGTAGCGGTCCTTGAACGTGCCTGGTTCGGATTCATCGGCGTTGCAGATCAGGTACACCGGCCGTTTTTCGTCAGGTTTGATGAAGCTCCATTTTAGCCCGCACGAAAAACCGGCGCCGCCGCGGCCACGCAACCCCGAGTTTTTGACTTTGTTGACAATCTCCGCACGGGACATCGTCAACGCTTGCTTCAATTGTTCGTAACCGCCCGCGCGCAGATAACAGTCGATGTCTGTGGTCCAGTCGTCGCGTCCGAGGTTCTTGAAAATCAATCGGCGTTCCAGGGGGTGCGGAGTTGTTCGATGTCTGATCTTGTCGGTTTGATTTCGCAGAAGCTCCGTGACGGAATCGGGGTTTACGTTTTCGCGCAGATCCTCGTTGACCATGCATACGGGTGCCGTGCCGCAGCTGGCAAGGCATTCAACGAACTCGACGCTGTAATTTCCGTCGGCGCTGACCGAAATGGGATTGTGCATTCCCTCTCCGTGTCCTTCGCGATGAATTCCGGTCGCCGCGCATAGATTTTCCATTAACTGAAAGCCGCCTGCCATTGCACAGCTGAGCGTGCGACAAACGCGGATGTGCGTTTTGCCCACCGGTTCCTGGCGAAACATCGGGTAAAAGGTGACCAGCTCGAGAATGTTGATCGGCTGGAGGCCGAGCTTCGCCGCGATCCAGGTTACCGCGTCATCGTTGATGAACCCGAAGTGTTCCTGCCATAAGTGAAGCAGCGGCATCGCCGCGCTGCGCCGGTGCTCATGCGGGTAGCGCGCGATTGCCGCGTCCATTTTCCGCTCCAACTCGGCGGGAACACGCGTGTTCGTCGAGACCACGATAGCTCGAGATCTAATTAGACAATGTGCTCTCCTTCGACTGCACCTTGTCGTCTTGGAAAACAATCGTCACCGAATCTTTCCCCTGCCGGTAAACGTAGATCGTTTTTTTCATGATAACGAGATCTTCATTGCTGATGGAGGTCGGGTGCCCCAGTATTGATTCCACCTGTTTCTTCGACATTCCCTGTTCTACCTCTTCCACATTGGCTTTCGTGATGCGTTTGCCAGGAGTGCACGAAACGCCGAGCGCAAGCACGAGTACGAGCAAGAATCGAGATATGGATCGCAGCATATTCATCTGTCGCATTCCCCCATGACGAAGTCCAGACTCCCCAGCACCGCCGGTACGTCGCTCACCATGCAACCCGGCAGAAGCTCAGGCAGGATACTTAAGTTCACAAATGACGGCGCTCGAATCTTCAGGCGATACGGTACGCCCCCGCCTCTGCTGTTAATGTAAAAGCCTAGCTCGCCCTTTGGGTTTTCCGCCGCGAAATAGACCTCGCCCGGCGGCGCATCGAGTCCCTCGGTCACCACGATAAAATGATGGATCAATTCTTCCATCTTGGTCATGACACGCGATTTGGGTGGCACCATGTTTTTCCAATCGGCGACGTTGATGGGGCCGCCTGGCAATTTATCTATCGCCTGACGCAGGATCCGGACGCTCTGACGCATTTCCTCAATTCGTACCAGGTAACGATCGTAACAATCTCCAGCGCTACCGATCACTACGTCGAAATCATATTGCTCGTAGTCGAGGTAGGGGTGTTTGCGCCGTAAATCGTGTTCGATCCCGCTGCCGCGCAAATTTGGGCCCGAAATGGCATAAGCAATTGCGCGTTCCTTCGAGATCACGCCAATGTCTCTTGTTCGATCGACAAAGATGCGATTACGCGTCAGCAATTTATCGCACTCGTCCAGGCTGGGAATGAATTCGTCGAGGAATTTTTTGAGTTGCGGAATGAAAGCTTCCGGAAGGTCCCGGATCTGTCCGCCCACGCGCGTGTAGGACGTCGTGAAGCGGGCCCCCGTCAATAGCTCGAAAAGATTATAAAGTTTTTCGCGCTCGGTGAACGTGTACAAAAAGACCGTCATCGCGCCGAGATCGAGCGCCATCGCTCCCAAGCCCAGCAAATGCGACGAGATCCGGGAAGTTTCGCAACAAATGACGCGAATTGCTTTCCCGCGCGGGGGGATTTCCCAGTCCATCAGTTTTTCAACGGCAAGCGCGTAAGCAACGTTGTTCGAGAGCGGCGCAAGATAATCCAGCCGATCGGTGTAAGGCACGAACTGATTGTATTGCATGTTCTCAGCGATCTTTTCATCGCCGCGATGCAAGAAGCCGATGTCCGGAGTCGCTTTGGTAATAATCTCGCCGTCGAGTTCGAGCACGAGTCGCAAAACGCCGTGAGTTGCCGGATGCGAAGGGCCCATATTGAGGACCATCTTCTCGCCAATGTCGCCATCGGCATGATCCACCTCTGCGTCCGCCGCGACTACTCGTGTCACGGGATCAGGCGATTCAATCTCACGCGTCGTGAAGGCCATGGAAGTTTTACGCTCACGATAGATTCGGTGTATGCAAGCGCAAATTGCCGAAGCACGCGCGCGCTTCTTCTCGTGGCTCCCTGGATGATAACGCGGGTTACCGATCAGCTCCTGTCCGCTTGTTTGCTTGCTTGTCCGGACGCGTCATCTGCATGATCCAAAGTGTTTTCCAGCTTTGGCCGTCGTCGGTTGAAACGGACAGATCCCATCGCACGGAAGTCGGCGTAATATCGGAAAAGGTGACCCGTGTGACAGTTTCCTTTCCTTTCCCATCCGAGCGTTTTCGGAAAAATTCGCCGCGTCCGTCGCGAAAGTTTCCCGCAAACTCACTAAAGCGAAGATGGCGGGTATCCATCCAGGAAATCGTCCACTGCTTCGTCTTTCGATCGAACGCGCGGACGCTGAAACCTTTCAGGGGTTCCGGTTTCTCCATCCCCTCCCAAAAGAAGAAAACATTACCCTGCCATTCTTCCATTAAAGCGCAGCCACCAAGGATTGGAGAAACGTGTGTGCTGGCATCCGTTTCGAACCAGGTACCGTCGGCCTTGAGGATTTTCTGTTGTATGTCCCATTGGCCGATCCAGAAATCGAACTGGTGGTATTCCGGGTCCGAACATTCGGCCGAACTGGTTGCCGATGCCGCGACCTGACAGAGCGCGGCCCAAGTTACAATTGACAAAAAAAGACGCGGATTCATATGCAGTATCGCCATCATGGGACCAGAAAGGAAGCAACTGCAAATAATTGTAGTGAGCGAAATAGAGAGGCCAAGGGCAAGCCGGGTATTTGCAGCGGTTTAGGTTGTCTTGATCTTGTTGGTTCGGGATTGTCTTCAAACTAGTCATGGGAAAGAAAATTGGATTCTTGTTTGTTGGGCAAGGCGCGCAAACCGTCGGGATGGGGCGCGAGTTAGCAGAAACGTTTCCTACGGCGGCGGAATTGTTTCAGCAAGCCGACGAAATTCTCGGTCGAAAGCTGAGCGACATCGCGTGGAACGGACCGATTGAAGATCTGACTAAGACGTCGAATTGTCAGCCGGCTCTTTTCGTCGACGGGCTGGCATGCCTGTCGGTCTTGCGTGAACTCGCCGGCAATTTCTCCATCGGCGGCGCGGCGGGCTTGTCATTAGGCGAAATGACTGCACACGCCGCGGCGGGGACATTCGATTTTGAAACGGGGCTCAAGCTTGTAGAGAGACGTGGACAACTAATGGATGAAGCCTGCGCGGCAACCTCCGGGGCTATGGCGGCAATGATCGGCGCGGATGAAAACACGGTACGCGCCCTCGCAGCTGATGCCGATGTTGATATCGCAAATATCAATGCGCCGGGACAGATTGTGATTTCGGGCGAGAGGGCAAAAGTGGAGATCGCAGTCGGTCTGGCAAAGGAGCACGGAATTCGTCGTGCCACGATGTTGAATGTCGCAGGGGCATATCACTCCAGGCTCATGGAAAGCGCATATGAGAAACTTGGCGCAGTACTCCAGCATGTTCCTGTGCAGCCGCCGCGTTTTCCAGTAATCAGCAACGTGACAGGCGAAGAAGTGAAAACGCCGAATGAAATTCGTCGCACGCTTCAGGACCAGGTCACCGGCACAGTGCGTTGGCTCGATTGCATGGAGCGGCTTGTCGCCCTTGGGTGCGATTTTTTTATTGAATTGGGACCGGGCGGGGTGCTTGCAGGTTTGTTGCGACGCACTCTTAAAGGCGTCCATGTGGTGTCGGTTTCCGATGCGGAGTCCGTGCGTAAATGCGCTGGGTTGTTGTAGCCGCCTCGCTGTGTCGAGGCGATTGGGGCTTGGATAGAGGCACGGCGACGCAGCGCCGTGGCAACAGCGTCGACAATTGCGTTTTGTCGCCCTAACTTCGTCCCATGACGCTGCAACAACGTGTGGACTCGGACCTGAAAGAGGCGATGCGCGCCAAGGATACGACAAAGCTCGCCGTCCTGCGAATGCTTAAATCCGCCTTGAAATACGCGGCCATCGCAAAATCAGACGCGGAAGCAGAGTTGAGCGATGCCGAGGGAGCGCAGGTCATCCGCAAGCAGGTAAAGCAACGCCAGGATTCCATTGAAAGCTTCGAGAAAGCTGGCCGTGCGGAACTGGTGGAAAAGGAGAAAAAGGAACTCTCGATCTTAAACGGATATTTGCCGCAGCCGATGAGCGCTGATGAAATTTCGAAAGTTGTGCGCGAAACAATTGCCGAAGCAGGCGCAACCTCGCGAGCTCAAATGGGCGCGGTGATGAAAACGTTGCAGACGAAAGTAGCCGGTCGCGTTGACGGCAAAGCGCTGAGTGCGGAAGTGTCACGACAGTTGTCGTGACGCGTTAAGGCGATGAAGCGTTTAAGCGTTAAAGCGGCGTTCTTCGCTTCAACCGTTCAACCCTTCAACGCTTCAACGGGCCAGTCATGCTGACCGCCATCCTCGTCGCCGCCGGTGACAGTCGCCGCATGGGTTTCGACAAATTGTTTGCCACCATCGCCGATAAACCGGTCATCGCCCATACCGTCCGCGCATTTGAGCGTTGCGATTGTGTCGACGAAATCATTGTGGTTGCACGCGAAGACCGACACGCCGAAATCAAAGCGCTCGTTCGCGACGAAAATTTCAAAAAAGTTCGGTCGATCATTCCCGGTGGCAAACATCGTCAGGATTCCGTCCGAGCCGGCCTGGATGATCTCAAGCCAGGGGCCACATACGTTGCTATCCATGATGCAGCGCGGCCTTTGATCACTGCGGAACAAGTCGAATCAGTCTTCGAGCAATGCCGCACACATGCCGCGGCCAGTCTGGCTGAGCCAATCAGTGACACGCTCAAATACGCTGACACCGCATTTTTCGTTACCGGCTCAGTAGATCGACATCAGCTCTACGCCATGCAAACGCCGCAAGTTTTCGAGCGGCGGTTGATAGAAGATGCCTATCGAGCTGTCTATGAAGAGAACGTGTCAGTCACGGACGAGGTTTCAGCAGTCGAGCGGCTCGGTCGCAAGATTATTCTGGTTCCAAACAAAGATCTGAATTTCAAAATCACTTATCCGCCAGACTTGGCGCTGGCCGAATTTGTTCTGAAGCAACGATCGCGTTAAAACTGTGGAGAGAGCACGATCAGGGTTTTGTGGGGACTTCTTCGCTTTGTCTGAGGATCACACAGAAATTAGCTAAGCAACCATCGGATCGATCGGAACAAGTGGACGAATCAGTTCGACCATGGATGCGACATCCTTGCGTCTGAAACGACGGCCGTATTTTCGAATTCTAACCGTCTCAAGCTCCCCAACACGGGCGAGTTGACCGTGTTTCCAAACCCAGGCGTCGGGATTGTAAGGACCGATGCGGTGCGGATCGGTCCAGGTATGGATCGACAACAAGTTGCCCGTCAAAGCAGCGGCGATATGCATTGGGCCGCTCTCCACGCTCACAACAAATCGCGCGACCCGAATAAGCCAGATCAATTGAAGCAGTGAAGTTTGCCTGGTCAGATCGACGCAATTCTCAGGTGTATTAATTCTACGGTGCGATTGCCCGACAACCACCACGCGAGTTGGAGCGAGCGAGCGGCAAAATTCATCGATTACAGTGTTTGAAAGCGATTTGTCCTGCCCGCGGGCGAAAGGATGAAGAAGAACGAACGGCGGGTGCGCGTCGAAGCGCGGAAGTGGATCGCCACTTGGAACCGAGCATCGAAGCGACTCGCCAATCCTGGCACCGGCGCACTCCGCCAGCTTTAGATAGCGCTCAACAGGATGACCGTGGCGATCGACCCGCGCTACGCGGTCGTATAACCAGCATGCTCCAACGACTGCACTGCTCATCCCGCAGACTTCTTTTGCGCCGCTGATTTTTGCGGTGAGAGCGCTTCCCATTGCTCCTTGGAAATCGAGCGCAAGATCAGGTCGGATCGCCTGTGTCTTCTTTAGCCATGTCAGTAAATTCTTCGGTGCGCCGAGACCTCGAAACTCGCCACGCGGCACAAAGTAAACATGATTCACATCAGGATTTCCTCGGAGCAGGGGAGCGAGTTCCGGGTTGATGACCCATGTAATCTCCGCGTGTGGATGTGCTTCACGAAGCGATGCAATTGCGGGCAGCGTATGAATGATGTCACCGAGTGAGCCCGGCTTGATGATCAGGATGGATTTGGGGCTCAAGGTGGACGTGAAAATTACTGCGCCTTCGGCGACTTTTCTGGCATCGTCGTCTTCAGAGAAGCCGATCCACCTTGGGAAGCAAGAAGGTGGAACGGTCGCCGCGGCGACTCCTCAACGCGTTGCCTAGCCAAGTGTGGCTTCCCAAGCTGATCCTATCTTCCAATCGCCAGTCGCTCGGCCAGCAGCCGCGGCAGACCTGCTTCAGCAATCTTCTTTTGCACGGCCGCCAGATCATATTTTACGCGAAACTGTTGGACCAGGTTATTGTCCGTATCGTAAATGCAGTACGCTGCGCGCCAGTTTCCATCACGCGGTTGGCCCACACTGCCCATGTTAATGAAATACTTTTTGGCAGGTTCAATGCGAACGTGCTCGATCCTTTCCCGCCTGACGCTTTCGTCTCGAACAAACACCATGGGCACATGTGTGTGCCCAAAAAAACAAACATTGGTGCGTTGATAGGTAAAGCTCGCGGCCGCATCGAGGTTGTTAAAAACATATCCCCATTGCTCCGGCGTATCGAGCGTGGCGTGTACGATGGTAAAATCGTGTACACGCGTCTGCAGCGGCAATCCGCGCAACCATTCCTTATGCTCGTCCGTTAAACGCTCACGGGTCCACGCGATGGCGCGCTCCGCGATTTCATTAAAGTCGCCAGGCGGCGTGAGACGCGACGCCGCCTCATCGTGATTGCCTTTCACGACAGGGCAATCTAATTCCCGAACACGTTCCACGCATTCTCCCGGATTGGCGTTATAGCCGACCACATCACCCAGGCACACAAAACGCGTGCATTTGCGCGTGCGCGCATCAGCCAGCACCGCCTCCAACGCCTCGAGATTAGCGTGAACATCGCTGAAAATTGCAAACCGCATAGACTCTCTATTTCAGTCGTTAAAAAGTCACAACTTTACAACGAAATCGCGGGGACGCTCGTAAGATTTAACGTTCTGATATCAGACTTTAGTCTCATATCGGGGTTGAAGGAGCAATGTCGCCAGGAAGAGAACGAGCTTCTGCTCTTTCTGCGCTTCGAGGCCGCTGTTCGCCTTACCCCATCAGGGCGTGGTCGACACATTGAAGCTTCATTAACGCCTCAAACCGCCCGACCTTTTGACTACCTGCCGGCAGGGCTTTGATCCGGAATCCGCTGATCCTGCGGGATCGTGAGTTTGTCTTCGAGAAATCTCAGCCGCGAAATTAAAGTCGGGAGCCGTTCCTGCGGTCCTTCATCATAAAGGCTACGCAAGAGTTCATATGCCTCGCGCTCGCGCCCTTCGCAGTAGGACAGCTCGTAGGCTGAGAAACGCCGGTCGAACGTCGGTGCATCCGGCAAGCCCGCCGCCTTGGCGTAAAACTCGGAAGCGTGCTGGTGATCCTTGTATTTCTCCTTGTACAGGCGGGCGAGCGCTTCATAGAGCTGAGGGCGATCAGGGTTATTTTTTATTCCGCGTTCAAGGAAGTCTTTTCCGAGCGCGAAATATTCGCGCTGTGCTTTGACTCGCAGTGCAAGCCGCGGTTGGGTCTGGTCGTTCATCGCCGCCACGCTTGCGTTCCAAGCCATGTGCCACGCGGCCGTGTCCCAAAACAGGAGCACCCGGGGCTGCAGCGTCGTGATGTGCTGGAACAATAACAAGATCCGGCCCCATTCCGTGCGCTCCCATGCGACGTGCGCCTGAATGAAAAGCGCGTCAGCGACGATCGCCCGAAATCCGCTCAAGGCGGCAACAAACCCGAGTTGTCCAAGTTTTTCGCGAAGATCGAGATTGAATTCAAGGCCGCGAAAATGTTCCTGACGATGAAGCACCGCCAGGTCGCGCTCGATAGGCAGCTTGATACCGCCAAGCGCAACCAAGATCCCCAGCGCTATAAGGCTCCGAATCATAACTCTTTGCCGTAGAATACGAACGCCGCCAGCAGCGTGTAGATCGTTGTATAGAAAATTCCCAGTAGTGCTGTCTTGGCAAAAACAGCCATCGAAATGGCCGTGCCGGCGACGATATCATCCACCAGGTTGAAGGCCTGCAAATCCGGAAACAGGAGCGCAACGATTGCGAGAAAGATTCGGGTCAGCAGCCCACTGCTGTGTTCCTGTAGCCAGTATTCGCGCGCAGTCGCCTGCAAATGACCAATGAAATAAACGAAAGCCATCACCACGATTGTGAAAATGTTCGTGGTGGCGAATGTCGAGACGAAGAGCGTGAGTGCGGCAAGCAAGCATGCTTTCAGGTAAATAATGATTATTCCCGGAAAGATATCGATATTGAGGGCCGATGATCGAATTGCCCGGAGCGCATCGGCAAGTTGTTCAGGCGGTGCGCCGGTCATTTGCCGCAACGTCGCGTGAATCACTGCTTGTTCGCGCAGATACAACACCGCGAGAAACGCTGCGCTCATCACCAGCGTGCTGATTGCCAGCAGCAGAAGGACCCCGGCGATTTTCCCGAGCACGTATTCAAAGCGAGGCACGGGTTTGGCGAGGATCGTGTACACGGTGCGATCTTCAATGTCCTGAGGAAGCAGTCGCGCGGTTGCAACGATCGCCAGCAGCGACGTAAAAATCGAGATCGCGCCGAGCGATACGTCTTTCAGGATCTGAAACTCCTGCTGAAACGAGAACTGCGCCATGAAGACAGAGCTGCCAATCAAGAGCAGGGCGAAAACAAGCAAGACGTAGAAAACTTTCAGGCGCGTCAGTTCAGTGAGCGTATTGAACGTAATCGCCAGAACCCGCGAAAAAGAGAAAGCGCGATGCGGTTTCGCCGTCGTTGAATCGCCTAAGCGTTGGAGTGTTGAAGCGTTTTCGACGTCTGTCATGTGTGCTTCGTCATTTCTTCGTCATTTTTAGCTGTCGCCTCCAGGAACAATCTCTCCAGTGTTGTGGTCGATTTTCGACGTTCGATCAGTTTCGCGCTTGACCGGTTAATCATCGATTCGATTTCGTTGACGAGCTGAGTGGACGCGTCGGCGATGACGAGCTCGGTTTGATTTTCAATAGCAATCAATTCCTGGAGACGCCCTTCGCGTACCAGCACGCCATCTGCGAGAATGCCGACCCGGTCACAAATCTCCTGTGCTTGCGCGAGCAAATGGGACGAGAGCAGAACGGTGATTCCGCGGCGCTTCAAATCGAGAATCAAATCACGAATCTCCCGTGAACCTGCTGGATCGACACCTGCGGTTGGTTCATCCAGCACGACCAATCTGGGGTCATGAATCAATGCCTGTGCAAGGCCAATGCGTTGCAACATGCCCTTGGAATAGGTCGCGAGTCGCCGTTTGCGCGCTCTGGTCAAGCCAACCAGTTCGAGCAATTCGTTTATCTGTTTCTTTAGGCGAGTGCCGCGCAGCCCACAAAGGCGCCCAAAGAAACGCAGCGTTTCTTCTCCGCTAAGGTATTTATAGAAGTACGGATTCTCGGGCAGAAAACCGACGGCTTCCCGGCTTTCCACGAGACGGCTGTCATGTCCAAAAATTTCCGTGCGGCCTCGCGTTGGCGAAACCAGCCCGAGAATTATTTTGAGAGTTGTGCTTTTGCCCGAACCATTCGGTCCGAGCAAGCCGAATACTTCACCCGGTTCAATCCGAAGGTTGAGGTCCTTTACGGCAACAATCCCGCGAGAGGGATGCAAAGGAACGGGAAATATTTTCGTTAGTCCGTGAACCGCGACCGCTGGACCCGCCTCCGTGCGGCTTCCGCCTCCGCCAACCTTCGGCGCGACAGGACGGCGCGGCGAGTCAGTCATGGCGAATTTCAAAGCCGCGGGCTGTAACCGGTTTTTCCAATTTGTTTTCCGTTTGCTTGTGAATCAGTGAGTGGAGCTCGCCTCGTGCGATGCGGTCGAGAAACGCGCGCACTTCAGCCTCTTCTCCAGTAGCCTGAAGTTCCACGCGCCCATCCGGTAGATTGCGGACCCATCCGGTCACATCAAAGCCTTTGGCCGCGTCACGCACGGTCCAGCGAAACCCGACGCCCTGAACATTTCCCTCATAGAAAACCTGCAGTGAAGTCATCGGCCTGCTGTGAAGCTGGTGATGTGATTCCCTGATGGCAGACGCAGCGCGCACGAACACGCGACAGCGGTCATTTGTACGAATAAACGAGGCAAAAGGTGCCCTGCTCGCCTTCAACCAGATCGATCGAGACAAAGTACTGACCGCTGCTCGACGGCGCGAACCCGGCCGCAGCTCTTTCTCCATTGTCGTAGCTTTCCGTAGTCACCTGTTTCCCCGTCTCATCATAGACGCTGACCGCAATTTTCTTTGCCGGCTCCGTGGCGCTGGCGGAGAACCAATACTGGTTCCCTGCGTAGAGATTCACCGCGACGAGCGAGTGGTCATGCGGTTTGACCACGCCGCACCAATGTCCGTCCCGGACCTTGAAACCATCGTTTGAAAATGCTGCGGCAACATCGAGGGCGTCTTTGCGCGCCTGCACCTCCGCATCCGTGTCTCCGCGCACGGTAGGGCTGATAGTCAGCACAACAACCAATAATGGAATTAGCAAACTCCGTTTCATTTTGGCGCTTCTTTGTTCTCTATTTGCTCCATCATCTTGCCGACCGCTTGGTTGACCTTCCGCACTTGTTCAACATCTGGTGTCTTGCCGTCGGGAAACGAAACCAGCTTTTCAATCTGGGTGAGCTCATTACTGACATTTTTGACCAATGGCTCGTCGCGCAATTCAGGTGACATTTCGTTGATTTTTGACTGCATGAAATGAACGAGCATCGGCTGTCGCAGAACTTTTGCGCTCTGTTCGTTATAGTTCTGAACGATCGCCGAGGTGACCACCTGCGTGCCTCGAATCCAACCGCCGAGCGTTACCAGAATCACCAGGTCCTGGTCGGAGTGTGATTGCATCGAGGATTTCACTTCGTTCTGCGTCGCTTCCAGTTCTTCCTGCAACGTGTCCCATTCGTTGTTCTCGGCAAAGTCGTTGATGCTACTGCCGCGACCAAGCAGCTTTTCGCTGACGCCGAGCGCTTTTGCGAGTTTGATGATGTCTGACCCAATATTTTTGACCTGCTGACCATCCTTTGCTTCCACGGCGATAAAGCCATCAGCAATCAAACCGCCGAGGTTGAGGGCGATCTGTGCGCGGTTACTGTAGGTCACAGGAATTGGTCCACGATATTGACCCGCCCAATTTATCTTGCCGGATTTTTCAAGCGCCGTGAAAAGTTCGCCCGGCGTTGGAATAGTAATCGAATCGGTTCTGGCGGCTTTGGTCAGTTGGTCGGCGGGAATGCGCCCGGTCTCTGCGCCAACGGCAACCAGGAGACCGCCCGCCAACACCATCACGCCTAATCCGGCTAAACGAATCATCGCTGAGATTATGCGTGTCCCGGCGAAATTGCCAATATGAATCTCGCTCGGCTCTCGAAGCTGCCCTTTTTGGTCCCTTTCGGCTGTCGCGAAGAAGGCATGTGACAGAAGAATTGGCCGAGCATGTCAGAACGCGATTTGCCTCGTCTGCGGAAAGCTGTTCTAGTCCGCGCAGAGAATATGGCAAGCACTACCATTAGCCGAGTCCATGCGCGGGAAATTTTGGATTCGCGCGGAAATCCTACGGTTGAAGTGGATGTGCGCCTTGAAAGCGGTACGCTCGGGCGCGCTGCGGTGCCAAGTGGGGCGAGCACCGGCGAACATGAAGCATGGGAATTGCGCGACGGAAACAAGGACCGGTTTGGCGGCAAAGGCGTTAAGAAAGCAGTGGCCAACGTTAACGATAAGATCGCGCCGGTCCTCAAAGGATGGGACGCGCTGGACCAGGCGAAGATCGACAAGAAGTTGATCGAACTCGATGGCACGCCTAACAAGAAGAACCTGGGCGCAAACGCGCTGCTCGGGGTCTCGCTGGCCGTGGCGCACGCTGCCGCGGCAGCGGAAAATCTGCCGTTGTTCCGGTATCTCGGCGGACCGGACGCGCGAGTTTTGCCGGTGCCGATGATGAACATCTTGAACGGAGGCGCGCATTCGGACGCGCCGATCGATTTTCAGGAATTCATGATTATGCCACGCGGCGCGCCAAGTTTTTCTGAAGCGCTTCGTTATGGCGCAGAAGTTTTCCACTCGCTGAAATCGGTCCTGAAAAGTCGCCATCTTTCGACGGCAGTCGGCGATGAAGGCGGATTTGCGCCGAATCTTAATTCCGCGGAGGACGCCCTCGAATCGATTTCGACCGCCATTGAGAAGGCCGGTTACAAGCTCGGTGAACAAATATTTATCGCGCTCGATCCAGCTGCCTCGGAGTTCTACGACAGCAAAAACCACGTTTACATTTTTAAGAAATCGGACGGGTCAAAGAAAACTGCCGACGAACTGATCGAGTACTATGCCGGGCTTTGCGCGCGTTTTCCCATCATTTCGATCGAGGACGGTTGCGCCGAAAACGATTGGGACGGCTGGAAAAAATTGACTGCAAAACTCGGCAAAAAAATTCAACTCGTGGGCGACGATCTTTTTGTTACAAATGTAGAGTTTCTCCGAAAGGGAATTGCCGAGCATGTGGCGAATTCGATTTTGATCAAAGTGAATCAGATCGGCACGCTGACCGAAACGCTGGAGACGATCGATTTGGCAAAGAAACATCACTACACAACTGTGATCAGTCATCGCTCCGGCGAAACAGAGGATGCCACGATTGCCGACATCGCGGTGGCGACAAATGCCGGTCAAATCAAAACCGGTTCGCTTTCCCGCAGCGATCGGATCGCCAAATACAATCAGCTCTTGCGAATTGAAGAAGAACTTGGTGACAAAGCGGTATACGGCGCTACAATCCGCTAAGTGGATCAGACTTACGCCGATTTCCGCGCGCGCCGCGAAACTACTGTGTGGCAGCGACTGAACCGGACTCTCCGCGTTCTGCTGGTCCTGGCGATCTGGCTGATAATTGTGAGCCTGTTCGTCCCGCCGTACAAGAAACTAATACAGAGCCGTGCGGAGATCGACAATCTGCAACAGCAGGTAAACGAACAACAAAATCTGCTCGCACATCAGACGCGCGAGATCAATCTGCTCAAGACTGACTCAACCTATTTGGAAACGGTTGCGCGCGATCGTCTCGATCTAATGAAAGAAGGCGAAACGATTTTCCGTCTCGAGGCGGCGCGTGCCGCCAAGCCGAAACCTGAAAGTTCTACGCGCAAATAGGGGTAGCGCAGCCCGCGCATCTTCAGATCTTTGCGATTAGCCGGGAATTGAATTATTTTTTACTATGCCAACGGAAGTCTCCATCCCCAATGCCGAGGATTTGAAATCGCGTGTCCGCGAGCTGCGGAGGTTTCTTTGACGTCGAAAAGCTGCAGAAAAATTTAGCCACAATCGAAGGGCGCATGGCCGCGCCTGATTTCTGGTCGAATCGCGACCGTGCCCAGACCGATGTCGAAGAAGTTTCGCGGTTACGATCGCTGATCAACCCGTTTCAAGAACTGGAACGCGAGATCGAAGACTTCGGCGCACTGCACGAGTTGGCGGCGGAAGAAAGCGATCCCACCGCTCGGGCTCAAGCGGAAAAAGAAGTCGCGACCGAACATGAACGCCTCGCGCACAAACTGGATGAATTTGAGCTGCGTCAATTTCTTTCCGGCGAGAACGACCGCGCGAATGCGTTTGTTACGATTCACTCTGGCGCGGGCGGCACCGAGTCGTGCGATTGGGCCGACATGTTGCTGCGGATGTACCAGCGCTGGATCGAACGAAGCGGTTTTAAATCTCAGACCGTGGACATTCAACAGGGTGAAGAAGTGGGGATCAAATCTGTCACTCTGCTCGTGACCGGCGAGTACGCGTATGGACATCTGCAGACCGAGCGCGGCGTGCACAGATTGGTTCGCATCTCGCCGTTCGATGCGAACAAGCGGCGTCACACTTCATTTGCCAGTGTGGATGTGGTTCCTGAGATTGCTGACTCCGCTCCAATAGAAGTTAATCCTGCCGACCTTCAGATCGACACATTTCGCAGTGGCGGCAAAGGCGGACAGAACGTCAACAAAGTCGAAACGGCGGTGCGGATTTTGCATAAGCCGAGTGGAATCGTTGTGGCCTGCCAGGCCGAGCGCAGCCAGGGGCGCAATCGCGAACTGGCGATGAAAATGTTGAAGGCTAAGCTTTACGAAATTGAGCAGGACAAGAAACGCGCGGAAATCGATCGGCAATACGGGGAAAAGGGCGATATTGCCTGGGGCAGCCAAATTCGTTCCTACGTTTTTCAGCCGTATCAAATGGTGAAAGATCACCGAACCGGCGCGGAAACGAGCAATGTGCAAGCCGTGATGGATGGCGACATCGACATGTTCATCCAGTCGAAGTTGCGCGGGGAGAAAGCGGCAAAGGGTGACGGGGGCGAAAATGAAATTTAAGGAAGAAGAAATGTTCTTGGTTTGCGAATTTTTCGTCTAATTCTCGTTAGGACTATGCGCGCATCTTTGTTGGTCGCTGCCGTAACGGTTCTGGTCGGCAGCGCAAGGGGCGACATGCCTCTGCCGCGCTCGAGTAAGATCACCGCGGTGAGCCCTAACGGCGTGATTCGCGCTGTTTCGGACCCCAACAGTGGCACACGCGTTGAGGACGTGAAGCAAGGCAAGGTGGTTTGGCGTCTCCCTGACTGGCATCGATCGATGCGTGTTGCCAATGATGGAGAGCATCTCGTGACTGAATCCGACGGCATGAACCTTATTCCTCCGGACTTCACGAATGACTTCGTCCTGCTAACATTCTGGCGAGACGGCAAAAAAATACGAGAGATCAAAGTCAGAGATCTCTTCCCCGATCATCGCGGGTTAGTTCGCACGGTCTCACCCTATGCCTGGCGGCAACACATGGAGCTTGATGCTCGCGGGCTATTACACGTGTCATTATTAGACGGCAAGACCCTGTTGTTTGATGTCACCACCGGAACTTTCGTAAAGGCTTAACAAGCGCGGCAGCCGATTGCGCGGCGCTTTCCAGTGTTTTGTCATTCCGAGCGGAGCCGAGGAATCTCTGGATATTTCTGCTCACCCTGCAGAAACAGTAAGAGATGTCTCGACTTCGCTCGACATGCCAAATTGGTAGTGGCGATTTGGCGTCAATCGCCCGCGGGCGGTTTAACGAATCGTCTCTGGCGAATTAGCTCAAGCCGAAACCGCGGATCGAAACCGCCGCCGTTATGTTTGCGGCAGCAGGCAAGACAAGCGACTGCGCGGCGCATACGGCGAACTCGCGGAAATTCCTGACGACAATTCGGACAGCAATAGACAAACCGCGCGGCGAAGGTTCGCGCAGGAAACGGCAGATTGTGACAACGCTTCTCGTCGGCGATTTCTAAATCGATACAAGCTTGCTGCCATTCAATGCCGTGAGGCGAAATCTTCCGACGACCAGCGCGAAACTGGGCGAGAATGTGGGCCAGCTCATGCCGAAAAGTCCGATCGATTTCGATCGGATATTCCAATAGCCGCAGATTTAACGAAATAAGTTTCTCGCGGTAATCGGCACGACCAGCCGCAGTTTTGAGGCGTGGATTCCATTCGACGCGAAGGTCGTTGGCGATTGGCGCTGCGCCGTTCGCGTTCAATAGGTCGCGCGCCGTTTGCAGTAGTACGGCCGTCTCGGCTGTGGGGCAGGCGGGCGTCTCGCCTGCCGGTTCGATTATCAACTCGCCAGGCGAGACGCCCGGCAGTCCCACAGGCAAGATGCCTGTGCTACGAAAGGCAAACTCAAGTTGCCTAAGCAACGGCATACGCGCTTTTTCGCGTGTTCAGGCGATCAACAATCTTCCGCACCGCGTCTCCTGCCGCTTTGATTTCGTCGGCCATTGTCCATTTACCCACTGAAAATCGAACTGCGGAGCGCGCACGCTCCATCGGCAGACCCATGGCGAGCAAAACATGTGACGCAACGACTGATCCGACCATGCAAGCCGAGCCGCTCGAGGCGCACACGCCCTCCAAATCCAGCGCGATGAGCAGCATTTCGGAATCGATTCCAAGCAGGCTTACGTTCAGCGTGTTTGCCAGCCGTGGCGTGTTCGCGGCATTCTGTTTTGCGTCGGGTACGTTCTGCGCAATTCGAGTCCAAAGCTCGTTGCGCAATTGAGCTTCACGTTCCTGTTCTGTCTCACGATCGCGCAATGTCCATTCTGCCGCTGCTGCCATTCCGACAATTGCCGCGACATTTTCTGTCCCGGGTCGCCGCTCATTTTCGTGAGCGCCGCCGAACATGATCGGCTGGATTGAGAGACCGCTGCGCAGGAAAAGAAATCCACCGCCTTTTGGTCCGTAAAATTTGTGTGCAGCGAAACTGGCGGCATCGACCATGGAAAGATCGGTATCGATTTTCCCAAACGATTGCACCATGTCACTGTGCAGCAGAACGCCGCCCTGGCGGCATATGCGTGAAATTTCGCGCATTGGCTGAATTACGCCGGTTTCGTTGTTGGCGGTCATGATGGAAACGAGTCTGGTCTCGGGCCGGATCGCATCAGCAAGTTGATCAACGTCGATGATTCCGTCGCGCGAGACATTCAGCCAGGTTACTTCGAAAGCTTCCTGCTTTTCCAAGTGTTCGATAGCGTTCAGCACAGCGTGATGTTCGGTCTTGGCTGAGATGACGTGACCGCCACCCTGCATGCGACACTGAGCCAGACCGAACACGGCGAGATTGCAGGATTCCGTTCCCCCACTGGTGAAAATTATTTCGTTCGGTTTGACCCGTAGCAATGCCGCCAGTTTATCGCGCGCGTTATCGATGGCAGCGCGTGTCTCTCGCCCGGCTGCGTGTACGCTTGATGGATTCCCGAAGTGCCGATCCAGATACGGCAGCATCGCCTCGCGCGCTACGTCGCAAAGCGGTGTTGTCGCGTTGTAATCGAGGTAAATCATCGATTCTTAGTTCTATTTCTTCCTCTTCGTCTTGCTTACGCTCGTTTTAGCGACATCTCTGTGAGATGCGCGCGTATTCATTCGCGACTCATCGGTTGCGGTCGTAACTGCCTTCTTTCGCTTTTGCACAATCGCGACTTCTTTTTCTTCGTAATAAACGAGCGAGCTCGGCGGAACGCTCTTTGTCAGAAAAACATTCGCGCCAATGGTGGAATTGGCGCCAATCACGGTATCGCCGCCCATGATTGTGGTTCCGGCATAAATGCAAACGCCGTCTTCAATTGTAGGGTGACGTTTTTGCCCCCGCAACGCTCGCCCCGCTCCCAGTGAGCGCGCAATGAACGACACGCCTTGATAAAGTTTCACGTGGGATCCGATTTTGGTAGTCTCGCCAACCACTACACCCGTCCCGTGGTCGATAAAGAAATGCGAGCCGATTTCTGCACCGGGATGAATATCGATGCCCGTCCGGCTGTGCGCCCATTCGGTCATGATGCGCGGAATAAGAGGAACTTTACCGTATAGCAAGTGCGCCATCCGATAAATTGCGATGGCCTCCAGCGCGGGATAAGCGAGAATGATCTCTTCGTAACTTTTCGAAGCCGGATCACCTTCGTAAGCCGCGTCAATGTCTGTCCAAAGAAGACGACGCACCGCCGGCAAGGCCTTCAAGAACGCGCTCAACACTTCTTCTGCCTTTGCTTCTGTTGGTTCATCGGGCGGAATTTTGCCAAGGCTTCTGCAAATTTCTGTTTTTAATCGTGCGTGCAAATGTCTGACGCGAACGCGAGTTATGTCGGTAAGATCTTCCGAGCTCACGAGTGCTTCGCTCCGAAAACCTGGAAACATCAGGCTCATCAACTCAGCACATGCGGCTTCGATCGCCAGGCGCGACGGGAGGCTGGCAGCGGCGGCAAGATAATTAATGCCGCCGGTTTCACCGTAGGTCTGAAGCAGTTCGTCAACCGCGTCGCGGTTTGTTGAGTCCATCATGGGAAATATGCGCCTCCTTACGAGGGAACAAAAGTGAAAGATCGTTCTCTTCCATTTGTGCAAAGAATCAGGCGTTACAGTAACCTTAAAGTCAGCAGATGAATGCGCGGCTGAGCGATTACGATTACGAATTGCCACGGGAGTTGATCGCACAGCGGCCGCCCGAGAATCGGGACGACTCGCGATTGATGGTGTTGCGCCGTGATTCGCAAGGGATTGAACATCGACAGTTCGACGAACTGAAAACTTTTTTGCAGCACGGGGATCTCCTTGTTTTGAACGATACCCAGGTGCTGCCGGCCCGCCGATTCTCCGACGATGGCGCGGTTGAGTTTTTGTTCCTTGAGCGTCTTGCTCCTTGCCGATGGAAATGTCTCGTCAGCCCCGGTCGTAAAATGCGCGTCGGCGCGACCGTTAAAATCGACAATGTCACTTTGTGCGTGGACAAAATTACCCTCGAGGGTGAGCGCATCGTGGTGTTAAACAAAGATATCGATCTTTATTCCGGCGGTTCGATGCCATTGCCTCCGTACATCCGGCGCGATAGCGACATCGAAGACGCGGCGCGCTATCAAACTGTTTTTGCACACGCGCCCGGAGCGCTCGCGGCTCCGACTGCCGGTCTGCACTTTACCGCCGATATTTTGAATGAGATTCCGCACACATTTGTGACGTTGCATGTAGGAACCGGCACGTTCCTGCCGGTACGGTCAGAGAATGTTACCGAGCATCGCATGCACGCTGAGCGGTTCTCTATCTCATCTTCCGCCGCAGACAGAATCAACAGCGCCGGGCGGATCGTGGCCGTGGGGACGACCGTAGTCCGCGTATTGGAGTCCGCCGAGCGCACCGATGGAAATCTGGTCGGTCAGGAAGGTTCCACAGATATTTTCATTTATCCGCCATATCAGTTTCGAGCCGTCGACGTTCTTCTAACGAATTTTCATTTGCCGCGTTCAACTTTGCTCATGCTGGTGAGCGCGTTTGCAGGCCGCGAGTTTTTACTCCGCGCTTATCAGGAGGCGATCCGCGAACGTTACCGTTTTTACAGCTACGGCGATTGCATGCTGATCGTGTAAGGAAACTGCGGCGGCAGGCGTGTCGCCTGCAAAGCTGTGCACGGCTGTCCCTACAGCAAATTGTGCTATTATCCGCTCCAAATGGCCGAGCAACCCAGAGGCGAATTGGTTATCCAAACGATTGCCATGCCTATGGACACTAATCCAAAGGGCGACATTTTCGGTGGATGGGTAACCTCACAAATGGACTTGGGCAGCTCAATTCTTGCCGCGAAAACGGCGAAGACGCGCGTTGTGACCGTTGCGATGGAAGGGATGTCGTTTCTTCAGCCAGTAAGGGTAGGGGACACAGTTAGATGTTATGCGCGGATAGAAAGGATCGGTCGAACTTCGATGACGATTCCAGTAGAGGTATGGGTAACGCGTTATATGACTGGCGAAGAGCTTCGCGTCACGCACGGCGTCTTTACGTTCGTAGCTGTCGATGAGAAGGGGAAACCGATTCCGGTGAAGAGGGATTCACTACGAATGGACACGAACGGTTGAAATGACGAATGCCGAATGCCGAAGGAATGACACAGCCCGAATGAAGACACCGCTTCAACGCCGCGTAAAGAAGACGCGGCTCGGGCTACGTGGCACGCGCAGCGTGCTTTTACGCAGCTTCAACGTTTCAACGGTTTAACGTGGCGAAGCCATGGCGCTCTTCGCTTATCTCTTCGAACGGTTTCCCTCGTTTGGACAAACATTTTGCTATCGCGAGGTTGCGGAGCTTTATCGCCAAGGCATTACATCCCCAATTTTCTCAATTCGGAATCCAAGAGACGAGCCGCCCCAGGATTGGGACACGCGCATCGTAGAGCGTGTGCATTATTTGCCTGGAGAGAAGGAGCTACTAGATGACGTTGGGCGGGCCTCAAAAAAAGGAAGACTCAGTCCAGTAATCATTGCTGCTCTCGATGAATGGGGCCGGCGAACCGATTTTCTTCGCCTTTATCAGGCTGTGTATGTCGGTTTGCGCTTGCAAGACCTGGGAATCGACCACGTTCATGCACACTTCGCCGGGATGGCTGCGCGGACCGCTTTCTGGATCGCCAAATTTTTTCCAATCACTTTTAGCTTCACTGCTCACGCAAACGACATTTTTGCGCCAAGGAAGTTTGAGATTGGTTTGGACAAACTTGTCGAATTAGCACGTGTAATCATTACCGAGACCGATTACTCGGAGAAGTTCCTGCGAGAGCGTTTTCCGGAACGCGCCGATCGAATCCACCGCGTTTACAACGGCTTGAATCTTGCCGAATTCGGGCGGGCGAATTTTTCTTCCGATCCGCCGTTGATTGTTGCGATTGGCCGTTTAATCGCCAAAAAAGGCTTTGCCAATTTGATTCGGGCGTGCGCGCATCGCTTGTTGAACATGGAAGATCGTTTCGGTGCGAGATCTTCGGCGAGGGCCCGCTCGAGAACCAGTTACGCGCACAGATCGAGGAGTCAGGCTTGCAAGAGCTTGTTCAGTTACCCGGGGCAAAACCGCAACATGAGCTAAGGGAGCGTCTCGCTGCTGCGAACGTTTTTGTGCTGCCGAGCGTACCCGAGGCTGAGGGCGGCATGGACAATTTGCCCACAGTCATCATGGAAGCCATGGCGACCGGCTTACCGGTTGTTTCAACCAGGATCGGTGGGATTCCGGAGATGGTCATTGATAACGAAACAGGCTTTCTCGTGCGACCTGATGACCCTGTGGCGCTGGCAGATGCAATTGAAAAAGTGATTAACGACCGGTCGTTAGGGCAAAAACTTGGCCAGGCTGGTCATGGGCGTGCGCAAAAGCTTTTTTCGATTGAGAAAAACGTGCGCGACTTGTGCGCGCTGATCTGTAGCGGCGCTCTATGAGCGCCGAACGCTAAGCCGACCACTTAGTCTTTCAGATTGAAAAGCGCGACACCAGGTCGGCGGTCATAGACCGCCGCTACAACAACTCGCGGACGCGATCGACGGCATGCAGGTAAACGTGATGCGGCCCGCCGCGCATCAGTTCTTCACTCATCAGACTTACTGGATCGTTTTTTGCAGCAGGCATTAGCTGGGGCATTCGCTTTTCGCCTGGTTTGCCGCGTGAAACTTCCAAAAGGTCTCCGCACTTGGCCTGAGCGACGAGAAATTCCACGTCGGCCGTTGTCACCGCGACCTCACTGATCGGTTCTCCAGGTCGTTCGCGCAGTTCGATATCGATGTTGGAGCCAGAGGGACGAACGAATGAAAGCTTGTTGGGCATATCCGTTTTCCCATCTCGCCAGTTTAATTGCGCCGCAAGCCACCCGGCAAAGAGGACAGCCGTCGATCGATACTCGGGCGCGAAATCGATTCGTACACGATTAATTTTGGCAAGGTTATGGTGTGAGGCGGGATGATCGAAAAACTGTGCAAGCGCGAAGCGGACGTTATCGAGGCGCGTCCAATTCAGATCGCAAAAAACGATCCGCTGATTGGCTTCCTCTTCCGCAGATTCTAATAGACCCATTTGTGCGCGAAAATCTTCCCATCCCTGGCTATCATAGATCACTCGATCGACCCATGGCCAAAGTTGGGAATCCATCGGTTCACGGAAGTCCTCCTGCCACCAGAGATAGAACGGCAAATCGGAATCCAGATGCGAAAAAACTATGCTGGGTAGTAAGGCCGTACAACCGCCTTTAAGCAGAAACGAAATTTGTTCCGAACAAATCTGCTTGCTCCCGACGCTGCTAACGTGACAATGTGCGCTGATCCAGGCTTCCACGCGGTTTTCTTTTGCATTGCAATCGGCTTCGATAACGATCGCGCGACAGGCGTGATTCTCAGTAATGTTTGCCATTAGCTGCGTATTTTTGCTGAGCGAGCCTGGGTCTTCGCAGTAAACAGCGAGGTTGACCAGTGATGCACGTGTCGCTGTCCCCTGGCTTTCCTGCCAAAGCTTTTTGAGCTCCTGGTCGATCTTGCTGACTTCGACCGGAAGGCCTAACGAATATGTTTCAGCAATCGCAGGCATCGGTTATAGTCTTCTCCACGCGTGGCCGTCGCGGGCGAGCAAATCATCCGCGGCTTCCGGTCCCCACGATCCCGCGGGATAAAAGAACAGTTCGGGCGCATCTTTCTTCGCGTGCCAGGCTTCTTCAATGGGATCGACGAAAGCCCATGCTTCCTCGACTTCGTCCCGGCGTGCAAAGAGCGTGGCATCGCCGCTCATCGCATCGAGCAGTAAACGTTCGTAGGCTTCGGGACTCGCCTTCCCGAAAGACGTTCCGTAATGGAAATCCATCTTCACCGGTTCGATGCGAAAGCTTGTGCCAGGCACCTTGGCGTGAATCGTTAACGAGATTCCTTCGTCTGGTTGAATGCGGATAACGAGGACGTTCAGCGCACGCAAATCTTTGTTAAACAGGACCGCGGGAGCTTTTTTGAAATGAATGGAAATCTCTGTTGCTGACTTGGGGAGCCGTTTCCCGACGCGCATGTAAATCGGCACGTCCGCCCAGCGCCAGTTATCGATAAAGAGCCGTAATGCTACGAACGTTTCGGTTTGCGAATCCGGATTGACGTTTTTTTCCTGCCGGTAACCGACTACTGGCTCACCGTTAATGGCGCCCTTGGCGTACTGGGCCCGCACGACGTTGAGGGCGATTTCGTCGCGGGACCAATGACGCAGCGATCGCACCACCTTGACCTTTTCATCGCGAATACTGTCTGCGCTGAGGTCCGTAGGCGGTTCCATCGCAACAAGGCACAGAAGTTGCAGCAGATGATTTTGAACCATATCGCGCAGCGCACCTGCATGTTCGTAATATCCGGCACGATTCTCGACCCCCAGCGTTTCCGCTGCCGTGATCTGGACTTGGTCGACGTAGTGCGTGTTCCAGAGTGGCGCGAAGATCGCGTTTGCGAAGCGCAGCACCAAAATGTTCTGCGCGGTTTCCTTTCCGAGAAAGTGGTCGATCCGGTAGGTCTGTTCTTCACTAAAGGAATTGTGGATGACGCGATTGAGCTCTCGCGCCGAGGCGAGATCGGTCCCGAAAGGTTTTTCCACGATTACGCGGGCCCAGCTTCCTTCACAGGTTTGGTTCAAGCCGGCGGCTTTCAGATGCTTGAGAATCGGCTCAAATTGATCGGGGGCAGCAGCAAAATAAAAGAGGCGATTGCCGCGGGTGCCGTGCTTTTTGTCGATTTCATCGAGGCGTTTAGCCAACGCTTTGTAACCAGCTTCGTCCTCGAACTCGCTCTGGTGGTAAAAGATCGATTCCGCAAAATTTTTCCAAATTTCATCGCGCAGCGGCTGTCGTGAAAACTTGCGCATGGCTTCTTCGAGATCGTTTCGGAATTCGTCATCAGTTTTTGGACGACGGGCAAAGCCGACGATGGTCACGGCTGGCGGAAGTTCGCCATCGGCTGCGAGGTTATACAATGCAGGGACAAGTTTGCGATGGGTGAGATCGCCGGTGGCTCCGAAAATCACGATCGCGCATGGCTGCGGCACGGCGCGCGCAGACAACCCTTCGCGCAGCGGATTTGGTTCCGGTTGCTCAGCAGTTCGATTCATGTGCGATACCGGCCTGTCATTCTGAGCGAAGGGAAGAATCTCTGATCATTTTTCTAAATCAATCCTTCACAAAATCAGAGATGTTTCGCTTCGCTCAACATGACAGCGTCCTCTTTGGGCGGTTCAAATGGGCAACGGAAATCTCCTCGTTAAGTCGAGGACTCTTCGATGCACTTTCTCCAGCGCGTCGGCATCGATGCGATTCGTGAGGGCCTCCGCGATCAAATCTGCGATTTCCAACATTTCCTCTTCCTTCATGCCGCGGGTTGTGACAGCAGGAGTGCCGATCCGGATACCACCTGGCTTGAAGATTGGATAGGTATCAAATGGGATACCGTTTTTGTTCACCGTGATGCCGGCGCGATCGAGAACTTCCTGTGCTTCTTTGCCGTTAATTTCTTTTGGGCGAAGATCGACGAGCATCAAATGATTGTCGGTGCCGCCTGAGACAATGCGGTAACCATGTTTGGCCAGGCCGGCGGCAAGCGCTTTGGCGTTCAACACAATCTGCCGTTGATATTCGCGGAACTGCGGCTGAAGCGCTTCATGAAAGCAAACGGCTTTGGCTGCAATCACATGCATGAGCGGGCCGCCCTGCACCCCGGGAAAAACGGTTGCGTCGATCTGTTTGGCGAATTTCTCTTCGCACATGACGATGCCGCCACGCGGTCCGCGCAGGCTTTTGTGCGTGGTGGTGGTGACAAATTGCGCGTGCGGGATCGGACTGGGATGCTGACCGCCTGCTACCAAACCTGCGACGTGCGCCATGTCGACGAACAAAACCGCGCCAACCGAGTCCGCGATTTCACGCAGTCGCGGAAAATCGATGATACGCGGATAAGCCGAGGCCCCAGCGGTGATCATTGCCGGGCGTACCTCTTCGGCTTGTTTTTGTAACGCGTCGTAATCAAGTTGCTCGGTCTTCTCGCTAACGCCGTACTGCGAGACGGTGTAAAATTTGCCGGAGAAATTCGCGGGATGCCCGTGCGTCAGGTGCCCGCCGTGGGCCAGATTCATGGCCAGAATCTTGTCACCCGGTTTAAGCATGGAGAAATAAACCGCCATGTTCGCCTGGGCGCCGCTGTGCGGCTGCACATTTACATGCTCGCAGCCGAACAACCGTTTTGCGCGATCAATGGCCAATTGCTCGGCAATGTCGACGTTCTCACAGCCGCCGTACCAGCGCTTTCGTGGATAGCCCTCGGCGTATTTGTTTGTCAGCACACTGCCCTGGGCTTCCATGACTGCGCGGCTGGTGAAATTTTCGGACGCAATCAATTCGATGTTTTCGCGCTGACGTCTTTCCTCGGCCATGATCGCATCGAAGATCTCAGGATCGACTCTGCGCAAAGCGTCTCCGTAACGGGGTTGAGGTTTCGAACCGGTCAATCCAGTCTCGATGGGTTGAGGAGGATGATCCATCGGATGTGAAGATAGCTCGCGTCCGCGCGCCGCACCAGGCCGTACCAGTTCGCCTTGTTCGACAAATGCGAGCACGCTCGGCAAGGCATTATTGATGATGCGAGCACAATGTGCATACACTTCGCGGCCAAGGCCGATTGGGTCGGGCAGATCGCGCCATACGGTAGTGCCGGGTTCTTCAAATTCGCGAAGCAAGAACGATTTTTCGGCGCCTTGAGGAAACAACGTCTGAATTGTCTCAAGGTGCGCACCGGTCATGGCAAAAATGTGTGTCGCTCGATCCACTAGCGCCGCCGATAGCGGCTGACTGCGCAGATTGCTAATGTCTGCGCCAGCTTCTGCGCAAACTTCAACTGCATAAAGACTTGGCGGTTGGCCGTTCACCGCGTGCACGCCGGCCGAAACAACTTCGATGTCCTTTCGGTTCCCAAGCAGACGGCGAAAAAGCCCTTCCGCAATCGGACTGCGGCAGATATTACCCGTACAGACAAAGAGGACGCTTTTCACAATTTGGAAAGCGCGAGTGAGCGCAATTCCAACCTAAAGTCGAACCGATCCAAGTCAATTTCGCGGGGGAATATGCGGTAGGGCGCGACCGCCGGGCGCGCCGAGGAACGTGCACGGACGGCCCGGCGGTCCGTCACTACCACGTGAAATCAGCATCGGGGAGCAGACAAGTTATCCGCGAGGGAGTTGCAGTCTGAACTTGTGCCAAAGGTACAAAACTAGAATCGCCCCAACGATTGAAACAATTAATCCTCCGAGGTGAAATTTGCCTCCCGCACTTGGCGGATAAAACAGGTGGGTTACAGCGCCGCCAATGATCGAGCCGACAATACCGAGCACGACTGTCCATGTGATCGATAGATGCGTATGCATGAGCGCCTTGGCCACACATCCCACGACGAAACCGACGAAGATATACCAAATGAGGTGAAGCATATTTTTTCCTTCTAACTTTTGTGATTTGGAAATCAACCCAGCAATAGCAAAATTGCCGATCGGCAGCCATGCAAAAGAAATGACGAAATCCAAATACCGAATGACGAAGGAAGCCCCAATGATAGCTTACGGGTTAGCAAAAAGGCACATTGGGTTTTGTTATTCGCTACTTCCTATTCTTTCGACATTCGGATTTCGTCATTTTCGTCACTTGGCGCTTCTCGCAGACGAGTCTTGCCGCTAGTATCTGACTGCGGATGACCATCGACACGTTGCGCCTTGTGCCGTTGTTCGAGTCTCTCGATGACGAGGCGGCGCGGAACTTATGTCAGTTGCTGCAGAGCATCGATTGCAAAGCCAAAACCCCTTTGTTCCGCGCCGGCGACGAGGGAGACGCCATGTATTTGATCGAACGGGGTAAAGTCCGCATTTCCATGCAAGCCACCGATGGACGCGACATGACGTTAACCGAATTGGGGCGGGGCGATTTCTTTGGCGAGATGGCGTTGCTAGACGGACAACCGCGCTCGGCGGATGCGATCGTTGCAGAGGATGCACGATTGGCGGTTCTTTCGCGCCAGCATTTTCTTTCCTTCGTGCGCAGCAGCCCGGACGTTGCGCTGGAACTGCTCACGGCGCTCGCCAACCGATTGCGGCATACCGACGAACTTTTGCGCCGGAGCGCTACACGTAATGTGAACGTGGAGGACGCGGCGCAGCTTACGTTTTCAGATCGCGCCGCCGACATTATCGCGGAGTTTGGTGGCAGTTGGAAATTCATCATTGCAGCGGTGCTCTTTTTCAACGTGTGGGTATTGATAAACACCTGGCTGCTGACCAATAACGGCTTTGATCCATACCCCTACCTGTTGCTCAGTACCGCGATTAACATGCTTGCCGTGTTGCAAGCGCCGATCATTTTGATGTCGCAGAATCGGCAGTCCCACAAAGACCGGCTCCGTTCCGAAATCGATTATCAAGTCAACTTGAAGAACGAACTCGCCTTGAATGAGATTCTACAACGCTTAAAAGATCTGGAGCGCGACTACTTGAACGTGGCGTCGGATAAACCATCAGAATAGACAGTCTCCACGACTCCGCAGATTTTCAGGCGCAGAACAATTGCTGTATCGGGTGACCTGTTTATGCTTGAATTATCCTTATGAAATCGCTGTCAATTTTTGTTCTCCTTGCATCAGCCTTCTTTCTTTTTCTCGTTGGTTGTAGTTCCGGTCCAAGCCCCGAGCAGCAGGCGCGGGAGGCGGACGAACAGAGAGATGCCGCGCGTCAACAGGCTGAATTTCGCAAGGGCCTTCCTCCTGTAGCCAATCCTGGCACGGGTTGGTAGGAGTGAAATAACGCGTGATTTCGGCGTGATTTGTTAGACTCTTACATCGATTCATCCTCGCGAAGCCATTAGACATTCATGCTTCGCCATTCAAAGTGAGAAATGCGCTCGCGCTGGAAGCGAATTCGATATCGCCTTGAGTGGGCCGGTCTTTTTTTGGCGACAAAATTAATCCCTTTATCCTCGCGAAAGGTTTGCTATCGCCTTGCTCAGCTGGCCGGAGCGTTGCTTAGCTTTCTCGATCGGCCTCGATACCAAGTGGCGCTAAGCAACCTCAAGGCCGCATTTGGCGACCAGTTATCCACCCGTGAGCGACGCAAGATTGTCCGTAAATCATTTCAACATTTCGCGCGGACCATGGTTGATTTGTTTTGGAGTCCGCGCCTGACGCCACTGAACTTCCTTTGGTATATCGAACTACAGAACTTCGAAGAAACCATGCGTGATACCGGGCCTGAACGCAGCGTGATCATTGCCTGCTATCACTACAGTAACTTCGAATGGCTGAGTCTGGCTTGTGGTTTCCTGGAGCTCAAAGGCACAATCATCTCGCAGGAATTTAAGAACTCATTACTCGATCCGATTTTCAAAAATCTGCGTGAGCAATCCGGGCATGAGCTCATTCCGCGAGAGCGCGGGATTGTCCGGCTCTACAAAGTGCTGCGGCGAAAAGGGCGCACCGCGCTGCTCGTCGATCTCACCGTGCCACCCAGCCAGGGCGCGGTCGCGATCGAGTGTTTCGGATTAAAAACAAGCGTGACTTCCGCGCATGCCTGGTTGAACGAACGCACCGGTGTTCCTATCATTCCCGCACATTGCGAGCCTCTGCCGAATGGACGTTACAGGCTTATCTTCCACCCGAAGATTACCAACACAGACGGGATGACCAATCAACAAATTGCACAGGCATGCTGGAATTCGTTTGAACCTTATGTGCGAAAGAACCCAGCGCCCTGGCTCTGGATGTACAAACATTGGCGCTACCTACCTGGCAACGCCGATCGACCTTACCCGTTCTATGCAAATTTCTATCGGCCGTTCGAAGACATGCTCAAACACGAAACGGCCGGAAGTCTTACAGAAGGCAACGAAGGAAACGAAGTAGTTTGATCCCGGTTGTTCACGGGCCGAGGGCGGCCCAGCTCCACCGACATGGCTAACAACGGACGTTGGAGACGGCCTGCCCTCAGGCCGTTCTCGAGACGTTACGGATTCTTCGAGACGACTTGCTGGACGGACCTGTCAGCATCCAGCTGATCGCTGACTCTCTCCAGACTTTTCGTTAGTGCTTCAATTTCCTTCTGCTGTTCGGCAAGCTTCCACTGAAAGTCTTGCATTAGCCGGATGATAGTCACCTCTTGCTGTTCGACCTTGCGATGCTCTTTTAGAAACTCATTGAGCAACATCGCGTTCACCTGGTCGTAGCGCACACTGTAAGGCTTTGCCTTCTTTGTCGCGCACCACCAGGTCGGGATTCACCTTCTCCACATCCTCGGCTACCAGTCCGAACTGCGCTATCCCAGTCGGATCAAATTCCTTTTTGTAGCGAAAGGTCACTGGCTTAAGCGCCAAGATCGCTTCGCTGGTTTTGTCCATCGACTTAATGTCGTCTTTAAACCGTCGGGAGGAGACGGTCCGTCCCAAGCTTACCGTGCTGAGTTAAGAGACACTGCTGATTCCAGCAAGGAGACGATTGGTTAAAGATGTTGCCGATATAGCAGCTGTTGTCCACATTCGCGCCACTGGTGCCGATACAGATGACGTCAGTGGCCGTGGTGACGTTGCTGCCGGCGGTAAAGCCCAAGGCCGTGTTTCGCCACCGGTAGTATTACTAATGAGCGCACTATAACCAATTGCTGTGTTGCCTTGGCCGGTGGTGTTGCTAAAGAGCGCGGCAAAACCGATGGCCGTGTTGCCAGGCCTTCAGTGTTGCTAGTGGAGTGCAGCATAGCCGTTGGCCGTGTTGTAGTTGCCAGTCGCGTTGTTTAAAAGCGCGTTATCGCCGATGGCCGTGTTGTTGCTGCCGGTGGTGTTGCCAAAGAGCGCGAGCTGACCGATGGCCGTGTTGCCAAAGCCTTTGGTGTTGCTAAAGAGCGCTTGATAACCGCTGGCCGTGTTGTTAGATGCCGGTAGTGTTTTCAAAGAGCGCTTGATACCCGGTAGCCGTATTGGCGAAGCCGGCGAACGGAGCCGGTGTTGGTAAAGAGCGCTTGACACCAATGGCCGTGTTGAAGGAGCCGCTCGGTGTTGCTAAAGAGGGCAAACGCTCCATTAGCGGTATTGGCGATTCCGGTGGTGTTGCTTAAAAGCGCCCCAGCGCCAGTAGCCGTGTTTTCGTTCGCAGTGTTGTCAAGGAGCGTCCCGGCGCCGACTCCAGTGCAGAAGTTGCCGTCGGAGAGGCTTAGAATCGAATATATGCCGACCGCCGTGTTGTATAATCCGGTGGTGCGGCTCAAGAGCGCTGAGCTTCCCTCTGCCGTGTTGCCTCCGGGATAGCCTCCGTCTGGTGCCGGAACAACCCCGAACGCTTTCGGGGCTTGGGCAAAGCGCAGCGAAGCCAAGAGCCAAGAGCGCTGTTGTGATTGTGTTTATCATGTTTGGATTCTTCATAATCTAATCTCCTCCTGGTTTAATTGTTCGCCCTCTGATCTCTTCTGATTCCCACGTTCGGCGGAGTTACGGTTGGTCCATTGCTACCTGCTGAGCGGCCCTGCTCATCTTAACTTGCGCGCTCACTTTCTGGATTTGTGCCGTCTGCTCTTTGAGCTGCACAGTGAGGAAATCAATCTGTTTTTGTTGCTCCTCCATCGTGCGGTGCGCTTTAAGAAACTCGTTGAGTAACATGGCATTGACCTGCTCGTAGCGGACGGTCTGGGGCTTGCCCTCCTGATCGCGGATCATCAGGTCAGGATTTACTTTTTCTACTTCCTCAGCAATCAGTCCAAACTCCGATATACCCTGCGGATCAAACTCCTTCTTGTACCGAAAGCTCACCGGTTTAAGCGCCAGAATAGCTTCGCTGGATTTGCCCATTGGTTTTATGTCCTCTTTGAATCGCGCCGAGGAGCTAATCACACCCAGCTTGCCATCTGAATTACAAAAGACCGCAACGCCCCCTGGGGAGTTTGTTCCACTGATTCCACTGATAAAAGTGTTGGTGATATCAGAATTGCCGATCCGGATGGTGTTGCTCTCACCTGCCACACCGCCAACGATGTAGCCGATATCGATATTATTATCGCCGAAGGTCAGGTTGGTGCCGGCACCATTGCCCAGGGCCGTGTTGTTGCTGCCGGTGTTGAAAAAGAGCGCTACATTACCACAGGCTGTGTTGCCCTCGCCGGTGTTTACAGCGAGCGCGGCCGAGCCGATGGCCGTGTTGAAGTTGCTGGCGGTATTCGTCCTTAGAGCGCCGTCACCCACGGCTGTGTTTTGAAATCCGGTCGTGTTTTGCCGAAGAGCGTGCGTTCCAATGCCTGTGTTGCCACCGGCGGTGTTGCTAAAGAGCACGTCAACCCCGACGGCTGTATTTTCGCTTCCAGTGTTGTTAGCCAGAGCGAACGCGCCGATAGCCGTATTGAAGCTGCCGTCGGTATTGGCATTCAGGGCGAAGGTGCCATTGGCCGTGTTTTCAGTTCCTGTACTGTTGCTAAAAAGCGCGCGACCACCGATAGCTGTGTTGAAGCTGCCAGTGGTGTTGCTAAAAAGAGAGAACGTTCCGTTGGCCGTGTTTTCAGTCCCAGTAGCGTTGCTCAAAAGAGCCCCAGCGCCTGTGGCTGTATTTTCCTCCCCGGTGTTGACAAGGAGTGTCCCCGCGCCGACACCCGTGCAGAAGTTGCCGTCGGTGAGGCTTAGAAGCGAATAGATCCCGATTGCCGTGTTGTAAATGCCGGTGGTGCGGCTCAAAAGGGCATTGGTTCCCTCTGCGGTGTTGCCGCCGGGATAGCCTCCGTCCGGCGGCGGACTGACCGCTTGTGCCAGCGGCAAAAGCGCAAGGAAGCCAAGCGCCAAGATCATCTTTGTGATTATAGTGTTTCGATTTTTCATAGTTTATTTCCTTTCATTGCCTTTCGTTGTTTCGGTCTTCTCTCGTTTCTTGGTTACGGCGAAGTGCGTGTTCAATTTCTGCCTCCCCGGATCGTTCATGGGATTTCTGTTTTTACAGAAGGCAACGAAGAAAACGAAGATTCTAATTTGGATTTGGGTATGGATGTAGTGTCCTTCGCTGACTTTGTTTCCTTCTGTTGTCTGTTCTTAATCCGGACGATTTCGTTTCGTTCGCGTGTTTCGTGGGCATCCTCCTGTCTCTATATCTGTGAGATCCTTGCCATCTGTGGTTGGCCTTCCAATCTTTATGGATTCACGACGACTTGCGGCGCCGGTCCACCACGGCGGATTCGTCCCACCGTACGGCGGGCGAACTTGTTGATCTCAACTTCGCCACGGCACGGACTCGCTGCGGCGAGCTGGGCACTCACCGTCTGGATTTTTGCATTCTGCTCTTTCAGCTGCGCCGTGAGAACCTCCATTCCCTTCTGTTGCTGGGCGACCGTTGACTTCAATTCGGAGATGGTGCCTTCCTCCTGCTGAATCTTGCGGCTTTGTTGTTCCACTTTCTTGTGCTCTTTGAGGAACTCATTGAGCAACATGGCGTTGATCTGCTCGTAGCGAACCGACTCGGGCTGTCCCTCGGGATTGCGTCCCACCAGATTGGCATCCACCTCGGCCACCTCCTCGGCGATCAGACCAAAGGCCAGCGTCTGCGTCGCATCATAATCTTTGTTGTAGCGGAAGCTCACCGGCTTGAGCGCAAACAGCACTTCGCTGGCCTTGTCCATCGGCTTGATGTCGTGCTTATACCGGTGCGACGATAGGTTCGCCCGGCCAAGTCTGCCGCTGCTATTTATGGTAACGTAGTCGGGGTCGGTGCCAACAACAGGCTGCACATTCGTATAGATCTCACCGATATAGCACCTGTTAAACACGTTCGCTCCTTCCACGCCCGCGCCGATACAAATAACGTTAGAGGCCGTGGTTACGTTGCTGCCGGCATGAGCGCCGATAGCCGTGTTGAGGCCGCCGCCGGTGGTGTTAGCGAGCGCGTGACTACCGACGGCTGTGTTGGAGTCGGTGTGGGTCATGTTGCCGAGCGCGGAACGGCCTATAGCCGTATTGTTGTTGCCGACGGTGTTGCTCAAGAGCGCCCCCCATCCGTTGGCCGTGTTGTCATTGCCAATGGTGTTGCTAAAGAGCGCGGCAGCGCCTAAAGCCGTATTCGTATCGCCGGTGGTGTTGCTAAAGAGCGCCTGATAACCGTTGGCTGTGTTGGCGTCGCCTTCTGTGTTGTTAAAGAGAGCGAATGCTCCGTTGGCAGTGTTGCCCCCACCGATCGTGTTGCTTAAAAGCGCTCCAGCGCCAGTGGCCGTATTTTGGTCTGCCTGTTGGCAAGGAGCGTGCCGGCGCCCACTCCTGTGCAGAAGCTGCCGTCGGTGAGGCTGAGAAGCGAATATATCCCGATTGCCGTATTGTATGAGCCGGTGCTGCGGCTCAAAAGGGCGTTGGTTCCTTCGGCCGTGTTCCCTCCGGGGTAGCCTCCGTCCGGTGCTGGGACAACCCCGAAAGCTTTCGGAGTTGGGCAAAGCGCAAGGAAGCCAAGCGCCAAAGGATTGTCGTAAGTAGGATGGTTAGGTTTTTAATAAATTTATGTGCCTTTCATTAGTAATTGTCTTCGAAATTCATCATTCCGGTTTAGTCATTTTACTGTGCCTTGATCCGTGCCATCCGTGTAATCCGTGGTTAGTCCCTGCTCGAGGCCATTCGCGGCGCCGGCCTATTCGCCTCGACCTGTGCGCTCACCTTCTGGATTTGCGCAGCCTGTTCTTTGAGCTGGGCGGTGAGAACTTCCATTCCTTTCTGTTGCTGAGCGACCGTTGACTTCAGTTCCGCAATCGTTGCTAGTTACGCCTCGACTTTGCGGTGTTCTTTAAGGAATTCATTGAGCAACATCGCGTTTACCGCATCGTAGCGAACGCTATAGGGTTTTCCTTCCTTGTCGCGCACCACCAAATCAGGATTGACCCCTTCCACGTCCTCGGCCACCAGCCCAAACTGCGGAATGCTTTGCGGATCAATTTCCTTCTTGTATCGAAAAGTCACTGGCTTAAGCGAAAAGATCGCTTCGCTGGCCTGCTCCATCGACTTAACTTCCTCTTTAAACCGGCGGGAAGATGTCGTAGTGCCAAGTTTACCATCTGAATTAATGAAAACGGCAATTCCTCCGGAAGACGTTGCAGGGAATATTTGGCCGATATAACAGCTATTGCTAATATTCGCGCCAGAAGCACCGATGCAAATAACGTGATTGGCCTCCGAAACAGCAGAACCTGCCCCAGCGCCCACGGCGATATTGCCTTCGCCGGTGTGGAGGTTTCGGAGCGCTTCCTCACCCACGGCCGTGTTCAACTCGCCGGTGGTGTTGTAAGCGCAAAATAACCCATGGCCGTGTTGCGTGAGCCGGTAGTGTTGCTAAAGAGGGCTTGATCGCCTGCGGCGGTGTTAAAGCTGCCTTCCGTGTTGCTAAAGAGGGCGAAGGCTCCATTGGCCGTATTGTTCACGCCAATGGTATTACTTAAAAGCGCTCCAGCGCCAGTGGCCGTATTTTGGTCTGCGGTGTTGGTAAGGAGCGTTCCAGCGCCAACACCAGTACAAAAGCTGCCGTCGGTGAGGCTTAAAAGCGAATAAATACCGATTGCCGTGTTGTATATGCCCGTGCTGCGGCTCAAGAGAGCGCTCGTTCCCTCAGCCGTGTTCCCTCCGGCATAGCCGCCGTCCGGCGGCGGGACAACCGCGAAAGTTTCCGGTGTTTGGCAAAGCGCAAGGAAGGTCAGCGCTAAGAGCACTGTTGTTAATGTGTCGGTAATGTTTCGCTTAGTCATAAGTTTAGGTGCCTATCATTAGTAGTTCCTTCGATATTCGTCATTCGACTTCGTCACTTTCATATGATTAATTCATGTCATCCGTGTTACCTGTCCGCCGAAGCCTCTCGATTGCCGTAGCTTTATGCGAAGGCTGGTTGTGCGAAGCTGCATCCCTCCTCACTACCTATTAGATACCATTTGCGGCGCGGGCTTATTCGCCTCAACTTGCGCGCTCACGTTCTGGATTTGCGTGGCCTGTTCTTTGAGCTGCGCGGTGAGAGCCTCCATTCCTGCCTGCTGCTGCGCGATCTTCGACTCTAAATCTTTAGTTGCTGCACAACGCTGATTCTAATCGGCGATTCTCGCTTCTGTTCCTCCAATTTTCCGTGCTCTTTGAGGAACTCGTTGAGCAACATCGCGTTGATCTGCTCGTAGCGGACCGATTCGGGCTGCCCCTCGCGATTGCGCCCCACCAGATCAGGGTACACCTGTGCCACATCCTCGGCGATAAGACCATAGGCGAGCGTCTGCGTGGCATCATACTCCTTGTTGTAACGGAAGGTGACCGGTTTGAGCGCCAGGATCGCTTCGCTGGCGTTGTCCATGGGTTTGATATCGTGTTTATAGCGCCGCGAAGATACGTTGCCCCGGCCAAGTCTGCCTGCACTATTTACGGTAACATTGTCCGGATCAGTCCCAACAATAGGTTGCACTGTGTTGTGAATGTTACGGATCCAGGTGGTATTGAACTCGCCAGCAACGCCTAGCATCCCTTCGCCGATACAAACATTGCCGGTCCCGGTAATGTTGAAGCCGGCGTTTGTACCAATGGCCGTGTTCTTCGAGCCGGTGGTGTTGCTCTGGAGCGCATCACGACCGATCGCCACGTTGTCGCCGCCGCTGGTGTTGCTGAAGAGCGCTCCATTACCGATGGCCGTGTTGGCGAAGCCTTCGGTGTTGCTAAAGAGCGCCAACGCGCCGTTGGCGGTGTTTACAAGGCCGGTGGTGTTGTTCTGGAGCGCTTGATTGCCGACAGCAGTGTTACCGCTGCCGCTGGTGTTGCTGAAGAGCGCGAACGCTCCATTGGCTGTGTTGAACGGGCCAGCATTGTTGCTCAGAAGCGCTCCAGCGCCAGTGGCCGTGTTTTGGCCTGCGGTGTTGCTAAGGAGCGTTCCGGCGCCGACACCGGTGCAGAAGCTGCCGTCGGTGAGGCTTAGAAGCGAATATATTCCAATTGCCGTGTTGTATGTGCCGGTGGTACGGCTCAAAAGGGCACTGGTTCCCTCTGCAGTGTTGCCGCCGGGATAACCCCCGTCCGGTGCCGGGACTACTGCTTGAGTCCTTGGGGCAAGCGCAAGCAAGCCAAGAGCCAAGAGCATTGTTGTGAGTGTGATGTTTTTCATAATTGATTTCCTTTTATTGTTAATTCTTTCGTCATTTGAACTTCGTCATTGTCCGCTAAATCTGCGCCACCTGCGTTATCGCTGGCTAGTTGCTCCTCGTTGCTAGTTGCGGTGCGGGTCTGCTCACTTCAATCTTCGCGCTCACCTTTTGAATTTCTGCCGCCTGCTGATCAAGGCGCGCAGTGAGAGCTTGAATCTGCTCCCGTTGTTTTGCTTCACTCGCCTCGGAATCGTTTGTTGCCTGGCGACCTTTGCTTCTAATTCCTGCACTTTGCGGTGCTCTTTCAGGAACTCATTGAGCAACATCGCGTTCACCTGTCGTAGCGCACGGTGTTGACTCGCCGTCTTGATCGCGTCCCACCAAATCCGGGATTGACCTCGGCCACTTCCTCGGCGATCAAACCGAAGGGGGAGTGCCTCTTGGCATCAAGCTCCTTGTAACGGAACGTCACTGGCTTAAGTGCCAGTATAATTCGCTGGATTTGCTCCATCGGTTTAATTTCTTTTTGAACCGCCGCGAAGATACCATGTACCAAGCTGGCCATCTCCATCTAATCAAGACTGGTATGGCGTGTTAATTCCGGTCGTCAGTCCACGAATGCCAGCAATAAACGCTCACGTCTGACGTACATGCGTACCGATACGGATCGTGCCGGTGACTCGCAGCTCCCCATCGGCGCCGAAAGCGATATGCCACTGCCAGTGGTGAAAAGGACCGCATTAGCGCCCAAGGCGATGTTGCTGGCGCTCGCGGTGTTGCTGCAAAGCGCTTGAAAACCGTGGCCGTGTTGCGGTCGCCGGTGTTGTTGCCGGCGAGCGCTAGATAACCGGTGGCCGTGTTGACCGCCAGTGGTGTTGCTAAAGAGCGCTCGATAACCGGGGCCGTGTTGCTTGGCCGGTGGTGTTGCTAAAGAGGGCGAACGCTCCATTGGCTGTATTTTCGCTTCCAGGACGTTGCTAAAGAGCCGACCAGCGCCAGTCGCCGTATTTTGTTCTCCAGTGTTGGCAAGCAGCGTCCCAGCTCCCACACCGGTGCAGAAGTTGCCGTCGGTGAGGCTCAGAAGTGAATATATCCCGATTGCCGTATTATATCTGCCGGTGGTGCGGCTCAAAAGGGCGTTGGTCCCTCCGCAGTATTGCCACCGGGATAACCTCCGTCCGGCGGCGGACTAACGGCTTGGCCAGCGGCAACAGCGCAAAGAAACCAAACGCGAAAATGGCGAGAAATAGGGTGGGCACAACGGGCCCGCGCCGCCAAAGCGGGCGGTTCGATGAATTCCTAACCCGAGTAGTCGTTTCTTTAGCTTTCATGGTATTTTTCTAATGTTCTCCTTTTGCCTGGCTGGTTTTCACCTGCGGTTCCGCGCCTGAAAGAGGTGGGGATCTTCCCGAGCGGAAAAGCGTCTCCGCTCCGATCCAGATCTTTTGTCGTAATATTTGCCTCCTACCCATGTAAAACAGGAACGGCGGAAAAAGGCGGTCATGGAACCGCAAAAAATTTGTCGAGTGCGGGGGGAGGCGTGGAGGATGATTGCCTTATTTGCTTGCTTAGTTCGTGTTCGGGTTGGTATTTATCGGGTAAAGTTTCGGAGGCGACGCAGTGAACACACCAGCGAAACCCATGAACGGCGAACGAACGAGAGCCGCGGTGGAGAAACGTCGCTCGCACGCAAGTGACCGAGTTGCTGAAGGAATGGAGCGCGGGTGATCAAGCCGCGCTCGAAAAATTGACTCCACTCGTATACGACGAGCTGCGCCGAATCGCGCATCGTTACATGGGCAGTGCGCGCCCGAACCATACCTTGCAAACCACTGCGCTGGTGAACGAAGCCTACTGCGGCTGGCCGAGCGGACGCACCCGAATTGGAAAAACCGCGCTCACTTCCTCGCCGTGGCGGCGCGAGCGATGCGGCAGATTTAGTCAATTACGCCATGAGTTATAATGCGCAAAAACGCGGCGGCGGGGCGCAAAAGGTCGAGTTAGACGAAGTCGCGCTTGTCGCGGCCGCGCAATCAAAAGAGGTTATTGAACTAAACGAAGCCTGGAAAGACTAGGCAAGCTGGACGCGCGAAAGGCTCAGGTAGTGGAGCTGAAATATTTCGGCGGACTGAATCAGGATGAAATTGCGTCAGTGCTCACGATTTCTGCCGAGACCGTGCGACGTGAGTGGAGATTTGCCAAAACTTGGTTGCTTAATGAGTTGCAAGCGGCGGTGTGATAGATCGCAGGACGCATTTGCCTGGAGACCGAGCCATTTCATAAATCCCGGTTACGTAGTTATCCCGAGCGAAGTCCATGGGTCCCGCAATGGAAGCTTTAAGGTGGCGCTGCGAAATGGAGAGCCCGGCCTCGACCGTTCCGCAGGCTGCGTTACGGCTTGGACTCCGCTGCGCTCCGTTCAGAATGACAAATGGCAGAGATGACACCGAGCACTTACACGAGCTTGAAACAATCTTTGACTCCGCGCTGGAGTGTGAGCCGGGCGAGGTAAAAGCGTATCTCGAAAGCGCCTGTGCCGGGGACGAGCTTTTGCGGCAGAAAGTGGAGGCCCTGCTAAGTGCTTATCAGCGGGCGGTCGATTTCATTGAAACACCACCGGCGATGCTTGCCGCCAGGTTCGTCGAAAGCGAAGCCGGGGAAACCAACGCGATGATCGGACGCACGATCGGTCATTACAAGGTCATTGAGCATCTTGCGACTGGCGGGATGGGCGAGGTCTATCTCGCGGTTGATACCAAGGCAGAACGAAAAGCGGCACTGAAATTGTTGCCGGCGCGCTTTACGGCTGACGCTGGGCGAATTCGGCGGTTCGAACAAGAAGCGCGCGCCGTGGTCGCGCTTAACCATCCGAACATAGTGACCATCTATGAGATCGGCGAAGAAGATTCGACTCACTATATCGTGAGCGAACTAGTCGAAGGCGAGACCTTGCGGCAGCGGTTGCTCCAGCAGCCGCTCGAGTTAAGGGAAGCGCTCGAGATTGCCAGCCAAGTGGCCAGCGCGCTCTCGGTCGCGCACGAGGCCGGTATCGTCCATCGCGATATCAAACCGGAGAACGTCATGCTGCGACCGGACGGATACGTAAAGGTCCTCGACTTCGGAATTGCAAAACTCAGCGAGCCACAAGCCGGCAGCCGATCGTGGTGACGCCGGAAAAATGGCCGTACATCAAACGCGACAGGGGCTGGTGTTAGGCACAAGGCGCTATATGTCTCCGGAACAAACCCGCGGTGAGAAGGCAGACGCACGTTCGGATATTTGGAGCCTGGGAGTGGTGATCTACGAGATGGTCGCGGGAGTCCCTCCTTTTCAGGGCGAGACGCCGAGTGACTGCATCGCCTCGATCCTGATGACGGAGCCGCCGCCTTTGTCCAAGACCTCGCCGGATGTTCCGCTCAAACTCGAGTCAATCCTGAAAAAGGCTTTGCGCAAAAACAAGGATGCCCGGTACCAGACGAGCAAGGAGATGCTCGCGGACCTTCGCGGTCTCAAAGGAGAGATGGATGCGGAAGGCTTCCGTTTTCAGACACGCGCACGCGCCGAACCCAGATCGCCTGAAGCGCGGGACTCCGAACGCGCATAAGCGAGGCGCGTTAGTCACGCTGGCGGCTGTCGTCGTGGTTCTCGGCGTGTCCGCGCCGTTTGTCTTTCGCTCGCTGCGCACCCATCCCGCGGCTGCCGAACCAGCTTCGAATCTGGCGGCACCCGAGAAAAGCATTGCAGTGCTTCCGTTTGAGAACCTCAGCCGCGATCCGGATAACGCTTTTTTCGCCGATGGCGTGCAGGACGAAATTCTGACGGACCTGGCCCGGATCGCCGATCTGAAGGTGATCGGGCGCACCTCCGTGATGCAATACAAGGCAGAGTCGCGCGCGATGTGCGCAAGATCGGCCAGCAACTCGGGGTGGCGCATCTGGTGGAAGGAAGCGTTCAGCGCTCCGGCAATCGCGTGCGCGTCAACGCGCAAATGGTCGATGCGCGCACCGACCGGAATGTATGGGCGCTGACATACGAGCGCGATCTTGCAGACGTATTCGCAATCCAAAGCGACATCGCAAAGGCGATTGCCGAGCAACTCCAGGCGAAGCTTTCGCCACGTGAAATGAGCGAGATTGAACGTCCCCTGACGAATGACGTGGCCGCTTTCGATCTCTACGCGCGGGCAAGTAGTTTTCTTCTGACGAAAAGCTTAAGCAACCCCGTGAAGGAGAATTTGCTGCTGGCAATCGACCTGCTGAACCAGGCTGACTGCATGTGACCCGTCGTTTTTTCAAGCATATTGCCAGCTCGCCTGGGCACACGGCCTGCTTTATTCCTTTGGCTTGGACCATACTTCCGGTCGGTTGGCCTTGGCGGAGGGGGCGATCCAAGCAGCGTCTCACCTTCGTCCGGATGCAGCTGAAACGCACCTGGCACGCGCATGGTATCTTTATCAGGGATATCTCGATTATGACGGCGCTCTGGCTGAACTGGAAGTTGCTCGTCGAACTCTGCCCAATGACCGGCGGGTCTTCCAGCTAATGGGTTACATTCAGAGGCGGCTGGGCCACTGGGAAGAGTCAACACGAAGCTTGGAACGCGCAGTTGACCTCGACCCACGCGACTTCTTCGGCCTTCAGCAGATGGCGGGCGCTTACGCTTTTCTCGCCGATACAACGAAGAAAAATCGCTATTGGATCGGGCAATGGCTATCGAGCCCGACCATATCGATACTCAGCTAGGGCGCGCGTACGTCGAACTGGATGCGGAAGCCAATCCTCGGCCGTTACATCAAATAATCGACTCAATCCGAGCCACAAAGCCCCACGCGATGCCGAGTGGCGTCTCTTATTGGCTCAGTTGCGCTCTAGCCGAACGCGATACCGCCGCTGCAAGAGAGGCCCTAATCGCGTTAGGAGAGAACCCGCTGATTGTACCCTTCAGCGGTGTTCGCTTCAATCATTCATTCGTAGAAGGCGTCATTGCTCGCATGACGAATGACGATTCCAATGCGCGGTTGGCCCTCACTACTGCACGCACTGAGCAAGAGAAGATCATTCAAGCGCAACCAAACTATGGACCAGCAGTCTCTATGCTTGGTCTGATCGACGCCGGTCTAGGGCGGACAGAGGAAGCACTGCGCGAAGGGCGGCGCGGAATCGAGCTTGTGCCCGTGGGAAAAGATGCAATGACCGGTCCGATTATGGTTGAGTATTTGGCGATGATCGCGGCGTGGGTTGGCAACAAAGATCTCGCCTTCGAACAGCTTGCGATTGCCAGCCGAGCTCCGGGTGGCGTCAGCTATGGCCAGCTCAAACTGATGCCGTGGTGGGATCCGCTCCGCGGCGACCCGCGTTTTGAAAAAATCGTTAATTCCCTTGCACCAAGATAACACACCGGCACCGACGTACCGGCTACAGCGTTGGCTACCGCGATCCACCGTTACTAATCAGTTACGAGGGCTTGCGGCACAGCTTTGGTTATCTCAATCTGCGCGGTCACCTTCCGAAGGCCCGACGTCAGGGCTTCGATTTGTCTATTTTGTTCCGCGATTTTTGATTCAAAGCTCTTCTGCTGCCGCGCGACAGTCGCTTCCAATTCCTCGACCTTGCGATGCTCCTTAAGAAACTCATTAAGCAACATCGCGTTCACCTGATCGTAGCGAACAGTGTAAGGCTTTCCCTCTTTGTCGCGCACAACCAGATCGGGATTCACCTTTTCCACCTCTTCAGCCACCAAGCCAAACTGGTTTGTACCTTGCGGGTCGATCTCTTTCTTGTAATGAAAGCTAACTGGTTTAAGCGCAAAGAGCGCTTTGCTCGCCTGCTCCATTGGCTTGATCTGCTCCTTAAACCGCTGGGAGGAGGTGCTCGTGCCGAGCTTACCGCTTGAATTAATGAAAACGGCAGTTCCTCCGGAAGAGGTCCATTGAAGATGCTGCCGATATAGCAGCTGTCTCTCCATATTCTCGCCTCCGGCGCCGATACAAATAACGTCATTGGCTGTGGTGATGCCGGTGCCAGCCACATTGCCCAAGGCGATATTGCTGCTCCCGGAGATGTTGTTACCGAGCGCCTGGACACCGATGGCAACGTTGCTGCTGCCCGTGTCGTTGTTCAACATTGCGGCTTGGCCGATGGCCGTGTTGAAGCCGCCCGTGCTGGGAAAGAACAGCGCCCTGTCGCCAACCACCGTGTTGTCGATGCCGCTGATGTGGCTGAAAAGTGCGAACGCCCCATTGGCCGTGTTGCCGCCGCCGTCGGTGTGATTAAAAAGCGCCCCGGCGCCGGTGGCTGTATTTTCGTCTGCAGTATTGCTCAAGAGCGTACCGGCACCGACCCCCGTGCAGAAGTTACCGTCGCTAAGGCTTAGAATCGAATAGATACCGACTGCCGTATTGTACATGCCGGTGGTGCGGCTTAAAAGCGCTGAGGTTCCCTCCGCAGTATTGCCGCCGGGATAGCCACCATCCGGCGGTGGATTTACCGCCTGCGCTTTTGGCAAAAGCCCAATGCAGGCAAGCGTTAAACTGACAAAGAGTAATCTTGTTTGTATTTTCATAGGCGCGGAGTCTGGAACAGTTGCTACCACCTTGGCGAGCAAAAAACTGCTAGTCACTGAGCTTCTGGGGAGCACCGGCTGCCAGCCTGTTCTTTTCGGCAGCCTGCCTAAAAGCTCTTCGGCCGACCGATCCTGGACGTGCGTGCAACACCAGAGATGTCGCCGGCAAGATGCCGACGACTACAGGCTAGTAGCCTGTGCTCTCCAGAGTCAACGCGCGACGAGAACGAGATATCGCGTTAAGAATTGTTCACAGCCACGCTCGTAGCAGCTTTGTTCATCTCAACCGGCGTAATCACTCTCTGAATTTGCGCGGCCTGATCTTTGAGTTGTGCCATCAGGGCGTCTATTTGTTTTTGTTGTAGCGCGACCGCGGCTTGGAAATCGTTCTTTAACTGTTCCACTTTACGGTGCTCTTTTAAAAACTCGTTGAGCAACATGGCGTTGATCTGCTCATAGCGGACCGATTCGGGCTGGCCCGCAGCGTTGCGTCCCACCAGATCGGGATACACCTCGGCTACTTCCTCGGCGATCAGGCCAAAGGCAAGCGTCTGCGTGGCATCATACTTCTTGTTATAGCGGAAGCTGGCCGGCTTGAGCGCGTAGAGCGCTTCGCTGGCTTTGTCCATCGGCTTGATGTCGTGTTTGTACCGGCGCGAAGAGACGTTACCGCGGCCAAGTCTGCCGGCGCTGGTTATGGTGACCGAATCCGGATCGGTCCCGACAATGGGCTGCACGTTGAAGTAGATGTTGCCGATAAAGCAGCTGTTGTCCACGTTCGCACCCGAGCGCCGATACAGATAACGTTACTGGCCGTGGTGACGCTGCCCCCGGCATTATGGCCCAAGGCGGTGTTTCCACTACCGGTGCTGCTAAAGAGCGCGCCGTCACCGACGGCGGTGTTGAGGTTGCCGGCAGTGTTCGTAGGTAACGCAGCGCGACCAATGGCCGTGTTCTGAAAGCCAGTGGTGTTCAGAGCCGCAATACTCCCAACGGCCGTGTTGAAGTTGCCGGGCGGGTTGTTGGCGAGCGCAGCATTGCCAATGGCCGTGTTTTCCTGGCCGCTGATGTTGGCAAAGAGCGCCTGCTGACCAACGGCCGTGTTAAAGTTGCCGTCAGTGTTGCTAAGAAGTGCGCTATCACCGATGGCTGTGTTGACGACGCCCGTGGTGTTGCTGAAAAGCGCGAACGTTCCGTTGGCTGTGTTGGCCTCGCCGGTGGTGTTGCTAAAAAGTGCTCCCGCGCCGATGGCCGTATTGTTATTCGCGGTATTTAAAAGGAGGGTCCCAGCCCCGACACCAGTGCAGAAGCTGCCGTCGGTGAGGCTTAGAAGCGAAAATACCCCGATTCCCGTGTTGTATAGGCCGGTCGTAAGACTCAAAAGAGCGCTTTGTCCCTCTGCGGTATTGCCTCCGGGATAGCCTCCGTCTGGCGGCGGATTGACTGCGTGCAGTTTTGAGCCGGAAGCCGCCAAACAGAGGAACATTATTGCGGTGAGGATTGATAGTGGTTGTATTTTCATATGCGAGGAGTTTCAAGAAAACCGAGCCGGCTTGTCGAGAGAAATCGCGCGGCGCGGCGCTGCGGATTGGGGTAGCGCATGTCTTGCAGGTGCTGGCGATCGCGTCCTCACGATCGCCAAACGCTTCCTGTTCGTTCAAATCGGCTCCGTGATCCGTATTCCGAGGAAAGCCCGGTTCGGCGTGGTGCCTAAGTCCGACCCGGGCTCGCACTTGCACGCAGGACGCATGCTCTAGCCCGGACGCACAACGCGCGATCTTACGGATTGTTCGCAACCACCTCGGGCGCAGCCTTACTCATCTGCAACTGCGCGCTTACTTTCCGGAGCTGTGATGCTTGCTCGTTTACAGTTGCAGCCAGAGATTGCATTTCAGATTTTAGCTCCGCGATCGTTGCTTCCTGTTCGTGAATCTTGCGGTCCTGGGTGTCTATCTTGCAGTGTTCCTTGAGAAACTCGTTGAGCAACATTGCGTCGACCTTGTCGTATCGCACGCTGTAGGCTTTTCCTTCTTTGTCCACCGTTATCAAGGCAGGATTAATCTTCGCTACTTCTTCAGCAACCAAGCCAAATTGGGGTGTGCTGGTCGTGTCGCCCTTGTAGCGGAACGTCACTGGTTTAAGCGAAAAGATCGCTTCACTGGTCTTGCCCATGGGGCCAATGTCCTTCTTGAACCGCTCCGAGGAGGGGTTGGTACCAAGCTGGCCGGTCGCCGTGTTAATCAATACGAAGTTCGAGTTTGCGACGGTGCTACCGACGATGTTGCCGATAAAGCAACTGTCGCTCACGTCCGCCCCCGTACTGCCAATGGCAATAACGTTGCTGGCTGTGGTGACATTGAAGCCGGCTCCGTGTCCCAAGGCGGTGTTATTGTTCCCGATGCTGTTTTGGAGCGCAAAGATGCCAATGGCCGTGTTGCCGTTGCCGGAGATGTTTTGCGTTAGCGCACTTTCACCTACCGCTGTATTGAAGGCGCCATCGACGTTGGATTCGAGTGCAGCGAGACCGTTGGCCGTGTTATCACTGCCGGTATCGTTCAAAAAGAGCGCACTGGCACCGGTAGCCGTGTTGCCGCCACCAGTGGTGTTGGTTAAGAGAGCCGTGACACCAATCGCCGTGTTGAAGCCGCCGTCGGTGTTGTTCATGAGCGCTTGGTAGCCAAAGCCGCTGTTAGCGAAACCATCACCGGTGGCATGTGCGAGAGCTTGAAAACCGACAGCCGTACAGAGACCGAACTGCTCGAACCCCGTGGGCCCGCTTGTAAAGCTTTGAAGTGCCTGATACCCTACGGCCGTGTTGGCACTGGCAACGGTGTTGCTCTCAAGTGCCTGCAACCCGACGGCTACATTGGGACCGACATCAAATCCCTGGATGTTTTCCAGCGTGCCGCCGGTGGTATTGTTGAACAGCGCTCTGGCGCCCACAGCCGTATTGCCGGTCGCAGTGTTGTTAAAAAGCGCGAACGCTCCATCGGCTGTGTTGTCGGCGCCGGTGGTGGTGCTTAAAAGCGCTCCGGCGCCAGTGGCTGTATTTTCGGCCGCGGTATTGCTCAAGAGTGTTCCCGCTCCGACGCCGGTGCAGAAGTTCCCGTCAGTGAGGCTTAGAACCGAATATATTCCGATTGCCGTATTGTAAGCGCCAGTAGTGAGACTTAAAAGGGCGTTCTGTCCTTCTGCTGTGTTGCCCCCGGGATAGCCGCCATCCGGTGGTGGACTGACAGCTTGCGATTCTGGCAAGAAGGCAAGGCAAATGAGTGAAAATAATATGAGGAATGATGGAATTCGCGTTTTCATGGCTGGAGTTTCGCAAGAAGCGGGTGGCATTGTCGAGACCAAACCGCAGGTTGCTTGGTTGCCACCAATGATTCACGTAACTGCGGTCCCATGAGTGGCGAGAACCAGTGGCCGGCGGTCATAGACCGCCGCTACAAGCTTTTGCGTCCTTTCGTGTGTTTCGCGGGCAAATCGTTGCGACTACGATCACGAGCAGGAGCAAGAGCAAGAAAAGCTCAGCTTGATTCAGGCACCTTCGCGGATTAAGCGTTTCGCGTCATGTCTCGTTCGTCAGCATCTTCTACTAGCGAATTGTTACGTGCTCACTGCGCCGCGATCGCAAAGGAGGAGGCTGTGCTGCGCGAGGGCGGGGGCAAGGCTGGCCACGAACGTCAGCGAAAGATGAACAGGCTCCCAGTGCGCGAACGGCTCGGTCGCTTGCTCGATAAAGAATCGCCGTTTTTCGAGATCGGCCTCTGGGCTGCTTACAAAATGTACGAAGAGTGGGGAAAGATTCCGGCTGCCGGAGTGGTCGCTGGCATTGGCAACGTCGAGGGCGTTCCGTGCATGATTATTGCCAATGACGCTACCGTGAAAGCTGGCGCTTTCTTTCCGCAAACGACTAAGAAAGTGATCCGCGCCCAGCGCATGGCTTTTGAGTGCGCGCTTCCCATCATTTACCTGGTCGATTCCGCAGGCGTGTTCCTTCCGATGCAGGATGAGATCTTTCCAGACGAGGACGATTTCGGTCGGATCTTTCGAAATAACTCGGTTATTTCGGCAGCTGGGATTCCTCAGTTCGCTGCAATTATGGGTAACTGTGTGGCCGGCGGGGCCTATCTTCCGGTCCTTTGCGACAAAATTTTGATGACAAAAGGCAGCGGCTTATACCTGGCGGGTCCTTCCCTGGTGAAGGCAGCCATTGGCCAGGTCGTGGATGCGGAAGAACTAGGGGGCGCGCAAATGCATGCCGAAATTAGCGGGACGGTGGATTTTTTTGAAAAGGACGATCCATCGTGCCTCAAACGTCTTCGTTCTCTCGTAGGATTGCTGCCCGAAGCCAAAGACTCCAAAACACCGCGGCCTTCGAAGGAAGCATTCAAACCGGCGAAGGACCCGGACACTGTTTATGATCTGATCAGTTTCGACGGGCAAAAGCAGTACGACGTGCGCGATCTGGTGGCCACAGTCGTGGACGAAAACTCTGTGGACGAATATAAGGCCGACTATGGTAAGACAATCGTAACTGCATACGCGCGCATTCACGGACGCCCGGTGGGAATTGTTGCCAACCAACGTTTGCAGGTCAGGACCAAAAAAGAGGGAATTCAGATGGGTGGCGTCATTTATTCCGATAGCGCAGACAAGGCAGCGCGTTTTATCATGGATTGCAATCAAACACACTTGCCCATCATCTTTTTCCAGGATGTTACCGGATTCATGGTGGGTCGCGATGCGGAACAGAGCGGAATCATTCGCAGCGGTGCGAAGCTGGTAAACGCGGTCAGCAATTCCATCGTGCCCAAGATCACGGTCGTTGTGGGCGGGTCATTTGGCGCGGGGAATTATGCGATGTGCGGCAAGGCATATGACCCGCGGTTTATTGTCGCCTGGCCAACTGCGCGCTACGCCGTGATGGGCGCGGCCCAGGCATCGGACACTGTGTTTGCGATTCTCGCTCGCGCACGGGAGCGAGGTGACAAAAAGACGACACCGGAAGAACTGGAAGAGCTTCGTGTAAAAGTGAAGCAGAATTACGAAGAGCAAACCGACATCCGGTACGGCGCGGCGCGCGGCTGGGTGGATGCCATTATTCAGCCGCACGAGACCCGCGATGTTCTGATTCGTTTGTTGCAATACGTCACGCGACCGAGACCGAAAGCTGATTTCCACACCGGAGTGATCCAAGTATAGGTAGATATCTGTAGGGCGTCTGTGTCAGACGCCATTTCTAAAAGCGGCGTTTCACAGAAACGCCCTACAATTCTGCGAAAATCTGCGTAATCTGCGGTTAACAAAATGGCCGTCGTCCTTATCGAAAAGCAAACGCCGCAAATCACTGTTCTTACTCTCAATCGACCCGAGCGGCGTAATGCATTAACGATTGAGTTACTCCGTGAACTAAACGCCGCCCTCAAGATCGCGTCCGATGAGCCGAAGGAGCGCGTGATTATTTTGCGCGGATCAGGCGTGGCGTTTTGCACCGGGTTGGACCTGAAGGAGGCGGCCGACCAGACAAAAGCGCACGCGACGGCCGAGATGGTCGCAAATACTTTGATCGCGATCAGCCAAACGCGCCTTGTTACGATCGCTGCCGTGCATGGCGCAGCGGTTGCAGGCGGCGCGGGGATTATGTCGGCATGCGACTTTGTCGTCGCAGCGCAAGGCACAAAAATCGGTTATCCCGAGGTGCGTCGCGGACTGGTCGCCGGCCTGGTGATGACTTTCCTTCGCCGGCAGGTTGGCGAACGAAATATGCGAGAGCTGTTGTTAGGTTCCGAGTTAATCGACGCAGATCGCGCAAGGAAATCGGTCTTGTAAATCGTGTTGTCACACAAGCGGATTTGATGAATGAAGCGCAAAAGTTTGCGCAATCGGTTTTGCAGGGTGCCCCGCGTGCGCTGGGGCAAACAAAACGATTGATCGAAGAACTTTGGTCGAGTTCGGTGAAGGAAGATGTCGATCTTGCGCTAAAGTATCACATGCAAGCGCGCGAATCGGAGGAAGCGCGCGAAGGCATTGCTGCGTTCAACGAAAAGCGGAAGCCGAAATGGATCGCGCAACCAAGAGTCTAACGAGACAAAGCTGAGCCACCGCTGGCGGGGCGAGCGCGGCAAACTCTTTGGACTGTTTCATAAAATCAAATGTGGGCATCGCGAGGGCCAGCGATTGGCTCCAGCGACTGGTTAGGCGGAATTAATTTCTCGTAGCATGACGACGGACTCTTTATCTCCCACTTCGCGCTCATGTATTGCCCAACCGTTCTTTCCATACACTGGCGCGGTGACGGCAAGGCAGTCGATAAAGAGGCATTTTACGCCTGCTCGTGCAGCGATCGATGCTGCCTCTTGTAGGATCATTGAGGCGATCCCTCGGCGGCGAAACTCCGGCCTGACATAAACTGCAGCGACCCAGGGCGCATATTGGGGGCGATGGATGCAGTCGTTCTCGATTACGCAGCAACTTCCAACTGGTTCTCCCTCGGCCAAGGCGACGACGCTATACGGAACAGCATCCAATTTCTTGTGCGTGCGGAGCTGGCTGAAAACAATCTCAGGCGAGTCGCATCGCTTGCTCCACCATTGGTTGTAGATCCAGAGCCCGACGGTTTCAAGGTGCTCCGGGCACTCTGATAGCTGCTTAAGGGCGATCTCCATTCAGCGGGATGTTTTCGCCTAACGAGAACAAGATGAGCCACCGCTGGCGAGGGCGAGCTTTGCTTTCACCTCATCCTTCATAATTAATCCTTCAGCCTTTCAGTACAACGGCCAGCGGTTGACTCGAGCGAATGGTTAGATGTCTTGGCTTTCATGGCTTCAGAGACGCTGGATAACCCATAAACGTCGCGAATAATATCGCAGCAAAAAACACGGCGAAGAACAACCAATAATGCTGAAAGCTCGTAAACCGCGCGTCTCAAAGAGGTAGATTGGTGCGATAACCGGCCAGAAAACGAAAACGAACGAGCCGAAATCGTAAAGGGTACTGCGACCGCGCCGCTGTGCATCGCCGACGACCCACAATGCGATTGCAGCCGGCAATAGGTAGTATGCTGCGAGGGCTGAAATAGCTGGCATACCGTTCGGCTGACCGATGAAACGATAGAGCTGATAAACCGCAGTCGTGCAGAAGATGCTGAGTGCAGTACGCATCTAACGAAAAGTCGACGGGAAAATCCCGCCTTTGATTACGGGTTTTCCAGCCTAATCCGGCTTGAGTCGAGATAATCGGCGACAGCGACTAAGCAGGTTGCGGCGGCGGAGTAACGGCTACGCCTTGTGAAGCCGAAGGGCCTTGATACTGCGCGCTGCCGAAACCAAGGATCGGCACGAAAATAATTCCCAAAAGAGCGAGGCCGATTCCGAAACCCGCACCTTTGCCGAAACTCTTTGCCATATCGATGCAGAGAATAATTCCTATGATGATATTAACGAACGGGATAAGCATCAAAATGATCCACCAGCCGGGTCGACCTACAATCTTGCACCAGATGTAGAGATTATAGATCGGGATGATGCTAGCCCAGCCAGGCTGACCGGCTTTCGTGAACACTTTCCACATCGCCACGATCAGCAACAGGGCGATGAGCAGTCCGATAATCATCGAAACCGGGCTAGGGGCTTGGCCTTGCGATGAGGATGAGTACGAATACTCGACTTGCGCGAGCAGTGATAGGGGATGGATGAGCAGATTTTGCATAAGTGATATCATATGGATTAAGGGGTTGAAGGCTCAGGTCTATCGGGGTGCGTCTTTATGGGCAAGCAAAATCTTCGAACCTTTTCTCCATACGGGTTTCGTTAGTGAATCTGAGAGCATTCGGAGCGAACGACTACGTCTAATCGCCACGCCACCAAGCCACATGAGTGGGAGGCCGACTGTCAATGGTTGACTGATCGATTCCGCACCGCCTGACTTTACGAATTACTGTCGACAAACGATGGTCGCGCGCAGATGACGGTGAAAAGGAGATCAGTTGATGTGGCAGGGCGCGCCCGGTCCGAGCCGGACCGGCGTTTGGTGCGCCGATGGGGCGTGCCAGTGGCATGGTTGACACTTTGTGTTGTCTGGAGCTCGACGTGGCTCGTTATCAAGATCGGGTTGCGCGATCTACCGCCAATCTCTTACGCGGGTATCCGTTTTCTCTTGGCGATCATCGTTCTTTTTGCCGTGTCCGCCGGGCGAGTGGGCTTGTTACCGCGGCGCCGTTTCGATTATTTGCTCCTGGCTTTTACTGGCGTTCTGATGTTTGCGGTCAATTACGGTCTGCTTTTCTGGGGCGAGTTGCACGTCTCCTCAGGTCTGGCAGCGGTGCTACAGGCGACCATCCCGATCTTCGGCATTCTTTTCGCGCATCTAATGCTACCCGACGAGCCACTGCAGCTGCACAAACTTCTGGGCGCACTTCTCGCGCTGGGCGGCGTAGCAATGATTTGTGAGCGTCTTCTGGGTTTTAACGGATTCGTGGCCTTCTGGGGTGGGTTGGGTATCGTTTTCGGCGGCGCAGGTGCCGCTTTCTCAAACGTGCTGCTCAAGGCGCGCGCGATTAAGCTGGCGCCCTCGATGATTGCAGCCTGGCAAATGATTTTCGGCGCAGTGCCATTGCTTGTAACTGGATTCCTTATCGAAGGAAATCCGGCGCGGTTTCATTGGAGCGCGGTAGCCGTTTTTTGTTTGCTTTATCTCGCGGTAATCGGTTCAGCGCTGACCTTTTTGCTTCTTTACTGGCTATTACCACGAATGACTGTGGCAAGGCTACAGGCGATCTCGCTGATAACACCACCTGGCGCGGTCATGTTAGGGTGGGCACTTGGCGGCGAGACATTTTCCCTGTGGTCGCTGCTTGGCGCTTGTCTGGTGCTCGCCGGTGTTTGGATGATTTTTCGAAAGGGCGCAGAGCCGGAGCCGCTGATCCAAGACGGCTAGTGGCTATCGGACTGTAAACGGAAAAGCCGGCTCAGTTCTTTAGATTGATGGTTAAGCGTGTCGCACAAGCGGTAAAACAAAGAGAATACCGACACCAATCACGGCCGATAGGCGGTTTGAAAGGATGGGCAATTGTTTTATAACAGAAACTCCTTATTTAAGGTCGTTAGGTTATTGAGGGAAAATATCTGGCGGAGCCGAAGGATATTTAGCCTTCAGGTTTTTAAAGTACTTTGTGTAATCGGTTCCTTCCTCGGCGGGCATCCATTCCAACAGCGTCCATTCGTTCGTCGCCTTCTCTTGCAAAAGTCCGGACTGCGACTCGTAATGTTGCTTCCCGTTTGCCGATTGAGGATTGACCTGTATCCAAGCCCATCCGTTATGGACTTTCAGGTACGGCACGACCAGCACTAGATTCTTGCGGCCCTGCCGAGCTAATGCGCGTTGAGTTGCCTGCAGGATTGCATTTTTCTCCGCGCTACCATCTGCAGGCGTATGCGCGGTGTTCACCGAGGCGCAACTAGCTACAAGCAGTGAAGTAACCAGGGAGGCTATTGTGAGGTAGGTCTTCATATGGGCATTTGTTAAACCAAATTTCGATCATGCCGTCAATCGTCAAAAGATGGTGCGTTTGAGCGAGGCAACAAGTTCAACCTACTAGCATCAAAAACTCGGGATTATCCGCCAAGTCCTTGATGAATGGCTTGCTGGACGGTCGACCGCCTTTGGCATCGTAACGGAGAATCTCATTCGAATTCCGACTGGCGACGTACAGTGAACCGTCGTCGCCGAATCCCATTCCGGCCGGGCCATTAAGCCCACCGGATTTTGGCGCGACAAAGACCTTTGTGGAGTTCTGCCAAAGGTCATGTTGGAGAATTGAATCGGTCCCGCCGCTTCCAATAAAAAGATAACGGTTGTCCGGACTGAGCAATAAATGGATCGGCCTGTCGACCAGATCGCTTCCTGAAACAAGATTTCTCAGAAAGTGCCCAGTATGAGCCTCATAAATCCGTACACAATCGGCGGCACGGTCCGCAACATACAGATTATTATCTGGCGCAAAAATCGCTTCTCTAACCTCTACGAGACCGTTAGATACGTGCTTTGCTGATGGGACAAAGGTCCCAGGCGGCAGATTCAAGTCTGGATCGAGACTCTGGGGGAACGGCATAGGCAGCCCTGGTTGGCCGTGCTTGCCTGCGGGACCGTGATACCTTGCGACAAGACTCGTATTTTGACTTGAAACGTAGAGATCGCCGTTGGAATCAAACGCTACGTTAAAGGGATGATCGATCCCAGGGTTCAGGTCCGTGTGGCGCTTTACAAAAACACCGACAAAGTTGTGCTGCCCATCTGTGTTGAGCGCGCCGGCAAACTTCAGAACCTCGCTATATTCGAAATATGCGTTGACCACGTACAGATTCTTGTCTGGCCCAAACGCGAATCCGCGAAGCTCACGAAGAGTGATACCGTCGGGAACGCTCTTTTTGTTTAGAGCTTTCCGTAATTTTTTCCCGTCGGCGGAATAGACGTGAATGTTGTTTAGGGAGGTCTTCTCGTCGCCGCCGTGAAAACTGATGTACCACTCTTTCGGCATAATTCTAATTTACCGCGCAGCCATCCAAAAAGGGAGTTTGTTCCTAGTCCAATCGTAAATAATTCTCCGCAAGATATCGCTGGTAACAACCCCGTTTCTTGAAGCACGCACAGTAGCAGAGGTGAAGGAACAACCGTCTTTTACAGAATTCTTCACCCGAATCTATTTTTGCCTTTTCGCAGACAAGCTTTTGGTGAAGATTAATGCGCCTACGCAATTCAGGGCTGAAACATGAATTCTGTTTCGGACGATTCGCTCCCTCTTGGGGATCCGCCATTGGTGGAACATCCCACCCCTAATGGCGTTACCGAGATCGCTCAACGGTTGATCAGGTTTCCATTTACTCCACCGGATGTGAAGCTCAAAGACGATGCGCTCTCGAGTTCGAGAGACTGGTTTACCAAGCATGATAAGAATGAAATTGATGAGCTTGATAGCCTCGATTTCCATGCCTCCAGCGGCCCTCAAAGCGTGGGCGTCGTCCCGAAACTTCATAACACTTCAGCGGGAATAGAAATCTACCAGCTTCCTCCAACATCAAGCAAAGAGACGTTCGAAAAAACGGAAGGCCCATATCGCCCGGGTATAACGAAAAAGTACAGCAACAAGAGATCTGGGAAGAAGATCGCCAAGTTCAAGGTAGGTACCATGGCAGAGTCGGGTCTTGCATGTTTTTACGTCTCTCGGCTGCTGGGGCATCTTGTTGAAGTGCCGCCTGCAACTTATCGGACGATGGATGTTCAGGAGTTCGAGAAAGTCGGAGAGCAAGCCCGCACGACCGGTCATCCCAGTTGCACGGAAGCCTGGGCTAACCTTCGAGCGATGGTGAAGTCAGGGAACCAGAAAGTGGTGCTTCCGGATGGAAAGCTTGTCTTTGGATCCCTCGCGGAGAATCCGCGGGGCGAGAACAGCAGTCCCGAAGATTATTGGACCGTCGGTGCAATTAGGGGTCACCGCTTTTACAGAGTTCTGTCCTCGAAGTCGCCTGTGGCAAGTACATTGAACTTGAATGATACAGGCTGTCTTCAGGATCTGGCGCTTGCCCAGGATATGACGCGGGGAGTGATCCTCGATTCAATCTTCCGTCAGGTTGATCGCCTCGGAAATATCAGCATCGCAGTTTTGCAGCACTACGTCACCAACAAAGGAAAAGTGAAGTGGGATGACAAAGTTAGCGATAAGGACAAGGCCGAAGCGGTGAGTCCTCTTCACCCGTTGAAACGCATCATGTACAAGGATAACGACGACGGCATGATGTGGGGAACGAATTCCATCTCGGTTACTCCGATCCTGAACGAGACCCATCACGTTGACCAAACGATCTACAATCGATTGCAATGGCTGGCAGGATTGATGCAGGATAGCGAACCGGGTTCGGACGCAAAGATTAAAGAATACTTTGTGAATGCCGTTCATATCTCGGGCGATAACTATGATAAGCTGAAAGCGAGTCTCATTAAGCAAGCGGCATCGCTCAAGAGCAGAGTGGACTCCAAAGATATTCTCGTCGACCTCGATTTCGAGGGAACGATGAAGAAGCTTTATGCAAAGGAGATAGAGGCGGCCCAGGGTAACGCATCGGACGACGCAGAACCTGTTGAACCTTCGCCGCCTCCGGACAACGTCACGCCAATCCCTACGCCGCCACAGCCTGATCCTAACACACCTCGCGAACGCGAAATCACCCAACACGTAGCTCCAAACGGTACGGTCGAGCTTGCCACCAGATCAGCGACTTTTCCGGGACACCCCGAAATCTATAGCAAGAAGGACATCGAAAAGGAAAAGGAGCTTGCTGACATAGACTTTTATGATGGCAAAACGAAAGACGGATTGGATATTGTTCTGATTCCAAAGACGTATAGCACTTCGCCCGGGATAAATGTTCATGCCGTGAAGTTGCCTCCAGGAGTGAGCCGTCTCAGTTATGCCGAAGCTCATGCGACAAAGTCTCAACCGAGCGGTGACGAAGTAATTGCAAAATACAAGCAGTCCATTCCCAACCATTTCACTTACGCTCCCTCGATTCTGGGTTATTATCATTTATCACGGTTCCTTGATGCGGGCCATGTCGAGCCTGCGATCGTTCGCACGATGGACCTGGAATGCGCACAAGCCTCTGGCTGATCTGGGCAAGGCAAAGGCTGTCGGATCGAATAATAGAAATCAGTGGACAGAGCTAAGGGCCCTCGACGATGCCCACAGCAATCCGAGAGTTTACACTCAAGATGGAAAGCAGCTCTACGGCGCTCTTCAGGCTAATCCCAGTGGCGAACAATCCTATCCGCATCTGAGCGACCTCGCCGGAGCCGGTGCTTTTGCAGCTTCTTCTGAGTTTGCCAAACTAACAGACGGAAAGCCGCTCAAGTTAGACTACAAAGACGGAAGCGGTAAACTCAATCAGGCTGCTGTTCAGCAGCTCGTGCAAGTCAGGGATCTCTCCGACATGCTGCTCATGGATTTCATCATGAGCCAGGCTGATCGCTTCAGCGGCAATATGCATTCGGAAAAGGTCTATCTGTGGGTTGAAGACGGGGTTCTTGAGACCAAGACGAAAAAGAGTGATCCTGCAAGGGCTGCCGAACAGTTGAAAGAGATCCCATCCGGGGCAGTTCTGGTCGATCGTATGATCATGAAAGACAACGATGCCGGTCTGATAAGCGGCAACTCAGTCAAGAGTTACCATCTGCTGGAAAAAATCAGCCACATGGACTCCAAAACCTATGATCGTCTGCTTGATCTACAAAAGGAGCTTCAGAAACCCGAAGTCGCGCAATGGTACCAAACGGAGCTCCTGTTTACCCCAGCAGACTTCAACACGATAAAGAATAACGTCGATCAAGCCGTGGCTATTCTGACGGCCCGCAAGGACAAAGGCCTCTTTTTGGATGCGAATGTGACCGCCGCGCTCGTGGCGGAAGATAACCAGGAACAGGAGCCCGAACCGACGCCCGAGTCGAATGACGTGGCCAGCACTACGCTTGCACTTTCTGGTTCCGTCGGCCGTTGGGAAAAGGGTGCCGGCAATCTTGCAGCGGACGTGGAAACTGTGCAACGCCTCTTGAAAGCGGCGGCCCAGAGGCTACAAGCTCCTGAGCTTGATTCGAAGGGGGTTGATGGAAAGATTGCGCGGTTACCCGGGAAGTCGAATACGGTTGCTGCGATCGAAGCCTTTCAAAGCCGTTTCAACATTTCGATTGATGGCCTGATTGAGCCCGGCAGTGAGACGTGGCAGGCCCTTTTGCAAGCTGCAGGCAGCACCGAGTCTGATCCTGGCAGCGCCACCACTCCGCCGGCCGTAATTGCCGGCTCCGTCGGCCGTTGGGAAAAAGGCGCGGGCAATCTTCAAGCCGATGTGGAAACTGTGCAGCGCCTTTTGGAAGCGGCGGCGCAAAGGTTGCAGGCACCTGAGCTGGATCCGAAGGGCGTTGATGGAAAGATTGCGCGACAGTCAGCGAAGTCGAACACAGTGGTTGCGATCGAAGCTTTTCAGAGTCGCTTCAATATTTCGATTACTGGATTAATTGAGCCTGACAGTCAGGTCTTGCAGGCACTCCTGCAAGGGGCAGGCGAAACTTAACCGAACCTGCTGTCGGGTCGTCTATTCGTCGAAGGGGCTTAATGTAGCCTGGTTCCAGATTAGATCAGTAGCAGGTCAATTCTCAGTAAGCGTAGAAACAAAGATCTAGCTCCATTGCTTTGACGGCTTTGTCCAAGTTCCGCTCACAACGACCTGGGTCTCGTCTACTCGTGAGTTTTTCTGGATCAGTCGTGCTACGTCCTCTGACTCGATTCGTACACAACCATGGGAAGCTGCGTACTGAGGCACGCTGGGGAAATAATGCAGCGCGATACCTCGGCGCTGCATAAACCATGTGACGTATGTCGCACGAGAATCGCTATTCAGCCTTCGTTGGAAGCCTTGTACGGGATAAGTTCCTTTGGGCGTGCACTTGGAGCCCGACCGCCGACTCGTTGCCTCGTTATCACAATTGAGGCCTCTCAGACCTGCGCCGGGTGACGTTCTAAATGGTCCCGTTTCCTGACTATCAGCATTGGGTCCAGTCCAGGTAAGAGTGAGCCAATGATCAGGATCTTCCAGGCTTACCGAAATTTCCCGTATGTAGGTCTGAGAAAAATCATCGTTTGGTAGAGGACCAGCGGCTTGCAGGAGTGCCTGCCACGTCTGCCTGCCTGGTTCAATGAGTCCATCAATCGAAATATTGGAACGCTTCTGAAAGGCTTCGATCGCAGCGATTGTATTCGACTTCGCAGACTGCCGCGCAATCTTTCCATCAACACCCTTCGGATCAAGGTCAAGAGCATGTAACTTTTGCGCCGCCGTTTCCAGGAGGCGCTGCACGCTCTCCACGTCCGCTTGAAGATTGCGCGCGCCTTTTTCCCAACGACCGACGGAGCCGGTAATCACTGGTGGTGCAGCAGTGCGGACATTACCAGGCGCTGCTGTCATAGCTCGCGGCAGGACTTGGAACGTAGGCTTTCCTGCGTCCAATGCCTCAAGCTTCTTTGCACGAGCTATCCGGTCTTTCAGAGTCGGTTTTGCACGCCGTTGCTTTTTTGGCTTTGTTTTTCGGGAAACTTTTGAGCGCGTTTTCTTACCACGTTTCAAAGGGCGTTTTTTCTTTGGCATAGTTTATTGGATGGCTGTTTCGTCCGAGTGACTTTGAAATTTACTGATGCAGCGTACTCAGGCTCCGTTTTACTGAGTGTCCAGTGTTGATATCGCCCGGATCACTGGGGGTGCCTTGCACCTGGACTTCGATCCAATCGGGAGCAGTCAATTTGAAGTTTCGCTTGATGACAGGACCTGTGAAGTCGTCCACTTCTTTGAATGTTTTCCGTTTGCGATCGTAAAAGTAAGTCTGCCAATGCCAGGGCGAATGCCCACCGCTACTTGCCGTGCTGAAAACGAAGAACTGCGAATCAGGTGACCACTCCATTTTCTGAACGTTGCGACCATGCTCACCATCCGGAGACTTAAAGTCCTTTGTCGCCAGTACCGTGCCACCCATGTTGCGGATCTCGACTCGCGATTCGTTGAATGGAGGGTTGGGATGAGTTCCAACAGATAACACGCAAGCCCGGAGCTGCTGATCTGGCGATGTCATTCCTGGGCAATTGACCGGCTGTGGAGGTATGGGACCTGGGGTGGGGGGTTGTTGAGCACAAGCGATGACAAAGACACTAATTGCAAGACAGATTGAAAAACGCATAAGCGATTCCTTTCGTTTTACAGGTGAGCGCCCATTTTAGAGACGCGACAAAAAGAAGCAATCACCTTCTCATGAAACCAGAAAGCGGCCTGAGGGCAGGCCGTCTCCACTTGTCCTTTGTGGCTTCATGTCGATGGAGTCGGGCCGCCCTCGGCCCGTGGGCGCTCGGATCAAAACTGTTTATGAGATGGCTTCCTGGCAGGCGGCATGTTTGGAACTCTTGCCACTCATACATTGGCCTCTACCCAGGCAGCGATAGTTGCCTGCGAGTGTACCGGACCAAAGAGGCGGTCCGGGCAACTTGTTCCACCCGGGCGACAGTAGCCTGGCGCGAAATCGTGTCCAAAGATGTTTGTCCGCGGAATATGATACTGTTCGAGTAACCAGCGAATGAGCGCTGCGGAAGCGGCAGCCTGCTGGGCAGTGAGCGAATCCGTTTCACTGCCGACATGTTCGATGCCGATCGAGTTTTGGTTCGCGCCCATGCAATGATTCGAACGGTCGCTATCACTTACCATCTGGTAAATGTCGCCGTTTCGATCAATGACGTAATGCGCAGAAACCTGCCGGCCATCTGTTTTTTGAAATTCTGCCAGAGCGCTGGCAAGCGATCCTTCAGTGCAGTGCAACACAATCTTGTCGATGCTTGCGCCGTTACGGCAAGAGCAATGTGGGCTTTTAATGAACTGTTTGATTACTGGTTTTGTATGCGGGTTGCTACTTCCATGACCGCCGCGGCTGATCCGTAGCGACGGTTTTACTGGTATGGCTCTGCGCGCCGAAATTGTTATCCGAACGATGTCGTCAGTGTCCAACCCAAGAGCGGCTGCCAGTCCGGGCGATAAGTCCGCGACGCGTCCGGTCGAAGGATGCGGACCCCAATCAACCGGGCGTGCATCAACCGCTCGGCCATTCGCGGGATTTTCCACACGCGCAAGCGCCCGCCGCAAAAATTCCCTCGGTGTCTCGGCGTAATTCCAACGACAAGCGAAATAATATTGATCGGGGTTAAGCCTGCGGCCAAGTCCGCTTGTTCCGGGAGGCGGGGCCGGCAGAAATAAATATGCGTATTTCGGATTTTGAAGATCCGCCTTGGTAAAGAGAGCGAGGTCTTCGTTCGCAGCCATCCCGAGATCGTGTGGTCCCCCAAAGGTGGACATCTTGCCTTCCACACGAAAAAGGATTTCCTCAGGCTGCACCGGTAATGGCCGTACCGCGGCGACGCTTTTCCGTACCTTCGTCCCGGATTTTCGCGGCGAAGTTTTCCCCGTCGTCCGAGCACGAGTTGTTTTTAGCGCACTGCCGAGAAGTTGGCGTGCGCGCTCGTGATTTAGGTTTGTGTGCGGATTTTCGACGCGAAGATTTCGCTGTCTTCCGAGCGCGAGATTTTTGCGGCGACCGCCGCGTGGCTCGTTTGCTCGACTTTGGTTTACGTTTGCGCGGAGGCATTCGCCTTTACCTATTGCGGGGGCCAAGCGTTGCCGCGAGTGTATCCGAGCGTATCGAGGACCCCGCGGTCGAGGCCACGCAAAATATGGCGCATTAGGTTGAGTGTGCCATCGGTGAGGAAATACGCGCCGTGAATATCTCCCACCCCTTGCGGGAAGAAGCTCGAGCAATCCACGTCCCAAACGTTATCTGTTGGCGATGACGAATCGGCCAATGGCGGCCGATGAGGAAGGCCGCTGCGACCCATACGCCGCATGCCGAAGTGCTTCAGGCCTGCGGACGCGCCGAGGACTGTGTCGCGTCCAGAGTAAAGCGCAGTGATCCGATAGCTGAGATTAGCCACAGCGTTGCCATCGTTGTTATCAGGCGCGCCCTCGTCGAACAAATCGCTGTCAACATCGGCCGCGACCATTAACAGTTGATTGATGAGACTAACGAGTAGTGGCTGGTTCTTACGGGTCCAGGCAGCTGCCATGGCTTTTTGCACGACATAGTTGCCCATACTGTGAGAGATTACGGACACCTTCGCTTTACAGGCTTTCGCAGGATTATCTATGGTTTGCTGTTGTTTCTTGGTCAGCCAATCGAATAGCGCGCTCAACACATCTGTTAGATCCTGAGCGCACAGGCGTGCATGCGAGCGATCAGGCTCATAGCCCAGGAGACTGCCGCGTGATGGCCAGTCGTACAGAATGCAAAGCCCGAGGCTGTCGGGACCGTCAAAAAGGCCGCCACAAAGCTTCTCATAAAACGCTGCCGCTTTTACAAACGTTTGGTTATAACCATGAACAAGGATCGTGACATGGCTTTGCTTCTCGTTTTCGGCCAGATCATACTTCGGAAACTTATCCGACGTTCCGACCAGCAGCTTCTGAAAGTTTGCGGCGGTAACTTTCCGCCAGTTCTTGATGTCGGTGAGCGGCTGTTTGTCGCTGACCCAATAAGTCATGCCATCGGCGCTGACGTCAGGTCCAACGCCGCCCTGGCTCCGGCTATTTATCATCCAATATTTTGGCATATTTGTTGAGGGGTTGGTTGGTTAATGCACGAGGCGAATCGTCCAAAAATCGTCCGAAAGGTTGTCAGTGAGCAAATAGGAGTAGGGCATGGTGAAATAGCCTCTTTTGCCCCAGCTCGTGCCCCATGAATTGCGCACCGTGAACCGCTCGCTCTTATCGTCGTAGCCGACAGCAAGAACGGCATGGCCGCCTACAACGCCTTCTCTTGGCTTGGGCATTTGCAGCACGCCTGTTCTCGCCACTTGCGCGCTCTCGAAGCTGTCGTAAACGGTAAAGCCAAACACGAACGGGAAACCGTCTGCAAGGCAGCCTTTCATCTGCGAAAGCGTCCGATCGACTCGCTGATAACTGACCGCGCGGAATTTTTTTGCGTCCTTGTAACAAGCCGCCGATGGTTTTTGCCTCGGTTTGGCTCCGGCAGGCCAGAGATTTGTGGTCGGATCGGCTGGAGTATCGTCGTAGGGCCACTTGGTTTCCGGGCATGCGCCTTGTTTGGCGACACTTTTTATTCCGTCGCGAATCTGGGCGCCGTTATCCAGCGGTATGCTGTGTTCAATGCTTCGCTCGTTATAATAAATGAAGAGACGCGATGGAATGAAGTCGCGCAGTTTCTGCTTTTTGCGATCGAACTCGATGGCGGCGGCGATTGCATTTGCGGTGCAGGAACCGATTTGCCCCTGATTATAAACTCTCGGGCAACGTCTGCGCAGATCGACTTTGGTGGGAAGCACTCGCAGCTTTGCCAGCGGTGCCGAGTAGAGATGATCACGATTATCCGGAAGATCCGGCATCCAGCCGAGGCCGAAACGGCTATTTTTTGCTGTTCTTTTCATTGTTCAAGACTTGAGAGTTGAGTTGGAAGGCGAGCACAACTGAAGGATTGTCATTTGATTTCTGCCGGCAGTTGCCAACCGGCTGCGGTTTGGGTCTTTTACAAAATTTGGGACCGGAGTTCAAGACTTCTTTCCAGGCCCGTCGACCACTGCGATCGAGGCAATACAACAGTGAGCCGTACGGGGACCGACGATACGTGCTTACAAAGTTCATAGGTCGATGAAAATCTTCTAATTCTGACGGTACTATTTGCGTTGTTCTGCATCAGGTGTCTGCGTGGTGACGATCGGCCACTCTTTAGTCCGCGGCCCACAAAGGATCCAATGGCGAGCAAGAAGCATTGTCAGGGCGCGGGAATATTCGAACTGATTGTCGATAAAGCTTCAGGCAAAGTTAAAGGAGTCTTCGTCAGGAGCAGCACAAACGATGGATTCCTCGATGCTGATGTTATAAGCACATTCTTAGAGTGGCGCTTCAAACCGAACACACAGTCTTCCGTCAAAATTGTAGTGGCATTCACTGCTGACAAGGATGCCGCTCTTTATCCGGTAGGTAATATCGTGCATCCCACCAATGTGGTTTTCCTGGGGCCTTCGATGAGCCGGTTAAGCCGGAGAAATTATGGCAATGGTTTCCCGAGCGCTACGGTGCCGCAGGCCATCGATGAGAGGCAGCTGCACATCGGCGATTTCAAGAGAGTGGTAGTGTTTCTGCTCGCGCCGCGTTACTGATTGTTGTGGACCACTTCGGGCGCACGTTTGCTCAGTTCAAGCTGGTCGCTCACTCTCTGCAAGCCCGCAGTAAGAGCCTCAATCTGTTTCTGCTGCTTGGCTATGATGGCTCCTTGTTTCCGTAGCTGGTGATCCTGTTCCCCGATTCTCTGGTGTTCTTTGAGGAACTCGTTGAGTAACATCGCGTTCACTGCTTCGTAGCGTACGGTGTAGATGTCGCCCCTCTTATCGCGCACGATGAGATCGGGATTCACCTTTGCTACATCTTCAGCCACCAAGCCAAATTGCGGCGTGCCCGCCTTGTCGGCCTTGTAGTGAAATGTAACCGGCTTAAGCGCGAGAACCGCTTCGCTCGCGTTGTCCATTGGTTTGATCTCCTTCTTAAACTTGGCCGAGGAACTCACTGTGCCGAGCTGCCCTGCAGAGTCGACCACCACTGCGATAGCATCGGCGTTTTGCGTTTGGACGTCGCGGATATTGCCAATAAAGCAGCTGTTATCCACATCGTCTCCCGGGCTTCCGATGGCAATCACGTTGCCAGACCCACGACCGACTCCGTGAGAAATTGCTCTGGCACCTATGGCCGTGTTGAAGTTGCCGTATGCTGAGGGCGAACCTATTGCGTGTTCTGGGCCTATTGTATTGCTCGCTGCCCCGCGGCCGTATTCTCCGAACCGGGAGAAATCCGTTCGGCGTCTCGGCGAGCCGGCATTGTTAAAGCGTCTGCAAGCCCGTGTTGAAGCTGTTGGTGGTCGTGCTGAGGAGCGATAAGAAACCAACTGCCGTATTGTAATTGCCGCTCGTGAGACTTAAGAGGGCGCTTTGCCCTTCCGCCGTATTACCTCCGGGGTAACCGCCGTCCGGTGGTGGGCTAACCGCCTCAGCCTTTGGCAAAAGTCCAACGTAAGTGACTGAAAGTATCATGAGGATTGATAGCACTGTTGTTTTCATACGCGTGAAGTTTGGAAGCAGTATTGTTTATTTGTCGAGATCATTCGCTACGAGCGCGAATCGCTAGTTTGAGTTCCAGGAATTCATTTTCGCTTGTCTCAAACGTGCTTAAACTTCTGACGCAAAGCCGATGTGGCGAAATGGCAGACGCAACGGACTTAAAATCCGTTGGGCCGTAAACGGCCCGTGCCGGTTCGAGTCCGGCCATCGGCACCATCTTAAATGCGATTTTGCTAGGTAAAACCGCTGACCAATGATCTGATGGCTGGTCAAACAATGACCCAAAATATTGATCCCACATCCGGCCTAAACCAGGGCGGACCGATCTGGGGTTATCACTTTGCCCCGAACCAACCAGCACGATCGATCACTTCGGACGATGCGGTTAAGTTTTTGACTGCGCCCGGTCCCGCCTTACCGGATGAATTCGTCTGGTTGCATTTTTCGCTTTCCAATGTGGCTTCTGAAGCCTGGCTACGGCGGTATCTGACCTTGCCCGATACCTTTTACGAATCGTTGAATAGTGATATAGACGCCACTCATTTGGAGCAGGACGCAGACGCACTGGTGGCGCGTGTCCATGATGTGCTTTATGATTTCACATTCGACGCCCCAGTTGCGACTACCACTCTTTGCATAAAGCCACACCTCGTGGTAAGCGCGCACGTTCGGCCTTGGCGTTCGATTGACCAACTCCGTGAAGCGGTGCAAGCGGGCCGCGTTTTTTTTCGCTCGCCGATTGAAATTCTGGCGCGCTTGTTTCGGGATCAGGCCAGTGTGTTGGTTGACATTGTGCGGAAATCCAAAAAGCAGGTGGTCCCAATGGAAGAGCAACTTTTGGCCAAACGCATTTCTGTCAGTCGTAGCGAATTGGGTTCGCTGCGGCGGATGTTGGTTCGACTCCAGCGGCTTTTGGCCCCGGAGCCGGCCGCATTCTTTCGCCTTCTTAATCGGCCGCCTAATTGGATTACGGAAGACGAGCTTCAGAACCTGCAACAATCCGCAGAGAAATTCTCCACATCCATCAGCGACGCAGCGGCCCTGGTTGAGCGGGTCAAACAACTTCAGGAAGAATTGTCTGCCCTTGTCAGTGAACAAACCAACCGCACACTGTTTGTGTTGACGATGGTGACTGTGCTGGCGTTGCCAATTAACCTGGTGGCAGGTTTGTTTGGCATGAATGTAGGTGGGATTCCACTGGCCCAAGACAGGTACGGTTTCTTGTTAGTCGTGTGTCCCCTGGTAGTCTTGACAGCATTTCTGGCGTACTGGGGATTGGGCAGACGCCGTGACTAGGAGGCCTTCCAGACGCAATATCCAATTTGCATCAGCATCAGTTCTTAACTCTTGCGTGGGAATCGGAGAAAACTCCGTCGATTTGAATTGCGGATTGCGGATCGGCGATGGTGGAGTGCAAACTGAAGATCGAAGCCACGTAACTCCCGAACGCATGGGATATGAATCTGAAAGGAAAGGCTAGTGTTGCAGTAATGTCGAGAGACGCGCTAGCCGGGCGAATGGAACGCCTGGGTATTCGTGATTTCGACCTTGAGGAAACCTTTGCGCGATCCAGCGGACCAGGGGGCCAAAACGTGAACAAAGTTGCAACCGCTGTAACGTTGCGTCACAAGCCGAGTGGCATCCGCGTCACCGTGCAGGATTCGCGCTCGCAAGCGGTGAACCGCAAGCTGGCTCGGGAACGACTGCTGGATGCGATCGAGAGCTATCGAGAAGAACAGCGTATCAGTGAAATCGCGAAGCGCGAAAAAGCGCGGCGAAGAAAATCCCAACGGCCGGCTGCACTCAAAAGGAAAATTCTCGAATCGAAACGGAGACGTGGAGAGCTAAAGAAACAGAGGTCGAAGGTCGAAATTTAGAATAATTCTTCGCCCTAAATACGTCTGGCGATGTGACCTGCGCCGAATCTTTGGTGAAACAAACAATTCACGCTATGAAAAAAGCAACCATACTTGGTTCGGTGTTTTCTGTTCTCGCCTTGATGCTGGTCTCTTGTGCCAGCGAACCCGAGGCGACTACTACCACAACGCGCCAGACGACTGTCACCACGGCGGCCCCGCAGCCGGTCGGTCAAACGACTACTACGACGACGCACCGCATGGGTGGCGGCTATTAATCGACGGAAACCGGCAGCCAGAAGTCGCGCTTGCCGGCTCTGTAGCAACGGCCCTGTGGGCCGTTCCCTCGATATGAAAGCGGTGCCGAGGTGGAGCGGCCACAGGCCGGTGGCTACAATACCTTGCGAAATCGCTCTATGATTTCTCCGCTGATTCTTCCGTGGTTTGGGCTTCTTCTTCTGGCTGGCTGACGAGCGGTGCAATCGCCTGAAGGTTCTCAGCGCTGTGGAGATCAATCAATTTTACGCCCATCGTGTTTCGACCGGTTTCGCCACTTTCTTTGACTTGCGTACGCACGGCTGGCGTTTGTTTGTGATTAGCATCAGCTCGTCTGATTCTTTGAACCTTTACGTAAACTGCTTGCTTCGATCATTGGGCGAGATTGAGCGCTGATCGTGGGTACGTGCTCTTTGCGTGGTTTGCTATTGCCAGTGCGCAATTCACCGTGACGAACGGCTCGCGTTCATTTGTTAGTCCGAGTATTTCTCCATCAGGTCCGATAATCCAGCCCGCCCCGCCGAAGTTGCGTTCGAAGGAAAAGCGATTGGACGACACCGCAAATGCGCCTGCGATCACCGCAGCCGTGCGCCCAGCTGCGATCCATTTATCGATGCTCTCGCGACCGGTCGCCCGTGGCGTGACGAGAAAATGCACGCCCCTCCTGCCGTAGTGCCGTGCAATGTCCATAGCCCAGAGTTCGGTGCAAATGGCGAACCCGAGCTTTGCTCCCGCAAGCTCCTCGCTCTCAAATTGGGCCAGACCCCGCGAGAACCACGTTCTTTCGAAAAAACCCGCCATCTCTGGCAGAAAATGCTTGCGGTGAACGAACCTGACATCGTCCCGTTGACTCCAGACGACCCCGGTGTTGAATCGACGGCCGTTTTCCTCCTCTGGCATGCTGGACAACACGCCTTTTACTCTGAGCTCACCGAGCCGCCTGGTCCAAACGCGGTGCGCAGAGAGAGATGATTGCCACTCATGCGGATCAAACGCCGGCTGATCGCACGGCCATGGATAGAAGGGCATTTCTGGCAAGACCAGGATATCACTTCGTTGTGCAGACGCATGCTCTAGCAATGCGCTCCATGCGCTTTCGAAATCCGCACTCCTATCCGGCAGCTGGCAAACGGTAATCCTCACGAGCCGATTTGAGCGAATGCCTCATTTGCTGCCGCAGGCCTCGCGCCAGCCGCGTCCGTCAATGGTTCCCATGCCGGAGGGTAGTCGCGGATTAGCCCTATTGAATCTACCGAGATCTCGGACCTAAATTTTCCATTGCGATATTCGTAACGATTGGTCGCGACCCGTGTGTAGCTCTGTTCTGCAACATGCAACGTAAAATCCGGAAATCGCAACCAAGCCGCTCGAACTCTGCTCGATGCTCCAACCGCAAGACAAAGTCGCCGGATCGGCAGCGTGTTTGTCGAGGGACTGAAGTTAAGATCGATATCGATACAGCCATCGAGTTGAGCCAGCTCCGTTCCATTGTGCATCCAGCGGCCGTTGGGCTTCACAGCAATCTGATGATGGACAAAACGTTGATCGGCCCAACCGTCCACGAGCACCAGGCGCGTTTGCCAATCTTCATCGCAGCGCACTTGGTAGTTCAGCAAACAAGGCGAACTGGCGTGTTCGAATGCCGCCGTGCCGGACAAGAGCCAGCCATTATTGGATCGCTGTAGACGCGCCGATTCTAATCCTCTCAGGTCGTTGCGGCGCCACCATGCGGACCCTTCCCCTGTTGTCACGGGCGCCCGCCGCTTGGCAAACATCTCTTGTTCCATGCGCCACGTTTTCCCTTTGTCGGGCGAAGTGTAGCCGAGCCAGTGAAACGATCCCGGCGTAATTTCAGTAAACATCCAACGTAGCATGCTGCCGTCGGTGTCTTTTCCTTCGAGGACAATCTCATCGCCCTTCTGTGCGCCCTCTAAATGAATGTAAATCTGGCCTGTAGGAGTCATGAAAGTGATGTGCCAGCGCTTGGTGGTTTCATCATAGTAACGGATCGTCGTTCCGATCCGGCGCTCGCCGTTCGCTGGATCCGATCTCGGCGGACCGACAATTACGTCCTGAATCGCGCGCCCATCGAGAATCCATGAGAACATCCATACTCCGGGCTGATGGTAGACGATCTGATTCGCCTCATTGAACAGCTTGATGTCCATGTCCCAAACACCGATGAACTGCCCAAACGTGCGCAGCTTTTCTTCATAACCCGGGTGGACGTTGGGGGCGCGGAGATTTTCGATGGCCGCCTGTGTAGAGTCGTTAGGTAGAAGGACGCGGGGCGGTTGCAGCTGCATTGGAGCTAAGCTGGGAGCGGGGTTGGGCTGACCAAAAACGGAAAGCGGCAGCACCACGGATGATAGAAACGCTTTGGCGGATATCAGGAAAAGAGTTGGCTTCATGGTAGACAGAATGGCTTTAAGCATGTAACCTGTCAAATCAAAATAACAGGTTACAACCAGATGCTTGCAAGTTGCGATCCGTTGCCCGTCACTACGGCAGTGGCGCAGACCGGTCCGATTTTTGAATGGGATGGCCGTCATCCGGCATTGGACTTCGTGAATACCCTGGATGAGCGACTCTCCGCAACGCCAGTTGAACGGTTGAGCAGTTATCCGGCGCTCATATCATTTGCCCGGCAGGCCGGACTGATCGATTCGAATACCGCAAACCGGCTTTTGGGCCAGGCCAGCCAGGCGGAGAGGAAACGCGTGCTTGGCGAAACATTGGCGTTTCGCGAACTCCTTTACCGCGTCCTGCGCGAGTATGCGGACCGCCGCGCTCCTGACGCGTCAGAAATCGCGGCACTGAATGAACGACTGGCGCGGGCGAGACTGCACAGAAGATTTAGTGTAAGCCCTAAGCGAATTTCCGTAACTTGGGACGAACCGTTGGCACCGGATCGCTTGCTATGGGCACTCGCAGCGGCAGTGGACGACTTGCTGCTTCAACATAAGCCTGGGCGATTTCGGAAGTGTGCTGCGTCCGATTGCGGTACTCTCTTCCTCGATGTAAGCAAAACAGGCCGCAGAAGATGGTGTTCGATGGCGAACTGCGGCAACCGAAATAAGGTTCAGCAATTTCGAGCTCGAATCTCGTGATATGCGTCGAGCACGGGTAACGGGCAGAATCTTCTCTGATCTCGTTCTTTTGTCGCCCTCGCCTGGGGATTGAGTCTTACCCCTTCTCGGGCGCCGGCGCCTCGGCGGTTTGGGCTTCTTCTTCCGCCTGGCTGACTACGGGCGCAACTGCCTGAAGGTTTTCGCCGCTGTGGAGATCAATCAATTTGACGCCCATCGTGTTTCGACCGGTTTCGCGAATTTCTTTGACCCGCGTGCGCACCATCTGACCCTTGTTGGTGATGAGCATGATCTCATCACTCTCACGGACGGTAAGCGCGCCGACGACGTCGCCGGTTTTCTCACCGGTTTTCATGGTGATAATACCTTTGCCGCCACGTGATTGACGGCGATAATCATCGAACGCAGTGCGTTTGCCGATTCCATTTTCGCCGGCCACCAGCAGCATGGCGTTTAGATTGACAATGGCGCTCGCCACCACGTGATCGCCTTTCGCGGGGCGAATTCCCCAGACGCCAACAGTGTTGCGGCCCTGGTCGCGCAGTTGTTCTTCGTGAAATCGCAAACTCATTCCATCTTTCGTGATTAACACGATTTCGTCATTCCCATTCGTTAGCTTCGCATCGATCAGCCGATCGCCTTCCTCGATTTGGATGGCAATGATTCCACCGCGACGGACATTGGCGTAATTGGAAAGATTCGATTTCTTAACGATGCCTGACTGTGTGGCAAACACGATGTGCAGGTTTTCGTCCCACGTTTGATCGACAGCGCTTGGTCCCGCGCCTGATTTTTTGGATTGGATCCGGATCGTCGCGGCGATTTTTTCATCAGGCTTAAGCTCGAGAATATTTGCGATCGAGCGTCCCTTGGCTGCGCGGCCCATCTCGGGAATTTCGTAAACTTTTTCCACGTACGCGCGCCCCGTTGCGGTGAAGAACATCAGGTAATCGTGCGTGGTCGCGGTGAAAAGATGCTCTACAAAATCGCCTTCCTCTGCTTCTGTAGCGCCTTCGCGCGTTTGCATTCCGATCACGCCTTTGCCGCCGCGCCGCTGCGCACGAAACGCGCTCACCGCTGTGCGTTTGATGAAACCGCCATGGGTGATGCTGATGATGCAACCTTCGTTCGCGATGAGATCTTCCATGTTAATCTCCGCTTGATCGGGCACGATTTCCGTCAGGCGCGGCGAGCCGTATTTGTCGCGAATCTCGCGGAGCTCTTTTTTGATGATCGTGAAGACGCGTTGCTCTTTAGCCAGAACATCGCGGAGATCCTTGATCGATTCGAGAAGTTCCTTGTATTCCTTATTGATCTTCTCGCGCTCGAGCCCTGTGAGCTGATAAAGGCGAAGATTAAGGATTTCGTCAGCCTGCTGTTCACTGAAGGCATAACGTCCATTTGTCAGGCGGGCCTCACTGCGAATCAAGATGCCGATCTGTTCGACCTGCCGCTTGGTGAATTCGAAAGCCAGCAGTTTTACTCGCGCTTCATCACGACTGACCGAACCGCGAATGATCCGAATAAATTCGTCCAGATTGGCCAGGGCGATCAGGTAACCTTCCAGCGTTTCCGCGCGTTCCTCCGCTTTGCGCAATTCGAATCGCGTGCGGCGCAGCACGACTTCGCGTCGGTGTTCGATGTAGCACGCATTTGCCTCCTTGAGCGAAAGCAGTTTGGGGCGCCCGTGATCAATCGCGAGCATGATGACCGCGAAAGAACTTTCCATCGCAGTGTGCTTGTAGAGATTGTTGATGACGATCTTCGGATTGGCGTCTCGCTTCAGCTCGATAACAACCCGTGTATTTTCATCCGACTCGTCGCGAACGGCGCTGATGTCTGTCAGCACTTTTTCATTCACCAGCGACGCTATGCGTTCAACCAGCGTGGCCCGATTGACGTTGTATGGAATTTCGGTGATGACGATTTGTTCCCTGCCGCCTTTGAGCTCTTCGATGCCGACCTTGCCGCGCACTTTCATGCTGCCGCGGCCAGTCTCGAGATATTGTTTGATTCCTGCCACACCGCAGATCGCACAGCCGGTGGGAAAATCCGCCCCTTTTACGTGCTTCATCAGCTCATCGAGGGTGATTTCCGGATCATCGATTTGCGCGCAGATTCCATCGATCACTTCGGTAAGATTGTGCGGCGGAATATTCGTCGCCATGCCCACGGCGATACCGGTTCCGCCGTTAACGAGCAGATTTGGAAAAGCGGCTGGGAAAACCGTGGGCTCGGTGCGGGTTTCGTCGTAATTTGGGACGAAATCGACCGTGTCCTTATCCATGTCGGTCATGAGCGCAGCGCCGAGATGCGTCATACGCGCCTCGGTGTAACGCATGGCTGCCGGCGGATCGCCTTCGACTGAGCCGAAGTTGCCCTGGCCATCGACAAGTCTTTCACGCATCGCCCATGGTTGCGCCATGTGGACGAGCGTCGGATAAATCACCGCTTCGCCGTGCGGGTGATAATTTCCGCTGGTATCACCGCAAATTTTCGCGCATTTGCGATGCTGTCGCCCTGGAAAGAGCGAAAGATCATGCATCGCGAAAAGAATTCTGCGCTGCGATGGTTTGAGGCCGTCGCGCGCATCCGGGAGCGCGCGCGAAATGATGACCGACATCGAGTAATCAAGGAAGGACCTCGATACTTCCTCAGCTACATTTATCGGCTCAACTTTCTCGTTTGTGTTAAACATGGTGCTTGGATTTATCCGTGCGCTGGCAAGTACGCGGAAGGACGCTCGCTAAGGAAGCGTTCTTCCCAGGTTCGCGAAATTTCATCCGCCTGTCTGACTGTCACAGGAGGACCGATCCGAGCGCCACACGGTATCGAAATTTTCAAGAAATCCAGCACGCTGCGGATGGTTGCCTCATAATTCCGGCAAAGTTCCTCGTACTCTACCTGGAAAGGATCAATGCCGATTCGCTGAAAAAAAGTGTACCACATCTTTTCCTGTCGCTCGGCTTCGCGAAGGGATTGTTCGATCAACTCCGCGTCGAATTGCGGCTCACGTACCGCGGTTTTTCCCTCCTGCACTTTCCAAAGACCGGTCTGAAGCGCGCGTGCCGTGGAAAGCGCTTGCCGCAATTTATGGCGCCGAACAATGTGCACAAACCGAAGGCGTGGGAAGGCATTTCTTAACATGGCGAGATCATCTGTCGCTGCGCCGCCAAAAGCACCGGTGTCTCGCAGGCGGGCAAGGTAATCGTCCAGATACCAGCTCATCAATTTAAAGCCGAACACCTCATTGCGGGTTGTCTTCGTGTTGACGATGCCGCGTACGTAACCCGAATAATCAGTATTTGGATCCACCCCGAGCTCGGCGCCGTAGCGGTCCTCCGACTTTGGGAGAAAGAATTGTTTCGGCATGCCAGCCCGGCGAGTGGCGCGCAAGCCGTCCGTTAACAAATTGCTACCCGAACGCGGAATTGTGCAGACAACGTAACAGCGTCGCGGATGGCGTAGTTTGTGAAACAGGCCTCCCATCTTGGAATTTATACGTCGAGATTGCGCACATTTAGCGCGTTGTCTTCGATGAATTGCCGGCGTGGCTCGACAACATCTCCCATCAGAATCGTGAACATTTTATCGGCATCGACAGCGTTATCGTCGTTTAGGTCAACCTTCAGGAGTTTGCGTTTCTCCGGATTCATCGTGGTCTCAAACAACTCCTTGGCGTTCATTTCGCCGAGACCTTTGAAACGCTTGATCTGCACTCCGCGGCGGCCAATCCCTAAAATCTTCTCGAGGATTTCGGGAATTGAAAACAGAGCATGCGATACCGCCTTTTCACCTTCGCCTTCGATCAACTCAAAGATCGGCTGGTCGCTGGTTGCGTAGTGGGCGACTTTCAGACCCTTACGAGCCAGCTCGGCAATGATTTTTTCGATCGCAGCCGATTCATGCAGCTCAACCAGTCTGCCGCGTCTGCGGTTTCCATCTGTCCGCGCTGGCGCTTCGCTGAGGGGCAGCAATTCCTGACCAAGCTCAGTGTCGAACAGATTCAGATCCAGATTTTCCTGATGAAATTTGCGGACTGCTTTTTCGTCGTCAAAATAATGCACGGCTTCCTCGTTTCCCTCGCGCACCTTTACCAAATACGTTGGAAGCTTGCCCGACTTGGAGTTTCGTTGAGCAAGATAAGTTTCGAAATCGCCGCCATGCCGACGCACTGCTTCGCTTAGTTTCGCGAGTTTCTCGAGTGATTCGAGAATATCCTTCAATTGTGCCGCTGGAATTTCCTTGTCATCGGCCAAATTTTTTAATCGCACGTCTTCTGCGCCCAGCGAAATGAGTATTTTGTTTAATCGGGCATCGTCATCGACGTACTCTTCGCGTTTCTTGCGTTTGATCTGGTAAAGCGGCGGTTGCGCGATATAAATTCTGCCTGCGCGGACCAGGTCAGTCATTTGCCGGAAAAAGAAAGTGAGCAACAGAGTGCGAATGTGCGATCCGTCGACATCGGCATCTGTCATGATGATAATCCGGCCATAGCGCAGCTTGGTGATATCGAAACGGCCTTCATCCTTGCCGTTGCTATCCTCTTTTGATTTGCCGATTCCAGTGCCGATGGCCGTGATCATGGACTGGATCTCGTTGTTTTTAAGGAATTGATCTTCGCGAGCTTTTTCGACGTTTATCAATTTCCCTCGGATAGGAAGAATGGCTTGATAGCGTCGATCGCGGCCCTGCTTGGCGGAGCCGCCTGCCGAGTCACCTTCGACGATGTAAAGCTCGGTCAATTCCGGATCGCGCTCGGAGCAATCGGCCAGTTTCCCAGGCAAACCGCCACCGGTCAGAGCGCCCTTGCGTATTGTTTCCCTGGCCTTTCGAGCGGCTTCCCTGGCCCGCGCTGCAGTGAGAACTTTGTCGAAAATCCGTTTTGCGATCGGCGGATTCTTATCGAAGTGGGTCATTAGCCCGTCATACACGACGGAGTTTACGATCCCGTCGATCTCGGTGTTGACGAGCTTCACCTTGGTCTGCGATTCGAAGCGCGGATTGGGCAACTTGATGCTGAGCACACAAATCAAACCTTCGCGCACGTCGTCTCCGGAAATCGAGGGGTCCTTTTCTTTGAGAAGGTTGTTCGATTTCGCGTATTGGTTGACGGCTTTCGTGAGCGCGGTTCGGAAGCCAGTCAGATGCGTGCCGCCATCCGGATTGGGGATTGAATTGGCAAAGGGTAAAATCTGGTCGTTGTAGCTATCGTTGTATTGCAACACGACGTCGACAAAGACCTCATCCCGCTGGCGGGAGATCACGACCGGCTTCGGATGCAGCACCTGTTTGTTCTCGCCGAGCTGCTTTACGAATTCCTCAATGCCGTGTTTGTAGAAAAACCTTTCTTTCTTCGCCGGGTCGGTGCGCTCATCCGTCAGCGTGATCTCTAAACCGGGATTGAGAAATGCCAGTTCGCGCAAACGGGTTGCGAGGCGCTCGAACTTAAACTCGGTCGTAATTGTAAAGATTGTCGGATCGGGAAGGAACGTGATGAGCGTCCCGGTTGTTTTTTTGTTTTTGACTTCACCGATGACAGTAAGTTTGTCCGTCGTTTTGCCCTTGGCGAACGCCATATGATAGACCTTGCCGTCGCGCGACACTTCCGCCTTGAACCATTCCGAAAGGGCGTTCGTGCATTTCGCACCTACACCGTGTAAGCCGCCGGAATATTTGTAGGCACCCTGTCCGAATTTGCCGCCGGCGTGCAAATTTGTGAGCACCAGCTCAATTGCCGGCATTTTCCATTTCGGATGAATATCTACGGGAATTCCGCGCCCGTTATCACGGACCGAAAGCGATCCATCGACGTGGACCGTGACTTCTATTTTTGTGCAAAAGCCCGCGAGATGTTCATCGATCGAATTATCCAAGACCTCGAAAACCAAATGGTGCAGACCCCGTTCATCAGGATCACCAATAAACATTCCAGGCCGCTTTCGAACCGCCTCGAGGCCTTCCAATTTATCGATTTGTGCGGCGTCGTATTTTTGTGCTGCAGCGATTCCAGTCGATCCCCGGCCAGATGAATTTTCGACCGGAATCTCTTCTTGAGTTTTTAGCATAGATTAAGGCCGGAAAGAGCCTCTTAGGAGAATATCTAAAATGTCCCGACAAACAACTAATATCTCATGGGTAATCCTGGATCAATTGCGCTAGGGATTGGGTAGGAGAACCGGTCGACACTCAAGATATTGTGTCCGCTTACGGGAGCCGAGGTCGCTGGTTGTGAAGGCTTTTTTCTCACTACTTGACCAGTCGATTTTGAACCCGGAAGATGCGATCCCTGATGCGCTCGCAAACCCTAATGGAAGCACGTTGGATTCTTCTGATTCTGGCATCCGTCGGCGTGGCGGTCTCGTTTGTTTCGATGTGGTTATCGCTCATTTTTCTGGCGCTTTTTCTTTTTACGATTGCTTTTTTCCGAGACCCGAATCGTCTGGTACCGGCAGGTCCGAATCTGATTGTTGCTCCGGCTGATGGCAGGGTGAGAGACATTGTTGAATTAGACGAGACGGAGATTCTTAAAACAAAAACGCGGCGCGTCGGGATTTTCCTGTCGATCTTTGATGTCCACACCAATCGGGCGCCAATTGATGGGCGGATCGTTTATCGTCAGCATCACGCAGGTCTCTGCCTCGATGCTCGCGATCCGAATTGCTCCGAGAAAAATGAAGCGATGACATGGGCGTTCGAGAATCCGCGTGGCCCGATTGTCGTTAGGCAGCTCACTGGCGCAATTGCCAGGCGCATCGTGGCTTGGGCAAATGTTGGAGATGAATTGAAAAAGGGAGAACGCTTCGGCATGATTCGCTTCGGTTCGCGGACGGAATTATATTTGCCTCTCGACGCTGAGGTTCTTGTGAAAACAGGCGACCACGTATTCGGAGGATCTACTGTCATTGCGCGCCTGCCCGACTGATGAGCGAACAACCTTCTAAAATTTATCTCCTGCCGAATTTGATGACGGCGGGAAATCTGTTTTGCGGGTTTACGGCCACGCTCAAAATTCTCGAGGGCGCGCTGCTACAGGCGTCTAATCCCGATGCAGCCAGTGATCTTTTTCACACTGCGATCTGGTTTGTTCTCGGTGCATTTGTTTTCGATTTTCTGGATGGACGCCTGGCCCGGTTGGGCGGGCATGAGAGTCCGTTCGGGCGCGAGTTCGATTCGCTCGCGGATATTGTTTCGTTCGGGCTCGCTCCCGCGCTAATGGTTTATCGCGTTGTGTTGCAGGAGTTCCCCCGCGCGTGCTGGATCATTGCGTTTATCTACCTGACCTGCGGAGCACTGCGGCTGGCACGTTTCAATTCCGCAGCGGCGAAGCCTAACGGAGCCAATCACCCAAACACATTTACTGGGTTTCCCATTCCCGCTGCGGCCGGTCTAATTGCGTCGATCACACTGTTTCTCCTTTGGCTTGCGGAAGGTGAGCATCGCCTCGGTAACTGGCGCTTCGTTCTGCCGCCATTGCTGCTCTTTCTTTCATTCATGATGTTTAGCCGGTTTCAATATCCGAGTTTCAAAGCGCTTAATTGGAAAACGAAGAAATCCATTCCGCGTTTTCTTGTGATCATTCTCGTTGTCATTTTTACGGTGCTGAATTACGAATGGATGCCGGCAGTACTTTTTCTAGCATATCTGCTCTATGGCTTGCTGCGTTCCTGGCTATCACGCGAATGGCGGCGCGAAATCGAAGAAGAAATAGGCGAAGAGGCTTCCGAAGAGGCAGGCGAACAGGCGCGGTAAATCGACAATTTGAATGTATGGCGACCGTTGCGGTTGCCGGGCGCGCCTGTGCCAGGCGGAGGCGCCTGTCCTATAATGTCTGATTCAGTTTCGCCAGAACTTCAGGATCGCGTACATCCGCCCATTCACCGTTCAGTTCGAGCGCTTGCACTTTCTTGCCGGAATGCGCCAGGTCGCGGATTGCGTCTGTAAGTTCGTACTCGCCACGCGGCGATGGCTTCAACGTGCGATGAATTCGAAAATGCTTGGCCGAAACGCGTAGAGACCGGCGTTATACCACGGGCTTGTTGGTTCGCCGGGCTTTGGTTTTTCGCGGAGATCGATCAGCTCCATTTGCTTGTTTACAAAAACGGCGCCGCCTTTACTGACGTCTTCGCCACGCGTAACCGTGATAATCGCTTCAGAATCATCAGTAAGATCGACGACGCGTTTGTAATTCATCGGACTGATCAAAATATCGCCATAACTCAAAATGAATGGCGAATCGCCTGCAAAACCGCGGGCAAGGTTCACAACGCGCCCCGTACCGTCCTGTACGGTTTGAGTGACATATTCGATCTCGACACCATGACGCTGACCATCGCCGAAAAAATTCCGCACTGCTTCGGCGTGATAGCCAACGATAATTACAAATCTGCGTATGCCCGCATCGCGCAGTCCTTCTACTATATGCTGCAAAACCGGTTTACCGCGCACTTCGATCATCGGTTTCGGAAAATCGAGAGTGAGTTCACGCATGCGCGTGCCGCGTCCGGCTGCCAGCACGATCGCTTTGTCGATCTTGGTCATATCGGTGCGCGGCTCATTACATATTGAAATGGACGGGCGAGTCTCTCTGAGTCCGGCGTCGCAGCAGCTCCGTTCTCCAATCACTGCTCACTTTTTTTCGGCGGCGCGATGATTAGCGCGGGCAGATTAGCTTGCTTGATTAATTCGCTTACCTTCGGCACTTCTTCGGCTTTTAGTTGCGCCCATTTCTTTAACTGCTCCTCCAACTGACTGCTCAACATTTGAAAAACGTTGAGTTGTCCCTGGGTTGGTTCTGTGTCACCAGATTCGATTGTGTGGCTGAATGTTTCAAAGCGTTCGTTCAGCATATCGGGGAAGGCGAGATTTCCTTCTGAGCCTTTCATGTTTACCTGGATAAGTTTCTGTTCGATCTCCGACATTTTGTGGTCGAGATCGTCTGCCGCCGAGAATGCCGCTTTTAATTTGGGATCGTCACTGAAACGTTTGTGCAAGTTTTGAATCTGCGATCTGAGATCGCGGATTTCGTTGACGGCTTGGTGCAATCGCGAAATGGAATCATTCACCTGAGTCGCTAAAGCGAATTGCTTTTGCACAGCGGCCTCGGCGCCCTTGTTTCGTGGATCAATTGCCAGATGCAGCGGCGCGGTCTGCGACTTGGCGCCAATGGTCAGTCTCACCTGATAATCACCAGGCGCGGCGAGTGCTCCTCTTGGTCCGACGCCGGAGTAAAACGCACCCGGTATCTGAATAGGATCATCGTAACGCAGATCCCATGCGAAGCGGTTCATACCTTCTTTTGCCGGAATTGTTTTAGTCCGCTCGACGCGATCCGGCCATTCAGGCGGCTGTTCGCCTTCTTTTTTCTCTTTACTGGAAAGATGCCTGACGACTTTGCTCGAAGCATCCAGAATATCGAGTGAGACCTCGTCTTTCGGCGCAGTCTTGAGATAGTAATTAATGATGGCGCCCGACGGCGGGTTATCGCCGACGGGCTGACGCTTGTCGAATTCCTCAGGATAATGCAAACGCACTGCGGTTTGGGGTTGATAAAGAATCATATCGCTTTGGGCAGGTTGCGCGCTCAGCTGGCGCAGCGGCGTTACGTCGTCCAATACCCAGAACGAACGGCCATGAGTTGCCACGACCAGATCGTCATCCTTTACGACCAGATCGTGAATCGGTGTCACAGGCAGGTTCAACTGAAGCGGCTGCCAATGCCCGCCGTTATCAAACGATACGAAAACTCCGAGCTCTGTACCCGCGTAGAGCAATCCATGTTTCTTGGGATCTTCGCGCACAGCGTGGACGTATGCGCCCTCGGGGATTCCGGCGGTAATCGCGCTCCAACTCTTGCCGAGGTCTGTTGTTTTAAAAATGTATGGCTTGAAGTCGTCGAGTTTATGCCGGTCCACGGCGACATACGCTGTGTTGGCGTCGTGCGGCGAAGGATCGATGAGGCTGACTGTGCTCCACTCGGGCATCTTTGGCGTGACATTCGACCAATGCTGGCCGTCGTCGGATGTTACGTGAACAAGCCCATCATCTGTGCCGGCCCAGAGCGTCGCTTTTTTCACCGGCGACTCTGCGAGCGCGAACACAGTGTCGTAATATTCAACTGAAGTGATGTCGTTAGTCAGCGGACCGCCGCTTGGTTGCTGTTTGGATTTGTCGTTACGCGTCAGATCGCCGCTGATCTGCGTCCAACTATTCCCGTGATCGGTCGATTTGAAAACGCACTCTGCTCCCGTGTACAGAACGTCAGGGTTATGCGGAGAAAGGGTGAGTGGCGTGACCCACTGAAAACGATGGGCAACATCGGCCGCACCGTAACCGGAATTGTCCAAAGGCAAGACGCTGACGTCCTGAGTATCTCCCTTAGTCTTGTTGTAGCGGTAGATTGAGCTTTCGTTATTTGAATAAACGGTGTGCCAATCGCGCGGATCGGCCAGAACAAAGCCGCACTCGCCGTCGCTGACTTCGAACCAATCCGCCGGCCCAATCGCGCCCCAATCTGTGCGGCTCGCAACGCCAACGCTGGTACTGTCCTGTTGCGCACCGTAAACGTGATATGGAAAAGCGTTGTCCACGGAAACGTGATAGAACTGCGCGGTCGGCTGGTTGTTTTGGGTCGTCCATGTTTTCCCGCCGTCGATTGAGATACTCGCGCCTCCGTCATTGGCGTTCGCGACTCGATTGGGATTTTGCGGGTCGATCCAGAGTCCGTGGTGATCGCCGTGACGTGCCGGCAACAAGTTAAAAGTTTTGCCGCCATCAACCGAACGGAACAGCCCAGTGTTTAAAAGATAAACCGTGTCAGCGGACTTCGGATCGGCATAGACTTTGCTGAAATACCAGGCGCGCTGGCGAAATCGGCCGTCATCATTGACACGGGTCCAATGTTGTCCGGCATCATCAGAGCGGTAAAGACCGCCTTCCTTCGCCTCGATGATCGCATAAACCCGGTTGGAATCGCCACCGGAAACAGCGATACCGATCTTTCCGAGGATTCCTTCGGGAAGGCCATCACCCTCGAGACGTCTCCACGTCACACCATTATCTTCGGATCGATAGAGCCCACTCCCTGGACCGCCGCTTGAGAAAAACCACGGCTGCCGTCGCGCCTGCCACAGCGAAGCGAAAACAATGTTCGGATTGTGCGGATCGAAAACGACATCGATTCCGCCGGTGTTTTCGTCTTTGGACAAAACCTTCGTCCAGGTCTTCCCGCCGTCGGCGGTTCGAAATATTCCCCGTTCCGCGTTTGGGCCAAATGCGTGACCCAGCGCCGCCACCAGGACGACGTTTTCATTTCTTGGATCGACAATCAGCGCACCGATTTGGCGGCTATCTTTTAACCCAACATTTTCCCATGTCTTGCCGCCATCGACAGATTTGAAAACTCCGGTGCCATAGGTGGTATTGCCGCGTATTGCCGCTTCGCCCGTGCCTGCATAGATCACATTGTGATCTGATGGCGCGACGGCGATAGCGCCGATGGACGAAATAGATTGTTTGTCGAAAAGAGGAGTCCAGTTTGCTCCGCCATCAATCGTTTTCCAGACTCCACCCGCAACGGCGCCAAAATAATAAGTGTCCGGCTCGCCCGGCACGCCTTCTATTGCCAGGGCGCGTCCGCCGCGAAACGGTCCAATCTGTCGCCACTGCATTCCTTTAAACAATTTTTCATCAATCGCTCCAGCCGGGGTTGAAGTAGGGGACGGAGCTGATCGAAGAGAAGGTGAGAAGAAAAATACGGAAATGCCGAAAAAGATTTGAACTAGCCAAAGGAAACGGCAACCAGGCGTAATCATCCGCCTAAGGTGAAAAGCCTGCGACTTCGTTCAACAGGAATCGCGCTCGGGAACAGAACTACGCTGCTGCGATGATTTCGCAGAACGCCGCGGAATCTTGTTAAGCGTTGATCGCAGCCATCCTGGGGGCGGAGGCCTCTACGGCAGTTCCACCCGGTCCGCCGCCAAAATGCCTCGCTGCGAAGTATGAGCCGATCACCAAAACGGCCGCAATGAACTGAGCCACCAGCGTTTCAACGGTCGGGAACACGGCAAACCAGAGTCCCATCCACGGCGGAAGGTACGGTTGCAGCGATTCGATCGGAGTTGTGGAAATCCACTGTGCCAGCTGCATTTCCTGCGCTTGCTCGCCGACCATCACCAGCAACACGACTCCGAGCAGAATGCCGGTAGTAATCAGCATTTTCCGATAGGGTAGACGCTGCTGAAGGACAAAGGTCAATACCGCTACCATCGCTGTCAGAACAATTCCCAGCAGCGCTCCTTGCAGCACCACGGCGCCACCCAGCCGCAGATGATAGCTTTGCAAAAAAAGTACGACTTCAAATCCTTCGCGATACAGGGAGGTGAATCCAAGCAGGACCAATCCGAACCAGAGGCGCGACTGGGAGATCTCGGCGGCGCGGGCATTTTCAAGCAATGCCTTGCGGCGGCGATTGTGAGCGCGAATCCAGCCGCCCCAATAGATCTTGTGAAAGAACCAGTTCATGATGACCAGCAACACGATGACAGCGAGCAACCCGGTGGCGGCTTGCAAATCCAGTGCCGACATGTTGTCGCTGAGTGAGCCGACGATCCGCACTGCGATGAACCACGTGATCAAACTGGCGATAAACGCAAGTCCCGCGCCGAGCGCGACTGGCCGGCGATGCGAGCGTTTAGCCCCTGTCATGCTAGCGGTGATCGCTGCCAGAACCAAAATACATTCCAGTCCCTCGCGAAAGACGAGAATTCCGATGTCCAGAAATGCCACAGTCGGGCTGGTGTTGGGTCGCGTCGGATCGGGCGCCCCGTGTGCGGTAACTCCCTGCCACACAAGCATCGCTACTACGCAAAGTGCAGCTACAACGATGCCGATGCGCAAAGCAGGCTTCATTTCCGCTCAAAGTTTATCACATGCCAGCGGTGCTGCTGTCGTTTGATTGCTTTTTTTTAGCGGCTGATTGCAGCGCGCAATTGGGTTTGACCGATCATTTGCCGTTAATACCTCAGCCACTTACGCTGACCGCGGTATGCCGGGATACGTTTTGGGTCACCATCTTAAGGGCGAGGGAAAGCGACTCGCGCTGATGTCGGAATTACTCGATCCCATGCATCGCCGATATCTTGAATCGCTCGAGGTTATAAAATCAGGCGCAAGAACACTGGAAGTTGGCTGTGGCAATGGCTCAATTTCGGCGTGGCTGGCCCAGCAGGTCGCTCCAGATGGGCGAGCCATTGCAGTCGACCTCGATCTTTCGCTGGTCGACGAGCACTTGCCGAATTTGGAGTTGCGCAAGGCTGATATCATGGCCGGGCCAGTGGATCCTGGCAGCTTCGATCTCGTAACGGCTCGGGCCGTGCTCCATCATGTTGCCGACGCCGAAAAGGCGATCGCGAATCTTGCAGCGAGCCTGCGGCCCGGAGGGGCCATCCTCTTGATTGAGCCGGATTTCCTTCCGGTCGCAATCGCCGAACCGCCGGAGATCCGTGCGTTCTGGAGTGGTTGGCTTGCATGGTCGCGTAACCAAGGAATTGATTATCATATCGGTCGTACTCTGGCGCCGAGATTGGCGGCCCTGGGTCTCAAGCGCATCAGTGGCACTGCAGAAACTACGATTTACAACGGAACCAGTTTGTGGGCGGAATACTGGACACAGACAGTCAAAGAACTTCGCGAGGATTTGATAAGCTCTCCTGATCTCAACAACGCGCTGGTAGACACATTTCTCGGTTGTTGCGCCGATCCCGCTTGGTGGACGCAAACGATCGCCTTTACTGCAGTTCACGGTTACACCCCTGATCACTATTGATTTGTTCCGTCTGCCGTGTCGTTGACGGATTAACGTCGAAAAGATCGAAACGCCCAGCGGGCACTGTTGTGATTTGCGGTGAAACGAGTAATTTCCGGCGGTGCAACGAGCCCGGGGTTTTACGTTGATCGAGATTGCTCTGTCGATCTTCATCCTGCTGCTAATACTGGTATTGGCAGTGCCCAGCTTTAGCGGCGTGATAGCAAATAGGCGACTGAAACAATCGCTGGACGATTTCAACGACCTTGTGCGTCAGGCTCAGACGCTAAGCGTCACCGAGCGTCGTCCTTACTTGATCGTTTGGAGTAAGAACAATGTGATGGTGCGGCCGGAAGCGTTCGCAGAAGACGAGGAAGCCAAAGCAAAGGCAGAGTTTCGCCCCAGCAGGGGAAGCACACTGAAGCTTTCGCTTCCAGTCGCGTTGGCGAAAAAATATCCGGCTGAATGGATTTTTTGGCCATCGGGTACTTGCGAACCGGCCATTGTCCGCTTTCAAGGTCCCGCTGGTTCATGGACAGCCAATTATTCGCCGCTAACGGGACGGCCAGAGATTACGAGTTATGCGGTTCGATGATGCTTCGTTAAAACGTTTAAGCGGTACACCGTTAAAGCGGGCGAAGCCAGATCGGGGCAACGCCTCAACGCTCCAACTCCGAAAGCTTTCGAGAGCGACGCGGTTCAATGGGTTTGCGCTCTACGAAGTTCTCCTTGGTATCACGATTTTCGCGCTCGGCGTGATCGCGCTTGGACACGCGGTCCAAAATTGCCTCAATGCGAGCACGATCAACGCCGAAGAGGGCGTCGTGCGCCAGATTTTGTCGAATCGCATGGCAGAAGTTCAAGCCACGAAAGGTGTTCCTGAAGATTCGAAGGAATTCAAAATCGACACCAATTACGGAGGCATAAAGGTTGTCCAAAAAACCACGGCAGCGGAACTGACAGAACCGGACAATACGCTTCTCAACGACGTCTACCTTGTCACCTTAACTGCCCAATGGCAGCAGGGCGGTGTTCCCCAATCAAAACAAGTTAAATTTTATGTTTACCGTCCTGGGTAAGAGGGGATTTCTTCGGAGCGGTGGGTTCACGTTGCTCGAAATCATGCTTGCGGTGGGAATCCTGGGGCTGATGTCGTTGGCAATTTTTCGTTTTGTGCAAGCGAACACGACGGCGCTGCGCCTGTCATCGGATACAGCCGCCAGGGATTCGCAGTATGACGGACTGCGCGATCTTTTGACAGCGGAATGGCAAAGCTTAAATCCCCAGCGCGCCAGACTCACTGGAGAACCGTTGAAGGTAAACGATCGCGAGCGTGACGTGATAGGGTGGTTTTGCAGCGCCGGGCCTGGACTTCTTACTCGCTATGCGCCGGGCGAGTTTAAGGTTGTGCTGCGGTTGCAACCCGAAAGCGAAAAGAGCGACCGGCTCGATCTCGGGCTTACCCGAAAACCGAAGGACGAGTCCGGACAAGAGCACGAGAGCTGGGTGCCGTTGATCAAGAACGTGAGCAGTCTCCAGATTAGTTACTTCAATCCAAACTTGAACACGTGGATCGATCGATGGTCAAACACGTCCCAGATGCCATGGCTGGTGAAGGTGACCGTGGGGCGCAGTGATTCGCCAGTGCCCTGGGAAGCGATTATTCCGTTGAAGCGGACGCCGTATTGAGAATGAAGGCTCCAAATTCGAAATTGCGCGGTGGCGCGGCGCTAATGCTCGCGCTTTGGGCCTTGTTCTTGCTTAGCGCAATGGTCATTTCATGGGCGCTGGACATTAATTCGCGCCTTACGGTTTCTGGCAATGCCAGTCGCGTCTTGGACGCGGAAGCCATGGCGTCATCGGGCGCTGATCTTGCATTGCATCCGCTGGTCAAGCCTGATTCTGCGAACTTGCACAGACAAATAGGCAATCAGGAAGGTTATGACGTCCAAATAATTGGTGAGTGTGGTCGATTGAATTTGAACCTGCTCGCGCCCGGAGGAGTCGAAAACGCGCCGCTTAAGGAGATTTTGCGGCAATATCTCGGCCTTAAAGGGATAGAGCTGAATGAAGCTGATAGAATGGTCGATTCTTTGCTCGACTGGATGTCGCCTCCGGGACTTCACCGTCTGAACGCGTGCCCAGAAAGCGATGACTATCAACCGCCGCACACGGCACTGAGTTCCATGGACGACTTAAAGAAGGTCTGTGGGTGGGCTGAATTTACTTCCAAGCCAGGTTGGGATGAAGATTTTACCCTCAGTAACTGTGGCGGAGTGCTCGATCTTGCGTGGGCGTCGAGGGATATGTTGCGTGCTTTGGTGCAATCTTTAGGAATAGGTGGAGACGACAGGGTGGATCAATTCTTGCAATTGCGGCGTGGATCGGATGGAATTGATGGCACAGCTGATGACGGGCAGCTTGACCCGCGAACTGCCTTTGGTACGCTGGGCTTCCCCGGCGGGCAACCTCCGCAGATTGCCGGCCTGACCCCGGGATTTAAAAACACATTAGTCTTTCGCGTTACAAGCGTGGGAAAGTCGGGCGACGTTACGCGTACCGTTCAGATGATAATATCAAAAGGAGGCGCCGCAGGAGGGCGTCCCATGGTGATGAGTTGGAAGGAGCTTTGATATCGAGACAGGGATGCCATCCATTTTCATAATTCCCACCGCCCATGGATGGAATTTTCTGCGTTCATCCACGACCGCGTCGCCCCGCGATGAGGTTGCGGGCAGTGCCGGCCAGAACGGATCGTGGAACGTGCGCAAGTTGCAGACGCTGGGGGAAGCTGTGCCATTGCTTTCCGCGACCGACGATTTTGTACTCGGTCTGCCTGTCGCTGCCGTGCTCGCCCAGCGATTTCGTCTGCCCAGCGTCGATCCGGCGGAGTTTCCAGAAATGATTCGGATCCAAATCGAGAAAGTGTTGCCGTTCTCGGCCGAAGAGGTGACCACGGACTTCGAAGTGATCGAGCAAGACGAAAAGGAAAGTGTGGTTTCGGCTGTGGCGATCAGAAACGAGCAACTTGCCGAGATTGCTGCTCCGTTGCTCGACCGCGGTTTTATTCCGCGGCAGGTCACCGTTTATGCAGCGCAGCGCGCCAGTACCTACGCTCCCAAGGGAAATGCTCTTCTTATTTATCCTGAAGGCGAGATGCTGGTTTACGCCATGACGGAAAACGGCAAACTGAGTCTTGCGCGCGTGTTTGAAAATGGGAATGGGGAACAACTGCAACTTGAGTTGCCGCAGTTGCGAATGAGTGCCGAACTGCAAGGCATCAATGCTTCCTTTCCAAATGTCTTGTTGGACGAAAGCTGCTACCAGATGCGGGAGTCTGTGGAGGGAATCCTCTGCAGCCCCACGGAGATCGTTGGGGTCGAGCTGCCACCGGCGTCGGTTAAACTGAATCTGCTGCCAGAAAGCTGGCGCCGCCGTCGCTCACAACTGATCAGGCAGGCAGGATGGCGAAAGCGGCTCGTGTGGATAGGTGGCGCTTACGTTGCGTTTGTCTTTCTCTTGTTTGCGTATCTGGGCCTGCTCCGATTTCAAATAGGACGCCTAGACGCGCGAGTTGCACACGATGCTCCGGAGACGCAGTTCGTGCGCGCGACCGAAGCGAACTGGAAGGCCCTGGCTCCAGCGATCGATGCGCGTTATTACCCGGTCGAAATTCTGCTGCATCTTTTCGAAAGTCTGCCATCGCCCGAAGTGCGGATTACGACGTACAACCAATCGGCTCGGCAAATTGCTGTCGATGGCGAGGCCAACACAACTGCCCTCGCTTATCAGTTCATCGAAAAGATAAAGAAGAATCCGGATTTGCGAGTTTTTCAATTCGAGATGGCTGCGCCTCGCATTTTGCCAAACGACCATGCGCAGTTCCGATTGGAGGGAAAGCCACGATGATGCCGGCTTGGTATCAGCGGATGAATCCGCGCGAGCGTGTGCTGGCATGGGCGGCTGCCGGCACGGTGTTTGCGTTACTCAATTTTTTCATTTTGGATTGGATTTTCGGCGCGCTCGCGACTGCGCAAAAGCAAATCGCGACGCGCAGGGCGACCTTAGCTGAACAAACTCTTTACGTGAAAGAACGAGATCTCTGGACAAAACGCGACGAGTGGATCCGCCAACATCAACCAACTCTCAAGAATCCAGCAGAAGCTTCCGCACTGCTCGATCAGTTAAAGGAAGTAGCCGGCAAATATAATGTTTTGATCGAGAATCCGGCGATTGGTTCCGGGGAAACAACGCCGTATCACCAGACGGTTTTTGCTTCCATTGAAACAAAGAGTCCGTGGCCGCCTCTGGTTCATTTTCTTTATGATGTGCAGCGACCGGACGCTTTCATCGTGCTTGAAAATGTTAATCTCGCGATTGACGGCAGCGATCCTACGATGATGCGCGGCAAATTTAAGATCGCCCGCTGGTTTGCTCCGGCGCAACGAACGAAGTAATAGTACCCAAGTCCATCTATGAAATATTCACTCACGCTAATGTCAGCCGCCTTGCTGTTTGGAGTGACTTGCGCGCAGGCGGAGAATGTTCTGCCACCGCTGTTCACCTACGATCGTTACGCGAAGATGGTGGACAATTCGCCCTTTGCGATCGCCACGGCAGTGGCGGCACCCGCTGCCACGCCTGACTTTGCAAAAGATCTTTACGTGGCCAACGCGGCTCGTTCACCCGACGGCGATTTGGTAACGCTCGCTTCGACTTCCGATCACAATTTCAAGAAATACCTTACGACCAAAGCACCTGTAGACGGCTACAGCATCGCCAATATTGAATGGTCGGAGCGCGTGGGCGCGACCAAGGTGACCATCAGCAAGGACGGCAATTTTGCCACAGTCACATTTAACCAGGCGCTGTTGCAGCAATCTGCGGCCAACCCGGCGTTAGCTGCAAGAGCGCTGGCGCCACCCACGCCTAACATGTCGACTCCTCGATTGCCCTCAAAGTTACCCCCCAACTTGCCTCCCGAGGTGCAAAAGTTGGTTCCCCCTACGCGAGAGCTCCGATCCCCCCATTCGCGAGGTTTAATTCAACGTAACCCAAGGGGCGCCTCGAAGTCGCCCGGCGCGGCACCGGGCGGCGGCGCCAGGAATTAGGTTGAAACGTTGGGTCGGTTAACCGCCCCAATCGTCGTCTGCAGTGTCAGCCTGCCGATCCGGGCCGGCAGAGTACAGGTCATAACCGCTCGGGTTTTTGAGACCAGGGGAGTGGTAAATGTAGTCGTTTCCCCAGGGATCTTTTGGCATTTCCTTGAATAACTGGTACCACCGGGCGGGTCTCGGATCCTTGTCTGGCTGGGTTACCAACGCCTGCAGGCCTTGCTCGGTTGTTGGATAAAAGCCGTTCATGCTCTCATACAGCTGCAGTTGTGTTTTGATTGCCTGGACGTCCGCTTGAACGCGCATGGTTTTTGCGATGGCGGTCGTGTTGCCCAGTTTTGAAATCGCCACTCCCAATATGATCACAATAATGCTCACTACGAGCATGATCTCGAGCAGCGTGAAGCCCTGTTGTTTTCTTTTGATTCTCATTTGGATAAAGGATTAGCCCCTCCCGTTCTGCGCGGAGTTACACTAGCTTGCTCTTCAAGAAATTTCTACTGCCCAGTGCGCAATAGATAATCCGCCTTGTCCCAGATGTACTTCAACTGAATCTGTGTGCCGCGAATTGCCGCAGCGTCGGCGTCAGCACCGTTGATCACGACCAAATCGTTCGTGCCCACTTTTAAGCTCGCGGCGGGGACAATTTTCTGCGCGCGCAGCCACCCGGTGTAGTTGAAATGCATCTGCGTGGAGAGCCGTTCTACTTCGCCCCTGTACGCCGGATCAGAAAGGTCCGGCAACATGAGGGAAGCGGGTCCAATGTTCTGGCCGTTTAGATAAACTTCCGGTGGGGCGTCAACGCGCGGATTGGCGATTTCAAAGGTCAACAAAGCTGTCAGCGGTTGTGCTTCGATTGGAAATTGAAATGTGGCGCTTTCTTGAGTTTGTCCGTTAATACGGATCGTCTCTGGCGACAGGGTTGCCGTAACGGTGCCAAAATTCTCAAGGTCGTCGGGCGGCGCGTGCAGTGTCGGCACCGATGAGAAGGGTTCAGGGATCACATCGCGATGTTCTGCGTTCACCGGATGCACGACTTCACTGCTGGTCATCCAATCGAGATAAGCTGCTCGGATCGTTTTGCCGTCGCCAGGCACTTCAATATCGATAGAAGAGGCGCCGGTCATTGGAATGAGCACCGAATCCGAGCTCGGCAGATTCATTCCCGCGCCAAGCGTTCCAGAGCGCAAAACGTGGGTGCCAGACTCGTCCCAGGCGATTAATTCAGGCTGCTGATCTGCTTTGTCGTCGAAGAACAGCCGGAAAAAAAGAACCTGATAATCTGGGCTGGGTTGCGTGACGCGAATGCGAAAGACGCTTTTGGTCATGGGCGCGCCTTCTGTTGTCTCCGCCGGCAGAAGCGTCAGCCCTTCAACCCAGGTGGGAGCGTTCTGGGTTTTTGAATTTTGAGGCATGCTTTGGCGCAGATCGAGCCAGGCGCTCTCTGGTAATGGCTGCTCCGCCGTTGCTGCATCAGCCGCAGCAGGAAGAGCGTCGGTGAACGCTTCCTGCGCGCCGGCGCGGCAAATTGCGGCCAACAATATCGCAAAGACGACGCGAACTAACATTGAGCGTGCGAGATTATTCGACCACACGCTCGATTGCAAGCTTTCAGTTTCAATGCGGCCTGATTTGCAGGCTGTGCGTCATCTCGAATACGGCCGACAGAATGCTGAAAACAACCAGACCGACCAGAGCGGCGATCACGACGATGATCACCGGTGGAATCAACTGCGAAATCAAGCCTACGGTCTTGTCTAGTTCGCGTTCATAAACATCCGCAATGGCCTGCATGGTTTGAGCGAAATGTCCTGTTTGTTCTCCCACCGACATCATGTCCGTGAACAAATCAGGGAACAGTTTATGCGCTTGCAGAGCGGCGGAGAGCGTCGCGCCGTCGATGACCGCCCTGCGCACCTCGCCCAGTTTTTGTTCGAGGAAGCGGTTCCCAGCAATTTCAGTTACCAGATCGAGCGCACGCAGCAGAGGTATCCCATTTTCGATCAAGGTTCCCAGCGTACGGGAAAACTGCGCGTAGTAACGATGTCGAATAACACGCCCGTATCCAGGAATCATCAACTGGAAACGATCCCAACCTATGCGCCCTTCATCGCTACGGACCAGTGCGCGGAAACCGACCACTCCGCTAATCACCGCCAGCACGCCAACCCACCAGTATCCCGTAATCAAGTGATTAATCTGCAGCAGAATCCGCGTGGGCAATGGAAGCGCGCCGCCAGTTTGCGCCATGAATCCGGTTAACTGTGGCACCATGAACGTGATAAAAATCGTAACAAGAACTGCGCCAGCCAGCGCCAGAAATGCAGGATAAATTAACGCCTGCTGTACGCGGTCTCGCAGCTCTTTGGCTTGCATCAAACTCTTGACTACACGGAGCAGAATCTGAGGCAGCGCCCCACTCGCCTCGCCGGCAGCCACCAGGTTTACATAAAGCGGCGGGAAAATCCGCGGCAGCTCACTTAATGCTTGTGAAAAACTGCGGCCATCGACCAGCGCCTGATGCAGCGTGTGCGTCATTTGCTGGACGCGCGGCTGCTTCAAACGTTTCTCCAATACTGATAACCCCTCGTCGAGCGTCATTCCTGCTTGCAGCAAGTGGGCAAGCTGCTCGGTAAAAACGAGCAACTGACCGTGCGGAATTTTTAAATTTTGCGTGGGAGCGGCGGGCGCGGCGACATCTCGTTGCGCCGTTTTGGCCTCCGGCCCAACGAGGTCGATCCGGACCGGGATACATTTCTGCAATTCAATTTGTCGAATGGCGACCGCTCGATCCGGGCAATCGAGCACGCCCTCAATCAAGCTTCCCTGCGCGTCGCGGGCACGGTATGCAAACTGTGGCATCGGCGTGGAAAATTAGTCTGAAACCGGAGATCGCAAACTAGAATCTGCGTCGCAGCTCGACTGGTGAAAAAGCTAAAAAGTTAAAAAGATCCATTCGACCGACGTAACGTTTCAACGAATCGCGAGTCGCGCGGGCTTGCTCTTAATTACCGTGATCGCGAAAAAATTTTGCTTGCGATGCCCCTTGATCCTGCTAAGAGCGGCGGACATGAAGTGTGCAGCACTGTTCATTCGTCGTCTCCATTGCGTTTGTATCGCAAACATTTGCGGTCTTGCGACCACTCTTTCCGGCTAAACCGGCGCCACCGTTTGGCGAAATGATTACCACTGGCGACGATTCGATCCGATATTCTGCGGGAGAGCCTCGCACGACTGCGTCGCGCTAAGACGCATCCAGTCGCGAGAAGCGGGCTTTGTAATTTGCGGTGACCGAAATGCGCACTTACAAAGTTGCGCCGCGACGATGAGAGCGCTACGCGAATGCCGCCTTTACGGTATCATTGATCTGGGTTACATCCCGCGACTGCGGGATTGCAATCGTATCGCCGAAGAAATGGTGAGCGGTGGTGTGGACCTCATTCAGCTTCGCGGCAAAGGGAAATCAATCGAAGAGCTGATGAATCTCGCATCCGAGATTCATGAGATCACTGTCCGATCCAACACACCCCTGATTGTGAACGATCATGCCGAGATCGCGGCGCGAGTGCCCGTGGAAGGTGTCCACGTTGGGCAGGACGACGATTCAATTCCTGTTGCGCGCCAAAAGGCTGGAAGAGATTTGATTGTCGGTAAATCGACACACAGCATGGACCAGGCACATGCAGCGCAGGGCGAAGGCGCTGATTACATCGGATTTGGACCGATCTTCGCCACGCCAACCAAACCGGATTACAAAGCAATTGGATTAGGCAACATCAGGCGAATTCATCTGGATGTGAGCATCCCAATTTTCTGTATAGGCGGAATCAACATCGACAATCTTCAAGAGGTGATCGATGCCGGGGCGAAGCGCGTTGTCATGGTTTCGGCCTTGCTCAAGGCGCACAGCATTGTTGATTACGCGCGCTGCGCCACCGATATGCTGGCCTAACAAGATCACTAATTACCGACGACTGCTTTCAACTTTGTAACCCTTTAACTATTTAACTCTGATCATGTCCGTTCTCGTTGTCGGCTCCATTGCAATTGACACAGTCAAGACCCCGGTAGAGGAACATTCCGATGTGTTAGGCGGATCGGCTTCCTATGCTGCGCTGGGCGCAAGTTTCTTTTCACCGGTTCGACTGGTCGGAATTGTAGGTAACGATTTCCCAGAATCTGAATTTGAGTTTTGGAAATCGCGCAAGATCGACAGCGAAGGCGTGCAGCGGGCGAATGGAAAAACATTCCGCTGGTCGGGTGAGTATTCGTGGGATCTAAATATGCGCGAGACGCGTTCAATTGCGCTAAACGTGTTTGAAGATTTCAAACCAGTGTTGCCGGAGTCGTATCGTGAAACCGATTTCGTCTTGCTGGCAAATATCGCTCCCTCGTTGCAAACGCATGTGCTCGACCAGATGAACCGGCCTCGTTTCGTTGTGGCTGATACGATGGATCTCTGGATCCAGACAGCAAGAACAGACCTCGATGCCCTTCTTCGACGTGTGAATCTGCTCATCTTAAACGACAGCGAAGCGCGCGAAATCACCAAGGAAACAAGCCTTATCAAGGCGGGCCGCAACATTCGAACAATGGGTCCGGATTACGTTGCGATAAAAAAAGGCGAGCACGGCGCGCTGCTTTTTGGCGAAGACGACCAATTTTTCAACTGCGGTGCCTATCCACTTGAAGACATTCACGATCCGACCGGGGCAGGGGACACATTTGCCGGCGGGATGGCCGGCTATCTCGCAGGCACGGTGAAAAAAGTGCACTTTAATGATCTGCGCCGAGCGATGATTTACGGCAGCGTGCTGGCGAGTTTTTGCGTGGAAGCGTTCAGTCTGGAGCGTATGCGCACTCTTTCGATCGAAGAAATTGCGAAGCGCTACGAGACATTCAAGCTCATGAGCCAATTCGAGATGCCGGCGGCGTGACAATGCCCGAACCCGAGTATCGCAGATTGCTGCACCGCACGACAATCATAACGGTATTGTGCATCGTCGCTGTGGTGATTTGTTACTTGTGGGTGGATCGACCCGTGGCGTTCTTTGTCTATCGCCACCACATTAACACGATTCAGGCGTTTCGATGGCTCACCTATCCGCCGCCAGAACTTCAGAATTGGTCGGCTCTGGTTTTAACGATCTTAGTGATTCGACGGGCGTGGGGACCATTTATGCATTGGCAGAAGGTGCTGCTCGTCGCCTGTCTCAGCTTAATCGTCGCTGATGATTTTCGCATCTCCTTGGGGGATGTTTGCGGTCGCTATTGGCCGGACACTTGGACCCATGACAATCCGTCGCTCATCGGCACAGGTGCGTACGGTTTCCATCCGTTTCAGCGCGGCGATGACATCGGCAGTTTTCCGTCCGGCCACGCTTGCAGAATCCTGGGGTTCGCCACGGTCTGGGTAATTGCGATGCCCCACAGTCGAGCCGTACAAGTCACAGCCATCGTTCTCTGCGCTCCAATGCTCGTGAGTCTTGTCGCGATGAACTATCATTTTGTTAGCGACGTCATTGCTGGTGGCGTCTTGGGCGGGATTATTGCCACTTACGCCGCGCATTTAGCGAGGCTGCAAATATCGTAATTGTCATGTTACGCAAGTTTTCCAGTAACGCGTTCAGGATCGCCAGCGGTGGGCACCTGGGCCGCAAGGTCGCGCTTGTTACCGCCGCCATTCTTTTGACCGCGACGGTCGATCTCGGAGCACGCGACGGAATGAGGGAATGGGTCGTTCTTGAGAATTGCCGACTCATTATGAACCCGGCGAATGACGGCGATAGCTTTCACGCCAGCGCTGGTGACAAGGAATACCTCTTTCGCCTTTATCTGGTCGACGCGCCGGAAACCGATGCGTTAGCCCCCGCCCGTTTGATCGAGCAAGCGAAATATTTTGGGATCACTGTGCCGCAGGCAATCGAAGTAGGCGAAACGGCAAAGGCTTTCACGCGCGAGAAACTTTCTCAACCGTTCACAGTATTTACCCATATGACCGACGCGATGGGCCGCAGCAGGATGGAGCGCTTTTACGCGTTTGTGCAGACCAAAGACGGCGACCTTGGCGAGCAGTTGGTTCGTAATGGGCTTGGGCGGAACTACGGATTTAAAGCTGTGCCGCCGGGACTAAGAACTTCGCGACTGGAAGTAGAAAAACTTCAACAATTCGAAGACGAAGCGAGACAGGAAAAAATAGGAGGTTGGGGCGTGAATACCGGCCGACTAAATGCATATGCTCAAAGACCGGTGTCTTTTAGTGTCTTTGTAGCCGAAAAGAACGCTCCAGCCCGTGCGTTCCCTCATACATTTCGCCGAATTTCTGCGCCGCCTCCATTGAGCTCTTCGGCCGTAACTAACGTCTCCGCTGAGGCTAAAAAGTCGCATGCAAAGGAAGTCATTGAGCTCGGAAGGATCGACATCAACACCGCGACGGAAAAAGAATTGAGGATGATTCCCGGTGTCGGACCGGTCATGGCTGCTCGAATTGTTGCCGCCCGGCCGTTTCGTAGCGCTGATGACTTAAAAAAGGTTAACGGAATCGGCGACAAGAAATATGCCAAAATCCGGCCGTATTTTCAGTGAGGGATTTCATTAGCGAGCAACAGCACTAGTAAGCGGGGAAACGCGCGCCCGAGAGGATTCGAACCACTAACCTTCTGATCCGTAGTCAGATGCTCTATCCAGTTGAGCTACGGGCGCCAAACTCATTTTTACCTATGAAATAGGGCTATGATATCCACAAATCGTGTCGAATTCGTGAAGACAACAGATTCCGTAGCAAAATCCGTTGCATAAAATTTCGGGCATGTGGTAGCTTATTGGCAGTGAAAGATCATCGATTGTTGGTTGTTGTGCATGGGCGGAAATTTTATCTTTCGCCGCCGCGGCGCCCGGGTGGGCCTTATTATATTAGCTTTGAGGCGCCGTCAAACTGTGGAGGGCGTGCCCGCGTAGTTCACCGTTCTTTGCGAACCACTGTAATCGCGGCTGCAAAGGAACGAGCAAAGAGGATTATAGAACCGATTTTGAATGGACAATGGGAAACTGCCGAAAGGCTAAAGAGTAGATCTGGCTATGCAACGATCGGCAAGATCCTCGAGCGATACCGAGCTAGTGCCGAGGATCGCCCCGCTACCGTCCGCAATAATATGAGCGCGCTTCGAGGCTGCTCGTCCGCACTGTGCATCCCGGGTAGCGATCCAGATGCACAGAATTCTTCTGTTCTTACAGGCGAGCTGATCCGGCAATTTGAGCGCTCAGGATGGCTGCTGTGAAGAACGAGCCGGAGCGACGCCGAACGCGCGCATCAATTCGCAGTTACGTGGTTCAAGCGAGATCCATCGTCGCACCACGAAAAATGCGTTTTTACGATGATCTGACTTTGCCGGACCTAAGCGGTTTCCGAAATGAAAAAGTAGAGATGCCAAAACGCACAAAGCCCCGTGCACTTGATGTCGGGGTCATAGCAGCGATAAATGCCGCAGCACCAAAGTTGGCAGAGAGTGATCCCGCGGTTTACGTGGCGTTCTTGATGTTCTCGCGCCTCGGCTTACGGAACGTTGAAATACGAAACGCTCGTTGGAGTTGGATTGAGAATGGCCGAATCGGAATAATCGAACGCCCAGCGGAAAACTTTTATCCGAAAGGTAGCGAGGGCTGGGTTCCGATTGCGCCCAGCGTCCTCAAAGAGCTGATGCGATTCCGCAATCTGTCGACCGACGACTACATTATTCCGGGTCGAACGGCAACAGAGCGCAAAGATGCTGTTGACCGCAGGCACTCCGCTTGGGTCGGCCAATGGATCAAGAATCGATCCAAGACGAGTTATGAGCTCCGCCGCTATGCAGGCAGTCTCGTCTATAACGCCACGCGCGATATTCTCAAAGTTCGCGACTTTTTGCGCCATGCGAGTGTGGAGACGACCCAGCAATGGTACGCCTATTTGCTAGAGGATGTTCCAGCGATCGGCATGGATGACTTCGTGCCGGCGTTACGGGCTGCAGACCCCTGACGATCATGAACAAGCGCTTTTTCCACTTTCCATTATGCGCCTTAAGCTTCGCGCAAGAAGGCCAGAAGGGATTGAATTGCATCATTTCATTCGCATGTGTTGAGGTGGGCAAACAGCGGTGGCAAAAGTTCAGTGAGAGTGAGCGGGGAGCTCGAAGATCCCTTTTGCCGAGTCCAAGCGTTTGCTCGGGCAGCGTCGATCTTGAGAAAGATGAGCAGCTGCAGGCAGTGGCGGGTTGCGAGTACCTCGATCCTTGCGGCCGAAATGTAAAGGGCATACTTGCCGATCACGCTCGAGTCTCACACTTCATAAAAGAGTTTGAGAAAAGACATGGCACAGACGCTCGAGTAAGAATCCGCACGGACTGGCTTTTTGAAGTCCGAGATCACAAAGGGATGTCTTATCCAGAATTAACGGTGTTGGCCGCGATATATAGCAAGATTGGAGCCGCGCGAGGTCCGGTACGAATTTTGCAGCAGGAGATTTGGTACGCGCGCATGGATGTAAATCTGATCGCGTCTTCAGGGCAGAAATGAACCGCCGACGTAACCCGTTTCTGACACAGCGCCAGGTCCGGTCAATCATCGAACGCTTGCACTGCCGACATTTTTTTGCTCGGAGTACGTTCGGTCGCCGTCAGACCTTTTATTCCAACCGCTTGAGCAATAAAGCGCTCGCTGACCGAATTTTCACGGTAAAAATTCAACCGTCTCTCGCTAGACAAGCGCGAATTTGTGCGGATGCGAACTTAACAAAAAGGATTCAGGCAGCGCGCCGCAAGCTCGCCGGTTCGGGTGCCACCGAAAGCGCCACTGAGGCGCCACTTTAATAGAAACGCTAGAAATACATCCCTTACTGAATACAACCGGTCGGATAAAATCTTTTCTAAAAGAAACGGGTGCTAATATGAACCCCCACCATTTCTTTTTTTAAATCAAATACAAAGCGTTGCGATCACCGCATTAGCCAAAAATTTTCTACAAGACAAATTGGATTTGCACTCCGGCCTAAAGGCCACTCCGCAGACCCCCCCGTGGCGGATTCATTCCGAGATCGTCAGTACGGATTGAGAGCAGAACAGATCCGGGATCGATACAATGATGTTAGGCAAAGTCTCGGTCGGAAAGTTTATGCGCTATTGTGGTTTAGGACGCTGCTGCTGAAGCCAACGTGAGGCCATTAGGCCAGCAAAGTTTTGACCGGTTGTAAGGACTGCAGGGCAGGTGGAGAAGCTTTCGTTGTGCGACGAAAGTCTCGGTCGTAACACCTGACACGAAATCAATTGACCGATTTCGCGTATTACATCGAACAAAGATTTCCGGACTGTCAATTCGTGGCTACGTGATAAAAGGCCAACGGTTGCCGCGCAGTTGCCTTTGTCGATAAATTCGCTGGGACTGCTCGCCCAGGAAAGCAATTCGAACTCATTCGACGAAAAAGGCCGTCAGTGGCCCTAAAGTGCAGACGTCGCACTTTCCCCTAAAATGGTCAATCCAAGATCGCCGTCGGTGCGCTGGCCGCTACTCTGAACACATCCCTGCGCCAGGGTGGCGAAATCGGCAGGCGCGCGGGACTTAGGATTCTGAAATCATCGATTTCAAAACGTTCGTTTCGTTTCAAAAAATAGATTTACGAGCGGAAAACGCGTTTTTCACGATGGACGTCGCCTGAGTTGGACGATTGCGTCGATATTCCGAAGTCGATATATCCTGTAACGTTGGCTATGAGACTTTGGCGGAAGAAGCGCGATCACGACGTTTTGGTGGTCGGCATTTTCCAAAATCCGGAGACCGGTCGGGCGGTGTTGAAGAATCTCCATCGGGCGCGGTTTGGTCGCGCGGCAGCAATCCACGCTTCGGCCGGACGCCGGTCGCGCGTCGAGGAATGTGGCGTCTCGGCGATTGGCGGAGCGGCCGCCGCCTCGGTTGTCGGTTTGGGCATCGGGGCATTCATCTTTTGGCAGCGCGGAATTTTGGCAGATTACCGGCCGGGCGTGTTGGCGCTGTTGCTGGCAGCGTTCGCGTTGGCGGGCGCTCTCAGCGGATGGATTCTCGTCCGGTTGCTTCGGCAGCATGTTGATGAGGTTTGGCTAGCCCGGTGCGCGAGCACGATACTGCCGGGCGAAACGGCTGTGATGGCCGAGGTGGAGGCCAGCGAAACGGCGCGCGTGCTAGTGATTTTCCGGGACGTGGAAGCCGAGGCGCCTGTGACGTTCGCTTTTCATTCGCCGTCCCCTTTTTCTGTCGAATCGAGCACGCAACCGCTCTGGGATGAACGACCTTCGAGTCAGCGTCTCTCGGAAAATGCCACGCAACTCGCGCGCTCGCTCGCGGTCAGCCGTGAAGCGCAGCCACGCGGGCGATCCTTCCTGCGCCGATTGCGAGAAGTAGAGGCCGCGCTGGAATGGGCGAACGCGAGTCTCACGATGTCGGCCGAAATGCACCAGACCTTCACCCTTTCGGCGGAGTGGCTGCTCGATAATGCTTATTTGATTCGGGAGCAGGTGACTGATCTGCGGCGGAGTCTGCCACAAGAATATTATGGAAAGTTGCCTCTCATCGCCAGTGGTCCGCACGCAGGGCTGCCGCGTGTTTACCATGTTTCCTCGAAAATAGTATCGGAGAGCGGCGGTGCATTGGAGCCGGACATCATCCGGAAATTTCTGGTCGTTTTTCAGGCGATCACGCCGCTGGATATCGGAGAACTCTGGGCTCTGCCGCTGATGTTGCGTTTGCAGTTACTCGAATGCTTGCGTGCGCTCGCGATCCAGGTCGAGCAACAGCAAAGGGAGAGCGAAGAGGCGGATTTTTGGGCCAATCGGCTCATCACTGCCGCGCGCCACAGCTCTTCGCGGTTGCTCAGGATGATGGAAGAACTGGTGGAACGTCATCCTGAGCCTACCGCGCATTTTGCGAGCGAACTGATGGCGCATCTTTACGACGAAGAGGCGGCTCTCCCGCTGGTGAGTGGGTGGCTAGAACGCTCTCTACGCGCGCCTTTCCTCGAAGTCATGCAGCAGGAACATCGGCGCCAGGCCGTGCAGCAGACTGCGCTCGCCGATGTGATCAATAGTTGCCGCCTCATTGCGCAAATCGCGTGGCCCGAATTTTTCGAGTCGGTCAGCTGGGCGGAAAGCGAATTAGGCGCCGATCCCGGCGGGAGTTTACGCCCGCCAGGATTTTGAAACGGGCGATCGTTGCCGGACCGCAGTGGAGGAAATCGCCCGATGGTCAAAGCATTCAGAACAGGAAATCATCGACCAAGCGCTGGCGTTGGCGAAGGCTGCCAATGACAAAGTCGCGCGACACGTCGGCTATTATTTGATCGACGCGGGGCGGCTGGCACTCGAGCGGGTAACCGGCGCTCGCGCGCCGATGGCGGAACGGTGGCGCCGATGGCTTCGGTCGCACGCGGCGGGGGCGTATTTCGGAAGTCGTTCTCGTATTCGTAGTCGCGATCGTAGCAGCTCCCCTCGTTTTCATTGCCGGATCGGCCCCCGGAGTGACACTCGGGTTGATCGGCCTTTTGCTTCTCTTGCCCGCGAGTGATCTGGCGGTGCTGGCCGTGAATTATTTCGTGACGTCGCTTCTGCCTCCACAGGTTTTGCCGAAGATGTCGTTCAAAAAGGAAGGCATTCCCGATGACTGCCGCACGCTAGTGGTGGTTCCAACGTTACTCACGACTGCTGACGCAATCCAAAGCGAGCTCAACCGACTCGAGATTCGCTACCTTGGCAATACCGATGCAAATTTGCGATTCGGTCTCCTGAGCGATTTTGCCGATGCACCGCGGCAGGATATGCCCGAGGACACGGAGTATATCGACATCGTCGCCCGCGGGATCGAGGAACTGAATCGCCGCTACGGCGCAGGCCGCTTTTTTCTCTTTCATCGCGGGCGCTCGTGGAGCGAGAGCGAGCAACGCTGGATCGGCTGGGAGCGCAAGCGTGGCAAGCTGGAGCAACTCAACCGATTCCTCACAGGCGAATCCGCGCCCGAGTTGAAAGGATTTTCTCTGCGCGGGCGATCTGTACTCGACTCGAGGGCGTTCGATTTGTCATCACGCTGGACGCCGATACACAACTGCTCCGCGGCGCCGCCGGAGAATGATCGAAACCTTGGCGCATCCGCTGAATCAGGCGCGGCTTTCGCCGGATGACCGCCGGGTGGTTCGAGGTTACACGATCATTCAACCGAGCGTCAGCGCCACGCTGCCGAGCGCCATGGCGACATGGTTCTCACGCATCTTTGCCGATCCACGTGGGATCGATCCATATACCCATGCCGTCTCCGACATCTATCAGGATCTGGTTGGCGAAGGCAGTTATCACGGCAAAGGCATTTACGAATTGCAGACGTTTCATCGCCTCTTGTCCCAACGATTTCCAACGGCGCACTTGCTGAGCCATGATCTGCTGGAAGGCAGCTATGTGCGCGTCGGCCTCGCGACAGACATCGAACTGCTCGACGTCTTTCCAAGTAGTTACATCGCGTGGTGGAATCGGCAGCACCGCTGGATTCGTGGCGACTGGCAAATCATTGATTGGCTGAAGCCGCGGGTTCCTGTGGGGGGCGGCAGGGTCGAACCCAACCCGCTTTCCGCCTTCGCCCGGTGGAAGATCTTTGACAACTTGCGCCGCAGTCTGGTTCCACCCGCGACCGTCGGGCTCCTCCTAGCGGGCTGGATTCTCACGTCCGCGCCGGTTTTGTGGAGCGGGATTATTGCCGGACTGATGTTGTGGCCAGTCCTGAATTCTCTCATTTCCCTTCTTTTCCGTCCGCCTCCCCCGGGGACGAGATTCTGGCGTGAACCCCGCGACCGCCTGCTCCGCTCGGTATTCGCGGTTATTTTTCTACCGGATCATGCGGGCATGGCGCTCGATGCCATCACTCGAGTCGCCTACCGACGAATCACCTCGCACCGGTTGCTACTGGAGTGGGAGACGGCACAAGACGTACACCGACGCGCAAAAAATCAGCAGCGACAGTTCGTTCTCGCGCGGCTTTGGATCCCGGCTGCATGCGTGCTTCTTTTCGTCGGCGCAGCTTGGCAGGGAACATCCGTGATCGTCGCCGCTGCGCCCTTCCTCCTTTTGTGGGCTCTCTTTCCGGTGGCAGTAATCGTGATCAACCGTCCGGCGAAGAGCTGGCGGGGCGGAATTTTAACAGCAGACGATCGACGGTTCCTGCGCACCACCGCGCGACGAACCTGGCGATATTTTGATGATTTTGTCGGGCCACAAACCTCCTGGCTGCCGCCAGACAACGTTCAGGAAACGCCAATGCGGGAAATCTTTATGCGCACTTCGCCGACGAACATCGGGCTTTCGATGCTGGCGACCGTGGCGGCCAACGACTTTGGTTATATCACGATCGACGAGTTGGTGGCGCGCAACCTGGGCACACTCGAAACGGTGAGTCGCCTCGAGCGTTTTGAGGGCCATCTTTTTAATTGGTATGACCTGAACACACTCGAACCGTTGCAACCTCGCTACGTCTCGACAGTAGATAGCGGCAATTTGCTCGGGAGCCTTTGGACTTTCGAGATCAGCTGCAATGAACTGGCCACGCGCCCTCTTCTGGACGCGGCAGCCTTGCGTGGAATTGCTGATACGCTCGGGGTCATGCGACAAATCGGCGCTACAATAAAAAACGCGGATGATCCTCCGGCGTTTTCGCGCTTGGCGGAGCTGACTAGCAGCCAGCCAGTCAACCTGGAGGAACTCATCCTACGTCTGCGCGCGGCTCAATCGCTCGGGCAGGATCTACTGCTCTTCTCTGACGAGCATAAAATCGATCCGCGCGCGTACTGGGCACAACAAGCCGCAAAGCAGGTCGCGGGTTGGAATGCGGTCATCGACAAATATTTTCGGCCGGTGGAAATACTGATGGCCTCTCCGTCGCAATTGATGTCGTTAGGCGAAACAGCGCACGAATTGCGGCGCGAAGCGCTTGGCGGTATCTTTTCGCTGCGAAATATTGCCACCGAGGGAATCGCTGGGCTCGTGCCGCTACTCGCATTTCACGGGGAACGAGAAGGACTGGAACTGCCGTCACCCGTGCGCGAGTGGTTCAACCTTCTCGTGACTGAGGTGGAGCGCTCCCGCCAAGCTGCCTCCGAGCAGCTCGCAAAACTAGAAGAACTAATCGCTCAGAGCCAGCAACTCGAGAGCGGCATGGGATTGCGATTTCTTTATGATGAGGAACGGCGGATTTTCGCGATCGGGTATCAAGTGGCGCAACGGCGCCTCGATAATTCCTTCTACGATTTGCTTGCGAGCGAGGCGCGCCTAACGAGTTTCCTGGCCATCGCGCGCGGGGAAGTGTCGGTGGAACATTGGTGGGCTTTGACCCGGCCGTTCGGCTCTTCCTACGGTCGGCTGCCCCTCCTCTCCTGAGTGGCACGATGTTCGAATACTTAATGCCGCTCCTGTTCACTCAGACACACGAGAATTCGCTGCTCGATCGCGCGTGTCATGACGCCGTGCACTGCCAGATCGCCTATGCCCGGCAAAGCAGCGTGCCGTGGGGCATTTCGGAATCCGCCTTCAGCGCACTCGACCGGCATAACGTCTATCAATACCGTGCGTTCGGCGTACCGGCGCTGGCGCTGCGGCGCGAACAGGAACAGGACCTGGTCATCGCTCCTTATGCGACAGCGCTTGCTCTCGGCGTGCAACCCGCCGTCGCCATGAAAAATTTGCGGCGGCTAGCCACGTTAGGCAACCCCACGTTGCTCGGCGACTACGGTTACTACGAGGCGATCGACTATTCACGACGGACCGAACCCCGCGCCTCGGCCGGAATCATCATTCATTGTTACATGGTGCACCATCAAGGGATGTCGCTCCTAGCCTATGACAACGCTTTACATGAGAATACGATGCGCAGGCGTTTTCATTCCGATCCACGCATTCGTGCTACCGAGCCGATCTTGCACGAGCATATCCCAGAACAAATTTTGCCGACCACAGCTGAGGTGCACGAAGAGCGACCCATGCCTCGGGCGATTTCCATCGAGGAGAGCGTGGTCGTAACACAAACGCCGGACATCGGTTCACCGCGTGTTCAGCTTCTCTCCAACGGAGCCTGCTCTGTCATGGTGACCAATTCCGGCGGCGGCTACTTGCGCTGGTTGGATCTGGACGTCACGCGCTGGCGCGCCGACACGACCTGTGATGTGCCGGGCGTTATCTGTTATATCCGGGACTTGGAAAGCGGCACGATCTGGAGCAATACTCATCAACCGGTGCGAGGTCCGGAGCGTCGTTACACTTGGAGTTTCACGCCGGATAAAGCGGAGTTCCGGCGCAGAAGCGGGCCGTGCGAGACGTTTACAGAAATCGTGGTCTCCGCAGAAGACAACGCCGAAGTCCGACGCGTGACTTTAGTTAACACCTCGCGCAAATTGTGTCGACTGGAGCTAACCACCTACCTCGAGCTCGCTCTTGCGCCACACCGGGCCGATCGCGCACATCCCGCTTTCAGCAAGCTTTTCATCGAAACCGAATGGCTTCCGCACTGCAAAGCTCTCCTAGCCCATCGTCGTCTCCGCGGTCCCGAAGAACAGCCGATCTGGGTTGCTCACTTGATGGTCTCTGATTCTCCTTATTTCGGCGACACGATTGAGTTTGAAACTGACCGCGCCCAATTCGTTGGCCGAGGCCGGACGCTGGAAAATCCCGTTGGCCTCAGCCGCAGCCTAACGAACCAGGTTGGCGCTGTGCTCGATCCGATCTTCAGCCAGCGCCGGCAAATGATGATTTTGCCTAACCAACGATTTCAATTTGCGCTCATCACGGTGGTCGCAGAGTCGCGCGAAGCCGTTATCGCGCTGGCCGAGCGCTACGGTGAGTTTCACACGTGCGCGCGCGCCTTCGAGACAGCGTGGACCCATTCTCAACTTGAAATGCGCCGGCTCCATATCCGCCCGGGAGACGTTCAGACTTTCCGGCAACTAGCAGCCCACGTCGTCTTTCCGCAGGCTCAATTGCGACCGCCACCGGCGCGTCTCGGGCGGCGCGCGGAAGGTCAGCGCGCGCTTTGGCGGCAGGGCATTTCCGGCGACCTGCCGATTGTCGTCGTTATGATCGGTCACATCCGCGACATTGAAGTGGTGCGCGAAGTTTTAACTGCGCACACGTTTTGGCATCTGCGCGGATTAAGGGCCGATCTGGTGCTGGTAAGCGAGGAAGCGCCCAGCTACGAAGAACCATTGGCCGCCGATCTGCGCAGAATCATTGAAGCGCAGGCGCACTTGACCGGCGCGGATCAGCCCGGCGGGGTTTATCTCCGCTCGGCGACTAAGATTTCGAAGGAAGAACTGATCACACTTCAGGCCGCCGCGCGAATAGTCGTGGTCGCATCCCGCGGCACGCTACGCCAACAACTTGCCGCAACCACACCTGTTATTGCGAAACCGCAGCTGCTATCGCCCAGTCGGCAGTTCCTGGAAGAGCCCTCTGCGCCATTGCCGTTCATGGAGCTGAAATACTTTAATGGCCTGGGCGGCTTTACCGAGGATGGAAAGGAATTCGTCATCTATCTGGCACCCGATCAGCAAACGCCGCTTCCGTGGGTCAACATCATGGCCAATTCGAAGTTTGGCGCGCTCGTTTCTGAGTCGGGCGCCGATTTTGTCTGGGGCAGTAATAGCCAGAACGATCGCCTCACGCCCTGGTTTAACGACCCGATTTCCGATCCGCCCGGGACCGCGATTTACATTCGCGATGATGATCTCGGTGTTGTTTGGTCGCCCACGCCGCACCCGATCCGGGAGAAGGATGCCTATCGCGCACGGCATGGGCAGGGTTACACAATCTTCGAACACAACAGCCATGCGATCGAACAAATACTGGTCACGTTCGTGCCGGTCGACGGCGCCGGCGGCCTGCCGGTGCGCCTTCAGCGGCTACGCCTTCGCAATAGCTCGTCGGTTCCGCGGAAATTAACGGTCACCTCTTATGCCACGCTTGTCCTTGGATCCGATTACGAGGAAAGCGGGATGCACATAGTCACAAAATGGGATCTGCAAAGCCAGAGCCTGTTTGCCCGCAACTCCTACGAGCCGGAGCTTTGCGAACGAATCGCCGTTGCCACTTCCACGCCGGCGCCCGCCGCATTCACCGGTGATCGCACTGCGTTCATCGGACGAAACCGTTCGCTGCGCGACCCTGCAGTCATAGAGCACGAGCGATTGACGGGGGCCTTGGCGCCGGTTTGGATCCTTGCGCCGCCTTGCAGGTCATTGTCGAGATCGACCCGGGACAAACCGCGGAAATAACTTTTCTCCTCGGGCAAGCGGATGACGAAGAAAAAGCTCGTGCCCTCGTGAAACGATTTCGCGATCCCGCCAACGTCGAAGGTGCCTTTCAGGAAACCCAGCGTTGGTGGGACCGACTCCTGAGCACGATTGAAGTGGAAACGCCGGAGCTTTCCACGAATTTTCTGCTCAACCGCTGGCTACTTTACCAGACGCTCAGCTGCCGCGTCTGGGGCCGCTCAGCCCTGTATCAATCGAGCGGGGCTTACGGATTCCGCGACCAGTTGCAGGACGTGATGGCCCTTGTGCACGCCGCGCCCGAAATTGCGCGTGAGCATATTCTGCGCGCTGCGGCGCGACAATTTGTGGAAGGCGATGTCCAGCACTGGTGGCACCCCGACTCAGGCGCTGGCGTCCGCACGCGGATCAGTGACGATCTTCTGTGGCTTCCGTTCGTCACCGCGCATTACGTCGGCACGACTGGCGACGCCGCGATCCTCGATCAAATAGTTCCGTTTCTCGAAGCAAAACCACTCGAGGCCCAACAGACGGAAAGCCTCTCGATTCCAATCGTTTCCCATACGGAGGGTACACTGCTCGAACATTGCAGGCGCGCCATCGCACGCTCCGCCACCGCAGGTCCGCATGGGTTGCCGCTGATCGGAGGAGGCGATTGGAACGATGGCCTCAACCGCGTTGGACTCGGCGGAAAGGGCGAAAGCGTGTGGCTCGCGTGGTTTGAAATTTGTGTGCTCAATGATTTCATGGAGTTGCTCGCGCTGCGCGAACTCCACGATGAAGCAAAAGCGTGTCGTGCCCGCGTCGCCCTACTCGCGCGGACTGTCAACGCTCGAGCTTGGGACGGAGAGTGGTACCGCCGTGGATACTTTGACAATGGTACACCTTTCGGGTCGAGGAAAAATGCCGAGGGCCGCATCGATTCGCTCCCGCAAACCTGGGCTGCTATTTCCGGTGTTGGTGAGTCGAACCGTGTGGAGATCGCGCTGCGATCGCTGGAAGAAAACCTCGTGCGTGAGGCCGACGACCTGATCTTGCTTTTCACTCCGCCTTTCGACAAAACCACTGCCGACGTCGGCTACATAAAGGCTTACCCGCCTGGCGTGCGGGAAAACGGCGGCCAATACACGCATGCCGCCACCTGGGTTGCGATGGCTTTTGCCCGTCAGGGTAATGGCGACAAAGCCGTTCGACTTTTACGGATGCTGAATCCCGTTGAGCACGCCCGCGATGAAAAGCATTGCGAATGTTACAAGGTCGAGCCTTATGTCATGCCGGGCGACGTTTACTCGTTAGCCGGCCATGTCGGACGCGGTGGCTGGACTTGGTACACTGGCGCGGCGGCTTGGACCTATCGCGTCTGGCTCGAAGAAATTCTGGGATTTCAACGCCGTGGCAACTCGTTTACCATCAACCCGGTCATACCGAAAGATTGGGCTGGCTTCCGTTTGCGATACCGTTTTCAGAACACTATTTATCGCATAACAGTCGAGAATCCAGAGCGCTGTTCCCGAAATGTTACACTCTTGGAATTGGATGGAGTCGCGGTGGCCGACAAAATCGTGACGTTGCGTGACGACGCGCTGTCTCACCAGGTGCGTGTTGTGCTGGGGACCAAATCGCCGGCGTAAGTTAGCTGATTCAGTGCTGCACAGAAATGCAAGCCAAGCATCACGGTTGCACGCGAGAGCATTTCGAGGACATGCCGGAAGTCCGCGACTGGATGTGGACTCCGCTGTTAGAAATTGTAATAGCCTGCAGCCTTTTGTAGGATGCTGATCCGCGTTGAATTTGGTCCCCACGGAGTAGCAATCCGCGGTAATCTCGAGCGCCCCTGTACTTTTCGGCGTCCGGAGCAGTTACTCATGCGATTATTTCGATGGAACGTTTTGGAAACCTTGAGCCGTAGCAAACGGCGTAGCACCCGTCGTTGGACCATCGTAGCAGTACCGCTCCGTAGTCAGATGCTCTATCCAGTTGAGCTACGGGCGCCGAGAAGAGCAGGTAATTTGCGAAGGAAGAGAGCGGCGGTCAAATAGTGCAACAAAACTGAAAAATTTTTCCGGCCGCTTGCAAGGTCAGAAACGATCTGCTGACGCAGGGTTATGGCGTTGATCGCGCGAAATCATCCACCCTACGATCCGCTGCCTGCATCGCTATGCGAAGCATTGCGGGCAGGAATCGACCGACCGGAGTCTTCCGTCCGCGCATCACCAAACAATCAAACCTACGTCTGTTTACTCGCGAAACAGCGCAACCGGAGAATGATTATGAATCAGCAAAACCCGAATCGTCTTGACCACGACCACACTATCACGCGCCGAAAATTTATCGGCACGACTGCCGCCACTAGCGCAGCGCTGCTAGGCGGAGGCCTCACTTCACTTCTTTCACAATCTGTCTGCAGCTGATTTCGATTTTCTCGAAAAGAGCATTCCCGAGCTACAAGCCGCCATGGCTTCCGGCCAGCTGAGTAGCAAGGAGCTGGTGAAGGGTTATCTGAGACGTATCGCGTCGCTGAACCCTCTGCTTCATTCGGTCATAGAGACAAATCCCAATGCTGTATCAATCGCGCAACACCTCGATAATGAGCGTCGCAGGGGAATGGTTCGTGGCCCGCTCCACGGGATTCCTGTTTTGCTCAAGGACAACATTGCAACGGACGACAACATGGAGACGACTGCAGGGTCGCTTGCGCTGGTCCATAGTCGTGTGCCGGCCGATGCGCTAATTACTCAACAACTACGTGAAGCTGGCGCTGTGATTCTTGGCAAAGCGAATCTGGGCGAATGGGCAAATTTCCGCGGCAATCTCATCTTCTATCCTCTCACCGTCGGCTGGAGTGCGCGGGGCGGAGACACAATCAACGCGTACGACTTGACCTACACATCGTGGGGATCAAGCTCTGGTTCGGCGAATGGCGCGGCCGCTAACTTGTGCTCCGTAGCAGTTGGCACTGAGACCGACGGGTCGATCACCGGGCCGTCCGCGGTTGAGAACGTCGTTGGGTTGAAACCGACTCTCGGACTCGTCTCGCAAGATGGGATTATTCCAATTGCCCATGAGCAGGACACAGCAGGTCCGATGGGACGCAGCGTTACTGATATTGCGATACTGCTCGGAGCGTTGCAGTCGCCCTTTGGTGAAGTGATTGGGCATCAGCTGCCCGATGACTATACGCAGTTTCTGCAGCGCGGTTCACTCGAGGGCGCACGGATCGGACGCGATGTTCGCTTTTTCGATTACAGCTATTACGGCAGCGGCATTCCTGGTGATGAAGAGACGGTTGCATTCGCCGAGAATGCGTTGGCCGTGATGGAAAGCCTCGGTGCCACTATCGTGGATACCGATACGGGTGACGTGTTCGCTTATACCGATGATGAGTTTACCGCGTTACTGTATGAATTCAGGGCGCAAATCGCGGAGTATCTCGCGACGCTTACGCACACAAACCTGCGGACCCTGGCCGATCTGATTGCATTCAACAATGCGCACTGCGAGCAGGAACTCGTTTTTTACGGTCAGGAGGTGTTCGAATTATCGGAACAATTCCCCGGTTATCCAAACGATCCGAATTACATAGCCGCGCGAACACATGCTCGAGATACCGCGCGTTCGGGAATTGATAACGCGCTCGCTGCCGATAATCTCGATGCAATCGTAGCGCCACACCTGACCAACTCGACTGGCCCCGCCGTGTCGGGTTATCCGAACTTATCGCTTCCGGTAGGAATTCGAGATAACGGTCGGCCGGCCGGCATGCTGATGTACAGCACCTTCCTGCATGAACCACAATTGATTGGCTTCGGCTTTGATCTGGAGCAGGAATTGAACGTGCGGAGCCAGCCGCAATTCCTGGGTTCAGTGATCCCGGTGCCGAACGCTGGCCTTTGCGACGGTCAGGCGAGGCCGCCCCAGCTGTTCACTCCCAGAGCGCACGTGCAACGCGGCCGAATTTTCTAGGATTGTCAGCCTTCATGCTTGAGCACGCCAGCAGAATGAGGATTCTGCTCGTGTGACGATTTTCCTGGGATGCGGCTTTGCCGCAAAATATCGGGAAGGTGGCGGAAATTTTTCCGTCCCTCTGCAATGGATGCTGGGTCTGCGACGGTTGAAGCTCGATGCTATCTGGTTGGAGTTATTACCGGTGACAGAGGACCCGGATGCCGATCAGGCTAGGATCGACAACTTCCAGCGGCAACTGCGTGCGCATGGATTAGCCGGTCGATATTGTTTACTGTATCAGAAACCAGCAGCGACTACGCATGAGCTCGACGCGATGCGTTGTATCGGAATGTCGAAACGCGCACTGCTGGATCGACTCGCTGGTCCAAACACGCTGCTCAATCTCAGCTACTCGATTCACCCGCCATTTCTTTTGCAATTTAGTCGACGGATCTTTTGCGATCTGGATCCAAGCGAAATCTTTTATTGGATGACCAAGATGGAGCTGGGTCAGTCGGATCACCACGAATTTTGGACAATTGGTCTCAACGTAAAGGGAAACGATTGCCAGTTGCCGAAATCATCTCTCCGCTGGAGAACATTTTACCCGCTCGCTGACACCAGGCTCCTACGAAGCCAACCTCGCCCGAGGCTGTCTAATTTCACCACCATTGGGCAATGGTACTGGAGCGGCGCGGTAGAAGTCGCGGGAGAATTCCCCGACTTATCCAAGAGAATCATGTTCGAACCTTATCTCGGCTTGCCAGCGCGCGTGCCAGAGGCGCAGTTCGAGCTGGCGATGAATATTAGCCCGGACGATCCAGAAAGGGCGCGTTTGCAAAAGCTTGGCTGGCGCGTTGCCGATCCCCATCGGGTTGCGCGCACTCCGAATGCGTATCGTCGATACATTGCCCGTGGGCTTGCGGAGTTTACCGCCATCAAGGGTGTTGATGTAGCCTGGCAAACCGGCTGGGTAAGCGATCGTGCCGCAGCGTTTCTTGCACTGGGGCGACCGGTCATCACGGAAGACACCGGCGCAGCACGATATCTTCCGCGTGAAAGCGGATTTCGTTTCATCCGGAACATCGATCAGGCGGAAGAGGCGGTGAAAGAAGTGTTGCGTGATTGGCCGCGGCTGTCGAAACAAGCGCGATCGTGTGCTGTGGAAGTTTTCGATTCGGAAAAGACTCTTCGCAAAATCCTCAATCTTTAAGAATTTGTGTCCGATGGGCCCGCCGCCACCAGCTTAGAATTAGGCCGGTCTATACGCCAAAAAAATGCCGCTCGTTTTGGCATTGCAAAACGATTTTCGGGTGTTACTCGTTGTCCCGTTATGGCAGACCTCATCAAACAAGGCGAGCTCAAGGAGCGAATGAAAAAAATCCCGGAATGGGAACTGGAGAAGAAGCACATCGAACGCACGTTTGAGTTCGATGATTTCGCCGATGCGATTGATTTCGTAAACGCAGGTAGCCGAAGTGGCGGAGGAAGAGGAACATCATCCCGATATAGACATTCGTTACAATAAGGTACATCTGCTTCTCTCGACCCACAGTAAAGGCGGATTAACCGAACTTGATTTCGGCCTTGCCGAACGAATCGATACCCTGGCCGAGTAAATGAAACAAGGTAGGGCGGGGCGGCGTTCCTACCCAGGCGCCAATCGCCCTTCGTCGGCATCGATGAATTGAAATGCTGTCTGAATGTCCGATCTGTCGGTCATCCCTGCTTCTTTCTTGCGGCGCTCCAATATTTCGGAGACTTCATCGTTCCACCCGCGCTTGCGCATAAACTCGTTCCACACGTAAACATCGTCCTCGCTGGGTCGCTGCCCATTGTCAAAACACCATTGCAGGATTTCCTCGTCGGTGCCGCCGCGATTCACGCGCTGGACTAGTTGGTCGTAATCAACTCGCAGAAAGCTCGTACATTTTTCGTCGAATCCTCTGCCAAGGTTCGCGTGGTAGTCCTGCGGTAATTGCTCGTCGGCATGCAGGCGGATTTTGTCCAGCATCCGGCCGAAATAAAAAAGACCTCCCAATTTTTCAGAGGGACTGCGGAGAGCAACGGTGGCCATGAAAAACATTTGGCTTTTTTCGGGCGTGGTTCAAGAGCGATTGATGGGGTTCTGCCGTTTTTCATCCAGAGGGAAACAAGGGACGTCGCACAAACTCCGAAATTCATACGTGGTAACTGGCGATCACATTCTCGTGATGAACCCTTCGCTTCGCTCGGGATGACCCGCATTAGCACTTGTGGAGCACCAACCCTTGGCTGATGCTCGCTGGATAATGGATCGGATCGTTGGAATCGAAACCGAATACGGCTGCCTTTTGAGTGGAGAAGAACCGCATGTTAATTCCGAGCTCTGGCCCGCGAAGGTAAAAAACCATCTTTTCCGAAATGCCGAGGCCGGCACGATCGATTTGCATTACCGCGACTACGAAGAGCCACCGGGCAACGGAGGTTTTCTTCGCAACGGCGGGCGTCTGTATCTCGATATGGGACACATCGAGTATGCATCTCCGGAATGTCTTCACCTGCACGATCTGGTGGCCTATGAATTGGCCGGAGACGATTTGCTGCAATCCTCACTGATTGCCCTGGGCGCGCAGGATCGCGTCTCGTTTATCAAAAACAATGTCGATCACCACACTGGCGCCACGTTTGGTTGTCATGAGAATTACCTGATGAAGCGGGAGGCGCAATTCACGCCACCAATTCTTGGAACGCTGCTCACTTTTTTGGCGACCCGGCAAATCTTTACCGGCGCCGGCCGGGTCGGTCAGTCCAATCCACTGGCGTTTGATTTCGAGCCGCCGCAGCCGGAGACCCAGGTCAATTTCCAGCTTAGCCAGCGTGCCGATCATATCGTGAACGACATTTATCAGTGGGTTCAATTCAACCGCGCCATCATTAACGCGCGCGACGAGCCACTGGCCGATTATCGAAAATACCGGCGGCTCCACTTGCTGATCGGTGATTCAAACATGAGCCCGTATGCTACAGCACTAAAAATCGGAACAACGGCCTGCGTTTTGTCGTTGCTTGAGGACGGCCGTTTGCCGCGAAATCTGGTTCTAGCCGACGCCGTGCAAAGCACTCGCGACATATCCCGAGACGCCACTCAGCAATGGATTGTTCGTCTCGAGAACGGCAAGACGATCGGTGCGCTCGACGTGCAGTGGGAATTTCATCGTCTTGCGCAAAAGCATCTGCGCAATAGCAGCGCAGAAAACAACTGGTTGCTGGAAAACTGGGGATTCGTTCTCGAAGCAATTGCAGGCAACCATCAGGCGCTCATTGGCGGAGTCGACTGGATCACGAAGAAATGGTTACTGGAAGCATTCGTCGAGTCAGAAGGATTAAGTTGGGACGATCCGTGGCTGCAAAGTATCGACCTCGAGTATCACAACATCGATCCGCTGAGCGGTTTGTTCTTTGCTGTCACGCCCGGCAAGCGAATTGCGGAGTGGAACAACAATGTCCGGCGTTCCAGTGCAACGCATGTTCCGCCGGCGAATACACGGGCGTCAGGTCGTGCTCGGGCAGTGGCTTTTTTTCAGGATTGTAATTCGCCTTATGTTATCAACTGGGATTCCATTGCCTGCGATAACCGCGATTTTCTCGTGATGGGGGACCCGTTCCAGACTTACGATGAGGAAGTGGAACGGTTTTTGGCGAAGCCACGGATGGGCGACCTTACTGTCGATAGCGCCGATCGCTAGGGGCCCCCAGCCTGTCCTTCAACCCCGCTTGGAAATCTAACCCAGACGCTGTAACCACGTCCCCGATGGACCGCCGTCTTCCGAGCGTGAAAAAGCAGCAGTGGAGAATTAAAGTGCCGTGATCGACGTGAGTTGACGCTCGCGCCTGGCCTCTTAATTAAGCCGATGCAGCGCGGAAATACCGTAATTCTCCTGAAGATCCTGCGCCTCGGCGGCGACTTGTGCCGCGTCGAGCTCGATTTGTTTTGGATCTTCTTCGGTTTCGACTTTAATGAACCCCTCGATTGGGTGTTTCACCGCCTCGGCCAAGTCGTCTAGCGATTTAATTTCTTTCCCGTTCACCTTCGTTACGGTCAAGTAGGCCAGCTCATCGTAGCCAATTGTGCTGTTAGCAGGGAGGACTTGGCTGAGAATAACAACGCGCCGATTTTTATCAGGAAAGAGCTCGGACTGGAAATGATCCAGGTAAACTAAACGTTGCGGAGCTTCTCTTTGCCAGTTCGGACCCCATTCTTTGAGATATTGACGGGAAAGCTCCTGAAAAATCAGACCGCCGAGAACATAATATCGCGGCGGTTGATCGAGATTGTACGGCGGGATGACATAATCCTTCGTGTCGCGGTGTTCGAGCGTAAGGCTTAGCTGCATCGGCTTGCCATTACGCTCAATGCGAAAGGGGACAACATCACCGGAATAAGCGTGGGCCGTTAGCAAATTGGTGAATTCGATCTTTCCGTAGAGCTGATCGACGTAATTTCCATTTTGATCGATTTCATTGTTAGCGACCGCAGTAACGATGTCGCCGACCTGGAGTCCCGCTTTCATTGCCGGGGTACCGGGTTCCACGTTCGTCACATAAACTCCACCGGCATTCTTACCTTTCTCTCCGGCGAACTCGCGCAGCGCGGGATCGCGCGTTGGAAAGAATGAGAAGCCGGCTGAAGGAAACCCGCGATAATTCTGGCTTTCAGCTTCCTTTAAGAAGTGCGTGATAACAGGCGCAGGAATTGCATCCAGCAGCTGTGAGCGCGAATCGTAGCGCAGGAGCAAACCGGCAAGTTTGTTTTTCCTAACAAGCGGCACCGTGTAACTGTTCTCCCGATACTGCATCGGGATGCTGACGCGGTAGGTAAGAAATTCCCCAACATCGATTGGATAGGGCATCATTTGGACCGTTGTCACCAAACCCTCCGTGGCCAGCAACGCCCCGGTCGGCTCCAATTGCCATGCAGCGAGCCGGTCGCCGACTACCGTGTCGGGCGCGATTTCAAGCGGAGTAATTCCATCAAGAAACGTCTTTTCCACTGGTTGAAGGAGCGCGAGATTGGCTTCGTGATCAATCACCTCGACAGTGGCCGCGGTCTTTTCGCCGGACTCAGCGCGCTCGAGCTCGACGTAATTTTGGTTCGTAACCAGGTCCGCTGTTACAAGGACCCGGCCTTTAGACAAAACTGCGCCAAGCGCGCGCTTTGAAAATGGCGCTTTCTTTTGCCACGGTCGGAAGTAATCGTACGACTGTCCGGTCACGTTTACACGGACAAGTGCCAGCTGCTTTTGCTTGTTCAGCGCGGAAGGTACGGCGGACTCCTTTTTGCCCAGCGCCCCACTGACCGTGAAAAGGATTAGGCCAAAAGCGATAAAAAAATGCCTGGTCATCTTAAGTTTTTTTCGCTTGTTCAGTTCCCTTTGCTTCCGGTTGTTCCTCGAGATTTTGCTCCTTCAGCACATTGTAGCGCGTCTTGATTCGTTCGCGTGCCGCTTCTACCTGGCTTCGATTAAGAACTAGCGGCGGTCCGTCTCCAATCATTCGAATAACCAGCCGTTCCGGCGATTCGGCGAAAGCGCTCGCTAACTCGTCAAGCGTCCGAATTTTCTTCCCATTTACTTCATCGACAATCCCCCCGCGATAGGGAGAGAGATAGGTATTTATCGGGTCTGGCAGGATGTTGGCGAGCACAATGACATCGGGATGCTGAAGATAAAGCTGGTCGAGAACGAAGTATTCGAAGAAATGGCGCACCCGCAGGTCGGCTGTTCGATATGCCTCCAGCATGTCCAGGCTTAACGGTTGAAAGAGCAGGCCGCCGTAAAGGACGTAACGCGGTCGCACATCGTAGCTGTGACCCTGGATCGAGTACGGCCACGGCTTATACAATTTGAGCTCCACCGTCAGCGGGCGCTTGTTCCGTAAGATGTCCATCTTGGCTGAATCGCCTTTAAACTTTCGCTCGACGACCTCTTCAAACTGGGCGCGCTCACCGTCCAGTTCGACATTCGCGTCGCTGGCGATGGGATGGCCGTCGATGGCGAGAAGAACGTCGCCCGGATAAAGAATGCCATCCGATGGCCCAGCCGCGACGACTGAACTCACCAGGACGCCGTGATCGTCATCTTTTAGTCCGAGAAATCTCCGTTGGGCTGGATTTTGTAATTTTGCGTAGGTGATTGCAAGGTCCGGATATTCGTCATAATGCCCGTTGCTGATATCCTGCAGAAACCGCTTTATCACCGGTGTAGGAATCATGTAAGCCACGCCCTGGGCTACATCACCGCTGTAACCTTGAAAGGCGACGCCGACCACTTTGCCGTCCTGCATTACCGGCCCGCCACTGTTTCCGGGGTTTATCTGCGCGCTGATCTGGATCGCCAGATGCTGATCGACCGACGAGTGGGTGTAGAGTTGGAAATCGATCCTCGAGACGATCCCGGTGGTAACCGACATCCGCTCGCCTCCGATTGGATAACCGTACGCCGAGACGGTCGATTCCAGCGCAGGAATCTCGCCCAATTTCAATGGTAACATGTTCTTGAAAAAGTCGGGAGCCGAGACCGTGATCACTGCCAAGTCGCAATCGTTCGCTATGAATTGTACTTTCGCGGGATACTTATTCGGGTCGCCGTCGCGCTCGACCGTGACGTAGCGGCTGTTCGCAACAACGTGCGCATTTGTCATGATGCGGTTGCCGCTTATGACGAAACCGGCTCCGACTCCGCGCTGCAGCCCTCCGGCGTTCCAAGGCGCTTTGTAATCCGGGTCCAGAGAAGTCGCCGTAATCCGAACCAAACTCTTTTGAACGGGCCCGTTAGGCTTTGGTGGCACCATTGGCACCGGGATTGGAATTGCCTCTTGCGCAGGTGGGCTCGATCTCCCTGGACCCGGTGCCTGTGGTCCCCGTGGAACTTGCTGCTCCATTGGCGGGCGAGCGGGTGTGGTTTCCTGCGCGTGCAGAACTGGGCCGAGCAGCAAGCTGGCGTAGATAAAAACAAGGAGACGCTTCATGGGCGGAAAGGCTGCAAACTTAAATAGCGTACTCGAAAATCAAGATTCGGATTTGCATTAGCAAGTGGCCTTTTCGGACACAACAGACACGGTAGACGCTTTCTACGTTCAAATCTCTCATGAACCAAAAAGAGTTTCCGGTACCCGTCAAATCCCAGCGCGGTCGAGAATTGATTTTAGCACCTTCTCTGCCTCAAAGACTTCGCGAGCCAATGCGTAAGCAGCTCTGGAATGCTTCATATAATCGGCGTTAATCCGCTTCACTGCGTCGACAATTTCACCGAGGGTTCGAAAGGATAAAAGACCTGCTTCGCCGCCGTAAAATTTCGTGAAGCCAGTTCCCTGAGTTATCACCGGACGGCCTGCTGCGAGATAACACGCGCTCCTGTCGCTGAACCATCCGGTATTCAAGCGCACGTATTGATCCTTGGCGACGGTGAACTCGCCCTTGGAGCGCTGGACGTAATCACGATAGAGCCAATAATCGACGCTCATTTGCAGGGGTGAAGTCAGTTGCCACCGGTTTCGCTCGAATCTTGCGCGGGTAGCGCCGTGCTCGATGTTGGTTGCCAGTTCGAATGTCTCACGCGCTTTTTTTGGAGCGCTAATGAAACGGAGAAACTCGCGCGATTTGCTCCAGAGATATTTTTTGCCCCGCCACGTAATGTCTTTCAGCCCACTGGTGGACCAATTGGCCACGGATGTAAACATGGCTGCCCGAGAAGGGGAACGTCTTGTTCGCCAGAGATCGGTCACCACTGGTTGTCGTGTTGGCAGCCACTTCAATCCGTGGGTTGGGACTGGAAAGCTTTTGGTGCCGATGTTTTCGCCAAAGGTAAAAAGGGCATGATGTCGCCCCAGGTATTGTTTTGTCGATTTCGCGCCCTTATCGATCTTGATTTGCTCGACGCCGGGATCGCTCTCGATGTACAGAATGCGATCGGAAGCGAGAAGATCGTCGTTGAATTCTTGTGTGCCGCAGATGTTCAGGATCGCGTCCGCTTCCCGATAAAGCTGCCGAATCCGTTTCAGTCGCAGGCCAGCAGTCGGATTACCCGGCAAGTAACGGGCGCAAAATGCCCAGCGATTTCTGAAATCGAATTCGCGCGACAACCGATTCAACAGTCGCGCCGTATAATCAAATTCAGTGGTGACTTCAAACGTCTGCGGGTTGTAGGGAATGCGGGCTGAATCTTCAATGTAATAAACATCGTGACCCAGTCGTTGGAGTCCGACGATGTAATGGATGTGCTGCCAGATCACGCCCGCGATGGGCATTGAGCCCATGAAACCCATCACGACAATGCGCTTGCGCTTCATGACAAACGCTCAATATCCAATGTCCAAACTCCAACGCCCAAGCGTCTGGATTGAGCGTTGAGCGTTGAGCATTGAGCGCTTGGCGTTGAAAAGAATCATTTCCTGAACTGTTTTACTATAACCGCCGGATTCCCAGCGACCACCGTGTTGGGTTCGACGCTCTTTGTGACGACTGATCCGGCGGCAACGACCGAATTTTCGCCGATTGTGACACCTTTTAAAATCACTGCGTTCATGCCAATCCAGACGTTGTTTGCGATTTTCACAGGAGCGGTCTTCAATTTGGGTCGTGCCGGTTGGTTCTTGAAATAGGGAGCAAGCGCTTGTGCGTCGATGAGACGCTGGGCTGGCTCGAGGGGATGAAAATCGGAATCGGCGATGCCGACGTTCCAGGAAACCAGGCAATACGATCCGATCTCGATCTTGTCATCAGCCATAATCAGCGCGCCGTTGAGCAACGTGAAATCACCGATCGTGCATCGGCCGTGTTCGCCCACAGAAAACGAACACCCGGCATAACACGAAACGTGCCTTCCGATAATGATGGCGCCCGATTTTTTGCTCCGCAGTTTTCGAAAGATTTGCGCGCTCTCGCAATAAAATCCTTCGCCAAACTTGACGTTTGCCGGGATCGGATCGGGCCACCAGTCGCCTTCGACGTATCGATCTGCTCTGATGTTACTCATGATTTCGTGCGCAGCGCGTGATGCCGGCGATCCTGTCAGCACTTGATAAAGCATAGGTAAGATAGTCTGCATCATGTCGGGAATTTCCCTGATGCATACAGTTTTGCGTAAGTCCCGCCCCGCGCGATTAGCTCCGGACCACGCCCTTTTTCGACGACGCGCCCGTGTTCGAGCACAATAATTTGATCCAGGCCATGGATTGTTGCGAGGCGATGGGTCGCAATCAAAGTTGTCCGGCCGCGCATTAATTCCTGGATGGTTTCCATGATTGCAGCTTCGGTTGTGGGATCGAGCGCCGAAGTAGGTTCGTCCAGTAGCAAGATCGGCGCATTCTTCAAAAATGCGCGAGCAATGCCGATGCGCTGGCGCTGGCCAACGCTCAGGTGTCCTCCCCGCTCACCTACAGCGCTGCCATAGCCGTCCGGCATCTGTCGGATAAACTCGTCTGCCTGCGCCCGGTGTGCTGCCTCGATAATTTCTTCTTCCGTCGCATCGGGCCGGCCATACGCGATGTTCTCTCGGACGGTTGTGGAAAAAAGCAACGTATCTTGGAGGACTATTGCGATCTGCGCGCGCAGACTCTTTTTTGTGATCTCCCGCACATCACGGTCGTCGAGCATGACAAAACCCGTGGAAGGATCGTAAAACCGCGGGACCAAACTCATCAGCGTGCTCTTGCCCGCGCCGGTGCCGCCAACCAGGCCAACAATTTGATTTGGTTCGATGCGCAGGTCGATGTCGCGCAACACAGGGCGGTCGCCTGCGTAACCGAAATTCACGGATTGAAATGCGATCGCGCCTCGGGCGGAGGAAATCGCAACCGCATTCGGTGAATCGCGCACATCATCCTCGCGGTCCAACACCTCAAAACAACGTTTTGCACCTGCGGTCGCGCCTTCCATTGCCCACGCGGTATAGGTGAGGGACTCCAGTGGTTGATAGAGCATCAGCAAATAGGCACTGAAAACGAGCAGCGACCCGAGCGTGAGCGTGCCGCCCAAAACGTGCAGCGAACCGATGTAATACATCGCAGCCGTGCCAATCACCATCAACGTGCTGATCACCAGCGCGCTGTTTACGTTTGTTAAAGTAAGCCGCAGATTTGCTTGCAGACTTTGGCGGGCTTGTTGCTGAAATTGGAGTACTTCGAATTCCTCCCGCCCAAATGCATGGACCATTCGAATCGAGCTGAGACCTTCCTGCGCTTGCGTAAGGACCGCACTCTCCCGTTCCTGGATGGATGTGGATTCACGACGGATTCGCTTGGCAAACAGATAAATAGTAGCAACAACTAACGGAACAATGGCAAGGGAAACCAGCGTAAGCTGCCAATCCAGACGCAACATGATGAGGAAGGTTCCAATCAACGTGATTACGGATGCAAAGATGTTGGTGAACCCTTTGTTGTAGATCGTCTGGATTGATTGCGAGTCGTACGCAACGCGGAAACTGGAATCGCTCGAACGGCGTGCGTCGTGAAATTTGAGCGAGAGAGATTGCAAATACGAATAGAGATCCGTGCGCAATTTGAGCAAGGCCTGCAAGCCGATCTTCACAAAGAGATAGTTGGTGATCCAATTCATCATTCCCCAAAAAAGCTGGATCACGACCAGAGAAAGACAGAGCAACGGAATCCAGGTCCGCCAGTCGCTACGCACTGCCGGACCCGGACGAAGGAAATCGTCCACAATTAGTTTGAACGGCCATGGCTTGAGCAGGTTCAGGCCAACTCCCAGCAGCGACAGAAACAATCCAAGGATCGTTTGGCCCAGGAATGGTCTGTAGTAACGGAGAACGCGCCGGTAGATCGACATCTCAATTTTGGATTGCGGATTTTCGTTTTTAGACTGAACTAGGGCGAACTTTATTGCGGCCCGACATCGAGAGATTCCTCGACTTCGCTCGCAATGACAATATGCATCATCTTCTTGAAACCTGGTTCCATTGGGTGCTCACCGGCGGCTACATCGGCATCATCGTGTTGATGGCGATGGAAAGTTCCATCTTTCCAGTGCCCAGCGAGATCGTCATTCCACCGGCTGCATTTCTGGCAGCGCAGGGAAAACTTAGTTTCACCGGCGTGGTGCTCGCAGGTGTGCTCGGATCGTATCTTGGTTCAGCTATCACTTATTGGGCGTCCCGATTAATTGGACGGCCGTTGATTGTAAAGTATGGCCGTTTTGTGCTGGTGACTCCCAATAAACTGGAGCAAGCCGAGCAATGGTTAGCCCGCTACGAGGCAGGCGGAATCTTTTTCGCGCGGCTTCTTCCAGTGGTTCGCCATCTGATCTCGATTCCGGCAGGCATTGTGCGAATGAATTTCGGCCTGTTCAGTCTGATGACGATCGCTGGCTCGGCGCTTTGGTGTTGGATACTGGCTTATCTTGGCGACAAAGCCTACCGCCTTGAGCCGGAGCTTTTGACTAACCCGGATGCGCTAGTCCGATTCATTCACGGACAATCCAGGGGTATTTTGCTCGTGGTCGCGCTTTTTGCGGCTTTGTACATGTTGAGCCTGCGGTTGATGAAGCCACGCTCCGGCGCATAAAGCGGTCTGCGCCTCGACCGGAAAGCCGAAACTCAGATAGGAAGCCCGTCTTCATTTCATGGGGGGCCTTACCTAAATCTGGCCCTGTGTGTACCGCCAACACAACATTTTGTGTTTGAAAATTGAACAAAAGTGTCGGCAAGCGGTCAGTCATACAGTGCATAAGAGATGAATAACTACATAGGGCTTATGGATGAGATATTCACAAATGGAAATGGTATTGAAATTGCTTCCCAGAACGGAGGCAATCGTATGAAAAGAAATCGACAAATTTTGAAACCTCGAAAATTTTCGGGTCTGTCACTGGGCGACCTTATCCTGGCAGTCAGTTCCTGCACGAGTAGCAACAGAGAAACGGTCGCGACCGTCGCGGACCTTTTCGCCAGCGGTCGGGTGCGTCTGCAGGACAACGGACGATCCTTGCGCGCGCGGGTTTGTTAGGTCGCCAATTCTGCAACGGCCGCTCCAGATCGGTGTCGGCCGCATCGTTTTGGTTTGTTAGCGCAACATCAGCGTCTAATTAAGAAGAAGTCGTTGTAGGGCAAGCGCGCCGCCTTGCGGGCGTCCGCTTCGGGGCGGATAAAATTGGGGAACCTCCGGGTTGCAGGCGGAGCGCTCGCCCTACAACGACTTGCGTGGCAGTTGAGAATTACACTAACGTTTGCCCTCTTCAATTAGCCTGCGATTTCACTTTGGAAATCATCGCTGAAAACTCTATGTTCGTCCGGTGATTGATCGTTATTCCCGGCCAGAGATGAGCACAGTCTGGTCGGACGAGCGCAAATTTCAGATTTGGCTGGATATCGAGGTTCTTGCCTGTGAGGCAATGGCGGAGCTCGGCCAAGTTCCGAAGCAGGATGCGCTGGAGATTCGGAAACGGGCGCGATTTTCAATTCCGGAAATCCTTGAGATCGAACAAAGGACCAATCACGACGTCATTGCTTTTCTGGAAAATGTCGCTGGCTCAGTGGGGCCCGCAGCGCGGTGGATTCACCAGGGGCTAACCTCGTCCGACATTTTGGACACGACCCTGGCCGTGCAGTTAAATGAGTCGTGCGACCTTCTCTTGGCCGACCTGAAATCTTTGCGAACAGCGATCGCCAGGCAGGCGCGGCGGTTCAAAATGACCCCGATGATCGGGCGCAGCCACGGTGTGCACGCCGAGCCAATCACGTTCGGTTTAAAGCTTGCGCTGATGTACGATGAATTCGGCCGCGCGGAAGAACGTCTCGTCCAGACTCGCGAGCGGATTCGTGTTGGTAAAATCAGCGGCGCCGTCGGCACACACGCACACATCGATCCAAAGATTGAGCGAACGGTGTGTGAAAAGCTCGGATTAAAACCGGCGACGCTTTCCACACAAATCGTGCAACGCGATCGGCACGCGGAATTTATGACCACGCTCGCCGTGATCGCTTCAAGCATTGATCGTTGGGCGACCGAATTCCGTCATCTCCAGCGGACCGAAGTGCTCGAATTGGAAGAATTTTTCGGCGAAGGCCAAAAAGGCAGTTCAGCGATGCCGCACAAGCGCAACCCCATTACTAACGAACGATTGAGCGGCCTGGCGCGCGTCGTTCGCGGTAACGCCGTTGTGGCGTTGGAAAATGTCGCCCTGTGGCACGAGCGTGACATTAGTCACTCAAGCGCCGAGCGAATTATTCTTCCGGACTCATGCATCCTGCTCGATTACATGCTGACGAAGTTGCGTGACGTTGTCGAAAAATTGCAGGTTTATCCCGAACGGATGCAACAAAATCTCGCCCTGACAAAGGGTCTGTATTTTAGCCAGTCGATCCTGCTCGCTCTCACGAGCGCGGGCGCGGAACGCAAAGCTGCATATGAAGCTGTGCAGCGTGCCGCAATGAAAACCTGGAAAGGCGACGGGACATTTGCCGAAAACGCAAAACGCGAACCAGAGATTACTTCGAGGCTTTCAGCGTCGGAAATCGATCGGCTTTGCTCACTCGACATTCATTTCAAACACGTCGACGCAACATTCAAAGCTCTCGGCCTAGATTGACCAAGCGGCCGGCAGGAGGAAAATCGTTATTCGTATCGCAGCGCTTCGATTGGGTCGAGATTGGCTGCCCGATAGGCCGGGTAGAGACCAAAGCCGATGCCGATCGCTGAGCAGACAAGAAGACCGGCAATGGCCCAGCCGTAAGGGAAAATCAGGTCCACTTTGAGCCACATTGCCAGCAGATCGCCGACGATGATCCCGAGAATGATTCCCAGAATGCCGCCGGCCTCGGAAATGAAAACCGCCTCGGTCAAAAATTGCCGCAAAATATCTCGGCTACGGGCACCAATCGATTTGCGAACGCCGATTTCCTTTGTGCGTTCGGTCACGCTTACCAGCATGATGTTCATGATGCCAATTCCAGCCGCGACCAGCGCGATCAAACTGATGATGAATGCGCCCACTCGAACATATCCGGCGACGTTCGTGAACGCGCTCTTGAGCGAGTCGTTGCTGTAAATCTCGAAATCGTTCGGTTGGTCCGGGCGCAAACCACGCGCGATCCGCATGGCGCCGATCGCCCGATCGAAGGTACGATTGTATGTGTCTTGCGTGAACGCTTGCGTAGCGATATTGACGGTCCGTTTCGCTTCGCCGTAATCCTCGAAGAAGCGCGTGATCGGCATCATGCACGAGGTCGTCCTGGCTTTGGCCGAACGCGGTCCCTTTCTCCGCGAGCACGCCGACGATTGTATAGGTGTGTCCACTCACGCGAATGACTTTGCCGATCGGCGTTTCGTGCGGGAACAGTCTTTTCTCGACGATCTTTCCAACGACAATCACGCGCCGAGAAAGCTCGACGTCTTCATCATTCAAATTGCGGCCATAACCAAGCGTGTGAGCATTCGCGGTGAGAAAACTTTTATTGGTTCCCACAATAAGAAGATTCGGCGTTGTCTTTACGCCGTTATAAACCGCCTGACCTTTCACTTCGTAACCAAAACTTTTCAGGCAAATCTCGCGAGCTTCGCCTTCCATCAACCGGTAATAATGCAGCGCCTGTTTATATGTGATGTTGTGCCGGTTGCGAAATTTCTCCTGCGCGTCGCCGCTCGCACTGATATTGGCCGGATATTTGCCAAACTGAAAAATGTTGGACCCGAGAAAGCTAATACCGTTCTCAATCGAGTATTGCAGCGCGCCGATCGCGGTCATGACTGAAATCACCGAAAAGACGCCGATGGTGATGCCGAGCATTGTGAGTGCGGAGCGCAGCTTGTTCGCGCCCAGGGACGACCACGCCATCTTAATGACTTCACTAAATAACATGACTGAAAAATTCGAATATCGAATATCGAAATCCGAAACAAGAGGAAGAATGACGAAACCCGAAGGAATGACGAATGCTTAAATGACGAATGAATGACGAAGCTGGAATTTGGCCGGGCGTTTCTGCGAAACGCCATGGCGTCTGCCACAGACGCCCTACAATTTCATCATTCGGATTTGGTGCTTCCTTCGTCATTCGTCATTCTCTTCACTCATATCTCAGCGCTGTGACTGGATCGAGGCGCGATGCTGTCCAAGCCGGCGCGAATCCCGAGAACAGGCCAGTCAATATTGAAACGATCATGCTGACGAGCACCAAGCCGACCGAGAAATTAATCGGAAAAGAGGGGAAAGCTTTGCCGATCCCGAAGCACATCAAATAGGCACATGCGAGGCCGATAAATCCACCGAGAAGACAAAGTGCCGTCGATTCGATCAAAAATTGCAGCAGGATCGTTCGCCGGCGTGCACCCAGGGCTTTTCGTGTTCCGATTTCTTTGGTGCGTTCTTTCACGCTAACGAACGTGATGTTCATGATTCCGATCGCACCGACAAAAAGCGACAGGCCGGTGATAAACAGCCCGGCAATCGCGATTGAGTTCTTCACCGGATCGAGCGTGCTTTTGAAGGCCTGTTGCTCATTGATCGAGAAATCATCTTTCTTTTCCGGCGCCAATCCGCGAACGCGCCGCATCAAACCCGTGAGCTCATCCTTGGCGTCGGCGAGTTTGGTTTTGTCTTTAATTTTCACGCGCACGTCCGATTCGCTTTTGGCGGAAAAATATTTGTTAAACGCGCCCAGCGGCATTGCGACCATCGAGTCCCAACTGAACAAACCGAGAAAGGTGCCCTGTCGCGTGTTTACGCCAATAACCTTGAACAACTGACCATTGATCAGCACGGATTTATCGATCGGGCTTTCGGAGGGAAAAAGAGCGTCGGCCACATCATAGCCGATCACCACAACATTCGCGCCGCCACGCGATTCGAGTTCGTTAAAAAATCGGCCGACCGTACAATCGATTGTCGATGTTATGATAAAATCGGATGTCGTCCCGAGAACGAAGACGTTGTCCACCTGATTACCGCCATATTTCACAGATCGCATCAAATTCGATGTCGGCACCGCGACAATCAGGTTCGAGTTCGGAGTTGCCGCAATCATCCGGTTCACGGTCTCGGCGTATTCCGTTTTGATTTTTTTTCGATCGCGGTAGTTCCACCAATCGTCCACGGGCTTCCATGGCCATTGCGTAACATAGAGAACATCATCGCCGAGCACGGCCATGCTTTTATCAAAACCTACGGATATCCCGTTCACGGCAGTGCCCATCAGCGTCACGGCAATAATGCCGATAATCACGCCGAGCGCGGTGAGCGTTGAACGCGTCAGATTCGATCGCATCTGCGCGGCCGCGATTTTCCAGCTTTCGCTCAGCTCGTAGAGAAAGCGTTTCATGTCGGATTATCCTGCAACCGGCAGATCGAGCTCGGGAATAAATCCAACGTGGTCCATCTCGATAAGTCCGTCGCGCAAGTGCACTGTGCGACGCGCGTGGGCGGCGATGTCTCGCTCATGCGTGACGAGGATAATTGTGTTGCCGCTCCGATATAAATTCTCCAGTAACTCCATGATTTCGTCTCCGGTTTTGGAATCGAGATTCCCCGTCGGCTCATCGGCAAGAATAATTGATGGTCCATTGACGAGCGCGCGGGCGATGGCCACGCGCTGACGTTGACCGCCCGAAAGTTCATTGGGTTTGTGATGGATGCGATCGCCCAAGCCAACATCTTCCAGCACCTGCGTCGCGCGTGCTTCGCGCCGTTCGGGATCGATCCCGGCATAGATGAGCGGCAGCTCGACGTTACGTAACGACGTCGATCTCGGCAGAAGGTTAAACGTTTGAAACACGAAGCCGATTTCCCGATTGCGAACCGCTGCGAGCTCGTCGTCATCCATTTCGGCAACATTCTTGCCGTTGAACTCGTAGCGGCCAGAAGTCGGGGTGTCGAGACAACCGAGCATGTTCATCAGCGTCGACTTACCGCTGCCGCTCGGCCCCATGATGGCGAGGTATTCGTTGCGGCGTATCTGCAAGGTCACACCGCGCAGGGCGCGCACGGTTTCCTCGCCCATAACATAGTCTTTGGTGATGTTCTCAATGTCGATCACGACCGGGCCGAGCGGTCTGATGTTGTTAGTGGCGAGTGACAAGTGACGAGTGACGAGTTATTCGCGTGCCGAGAGTTTTCGGCGTAACGCGTTAAGCATCCGGCGAATCTCACTGATAAGAGCGAAAGACGCGCCTGCCGCCACGTTGCCACAAAACTTCAACTCAATGCTGAGAATGAGTTGAGTGTCGAGTTCGGCAACGGAGCCTTCGGCATGTGACAGGAATTGAATGAACTCGCCCGTGGTGCGCCGTGCCTGACCTTCGGCAATATTCGACGGAACCGAAATAGCTGCCCGTCGCATTTGAGCGACGATTCCAAACTTTTCTTCTGATGGAAAACTGCGCGTCAACCCGTACACGAGTTTTGCGAGTGTAATTCCTTTTTGCCAAACAAGGAGATCTTTATAGCTGCGAGTGGTGTTCTTTTTCATGTCGAACGTTGTAACGAATCCCTTCGTCACTTGTCACTCATCACTCGTCACTTCATTGCTTCCTTGTCGAGCGTCACCTTCGCGCCCTCCTTCAACTTCCGGCTGATCGCGCTATAACTTCCCGAGATCACTTCGTCGCCGGGCTGAATACCACTCTTAATTTCCGTGTAGGTGTCGTCGGAAATGCCAGTCGTCACTTTCGCCATCTCCGCCTTGCCGCCCTTTTTCAGGAACACAACCTTGGCGAGTTTCTCGCGCCCCTCTTTCTGCGCCGCCTTTTCCGCACGCCCGTCGACGAATTCCGCGTTGTTGTCGCCTTTGTCTCGCTGCGTGACCTTCTGCTTTTTCTTTTCGATTTCTTCTGGACTTAAATTGCTGTCGCCCGTGCGAATGGTCACGGCTTGCATCGGCACGGCGACGACATCCTTTACCTCGTTCGTTTGGATGTCCGCTGTACAACTGAGCGCAGGCTTCAGCGTCATGTCGTGGTCTTCAATTCGAATTTTCACCTCAAAGTTGGTGACCTCTTCCTGCGTGCCGGAGCCAGTTGTCTTCCCAGTATTACCAATTTGATAAACGGTACCTTTGAATCTCCGATCGCCATAAGCGTCGATTTTTATTTCGGCCTTGTCGCCCAACTTCACGTTCACGACGTCGTTCTCGTTTACGTCGACGCGCGCCTCCATATGGCCGAGGTCGGCCACGCGCATCACTTCCGTGCCGGCGAATTGGCCCGTAGCAACAAGACGTTCGCCCAGTTTGCTATTGAGAATCGTGACCGTGCCATCAATGGGTGAATAAATTGTCGTCTTTGACAATTGATCGCGCGCCTGACTCGATCCGGCTTCCGCGCGTTCGATTTCGTGCAGGGAACTTTCGTAAGTGTTCTTTGCGACGTCCTGGGCCGCCTCTGCAGCATTATATTCTTGTTCCGAAATCAACTTTTGCTCGAACAACTCTTCGGCCCGCTTGAAGTCGTGTTCGGTCTTCATCATGGTGGCTTTTTGCTGAAGATTCGTGGCCTTTGCCGCGCTGATCGCCGCTTCCTGTTGCTCAACAAGCGCCTTATAGGAGTCAGGTTTAATTTTCACCAGCAGGTCGCCTTTCTTGACCTGCCTCCCGTCGTCGACCGGCAATTCAATAATTTCGCCAGCAACTTCGGGCGAAATCTTGACTTCGACTTCAGGCTGTATTTTCCCCGTCGCCGAAACCGTTTGCACGATGGTTTTGCGAATCGCCGTCTCTGTTGTGACCGGAATCGGCTTCTCCCGTTTGCCCCAGATAATCGAACCGACGATCCAGAGCACGACCAGGGCGATCAATCCGGAGATGATTTGCTTTCTACGCCGGACCCGCCGCTGTTTCACCGTCAACGGCGCGGGGGCGGGTGTGCTTATGGTCTGGTGCATCGGAGGGGCAGTTCTCGGGGTGAAGGCGTCAGAATTAGTCGCTTGTTTGACTCTTGCAAACGAAATCCCGTTCATACAATTCTACGATGCGCCGAGGAACCATTATGGATTCAATCAATTGCGGTCGCCTTGGAGGAGGCCGGTGTTGCCCCCCAATGGGTTGGAGTGTTTCCGTGTCGATACCGAATCTGGTGAACCGCCCATTTCGCGTGCTCTGCGATTAACGGCTCCGGATCGGCTGTGGCGCCCTCAAGCGCGGCTAAATCGGATGGATCTCCAACATTGCCTAATGCGACACAAACATTCCGTAAAAAACCGCGCCGTTTGATCCGTTTGATCGGCGAATTTCTGAAAAGCATGCGGAAGTTATCTTCGCTCAAGCTGAGATAATCGCGCAGCGGTACGCCCATCGTTGAGGGACGCGCAAAGAACGCAGCTTCGCGCGATATTTGGGCAAAACGATTCCACGGGCAGGCTTCAAGGCAATCGTCGCAACCAAAAATTCTGTCTCCGATAAGCGGTCGAAGATCCAGCGGAATAGACCCTTTAAGTTCGATTGTCAGGTACGAAATGCAGCGACCCGCATCCAGACGATGTGGGGCGGTGATTGCACCAGTGGGACAGGCCTTAATACAGCGCTCACAGGTTCCGCAGCGATCTGGTACAGGCTCATCCGCAGGCAGTTCGAGAGTCGTCAAAACTTCTGCCAGAAAAAACCAGGTTCCAAGTCGTTCGTCGATTAGCATCGTGCTCTTGCCATGCCAGCCGGTGCCGGCCTGCGCCGCGTGATCGCGTTCTAAAACTGGCCCGGTATCGACATAACATTTCTGTTGGCCGCCGGACGCGCGAAGAAACTCGTCGATTTTATTGAGCTTGTTTGCAATCACGTCGTGATAGTCATCGCCCCACGCATATCGCGCGATTGTGCCTGCAGCGGCAGGCGTGTCGCCTGCTTGCGGGTTTCCCTGGAAATAATTCAGCGCCAAAACAATGATCGATCGCGCGCCCGGCAATACCTTCTGCGGATCACAGCGTTTTTCTTCCCCGCGCTCCATGTAACTCATTTCACCGTGTCCGCCTTCATCCAGCCAATTTCGAAATTCGTCTGCGTGCGGCGCGGAACCGCAGGTTGCGACGCGGCAGGAGTCAAAACCAATCTCGCGCGCAAATGAGAGCAACCGTTGCTTCAAGTCCAGTCGCGAGCTGTCGCGATCAATTGGATATGCAGCTGTCTTGGTCACCACGCGGCAATCGGCCTTGGTCATGTTGACGTTGAATTACGACAATCTCCTTTGAGCTTGGTCAAAATTGCGACCGCGACTTCTTCGTCGGTAAGCGCCGATGTATCGACCCGGATATCGGCAATCTTTGCATAAAGTGGCAGGCGCGCTTGCAACATTTCGGCAAGCGCTTTCCTCGGATTTTTCCCTTGCAGCAGTGGTCGATTGCCAGTTCGTGAAACCCGATTGAAGAGCGTTCCTACTTCTCCCATCAGCCATACCACTGCGCCAAGGCGCTTTAAAAGTCCGACGTTTTTTTCGCGTAATATGATTCCGCCTCCGGTCACGATGATTGAAGGTTGGTCGGAGGATATCCCTCGGAGAATTTCCGTCTCCGCTTCCCGGAACTTATCCTCGCCGCGTGTCGAGAAAATTTGTGAAATCGGGATTCCAAATTTCGAGCTTACCATCTCATCAGTATCAAAGCGCGTAAAGCCGGTTCGCTGCTGCAAACAACGCCCGACTGCGGATTTGCCAGCGCCCATCATTCCAATGAGGACGATCGATTTGTCGGGACGATTCATCACGGGCGTTGATCGCTTTGATGATCCATTGCGGAATATTTCATTAAGACGTCGTTTTCGCCAGGTGCGCTCTTAATCGTCCTGAAACACGGTTTTACCGAAACGGCCAGATGCGTTTGATGGTCCACACCCATTTGTCATCCCAGCTTGGCGTTTCACAAAAACTTCCCTACAATCTTTCCATGCCCGAATCAAAGTCATTGGTTGCTGTCATCATGGGCAGCAAATCGGATTGGGAGACGATGCGTCATGCCGTCGAAACGCTCGATGAACTGGGAGTGCCTAACGAGGCACACGTTCTCTCTGCACACCGAACGCCAGACGCGACCGCTGAGTTTGCGCGCAATGCGGCAGCACGCGGATTGCGTGTCGTCATCGCAGGCGCAGGTGGTGCGGCACATTTAGCTGGAGTGATTGCCGCGCATACCTTGCTCCCGGTTTTAGGAGTGCCAATTCAATCGAAACTTCAGGGACTCGATTCACTTCTTTCGACTGCACAAATGCCAGGTGGGATTCCGGTGGGGACGCTGGCTATCGGCGAAGCAGGCGCCAAAAACGCTGCGCTTCTTGCCGTCGCTATTCTGGCTGGTTCTGACGACGCGATTCGGAAAAAACTAGAAGCTTTTCGCAAGAAGCAATCTGAGGCGGTCCTGTCGGCCAGGCTGCCAAGGTGAAAACCGAAACTGTAGCGGCGACGCTACTGCGTGGCAGCCAGACTGCTGCCAAACAACACGCGATTGAACTGCTGCGCAAAGGTGAAGTTGTCGCGCTTCCAACGGAAACCGTGTACGGGCTCGCGGCTGATGCGCTCAATCCTGTTGCGGTCGCAAGAATTTTCGACGCGAAAGAGCGACCGCGTTTCAATCCGCTGATTGTGCATTTGCCCGGCGAAAACTGGCTCGAGCGCGTTGCGAAGATCGATAATCGTTCTCGCGCGCAGATCGAGAAGCTGATTTCGAAATTCTGGCCTGGACCGCTCACGCTTATTCTGGCCCGACAGCCAATTGTTCCAGACATCGTCACTGCCGGGCTCGACACAGTTGCCGTGCGAATGAGTTCGCATCCCGTTTTTGCCGAAATCATTTCCGCGTTTGGGAAACCGCTCGCTGCGCCAAGCGCAAATCGGTTTGGTCGGATTAGCCCCACAACTGCTCAGCACGCTTTTGATGAACTAAGTGGACGCATCCCGCTGATTATTGATGCCGGTCCGACGACGCACGGCGTCGAATCGACCATTATCGCTGTGCACCACAACAAAATTCACATCCTGCGCCGCGGGCCAATCACCGCCGAACAACTCGCTGAGTTTGGCAAGATCGACAGCGTTAGCGCGCAGCAGAAAATCTCCGCACCCGGACAGTTGCCATCTCACTACTCGCCGAAGACTCCGTTTCGCTTGATCGACAACGCTGAATCGTTCGTGCTGGCGGCAAACTATCGTGTCGGATTGCTGGCCTGGAATGCGGCGATCCCAGAAGGAAGGTTCGCAGCCGTTCGAACTCTAAGCGAGCGTCAAGATTTACGTGAAGCCGCTGCCAATTTGTTTCGTTATTTGCGCGAGCTCGACGAGCTAAATCACGACCTTATCGTTGCAGAACGAGTTCCTGCTCAGGGACTCGGCGCGGCGATTCTCGATCGCTTGGAGCGCGCGTCGCACGATTCTGATATTCGAGACACGCCTGAATGAATCCTTGGAAAAGCGGATGCGGCTTGTTCGGTTTGCTTTGGAATTCAGGGTGATATTGGCAACCGACAAAATAAGGATGATCACGAAGCTCGATCAGCTCCGCCAGCGTCCCGTCCGGTGACGTACCGGAAATGACAAAGCCTTTTTCATTCATCTGATCACGATATTTCATGTTGAACTCGTATCGGTGACGATGGCGCTCCATCACTTCGGTGCTGGCGTAAATTTTTTCCGCGATTGTCCCTTTGGCGATTTTCGTCGGCCATGTGCCCAGACGCATGCTGGCGCCCATGGTCTTGACGCCTCGCTGCTCTTCCAGCAACGAGATCACCGGTTCGGTCGTGTTTTTGTCGAACTCGGTGCTGTTGGCGTCTTTGATGCCGCACGCGTTTCGTGCAAACTCAATCGTTGCCACCTGCATGCCGAGGCAAAGCCCAAGGAATGGAATCTTGTGCTCGCGCGCAAAACGCGCGGCTTTGATTTTTCCTTCAACGCCGCGAAGACCAAAACCGCCCGGAATCAAAACACCGCACACATCTTTTAGCTGGCCGTTAACGCCGTCTTGCAGCGATTCCGCGTCGATTAGTTCGAGATCGATTCCGCAATCTTCGCTCGCAGCGGCGTGCGTGAGCGATTCGTAAATACTCTTGTAAGCGTCCCGCACTTCGAAATATTTGCCGATAACGGCAATTCTAACTCGTCTCGCGGGGCTAATGACTCGCTTTACAAAATTTTTCCATTCTGCGAGATCCGGCTGACGGGTTTTTAAGCCCAAAAGATCGCACACCAACTGGTCCAACCCTTCGGCGTGAAGCGTCAACGGCACTTCGTAGATTGTGTGCGCGACGTCGCGTTCTTCGATTACCGCTTTTTCCGCAACGCTGCAGAACATCGAGAGTTTTTGCCGCAGATCGAGATCCAGCATCCGCTCTGTCCGGCAAATCAAAACCTGCGGTTGCAAACCGATTTCGCGCAGCTTGGCTACGCTTTGCTGGGTTGGTTTCGTCTTCAGTTCGTGCGCAGCCTTGATGTAAGGAACCAGCGTGACATGCATGTTGAGCACATTTGGCGCCCCGACTTCGAGAATGAATTGGCGAATCGCTTCCAAAAAGGGGAGTCCTTCGATGTCACCGGTTGTGCCGCCGATTTCCGTAATGACGACATCGTATTTGGTTTCGTCCGAAATTTCACGGATGCGTCCTTTTATTACATCGGTGACGTGCGGAATTACCTGTACGGTTTTACCGAGGTAATCGCCGCGGCGTTCCTTCAAAATGACCGACTCATAGACCTGACCGCTGGTGAGATTGTTGTGCCGCGTCAGGACGCAATTGGTGAAGCGCTCATAATGGCCGAGGTCGAGATCGGTTTCCGCGCCGTCGTCCAACACATACACCTCGCCGTGCTGGAAGGGATTCATCGTGCCGGGATCTACGTTCAAATACGGATCAAACTTTTGAAGAACAACGCGCAGACCACGCGCTTCGAGGAGCGTTCCAAGCGATGCGGCGGTCAATCCTTTGCCAAGGGAACTAATCACGCCGCCAGTGATAAAAATGTATTTCACAAGGGTATTCTCCCCTTTGCGCGGGCGAGCTTTTGCTCCAGCGCCGCTGCGTCTTCCGGCGTATCAATGCCAGGCGAGCCTGTAGCAGTAACGAGCACATGAACCTTTACACCATTTTCCAATGCGCGCAATTGTTCGAGCGATTCACTGCGTTCCAGAGGGACTTGGTTTCCATCTCACAAATTGGAGCAGCGTTTGGCGCCGGAATCCATAAATGCCCTGGTGGCGGAACAAGTAGGCGTGGTGTCTAGCTTGCCCCTTTCCTCGCTCGCCGGACCGGAGACCGCCGCTTCCTGAAGGCTGGAATGGAATTGGCGCACGAGAGAAATAAAGAGCGTTGCCGCAAAGATCGAGAACGACCTTCACTTGATGGGATGAAAAAGCGTCCGCCGGATTCTTGAATGGATGTGCTGCGGTCACGATTTCCACTTTTCGATCGGAACGCAGCTTTTCGACAAGCCTGTCGATCAATCGCGGATCGATCAGCGGTTCGTCGCCTTGGATATTAACTACGTACGCGAACTGCTTTGTTTTCCTTGCCACTTCAGCGACTCGATTTGTCCCGCTGAGGTGTCGGGACGAAGTCAGAGCGACCTCTGCACCCCACTCAAACGCCGCGGAGGCGATTCGCATATCGTCAGTCGCAATGACAACCAGATCCAAGCTTTTGGCGCGGAGGCAGCGCTCGAAAACCCGTTTCAGAAGCGGCTTTCCATCAATAGGATACAGCGGTTTTCCAGGAAATCGCCTAGAACCCCACCGGGCGGGAATAATTCCAACCGCTTTACTCATGCGGGTGATCGATGATCATGACCGTTGGTTTAAAATAATCCGCGCCGCGGCGGCGAAGTCTTTTGCGGTCCAATCCGCCGCACTCCCAGCGATGTCGCGGTCAAATCCGGTTTGAACCCGGATTGTTCGTACACCGGCGTTGCGTCCGCACTCGACGTCGATCTCCTTGTCACCGATAAAAAACGAACGCGTCAGATCGATTTGGTGGTCTCGCTTGGCTTGCAAAATCATTCCGGGCGATGGCTTGCGATGACTTGAAAGGTGACCAGGGACATCGGGGCAAAAATAAGTGGCGGCGATCAAGCCATGACCCAGCTGACGGGAAACTTCCGATTCGACGGAGTGATATTCGTCAACCGTGAAAAAGCCACGGCCGATGCCGCTTTGGTTCGTAATAACAATGAGTTTGAATCCGTTTGATTTTAGACGCTGTAATGCCTGGGGAACGCCAGGAAAAACCTTCACCTGTTTTGGGTGGGAACAGTAATCTGCATCCTCGATGATCGTGCCGTCGCGATCGATAAAAACGGCAGCCGACAATTCGTTAGCCACTTTCGGAATCCTCTCGAAAACTGGCCATCAATTCCTCTCGTGTCACGGTTGCTGTTCCCAGCTTGCTTACGACTACCGCGCTCGCGTGGTTTGCAATTTCTGCCGCTTCGGTTGGGGTCGCTCCACAGGCCAGACCGAGGGTAAAGAGAGCGATGGCCGTATCACCCGCGCCCGAGACATCGAAAACCTCTTGCGCTTTGGAGGGGATGTAGTGTGGCGCTTCTTTCTTTTGGAAAAGCATCATGCCCTGTTCGCCCAGAGTGATGAGGACATTTTCTGTCTCCCATTTTTTAAGAAGCCTTTCGCCAACGCGCTTCAGATCCGGATCCTGGGACGGAACGGTCTCCGAATCGTCGCTGGAAACACCTGCGGCGTGAAAAGCTTCAGTGCGGTTCGGCTTGATTACTGTCAGGCCGCGCCACTCGACCAGATTGCGGGGATTAGGATCCGCGGCCACTATCTTGCCCGCCGAGCGCGCGGCATCTGCGATCTGCGAAACCAGTTCGGTAGATAAAAAGCCTTTGCCGTAGTCTTCGAAAATAATTGCGTCGGTCTCTGGAATACTCTCTCGGACTGCAGCCACGACCTCTTCAATTTGGGACGCCGCCGGCCCGACAAACCTTTCGCGATCGACACGAACAACCTGTTGATGACGCGCAATGATGCGGGTTTTAACGATGGTGTGAAAAGTTGCCTCCTGAACGGCGTTCGAAGTATCGATCCTTTGTTCCGATAATAATTCCCGAAGCTGCTGGCCGCTGCGATCTTTGCCCAGCAGACCGATGATCGCAACGCCGTCCACGAACTCGCGCAGGTTGCGCGCGACGTTGGCAGCGCCTCCCGGGTAAAATGATTCTCCGGTTACCTCTACGACGGGGACGGGTGCCTCAGGCGAGATGCGCCCAACTTTTCCCCAGACAAATTCGTCTAGCATCAGGTCGCCGATTACCGTGATCCGCCTGGAAGATGCGCGGTCGAGGATCTGCTCTAGCCGGGTCAGATCCATAAAGAGCGTAGACGGCGGGGCCGCACAGAGAATAAAGTGTTTCGGTTAAGGCGATTCAAAATGTTTGAGCAGCGATTTGTGTACAGCACTGGTTTTGCTTAAAGTTCGCTTCATTAAATCCTAGATACGACCTCGAAATCAACATTCGAAGCTTCCAATGATTCTGTTTACTAGACATCTGAAGTTAATTGTAGCCGCAGTGGGGGGGCTTTCTCTGAGCGCGCATGGCGCGCAGGCTCCGCAGCACATCAATATTAACCAATTATCCACGACTGTGGAGGACGTTGTGGTGCCGTTGCCGAACGAAATTTTCGGGGCACTGAACAAGCTCGGTGGGGTCAATTGGAAGGAACACGTCCGCAGCGATAAGGGGCCAAATTTTACCGAGCGGCCGCGCATCGCCCTGTTGTTGGGGGCGGTGATCGCAGATGGCTTCATTGCGGTGCAAGCGGAAGACGCGCCGGCCGTAAAGGACATTGGTCAACGCGTCTTGGCATTGGCGAAAGGAATTGGCGTCGGAAATTCGATCACGCCACATGCCAAGGCGATTATCGAGGCGGCAGATAAACGTAATTGGGAAAATGTGCGGCAGGAACTGGATCGCACCCAAAACAGTGTGCAACAGGCAATGAACGAAGTGCACGATGAAAAGTTGTCACAGCTCGTCAGTCTGGGCGGGTGGCTGAGGGGAACGGAAGTATTGACTTCCGTTGTGAAACAGCATTTTTCTGCCGACGGCGCAGAGCTTCTGCATCAGCCCGATCTCCTGGCATATTTTCAGACAAGACTGAAGTCGATGCCTGAGTTTAATCTCCCGATCATTCACCAAATTCAAGACGCCCTGGTCGAAGTGAAGCCTCTTATTGATGTCGGCGGCAAGGGCATTCCTGCCGAGTCAGTTAAGAAAGTCAACGAGATCACGACGCGGCTCGGCGCTGGCATCGTCACGAGGGATTAGGAAATTTCGATGAACCGTTTCGCGAAACTTATTTTACGCGTCAGCTTCCTGCTGGCGGCTGTCGTCGTTATGCAGCGTGCGGCCTCCGCCTCGGTGGATGATGCGCAGTCGTTTGCCCTTCAAGCAGCAGAACCATATGTAAAACAAGGATTTCAGGTGCGTGAGGATTACTGGGGAGGCGACCTCGCTTCGGGCGAAAAGAAAGCAGTCCGACAGCAATTATTCAAAGGGAACGAATATTGGTTCTGGCTGGGAACCGAAGTCGATCGGGCGAAGGTGTCCGTTCATATTTACGATTCGGATGGGAAGCTGGCGGAAGAACCAGACAGCTGGGAGAAAGGCCATTTTGCGGCTGCGCACGTCGTTCCAAAGACCACCGGCAGTTACTTTGTCATCGTCAGCGTGGAGGAATCGCCAGAGGAACGCACGCATTGGGCGCTGGTGTATGGTTTCCGGTAGGGCAGGGTTCGTGGCACCACGTTTTAGCCAAATTGCAATCGGCAAGGATGCCGATGCCATGAATTGACGATGACCGAAACTCGCACCCTTCAGTTTGAGAGCCCGCGTGCCTTGCAGTCGCTGTACGCCAATGACATCAAACTCTTGAAAAATCTTGAGGATTCACTCGGTGTGAAAGTGACCACCCGCGAAGGCTGGGTGAAACTGGAAGGAGACACGAGCCACGTCGATAAAGCGCAGGAGGTATTTCAACAGCTCGAAAAAGCGCGCCAGCAGGGCGTGGATATTCAAAGACATGAGTTCAATTATGCGCTCAAGGCGGTGAGCGAAGAACGCAACGAGAATCTGGGCGATGTCGTAGCGACCAAGATCACTACCTCGTCCCGCAAGCCCCCGATCGTTGCGCGAAGCGCAAACCAGCGGGCTTATGTCGAGGCAATTCAAAAGCACGACGTCGTTTTTGGAATTGGGCCGGCTGGCACGGGAAAAACGTACCTTGCCGTCGCCATGGCAGTCGCGGCGCTTAAGAAAGAGCAGGTAGCCCGTATTATTTTGACGCGACCCGCAGTGGAAGCTGGGGAGGCGCTGGGTTTTCTTCCGGGCGATCTCGAACAAAAGATCACTCCATACCTGCGCCCGCTTTACGATGCCTTGCGTGAAATGTTAGAACCAGAGGAAATGGAGCGCGCCATTGCGCGGCAGACCATTGAAGTAGCTCCGCTGGCGTACATGCGCGGGCGCACGTTGAGCAATGCTTTTGTCATTCTGGATGAAGCGCAAAACACTACGACTGAGCAGATGTTCATGATGCTGACGCGAATCGGCTTGAATTCTAAATGCGTGGTAACCGGTGACGTTACGCAAATTGATCTGCCGCCGAACAAGCGCTCCGGGGTCGTGGAAGCATTGCAGGCATTAAAGGCTGTCCCGGGAATCGCTACTGTGTATTTTACCGAGCGCGACGTCGTGCGGCATGAATTGGTGCGCGCCATTATTGGCGCCTACCAGCAGCACAGATCGCCCGCGCCATCGCCACGCAAGTAAGAAACGAAATGTTCGATTTTTCAAAACGCGGAAGACTTATCAGACGCGGCCTCGCCTCGCGAAAAACGCGGCGCCGACGGGGCCGCAGCGAACTGAAGCGCAATCTGGAATATTCGCCCTTCGTCAAGGTCGTGATTTTCGCGGTGTTCGCCGGTGGACTCGCATTTCTTGTCTTCAGCGGCCAGCAACCCGAACCAACCAAGAACTTTATCATTGCGTTGCTGGTTCTGGCCACCGCGATAACGCAGCTTTGGATCAACCAACCCAAGAGCTTTTCACGAAGCTCGCGCATCCTTCTCATCTTTGCCCTCATTCTGGTGCAACTGGCCGTCACGAAACTGCTGCTCGTGCTTTGCAACAGCGGCAATTATCGATTTTTGAAACCTGAAATGGCGGGATTGATCATGCCTTATGCTTTTGCGCCACTTGTGCTGAGCGTGCTGCTGGGTCGCCATCACGGGCTTTACGCCGCATTTTTTGTAAGTCTTTGGAGTAGCATGTTGTTTGGGCCGATCGATGCACCGCTGCTGGTGACGAGTTTGATCAGCGGATTCACTGCGGTCTCGCTCACCTTACAGGTGCGGCGGCGCGGCAATTTGATCCGTGCCGGATTCTGGGTCGGGCTCGCCATCTGGTTACTGTCTCTGACGTTCGGTCTGATCGGGCCGATCAATTGGTTTTATCCGACGGCCAATGATTGGGGCATGGTCGGATTACAAAGCGCGCTCGCGGTCGGTAATGGAATTTTGACTGCCACTCTGGTTGGCGGTGCGCTCCCGATTCTCGAAAACCTGTTCGAAATCACAACGGACATTTCCTGGCTGGAAGCGTCTGATTTAAACCATCCGTTGCTGCGCCGCATGACCATCGAAGCGCCCGGGACGTATCATCACAGCCTGGTGGTAGCTAACCTTGCCGAATCTGCTGCGGAATCAATCGGCGCAAACGCAACGCTCTGCCGTGTCTGCTCGTATTTCCACGATGTCGGCAAACTGGTGAAGCCGGAATACTTCACCGAAAACATGAGCTTTGAGCGCAACCCGCACGATGATCTAGCGCCAACGATGAGCGCATTGATCATCATCGCGCATGTGAAAGAAGGCGTTGATCTCGCTCTGAAATACAAGCTCAATCAGCGCATCATCGATATTATCCAGGAACATCACGGCACATCGCTCGTTCGTTATTTTTATCAACGCGCTCTTCAGCAGCATGAGGATGCACGCGCAGGCGGGAAAATTATGAAGCTCCGCGAGGACGACATTCCAGAGGTAAAGGAAGAGAGTTTTCGCTATGGCGGACCGAAACCGCAGACGAAAGAGAGCGCTATCATCAGTCTGGCCGACGCTATCGAAAGTGCGTCGCGCAGCCTGGAGAAACCAACTCCCCAAAGAATCGAAACACTTGTTACCGAAATAATCGAGGAGCGCATCAGCGACCGGCAACTGGATGATTGCGATCTAACTCTTCGCGAATTGAAAATCATCGCTGAACGCTTCCGCTTCACCCTTTTAATGATGCTGCACAGCCGAATCGCGTATCCAAAGCTTGGCTCAAAGACTACGACAATCATTCCGCGCGACGAAGCTTCGCGTCCAGACGTGATGGTTGCGACGCGGAAACCCGAAAATGCGCCACCCGTCTCGGCAGCCTAGGAATTTCGCAGGGCGCCACCGCCGGGCGGCAGCATTGCACTTACAATTCCGGGGGCCTGGCGCGAGGTTCGCGGTCTTTTGATGTTGCGGTGCTCGGAACCGTAACAAAGGGACCGCCTTCCAGGGGTGTTACTTTTGTAAAAGCGACATCGGGCATTTCGCTCGGGAGGCCTTCCAGCGGGAAATCTTTTCGCAGCGGGAAGAATGGGTACCCGTCCCACATTAAAATACGACGAAGATCGGGATGCCCGTTAAATTTGATTCCCATCATGTCGTAAATCTCGCGCTCGTGCCAATTTGCGGTTGGCCAAATGTCGGAAACGGTATCGACGGCGCCTGCTTCATCCGGAACTTTTAACTTTAAGCGCAGATGAACTGCGCGGGGCAGCGAGTAAAGGTGATAGACAATTTCGAACCGGGGTTCTTCGCCAAAATTGTCGATGCTGGTGATATCAATCAGGTAATCGAACAAAAGTTTGTCGCGGCAAAATGTTGCGATCTCATGAAGATTGTTTGCGGCAATCTCGTAAGTCGTCTCACCGCGAAACTCAGTCTTGTTTTGAATCTTCTGTTCAAACTTGCCTAACAAGTCGAACAACTCCGGGTCAGTCATAACTGTTATTCTGAGCGAAGCGACGCGGAATCAAAAGATCCCGTGATGAAACCCGTCGGCCTCTCGATAGGATTTCCTCGACTTCGCTCGGAATGACGCGGGGTCATGTGAGCGCTTCTTCAAGCCTCTCCGCTAACTCTGGTTTCTGATTTCTGAACGAGCGTTCCCGTGAAATTTTCTCCTGCAATTTCATCAAACCGGCGAGCAACGCCTCCGGACGTGGAGGACAACCGGAAATATAAACATCGACCGGAAGAAGCTGGTCGATTCCTTGGAGGACAGCATACGAGCGATACATGCCTCCTGTAGACGCGCACGCACCCATCGCAATCACCCATTTCGGCTCCGGCATTTGCTCATAAATTCGCTTTACTGCCAGCGCCATTTTGTAGGTGACAGTACCGGCAACAATCATTACGTCGCATTGTCGCGGCGAAAAGCGCATCACCTCCGCCCCGAAGCGCGCGATATCGAAGCGCGATGCAGCTGCGGCCATCAACTCGATCGCGCAACAGGCCAGTCCCATCGGCATCGGCCAAAGCGAGTTTTTTCGCACCCAGTTGAGCGCAGCATCGAAGCGCGTAAAAATAACATTGCCTTCAATCTTCGAATCGTACGCTGTGCCACGTGTTTCAGGCATAATTAAAGGTTAAAATACGCTTCGTAGCGCGCAAGCCGAATCGAGACCGTAAGGATGTGAGGTAGTTTCCAGAGCGCCACCTGTTGATGTAGTCTGAGATCTTGGGGAGTTTGGATTGGTGCTCGTTGCAGCATGAGCTTCCCGATTGTATAGAACGGCCCTTATTGAAATGATGACATCTGCTCAACGCACTCATCTCGACGATCTCGAGAACCAGAGCATCTTTATTTTCCGCGAGGCGTATCACGCGTTTAAGAATGTCTGCATGCCTTGGTCGATGGGTAAAGACTCAAACGTTCTGGTCTGGCTTGCCCGCAAGGCTTTCTTGGGGCGCGTTCCTTTTCCCGTTTTGCACATCGATACGACCTACGAGTTTCCAGAGATGCTGGAGTTCCGCGAATGGGCGACGAAACATCACAACCTCAATCTCATCATCAAGATCAACACCGAAGCGCGCGCTCGCGGGATTGGTTACGAGACGCACGATCCGGTGACGGTCACGCACGAGTTAAAGACGGTAGCCTTGCAGCAAGTGCTCGCGGAGTACAAATGGGACGCGCTGATCACCGGCATTCGACGCGACGAAGATCCAACTCGTGCAAAGGAGCGATATTTTTCGCCGCGAAACGCGCAGTTTGAATGGGATTACAAGGACCAGCCGCCGGAATTCTGGGGCCAGTTTGTTACCGGCGTCAGCAAAGGCGAACACGTGCGGGTGCAACCGTTGCTCGATTGGACTGAAGTTGATATTTGGCGCTACATCCAGCGAGAAAACATACCCATCCCGCAGATGTATTTCACTCGAAACGGAAAACGCTTTCGGTCGTTAGGCTGCAGTCCCATTACGCAGCCGATCGAGAGCAATGCCTCCACGATCGAGGAGATCATTGCCGAACTGGAGGCGACAAAAACGACTGAGCGCGCCGGCCGCGCCCAGGATCACTACGAACGGAATGCGATGCAGAAGTTGAGGGCGAAAGGATTCCTGTAATTGCGGATGCTGGATGCTTGATACTGGATACTGGATGAATTATCGGAACCTTGAGGTCTGGCGATTAGCGCGCGAATTAGTAATCGCGATCCACGAAATGACCCTAACCAAGCTTCCCAAGTTCGAAATGTTCGAGAAGGGCGGTCAGATTCGCCGTTCGATTAAGTCAGTAAAGTCCAACATTGTCGAAGGCTATGGACGTCGCCGATACAAACAGGAGTTCGTAAGGTTCATTGATTACGCACTCGCTTCGTGTGATGAAACCGCAGATCACCTGGATACACTCGTTGCCACGAACTCAGTAACGGAATCTGCAACCATTGATGACCTCACCAGAAAGGTTGATGAGCTCGGACGGAAATTGAACCTCTTCTTACAAAGTATCGAACGCGGTCATATTTCAGAAAAGTGAACAAGGCGCCAAGTTCTTCATCCAGTATCGAGAATCCAGTATCTAGTATCGGCGCACAGCGAAAACTGCGCGTGGTTTTCGTCGGCCACGTCGATCATGGAAAGTCCACGCTCATCGGCCGCATTTTGCATGACACGGGTTCCTTACCCGAGGGCAAGGTGGAAGAAATAAAAAAGGCATGCGCCGCGGAGGGGATGGGATTTGAATTCGCTTTTTTGCTCGATGCGCTTCTTGAGGAGCAAAAGCAAAATGTCACGATTGATACGACCGAAATTCCTTTTCGAACCACAAGGCGCCGTTATGCCATTATCGATGCACCGGGACACAAGGAATTTTTGAAGAACATGATTACCGGCGCGTCCCGAGCGGATGCAGCGATCCTTGTGATCAGCGCAGACGAAGGGGTGCGTGAGCAAAGTCGACGTCATGCCTACCTGCTAAGCATGCTTGGCATCAGGCATATCATTGTCGTCGTAAACAAGATGGATCTCGTGGACTACTCTGAGAAACGATTCCGCGAGATTGAGCAGGAATATCGAAAGTTTCTTCGCGAACTTGGGTTGGATGCACGGACATTCGTCCCGGCATCGGCCAAAGAAGGCGAGAACGTCGCGCGTTCGAGCACGAAAATGAAATGGTACTGCGCGGCTAATGTTCTTGAAGCACTCGATTTGCTGGAGCCGCACCAGCGCGATGTCGATCTTCCACTTCGCTTTTGTGTTCAGGATGTTTATCGCTTTGACGGACGGCGGATTATTGCGGGCCGGATCGAGACCGGAACGCTAAGAGTAGGGGACCAGCTGGTGTTCTCGCCGGCCAACAAAGTCGTCTGTAGTCGCTGCGATCGAGCGTTGGAACGTGCAGGAGAATGGTCCGGCTGTCGCAGGAGATTCGATCGGAATCACGCTCAGTGAGCAGATTTTCGTGGAGCGCGGCTATGTCGCATCGCATGAAAACGAAACCCCGATCGAGGCAAATCGTTTTCATGCGGACCTTTTCTGGATCGTGCGCGAGCCGCTGCGCGTTGGACATTTGTACAACCTGCGGTTGGCGACTCAGGACGTGAAATGCGAGGTGGTATCAATCGAGCGAGTCATGGATTCTTCGACACTCGAGAGCAAGGGCGACGGACGCGAACAATTGGAGCGAAACGAAATTGGCAGACTCACAATTCAAACACGTGGACGACTGGTCATAGATAACCACGATCGTATACCGAATCTCGGGCGGTTTGTAATCATAGATGACGGACAAATCTGTGGTGGTGGAACGATTTTCGGCGGCGTTTACACAGACCGCACAGTTACAAAAAGCAAAAATATCTTTTGGACCGAGGGAAAAATTACCGCCAACGCGCGAGCGGTGCGGAGCGGCCATCGGGGAGCAGTTGTTTGGTTGACTGGCCTTTCTGGGGCCGGGAAATCGACCGTTGCTCAGTCACTCGAACGCGAGCTATTCCTTCGCGGCATGCACACTTACGTGCTCGACGGTGACAACATTCGGCATGGATTGAACTCAAATCTCGGGTTCGCGCCCGACGACCGGGTAGAAAACATTCGGCGTGTAAGCGAAGTCGCCAAGCTCATGGCGGACGCCGGGACTGTCGTCATCACGGCGTTCATCTCGCCTTATCGGATGGATCGGAGCCGGGCACGCGAGATCGCGTTGGAAGGAAATGCGGAGTTCATCGAAGTGTTCGTTGATGCACCGCTGGCAGTTTGCGAAAGGCGGGATCCCAAGAATCTCTATAAAAAAGCGCGGGCGGGCCAGATCCGCGAATTCACCGGCATTGACGCACCTTATGAAGCGCCGGAGGACCCCGAGATTGTTGTCCACACGGATCGGCAAAGCGTTGACGAATCGGTAGCGACGATACTGGAGCAATTATTGCCGCGATTGAGAGCCGTCGAATAAATGCGGGAAACTGGATGTTGGATTCGCGATGCGGAATTAAATGACGCTCCGGAGCTTGCCGTGCTGATGTGCGAACTCGGCTATGAAACCGACCGCGCAGAAATGGAAACGCGTCTGAAGTTGATTTTGTCGAACCCTGCCTACAAAACATTCGTGGCAATTATGGATGGCAGCGTCTGCGGGATGATCGGCACGTTCACATATCCAAGCTATGAGCATAACGATGCCTCCGGGCGAATTCTTGCCTTGGTGACATCGAACACGGTGCGCCGCCGCGGGATTGGCCGTACGTTGATCGCAACGGCGGAGACAGATTTCGCTCAAAGAGGAATCCGGCGCGTGTCCCTGGATACACGGTTTACCCGGGAAGATGCCCACAAGTTTTACGAGTTACTCGGTTACGAGCGAAATGGGTGGCGATTTGTGAAACAACTTCCGGTGAGTAATTGATCGGAACTCGATGTGGCGACGTTGGAGCGTTCTTGCGACCACCGCAGTTTCGGTATTTGGAATTCAAACCGCGCACGCGGCCGAGACTCCAAATAACTCGGCGGAAACGACGGAAGTAACCGTCACAGGAGAAGAAACCGGATCGGTTACTTCAGTGTCACCGGAGGAATCTGCGAAGCAGAAGACGCAAATTCCGGGAGCCTTCACAGTCAAGACCACCGATGACATGGAACTTGGACGAGCGTCGAACTTCGAAGATTTGCTGCAACGAACCCCCGGCGTTTTCCTTCAATCGGAAAACGGCGCAGAAGTTTCCAAGATTTCGATTCGAGGATCGGGAATCACATCTGAAGATGAACCGCTTGGAGTAATGTTTTTACTCGACGGCTTGAACTTCAACCAGGGGGACGGCGAAAGCGTTCTCGAGGATTTTGATGTCGCTGCGCTCAGTCACGCAGAGATCTTTCGGGGCGCCGATGCACTCAAATACGGTGCTCTGACCCTTGGCGGAGCAATCAATCTCGTGCCGTTTACCGGATACGATGCGGCGCCATTCCAAGTCCGGCTTGAAGGGGGAAGTTACGGCTTCTTCCGCGGCGACATGACCGGCGGCGCGGTTGAAGGGCAGTTCGATGAATTTGGCGCGATTGGGTTCCGAGCGCGCGACGGCTTTCGGGAGCATAGCCGTGAGAACACAGAAATCCTTTTTGCTGATCTTGGTTACAAGTTCAGCGACCATGTCGAGAATCGATTTTATCTTACGTTGAACCAGACCGATCGGAACCTGCCTGGCGGTTTGACCAAGTCAGAAATGGAGAATTCGCCCACGAAGGCTAATCCGCTCGCGATCGCCCAGGATTGGAACAAGGAGTGGTCTTACCTACATCTGGCGGACAAGCTAAGCATTCGAACGGATGAGATTCAGCTTGATGTTGGTGCATTCTGGTTTCATCGCGACCTCGAGGACCGCGGATTCTTTTCGCCGAATTTTCGGGAAGGGATCGAGCAGTTTTATTCGGACAATTTTGGCGGAAGCTTGAGTTTCGTTAGCCGCCATGAACTTTTTGGCCGGCGAAACATTCTTACACTTGGTCTCAGCCCGCAGTACGAAACCGAACCCACTCAAAATTATGAAAATATTTTCGGCCACCCGGGCGCAACGACTGCGCGGGGCATAGGCAGTTCGACAAACGTTCCAGCTTATCTCGAGGACCAGTTATATCTAACACCGCGGTTATCGATTGTCGCCGGAGCGCAGGCGATTTTCGCGGAGCGTCATTTCCAGGACGAGTTCTTGACTGACCCGGCAGGAAACCAATCAAATCGGCAGATTTTTTGGGGATTCAATCCCAAGCTGGGCGCGATTTACGAAATCAATCGCAAGACACAGGCATTCATGAATTTCAGTCGCAGTTGGCAACCGCCTTCGCTGGACAATCTGGTCGACTTTACTGAAGGTCCGAATTCCAGCGTTGTTTACACGCCGTTGCAGCCGCAACACGCCTGGACCATCGAAGTCGGAACTCGTGGAGAGTACTCACGGTTTCAGTGGGAGTTATCGCTCTATCGATCGTGGATCCGTAATGAATTGCTAGAAATCAATGACGCTTTTGGGAATGATATTGGGACAAAAAACGTACCGCGCACAAACCACCAAGGAATCGAGGCAAGTCTGGAAGTTGAATTGTTTCGGGAAATCTTGGTGTCAAAGCAGCCGACCGGTTCAGGCGATCATTTGTCACTCGATCAGAGCTACACGCTCAACGATTTTCATTTCGATCAGAACTCTGTTTACGGCGACAATCGCATCGCGGGAATTCCGGTTCATGTTTATGAAGCGCAATTGCTTTACCAAAGTCCGTTTGGTTTCTATGCGGGTCCAAACCTGCAGTGTAACCTCTCGCGTTATCCAGTTGATGAGGCGAACACGCTCTTTGCGGATAGCTATGTGTTGCTTGGTTTCCGTGCGGGATTTCGAGGGACCAACGGATTCTCGGTCTTTATCGATTGCAGGAACCTGACGGACCAGCGCTATGCGTCCTCGATTGACGTGATCGCCGACGCGCGCACGGAACCGAACCCGGAAATTTTTCATCCAGGCGACGGGCGTTCCTTTTACGGCGGAGTTTCCTGGAGTTGGTGAATCGTTCCGGTGTCGCTTCTCAGGAAATCCAAATCGTCTTTGTATTCGTGAACTCGCGAACTCCCGCGGCGCCGAGCTCTCGGCCAAAGCCGGAACGCTTTACACCGCCGAATGGCAAACGCGGATCGGAAGCGACCATCGCATTGATGAAAACCATTCCCGTTTCCAAGTCAGACGTGAAGAGCTCCTGTTCCTCGGGATTATTCGTCCACGCGCTGGCTGCGAGACCGAACGAACTGTCGTTTGCCACCTCGATCGCCTGGGCTGCATTGCTTACGCGGAAAATAGATGCGACCGGGCCGAAGACTTCCTCGCGGTAAGCAGGCGATTCCTTCGGCACATCGACAAGAACCGTCGGTTCATAGAAGAATCCGGCGCCATGAATTCGATTTCCGCCGGTCAATAATTTTGCGCCTAGCTGCAATCGATTTTTGGACCTGATCGTGCACACCTTGCAGAATTTGTTCCGTTGCGAGGGGACCAATTTCAGTAGCCGGATCCATGGGATCGCCAACCTTCAATGCACGCATCCGGTCAACGAACTGGTCAAGAAACTCATCGTAAATTTCGTCCGCAATCAAGAGCCGCTTGGCCGCGATACATGATTGCCCGGTGTTGATGGTGCGAGCTTTGACCGCGATGCTCAGCGCGCTTTCGAAATCCGCGCTTGGCATCACGATGAATGCATCGCTGCCGCCGAGCTCGAGCACACTTTTTTTGATCTGACGTGCGGCCGTGCTGGCCACGGCGCTTCCAGCTTTTTCGCTGCCCGTTAAAGTCACGGCTTTCACACGCGGGTCGACAATTATCTTTTCGACCTGCTCTGGTTCGATGAGGAGCGCTTGGAAAACACCGTCATCGAATCCCGCGCGGCAAAATATTTGTTCAATGGCAAGAGCGCACTGCGGCACATTCGAAGCATGTTTCAGCAACCCGACGTTCCCAGCCATAAGCGCTGGCGCGGCAAATCGGAAGACCTGCCAGAACGGGAAATTCCACGGCATGATAGCGAGGACCGGGCCGAGCGGCTCGTAGTGAACATAGCTGCGGGCCGCGTCCGTTTGTGCAGGCTCGTCTTCAAGGAACCGCTCCGCGTTATCGGCATAAAACCGACAGCCGCGCGCACATTTCAGGACTTCTTCCAAGGACGCGCTGAACAACTTTCCCATTTCGAGTGTGATGATTTCGGCGAGCCTGTCCTTTTCCAGCAACAACAACTCAGCCACCGCCGCCATGAGTTCCGAGCGCTGGCTAAAGGCAGTTCCCCGATATTTCCTGGACGCGTTCTCGGCGCGCGTCAGACGTTTCTCGATTTCGGCATCGTCGAACGGAGAAAATTCCTTCAGCTTTTCACCGGTAGCCGGATTGATCGAAGCAATTGGCATTACGTACATTACATCGCTTTTGACGCTTGATGAAATTGGTAGGGACGGATCGCCGAGCCGTCCGTCGTCGACGCGGCGTACCCTTAACCTTAGATTCGCAGTCCTTTCGGAATTAACACACGGTCGAGGATGTCGAAAAGCCATTGCACCAGCAGCGCCAGCAACGCAGCGGGGATAGCTCCCTGCAAGATCGTTACGTGATCGTTCAAATTGAGACCGCTCAAGATGGGCTCGCCGAGACCTCCGGCGCCGATTAATGCCGCCAGCGTTGCGGTGCCGATATTGATTACCGCGCTGGTTTTGATTCCTGAGAGAATCGATCGCGACGCCATCGGCAGATAAATCTCCCAAAGCCGCGTGAATGGACTGAGTCCTAGCGCAATGGCTGATTCTCGTAGCGATCGCGGAATATCCTGCAAGCCGCTCGCGGTGTTCCGCACGATCGGCAATAATCCATAAAGGAACAGGGCGGTGATCGCCGTACGAACGCTGATCCCGAAAAAGGGAAGAGGGACAAGCAATGCCAAAAGGGCCAGAGCAGGGATCGTTTGCACAATGCTGGCAAAGCCAAGAATTCCCTGGCCAGTTACTCCACCGCGGCTCGCCACAATGCCAAGCGGAATTCCGATGATTACTGAAAGCAACAGCGAAAATCCTGCGAGCTCGAGATGGCGGAGCGTCCAGCGCGCAAGCTTGTGCGGAAAGGATTCACCGACGGAGCTCGTCGAACTTCCGCCGCCTTCAAAATACAAGTTTGCGGCGAACGTGTAATTTTTCGTGCGTTCTGCCTCCGTATTTAGGTGAATCATGCGTTTTTCATCCAGCGTTCCCTCGAGCCGACGCAATGCACCGATTGCATCGGGAGGCATGGACGATCGAAATAAGAAGACGGCGTCGTACTTTGGGAAAAAACGAAGATCGTCTTCGAGAACCACCAGATCGTTTTCTTCAATCTTTGCATCGGTCGAGTAAGCGTCCTTTACGTCAATTGAGCCATTAGCCAGTGCGGCGTAACCAAGCGCATGATCAATCCCAACGACGCTCTGTTGAGGAAGCCCGTAGCGCTCGTGCAACGGACGCCAGCCATCCTGCCGGTCAAGAAACTCATGGGTAAGTCCCAACCTAAGCTCTGGATGCTTTCGCAGATCGCTGATTGTGCGAACGCCCAGGCGTTGCGCTTCGCTGCGCCGCATGACCAGTGCATAAGTGTTGTTGAACCCCAGAGGCTCCGTCATGCCAACGCCGAATTGTCCCAGCGCGTCTCGAATTTCCTGAAACGATAGTTGGCGCCCGTCTTTTAGAACTTCTTGCCCGATTGTCCCTGTATATTCCGGATAGACATCGATTTGTCCGCCGCGCAGCGCTTGCCAGAGAATGATCGTGCCGCCCATTCCCTGGCGATGCTCCGCTCCAATGCCCGTATCGTTTAACGCGCGCCGGGCGATTTCACCTAGAACATAGGATTCGGTGAATTTTTTTGAACCGATGGTGATCGGGTTCGCTGTTGCAGGGAAAACTGTCCCGATTAAAAACAAGAATAAGAGCGAAAGTACGTTGGGCTGTCCCGTACGCGCCAGATGCCTGCCCACGAACTTCATACCAGTTCGACTCCGCGTTGCGCGTTGATGAATTCCGACACGAAAGGGTCAGTTGGTCTCTCACGCAGATCAGTGACTGAGCCTTTTTGCACGACCCGGCCATCATTCATTAGCACGATTTCATCGCCAAAATAGATTGCCTCAGCCAAATCATGGGTGACGAAGAGCGCGGTTTGCTGTAACTGCGCAAAGATTTCCTTAAGATCCTTTTGCAAAGCAGCCCGCACCAGCGGGTCCAGCGCGCCGAGCGGCTCATCGAGTAACAACAGCTCCGGTGAAAGCATTAACGCGCGCATCAATCCTACGCGCTGCCGCTGACCTCCGGAAAGTTCGACAGGATATCGCGAGAGCAAATTGACGGAAAATCGTGTGAGATCGCACAAGTCCGCGAGTCTGTTCCGCATTTCATCTTCAGACTTCCCGATGTGGCGCGCCATCAACAGAACATTGGCGCGGGCAGTCAAATGCGGGAACAAACCGCCCTCCTGGATCACGTAACCAATTCGCCGGCGGAGAATACCGATGGTGTCGGCTGTAATCGGTTCGCCGTTGAACTCGATCGAGCCGGAGTCGGGCTCAATCAAACGAATGATCAAGCGGAGCAGGGTTGATTTCCCGCAGCCGCTTGGCCCAATGAGAACGGTGGTCGTGCCGCGTTCGATGGAGAGATTGGTCGCATGCAACGCGATTGCATCCGCGTAGCGCTTGCTCACATCGACGAGTTTAACGAGAGCGCTCATTGGGATTCGCGATATTCTGTAGAGGCAGGTGCGTCGCCTGCAAGCGTGATGGTTTAGGTTACGCAGCCGGCACCCGCCTTAGGCGGACCACTACAAGTTCGTAGCCGCTCGCTGTTGACCGCCGCCGGGGTCATCGACCCCCGGTACAGGAGAAGTAAAATACCCCAAACAGGCGCGCGTCGTCAGTCCACAATTTGACGAAATCAAATCCGGCCTGGCGAGCGAGAGCGATGAAACCTTCAGGCGCGTGCTTATAGGAATGCTCGGTCAGAATTTTTTCACCGGCGCGGAAATGAAACTGTCGATCGTGTATGTGAACCGTTTGATCCGTGGCGCTGATCAAATACATCTCGATGCGGCCTGCTTCAGAGTTGTAAATAGCGCGGTGTTGCCACCGGCTTAGATCGAAATTTGCACCGGTCTCGCGATTGATGCGCGCCAGTAAATTCAAACTGAATTCCGCCGTGACACCAGCTTTGTCGTTGTAGGCGGCTTCGATCACACTTTGGATCCTTCTGCAAATCGACGCCAATTAGCAGCCCACCGCCGCGACCCGAAACATTGGCAATGCGCCGCAAAAATTCGAGGGCTTCATTTGGTTCGAAATTGCCGAGGGTGGATCCGGGAAAATAAACAACATTACGTGCTGGCTTGTGACGCGGTGCAGGTAGCACGACGGGCTGCAGGTAATCGGCGCAAACGGGCAGAATTTCCAGGTTGGGAAAAATCTTTTGGAAACGCGCAGTCGATTTGCGCAATTGCTTCTCGGAGATGTCGATTGGCACATAAACGGCCGGTTTTTCGAGCGCTTCAATGAGGATCCGCGTCTTGGTACCCGCGCCCGTGCCGAGTCCGATCAGCTCAATGTTTGGGCCAAGCTCAGACGCGATTTCGGTGCGATGTCGACTCAGAATATCGATCTCGGTCCGGGTGATGTAATACTCTGGAAGTTCGCAAATTTTCTGAAACAACGCCGCGCCGCGCTCATCGTAGAGATACTTGCAAGGCAGCGTACGTGGATCGGAGGAAAGACCGGCCAATACATCTGAAAGCAAATCAGAAGCTGCCGGCGGAACTGCAGAAGCAGGTTGTACGGTCGTTAGCGGCTCTGCGTTCATTATGCCATAATCGTTCGGCGCGTCCCTAACGGTCGCGCCTTACCGATTCAATGTGGATCGCGCGCCAGCCTGATCCCTGTAAACTGCCAGCGTTTCTCCGGTTGGAAGAAATTGCGATAGGTTCGACGAATATGGCTACGCGACGTCGCGCAGGAACCGCCGCGTAACACGTACTGGTTGCACATGAACTTGCCGTTGTATTCGCCCAATGCGCCGGGAGCCGCGCAATAACCTGGATAAGGCGAGTAGGCGCTGCGCGTCCATTCCCAAACGTCGCCAAACATTTGGTGGAGTCCCTTATTGTTTCCCAAATTGGATAATGTGCGTGGATGGAAATTCTCATCGTCGACAAAGTTTCCCTCGATCGGGCAATCCAACGCTGCCCGCTCCCATTCGAACTCTGTCGGTAGGCGCGCGCCTGCCCAGTTCGAATATGCGTCAGCTTCGAAATAACTTACGTGCGTAACAGGCTCGGATTCATCGACCGGGCGAAAGCCTGACAAGGTAAAGTTCCACCAGGCCCCTTCGTGTTTCATCCAGTAAAGCGGCGCTTGCCAGCGTTGTTCGTTCACGGTCATCCATCCGAGTGACAACCAGAATTCGGGGCGGGCATAGCCATTGTCTGCGATGAATTCCATGTATTCGCCGTTTGTGACGGGCCGCGTAGCAAGCGAAAATGCGGGGACCAGCGCTCGATGCCGCGGTTCTTCGTTGTCGTAGGCGAATCCGCGACCGTCATGGCCAATCGCGACAATTGTTTCTTCGAAGTCGAGAAAGTGGAGGGGCGAACTCTGTGAGCCCGGCTTCGCAAGGCTCCGCCCTTCAGTTTTCGGCCTCGCGGAAAACAGGATAAAGCGGATTCTGCGCAAACACGTGTTTGATATCCGTGACCAGCAATTCCTGATGTTGTTGCTCATGATGAAAACCGAGAATGAGTATTGGTTCGATTTCATCGAGCAACTTTTCGTCCGCTTTGGAAAGTAGACTATCGATATGCGAATCGATCGATGCGCGATAACGCTTTGCCTCCCTCACCGTCGGGCGTGAAATCAGTCCCCGCAGGTCGCGCCGGTGCATATCACCCGCAGCGTTGTAGTACGAATTAAAAAGATAAGCGTATTGCGGGATTTCGGAGCGATAACCAGGATTGAACTTTTTTAGGATAAACGTTTCGAAGAACCACGTTGTGTGAGCGAGGTGCCATTTTGTCGGGCTAACGTCGGGCATCGATTGCACGACGCAATCTTCTGGCTCCAGGTCTGCACAAAGTGCGTTGGTGAAATCTCTGATTTGATGAAAACGGGCAAGCAAGGGCTCAACACGCCCTGAGCCTGGACGAAGATGGGGTCTTTTGGCCGCGACCGGATCGGCCGCAGCTTCAGCCGAAACTGCACTCAAAGATTTTCTCCCTCTTGTTCGAGTTCTTCTCGGCGCGCTTGGAGCATTTGGTCGTGAGTCGCTTCCTCGAGTCCGTCGATCACGCAATGTTCGCCTACCGTTTCCTCCTCCTCGGTACCGGGACGCGGCAGTCGGTGGCCCTTGGAGCTGGCTACTACACTCCACTCCTCCGTAAGATCGGCATTGTCAGGGGTCTCTTCCGGCGGCGTGTGATTTTCTGCTCCCATCAATTCGTGGCGAGCTTGTTTCCAGTCTGCTTCGGTAAATTCGTCAGGGTTGCGCTCATCGATCATCGCAATCTCCCTGGCGCGTCTTTCGACCTCTTCGGGCGACGGTGCGCCCAGCCCGTTGCCGTGCACCGAGATTTTTCCCGAGTGAGGTTGTGAGTAATCATTCATAACCACTAATGCGAAAGGCCACGGCGCCTTGTTCGCACTACACTCTTCCTTACAGATTAGAGGCTTGCAATACAAGTGGTAAAAAAACCTGGGCCGTTTCGGTAATGCTGCGCCAGCGCGGTGGAATGGGCCACGGCGTCCGGGTCGCCTGGGCCCTTCCAGCGAGAGGTGAGATGGCTACCGTGTTATCTTTGTTTCTCAAATCTGATAGTCAACGAGCACTACCTTTAAGATGCCGAAGGAAAATTTTGTTCAATTTGAGGGATGCGCTGTCGTCGCCTTTCAAGAATACGGGGACGCAAATGGAGTGCCGGTGGTATTTTGTCACGGTTGGCCGAGCTCATGCACGATGGCGCAACTAACAGACGAACCGGCACGAGAACTTGGCGTCCGTATCATTTCACCTGATCGACCGGGCATTAGCGGATCGAGTTTGCAGCATGATCGAAAATTGGCCGATTGGCCGCACATAGTAGAACGGCTTCTTGACCACCTGGGTATCGGGGAATTTCGGATGCTGGCAATTTCTGGAGGCGCTCCCTATGCGTACGCAACGGCTGCGACAATGCCGAACCGGGTGCGGGCAATTGCAGTCGTCGCCGGCGCGATTTCCATGGCCGAACTCGAAGATGCCAGTGGGTTGCTGCCACTTTATCGCTGGATGCTGGCGCTTTATCGTTCGCGGCCGCAACTCTTGCGAAGGTTGTTTTGTATGGCTGCGGCCGATTCTCGCATTGCGGCCGCCTGTCCGGTTTCGCCCCTTGCTTTTGAAGATGCTGATGTTGCGACCATGCGATGCAGAAAGTCTGCGGGATGCAGCGGCCTTCGAGGCCATCTTTGAAAGCCAGCGCCGTGCCTGGCGCGGGTCGGCCGAAGGCGTTATGGCGGACGGGCAGATTTATGCGCAGCCATGGGGATTTTCCCTCGAAGATGTTCACGTTCCGGTGCGGCTTTGGCATGGAATGCAAGACCGGGCTTTCTCAGTTCACCTGGCGGAAGAAGTCGCGAAGCGATTGCCCAACTGCACAGCGCGGTTCATTGATAACGCCGGTCATTATTCGCTCCCCATCCGTCACATGCGGGAGATTTTGAGCGATCTGATTTCTCTGTAGTGGTCCGCCTTGGGCGGATGCCGCCTGCATTTTCAAAAGGTGCAGCCGACACGGCTGCCGCTACAGTATTTGATTATGGAAGAGGACTTTACAGGGGGCGCAATTCACGATCAGCCAACGCGGCGACAATGGAGCGTCGATCCCCCATTCGATGCTCGCGTGAGACAATTGGTTCGCGATTGGGACTCAAGCGAATCCCCCGAACTGATCGAGGAAATGATCGTAACCGCGCTGAAGATAGCTCGCGATCACATGAGCGTGGCTGATCTCAAGTTGATCAATCGTTCCATAAAAGAAATGCGCAATGCGGCGAAGGTCTTCGCGCCATTTCAGCATTTGCGTAAAGTCGCCGTTTTTGGATCGGCTCGCACACCGGTCGATTCGCCGGTGTACGACGTCGCGAAGCAATTCGCGCATGAGATGGTGGCACACGATTTTATGGTGGTCACCGGTGGCGGTGATGGGATCATGGGAGCGGCGCAGCAGGGGGCAGGCCGCGCGCATAGTTTCGGTCTCAACATCCGTCTCCCATCCGAGCAGCAAGCCAACGAGTTCATCAAGGGCGATCCCAAACTGATTACGCTCAATTATTTCTTCACGCGTAAACTGAATTTTGTGAAGGAGGCGCACGCGTTCGCAATGTTTCCCGGAGGCTTCGGCACACTCGATGAAACATTTGAAGTGCTCACGCTGATGCAAACCGGCAAAGCCCGGATCATTCCTGTGGTTTTGCTGAATCGGCCACGAGGAAACTATTGGGAACTGTGGATGGAGTTTATTACCGATCGTCTCCTTAAGCGCGGCTTGATCTCAGAGGAAGATCTTTCCTTCTTCAAAATCACACGCACGGTTCGGGAAGCGGTCGCAGAGATTTTGCATTTCTACAAGATCTATCATTCAGCACGGTGGGTAGGGGAGCGATTTGTAATTCGAATCAACCATCCCTTGTCGAAAAATGCGATCGTCGATTTGAACAAGCAATTCGCCGATATACTGCGCAAAGGCGAAATCATTCAGGCCACGGCGTTGCCCCAGGAAAAAAATGAGCCTGCGATTTGGGATTTGCCTCGGCTGATCCTTACGCCTTTTCGCAATAACTTCGGCCGGTTCCGTCAGTTGATCGATGCGATCAATTCCGCTTCAACTGCGTGAGAGTTTTCGATCGAGAACCAATGTCCTGCGGCGATGATATCGTGTTGGCAGGCGCTTCGTGATCCATGCAGTTTCCTACAAGAGCGAGGTCGGCTCGAAGCTTTGCCTTCATCATCTCATCGAATGAAAAATGCTTCCGGGCATAGCTAAGGCCGTTCGTTGCACAGTGCGCCGCCAGGTTTGGATCGCGAGTAAATTCCAGAATTGCGGCCGCGAGCGCCTTGCTGTCTCCCGGCTCAATGAGCAGACCGTTCTGCCGATGCTCAATGATTTCCGGAATATCGCCGACCTTCGTCGCGATGACGGGACGTCCGCTGGCAAAGGCTTCGCGCAACACGATCGGAGAAGCTTCAGTCCGCAGTGAAGCGATCACAATCATGTCGCACGCGGCATAAATATCGGGCGTGTCCCACCGATATCCTGCCATAATGATCTTGTCGGCTAGTCCGGCGCGGTCGATTGCGTTTCTTACATTGATACCGCGTTTTAGAATGCCGGTACCCTGACCAACTACCACGAAGCGCGCATCGGGCCGCTCGGCCAAAACAAAAGGGGCTCCTTCAACCAGGATGAGCTGGCCTTTATCCGGCCGGATCATTCCGACATTTCCAACGAGCGGAGTGTCTGCGCCGACGCCGATTTCACAACGAAATTTCATCCGATCGCGCGGCGGCTTGAACTTTTCCAAATCGACAGCTGAGCCAATGACTTCAATTTTCGCTGGATTAACGCCGTGTTCCTGGACGAGTTCGCGTTTAATCACCGACGCGTCAGCCACAATGTTCGAACAGCCGTACTTGAAGACAAACGCGCGTCCCTTGCTTCCGATTGGATCGGTGATGCAGCGTGCCCGGCTCAGTGGAATCCCACAAAAATAGAGCGGCAGACAAAGCCAGTGATCCTTTGAGCTGTAGGTCTTGAGCAGATCGATCCCGTTTCGCCGGCAAAATCGCCAGAGCCGCCATGAGGAAAACAAATCAACCCGACTCCCAAGCGGCATAGTCACAAGGCGAGTGCCGAGTTCGGAGGCTTTTGAGTGTACCTGACTATCCGGATTGCAGACAAGCCATGCCTGATGCCCATGAGCATTCAGCCAGTTGATCTCGAGACAGGTGCGATACTCCTGGCCGCCCCAGCTGCGGCTGCTCTCTACGTAGAGAATATTCACGTGGAATCGGCAGAGACTGCCGTCACCTCAGTCTACGCGGCCGCGCTACGTTTTTCGAGAATGTAATCGTGGATTGTGTTTACGCTTTGAAGCGCTTTTCCAGCAACTTCAGAGCTTGGCACGCCGACCCCAAACGTTTTCTCCATGCTCACTACCAGCTCGAGCGCATCGATGGAATCCAAGCCGAGCCCGTTGGCTCCGAAAAGCGGAAGATCGTCTCCGATCTGTTCCGGAGTAACTTGCAGCATCAGATTTTTTACAAGCATCTCTTTGATACGAGCGCGTAGATTTGGTTCAGACATAAACGAGGCGCGATTTTGCCGTATATCGCGCGTTTGGTCAAACGCATAGGGGCGCAGGTTTAATTCTTCGAATAATACCTGAGGCATTTCGTGCGAAATGCGCAAAAGACATCCAGTCTGTTTCGCGGAAGCTCGCCAAAGGACGAGTCCATCCGATGGCGGACATTGGAAGCGCGCAGGCGTCCCCGCATCGCTTTGTAGTCTGCGACAACAATTCGCTTACGCCTGACCGGCCTTGCCGTCGTTGCTTGCGGGCTGGTTGTCGCCTCGCGCAACGGTCGATTGCGCCGGTTTCAATTCAGACTTGGCGGTTTCAGTCTCAGGCTTTCCAGCCTTATGCAGTTCGTCGTTGAATTCGTCCTTTGCCTTTTGAAACTCCTTTACCGCCTGGCCCATTCCGCGGGCAAGTTCCGGCAACTTCTTCGCTCCGAACAGGACCAGAATGATCAGCAGGATGACGATCAGGTCCGGCCCTGCCAAATTCATGAAACTGCCGAGAAGGCTCATGTGCTAGGCGTCAACATCAGGCTGTTTCTCGAAGTTTCAAGGCAAATTCCGTTAGGCTGGCGCAGGGGCTCCGAGGTTGACATGCTCAAGCTACTGTGGAAAAAGGGTTTCCTATCCATGCGTCCTACCTGGAAAGGCAGTATCAGCTTCGGGCTGGTTTATATTCCCGTGGCAGTTTATCCAGCCACGCGCGAGGAGAAAATTAGTTTCCGCCAGCTTCGTTCCAGCGATCTCAGTCCTATCAGATACAAAAAGGTGGCTGAGGCAGACTCAAAGGAAGTTCCAGCCGATCAAATCGTGAAGGGCTTCGAGTACGAGCGGGGTCGTTACGTTGTGCTAAAGGACGAAGACTTCGAGAAGGTGCGGATCGAATCCACACATTCCATCGACATTACCGACTTCGTGGATTTGGACCAAGTCGATCCGAAGTTTTTCTACAAGCCATATTTCCTTGAGCCGCAAAAGGGTGGGGAAAAGGCCTACACGGTTTTGCATAAGGCGCTCACCGGTACAGGCAAGATCGGCATTGCCAAGGTCGTGATCAGCAACCGGGAACATTTGGCGGCGGTCAAACCGGATGGGTTGTTCTTGATTCTGGAGTTGATGCACTTCGCCAGCGAAATATTGAGCACCGAAGTTTTGAAGAATGGTTCGGCTACAGCCGTGAGTGATAAGGAATTGAAGATGGCGCAGGCGCTCATCGATAGCATGGCGGTTTCCTGGGAGCCGGAAAAGTACCGGGACGAATACCGAACGGCCTTGATGGAGATCATCGAGCAGAAGGCGCAGAACCGGGAGATCGCGGCCAAAGCTCCGACGCCGCCCGCGCCGACTAACGTTGTCGATTTGGTTAAAGTCTTGCAAGACAGCCTGAACCGGACGCAATCGGCCAAGCAAAAGCGGAGTTCCGCTTCATCCAGTGGCCGCCGGTCAACCAGCGCGCTGGTCAAGCAGCGACGACGAACAAGTGCTTTGGGTTAATCGGTCCTCGAACTGGGCTCCTGTTGCAAATCATGTCGCTGGCATTATAGTCACGACTCTTTATGGCCAAGACTTCCTGGATCAATCGCAATGAACGCAAACGCGCGACGGTGAAGAAGTACGCCGCGATGCGCGCGGAGTTGAAGGCGAAAAAGGACTATGCCGGCCTTTGCCAATTGCCGCGTGACGCCAGTCCGACGCGTGTAGTGAACCGATGCGAAGTTACCGGGCGCCGGCGTGCTTTTATTCGCCGGTTCAAGATGTCGCGCTTGACGTTCCGTGAACTGGCTTCGCAAGGCTTGATTCCTGGCGTAACCAAGTCGAGCTGGTAAATTTTCTAGCGTAGGCGCGTCGCTGTGCGGCGCGTGAACCGGGCGGTCACAGGCCGACGACTACGTGGATCTATTGGATGAACTTCCCCTCATTATTCCTCCTGGCACCCATTGCTGACGTCGTAGCGGAGCATTGGGATCCGTTGATCGTCCTGATCGCCAAGCTGGCGACCGTGGTCGCGTTGGTATTGCTCAACGGGTTCTTCGTCGTTGCCGAATTTGCGCTGGTCAAAATCCGCGACAGCCAAATCAAAGCGCTTGCTGATGAAGGCGACCGGCGAGCAATCTTCGTGAAACAGATTAAGGACAATCTGAATGCCTATCTTTCCGCCTGTCAGGTCGGAATTACTGCGGCGAGCCTGGGGCTTGGTTGGCTGGGGGAACCTTTCCTCGCGCGAATGCTCCAACCGTTTTTCGCTTTGGCAGGAATCGAATCCGTGCCGGTAATCAAATCCATTTCCTTTACCCTGGCATTTTCAGCCATCACGTTTCTGCACATCGTGCTGGGGGAACAAGCCCCCAAGATTCTCGCCATCCGCAAGTCGATGGCTGCTGCGCTTTTCGTGAGTGCGCCACTGCGATGGTTTTACGCAATCTTTAAACCAGCGATCTGGTTTCTGAACGCTGCGAGCAACTGGGTGCTGCGCCGCCTGGTTCGTGTGGAACCCATCGCCGAAGGAGAATTGGCCCATAGCGAGGAAGAACTGCGATTGATCGTTCAGGAGAGCGAAAAATCCGCCGAGGTCACGCCTCTTGGTCGCGAGCTTGTCTTTAATGTGCTCGATCTGCGTGATCGCGTGGTGCGCGACATCATGACACCGCGCGGAGAAATCGTTTACTTCAATCTGGAAGACGGCTTCGAAGCCAATGTGAAAAAGGCAATTGAGTCACGGCACACGCGGTTTCCGTTGTGTCGCGAGAATCTCGATAACACCATCGGCCTGATCCATATCAAGGAGCTACTCCCACTGATGCGCGCCGAGCATCCGGACCTGCTGAAGATCAAACGCGATTTGATGCCCATACCTGAGATGATGCCATTGGAGAAATTGCTCAAGTTATTCCTGACCAAGCATGCACACCTGGCTCTGGTGGTGGATGAATTTGGCGGAACGGTCGGCATGGTAACCATGGAGAACGTGCTCGAGGAGTTGGTCGGTGATATCCAGGACGAATTCGATTTTGAAAAGGAAGAGTTTCGTAAGATCAGCGCAAACGAATTCTCCGTGGACGGTGCGCTGGGTCTTTACGAGTTGAACGAACTCGCAAAGCTAGAATTGGAGAGCGCGGACGTGAGCACCGTCGGAGGTTACGTCACGCATCTGCTTGGTCACCTGCCGAAACAGGGCGAACAGGTCAAGATCGATAATTACCTGGTTACAGTTTCTCAAAGTGACGGTCGCCGTGTGAACCAGCTTCATTTTAAAAAATTGGGCAGCGCTCCCGCGACGGTACCTGTGTCCGGCAAGGCGTAGCCTATCCGGCCGTCCCGTCTTTGCGCGAATGGAGGCAAATCCGGTTGCCATCCGGATCCGCAATCCATGCCATCCAGCAAACCCGCGTCTCGACGGGCTCGATGAGAATTTTGACGCGGTGTCTGCGGCAAATGTCGATTGCAGTCCGAACGTCGTCGACCGCTAGTGCAACGCACGCAGGCCCGCTCCAGTCCCATTCGGGATGGCGTTTATGTCCCGTGCCGTTAAGACAGAGCGTCAATGGTTCGGTGGCGAACTCACTCCAGAAATCGTTCCACTCGTGCCCGCGCTTGAGGCCAAAAAGCTTCTGATAGAAGGCACGGGCTCGGCGAATGTTTTTCGTGTTATACATTACGAAATCCAATGCCCGAACAGGAATTGCAGCCCGACGTGATGAAATTTTTTTCTTTCTCATGGCTGAGCCTACGCAATTGCGGCCTGCAATTCCGCCAGCAACGCCGGCCGCCGCCGAAGCTGAGCAGTGAGAGCTTCGATTGCGCGCAGGGTAGGAGCGCTAACATGATGCTCCATGCCCTCTACGTCGTGATAGATCACGCGGTCGTCGACGCCGAGCAGCCCCAGAAAATCAGTCAAAAGTTTGTGTCGTTGGGTGATCTTATGCGCCAGGCTCTTACCGGTCGCTGTCAAAATAAGTCCGCGATATTTTTCGTATTTTAACAGGCCCTCAGCGTCCAGTCTCTGGACCATGTTGGTGACGCTGGCCTGGGAAATTTTCAACGCCGCTGCGATGTCGACCACGCGAGCGTATCCCTTGGAATTGATTAATTCGAGGATGCGTTCCAGGTAATCCTCGACCGCGGCGGAACTGCCGAGGGCAGAGTAGGACGTTTTTTTTCGTCGCATGCTCCGAAAGTAGAAATCATCCACGAAATAGTCAAACAAATAAATAATTGATGATTGACAGAATTCTATTGTTAATACAACTAAATTAGGTCAGACTAATTTCCAAAACCAAAGCTTACCTATCAGTGAAGGTCTCGGGAATGGAACGGCCAGGAAAGTGATGACGCAACGCGACGGCACAATTGCAGCAAAACCTCATGTAGCCTGGCGGAGAACCGCCGGCGAGGTTTCCCTGCCGGAAGTCCACCGCAGCATCGCCGTTCCGACGACGGCTTCATTTTGGCGGAAGCTGGCGGCTTTCTCCGGCCCGGGATTTCTCGTGGCGGTCGGCTACATGGATCCGGGGAACTGGGCCACCGATCTGGCTGGCGGGGCCCGGTTTGGTTACTCCCTTCTTACTGTCATCATGATCTCAAATTTGATGGCCATCCTGCTCCAGCATTTGTGCATCAAACTCGGGGTGGTCACGGGCCGCGACCTTGCCCAGGCCTGTCGCGACCACTACTCGACACCGACCGTCTGGTTTCTCTGGGTTCTTTGCGAACTTGCCATCGCTGCTTGCGATTTGGCTGAGGTTGTCGGCTCGGCCATCGGACTGCAACTTCTCTTCGGAATTCCGCTGGTGTGGGGTTGCATCATTACCGCGTCCGACGTGCTCCTGGTGTTGTATTTGCAAACCAAAGGCTTTCGTTACGTCGAGGCTATTGTCATCACTCTTATCGCCACCATCGGAGGTTGTTTTGCCGCTGAACTGATCTTTTCCAAACCCAGCCCGACCGGTATCCTCCTCGGGTTTATTCCCAATCCAGGCATCATTGCAAATCAGGGAATGCTTTACGTCAGCATCGGCATTCTTGGCGCAACCGTGATGCCGCATAATCTTTACCTTCACTCGTCCATCGTGCAGACGCGCAAGTTCGAACAGACGCCGGAGGGCAGGCGCGAGGCGGTCAAGTTCGCCACCATCGACTCCAGTGCGGCGCTCATGTTCGCTTTGTTCATCAACAGCGCGATCTTGATACTGGCAGCCGCGGCTTTCCATTGGTCGGGGCACCAGGACGTCGCGGAAATTCAGGATGCTTATAAATTGCTCAGCCCGCTGTTGGGCGTCGGCGTGGCTAGCGCCCTTTTCGCGGTGGCCCTGCTCGCTTCCGGACAGAACTCGACCCTGACTGGCACGCTCGCGGGCCAGATTGTGATGGAAGGTTTTTTGAATTTTCGCATCACCCCGTGGCTACGCCGGTTGATTACGCGACTCATCGCCATCATTCCGGCGGTGCTCATCATTGGTATTTTCGGTGAAGGCAAGACCACGGAATTGCTCGTTGCCAGTCAGGTCGTATTGAGCATGCAGCTCGGTTTTGCCGTTTGGCCTTTGATGCGGTTTACGGGGGAAAAGGCGAAAATGGGCGAGTTTGCCAACCGTCTCTGGGTGAAAATTCTGGGCTGGACGGCAGCCGGCATTATCATTGTGCTTAACGTGAAACTACTCTTCGATATCTTCATGCCAGAGGCGCTTCGTAAAGCATTCTATGGGTTCATCGGTTTGCCGATGCCCGAATAATTACTCGTCATTTTTGAAATGTACCACCATATCCTCATCCCGCTCGAGAACAGTCCGGCCGACGAGACGATTCTGACACACATAAAGTCTCTTGCACGAATGGCCGGCGCGAAACTGCTCCTCGTTCATGTGGCCGATGGCTGGGTGGCGCGCAATTTCGATCAGCTCAAGCTCGCCGAAAGCGAAGAGATGAAACAGGACCGCCTTTATCTGGAAAAACGCAGCCGTGAATTGACCGCAGAAGGTTTTTCCTGCGATGCTGTTCTGGCGTTAGGCGAGCCCTCGGACGAGATCATTAAACTCGCGCGCGAGAAAAATGTCGATCTCATTGCGATGACCACGCACGGCCACCGCTTCATCAGCGACATACTTTACGGAGCAACAGTCGACAAAGTGCGCCACGAAGTGGACGTGCCGGTGCTGCTGCTGAAAGTGCAACGCTAGCCGAGGTGTAGAGGCGTTCGCCGCGGCGAACGCCTGTGCTCGATTCGGCGCTTGACACAAGCGCCGCTACAACGAGTTAGGACGTTTGTGAAAGTTCTTTTTCTAACAAACGAATATCCGCCGCACATTTACGGCGGCGCCGGTGTTCACGTCGGCTTTCTTACGCGCGAACTGGCCAAAACGATGCCGGTGGAAGTTCGTTGTTTTGGCGATCAGCGTCTTGAAGAGGGCAATCTCAAGGTCACCGGCTACGAAATTGATACTAGCAATTTCACGTGTCCGAAACCGTTGCGCTCCGTGTTCGGCGCAGTACGGCGATGCACCGATTTCAACACAACCAACATCGATGCCGATCTCGTGCACTGTCACACGTGGTATAGTCATTTCGGGGGGATTTTAGCGAAAAAGAATTACGGAATCCCGCTCGTGATCACGGTTCACTCGCTCGAGCCGCTTCGACCCTGGAAGCGCGAACAACTTGCCGGTGGTTACGATTTCTCGCTTTGGGTTGAGAAGACTGCGCTGGAGATGGCGGACGCGGTCATTGCCGTCTCGCGCGAGACGAAAGGTGACATCGAGCGATTATTCGATGTGGATCCCGCCCGAGTGCATGTGATCCACAACGGAATCGACCTGGATCAATATCGCAAGGTCGATTCTACCGCCGCGCTAAAGCGTTATGGCATCGATCCGGAAAAACCGTATCTGCTGTTTGTCGGTCGGATTACTCGCCAGAAAGGATCCCAACACCTGCTGCGCGCAATCGAATTCATGGATGATGGTTTCCAAATCGTTCTTTGCGCCGCTGCGCCCGATACGCCGCAGATGGGGGAAGAAATGAAATGCGCAGTGGATCGCGCCAAAGCACACCGGCCCGGAGTCATCTGGATCAATGAAATGGTGGATCAGGCGGCTACGCGGGAGCTTTATTCCCACGCAGCCGTGTTCGTTTGTCCTTCCATCTACGAACCGTTTGGCATCATTAATCTTGAGGCAATGGCGTGTGAAACCGCGGTGGTCGCGAGCGCCGTCGGTGGAATCAAAGAGGTTGTTGTCGATGACGAGACCGGATTTCTGGTTCCACTCGAACAAACAAAGGAAGGGTCATTCGAGCCGACAGACCCGGAGAAATTTGCGCAAGATCTTGCCAGGCGCATCAATCAGCTGATGAAAGATCGGCAACTGCGAGAAAGATTCGGGAAAGCAGGACGCAAACGCGTGGAAGAACACTTTGGTTGGGCCTCAATCGCGCAAAAAACGAAAGCGCTTTACGAGACACTCGTCCGGCGCGCCGAGTAACGCCGGCGAGGGACAAATCCGGTCTTCCGAACTACAGTTGCTCGATTTTGTATCCGCGCTTTTCCAGCAGCTTGATGACGCTATTTGGACCGGAGAAGTGCAATGCGCCTGCGACAATCGCCGTCGGCTTACCGGTTTTCAGTTCCGCTTCGATCCTTGGAATCCATTTGATGTTACGATTATCGACAAACCGCGCCGCGATCCAGGGGGCCTGTTTACGCAACCGGCTATCGCCTGCCCAAAGCGCATCGGTATTGCCTTTACGCCACGCTTTGTACATCCGGCTGAATTCTTTTTCAGCATTCCCGGGCTGGTCGAGTGTGTCGCGCAGAATGAACTCGCTATCGCGATCGGACAACCCACCCATCACTGCCACGTGCTCCTCCACCGACTCCAGACCGGCGATTTCTTTTTTCTCTCTTGTCGCGCGATCCACAAAGTAATTGTCCAGACCATGTGAGAGCGAACTTTTGCTGTACGTCGCCGGTCCGACCAGATGTTGAGCAATCCACCAGGGCTTATAGGCGAACTGGCTTTCGAAATTGCCGCGGCGTTCCCGTCTTCCCCGGCGGTTGTCCGGCTTGACAGTCATAACATTCTGGCGAAGCCAGGCCAGAAGCCCCGGATCGATTTTCGAACGGATGTCCTGTCCCCTAGGATATTTGCCGGCCGCCTCAAATTTCTTTTCGAATTCGACATGCCGATTCGGATCGAACTCGAAGAGGAAACGCCTGCTATCTCTTAGTGCGATTTCGTACGGAGCAGGGAGCGGATAATCTTTTTTGCTGAGCGCATGGATCGAGCCCACAAGGTAAAATGGCGCTTTCGCATTGGTCACACGCCAGACACAACACTTGGGAAACCTTTGAGCGCCGTGAGCGGAGACTGCAAACAGCAGCGTTGAACCCAGCAGCAGCGAGATGGTCCAGGAGCAGGGGATACGTCGGGGAGAGAAAAACATTTCCCGGTCTTTAACGAAAAAAAACAGCAAGTCAATTGTCAGTTCGAATGAATTTTGGGCAGATGGGACCTTGTCGCGTGCCGGCCTTGAACTTCTCACCTTAGTTCCAGCCGCTTCGGAAGGGTGAAGGCGAAAATTGCTGACCCCAGCTCATTTGAGATTGGACAAGTTTCCGATACAATTGCGCAACTCATGGTCCTCCCAGTGAAACGTTGGTTCGCGGTCGCGTTCCTGGCCAGTGCCATCGCGATATCACAGGAAACGGCATCCGCCGCGGATGCTTGGAAGGTTATCAAAGTACGTGGCAGCGACTACCTGAGTGTCGAAAACGTCTCGCAGTTTTACGGACTGCCGGCAGGCATCGCGGCTTCCGCCGAGAAAGTGGAATTCGATTCGGCGAAAAATCCGCTGGAATTTGTCAGTGGCAGCCGCGAGGTGATGATCAACGGCGCGCGCAGCTGGTTGTGCTTTCCTGTTATCGAACAGGATGGAAAATATTTGGTTTCCCGCACGGACGTAGCCAAGACCATTGAACCACTGGTTCGACCGCATCGTGTTCAGAACGTTGGCAAGGTTCAGACTGTCGTTCTCGATCCGGGACATGGCGGCTACGACAGGGGCCAGGTGAGCCGCTATGGTTACGAGAAAGATTTTGCGCTGGATGTGGCGCGAAAGCTGCGCCCATTATTACAGGCAAAAGGATTGCGCGTGATCATGACGCGTGAAGGAGATTATTTTGTGCCGTTGGAAGTTCGCGCACAGATCGCCAACGCCGCGCGCGATTCGATTTTCGTCAGCATTCATTTCAATGCCACGAATGACGATCCCAACGCGACAGGATTTGAAATCTTTTCGTTTACCCCGCGCGGAGCGCCGTCCACATCCGACGGCGCAGTAGCTCCGAGTGCGCTCAGCACCCAACCCGGCAGCACCGTTGATGCGCAAAGCATGGCCCTCTCGGCGTGCATCTATCATTCCCTGCTCGGTCACCTTCCGGAGTACGACCGGGGCATCAAGCGTGCGCGGTTTGCTGTGCTTCGTCTTACAAAGGTTCCGGCCGTGCTAATCGAAGGAGGTTTTCTGACAGAAAAAGGCGAGTGCAAGTTGATTGCGCAAAAAGACTGGCGCGCGCGACTCGCGCACGCCATCGGCGTTGGGATCGAAAGTTATCGGGTCTTGGGAATCAAAAAGCAGCCGCCATTGCTGGTCGCGGATTATCGCAAACAGATCAAGTCATCCCCGACTGATTTCATGGTTCCGGATGCGGAATTGAAGGAAGCAGACACAAGTCTGATGGAGCTCGTCGGCAAATCGAAATTTCTTCCACCGCCGCAGACGTCGACCCCGAGAGCGTCCCTCGAGTCTGCTCCCATTGTTCCATGAGGTTTCTGTAGCGGCAGGCGTGCTTGCCACGCCGGAGCTTTAGCGACGGCAGGTCGCCTGAACTTCTAGTATCGCAACCGGCACGGCTGCCTCTACAGTGATTGGCCTTGACTCTGCTCGCACGCAGCAGGCTAATCTTGGCATTCAACCCTAACGAAAGGACCAACCTCATGAAAAAACTAATCATCTATACCGTGACAGCGCTCCTCGCGACGATTGCGATGTCATTCGCCGCCCCCGACGACAAGGATGCGATTATCTCCAAGGAAAAAGCGGCCTGGCAGGCGTTCAAAGATAAGAAGGCAGATGACTTCAAGAAGCTTCTTTCTGCGGAACTTGTGACCGTATACGCCGACGGAATGCACAATCTGCAGCAGGAACTGGATGGGATGTCAAAAACAGAAATGAAATCGTTCGACTTGAGCGATTTCAACGTCGTGTTTCCGAATAAAAAGACTGCCATCATTACATACAAAGCCAAAATCGAGGCGACGGCGGACGGCAAAGACGTCTCCGGCACTTATAACGTTGGCTCGGTCTGGAACATGGCTAAAGGACAATGGCTCGGCGTCTTTCACACCGACTCGAAAGAGCAAACAGCCGCACAGCCCGCGGCTTCTCCGTAACTGTGTCCCCGGCGGGTCTGTACCTGCATTCAACAACTACTAATAACCAGCAACGCGCGGCTGCGCTGCGCGAGTTTGGTTTCCAATCTCGCGGCTTTCTTTGCTAAAGTGACGCGGAGACGTCACCAACGACTTAGACGGTGGAGATAATTGCGCCTGCTACAGGTCGGCTCTCCAAATTCTGTCGTCCGCAAGTTGGCGTTGCCCAGCGCACCGTCTTCTCGATTGACTCTTTATTGAGGTTTCCTAACGTGATTTCAATCAATCAAATCAGAAAGGGACGTATGAAAAAGCAAATCATCTACCTAATGACAGCCCTGTTCGCGACAATCGCCATTTCAAATGCCGCGCCGCCGGACAAGACCGCGATGGAAGCAAAGGAAAAAGCCGCCTGGCAGGCCTTCAAGGACAAGAACGAGGCAGACTTCAAAAAAGTCGTCGATAAGGATTTTCGCGGCGTTTACGCGGAGGGCACCTCCAATATGCAGAAAGAATTGGACGACATGAAAAAGTGGGACATGAAGTCGTTTGTGATCAGCGATTATGACATGTTCTCCGATGAAAAAGATGTCGTCGTCACGACGTACAAGGTGAAGATCGAAGGCAGCTACGACGGTAAGGATGCGTCTGGTACCTACAATGCCGGAAGCGTGTGGAAACAGGAGAATGGGAAATGGCTCGCTATTTTCCACACCAACGTAAAACCGGAAGAGCCGGCCACGAAGCCCGCGGGATAGATTTCTCGTCAACGTCGCGACGAGGTGTAACGCTTGTCCTCGACAAGCGTTAGCGTCCGGCATCCATCTTGAGCCGAATCACTACATTAATTGACTTCGCTTGCGCGAGTCCTATTCTGACCGAGAAGCAATACTGCGGGGGAGCCGCAATGGCTGAGAGTCCAGTGTGAAGCTGGAGACCCCTTGAACCTGATGCGGGTAATGCCGCCGAAGGGAGCGAGGGTCCGATGCTGGACTGGCGATATCAGCCATGCGTGCGACTGCGCATGGTTTTTTTGTTTAATCACGAATGGATACGAACCGACATGAAGCTCTAGGCCGAGATGCCAGTGCTCCGCGCACCAGTGAGCCCGGCTCAAATGGATCCACGGAAGGCACAGCCAACGGCAGCGACTACAATTTTCCGAACAGCAAAAGGGTTTACATCGACGCCGAACTGCATCCGGATGTTCGCGTGCCGTTCCGGGAAATCTCGCTCGCGCCGACGAAGTCGATGAACGGTGAGATCGAAGCGAACGAGCCCGTTCGCGTTTACGACACGAGCGGCCCTTGGGGGGATCCAAGCGTGACGCTTGACCCGCTAAAAGGGCTTCCGCCTTTGCGCCGCGATTGGATCCTGAAGCGCGGAGATGTGGACGAGATCGAGGGACGAGTCGTTAGGCCAATTGATGATGGCTATTTGTCTGACAAGCACGCGGCTGTCGCTGTAAAACGGCCAATCTTTAATGGAGCCGGCGCGCCCTCGCGCCGGAAGCCGTTGCGCGCATCCGCCGGTCATCCCGTGACGCAGCTTTGGTACGCGCGCCAGGGAATCATCACGCCCGAGATGGAATTCATCGCGATTCGGGAGAATGGTCGCACGAATTCGTCCTCCGTAGCCGGAGATGGCAGTGCGCCTCGCAGCCTTGACCGCGGTGCCGCAGCCAACGGTAGCGGCTACAAACACAAACGCAACGCACTTGCGTTCCAACATCCCGGCGAATCATTCAAAGCAAACATCCCGGGCGAAATCACACCTGAATTCGTGCGCGACGAAGTCGCTCGGGGCCGCGCGATCATCCCGGCGAACATCAATCACCCCGAGTCCGAGCCGATGATCATCGGTCGCAATTTCCTGGTGAAAATCAATGCCAACATCGGCAACAGCGCTGTGGCGTCGTCGATCGAGGAAGAAGTCGAGAAAATGCGTTGGGCGACGAAATGGGGCGCCGACACGGTCATGGACCTCAGTACCGGCAAAAACATTCATGCCACGCGTGAATGGATCATTCGCAATTCGCCCGTGCCGATCGGCACTGTTCCGATCTATCAGGCGCTCGAAAAAGTCGGCGGCCGTGCGGAGGAACTGACCTGGGAAATCTATCGCGACACACTGATCGAACAGGCGGAGCAGGGGGTCGATTACTTCACCGTCCATGCGGGAGTACTTTTACGCTTCATCCCTTTAACGGCTAAACGAGCGACGGGGATAGTCTCTCGCGGCGGATCAATAATGGCCAAATGGTGTCTCGCGCATCATCAGGAAAGTTTTCTCTACACTTATTGGGACGAAATTTGCGAGATCATGGCTGCGTACAACGTCAGCTTTTCCATCGGCGATGGCCTGCGACCGGGTTCAATCGCGGACGCGAACGACGAAGCGCAATTCGCTGAGTTATTCACGCAAGGCGAGCTCACTCAGCGCGCCTGGAAACAACACGTCCAGGTGATGAACGAAGGTCCGGGCCACATCCCCATGCACATGATCAAGGAGAACATGGAGAAACAACTGGAGTGGTGCGCCGAAGCTCCGTTTTACACTCTCGGCCCGTTAACGACCGATATCGCACCCGGCTACGACCACATCACCAGCGCGATCGGCGCGGCAATGATCGGCTGGTACGGCTGCGCCATGCTCTGCTATGTCACACCAAAAGAACATCTCGGTTTGCCGAACAAGAAAGATGTGAAAGACGGTGTGATCGCCTACAAAATCGCTGCGCACGCCGCCGATCTGGCCAAAGGTCATCCCGGGGCGCAATACCGCGACAACGCAATTAGCAAAGCGCGCTTCGAATTTCGTTGGGAAGATCAATTTAATCTCTCACTCGATCCCGAGACCGCACGCGAGTTTCATGATGAAACTTTCCGGCCGAAGGCGCGAAGACCGCTCATTTCTGCAGCATGTGCGGACCACACTTTTGCTGCATGAAGATAACGGAAGACGTACGCCGTTACGCTGCGGAAAAAGGCTTGAACGAAGAAGAAGCAATCGAACGCGGGTTAAACGAGAAATCTCGTGAGTTTGTTGAAAAAGGCGCCGACGTATATTCAAAAGCTTAGTTGCGACGGAATCGATCGGCGTGGGACGACGCGAGATGGACGGGCAGCCCGAAGGGCGAGGATGCGGGAGCAGCCGAGTCAATTTCAGGAGGGCGGCGCCGAGATTTACGCGAAAGCGTAATCTGCACTTACCTCATTTTGTAGCTTAGGGAGATTTTGAGACAGGTTCCGCCGTCAATTGCTGGAAGCGCTGATCGTTCCGGAGCGGATCGAACATCGGATCGAGCCGAAGCAGTGCGGGAGTGAGCGGCACGCGTGAAGCCAGTGCGCCCTCGGACGGTATCGATAACAGTTTCTCCAATGCGGCGATGGCGCGGTCCCGCTCTCCCAGTTGTGCTGCTACCCTGGCCAGAATCTCGATCGGTGCGGGACCATCCACGACATCTTTCTCGAGCGGGAGCACGGTCATCGCCTGCTCCGCCAGAGCTAACGCGGCGGCTTTGTCACCAAGGCCCATATTGACCAGCGCGAGATCTCCAAGGAGTAGATAGTTATCCGGCTGTTCTTTGAGGAACGATTCCAGTTCGCTGCGCGCCTGTCGCCAACTTTCCTGGGCAGCGGCATGATCCCCTGCGACGTCTTGCGCCCAGCCCAACCAAAAGCGCAGTTCACCAATGTTATAACCCAACGCCGGGTCAGGCGTGGCCAGAATTTCCTTTAGCCGGGAGATCATTTGCGCGGGGCGCCGTTCCAGGATCGACTGGTAAACCTGTATTTCTAAGGCACCGGTGTCGTCGGCGGGCGGATGCAGCGGAGCGAGTAGTGCGGCAGCCCGCGTAAGATCGCCCTGCGCTTGTGCGATGCCCGCCTTCTGCGCAAGGGTATCCAGGTCGTCCGGTATAATATCGAGCACCTGATCAAACTTTCGCAGCGCCTCGGAAAAACGACGGACTATCATGTAGGACTGGGCATGTTGGGTGAGCAGGGAAACGTTGCGCGGGTCGAGCCGCTCAGCTTCGTTGAAGTAGGACTCGCTCCGGTCCCACTGACCTCGCCGGCGCGCGACGTAGGCCAGCGATTCAGGAATCTGGCTGCTATTCGGGAGAAATTGACGTGCTTGCTCAAAGTAACGCACCGCCGCGTCGTAATCTTTCAAGCAGGCGTAGTAATAATATCCCCTGGCCAGTATGGCCTCGCCGAGATTGGGCTGGAGAGTGAGCGCCGTTTCGGCTGCCTGCCCCGTCTCTTCGCGCAAGGCAGCGGTTGGTTGAAGGCTAAGTGTGAGATAGCCGAGCGCATCGACGTATGACAGCAGTGCCCAGGCAAGCGCGAACTTCGGATCCAATTGCACCGCTTCTTGAAGATGTTTCTGTGCCGCAAGCGTATTGGCTGGTGAGTTTCCCGTTTTCAGCGTGTAAGACAGACCACGCAGGTAGGCATCGTAAGCTTCAGGATTGTCTGTCGGTCTGGCCGCAATGACTTGTTCTTCCTGACCAGTAAGTTTCGCCCGCAACTGATCGGCAATGGCTTTGGCCACGTCACTCTCGACCGAAAAGATGTCTGTCAGTTTGCGATCAAAGGTCTCTGCCCAGAGATGTGAATCATTCGCGGCTCGAATCAATTGCACATTCACGCGCACCTGATCATTGGTTTTTTGGACACTACCTTCCAGGAGATTGGCGACGCCGAGTTGCTTCGCAATCTCGGAAAGCTTTTGAGATTTTTTCTTATAACGCTGCGTGGATGTGCGTGAGATCACTTTGAGATCCGCGATCTTTGAGAGCCGGGTCAGAATTTCGTCCTGGATCCCATCGGCGAAGTAGGCGTTGGATTTTTCCTCACTCAGGTTTTCAAATGGCAGAACGGCGATGGATTTTTCATTTGGTAATGGCGCAGGGGCGACAAAGAAAAAAGAGCGGGCAACTGCCGCGGCCGCCAGGAGCGCTGCCGCCAGAGTGAGTAACACGCCCCGCTTATGACGTTTGATTTGGCTAACGGTAGAATCGGCAGGCGCTTTGGTCTGCGGAAAAGAGCGGTCCGTTTCCAGTTCGCCCTTGAGAGCGCGGAGATCGGCGAGCATCTCGTTGATCGTCTGGTAACGTTCATCACTGTTTTTACGCAAAGCCTTTTGCAGAATGGATTCGAGTTTGGGTGGAACATCCGGCAATACGCCCGATAAAGGTGGTGGCTCCGTTGTCAGGATGGAGGCAATACAGTCGCTCGGCGTCTCGCCGCGGAACGGCGGGTTTCCTCCCACCATTTCGTAGAGCACTACGCCCATGCTCCAAATATCCGAGCGCGCGTCCACCTTCTGGCCACGGGCCTGTTCCGGAGACATGTAACGTGCCGTGCCTAACACTAACCCCTGTCGCGTCTGCAGCGCCGCCGTTGTTTCGTCTGTCGGGTCGTGCGACGCCAGCCTTTGCTCGGTCAGTTTGGCAATACCGAAATCGAGCACCTTCACATATCCGTCCGGTCGGAGCATGATGTTCTCTGGTTTAATGTCACGGTGCACCACGCCGGCTTCGTGCGCGGCAGCCAGCGCCGACGCCACTTGGACGGCAATATCCAACGCAGTATGCGGATTTATCCTCCCGCGCGCGATCGACGCGCGCAGCGTGACGCCTTCGATGAACTCCGTCGCGATGAATTGCCGGTTTCCCTCCGCGCCGATCTCGTAAACCGTTAGAATGTTCGGATGATTTAAGGCGGAGGCACTCCGCGCCTCATTTTTGAACCGGCTCAACTGCGTCTCGTCCGCCGTCAGGTTATCAGGGAGAAGCTTGAGCGCGGCTTTGCGCCCGAGTCGCTCGTCCCGTGCGAGGTAAACTTCGCCCATTCCGCCAATGCCAATGAGTGACTCGATCCGATAATGACCAATCACTTTTCCAATCAATGCGCTCGCCCTGTCGTTAGTCACCAGCTCGGGAGCGATTTCGAACGCCGGTAATTCAATAAAGTTCTCCGACCGCTGGTGCGAGGTGAGCAAAGAATCTACTTCGCGGCGCAAGCCTTCATCACCGTGGCAAGCTTCACTAAGAAATGCGGCCCGCTCCTCGGGCGCGCGATCGAGGGCTGACTGGAAAAGATCGTTGACCTGTTTCCAGCGCTCAGCCTTCATTAGCTTTCTTCCTCGCTCAGCTCCCGATAAAGCTAGTCAATTCGAGAAGACGTGGCTCGATCACCCGGATTCACCAGCAAGGAAATTGCGGGGACTCATTCCAGTTTACCGGAAAAGACACGCTCGACCAAATTTTGGAAGCCAGGATCGTCACGCAGCGGGTCTAAGAGTCGGTCAACTCTAACGTAACCGATCTCTTGCGAACGATCCGCATAACATTTCTCAAGCCATCGAAGCGCCTCGGTTCTATTGCCCAATCCCGCATGGACGAGAGCAAACGCATACGCTGAAACATATTTCGTCTTCGTTAGCTGCTCCAGTTCGGTCAGTATGTTCGCTGCTTCCGTGACGTTACCAGTCTTACCATAAAGATTACCTAAATATGCCAGACTCAGGGGATCCCCGTTCTGCTGGTGCGCGCGCCTAAATTCAGCAATGGCGCCAGGCAAATCGCCCTTCAACTCGAGCGCCAGACCAAGGTTGGAATGGGCATAGCCAAATTCAGGATCGAGCTCGAGTGCTTTACCGATTTGGTGGATTGCTTCGTCACAGCGTCCGGCGACGATGAAATTGTTAGCCTGGTTCACATTGATTATTGGCGAGAGCGGATCCAGCTCTACTGCGCGCGCACCTTCAGCAATTGCTTCGTCAAATCTTCCTAACGCCAGCAATGGTCCATTTGCGTACCAATGGTGCGCGGTTGCGTAGTTAGGGTCGAGATCGATCGCGCGCTGGAACTCTTTAATAGCGCCGGCGAAATCCAGATCGAAAAATAAAACCTGCGCGAGAGCAGTGTGGGCCCCAGCCAAAGTATCGTCAATTTGCAGGGACTTGAGGGCGGCCTCTTTGGCTTTGGGCTTAACATCTTGCAGTCTAGCGGAGGCATGACCCGGCAGCGTGATCCAAGCTTCCGCGAGACCGGCATAGGCGAGGGCGTAGTTAGGATCCTGCCTTATCGCCTCTTCAAAACACTCGATGGCTTTTGGTATGTTATCGCCACTCCTGCGGCCCCAAAAAAATCTCCCTTTGAGATACGACTGATATGCCGCGGCGTCAGCGGTCGGTTTGACGGAAATAGCGTGTTCTTCCGAGCCGGTCAGCTTGGCCTGCAGCGTCGCCGCAATGGTCTTGGCTATGTCAGTCTCGACCTTAAAAATGTCGGTAAGTTTCCGGTCGTAAATCTCTGCCCAAAGATGCCCATCCGTCGTCGCGTTAATCAACTGCACACTCACGCGGACCTGATCGGCGGCTTTCTGCACACTTCCTTCCAAAATGTTGGAGACTCCAAGTTGTTTGGCGATTTCACGCAAATTATCCGGCTTACTTTTGTATTTTTCCGTGGACGTGCGCGAGATCACTTTAAGATCCGTGATCTTTGAGAGCCGGGTCAAAATCTCGTCCTGGATTCCGTCTGCGAAGTAGGCATTGGATTTATCTTCACTCAGGTTTTCAAATGGGAGGACAGCGATGGATTTTTCATTTGTTAGTGCTGCCGGGACGAAAAAGAAAAAAAAGCAGGCAGCCGCTGCGGCCGCGAAGAGTGCCACCTCAAGCGTGACTAACACGCCCCGCTTATGACGTTTGATTTTGCTGGCGATAGAATCGGCAGGCGCTTTGGCCTGCGGAAAAGAGCGGTCCGTTTCCAGTTCGCCCTTGAGAGCGCGGAGATCGGCGAGCATCTCGTTGATCGTCTGGTAACGTTCATCACTGTTTTTACGCAAAGCCTTTTGCAGAATGGATTCGAGTTTGGGTGGAACATCCGGCAATACGCCCGATAAAGGTGGTGGCTCCGTTGTCAGGATGGAGGCAATACAATCGCTCGGCGTCTCGCCGCGGAACGGCGGGTTTCCTCCCACCATTTCGTAGAGCACTACGCCCATGCTCCAAATATCCGAGCGCGCGTCCACCTTCTGGCCACGGGCCTGTTCCGGAGACATGTAACGTGCCGTGCCTAACACTAACCCCTGTCGCGTCTGCAGCGCCGCCGTTGTTTCGTCTGTCGGGTCGTGCGACGCCAGCCTTTGCTCGGTCAGTTTGGCAATACCGAAATCGAGCACCTTCACATATCCGTCCGGTCGGAGCATGATGTTCTCTGGTTTAATGTCACGGTGCACCACGCCGGCTTCGTGCGCGGCAGCCAGCGCCGACGCCACTTGGACGGCAATATCCAACGCAGTATGCGGATTTATCCTCCCGCGCGCGATCGACGCGCGCAGCGTGACGCCTTCGATGAACTCCGTCGCGATGAATTGCCGGTTTCCCTCCGCGCCGATCTCGTAAACCGTTAGAATGTTCGGATGATTTAAGGCGGAGGCACTCCGCGCCTCATTTTTGAACCGGCTCAACTGCGTCTCGTCCGCCGTCAGGTTATCAGGGAGAAGCTTGAGCGCGGCTTTGCGCCCGAGTCGCTCGTCCCGTGCGAGGTAAACTTCGCCCATTCCGCCAATGCCAATGAGTGACTCGATCCGATAATGACCAATCACTTTTCCAATCAATGCGCTCGCCCTGTCGTTAGTCACCAGCTCGGGAGCGATTTCGAACGCCGGTAACTCAATAAAGTTCTCCGACCGCTGGTGCGAGGTGAGCAAAGAATCTACTTCGCGGCGCAAGCCTTCATCACCGTGGCACGCTTCACTAAGAAATGCGGTCCGCTCCCCGGGCGCATGATCGAGGGCTGACTGGAAAAGATCGCTGACCTGTTTCCAGCGCTCAGCCTTCATCAGGTTTCTTCCCCGCTCAGCGCCCGGTAAAGCCAGGCCTTGGCCATGGTCCACTCTCGCTCCACCGTGCGCTGAGAGAGTTTCAGGAATTCAGCCGTCTCTTCGACCGTCAACCCGCCGAAGTAGCGAAGTTCAACGATTTGACTTTTACGGGGGTCCTGCGCGGCCAAACTTTCCAACGCTTCATCGAGGGCGAGTAATTCCTCCGATCGCGCTTCTGTTACTAACGCAGCTTCGTCCAGAGTTACTTTCAATGCACCGCCGCCACGCTTGAGTGAGTGGCGTTCACGGGCATGGTCAACCATCACGCGCCGCATCAATCGCGCTGCCGCGGCGATAAAGTGGGTGCGGCCTTGCCAGACGGGCTTCGTATTATCGACCAGCCGCAGATACGCTTCGTTGAGAATGGCAGTGGTTTGCAGGGTGTGGCCGGCGCGCTCCCGGCTCATGTAATGGTGCGCGAGCCGATGCAATTCGGGTTGCACCAGCGGAAACAACTTCTCAAGCGCTCCCTCGTCTCCGCCACTCCAGTCGCCGAGCAGTTGGGTGACCTCTTGTCGCGTGGATAAAGGCGTCGTCATAGAGGCTGCTCGACGCCACAAATTCTAACACGGACGAGGGATTTTTACAGCACAGCCGAAGGCGATCAAAAAAAACCGCGCAGTCGTGGCGGGTTTCAAGCTGCCTTTCCGCTTTACCACATGAACCGGCACAAACAACAGACGCGCCGGAAAAGAAAACCAATAAACGTTTCAATGAGAAGAGAGGTTTCGATGAAAAGTATAATGCTATGGCTTACAAAACCGCCGGTCGATGGCCCGAGATCAGTGTTCTTACTCCGCCTGATGGTTGGCGGCGTGTTCTTCTGGGAGGGAGTGCTTAAATTCGTCTATGTAAATCAAGGAGTCGGACGATTCACAAAACTGGGGATGCCCTTTCCGGCATTTGCGGCCGACTTCGTGGGTTGTCTTGAAATCGTTGGCGGATTGTTTCTGCTCTCAGGACTGCTCACGCGACTAATCGCCATTCCCTTTGTGATCGAAATGATTGTCGCGATGCTTTCAACAAAGATCTCGCTCTACTCGGGGACGTCACCCCTGCCACTACCGGCAGCGCCACCTCAAATCGGATTCTGGGCGGTCTTACACGAGATACGCTCCGAATATGCGCAGATTATGGTCGCTCTTTACCTGCTGATTAATGGACCTGGAAAATGGTCCGTGGACGCGGTTCTGGAAAAGCTGCGAACGTCCAAAAACGCGGTGATTTCATTACAGAAAATGTTGTCAACGACTGCGGCCAACTAATGTACTCCAGCCAGCTGCTGCACGGGCTCGAATGGCTGATGTGGTCAATCATGATGCGTCGCATTAACTGCGCGACCGCGGCGATAAAGTAGGTGGGGCCTTCCCTGACTGTCTTCGTGTCATCGACTATTCGCAGGTAGGCTTGGTAAGAATAGCAATCAATGGTTTGCAGGGTGCGGCCGGCGCGTTCCCGCCTCATGTAACGGTCCGCGAGCCGGTGCAATTCGGGTTGCACCAGCGGAAACAACTTCTCTAGCGCTCCGTCGTCTCCGCCGCTCCAGTCGCCAAGCAGTTGGGTGACCGCTTGTCGCGTGGATGCGGGCGTCGTCATACAGGCTGCTCGACGCCGCAAATTCTAACACGATCGAGGGATTTTCACAGCACGCCGGCAGGCGATCACAAAAAAATTGCGCAGTCGTGGCGGGTTTCAGGCGGTCTTTACGCTTTAACACATGAACCGGCACAACAACAGAGGCCGGAAAACCAAAACAAAAACCAAACCTCAAACAAGAAAAACATATGCAAACTAAACAATCAGGAACCAACTCAAACAATCATCAGCCTTCGGCTGCTTGCAGAGAAAAGCATGCAGCGATGAAGCTGCCAATTCGTTCGACGGTCATAGCGGCCTTTGGCTTGCTATCGGTGCTACTCTCAGTTCACCTGGCTGCGGACGCGCAGGGTATCCCACCCAGGTCAGAGGCTGGTCATGCACCGCACCTAAGCCCCTCCAGGTTCGACCTGGTACCGGCTTCAGATGCCATCGCATCCTGCCTGCCGAACGCGGCGGCGACCGTTGCCGTGTTTGCGAGGGAGGACGTTCGCGGTGTGGATACGCTGGATTTGCATGCCGAGGGCCTGCGGCCCAATACGACATTTGCGGTCTTCCTGACCGAGATGCCGGTGCCTCCCTTCGGCGCGGTTCAGTATATCGGGGATTTCACCACGAATGCGGCGGGCAGAGGGTCCGTCCGCGTGGATGCCATCATTGATGAGGCTTTCGCCTTCAATAACATCACCGGCGTGCGTACGGAGCTAAACCACATAGTGTTCTGGTTCGCCGATCCGAATGATGATGAAGATTGCGTACCTGGCTCGGCTGCCGGACACTTCGACGGAGACGATCAGTCCGGAGTCGCGGCGATGTCTTCGAAGAACTTTCTTCCTGGCGCGCCACTCCCGTAACCTGCGGCGCCGTTCGTAACAATCAGCCGTCACGCTTGACCGCGTGGCGGCTTTTTGTTTCACGCGCGAAACGCTCACCACTCTTTGAACTCGCCCGCATCGGGCATGGTCAACCAGGCGTCGTCATACGGGCTGTTCGACGCCGCAGAGTCTAACACGACCGAGGAATTTTCACAGCACGGCGGGAGGCAATCAAAAAAAACTCCGCAGTCGTGGCGGGTTTCAGGCGGTCTTTCCGCTTTCCCACATGAACCGGCATAAACAACAGAGGCCGGAAAACCAAAACAAAAACCAAACCTCAACAAGAAAAACATATGCGAACTAAACAATCAGTAACCAACTTAGACAGACATCAGCATTCAGTTGCTTGCGTCATAGCCGCCTTTGGCTTGCTGTCGACGCTACTTGCAGCCAGCGTGACTACACAAGCGCAGGACATCCTATCAAGTTCTGGGCCGGTCGTATTCCAGGCGGCCGGAGCAACCACCGACTCGATTCAGAGCTCAGTCGATGCGTTTCGCGCTGCCCTCGGAATCCCGAACAACCTCAATAACCCAGGGCCGCTCTCACACGGCCGTCGCGAGATCAACTGGGACGGTGGTAACCCCAACGTCATGGATACGACAGCCCCGGTAACGCCGTTCAATGTGTTCCTGAATACCCGCGGCAGTCAGTTCACCACACCTGGGCTAGGCCTTTCGCAGGCTCCTCCCTCGGGTGGGCTTCAAGGCGGGCTTGCCGTCCTCTTTGGTAATCCCAGCTACGGTAAAACCTTCAGGACTTTCAGCCCATCGCGGTTGTTCACTCCTGTGGGGAGCAACATTACCAATGCCTCGTTCTTCATACCGGGTACCAATGGCACTGTCCCGGCAACAGTCAGAGGCTTCGGCGCGGTGTTCACAGATGTGGACCAGCAGGCAGATGGCAACCCAAATCACAAGGCCAGCACGCTGATCGAGTACCTCGACAAGGACAGCAGGATCTTATTCACCAGTTCCGTACCGGCTTCGCCGGGCGGTGGAAACCTGTCCTTCTTCGGCATTGTGTTTGGCGACGCGCGTATTGCGGCAGTCCGAATCCAGGCCGGCAACGTTGCCCCGGGGCCGAGCGACGATGCCCGTCATGACGTCGTAATGATGGACGACTTCATCTACGGCGAGCCACAGTTGCTTAAGTAAGGAAGCTGATATTTCTCCGGTCGATACTATGGAAGCGCCGCTCAACCTGAACACAACGGCCACAACCCATAGAACCTAACGAGAACAAAATGAGCTGTCGGGCGACACGCTAGTGCCCGGCAGCTCATTCTTTGTTCTGCCCCTGCTCGGAGCGGCAGAATTTTTGTCTTCAAGTCCAGAATCGCAACGATGGTTGCGCTTTCGACGACGATGTCGCAGGCTCCGGAAGCAACATGAATATCGAGACGCTCCATATCGGAATGAAGGTACGCCACCCGCAATACGGTGTTGGTGTGGTGAGATCGCTGACAGACCAAATCGCCGAAATCGCGTTTGAGGACGACGAACCGCGGAAAATTGCGCCGGCCTCTACCGATCTCCAACCCGCGGAAGCCACCGCTACAATGAGCGAGTTAGAGATGCCGCTAGCGAACCTGATCCGCGATACTGCGCACGCTGTAGTCGAGGCACTCGGCCTGGAACAAAAGGATGTGGTCGTAGAAGGTTTGGCCGCACGATGGCAGCGCGGAAACCTGGTAATACAATCGGCCGACAGTTCGCTTCAGCCGAAAGAAGTCCCGCTCGAGACATTCTTCCACAAAATCGTCATGATCCGGAACAATCTGCGAGTTCTCGAGCAAAAGGTGAACGCGAGCGACAAACTAAGCGATGCCGACAAGTTCGACCTGCAACAATATATTACCCGCTGTTACGGTTCGCTCACGACGTTCAATATCCTTTTCAAAAACAAGGACGATCAGTTCCGTACCGGCCGCTAATCATTGGAAAAAATGAGCTCTTACACACTCGAGCCGGTTGGCTTTATTCGTTCTACGTTGAAGCGGCGGGAAGAAGCGCCCCGGCAGGGAACGGAAGGCGCGCCGGACGCGTGGCTCGAGATCGAACCGCAGTTTGCCGAAGCATTGTTGGGCATGCAGGTCGGTCACGAGCTGATCGTCATCACGTGGTTGCACCAGGCGAAGCGTGACGTCCTGAAGAATCATCCGCGCAGCGATCAGAGCCGCCCGCTCACCGGCGTGTTTTATACGCGCTCACCGGCGCGCCCGAACCCGCTCGGACTGCATCCGGTGATGGTCCGTGAGATTGACGGCACACGCGTGAAGATCGGCCCGATCGAAGTATTCGACGGCACGCCGGTAGTCGACATCAAGTCAGCCTCGACGCGTGCCGATGGATGATCGGCATCGAGAGCCGATGTCGCACAGGCGTTGAATGCCTCTTTTCACGAACGCCTTTGGTCAGCGGAAAACTCTGCGCAGCGAAACCGAATCAAAGGTGTCCTCTCGAAACGAAATTGATTGGTAGCGACAGGAACAGGATTGGCGTAATAAAACGGCCATGGGCACGCCTGACCTTATCGATAACGACGTCGATGAACCTTTCAACGGCGCGGAGCTAAGCGAATCAGTTCTCGGGCGAGATTGGAGCTCACCAGAAGAGGAGGCCGCTTGGTCAAACCTGTAGCCGGTGAAATCGTTGTCATTGCATTTCCGCGAACCGATAGCGGAAAGCGCCGACCCGCCTTCGTGATTGCCGATCTACCAGGCGCGGACTTGATTCTCTGCCAGATCACCAGCCGCGCGCACTTGGATGGTTTTGCGGTCACGCTGGATAGTAGTGATTTTGAGCGCGGGCAAATCGATCAGCCATGCCACATTCGCCCGCAACGGCTTTTCAGCCTCGAACACCACCTCATTCTTCACTCACTCGGGAAGGTCACTGAAGCAAAGCTCGAAGAGGTCTTGAAAAGAGCGCGCGAGTTCTTCGTTGAATAAGAAACTTCGCTGATCTGTTTGGCATCGCCTTCATGGAAGACGATGAAATGTCGATCTGACTGACGGCTTTGTTATGCGTGTGCGGAATTTCGAGTCGCAGCTTTGGTTGCCGCAGCCGCGCGGCCAAGTATTCGCGTTTTTTTCCGATGCGCAGAATCTCGATTTGATTACGCCGCCGTGGCTGCATTTTCGTACGGCCACGATGGGCTCGGGCGAGATGCGGCGAGGCACGGTGATGGATCATCGCCTGCGCATTCATGGATTTTCTTTGCGCTGGCGAAGTAAGATTACCGATTGGGATCCGCCGGCGCGTTTCGTTGACGAACAGATCCGCGGCCCGTACCGGCTATGGATTCACGAGCATCGATTTGAGGAGCGTGACGGTGGGACGCTGATGCATGATGACGTTCGTTATGCCGTGCTGTTCGATTTTTTGATCCACCGATTCTTCATCCGTCCTGATATCGAACGAATTTTCGCCTATCGGGAAAAGAAACTCCGCGAGATTTCTGCGAGTTAAAGCCAGTTCGGCTTGACCTCACAGATTGCAGACAGAAATCCCGGGCGTTTTAACGTGTCCGAAAAAATCTCGCGTTCACTCGAAAAAGATCGGCACGTTTTTCACCATGGGTTTGATCCTTACGGAACCGGCGGAAGGGAAGTTCCCCGAAAACAGTTGAACGGCCAAACAAACCGATTCCTATGCAGCGCATCTTCTGTTTGCGCCCTTCCGCAGTGGCAACCTCTGCAAGAAAGGTCCGAATTGTTTTTATCGACTAAAGGTGGAACGCGTTGTCCTCAACGCGTTGGCAAACGATATCGATTTTCTGCAGAGGCAGCCGTGTCGGCTGCAACATGACCGAGTCGCGAGGTGGCGCGTCTGCCACCACAGACAAGCCATGACAGGCCTGAGTATTGCGGCTTCGCCGTTTAATTTCCCATCGTCTTCAGAGTAATTGCCGATCCACCTCGGCGCGCTCATGTCACTGGAACAGCGTCTTTGGTTCAGACGACGCCAGGATTTTTTGAAAACGTGGATCGTTCCGTAAAGGGTCCCATTCCCAGCGCTGGCGCAGGTCTGAAAGCGTGATGCTGTCGTCGGCATAATCGACTGCGAACGGTGTGGTGAGAAGACGCTCGATCAGTTGGATCGCGTGATCGGCATCGCCGTTGCGCGCATAAATCAAAGCGAGAAACCCCTGGACTGTGCCTCCGTTGATTAGGTCTTTGGAAGCAGACGTCAATTCCTCTCCACGCTGGCCTTCGCGCAACGCGTCATCTTTGCGTCCCATTAACGCGTAAAGAACCCGGTTTTTATGCACGAACAGGGCCGCTCTTGCGAGACGTCATTCCTGACTCGATTGGAAAAGGTGCAGGCGCACAGGACAAAAATGGTCCGATCAGCCGCCACCTTCGGCCAGCGCTTGAGCGTTTAATTACTCGGCGTCGCAAATGCTATGAGCCAAAAAACGTCTTTACAGACAGACCGGTCAGTCTATTATCGATACTCAATGAAATCCTGGAGTTATCCGGTTGTCCGATTGGGAGCGCTCGGCTTCTGCCTTGTACACGCCGCAGTCGGATTAACTCCAGCGGAGCAAAGGCAACCTGCAAATCAAATTATGAACGACACCAATCCCCTGTCGAGTTTCCAAGTCATAGAGTTCCGCCGTTACACGATAAAGGAAGGGGAACGGGAAAATTTTATCAGATATTTTGAGACTTACTTTCCGGAAGCGTTCCAACAACTGGGCGCTCTGGCGCTCGGGCAATTCCGTGAACGTGGAAACTCTTCGGGTTTTGTCTGGTTGCGCGGATTCCATACCAGGTTCGACCGCCCGATCGTTAACGGTGCTTTCTATTTCGGCCCTCTTTGGCGTGAACATAGTTTGAAGATGAATTCATTAATGGAGGACAGCGATAACGTTCTTCTGCTCCGGCCCCTCGCTGCCGACACCGAGGTAACGGTTCTCCCTGCGGTCGATCCCGTGACGGAGAAAAATGGCGTGACGGGAATTGCCGTGGCCCAAATCCTTTCCTTGAAGAATCAGCCAGATGAGGCCTTGAGCGCAAAGCTGAAGAGGACATTTTCATCCTATCTTGTGCCCGGCGTGCGCGAAGCGGGCATCCTCGTCACCCTCGATACCCCGAATAACTTTCCACAGCTTCCTGTGCGCAACGACGGACCTTTTCTGGTTTGGCTCGGAATCTTGAGAGATGAGGAGAGCTTGAAAGAGAGCTTCACCGCCGCCGCTCAGCGAGTGGGGGAAACATTGGCGTCGGAGAAATTGCTTCGTGATACACCAGAGCTACTGATTCTGGAACCGACGCCGCGGTCTCGTCTCCGCTGGTTTCCAGCATGGCAATAATGAAAATACGCCAACGAACTGAAGACAAACCCGACAGTGCACGTGACAGGATCATTGCCACTGCAGCCGAGTTATTTCATAACAACGGTTACAACGCGACTGGCATCGACCAGATTTTGAAAGCAGCCAGAGCTACGAAAGGGTCGTTTCATCATCATTTCGGCTCGAAAAAGGAAATCGCTCTCGCAGTCATCAAAGAAATCGTCGCCCCGAAATTCAATCGCCGGATGATCGATCCCGTTGTCCATGCGCCAAAGCCACTGGACGCAATTCGTCAAGTCATTCGAAATCTTCGCACGCAAGGATCAACCGATGACCTGCTCACCGGTTGCCCAATTAACAACCTAGCGAGCGAACTGGCTCTGCAAGATCGACAAATCCAGAGCTCCTTATCAGCACTCTTCGATCGCTGGCAGGACGAATGGGCAAAGGCATTGCGTTCCCAACCTGATCGGGAAGCGCAGACCGGGTTCAAAAGCGCGCGACAATTGGCCTTGTACATCGTCGCAGCCATTGAAGGTGCGCAAGCGATGGCCAAAGCGCAGCAATCACGCGAACCGCTGGACGCGGTACTCAAGCATTTGGAGACCACCCTGAGGAGACCTCATGATTAACAAAATGTCTGAACAACTACGTACGCTGATGAAATTGTCGGCATTTTTTAATTTTAATCGCAGCCGGGCGCTAATGTTCGTGTTGGCGCTGCTTTTTGTGGCTGTTTCTGCACACGCGGAGACGAAAATCCATGCGCTCACTAAAGTGATTGAGGGCCACAGCACCGGAGGCGTAACGGTCGACGCGCTCGGCAATATCTATGTCGCTGACTTCGGCGAGACCGTTTGGAAAATTACGCCCGAAGGCAAGCGCGAGGTATTTGCATCAGGCCTTTACGGCGCGTCCGGCAACGCGATCGACCATGAAGGCAATCTCTTGCAAGCGAATTTCTACGGTGACTCAATCACTAAAATCGATCGAAAAGGTCAAGCACAGCCGTTCGCTACCAGCGGCCTGAGCGGCCCGGTCGGAATCGCGATCAACAAGGAGACGGGTGATGTCTTCGTCGCAAATTGTCGCAGCAATTCGATCGCAAAGGTTGCCAAGGACGGGACCGTTTCGTCATTTGCAAAGAGCGATCTTTTCAACTGCCCAAACGGAATTGCGTTCGATCGGGAGGGAAATCTTTATGTCGTCAACTATAGAGACAACAAGATGCTGAAAATCGATTCGCAAAGTGCTGTCGCGCTCTTCACCACCATATCCGCGAAGGGCCTGGGGCATCTGTGCTTCAATCAAAAGGACCGGTTTTATGTCACCGCATCTCAATCGCACGAAATTTACGAGGTCATGCTCGATGGCACAGCCAGGCGCATCCTCGGCAATGGCGAGCGCGGGATCGTGGATGGAGCGGATAAAAAGGCGCGACTTTCTTTTCCCAACGGGATCGTTAGGCATCCGTGGGCGCAACGGCTCTACGTCAACGAGTTTGTCAACGAGACGCCCTCTTCATTGCCGCGTCGTGCGATCGTGTGCGAAATAATTCTTGGCGCCGACCAACCTTGAACACGGGGGCAATCAAATCATGCGACGCGCCAGTCCGGTCGAAGACTCGCCACGCAGAGCTCAGACCTCACGGAGTCTTCAATATCGGGATGATCGCCGTTTGGATCGGTTGCCCGGTGACTTCGATATCTTTGTCCGAAACGTAAACGTTGATTTCGGATCGAACGCCAAACTTTCCTTCGAGATAAATCCCGGGCTCAATTGAAAAACAAACTCGCGGAATGATCCGTCGCGAATCGCGCGTTTCGAAATCGTCGATGTTCACACCATTGCCGTGGGTTTCTTCGCCGATCGAATGCCCGGTCCGATGTGTGAATTGCTCGGCAAACCCTGCGCGAGTAATTACGCCGCGCGAGACATCGTCCACTTCGGCGCCGCGAATCGGTTTGCCAGCCCGAACGTTTTTGCGAATGAAATCGACCGCAGAATCACGGGCTTCGCGCACAATGTTGAAAATGCGTGTGTACTCTTCCGGGACGGTTTCGCCTACATAACCAGTCCAGGTCTGGTCGGTCGCAACCGCATCAGGCTTGTTCAGCTTGGTAGCCGCATCGATCAGCACAAAATCGCCGCGCTTGATCGGTGAATTCTTTTCCTTTGTCGGCATGTAATGCGGGTTGGCGGTGTTCGCGTTCACCGCCACGATCATTGGCTCCTGCTGCATCCCTTCCTCGCTGTATCGACGCTGCATGAACTGTGCGATATCCCACTCCGTGGTTGGTTCGTTGGCGCGAATCCGGCGCGCAATCTCCGCAAACGCCTCCTGAATGATGCGATGCATTTTATCGGACGCCTCGACGTGCATCTGGTACTGAGACGGAGAAAACACGGCCTCGAATTTTTGTACCAGTTCCGCGCTCGTGACCGGTTCGACTCCAAAGGAGCGGACGAGCTCGATCGTCCCGGCATCCACCCGTGAGATGTAGGGGATGTCGTTCATAGGCGAATACTGCATCGCGATGCGTTTCTTCGATCCCTTTGCCGCCGGGCCCAGTACTTCCCGAAGGCGCGCCTGCAATTCCTGCCAGCCGCGAAAGATAAGTTTTCTGCCCGGAAGCGAGTCGAGTTTGAACTGCTCGATCGACTGCACAATTTTCACCGGCTCGCCCGAGGCTGGCACGTAATAGAACCAGCGGCGCGAGGCCAACATTTTTTCGTCCAGCTTCAAAATCCGATAAGCCAGCGGATCGCTGTGCCGGAAATCGTAGAAAAGCCAGCCATCGAGTTTGGCATCGCGCAATGTAGCCTGAATTTCAGCCACCCGTTCTGCCGGAGATTGTTGTGCGTGCATTGGAGCGATAAAGGTGAAGCAAACAACCCCTGCTGCGAAGAGACTAGTTCGAGTCATGACAATGGCGGGAACGTTAGCGCAATGCGCTTCTTGTGCACGAACGGGAATACGAGGTGGAACGCGTTTTCCTCAACGCGTTGGAAACTGGGATGGGACTTCGCAGCCTTTTTGTATCCGAACCTTCGACGGTGAACGTGCAAGTTGATGAGAATAGAATCGTGAGCGACGTTCTTGACCAGGCTCACCTGAATGCCCGTCGCGCAACTCAAGGTAAGTAAGAATAGGGAGCTGGTTAGATGATGAGAAAAAATCCGCTGAATAAGGGTATCATAATGGAGGACGCTGCTGGCATTGGCACGGTGACGTCTGAGATGGTTGAGGCCCGTGCACGCGAGTTAGCCGCGATTAACGGTCGTCCTTCTTCCAAACCCTCCGAGACTGACTATCAACAGGCCAAACGGGAGCTAACAGGAGAATCGGAAATAGACCCGCAGGAAGAGAGTAGTGAATCCGTACCCGAATCGGAGGGTTGGGATCCCGTACCGGGCTCGACCGGACGGCAAGCAACAGACTCGCTCGGAGAAGACGAAGATGCCGAGGGACGGAGCGAGAGTGCGCAGCTTTTCGAAGAAGGCGTCAGCGAAGCGGAGCACGATCAAATGCGTCAGGCATCGCGGGCGGAGGAGAAGAGCGACGAACCAGAGTCATGACCGTACTACGGTGATTCCGGTTCGAAGGAAATTATTCCAACCTTTCTCGTGAACCGGCTGTCAATCGGTGAGGCCGCACCGCTCAAATCCCATTGACCGTTGATCCCGCCGTCCGGCCCGGCTTTGATGAAAGACCAGGAAATTTGCTCGTCCGCGGCGATCCAACTGCAATTAACCAATGCAAAATGACGGTAACTCCGCTTTCGCCGGGGCTGAGTTTCAATACTGCCTGCGAACTTCATCGTGCATAAGATGAGACTTTGACGATAAATGCGCTCCATCTTGGACCAAGACGACCGCCATCGAGCAGGATTCTCGGGCATTTTTTGAACCCCAAATCGCGGCCGTCTTTGTAACGGATCATGTGCCAGTGCATGTGCGGGACAACATGATCGAGAGGGATATCATATTGACGCATCAGTCTGGCTGTGAGTTGCGCGGTGCGGTCGACGGTGCTGCCAATATCGTTGCCCCGGTTTACACACATTTCGATCCCGATGGACGACCTGTTTCCCGGGCCTTCGTAATCAGCATGTTCTCCGGTTTCGTTAGTCGGGAGGGTTTGGTAAATGGAATGATCGTCCACAGTGAAATGCCAGGTGAGATATCCAGTGCGATTGTGACGGCCTCGGAGCCCCTTGTTCATGGCGAGCGCGTGATTCAATGCGTTGGCGCTACGAGACCTATTGTCGGTCGAATGAATCGTGATAAATGTCGGACGCATGGGCCGATGCAAGGGACGTCCGCATTGCCCCGGGGGAATGATGTCCTGCGTGATTTTCAATTCGGCTGCAGCCGGGCCGACGCGTCGGGGAGCTACCGCACAGGAAGAAAAGAGAAGCCCCACCAGGACAACGGCAAGAAACCCAAATGTGCGAAGTTTTAGCGTAATCATTCCTGGCGTTGCGAGAGGAAACCGATTAAAGACTGCCGAATTGTGCCGAATCATTCGGCATTTAGAAAGCGCAATGCAAACGGGAATACAAGGTGGAACGGTCGCCGCGGCGACTCCTCAACGCGTTGGAAACGGGATGGGGCTTCGCAGCCTGATTATGAACCCTTTCGGAGTGTAAGCCGCAAATTCTTGCTCGTTAGCGGCGTTTCATATTACAAAAATTGCGATTGAAATCATCACTGCATGATGTTTCCCCAATTAGCCCAGTTTACTGATGTCGCGCTTCTTCTTTTGCGCATCATGGTTGGACTTGTGTTCATCACCAGTGGATGGAATCACTTGAAGGATCCCGAGGCGCGAAGCAAGGACATCGGAATGAGCAAAGGCTTCACCGTTTTTCTAGGCGCGGCCGAAGTCGCCGGAAGTCTCGGAGTCATTTTTGGCGTTCTCACGCAACTCGCTGCGGCGGGTTTGATATTGTTAATGCTCGGCGCGATTCAGAAAAAGATTTTCGTCTGGCGCACAGGATTCTGGGGCGACTCGGGAACAAACGGATGGAGCTACGACACGATGCTTGTCATAATGAATCTCGTGATCGTCACTACCGGAGGTGGGAATCTTTCTCTGATGAAATGATTATAATGCGCGCGCGGCGCTTACCGCGCGGCCACAAAATTCCAAGGAGTGACCCTGTAGCCGCCAATAAGCCTGTCCTGAGCGAAGTCGAATGGGCTGTGTCGAGGCGTCCTGTCCTTCTGAGCGTACTCGCCACAACTACCTCGCCCCGGTCTGACTCGCGTTTTTCGACGTCTCGTCGAAACGGCCTTTACCTCTGCTTTAGCAATCGATAGGAATCCTTTATGCGACCAGTTCCCCTCACATTGCCAATCTTGGTCTGTGCGATCACAACGAGTTGGCTCGCGCCGATCAGTTTGTGTGAGGAATGAAGTCCGCGCGATGATTCCGAGCGCGAAGGAAGTCGAACACGCACGCGAATTGTTGTCGCGATATTTTCGACCCACGCGCCTCGCGTCGGCGGAATCACTCGCGCAACGTTCAGGCGGACGCGTCTATCTAAAAATTGAAAGCGATCTACCGACCGGCTCGTTCAAGCCACGCGGAGCGTTGAACGCTTTGCTCACAACTGCGGCGCAGCGCCCGGTGCCAGGAGTCGTTGCCGCGAGCACCGGTAATCACGGCGCCGCTGTTGCTTACGCCGCGCGCATCGCAAAAGTTGGCGCCACGATTTTTCTTCCGGAAAATCCGAACCCGGTGAAACGCGCACGCATTATCGCGCTTGGTGCAAAAGTAGTCGAGCGAGGCACCATGGGTGGATCGGCAGCAAGTGAAGGCGCCGCAGCGTTTGCGCGCGAGCACGGCCACTATTTTCTCGACGATGCGAGCGATCCGCTCGTTCCGGCGGGTACCGCCACGATCGCCAGTGAAATCCTGGACGAGCTGCCAGCGCCTGACGTCATTTTTATACCGATGGGTGATACCGCGCTGATCCGCGGTGTGGCCGCTGAAGCGAAGCGTCGCCTCCCGGGGGTTCGCATCATCGGTGTTCAGGCGGAACAGGCGCCCGCCTACGTGCGATCATGGCAGCAAGGCCAAGTTGTCATCGCCGATGAATGCAACACGATTGCTGACGGGTTAGCATCACTCCATCCTCTCGAAGCAAATGTGATCGCCATCCGCGAATTGGTGGATGAAGTACGTTTGGTTTCGGAGCAGGAACTACTCGACGCGATCCGCATTCTTCTGCTCGACGAGCATGTAGTCGCGGAAGCCTCCGGTGCAGCGGCGACGGCGGCGTTCCTTCAGGATCCATCCGATTACGCCGATGCCAAGATTGTGCTTTTGGTCACGGGTGCGAATCTGTCCCCGGAAGTTCTTCGTCGCGCGGTCAGCTAGGAATTTCGATGCCGATTATCTGCGCTTTCGGCGATTCTTTACGCATCGTCTTCGGAGAAGCCGATTCACCTGGCATTGACGCCGCTTGACATCACCGGGCGCATCGAGCGACAAAGGGGCCCGGATGACGTTTCTCACACGCCGTTTTGCTAAGGCTCCGGAGGGAGCGGCCGCGCTGTTCTTCATTCAGATCTTCTCGACACTCGGTTTCGCTGTCCTCTACTCGACCCTGGTTCTTTACGCGACGAAGCATCTGCATCTCGGAGTAAAGGAGGCCACTACGTTGATGGGCGTGTTCGGCGCATTCAACTACGGCCTGCATCTCTTCGGCGGTTACCTGGGCGGCCGTTTCCTCTCGAACCGCAAACTGTTTGTGGGGAGCATGGCGGTACAGGTGATCGGCTGCGCATGCATCGCGACCGGCACGCTCGCGTTATTCTACGTCGGTCTCGCCCTCTTCCTTACCGGCAGCGGCCTCAACGTCACCTGCATCAACATGATGCTCACGCAGCGCTTCACCCCGGAGGACCCGCGCCGCGAAGGAGCCTTCCTCTGGAACTATGCCGGCATGAATGTGGGCTTCTTCATCGGGTTCAGCGCCGCCGGTTATTTCCAGGCCACCCAGAGTTACTCGAGCCTTTTCATCTTCGCCACCCTCGGCAACTTCGTCGCCATCGTCCTCGCCATGTGTATGTGGAAAACGCTGGCCGACCGCAACACACCGTTGCTCGACGCGACGCGAAGGCAGTTCCACGTGCGCCAGCTGGCCGGTATCGCCATTCTCATCGGCCTTGTCCCTGTCGTGTGGTTCATGCTCCAGCGGCCCGGAAGCACCGAGACCATACTCAAGATGATCTGCGCCGCGGTCGCGCTCACACTGATCTACCTCACGGTCCGGCACCAGGATCGGCGCGAGCGGCGGAACATGACGGCCTACCTGATTCTGACCATCGGCTCGCTGATGTTCTGGTCGCTCTATCAAATGGCACCGAACGGTCTGATGCTGTTCGCGGTTAACAACGTCGATCTGATGGTCGGCCCCGTGAAAATTCAGCCGCAGTGGATCCAGAACATCAACACCGTTTGCATCGTGCTTGGCGGCCCGGTGTTCGCAGCGCTCTTTACCCGAATGCGCGCGCGTGGGTGGAGAATTGACATCCCGAAACAATTCGCGGCGTCGCTGCTCCTGATGGCCGTCGCTTTTTTCCTTCTCACGCTTGGCATCAAGCTGGCCGGGCCCGATGGCAAGAGCGCGTTCATCTGGCTGTTCCTGAACTACGTGCTGCAGAGTATCGGTGAGCTGCTCATCATGCCGATCGGGTACGCGATGATCGGCAAGCTCGCACCGAGGCGATACCAGGGCATAATGATGGGCAGTTGGATGCTTGTGACTGGCCTCGCGTCGCTGTTTGCGGGCGACTTTTCGGGAATGATCCCCGAGCCGACCGGCACCACGATAGTCGCCACCAACGCCGGGTACTCGAAACTCTTCACCGAGCTTGGCCTCGGCAGCCTCGCAGTCGGTATCGTGCTCGTCGTTCTGATTCCGTTCCTGCGCAAGCTGATCACCGACAAGGCCGAGACGCCTCTAGTCGAAGCGGCTACCGTCGTTCCCGTCGCTTGAAAGCTGACACGCTGAAAACTCGAAACGTTGACATCAACAAGAGTGACGAGTGGTCACAAAAGCGGAAACCGGAAATTGACTAGGCGGGATTAGCCCTGATTCAGACGAGACTCGGAACTGGCAAATTCAGATCGTATCTAACTACCAACGACGCCCAACCTTCTTTGGATCGGCTTGACGAGACAAAAGCTAGTGACGCACACTTGATCGCGTGCTGAGCCATTCCATCCGACACGTTTCGCCGCCATTGGCGCCGCACGTGGAGCATCTCTGGATGGCGCGCGGCTATCTGCCGAAGCGTTGGAGAAACCTGATTTTGCCCGATGGCGCGATGGAACTGATCATCAATCTCGGTGATCCTCAGTCGCTTTGCTCGCTTGATCATTCCGACAAGCGCACGGTTTTTCGCCGCAGCTGGATCTCGGGTGAACGCACTGAACCGATCCTGATTGATGAAGCCGGGTATGTTCACCTCGTTGGTGTTCGATTGCGTGCGGGCGGTGCCTGGCCATTTCTGGGAATCCCATTGCGCGAGTTTTCCGGCCAAGTCATCGAACTGGATAGCGTGCTTGGACCCGAGATAAACGACCTACGGGATCGTCTCGGAGGAGAAACAACCGACAATGCTCGCTTTGGTCTGGTGGAAGACTGGTTACGAGCGCGACAGCAAACGTCGGCCACGCCAGCAGTGAGTTATGCATTGCGCGCGATTCAAAAGGGTGCGGATTCCGTGCGGATCGGCCGCATGGCGGACGAAATTGGGATCAGTCACAAACATTTGCTTCGCGAGTTTGATCGATGTGTCGGTTTAACGCCAAAAACGTTCGCGCGGCTTTGTGCGTTTCAACGCGTGATTCAATCGGTCGGACAGAAGGTGGAAGTCGAATGGACGGACACGGCGATGAAATGCGGCTATTACGATCAGGCACATCTGATTCGTGAATTCCGCTCGTTCAGTGGACTTACTCCGGCAACTTATCTGGTTAAACGCGGACCTTTTCTGAACTACCTCGAAGTTTAACCGGCCGCCGGCGCAGAAATGTCAATTTTCTACAATCGCCGCATTGCGCCCCAGTTAGACTGGCGTCATGAGAATTCTATCCATCAGCCTGGTTGTGTTGTTAACTGCGGTGTCGTTTGTGAGCGCGCAGAGCCCTGCGCCAACGATTACGTCACCAAACTTGAGCGCGATAGCATTTCTAACAAAGCACGAGTGGGACGCAAAGTTGCCGGACACACCGGACGGAAAGAGAATAAGGATTCACGCGCAATTTACGTGGTCGCAAAGCGGCCAAGCCATTCTAATCAGCAATCAATTCGTGACGAATGGCAAGGCGCGGCCGTATGTCGAGGGACTTTACGCGTGGGACCCGCAGCAACGCGCGATCGTCTTTTGGTACGTGGGTGCGGAAGGGGGCCTAACGAAAGGGAAAGTAAAACTTGAGGATGGAAAACTGGTGCACGAATTCGACCAGATTACGCCGGATGGGAAATCCGCTTCGTACGTTGCCAAAGTGACTCCGCAGGGCGAGCAGGCGTGGCAAAATGAGATTTTCGAGCAACAGGGCACCGAGCTCAAGCCGTTGGTGAACGTGCGCTACGAAATCGCGGACAAATGAAAAACGCCAAGGTCGATGGCAAGTGACCAGCGGTCGGTATTGTGCTCGTCGTGCTGATTGAAACTCACTCGTTGCCCACGCTCGTTCGCTGCTACCCTTACAGCTTTACCTTGATCACTCGCCCCGCCCGGTGTTCGCGCCAGCTACCTAGCTGCGTTGCCGTCTACCCGCGCGATTCCCGATCGCGACGTGTTCTATGTCTCTGATCCCTCAGTTTCATTCCGTTCCTGCGCAAGCTGATCACCGACAAAGCCGAGACGCCTCTCGTCGAAGCAGCGACTGCTTGCCGCGCCGTAGCGTAGCGGAGGGTCGAGCCGGCCTCTGTTTTGTGTCGATACTTAGCTCTGCCTCTTTTCGATCGCAGCCTTTTCGCACCGCTCGAGCAGCCGCGGCGCTTTCATCCGATCCGCCCACGCCGCGAATGCCGGCGTGGCACCGCGCCAGCGAAGCGTCTCGACCTTCTTAAAGAGCGGCGCATCGGTGCGCAGCGTTGCGAGATTCTTGAAGAGCAGCGCGAGATCGCGCTGTTCGCCGAGTACGTTTGACGGGAAGTTTTCAATCGGACCGTAGCGGTTCAAAAGCTGGGCGGCAGTCCTGGCGCCGATCCCAGGGATGCCGGGATAGCCATCGGCCGCATCGCCCACCAGCGCGAGGAGGTCCGGAATTAGCTGTGGGCTGACGCCGAACTTTTCGCGTATCCCAGCCGCATCGCGAATCGTTTTGCGCCGGCCATCGATCTGCACCACGCGCGTACCTCGGACGCATTGCGCCAAGTCCTTATCGGGCGTCCAGATGGCGACTTTCTCGACCTTCTTGTCCTGGCATGCGAGATGCGCGGCCGAAGCAAGCGCATCATCGGCTTCGAGCTCGATCATCGGCCAGACGACAACGCCCATCGCCGCGAGCGCCTCCTCGAGCGGATGGAATTGCGCGAGCAACGCGGGCTCGATGCCGGCGCCGGTCTTGTAGTCCGGCCAAAGCCGATTGCGAAACGACTCGATCACATGGTCGGTGGCGACGCCAAGGTACGTGTCGCCGTTCTCCAGCATTTGGAGAACGGTCTGCAGCACGCCGACGACGGCGCCGTAGGGCCGATCGACTCCTTTTGTAAACCGGCGCAAACCGTAGAAATGACGGAAGAGCTCATAGGTACCGTCAACCAAGTGGATGATCACCCCTTAGGATAAAACATTGAGACCGCGTGAGGCGAAGCCTTTTACGCGGTAGAAGTGACGGAAGAGTTCGTAAGTGCCGTCGACGAGATGAACGATCACCCCTCAGGATAAGACGATGAGACCGCGCGACGCGAAGCCTTTTACGCGATGACGGAACAGCTCATAAGTGCCGTCGACGAGGTGAACCACGTAAAAGCGTTCGCTCACGTGGCTGTTGGCGTAAAAGGCTTCGCGATGCTGGGATTCCTGAGCACCTCGAACATTCGATGAATCGGCCCGCTGTTCTCCGCGGCCTTTCACGGCAAAAAACAACAACGGAACAACAGGTTTCTTTCTATTGACAGTCTATAGGACGCGACGATTCTCCTACAGAATGTCTATACGAAGATACAAATCGACGGAATTACTCCAAGGCACGCTGGATCTGTTAATCCTGAAGACGCTCGTTCATGGAGAGCTTCACGGTCTTGCCATTGCTCATCGCGTCGAACAGATCACTAACGGCGCGTTTGAGGTAAAACCCGGTTCGCTATTTCCGGCGTTGCACAGCATGGAGGAGGCTGGTTGGCTCGCCTCGTCATGGGGAGAATCGGAGAACCGCCGTAAAGCAAAGTTTTATCGGCTGACCAAAGCTGGCCGCCGTCAGCTCCAAACTGAAACGAACGATTGGCGCAAAGTTTCGGGCGCAATTACGGCCGCGCTCCGCGCGAACTGAAATCCTCCATGAGCGTTCTCAATCGAATGGCCGCTTTCTGGCGGAACCTGTTTCGAAAGGGAGATGTAGAACAGGAGCTCTCTGACGAACTTGCTTATGCCTTGGACGCTCTTGTGGAAAAGAAAATCACGGAAGGATTGTCCGAAGTCGAGGCGCACCGACAAGCCGCGATCGAGCTGGGCGGGGTCGAGCAATTGAAGGAAAAGGTCAGAGAAGCTAAGGCCGGTTATTATATGGAAGGCGTGGTGCGCGATCTGCGGTACGCCGTGCGGATGTTTTTCAAAAATCCCGGCTTCACCGCCGTCGCTATTATTGCGCTCGCGCTCGGCATCGGCGCGAACACCGCCATCTTTAGCCTGGTGAACGGCGTTCTCCTCCGTCCGCTTCCGTTTCCGGACGCCGAACGCATCATCTACATCGAAGGAAAAAATCCTGCGGCGGGCATTACCGAGAGCAACATCTCGTTTCTCGACTTTACTGATTGGTCGCAACAAACCGATCTCTTCGCGAGCACCGCCGCCTACTGGACCGGCGAGGCCCACCTTGGAGCGGATGGGGCGGAGCCGGAACGCGTCCCGCGCGCGGGTGTGACGACCGGGTTCTTCTCCGTGCTCGGGGTCCAGCCTGCTCTTGGGCGAACGTTCGTTCCCGAAGACGATAAAGGGTGGCCGCAAACCGTCGCGATCATCAGCCACGGCTTATGGAAGCGCCGCTTCGGATCTGATCCGGCCATCGTCGGGAAACAGGTCCAGATGAGCTCAATGCCCCTCACGATCATTGGCGTGATGCCGCCGGGGTTTGAATACCCGGAACAAACCCAAATTTGGGTGCCGAGCGCAGTCAATCTCCGGGACGAACCGCGCGATAACCGGGTGTGGTCGGCGATCGCGCGTCTGAATACCGGTATCGATCTGAAGCAGGCGCAAACTCGTCTCAGCGCCATCAATGCGCAGCTCGACAAGCAGTTTCACGAGACGAACAAAGGTTGGGACGTGTTTATTTCGACTCTCCACGAACGGCTCGTTCGCGAGGTAAAACCATCCCTCCTTGCGCTCCTCGGCGCCGTCGGATTCGTGCTCCTCATTGCCTGCGCGAACGTAGCCAATCTCCTCCTCGCCCGCAGCGCCGCGCGGCAAAAGGAAATTGCGATCCGGGCCGCGATGGGCGCGAGCCGCACGCGCGTTCTGCGGCAGATGCTGACGGAGAGCATTCTGCTCTCGGCAATCGGCGGGGCTGCGGGACTCGTCCTCAGCATTTGGTTAACCGATCTGCTGATGTCGATGTTGCCCGAAGGCGCACCGCGGCTCGAACAGATCGGGATTGATTATCGCGTCCTGACGTTCGCTCTCGGCGTCTCGGCGCTTACCGGCATTCTCTTCGGCATCGTCCCCGCGCTTCAAGCCTCGAAGCTCGACGTCACCAGCGCATTGAAAGAAGGCGGACGCAGCGGCGAAGGACATCGCCGGACAAGCGCGCGCAGCCTGCTGTTGATTGGTGAGGTCGCCCTCTCGCTGATGCTGCTGGTCGGCGCTGGATTGCTCATCAAGAGCTTCCTCCGTCTGCAGGAGGTGCGGCCGGGGTTTAATGCGCACAACGTTCTCACCGCCCACCTGTCGTTGCAGGGTCCGAAATACAAAGATGACCAACAGTATGTGGAATTTTTCCGTCAGTTGAAAGAACGGCTGGAAGCGGAGCCGGGCGTGCAAGCTGTCGGAGGCAGCGTCAATCTTCCGCTCGAACCAACGGGTTACGCGATTGGACGCGGGTTCATTCCGGAAGGCCGGGGGCTCACGGCGGACGAAGCGAAGGACGCGATGTTCTCCACCATCACGGGCGATTATTTTCGCGCGCTTCAAATTCCGTTGCTTTCCGGACGCACCTTCGAACCTCGCGACAATGCTGACGGACCGAAGGTGGTAATCATCAACGAAACCACCGCGAAGCGTCATTTCGGTTCGCCCACAGCCGCGATCGGCAAACGCCTCAGCATCTGGGCTGCATTTCGAGGGCATCGCCGCGATGAAAAATTCATGCGCGAAATCGTCGGGGTGGTCGGCGACACGAAGACCGGTTCTCTGACCGGAGACGGGCGGCATGCAAATCTACGTTCCGCACGCCCAGGACTCTCAGTGGAATTTCATGGGACTGGTGATTCGAACCGCCGGCGACCCGGCTGCCTTCGCTACCACCTTGCGACGCGAAGTGCAGGCGCTCGACAAGGATCAGCCCATCTATAACGTTCGCACGATGGACGACGTGGTGATGAACTCGTTAGGCACGCGGCGTGTTTCGATGCAGCTCTTTGCCGTCTTCGGGATCGCGGCGTTGCTCCTTGCCGCGATCGGCATTTACGGCGTCATGGCTTACACGGTTACGCAACGCACGCAGGAAATCGGCATCCGCATGGCGCTTGGTGCGCAGAGAAGTGATGTGCTCGGACTAGTCGTTAGGCAGGGAATGACGCTGGCCGCGATTGGTGTTGTCGCCGGACTGGCCGGTGCCTTCAGTCTCACGCGCGTCATGGCAAGTTTGCTTTTCAATGTGCGGCCAGATGATCCGACGACGTATCTCGCGATTTCGTTTCTGCTTATCGTCGTCGCGTTTCTCGCCTGCTATTTGCCCGCGCGCCGCGCCGCCAAACTCGACCCAATGATTGCTCTCTCGCGCACGTAACCGCGTAAAGAGGCTTCGCCTCCACGCGGCTCATCAGTCGAGCGTCGGGGTATCATGATCGGAGCCGCGCGAGTCGAAGCCTTGTATGCGGAGATAGTGGCGCAACTGAGCGCGGAGGAAACGACGTCCGGCTCCGCTCTTTAGGAATTTCTCTCGGCCTCGGCGTCTTCGCGCTCCGTGTAAGCCTCATAATAAATAAGCTTCCATGGACCGCGTGAGACGTGGCAAAGCTCTCGCCGTCTTGATGCTGCCTTAGTCGCGCGCGCAGGTTGGTTGAGAAGCCGATGTAGAAGCCGGAGTCGCTCTCCGACCGCAACACATACACGTAGAACACCCCGTCAGGATAAAACGGAAAGACCGCGTGAGGCGAAGCCTTTTACGCGGTACGAATCGGCGCTGGCGGTACGACGATCTCAACAAGTCCGGTCGCCACGTCGTACACCACGCCTGATATCAGCCACGCGCCTGGTAATGCAGGAATCGCCCGGAGCGCAGCAACGTCGAGGGCAACCGCCGCTCGGGGATTGGCGACCGATTTTTTCTTGAGTTCGGCCTCCGGTATTTGAAAATAGTGTGCCAGCATCGCGGGGTCGCCGGCGAGGCGAGTCATGCCGCAATCGGTGTGCTGAAGCACGATGATGTGAAACTCCCCGCCGCCTCCTGCAATCTCTCCAGCAACCTCGCCGATTCGCCCGAGTAGGCCCAACTGCTCCAACAACCCTGGAGTGATGCGTCCGCCGATGTTGCGCAGCACGATGGCCTCGCCCGGTTTGGTTCCAAGGACATGGGCCGGATCCACACGCATATCAGCGCAACCGATGATGACCGCCTTTACCTTGGGCATCGCTCGCCGAAGCGACGGCATTAGTGTGCCAGCAGCAGACTGCTGAGCAGCAAATTCTTTGTTACGTTGTAACAAGTGATCGAGATTGTTCATGCTGATTCTGTGTGAGATCTGTTCTAACTGCAGAATTGTAAGACACGGCAGGTCTCAATAGAAATTCAATCAGAGTAGAGCAAGTTCAAGTCCTGATAAGTCGCCAAACGCGGCATTGAGTCGCAGTTTCCGATTAGCAGGTTAATCAGGACTTAGCGGGTCTCTGGCGTTAATCTCTGTTCTCGACAATTATGTGCAAACCGCAAATGGCGGTGTCGTTAGCAAATTCTCGCGCCTCCAGATTATGTGTCCATCCGTTCGATCCATTGAGCGCGCCATGCGGGTGCCACGAATGGATCCGCAAAGTACTGTGTTTCCCGCGCAACCTTGTCGCCCCTGAACTCCATGATGCTCACGGTGTAGGAGGGCTTGCCGTCATACGTCAGGATGAATTCGGTGATCCAAAGATCACCGCCGCCAATGATTCGTCGGACCGCAAACCGCTTTTTGCTCGGCTGACTAGCGCGTTGGCTCTGTATGTTGTGTCGACCGCGGGTTCGCTCGCCTGACTGCGGGTATTCCAGCACCGCGTCCTCGTGATAAATGCGGTGCTCCGTTTCAAAATCGTTGGCATCGGACGCGGCCCAATGCTGATCCAGTGCCTCACGGATCTCTTGATCTCGCACTCTAGAATACTGGCCCTTCTTTTGTTGATCGTTCATCTTGAGCCTTCAATTTGATAAGAATCTAAATGCTTTAGCGGGAGAGCATAGAGGTCAGTCAACAAATCTTGACAGGATCGAGGATGCTACGCCGGTTAAATCACTTCCCAGCGCCCCTATAGTCAAAATATGTTGACTGACCCCAATTCCAATCCCCGTAGAAATGGCGGAAGAGCAATGCCGCGTGAGGCGAAGCCTTTTACGCGGTCACCGAAGCAACTGTTCGGGGAAGTTCGCGTTCCGTTCCCGTTGCAGAATACGGCGCTGACGCCAGCGTAACGTCCTGCCCGGCTTCGTCGGATCCCAGCCTTTCGGATTCGGCAGGACCGCCGCCAGCATTGCCGATTGGTCCCGCGTAAGACCGCGCGCGCTGACGCCGAAATAATGCTGCGAGGCTGCTTCGACCCCGTAGATCCCGCGCCCCATCTCGATCACGTTTGCATACAGCTCCAGGATGCGCCGCTTCGGCAACAGCGCCTCCATCCAGACGGTGTAGTACGATTCCAGTCCTTTCCTGATCCAGGAGCGGCCCTGCCAGAGGAATATCGACCGGGCGCATTGGTTCGTGATCGTGGAAGCTCCGCGAACCGGTTTCCCTTTCCGCTCCGCTTTTTTCATTGCGAGGTCCATCTCCTTCCAGTCAAAGCCCTCGTGCTGAAAGAATCGCTGATCTTCCGAAATCCAAAGGTGCTCCAGGAACATCTCAGGAATGTGCGGCAAAGAGATCCAGCGGTAGCGGAGTGGACGCTTTGGCCCGCTCGAGAACATCGCGCTGCCTTGGTCGATCAACATCGGTAGCGTCAATGGAGGATTGATGAATCGCACCACCGCAACCTGCATTGCCGGGATGAGGAGCAAAACCACGAGCAGAACCAGAATCCATTTTTTCCCTCGACCGCGTGAGGCGAAGCCTTTTACGCGAGTTTACGCGGCGTTTCTTGGCATTCGGCTTGGGCATCTTCGCCAAGAGACTGCGATGGCGACCCGAGCGCAACCCGTCGCGATGATGGGCAGCTGGATGCTCATGACCGGCCTCGCGTCACTTTTTGCAGGGGACTTCTCGGGAATGATCCCCGAGCCGACCGGCACAACAACAGTCGCCACCAACGCCGGGTACGCGAAACTTTTCACCGAGCTTGGCCTCGGCAGCCTCGCGGTCGGTAGTGCTCTCGTCGTGCTGATTGAAACTCACTCGTTGCCCACGCTCGTTCGCTGCTACCCTTGCAGCTTTACCTTCTATGTCTCTGATCCCTCAGTTTCATTCCGTTTCTGCGCAAGCTGATCACCGACAGGGCCGAGACGCCTCTCGTCGAAGCCGCTACCGTTGTTCCCGTCGCTTAAAAACGCCGCGTTACCGAGGCAAAGCCATATCCGATCTCTATTCTATTGCCGCTTAGTTCGGTAAAAAAAGCAGCTTTATCCCTGGACAACTGCGGGAACGTTAGCGCATCACGGTTCTTAGGCACAAACAGGAGTAGAGACTTACGATAGCGCGCGCGAAGGCGAATGCTAACGAGGTCAAGGCGCGTACTGAGCTTTAAAGATCGCAGCCTTGCCCGAAGTCGACGTTTCGCCGATAAAATTTCAATGCGGATCCAGCAAATTCTCGATGAGGGAACGACTAATCCAATCGTGGCGCGCTTGTCTGTCCAAACCCAGAACCTGCTGCCGTTTTATAATCTGAGTGAAGATCAGCGACAAAAAATCTTTGGCATCATGTTTGCCGATGTACAGCCGAAGCTACTGGCGTGCTCTCGTATCTCCAAAGACTTGGAAACGGAAGTTCGAGGCCACCAAAAACGAATAGACGAAGTAGGTGTCGAGATTCAAGCGGGCGGTAGGGCATATAAAATACCCGGCATCTTCGACCTTCAATCGCGTGCAGAAACATTTCTTTACCAAGCGAAATCTGTTCTACGAGATCTGACAAAAATCTTTTTGGTGCTCTTTGGAAAGGATTTCAATAACAGTGCGCGTTTCGATCGTGTTGTCGAGTGGGCTGAAACTAAATTCGGCAACAAAGATGAACTCACCAGGATGCTAAAAGAAGATGAGAGCCTCTGGATTCGACCGTTGGTCAGAATGAGAAACGCCGTCGAGCATCCCGGTGGAAAATCTGGCACCTTGCACGTTGAGAATTTTTCCTCGGAGGTGACGGGATCTACGGTAAGGGTCTTGGAACCGGTTTGGTACTTAAACAACGATAAGAAGAGTCCGATTGTCCTAGACACGGCTGTCTTCGCGGACAATCTCCTGACTTTATGCGAACAGACATCGATCCTGTGCTTAGAGAAATTCAAGAAGGATTTCCCAATCGTCGTCGTGGAGATCGCGGAATCTGATCGAGATCCCAATTGTCCAGTTCGGTACAAGATGACCGTAGATGGATCTAAGATTAAGTTTCCAACACCGGCGACGCCAAAAGCCACCGAATAGAAACCCGCAACGCCGCAACACACCAAGCGTTCAAATCCTCGTTTACTGATTTAGTAAATTCCCATGGATTGTTCGCAACTCTTGGTCCGATACATTCGCGGCCAGCGTTGAAGAAACACCATGGATGTTCACGGCCGGCAGTATGGGCGGGTCGGAACAGCGGCTCACTGCGGAGCGATCGCAGGCCGTTGCGCTCTCACGACGTCCTGAATTTTGCCGGTCGCTCGTTGACGAGGGTCACCTGTTCTTGATAGTACCAATCAACGGCACGAGCTGGCCGGTCTTTTAGGCGAGGCTTCGCGCGAAACCGAGCGAGTTGTCCCAGCGATTGACAAGGCCGCGCCAGAAGATCTCCCGTCGTCCAGCGACTTTCAGCTCATACTGTTCGCGGGCCACTCGTAATGCAACGAGCAATCTTGCCGGGTCCCTTTCTGCTTTGCGAAGCGCGCCTAACGTTTCAGGCCCGATGCCTCCATCGACATTCACGGCAACCGCCATTTGCAGGATTTTTGCTGCTCCCCCCGAACCGCGGTTGAAAGCGCAATCGCGCAGATACGCTTCGATCTCAGGCACACTAGTCCATTTTGAAACCACGTCCGTATATTCCGCTATCACTCCCGTCGCATAGTTTTCAGCTTCGTCATAGCGACCAGCATTGATCAAGTCGCGTAGCTTCGCCGCCTCTTGCGGATGGTAACGCTCATTAATCCCAGCCACTTCATAGCGGCCGCCGCCGTCGCCGGGCGGAAGGTTGTAAACCCTGAGATGTCCCAGCGCATCGCGGCGCGCTTCGAAATCCACTATGGATTTCGCCATCTTCGCCCGCAGGTCAGCGTGCGCGATTGTTTCGACCGGTGCCAAGGGCGCGGAAAGTTCTAACGACGTGGTCTTTTCGTCCGAGATGGTCGCACGCCCCAAAAGAGTGTCCGATACCCACCCCCGGAGCACGCCCGCCGCGGTCGCAGCTTCGACATACCACCAATTCTGAGGCGCGATTTTCACGACCGTACCTTTGCTGAGCAGGCCGCGGGGCAATTTCGGTGCGGCCAAATCGGGAGCAGAACGGAGCTGGACCTCGTCCGTGGTTACATAGTCGAGCGGAATCGCTCGCCGTACTTCCGGCTCATCAGAAGAAGCAACGGGCTTTGTTTTTCTGCCAGGGGATGCGGCTGGATGCTTGGTCGGTTTTGAACGCCTGGCGTTTGGAGTTTTTTTCTTTGCTGACCGAGAAGGAGCCTTTCGTTTCTTCATTGTCTCCGTTTCTTCCGGATGACGGGCAAAGCGCGTTTGTATGCGAAAATGGTGTAGTCGAAAAACATATTGCCGGTCATGTCGTGGACGTCACGGCGTTCACGGATCCCATTCGGATAATGCTCCGGCCGGATGAAACTGACCGTGACACCTCCAAGGGTGCGATCGCTCTTGTTCATGAGATGGTGGGCGCTCGCTTGCGCGACAAACTTTGCCACCTCGACACCAGCTGCATATGCGGGATTGACTACGGCCGAGCCAGCTTGAATGAGGGAAAGCAGACTCTTCGAAAAAGGCCCGAAGCTCGGTTCGGATAGAATTTCGTTGACGTCGCGCGCGCCCTCTCGCACATCGCGCGATGAGCGTACAGCGAGAAAGGTCCAGGTGAACGCTTCGGGAATTTCTTCAGCTTCATAAAGAATAAGCCCTGTGTCGCCGAAGTTGACAGTCACATTATCCTGTACGCGGTCGACCTCAGTCAGCGCGCGGCTGCTAAGCGTGTTATCGATCAACGCCTGCAGCATCGCTGTTCTGGCCGCAGAATCGTTGCTTTGCGTCCACTCGTCGAGCTCGGGAACACTCTGATCGGAACGTGTGACAAAGCTGAGAAATTTTACCTTGGCGAAGTCGTGCCCAAAAATTCCTAGAACAGATTTGACTCCGCCATTATCAAGGAAACGAACTCGATCGATCCGAAAATAGAACATCGGCTTCTCCTGCTCCACACGACTCTTAACAAATCCCAGGAGAAGCGAAAAGTGAGAAGTTCGGCGCGGTCTAAAAAAAGACTGATATAAGATCAGCAGGGTTTGTTGCAAAAGGTCTGAACCTTGCGAAAACGCCCAATGCAGCCGATCGCGCGCAGCTACGCCGCTCATTTGAAGGCTTCCAATTCTTTGGGCGTTGCCTTAGCATCAGTGACGCTATGCCGAACAAGCATCACCCTCATCATCCGATCATATACGTTCGCGGCTTCGCCGCAACGCACGGTGAAATCGAAGAAGCCGTGGCCGACCCGTACATGGGATTCAATGTCGGCTCAACCAAGGCGCGAATGCTTTGGACCGGTGATTTGAAGCGCTTTTATTTTGAATCACCCCTCGTCCGCTTAATGAGTGATCATGATTATGACGATGTTTTTGTCGAGGGTGACGACCTATTGACGTTGGATCAATCCGACGAACCTCTCGATTACAGGTGCATTATTATCTACCGTTATTACGACGAAGCCTCCGAAGCGTTCGGTAAGGGGGATACACCGCCCATTCAGCATTTCGCGAAAGGGTTGAGTGAGCTAGTCCTTCGTCTGCGGGACAAGATTTGCGAGAACGCGGCTAACAAGATGTCAGCATCGGATTTCCGCTGTTACCTTGTGGCCCATTCCATGGGTGGACTGGTCTGCCGCGCATTCCTGCAGGGCGTTGACGAAGCAGGTCAGCCGTTGGGCCAAAAGGATGCACGACGTTGTGTCGATAAGTTTTTCACGTACGCAACCCCCCATAATGGCATTGATCTTAGAATCGTTCGGAACGTGCCAGGGTGGGCCACGTTTGGGGATGTTAATAACTTCAATCGCGAACGCATGGCAACGTATCTCGGACTGAAGCAGTCTGACGACGTTTCAATCATTAACGATTTTCCAGCCGACCGAATCTTTAATCTGGTTGGCACAGACTCACGCGATTACCTGGTTCTCGGTGGTCTCTCAGCATGGGCGGCGGGGGAAATGAGCGATGGGCTCGTGCGGATCGAGAATGCTACCACGCACGGAGTCAGTGCAAAGGGCGAAGACATCCAATCGCCGCGGGCTTTTGTTCATCGCAGTCATTCCGGACATTATGGCATCGTTAACTCAGAAGAGGGCTATCAAAATATGACCCGCTTCTTTTTCGGCACAGTGCGGGTCGATGGCGTCTTAGATGTCGATGACATCACGCTCCCGCCCGCCGTGCAAAAGGAGTTCGATAATGGGAAGACAGTTCACGCCTCGTATCAATTTGAAATCGTCGTGAGTCTTCGGGGCTGTCGTTGGCAGATGCATCGCCGCACAGCGCTCGAGCACTCCGCAATCTTTCGCACCTACGATGAATTATTCCCCGGAAAAGCTGGCAAAGCGCGCCCACCCGACCGTCTGCAGAGCCCTCATCTTTTCTCGGTGTTCCTCGATCCCAGCAAGAGCACCAAAACTACGGGATCGGTGAGTTTTGCGTTCGATGTGAGGGTTCTAGTCCCGGACTACGAGGTCGACGGGATCTTATTTTTGAAACACCATTACGAGGGCGGCTTTATCTACCGCAAATTGATTCTAGTTGAGGCTTGGCCAAGCGCCGATTCGCCTACTGACTGGAAGGTAAAGTATAGCCTGCAAGATGGGGCTCAGACTGAGCCGGACCAAACGGCTGAGACGAGGGCGCTTGAAGTGGGACCCGGTATTGCCTTCGACATTCCGATTTTGCAAGAAACGAAACCTGGACTCAAAGGAACACTCAGGATCGAAGTCCGACCCTGGACATAACATTCTTCACTCAGGGGGAAAGATGACAGCAGCGAAATTCGACGAGGTGTTTAACAAAACGCATGTGCTTTTCAACTAACGTAGGCATGAGATTTGAAATGTGTCGCTAGCTTCGCGAGTTCGCGGAAGTGGGCGGAGGGGGTTTATTCGAAACTTAAAGGGCAATGCCCCCCGCGCGTTATTGCTCGGCAATCAGTGCTTTGACCGACCGAAGGGTGGGATCATCTGGGGCCAATAGATAACCGTAATCGCGCACGGTCGTGCGCAGCCCATTAAGGAACGTTTGTGTGTCGACTGGCTTTCCCGACAAGCGATCGCGAGCAAAGACTGAACATTGAGCCGTTAGGTGGTAACGAACTGCCGCATCTGAATATGGATTAAGCTGCAGAGCGGCTTGGGTATAAACCAGCGGATCGTTATTTAGCTGATCCGCGGCAAAAGCGAGGTAAAGCGTAGAATCAAGTTTGAGTTGCTGTGTGGCATCTTCGGCGCGCGCCACCGACCTCAAAAGTTCCTGCGCACCAGCGTAATCCCCTCGGAAGATACGTATTAGTCCCCCAACAAAATCAATAATATACGATTTCTTGTCGGAAAGTGTTGGCAAATAAACCCATCCGGTCTCGTTGTTATCTAAAGTTATCTTACTCCGATCGCCAGCGTGCTCACAAGCCGTGAAACCGGTTGCTTCCAGCTTCCGTAAAGGTTGTTTTAATTCTCGGTCGCGATACAATTCTAAGCCACCGATTTCTTGGAATTCTGATACCAATTCACGCCGTAGCGCAATCGAGGGAAACTCGTATCGTCGGGTGGGAATGTCTAATTCCCATTCGGCGGTAATCTTGCCCACTTTGAATTTAATGTACCACCGCTCTGGCCAGATCGGTCGTAGGTCTTGGTAGTTCGGGATTGATAGATATGTCTGAGTCACAACCCCATCTCCGAACCTCCACGCTTTGCCCCACAGAATCATCTGCGCGCGTATGTCGTATTTTTGAGCGACTGCTTCCGCTAGGGCGTGACTTTGTTCGCGCAATGTTCCGGGAGTCCATGAAATTTGGCCAGAAAAAGTTACACCTTTGACTTCCGGCGAGCGCTCGAGGGTACACCAAAGTTGTAGATTTAAAACAGTCGCGACTGGTGCGCCTATCGCGGGATCGCCATCGAAGCGCGGAATGAGCACATGGATCAAAGGCTTGCCATCGAAGCGCGGAACATGGATCAAGGGCTTGTCCGCAGCGGGGAGTGTATTAATAGAAATGACGCAGAAATACGATAGTACAAACCGCCGGAATACCTTCATTTGCCAACACTGAGGTCTTTTGATTCCTTCTCAATAGCTTCAAAAAATTTGCGCTTTTCCAGGTTATCGTCCTTATCCCATCCGAGGTCTAAGGCGATCATTCGTGCTCGATTCAAAAATTTCGCGATGATATTTGGCGATTTCTTCTCGGCCTTGGCCTGAAGGGCTAGCGCAAAAAGCGTCGGCACGATATGGCTGTCTTTCACAGAGGCGAAGTCATCCTCATCTACGGCGATCTTAGATACAACCGCGACAGTACTTCGGCCATAGCTCCCGCTTAAGTTGCCAAGATATATTTCCGTCCGAAGCGTGACGATATGACCTTGCTTACCGGCCAGACCGCTAATCAACAGAGTGAGAAAGGATCCGCGATTCCAGAAATCTGCTAATTCGGCTTGGCTTGCAGGCTGCACTTTCTGGTCTACGATCCGCAGTCGACCAAGGTAAGCAAAATCTGCATTTGGAGAGTTAGCTTGAGTAAATTCCTGGACCAACGTTAGCGTCTTAGTGTCCCAAAGTTTTCTAACTACGGTCAGGTCGATCTCGTCAATTTTTGAATATGGGAAAAGGGCAATATCGAGGCGGTCGGCCGCGTGAGCCGAACAGACAGCTGCGCAAGATACAACCAACAATATCAGAATGCGCGCTTGCCGTATTTCAATCATTTAAGTCGTTTTGATACAAGGGAAGATTCTCGTTCTCCTCCAAACGGCACAAGATGAAATTCAATCTTTTCGGCGGCCTCGGGAAATGGCACCTCATTATCGCCAATGCTTGGTTTCAGCGTGAGCACTTCGACATCATCCGGGTGTAGAACAAGCTTCGCTTCCGGCAACTTCAAACTCCATTTGCCCCCGTCGGCTGAGAGCAATTCCGCTAGGTAAACTATTGCAGTTTTATTACCGCGATTCGCACATATCAAGGTAATGCTGTCTCGGTCACGGGCAATTTCAGAGATTCCGACATCAGACCGCTCGCTCGTAAAAACGTGGACGATTACAGGTACAGCGACTGTTAGTACCGAGAAGAGAGCAACCAATAAGGATAGAATCACACTGCTAAAATCGAAATATCGCCGCCAATTTTGGTAGCCGTCACACTCAGTGCACTTGATCGCCCCAAGCTCAATTGGCTTTTTGCAAAGGCGGCACCTTGGCGGCTGATTCGAACTCAGTGGTGCCGAGGGCGCATTCAAACTCAGGATTCGCGATTGATCTTGATCCGGGGTCACGCCTCTTGTATCCTCGAAATGGGTATATGAAATCAATTCTTTTTGCGTCGCTCGTTTGGTTGTGCGTGGGGCCGAGTCTTGAAGATGTACGAGCCGACGGCCCCGGGCCCGGAGACATTAATGACGGAGTGGCGGCGATTGGAGGGGTCATTACAACATTAAAGCCATTCTTTACGATTAAAGAATATTCAACTGATCGCACCCTGACGTTTCATCTGGCAAGCCCCCCGGAAGTGCGGATTGATGGAAAAGAAAAACCGTATGAAGCCTTGAAGGTTGGCATGCCAGTGAGCGTAACGCAGCGCCCTGCGAAGACGCAGAATTACTCTCTATTGATCGAAGCCGGAAGCAAGCCGCGCATTAGAGTAGGATATTGACACCTGCCGTAGCTGTACGTGATCAAGATCACCAAAGGCGTGCGCAAATTTGCGGCCGAGCAGAAGATTTCTGAGAACAAAGGCTTTCAACTCGGCTTGGAACAAAAAGCAAATGATTGGAACCGGGCGGGGGATGAGGCGACATAGACGGGCAAGCCCGCGAGGGGCGAGAGGTTTGGCAACGCCTGTGTGAATTCAAAGAGTTTGGCCTAGGAGTTTGCGCCAAGCCTCGCAAATTTTTTGCACTTGCTAATTAATCATTTGTGAAGGCATAAGTAATTCAGAACAGTTTCTCCCTATGGCGAAGCAAAGCGGTTCCACAGACAAGGAACTCAAAGCAATTGGAGACATCCTATCCGCACTCGAGAAACTCGACGGCGAATCCATTCAGCGGGTTCTCGACTACGTGTTCGGTCGTTTGAGCCTTGGGACCCGACCGCGCAATATTGGAATGGCCACAATGGCTACCGCAACCAGCTCGCAGGCACCAATTGATGCATCGCCAACTCGGCGACCAAGCATCCGTGACCTAAAGGATGAGAAGCAACCGGAGTCGTCGAATCAAATGGCTGCGCTGGTCGCTTATTATCTTTCCGAAGTACAGGCTGAGCCGGAGCGCAAAGAGTCGATTAACACGAGCGACCTAGAAAAATATTTCAAACAGGCTGGCTTCCGATTGCCAAAACGAATGCCACAGGTGCTTCCGAATGCGGCAGCGGCTGGGTACCTCGACTCGGCAGGAAGTGGGTACTACAAACTCAATCCCGTCGGTTACAACTTAGTTGTTCATGCAATGCCGCGCAGTCACGTTGGCACAGCGCAAACGGGCAAATATCCGCGAAAAAAGCGGCGGTCCAAACGTGCGGCAAAAGTTAATGATTAATGGCCGATGCCCTCGAAGCCTTAGACCAAATTAATGACGTAGTCTCGACTCTCGAAGCGAAAGTCAGAGACAGCAAATCCAAAAAGGTTAGCGGTCATGCGATTCAGCCCTTCGCTGGAACTGTTGCCAGAATCTATTTTGATCTTGTCCGGCCGGAGCTCGACATCGCGAAGGGCAGAGCTGGCCTCGTTGATGAGATCGATTCAGTTATCCAAGGGCTTCTCCTTTTGGCAGCGTCCGCAAGTGGTCAGCAGGCATACTTAGCTAAGGTCAACGAACTACGTCCGTACCTGCTCGAGGCGACGGTTGATCTGATGAAATCGAGAGGCAAGCGTCTTGTCCTCTCGCCGGTCGAACGTTCAATACTAGATACGCTGACGGCGTTGCTACCCGCAACTGCCGCTTCGTACGAACAAGCACTTCGCGATATTGCAGGAGGCGCTAGAATTTCCTGGCGAGGAAGTGCATTGGAACTACGGGAAGCGCTTCGCGATGTGATTGATCATCTCGGCCCTGATGAACAGGTCACTCGTACACCTGGGTTTCACCTCGAAGAGGGTCGTCAGGGTCCGACGCAAAAGCAAAAGGTTCGATATGTATTGCGCGCGCGGCGAACTTCGAGTGCAGCACGCAACGTCGCCGAAGCGGCATTGGAAACAGTTGATGAGGCAGTCGCAATCCTCGCTCGGTCTATGTATGAAAGCGGTTCCGCATCGACGCATGTCGGTGCGAGCGTCAAAGAAATGCGAAACCTAAAGCGTTACGTTGATGCACTCCTTGCCGAGTTGTTGGAGGTTGGCTGAGTTTGCGAAAAGCGCGCGGGGCGCGCGACGTAAAGGGTCTGAGCGGCTGGCATTAGTTACGAGGTAGGGCGAGTGGGCGCGGATAGCGAACGAGTTTCAATTAAGAATTAAGAAGCTCTGATCAGTCAGAATTCACAATTGAGAAATTGAAACTCGCTCACCTCCCGGCTTGCTCACTCCCACCCTCGTCACTTTACCTTGATCACTCGCACTGCCTGGTGCTCGCGCCAGCTACCCTAGCTGCGTTGCCGTTTACCCGCGCGATTCCCGATCGCGACGTGTTCCATGTTGCTCATCCCACTCGCTCCATTCGATTTCATCCTGGTGACGAAGCCTCGTCATGCTCACTTTCCGCTGAAGGCAGTCGCCAGAATCACCTCTTTGGTTTCGCCTTACGCTCCCGCTCGGTTTTCACCAAAACGATGTCGCCGGCTTCCCTAGACCAACTCGCCACAACTCGTAGCCTCCCGCCGTAAAGTTCGCGCCCTGCGAACCGTAAGTCGAGAGCCAGGGCCGCCGCCAACGCCTCATCGGCCTAACGAGTGGGCG
>CAWIJH010000002.1:0-216052 GCA_963836455.1 uncultured Verrucomicrobiae bacterium
GCCGACGCAGCGAACCGCGGACCGTCCTTACGCCTGGTTTTTGGGAGCATGAGAACATCTTTTCTAATTCGCGCGGTCGCTGATCTTGTGTCTCGTTAGGCCAACTATGGAGTGTGAATGAAAACTAAAGGAACTGTTGCGATCTTCATGCTAATCCTTCCACTCTTTTGCGGGACCGGCATTTGCGATGCAGATGGTTTCGATTCGGTTCGCTGTGAGGTGGCGTTCGAAAAGCGCTTCTTGGCAGCACGATGACCAATGAGAAAGTGAGTGTCATTGAAGAGAGGCACAAAGATCTGGGGCTTAAAGATCTGAGGGGCACAGAAATCTCGGACCGTTTATTCTTAATATCCTGGCGAATCTGTGGAGAGGAGTACGCTCTTCTCGAAGCCCAGGGTGTCGTGCGAGACGTGCTGAAATTTCCAAAACATTCAAAGGACTCACCCCAATTAATTGGTTCGTGTTAATTAAATGGCCACAATATCCCGGGCACAGCGATTGGTGTGCATAAGAATGAAAATGGTGTTGAACTCCCTTCCGGCGGTGACCGCATTGAAGATTGACGACAAGCAGATGAAATTCGTCAAGCTTCAGACAGAAGGACTTCGTTGCTCCCGTGATGGAATCATTACTGCAGACGGTGGGCTTTGAGCCGTCATCCATTGTTCGGGGTAACCAACAACTGCGCTGCGCTCGCTGCCGCTCGCGCGTGAGCCTTATTGCGTTAGGTCTGGCCTCAGGGACGACATGGAATTAATTGCGCGAGATGGGACGTATGATGTTCGCGATCAAAGCTGAGGTTAGCGATCCACAAGCAAAGATGTTCGCGTTCACGGCGCAGAAGACGATGTACGGTGGCAAGCACATCGCCAAAGGCGATAAGATATTCGTCTTCGCGAGCGAAAACGAAGGCGGTCCAGGTCTCATCGCGAGCGGCGTGGTCACGTCAGCCAAAGCGATCCCAAGGAAACCGGGAATTGCCAGGCAGACTCCGCGCGTGAGCGTGATCATCAGACGCACCGCGCTCGCGAAGCGACGCCTGGGACGAAGCGAGCTTAAATGTTTTTCCGACTGGAACGACGGTCGACCCGAGACCGAGCTCAATTTCAAATTCTACCGCCAGGCAACGAACAAGATCGTCGGTATCTCGGATGAAGCGGCGACGTTTCTCCGCGGATTCTTCTAGCAAGAAAATTTCGACGATGGGAACAAGAACAATCGCGGTCCTCGTAACAATTGCCTTCAGCGTTATCGGCGTTCTGGGGGATTACTTCCTCAAGCTCGCCAGCGCGCGGGAGCAACCGCTACGAACGGGTTGGTTTTATATCGGGTTCGCCCTGTATGCCTCGACGGCGTTCGGCTGGGTGTTCGTAATGAAGCACCTGAAGCTGGCCACTATTAGCGTCCTGTACCTCTGTTCTCCCTGGTGCTTCTTCTTACCGCCATCGGCGTTGTGTTGTTCCGGGAGTCACTAAACTACTTTGAGGTGATCGGAATTGTGCTCGCCGTAGTCTCGCTCGTGTTATTAATGCGTTTTGCGTAGTCCACCGCTGAAGATGCTGATTGCACCGCGACGTTGGCAACAAACTGTTATGAAATAGATCGCGCCGAATCGCCCGTGGAAATGAGCTGAATGGTCGAGCGGCTTTCGGACTGGACGGCTTGTTGTGTTGCCGCTCGTGGAGGCGGGCGATTGAGGTCAATCGCCCTACCTGGCGCGTTCGTCGCCCTATTTCGGCGACCGCGTATCGGCGTGTGTTTTTACTTCGCGTCTCTGCTTGTCCACGACGCGGCGCAACTCGCGCTCCATTGTTTTGAACGCGTCGTGAATCACCTTGTTGACCGGTCGATGCGAGCCGTTGTCCATCTGCTTTTCGTCAGCGACGAGCTCGTGACCACGCGCTACCGTCACATCAATTCGGCACCGGTAAGGATTTCCCTTCTGGTGCGTGTGATTCGTTTGTTCGATGGCCACATCGCAGCGGTTGATGTGGTCGCAAAATTTTTCGAGCCGTGCGGCGTAATCCAAAACGAGATTGTCGATCTGGTCAGATTTTTCCAGACCCCGATACGAGATCTTAACAGGCAGTTGCATGATTAAATGAATACTAATGCGCTTCTTCGCAATGAAGGAACAAAAATGTTCTGATGCATCCTGGTTTCACATTTGCTGCAATGAACGAAATCGCGAAACGAGTTTGGCCGATTCCATTTTAACCAAATCCGATTTCACATGTTCGACGATCCGGTCGCGCACCGCCGCAGGCAGAAGATCGACGATCGCTCCATGGATTTCTGCCGGCGCCGCGAAAGACCAGCCTTCCTTTCCATTGAGCGAAACAATTTTTGTAATTTGATCGGCGAGTTCCTTGTGAATGCGGCGGTCCATTTCGGTTGCCAACTGCGTCCGCTCGGCGATGGAAGCCCCTCCATGATGAGTGCCCGCGCCGTCCGTTACGGGAAAGCGCCCGGCAGCGTCACTCAGCTTATCGACCAGCTTTCCATGCGCGTCGGTGATGTTGAATGCCTGCACTAGTTGCAGGCTTGGTCCGCGCGTCGGCGTTTCATTCACCCGGTATGCTTTTAACTCGCCTCGATCAGTGACGATAACAAGAGAACTCGGTGTCATGACGGATCACTGACCAAAAAATTTTGGTCGCGCGCCAAAATATGCGCTTCTACATCTCTATAGATTAATTCGTTTCTGGCAACAAGATTGCGTTGCCGAATTTTTCTCCTGCGCAACAGGCTACTCGCGGCGAGCGCGCTCTTCCTCTGCGCTCAGAGCAGGAAATTCCACGCGACGTTTCTTCCAGGATTCCGCACGGGCCTGCGCTTGCGTTCCGCTTACGAGCTGGAACAAGCAGCTGGAGCGACCGCCAAGATCCACGTCGTCGCCGGACGCGAATTTTCTTGGCTGTGCCAGGAAACCGTTCGGATCCATTGTATCGAGAATAAGTTGCCACTCGAGATGCTCCTGACCGGGCAGGACGAAGGGGATCGGTTCGTAATGCGCGTTAATCAGCAATAGAAATGTTTCGTCACGGATCGGCTCGCCTTCGAAACTGAGAACATCGCTGGAATCGCCACTCAACAGCATCCCAATACAACGAACGAATGGCGACGACCATTCTTCGTCGGTCATCTCGTTTCCACCCGGATTGAACCACATCACATCGCGAATCTCAGATCCGCGTATCCGGCGACCCTGAAGAAACTTTGGCCGGCGAAACACCGGGTGCGCGTTGCGAAATGCAATCAGCTTTCGCGTGAACTCCAGAAACTGATTTTGCCTGCGGTTGTGCGTCCAATTGAACCAACTGATCTCATCGGCCTGGCAATAAGCATTGTTGTTGCCTGTCTGTGACCGTCCCCACTCATCTCCGCCACTCAGCATCGGCACGCCCTGTGAAAGAAAAAGTGTGGTCAGGAAATTTCGACGCTGTCGTTCGCGCAACGCGTTGATCTGCGGATCATCGGTTGGACCTTCCGCGCCGCAGTTCCACGAGAGATTGTTATTGTCGCCGTCCTTGTTGCCGTCCCCGTTCGCTTCGTTGTGCTTGTCGTTGTAGCTGACCAGATCGTTGAGCGTGAAGCCATCGTGCGCGGTGACAAAATTAATACTGGCATACGGTCTTCGGCCATTGTGCTGGTATAGATCAGGGCTGCCTGTGAGCCGGTAACCCATCTCGCCGATTCGACCCTCATCGCCCTTCCAAAAACTACGAACGCTGTCGCGATATTTGCCATTCCATTCCGACCACGGCGCAGGAAAACTTCCTACCTGATAGCCGCCGTCGCCAACGTCCCAGGGTTCCGCGATAAGTTTCACGTTCGAAAGAATCGGGTCCTGCTGGATAACCTGGAGGAAAGGGTGCAGCATGTTTACGCCCTCGTGATTGCGCACAAGCGCGGACGCGAGATCGAAACGAAATCCGTCCACGTGCATTTCTGCGACCCAATAACGCAGGCTGTCGATCACTAACTGGAGAACACGTGGGTGGAGCAGATTGAGCGTGTTGCCCGTGCCGGTGAAATCCAGATAGAAACGCGGATTTTCGGGATGCAACCGGTAATAGGCGGGGTTGTCGATGCCCCGAAAGCAGAGCGTCGGACCAAGATGATTTCCTTCGGCGGTATGGTTGTAAACGACATCGAGAATCACTTCGATTCCGGCAGCGTGAAGACTGCGCACCATCGATTTGAATTCGGAGACCTGTTCGCCCATTTGCCCGCTACCCGAGTACTGTCCGTGCGGCGCAAAAAAACCGATCGTATTGTAACCCCAATAATTCGTCAGGCCGCGGTCGATTAAGACCTTGTCGTCAATGTGCGCGTGCACTGGCAATAGCTCGATTGCCGTCACGCCGAGCTTTTTGAAGTAATCGATGGCCGCTGGGCTGCCGAGCGCCGCGTAAGTACCGCGCAGTTTCTCTGGCACGTCAGGCCAAAGTTTGCTGAACCCTTTCACGTGCACCTCATAGATCACAGAATTGGACAACGGCGTACCGGGCTTCTTATCCCCTTGCCAGTCGAATCCAGTGTCGATGACAACCGACTTGGGCACTCCCCAGGCATCATCGCGAAAATCCTGGGTCAGATCCTCCTTCTCGCCCCCGATGACGTAACCGAACATTTCGTCGGCCCAGCTCACTTCTCCGGCGATCGCCTTCGCGTACGGGTCGAGAAGGAGTTTCGAACTATTGAAGCGCAGTCCGCGTTCCGGATCATAAGGACCGGAAACGCGGAAACCGTACAATTGCCCAGGCCGTACATCCGGCAAAAACACGTGCCAGACTTGATCGGTGTGTTCGGTGACCGGGATACGAATGTTTTCTTCACTCGCCTCGATGTTGTCGAACAAGCAAAGCTCAACACCGGCAGCATGCTCGGAAAAGATGGCAAAGTTGACGCCGTTCCCCATCCAAGTCGCGCCCAAAGGATAGGGGTAACCGAGGAAAGTCCGTACCGAAGTCATAAAAACGCGCCGCGCATTTATCCGGCATCGAATCCGCATTGGCAATCACCAACTCGGACGCCCGCAATATTCGCGCTAATGTTGCATTTGTGGGCAGGTCATTAAGATCACCTATGTGATTGGCAAAATCATTGCGACAGTAGTGACGTCGGTCGCCGTCTGCGCATTGGCGTTGTACTTTTACGCACATCACAATTGGGATCCGTTGCCTGGAGGAACAGCAATCGATCGGATTGTTGTGGAAAAATCAGCAGGGAAATTGTCGATCTTTCGCGACGGCAACCGGATCAAGAGCTATCGAATCGCTTTAGGTCGGAATCCGGTTGGCGCGAAGCAAGAAGAAGGCGACATGAAAACGCCGGAGGGAGTCTACAAGATCGATAGCCGAAATCCGCAAAGCAGTTTTCACCTGGCGCTGCACGTTTCTTATCCGTCAGATGAAGACAACCAACAAGCTGCCGCACGCGGCGTCTCAGCCGGGTTCGACATTATGGTTCACGGAATTCAAAACGGCCGCGGCTGGATTGGGGCGTTTCATCGTTGGAAAAACTGGACGGCGGGTTGCATCGCGCTCACCGATGAAGAGATCGAGGAACTCTGGCGCGTAACGCCTGACGGGACGACGATCGAGATTCGCCCCTGACCATGCAACGCACGCGCCCCAGCGGCGCGCCCCGGCGGTCGCGCCCTACCAAATGGCATCGCGCTTGTGATATAAATGCCGCTCACACCCAAGCTGCGCACACTACAAATCCTGCAGGGCACGCTTCGCTTTTTCGACATCCGATGGCCGCAGAACCATCAGACCTTTTTCCGCTGCGCGGCCACCGGCGAGATATGCGTATTCAATATTGACTTCGGCTTCTGCTAGACGCTCGGCGATCTTCGCCAGGACGCCTGGTTGGCTTGTCGTTTCGATCATCAGCACTTCGGTCTCCAGTGCCAGTGTTCCCGCCTCGCCGAGAAGCATGAGTGCCTTGGTTGGATCGCTTACGACCATGCGCACCACTGCGTGATCAACGGTGTCGGATGTAGCCAGCGCGTGAATGTTAATTTCTGCTTTGGCCATCGCTTCACACACGCGCGCAAGCGCCCCGGGACGATTTGCAAGAAACACTGCGAGTTGGGTGGCTGTTTCGATGGAGAGCGATGGGTTCATGCTGCTTTCAACGTGATGCCGGGTATGGCTTCTGACAACTTAGGAAAAATGGCTGTCATGTTGAGCAAAGCGAAACATCTCTGACTGTTGCTTCCGTGCGCCGCCAAAACAAATGATCTGAGATTTCTCGCTTCGCTCAGAATGACAAAAGACTCATTCGCCAATCATGAACTTGAAGACCACTTCGAAAGAATTCGCTAGCCCCGATAATTTCGGGATTGTCGATTCAGAGATGGTTACGGTTACTGAACTTCGTTCAATGAAGTCGCGAACTCCGCGGCGAACGATCGGTTTCTTTACGGCATCTTCCATCGTTATTGCCAACATTATCGGCACGGGCATCTTCACCAGCCTCGGCTTTCAACTGGCAGACATTCAGTCGGGATTCCCGCTGCTCATGCTTTGGATCATTGGCGGAATTGCGGCTCTGTGCGGGGCGCTTTGTTATGGCGAACTCAGCGCCGCGCTGCCTCGCTCCGGCGGCGAATACCATTTTCTATCGCAGATCTACCATCCCGCGCTCGGATTTATGGCAGGCTTTATTTCCGCTACTGTTGGGTTCGCTGCGCCAATCGCACTGGCCGCAATGGCCTTCGGGAAATATTTTGTCGGAGTGTTCGGCGTTGGCTCGCCGGTGCTTCTTTCATTTGTGGTTGTTTGGGTGGTAACGCTTTTTCATCTTCGGAATCTTCAGATTGGCAGTGCGTTTCAGAATCTCTGGACGATCGTGAAACTGCTCTTGGTTGGTGCGTTCATCGCAGCTGGATTTCTGATAGAGCCAAAACAAGAAATTACTTTTCTGCCGCAGAGCGGCGATACAGCGTGGATTTTCAGCGGCGCGTTCGCCGTCGCTCTTGTCTACGTCATGTATTCGTATTCGGGTTGGAACGCATCGAGCTACATCATTGGCGAAGTGAAGAAACCGGAGAAGAACGTCCCGCGCTCGCTGCTCGCGGGAACACTCATTGTCATCGTGGCTTACGTTCTTCTAAACGCAGTTTTTCTCGCGACCACTCCGCAAGACGAAATGCGGGGTCAACTCGACGTGGGGTTGATCGCAGGCAAACATATTTTTGGGACAAATGGCGGGAGGGTTGCCGGCGCGGTGATTTGTCTCGGCTTGGTTTCCGCAATCAGCTCAATGACGTGGATTGGGCCGCGCGTCAGTATGTCAATGGGCGAAGATCATTGGTTGCTGCGACTGCTTGGGCGCAAGAATTTTCACGGCATTCCCACAAACGCCGTTGTGCTGCAGTTGCTCATCGTGAATGTACTTTTGCTCACACGCAGCTTTGAAAGCGTGGTGCAATACACTCAATTTAGCTTGTTGCTCTGTTCGCTGTTCACGGTACTGGGCGTAATGGTGTTGCGCGTTACGCGGCCCGAAATCGCCCGGCCTTACCGGGTGTGGGCTTATCCGCTGCCCCCGATTATCTTCGCCGTCCTCACATTCTGGATGATGTTTTATCTCTTGCGCTGGAAGACAATCGAATCGCTGGCGGGACTCGCCACCGCACTTGTTGGCCTGTTGCTGTATTTCTGCGCGCAAAAACGCCCGCGACGTTCCTTATGAAAAAGCGACGCCCAAGGAAGAACGAACATTTCCAGTTTGCCGAGAGAACCGAAAGCGGCGCAGCTGAGCGCGCACTCCCAAACTCAAGCGCGAACATAGAGCGGAAATTGCCTGCACGTTTCGGAATGCGGCGGTGCTCCGCCGCTTTTGTCCTGGCCACGATCTTGGTAAACGTGTTCAGCGTTTCGGCACAGGAGATTCCCCAGGTGGCGCCGCGGGCGATTCCTGTGGCTCCGACAACTGCCGGGCCTAATGATATCGCGCGGTTCCTTGCTGGAATGCCCGTGCCGGAGAATTCCCCGCTTGCACCACTCACGCGCGATCCGGCGTGGCAGGCGCATTCCGCTTTTTTTGAGAGCGAGTTCAGCAAGCTCTTCCAGCGTCAACTCCAAAAGCTGCACGCCTGGACAGCCACTAATTTTCCTGAGGTAACGCAGCCGACTCCGGTCGCATTTTATATGTTCAGCGGCCCGGATTTTTTTGTACGTCGATCAATTTTTTCCAAACGCCTCGGTGTACGTGCTTTGCGGGAAAGAATCAATGGGTCCGCCACCCGATCCGTTGCGCATCCAAAATCTCTCCGGCGCGCTAGGCAATCTGGAAAACGCAATGAAGTCATCGCTGAACACAACGTACTTCATCACCAAACATATGAAGATCGATCTGCAGCAACAGAACCTGAATGGCGTGTTGCCGATTCTCTACGTTTTTCTCGTGCGCGCAGACAAATCGATCACGAACGTCACGTTCGGCTCGCTCAACAATAATGGCGCATTTGAGGAGTTCGCGCCGGGGAAGAAAGGCGGCAGCACGCCCGGAGTGCGAATCCGTTACACCGACAATCAATCGGGCAATTCACAAACCCTGTATTATTTCACCACCGACATCTCTGATGGCGGCATCAAGTCGGCGCCTGGCTTCTTGAAATTTTGTCAGAGGCTTGGGACCGGCTCGAGTTTTCTGAAATCTTCTTCGTATCTGATGTTCGAGCAGGGCTTCGCGACCATCCGCGAATTTATCCTTGGCCATAGTAACCGAATCGTGCAGGACGACTCCGGAATTCCCCTGGCTTATTTCGATCCAAACAAATGGAACCTGCGTCTTTTTGGCGTTTACCTCGGCCCGATCGATCTCTTCAAACAACATTACCAACCCAGGCTTCAGGAAGTTTTTCGGCAAGGCAATCCGCCTCCGCTCGACTTCGGGTTCGGTTATCGCTGGGACTACAAGGAAGCCAATCTAATGGTGGCTGACCGGAAGTAATTCGTAGGTGCAATCCACCGCTTTGGTAGGGGGCGCGACCGCCGGGTGCGCCGAAACAGAGGGGACGGCCCAGCGGTCCGTCCCTGCCATCTGTGGAATGCCTTCTAAAACCTGCGAAACCACGAATAGGGAAAATCGTCTCCCGGGCAATCGGTCGGCCAACGCGGTGGGTTCATTTCGCGGTGTGGCCGCACAGGAATCGTGCCCCTGTCCGACTTACCGCAGCGTTCTCGCAGATAGCGGATCAGCTCCTCGCATGCATCAAGCTGCGCGCGCGTTGGTTGACCGCGATTGAAATCGCCCACCAGACAAATGCCGAGTGAGATGTTGTTTAGATAATCACTGTGCACATGCCCGCCGTTGATCTGGCGGCGCCAGCGATCGCCCACTTCAACCTGGCCGTTTCCGGTGGACGTTCCGTTTCCGATCACAAAATGATAGGCAAGCCCGTTCTGCATCCGGCGCACGTGCCGGTGATAATAATCAAAGACACGCGCGTTCCCCTGCCGTGTGCCGCTGTTATGCACCACAATGAATTGCCAGCGACGCCGTTTCACCGGCGCGCGGCGGATCGCGTCGATCACGGATCGTGTCAGATAGCGATAGTTACTCGAACTCCGAGACCAGGGCCAAAAACCTCTTTTCGGCGGAGGCGACGGCGGAGGCTCGAAGCCCTGGTCCTCTTCCAAACCAGATTTTTCGATCACAACCTGAGCTCGCTCGTCGGCCGCGCCAGCACGCGCAGCTTTTGACCGAGGAGAAGGCGCCGGCGTCGGCGCCGCAGACTCGAGAGCTTTCGGGGCTGGAGTTGGCCGCTCTGATCCTGCAGTACGCTCTTCGGTACGGGGCGGCGGTGTCTTTTCCGGTTTCGGTGTTTCCTCTTCTTTTCGCGTCGATTTGGATTTCCCCGCCTTCTTCGTTTTGCCTGAACCCTCCTTGGCTTTTTTCTTCGCGGATTTCGGTTTGGGGGTAGGCGTGTGGCGCCGCTTTGATTTCGAACTGCGCTCAGGCGTCTCGCGCGGCGTAGGCTCTGGCGTTGCCTTCTCTTCGTCGTCAGATTTCGGCTTTGCTTTACGAGCGTGGGGGGATTCCTGTGCGTCCCGCGATTCGTTATCGTCGCTGGTCGACTCTCCTTTTGCCGCCTTGTCGTTTGCTAATTTTGCGTGCGGAATCGCGGTTGGGATTTTTTCCGAGGTCGCAGAAGCCTTGTGTTTTTTTCCCGATTTGTCCTTCGATGCTTTTGCTACCGGGGTCGGAGACTTCTTTGGCTTCGTAGATGGCGAAGAATGCGCCTCGATCTGTCCGGACTCATCCTGCTTAGGCGGACGTTCTTTTTCGTCATCGACTTGCGCAGAGAGCAGACTTCCAAGGATTACGCCGGAAACGAACGCAGTTGTGAGCCAAAGGCGAAAGGGCACCACTGCGACGGAGCGTAACAGAGCGCGCGACGCGATCAACCAGATCGTTAAAAAAGTTAAAAGAGTCACCCGCCTCTGACGGGTTAAAGAGAAATCACGTCCTGCGTTTTACGCTTTAACTTTTTAGCTTACCGCCGCAGCCTCGGGCGCGGCAGGCGCAGCCGGGCGCATTTTTTCGCGTTCACGCCGAAGAATGGAGTTTAACTTACCGCCCAGCAGTAGAAACAAACAGGTCAAATACATCCATGTAAGCAGCACAACGATGGACGCCAGCGCGAGATACGTGGGGTTGTAGCGATCATATCGCGCCACATAAAGCTGAAAAAGTTTCGTCGCGATGATCCAACCAACCGAAAAGAAAATTGCGCCGGGCAAAGCTTGACGAACCGTCAAATAATTTTCCGGCGTCAGGAGATAAAGTGCAAGCGCGAGAATGACCAGCGCCACAAAGGTAAAAGGCAGATTGAGGGTGGTGATCCATGCTTGCAGCGGAAAGGCCAGCTGAAAATTGACTTCTGCAAGACCGGCCAGCCGCTCGCCAAAGACGATTGCGTTGAAGCAGAACACGATGATGATCCCGAACCAAAACAGCATGAAAAATGAGATGATATACTTCGACCACCAATGCGGATCTTCCCGCATTCCATACGTATGGCTGAGAGCGCGTGAGGTCGTCGCGATGAAAACAGTCCCGAAATAAATCCCGAAAATGATGCCCGCGTTCGCGAGCAGACCGCTCGAGCCTGTCACTACCACATTGGCCATCGTAGAATCGAGAATGTCCTGCACTTTCGGATCCGGCGGCATGAAGCTTTTCAAGAGAAGAAACATCCGATGCAATTTAGTCGGATCGGTGCCGAACAAACCCAGCAGATGCCAGAGAAACAGCGACCCGGGGGCTAGCGCAAAAAGAAGCAGATACGCCATCTGTGCGGCCAGCCCGGTTGTGGTATCGGTTGCTGTTTCCCAAACCAAACGGCGCAATACCCGCCAGGCGACTCCGAGATATTTCATCTTCACGGAGAGTTTACTTTGCCGGATATAAATATCCATTAAACTCCGAATGCTTCCGTAAACCTCCGTTCTGTTTACTTCGTGAGGCGAGTTTCCCAATCGGCGTTACGATGGCCTGACAAACTGTGAAAAAACGAATATTGATCCTTACCGCGAGCTTCGGGGAAGGTCATAACAGCGCCGCGCGGGGAATTCGCGATGCTCTTGCGCGCGTCGCCCCGGAAGGGACTGAGGTAGAACTGCACGATTTGTTTGCCGAAACTTATCCCCTGCTCAACGAACTGGTTCGGAGGAGTTATCTTTGGGTAGTTGATTTTGCGCCGCGTGCGTGGGGAAGCGTCTATCGCTGGCTCGATCGCAAGCAGGATTATGACAAAAATTTCCGGCGATTTTCCCGGCTCAAGGAACACTTCGCTGCTTTGCTCGATCGCTTTCAACCAGACATAGTCGCTTCCTCCTTTCCAGCTTATCCCTATCTGCTTGAGCAAATTCTTGGGGCCCCACAGGCTCTGCAAAAGCGTCGTCATCGTGACCGACTCGATCACCGTCAACAACATCTGGTATCGCTGCGCCGCCGATTACTTCCTCGCTCCAAACGAACAGAGCGCCGCGGTTTTGCGAGCAGGGGAAGTCGCGCCACAAAAAATTAAAATATTCGGGTTTCCTGTTAGTCCGAAGTTTGCCGATTCGACGCAAGATCGACAATTCCCTTCGGCCAATTCCAAACGCCGAGTCCTCTACATGATCCATGCTGCGACACGTCACGCGCCCGAACTCGTGCAACGGCTTGCCGATCTTGGCGTCGATCTCACCGTGACTATTGGCCGGGCCGACGAACTACGGCCAGCCATCGAAACGGCGGCAGCAGCCGATCCCAACATCAAGGTCCTCGGCTGGACCAACCAGATTCCGCGCATGCTACAGGCCAGTCATTTGCTGATCGGAAAAGCTGGAGGCGCGACGGTGCAGGAAACAATTGCTGCCGCCTGTCCGATGATCATCAATCACGTCGTTGCTGGTCAGGAGGAAGGCAATGCCCAGTTGATCGTCCAGACGAATTCGGGCGTGATCGCAAATTCACCACGAGAAGTCATTGCACAGGTGCAGCGCGCGTTTGCTGACGACGCAAAACAATGGCGCGAATGGTTCGCGAATATCAGCAAGCTGAGCCGACCGCGCGCGGCGCTAGATATAGCCCAGTTTTTGTTGTCGCTATAACCCTCTAACCACGACCCGATACGAGTAACCGTGCGGGAGGGGTCGGGTCAGCGAGAGAAAGCTTGCTGACCGCCACTAAATGTTCGTAGCACTTCCAGTTCTGGCGAGAGAACGACCAAATCCGCATCCGCATCCATCTTCAGAGAGCCTTTGGCTTCGAGGCCGATAGCACGCGCAGGATTTTCCGTGACCATCATGACCGCTTCGTGAAGCGGAATGTGTACTTCCATGACCATTGTGCGCACCAGATCGATCATGCGCGCGGCACTGCCCGCGAGCGCCGAGTGATCGGCAAGTAAACAAACACCATCTTTTACGACGCAATCCCTTCCAAAAAGCGCAAACTGCGATTTATCCGGCAATCCAGCGCCGGCGGTTGCATCCGTTACCAGACAAATCCCACGCGGTCCTTTTGCCCGGTACAACATTGTCATCAACGTTTCGGAAACATGGTGGCCATCGGCGATCAGCTCGCAACTGATCCGCGGTTCGCTTAAGGCAAATTCAAGTAAACCGCCAACACGATAAATGCCGCGGCGACGCGCGGTCGACATGCAATTGAATGTATGTGTCACGCTGTTCATGCCACGCGCAAAACCTTCTCCCACCTCCTCGTCCCATGCATCGCTGTGGCCTCCACTGACGCTGATCCTGTGCTTGTGAAAATTCTCGATCGCCTCCAGCGCCCCGGGCAGCTCGGGAGCAATCGTGATTCGTTTGATCACGTCTGCGTGGTCGAGCAGTCGCTGAACTGAAGAGCGGGAAGGATTTTGAATGAATTCGGAGCGCTGCGCCCCGGATTTGGCTTTGGAAATAAACGGTCCCTCCACGTGAACGCCAGCCAGCTGCTTAATCGAACAGCGGCAATCACGGACGGCGTTTAAAGCATCGACAATGCTGTCCATCGGCGCCGTTGCCGTTGTCAGCAAAAGCGAAGTCGTGCCACCGCTGGCATGATAGTCGCACACGGCTTGAAACGCTTCCGCGGAAGCTTCCATGGTGTCGTGGCGCAGCGCACCGTGGACGTGAAGATCGATGAAGCCGGGTGCGAGATAATTTCCCTGGAGGTCAAGAACGGAGCCGGCGGGAGCCGAGCGACGTAGACGGGCGGCCCGAGAGGGTGGCGAGCCGGGAGGAGAGCCATCAACCTCGTTTGCGTCAGCATTGCTGTGCTCTCGGACTGCGGCGATTTTTCCGTTTTCGACGACGACCTCAAGACCATCGCGAATTCCATCGGGAAGAATCAAACGCGCGTTCGTAAAGATCATATTCCGTGAGAAGGCAAGAGCAGGCGCAGGAATATGAATCGAAGGTAAGATTGACTCACGCGTTACGGACTCAGCAATCCCGCGTACCAATGCAGAAACAGATTGCCGTAGAACATCCAGCTCAACCCACCAAATGCCAGATAAGGTCCGAACGGCAGCTTTGCTGACCAGACCCGTTTTCCGACGACCAATGTAATCAGGCCAACAATCGAACCGAGAAGCGAACCCGCAAAAAGACTAAAGAGCACTGCGCGCCATCCAAGGAATGCGCCAATCGCCGCGAGAAATTTCAAATCGCCGCGGCCCATCGCTTCGCGTGGGATCACGAGCTCGCGCGCTACGCCCGAAATCTGGGTCATATCATCGAGCATAAACAGGCGCCCTTCAGCAGTTACGCGATCGTAGCGAAAGTCCAGCGTCACATTCCCATATGTTTGGTGATCCAGCCTGGCCTCGTCGCACTCGAGCAATAACCGGTCTTTTTCCCGGGCAAAATAGTCGCTCCACAAACTTTCTTCGGTGCCCACCACAAAACCGGCGTCGTCCCCCCGTTTCGTCCAGGTGAACGGTGTTGGGGCATCGAATTCAATCCGTTTTCTTCCAAAAGCGATTTTGCCGGCTTCGAGAACAATCAACAGGATTACGTAGCCGAGAGCGGCGGCGAGCAAAGAACGAACGGATGCGGCAAGCCGTGAATTCGCTCCCATCAAAGCTGGCACGGCGACGCTACAGGCGACGCCCGCAACAATGCCACCGATCGTTACACGGTCCGGGATAATGAAATGTTCGAGATCGATGAATGTTCCGACGATGAGAAGTGAAGCAAAGATCCAGTACGCGATCGCCGTTTGCCATGGAAAGCTCTGCCAGATCGCCAGGAACAGTAGCGCAGTGATCAGTTCCACGGCAAAATAGCGAAAGGCTATTTTCGCGCCGCAATTCGCGCAGCGACCGCGAAGCAAAATCCAACTGATCAAGGGCAGATTCTGATGCCAGGGGATCGCCTGTTTGCAGGAGGGACAAAAAGAGCGGCGCGGCTTGTTAATCGAAAGATCGACAGGCCAGCGATATATGCAGACGTTCAAGAACGACCCGACCGCTGCGCCCAGGACAAATGCAAACACGCGGAAGAGAAAATCGTAAGTCGGGTGGTGCACGCGGGGTCAGACATTAATGCTCGTCTCGGAATTGCAACCCCGAACGCGAGATGATTTTACAGGAGGCAACGAAACACCGGATTCGCCAAACAGGCCACATTGACACCAAAATAAGGCTGACGTCTGACTTCATAACCTTTGGCGTTGTTTCGCGTGCTGCGGACAAAACTTCCGTTGCGACAATCCTTTTCGTTATGTTCGTTTCGTTTGCTTCTGCTATTTACCTCATCCGCGGCGTCCGCGTAATCCTATCAGCTATCAGCTAAAGCGCAGCGTTCTTTCTTCCTGTCACTCTTTTCGCCATCCGTGAGTGCTCGCCAGATCGCCTTGGCCGACACTAAGGCGCGTACAAGCCAGGGAAGGAGGAGGAGAGACAGTATGGTATCGCTTAAATGTAATCCGGCGGCAGTGGCCGTATTTTCGACTGATGTATTGGCGAGGCGTGCTCCGGCGCCAATGGCCGCGTGAAAATTGCCGCCTGTGTTTCTCGAGAGCGAAAACAAGTCAAACGCTGTGTTGTAACTGCTCACCGTAAGGCTCAAGAGGGCGGTGTGCCCTTCCGCCGTGTTGCGACCGACATAGCCATCGTCGGGTGCCAGGACAATCGCTTGCGCCCTTTGGGGAAGGCCAAAAAAAAGACAGAACAGAATCATAGCGTATACAATATTTCGATTTTTCATGGGCTGGTTTCGTTTCATTGTCTTGGGCCTTCGCTGATTTGGGTCTTCACTCAGGTACTGCAGGAAACCTGGCGCGATATAACGCGAAAAGTTTTCTTAAGAAGCTCGCCCTTAGTTCACCTCGACGACATTCGTGGCAGGCCGCAGATTACCCGGATGTCGCGACTAGAGAGCCAAAGTTTTACAGCGAATCATAGAGAGGGGTCCTTGAACATGGGAAAGCCGTGAATGATTTCCTACGGAATGCGGACCGGGATGTTCGCTTTGGCTTCAGGTCCTGTTGCCTGAAAGGCGGAAACCGGTGCTGTTAGGCTTTCGCTGGAATTTCTTTCTACTCGGCTCACTTCGCGTGAGTGGCACGCTTTAGATTCGCCCGACGGCCGCGAAAACGGTCGCTCTTTTGGCCGACGTCCTTCTCAGTTATTCACCTTAACTTTAACAAATAGGTCGACTTGGTCGTGCTATCTCTGGCGTTTTATCCGCAAGCGTGTCGAAATGCGGATCGCGGCGCAGCAGATCGAGCATGGGATCGACTCGAATCGATGTAGTGTCGATATTGTCTTGATCAAGGCACTCCCGCTTAAGGTAATCGATCGCTTTCGCTTTTTCGCCCAATCCGGCGTAAATCAAGGCGCATAAATAACCGCGGATGAATTCCTGCCGGGCCTGCGCCTCAAGCTGCCGAACAACGTCAGGGGCTTCGTCTGGCGAAGTGTCCGCAGTTCGTTTTATTCCCTCCGGCGTCAGCTCAAATATCCAGGCGAGAATTAACGCGATTGGTAAGCCGATGATGATGAGCAGAACAATCAAGCGAATCGCCCAGTTCGGAACATCGAATACTGGAAAAACTTGCGCGATGCCCTGCGAGAATGCCCAGCCGGCGACCATGTACCCGATCGCTACCTTGTAAACATCGCGCCGCTTCAATTCGGCGAAGAAACTACCCCACTTCATTCGTGAAGGAGTCGCTGATTTGAATCCTGAAGCCGGAACAATTCGCGCGTTACTGCCGTTGGCGTCGGCGTACTGTTCGCCGAAGTAACGGCGTCCTAACTCATCGAGTACCGAGAGCATGTCATTCCCGAGATCGGCGCCATCAAGCTTGAATGGAACGCCAGCCACTTCCAGATTGCTCGCGTCGGCAGAAACCATCACAGTCCCGGGGTTGTGGCCAGGTTGGCCGATAAACTTACGGATACCGTAGGCGGTTCGTTCAGATCGAGCATGTAAACTCCCCGCCCAAAGGTGGCAGCGGCAAGCTGACGGCTTGTGGCATTGAAGGAGAGCGCGCTAACCATCATTCCTGCCGGTATGCCGTCACTCATGTTTCCCCATGTGAGGCCGCCATCGGTGCTGGAAAAAACGCCTGCACGAGAAGCTGCAAAGATATATTGGGGATTCGCCGGATCGATGGCCACATCGCGATAGATCAGGTTAGAGACTCCCTGTTGAGTCCAGATCGTTCCCATGTTGGTGGTCTTATACACTCCTGAATCGCACGCGAGATATGCCGTCTGCGGATCGGTGGGATGAACGGTGATGGTCCAGATTCCCCCGGGTAGGTCTCGGGTGACATCGCTCCAGACCGCCGCGGTCCCCGCGTTCGCGTTCGTGGTCATCCAAACCCTCCTGTGGGCGACCACGGCGTAAATCACGTTAGAATTGTTCGGTGCTTCGTAGGCTGCAGTAACAGGATCCGCAAACGACTGCCCGATCGTCGTCCAGCCTCCAGGCGTAACCGTCGGACCGTCAAGGGTACGGACCACATGTTGGCAAGCCGCGATGATATGGGTTGGAGAGGATGGATTCATGCTAAACGTCGGAAAGAAGTTGCAGCTTGGATCGTCATCAAATTGAGACGGGCGAATATTGACCGAGTTGTGCGGCGTTGCCGTGTTGAATCTTCTAAAGACATAATCCCGATACATCGTGAAGTACCCAAACGTCCCAGTGACCGGATCAATCAAATTGTGAGCGGAATCGCCACCAAAGATCATATCCCAAGACGCGCCCAGGCGGCTGAACACAACGCCGTTGTCTTGGGTTCCCGCGACCATATTGCCGTCCGCGCTCAAGGCCACGCCGTAGAGCAGCGCACCTGGAAGGTTTTGATTGAGGTTCGTCCACCGCTGCCCGGCGTCCGTCGATCTTACGATGCCTCCGTCATTGCCCTCATACACGACGCTAGGAGCTGTCCGCGAAAAGGCGATCACTTGTTGGTCGGTATGGATGCGCCGGCTTGGATCGGGATCATTGCCCCACTTATTTCCTATTTCAGTCCAAGTCGCGCCTTCGTTATCGGTGCGGTAAAGGGCTTGGTTGCCACCGAGAATGATTTGCGGGTTGAACGGGATCCACGGCGAACACAGAGAAGCCGATACTGTTGGTATTGGCACAGCTGTCGGCCCCGGCAAAGCATCTCGTTGGGATCTGTATCCACGTCGCGCCGCGGTCTATCGACTTGTAGAGGTTATGCTCCGGGTCACGGGGCCCCAGAAGGTAAAGCGTGGAGTTGACCACGCTCAATCGGTTCCGCGAACCTGCCAGGGAAGCATGTATGAGAGTCCAGGACTGGCCAGAGTCGGTGCTCTTGAAAACGCCGTTGTCATCGGCGATATAAAGCGTGGAGAGTTGCGCCGATGGATCAATGGCGAGGTCGTGTATCCCGTCGGTACTCCTCCGACGAACCCGGTTGACCCGCCTGGCACAATCGAGTCCAAGTCACACCGCTGTCGGACGAACGCCACAATCCGGAATCATGTGAAAGTCCATTCGCTACGTACACTATCGACCCCGTACGGGTCCGAGCACCGATGGCGATCGCTCTGATAACCGTTCCACAAAATTGGGTCGCGCCAAGATTGGACCAAGTCGTCCCTCGATCAAAGGAGCGGTACAGACCGACACCGAAACGGGGATCAGCACCGGTGCCGACATAAACGTGGTTGGACGCGTTAGGATTGACGGCGATGGAGCTGATACTCTGCGAAGCCCACGTATCAGACAAATACCGCCACGTGATGCCGCCGTCAGTTGTCTTGGCGAGTCCACCGAAGCGTCCTGTATAAACGACGTTAGCGTTGATCGGATCTATGGCCAGAGCATGGACCCTTGCGCTTGCGTTTCCGCCGTAACTGTGCTGAATGGGAGGCGATATTGGAAACGTCCATGGCGACACGACTTCTAGCGTTTCGGGCGAGATGAACTTTCGGCCTTGCAAAAGCGGACTTAGAGGTAACGCGCGCGCTGCCGTCAGCGCGCTTGTGTAGGCGCTGGGCGACACGCCTCCTGGCGCGGCGCCGAAGAACTGCTCCAAAAACTCATGACGCTTTTCGAGATACTCGGGATCGCTATCGTTGTCTCCGAGCGAACCCGCCTCCTGGCTGCTGGCCTCCTGGATACTATCGCGACGCGCGTTCGCGACGGTGCTATAACAAGTTAGTAACACAGCGGCTAGCATCAACGAGACTGCGGCAAGGTATCTGGTTTGGGGCAGCTGAATAAATAAGCCGCGCCGGTGAATGACACGGGATGAAAAGTTCTGATTTTGTTTTCATTTTGTCCTCCTGCATTTTTTGTTTTCACCGAGGTACTGCAGGAATTCCGGCGCGATATAACGCGGGACGTTTGGACTTTTTTGAAGAAACAGGCTTTCGGTCGTAGCGGCGGGCTACGGCAAGGCAAGCCCGGGATTAGCGGCCTTCGCCTAACGAGCTACTCCGAAAGAGTTCGCGAGTTGAGCTTCATAGCCGCCCTTGTAGGTTCGGCGTTCCGAATCGCCGGCGTGGCGGAACTGGCGGACGCAGTGGACTCAAAATGCGTCGTGGCTCTTATCTAGCGAGCTGCTGTCTTTTGTGTATGCGCGAACACGCGCGACACGAAGCGAACAAAAAAGACGCTGGTACGGCTGTGGCGAAACCATAGTTCGTGATGCTGCGTCCATCCCAAAAGAAGTCGAAGCCGGTTATGTTGCCTACTACCGATACCCGGCGAGTTTCTGCGCTGAGGATCGCTGGAGTAGTAAGCGGGATGATGTAGTCGGGGACACGCAAGAGGGCCAGGCTGATGGCTACGTAGACCTTTGTGCCGGGCAATCCCCCATCGGTGTGGAAGTGAAGATCAAACGAACCCGGAATGTTGAAGAAGGCAGAGCCGTTACGCTCAGTACGTAATTGCTTTTTCCAAATCAATTTCTTCTGCCAAACAGATTTGCGTGGAAAATTCCTGTTGCCGCGCTTGCGCAACATCGCGCAGCCTCCGCGCTTATTTGTTCGCCAATAGCCACGGGCATTTTTGAATCTAAATCATAAACAATAAAGGTTTTCATTGTTAGGTTCCTTTCGATTAAACTTTCATTGTTTTGGCCTTGTCTGATTTCATCTTCACTGAGGTACTGCAGGAAATCTGGCGCGATATAACGCGGAAGGCTTAGATGTTTTCGACGAAACCTGCTTTCGGTTGACCTCGGCCTTGATGGCGGGATCTCGCCGACTCACAGAATGACATTGACTTGGGCTCCGATTGTGAAAAGCTAGTTGAGGGTTAACTCGGCCAATTGTCTCTAACCAGACAATTGACCCTCCTCCCGCCACGGGGAACCGCGAACGTGGGTTGTTCGCAACAGGAGAGATAGTTGCCACAAATTCTTTTCAATAGGGTAACCATTCCCTTTGCGACAGGTTCGCAGAAAGCGAGGGCCAATTCCTACATCACGGTGACCGGCATATTCCGCACAAAGCACGCCGCTTTTTTCATCGCGGCACTCATTATGTCGCTGGCGATGGAGTCCCGAGCCGCGGAAGTCATTCTGCAGAAACCAGATCGGTATTTCAACGATTCCGCCGGCGTTGTTTCAAAGGAAGCTGCGTACCGCTTCAATGAAGAGCTAGCGCAATTTGAGCCATTCACCTCGAATCGGCTTAAAGATCGAATCGATTCCAGGCACGATTCCGCCTTTCTAATCGCCGCTCTGAAAGTGCGGCTTGATGACAAGGGACCTGGACAGACTGTTCCTGAAGAACAACGCCCTGGTGGTGCCTCCGCCGAAACTCCCACTACACGCACTACCGTTGTTTCCCCCGTCCATCGGCAAGAACAGGAGCCCGACACCCCGGCACGAATGATCCCAGACCCTACGGGAACCCCAAAGCCTGTTCCTGACAAAGATCACCGTGGTGGTGCTTGGTTCTTTACCATTTTGTTCTTCATCATTTTTGTGATTGCCCTGATTTTTGTCATCCTGCGACGCGGGAGATCCCCAGAGCAACCTCGGCACCCCGACGAGAGCTATAAACCTCCGAGCTATCCACTTCGTATAGCGATCGAGTTCAAAAGTGGCGGCGGCAAACCGCCGCAGCAGTTGGACGGTTGGCAAGCGTCGTTGGGAGGCGCCGCAAAACAGTTGGCGCCATTGCGACTAACGCCCCTTTTTGGATCGCTGAATTCAAAGCTTTTCAGCGAACTGGTCGATCTCGCACGGAAAAATGATCCGGATTATGAGCCGGTAGACTTCTCAGCCTGGTACCAAGTCGAAACGCCTGCCGGAGTGAACGCTGACAAACTGGTCAAACGACTGAGAAAACTTGCTAACGTCGAAACTGCCTATGTGATGGTACGAAGTCCTCCGCCAGTTAACCCAGACGATGAGCGCAATCTGGAGCAACACTATCAAGATGCAGCACCGAATGGTATTGACGCTCGATACGCCTGGGGGTTCGAAGGTGGCGATGGTGCCGGCATTGGCTTCGTAGACCTGGAGCAGGGATGGAACTTGGATCATGAAGATCTTAAGGATGCCAAGATCACGATTATCTCCGGCATTAACAAAATGTGCTTACTCCCATGGAACATCGGTGCTCGGTGAGGTGTTGATGGTAGACAATACAAAAGGCGGTGTCGGAATTGCGCCATCGGCCAAAGGTCGCGTTATTTCGCAGTGGCGCTCCGATTCGAGCGAGGCGGGCGCAACCGACGATGGTCTCCCCACCTTTAACACCGCAGTGGCAATTGCCGATGCCGCCGCGAAAATGTCACCCGGCGATGTACTTTTAATAGAGGCGCAAGAACGCGATCCGGCAGGTGGAACTTACGATTGGCCGGCTGAAATTTTGAAGGCAAACTACAATGCAATCCGTACGGCGACCGCGAAGGGTATTATTGTAGTGGAGGCTGGCGGTAACGGCGGCCACGACCTGGACGCTTACAAGAACGAGAAAAGTGAGAAAATCTTTGATAGTAGTTTTCGGGATTCCTGGGCAATCATGGTCGGCGCCGGGTCCTCAAAACACCCACACACCAAGCTTCCTAAGTCGAATCATGGAAATCGTATCGACTGCTACGCGTGGGGAAAGAACATCGATACGACAACCACTAGCGAAGCGGGTACGAGCAATACGACGTATACGACGGTTTTCGGCGGTACGTCAGGCGCATCGCCCATTGTCGCTGGAGCTGCATTGATTCTGCAGGGAATTGCGCAGGCGGCGCTAAATCGGCGCGAGCGCACGCGCCGATTTAGCCCGCGAGAGTTACGTGACCTTCTCAAGACGAATGGAACAGCGTTAAAAGATGGGTCAACAGATACGATTGGCGTGATGCCAAACCTCCGGGCGATCATCACAAACAATGAGCGCAGTAATCTGAAGCCCATTCCCATTCCGAACCCTGGGCCTCCTTGAGCCAATGTCCTTTTCGATTGTTTACCTTAATCTTAAGACGTAGGTGACGCATGCGGCGTCCCTCCCGCTCCGTAGATTTCGGCAGCGGTGTCGCCAGATCAACGTCGGCCGCTGTTAATGGGTCTATTGCACAGACCGAGACGGTTCAGCAAGATCGATAATCTACCGCAGCTTCAACGCGTTCATGATCCCCATACAATTTTACGGGGTTGATGGCCTGCACCGTTGTCCGGGGGATCGGGAACGCCTTGCACGCGAACCGTGACATCGACGGTCATTTCGTCGGGCTGTTTGTGCTCGTACTTGAGACAACAATATTTGCTTTTCTGGGAAATGACCTAATTGCTTGCTCAATCCTCGTCTTAATTGGTTTTAGATTAAGCACCGCGACCTTATGATCTTTTGAAAGCCGAGGTGTGATTGTTAGAGTTTTAGGTGTTGTCATTGTGGAGTAGTGGTGTTGGGTTTTAATTAGCTGAATCTCAGTGATATCGAAGTTTTGCTCTTTCGCCAAGCCCAAAAAATCGAGAAAGTGGGCGAGTTCACGGCTGCTTTTCCTTGCACAGTTGTTGAAATCGTGGATCGCCGCGCAGCGGATCGAACATGGGATCGAGACGGAGCCTGGCGGGAGTGAACGGAGGACGGGTTCGGGAGGGGGTCGAGAGTACTTTCCTCAAAGCGCCAATGGCGCGATCGGGTTCGCCCATTTGCGCAGCAACCTGAGCGAGGGTTTCGATCACAACAGGACCATCTAACGCGTCCTTCTCGATTGGCACCGCGGCCATGGCTGGTTCCAACAAACCAAACGCGGCCGCTTTGTCACCAAGACCCATATTAATCAGCGCGAGGTTATCAACCAGGTACCAATTTTCCGGTTGTTCTTTCAGTAAAGGGTCCAGTTCGCTGCGCCCCTGTCGCCAGCTTTCCTGCGCGGCGGCACGATCGCCGGCGAGCTCCTGCAGCCAGCCCAACTGAAAGCGCAGGGCGACAGCCGCAAAACTGGACGTTGGATCAAGCTTGGCTAGTTCTTGCTTTACTCGCGGGATGATTTGCGCAGGGTTGCGCTCCAGGATTGCCTGGATAATTCGGTCGTGCAAGTTACTGGAGTCGTCCGCCTTTGACTGCGGTATGGTAAGGAGAGCGGCCGCTCGTGGGAGGTCACCCTCTGCCTGTGCGATTGACGCCTTCATCCCGAGAATACCGAGATCGTCTGGTGTAATATTCAGCACTTGATCAAGCTTCCGCAGCGCCTCCGGGAAACGACGAAGATAGATATAGGAATTCGCGTGTTGTATGAGAAGGTTCGCATCGCGTGCGTTGAGCCGCTCGGCTTCGTTGAAGTATGCCTCGCTCCGGTCCCACTTACCGCGCCTGCGAGTGACGTATGCCAGCGATTCTGGGATACGGCTGTCATTTGGCAGGAACTGCCGTGCCTGCTCCAGGTAACGTGTTGCAGTGTCGTAATCCTTTAAGCAGGCATAATGGTAATATCCCTTGGCCATTAGCGCTTCGCCCAGATTGGGCTGAAGAGATAAGGCGGTTTCGGCCGCTTGCCGTGCCTCTTCACGGAGAGCATCGGTTGGTTGAAGAATTCTTGCGACATATGCGATTGAATCCGTGTACGACAGCAGCGCCCAGGCAAGGGCGAACTTGGGATCTAACCGAACCGCTTCTCTGAGATATTTCTGTGCGCTCATGTATTGCGCAGGGGTGTCTTCCGTCTTCAACGTGTAAGCGAGTCCGCGCAGGTAAGCATCGTAAGCCTCAGGATTATCTGTCGGCTTGGCGGCTATAATCGCTGCTTCGGCACCCGTGAGTTTAGCCTGCAGTTGCTCGGCGATAGCTTTGGCTACCTCACTCTCAACGACGAGGATGTCAGTCAATTTCCGATCGTAGGTCTCGGCCCAGAGATGGGAATCGGTTTGCGCATTGATCAACTGCACATTGACCCGAATCTGATCGGCCGCTTTTTGCACGGTACCCTCGACAACGTTTGCCACGCCAAGCTGCTTCGCGATCTGGGCGAGATTGCGAGGTTTGCTCTGATATTGCTGCGTGGAAGTGCGCGAAATAACTTTTAAATCCGCAATCTTGGATAAGCGCGTTAGGATTTCGTCCTGAATACCGTCCGCGAAATAAGCATTATCTAGATCGTGGCTTAAGTTCTCGAACGGAAGCACTGCGACGCTCTTCGGCATCGGCACGGCGAACACACGGTTCCAAACCACCACGCCTGAACCGGCTGAGAGCGCAACCAATAACATGATAAGAACGGCAGTGCTTGGATTCCGTCGTACCCATTTTCTTCCACGAGTGAACAAGCCAGTGCGTCGCGCCAGGATTGGTTCGTGCTTTAGCCAGTGTTCCAAATCTTCCGCAAGCGCGAGAGCAGAAGAGTAACGACGTTTTGGATCTTTCTCCAAACACATGAGACAAATTGTGGAAAGCTCGCGATCTATTTTCCGATTCCACAGGCGCGGTTGTCGCGGTTCGGTATTCAGCAGTAACCGGATCGTTTCGTAAGTTGTTCCTCCCGCAAAAGGCGGATGGTCCGTCAGCAATTGGTATAGTACCGCGCCAAGTCCATAGATATCTGTAGCCTTACTGAGCTTTGTGTGTTCACCGGCAGCTTGTTCCGGTGCCATGTAACTTGGTGTGCCCATCACGTCCAACGTGCGCGTGATCGTGCTCTCAGCTTCCATTAATCCCGCAAGACCAAAATCGGTGAGCAGCGGCTCGCCTTGTGCATCGAGCAGGATGTTTCCCGGTTTAATGTCTCGATGAAGAATGCCGTGCTCATGCGCGTAATGAACCGTGCGCGCTAACTTCGCAATGAGTTCTACGGCGCGCCGGATCGACATCGGCGTGCGCTTGACTGCTTCGTCGAGCTGGCCGCCTTCGACGAACTTCATGCTGAAGTAACAGGAACCATCGCGCTCACCCACTTCGTAAACAGGAACGATGCATGGATTTTCCAGGCTGGCGGCCGCTTCCGCTTCGCGTTGAAAGCGTTTCAGATGCGCTTCAGTGGTCCAGGGGCCCAAGCCGATCACTTTGAGCGCAACGGTGCGATTGAGACTTTTCTGATGGGCGCGATAGACCACGCCTTGACCGCCGCGTCCGATTTCGTCCAGCAACTCGTAATCGCCAAAGTCTCCGAGGATTCCCGTCACACGCGTGGTTTTCTTCTTATCCGCCGCCCGGACACTATCACCGCGACCGAGGTCATCTGCCTTCGCCGATCCAGGCTTCGCAGTCGCTACGGCGGACGAGCCGACTCCGGCTACAGATTCCTCCTCAAGTAGACCAAGGCCGCGTTCCAAAAGACAAGCCGGGCAAACTTCCTGTGTTGCGTCGCCGGAGATTTTTGCTCCGCACCTTCCGCAAACGGTGGTGGCAGTCTTCATTCTGATGGTCAAACCATCGATGGTCTCATAGAATACTACGGGAAATTTCTGCCGTTGGTTTACGTTCGTAATACCGCGATTAAGTGACGTAGTTCATCTTCGATATCTCCTGGAACCATTACGGTATGGGCGATTTCCTCGCGCAACAATTGGCGGTACCGCAGACGCAACCGGTAGGACGCCTGCCTCAATGCGCTCTCAGTCATCCCGAATTCGCGCGCAGTGTCCGCCGTCGAAGGGCGATCTGGTTCGTCCGTAAGCGATTTCTGTAACCGATCAAACAATTGTGCATTACCAGCTGCACGATATTCCTCCCCCAATCGTGAAAGCACCTGGTCTAGCAGGCTCAGCGCCCAACGGTGCTCGTAAATTTGATCCGCAGCCAACGTATCGGCCGGTTCAAAGCCGACTCGTTCACGTTCACGCAAATCCTCCAGCGGGATCAAATGCTGACCCTGGCCTCGCTTAATGGCCATTGCACGGTTGTGTTCGTTCGTTAGGAAGTGTTTGACTGAGGTAAGCAGATAAGAACGCAGACGCCCTTTCTCCTTGCGCACAGCCTCGAAATCCCGGCGTTCCAACAGCAGCGCAAAAAAACCTTGAGTGAGATCCTTTGCTTGTTCCGGCGCAACACCCTGTCGCCTTACAAAACCATAAACGGGTCGCCAGTATGTCCGGCAAAGGTTTTCGAGTGCTTCCTCCGCTGCCGGCGATCGGCCTTGCGCCGCCAGCACAATGCTCCAATGGGTCGTTGTGAACGCCACGCCCCCGTCTCGTGTGTCTGCCATAGGGCCGATTCGCCGTGGCGAACTCGAGTCAGTCCAACTCTCCGAGGCCTGATCATCAACAGGCACGTTCCGATCCAAACAAAAAATCCCGACCAAATCAAGCCTCAAAAGGCGTCATGAAACGGCAGAAATTCGGGACTTGCGGCGCTCCATTAGCCATGCAATCCAGATACAACTTTCGTAAAGCAAGCACATCGGGAGCGCCATCGCGATCAAGGTCAGAATGTCTGGTGTCGGCGTGATGATCGTCGCCAGAATAAAGATCAGCACAACGGCGTACGGTCGTGTGCGCGCCATGAATCTGTAAGTAATCAATCCAAATCGAACCAAGCGCCAGCACTACCACTGGCAATTCGAAAGCCAGCCCGAAGCCGATCGTGAAGCGCGTTACGAAGGAATAATATTGTTGCACCGTCCAGGTGGGCGCCCATCCGAGCGACTCGGTGTCGCGGAAAAAAAAGAGAATCGTTTTGGGCAACAGCCAAAAATAACAGACGGATACACCAAGAAGAAATAGCGCGAAGCTGACTATTATAGCTGGAAACAAGAAGCGCTTTTCTACTGCGGTAAGCGCAGGAAGAACAAATTCCGCAATGAAATAGAGCAGCAGCGGAAAGGAAATAACGATGCCGGCGTAAAATGCCAGATGAAACGAAATCACGATCGAATCTGTGATGCCAAGAGCTTTGAGCGTTCCGATTTGCGATCCGACATCGCGCAGCGGCGCCTGCAATATCCGCACCAGAGTCGAGCGAAATGTGAAGCAAACAATCATCGCCGCAGCCAGCGTGATTGCCATCTTTACAATCGTCCACCGCAAGTCTTCCAGGTGCTCCAGGAACGGCTTGGACGTTTCGGTCTCCGGCACTTCGCGAAATTTGAAAATGTCTCGTAGCGTCATCAGATAAAAAATCCGAAATCCGAATACCGAAATCCGACGCAACCGCCAATCATCAAATTACAAGCGGTTAGCCCTCTTCAACTGAAAGGAGATCGCGCGCAGACAGTCGCGCCCACAGGCTAAGAGTATTGGCATCGCAAATCTCGTTATCGGCGATCATCCGGCGAATTTCATGAACAGTGAAGGCGCGGCAATCCAAAATCGATTCCGATTCGTCGCGCACATAGTTCGAACACGGCTCCACTGGGCGCGCCAAAAAGAAATGGCCGCGTTCGTCCGTAAAGCCGGGCGAGGTAAAGTAATGGCCCAACGCGATCAGTTCGCCATCCTTGGCAAGCTCGTAACCGGCTTCTTCGCGAAGTTCGCGCAGCGCGACTTGCTCAGCCGTTTCCTGGGTGGGGCCGTCAATCTGACCCGATGGCATTTCCCAAATTGCTGCGCGAATGGGGATGCGTTCCTGACGAATGAGAACGATTCGGCCGTCCCGCATCACCGGCGCAATGATCACGGCCGCTTTACGGTGGACGATGGTCCAGGTCCGTGGGAGCGAACACGAGGGCGTTCGCACGTGGTCGGTCACAACTTGAAGATGGGCATTGGCGAAATGCGGCTCGCTCGACACCGTTTCCCAGCTGTCTTTCATCACGGCAGAAGTCTAGTGGCCGCTGTCCTCAGCGGCAATTGCCGGGTTTATCGAATCTTCCTTTTCGCATGGTCAACTGACCGATGCAGCGCGCGTTAGAATCACGGAGACGTGTTTCGCATCTTCTAAAGGAAATTTTCGCACTTCGACCGTCACTTTCTGGATCGGAAATCTTTTCAGTAAGTGCGTGGCGAGCCCATCGGCCAGCGTCTCGATTAGACTGGTTGCCTGATCGCGCACGAAATTTTTTGTCTCCTCGGCTACGGCTGCATAGTTCACGGCATGGTGGATATTATCGTTCAAATCGCGCGTTTGCTGAGACGGCCAGAAGGAAATGCTGATGGTTAACCGTTGGGGAGCAGCGCGCTCTTCTTCCAGGACTCCGATACGAGTAGAAACCTCAAGTTGCTCGATGTGAATTTCATCCGAGAAAGGATGTGATTCGTTACTCATTAGCAAGACTAACGCAGTGTCTGTCGGGACGACAATGTGTTTTGAAACAATCGCCCTATCTTGACGTTGTGACTCCGGCACCGACGTTTGATCGATCATGAAAACTGTCTGGCGTGTTTTTGCTTATTTGAAGCGGTATCCTGGGATGGCCGCAGCGACGTTGACCTGCGCGATCCTGAGCACGCTGATGGTGATCGTTTTCCCGGCGGCCACGAAATGGATCATCAATGACGTCGTGCGCGCGAGTCGACCGGACAAATTGCTGCCGCTAATCGCGCTTGCAGGCATCGCATTTCTTTTGCAGCACGGGTTCAACGCGCTGCGCATCATCCTGAACAACACGTTCGAACAAAAAGTGATCTTCGATTTGCGCAGCGATTTGTATTCGCACATCCAACTACTGCCACTGAAATGGTTCGACAATCGCGCCACCGGCGACCTGATGACGCGCGTGATTGAGGACGTCAACTCGGTCGAGCGTGTGCTGATCGACGGAATCGAGCAGGGTATCGTCGCAATACTGCAGGTGTTCATCGTAGTGGGAATGATGTTTTATCTGAACGCCAAGCTGGCATTGTTTGCGCTCGTTCCATTCCCGCTGCTTATCGCCGGCACGCTCGCCTATACGCTGACTGCGCATCGGCGGTATCGTTTGCAGCGCCGGGCCTCGTCAGACATGAACGCGTTACTGCACGACAACCTGGCAGGCGTCCGGCAAATCAAAAGTTTCGTACGCGAGAGCGAAGAGCACGGGCGGTTTAACCGGGTAAGCGACCAATTGCGACGCGCCACACTGGTCGTGATGCGGGTATGGGCTATTTACAGCCCGTCGATGTCGCTGTTTGAATCGGTCGGCGCGCTGCTCGTGCTCGGGTTTGGCAGTCACGCGGTGCTCACGGGTTCGATGCAGATCGGCGATTTGGTCGCGTTTCTAATTCTGATCGCGTTTCTCTACGATCCGCTGAGCCGATTGCATCAGCTCAATCAACTTGTGCAAGCCGGACGCGCGGCGGGCGAGCGGGTGTTTGAAATTCTCGACGAACCCGCAGAGCCGGGATTTGTAACCACTGGCGCTGACCGCGGCTCCACGCGAGTTCTCGGAGATATTCGCTATCAGGACGTGAGCTTTAGCTACGTGGAGGGATTGCCCGCGCTGAGGAATGTTTCCTTTCACGCGCCGCCAGGTGCGACCGTCGCGTTGGTAGGCGCAACCGGGGCCGGTAAGTCGACCGTAGTGAATCTGCTCGTGCGTTTCTATGAGTTCACCAGCGGACAAATCTACATCGATCGGAAATCGATTCGTGAATATGACTTGCGTGCGTTGCGCGAGGCGATCGGTGTGGTGACGCAGGAAAGTTTCTTGTTCAACGGATCGATTCGCGAGAACCTCCTCATGGGAAAACCGCAAGCGACTGACGCGGAATTATGGCGTGCAGTGATTGCGGCGAACGCGCAGCAATTTATCCAACGTTTACCAGGCGGTTTGGAAAGCGTCGTGGGCGAGCGTGGAGTGAAATTAAGCGTCGGCGAAAAGCAACGACTCTCCATTGCTCGCGCGCTGTTGAAAGATCCGCCCATCTTGATTCTCGATGAAGCGACTGCGAGCGTAGATACCGCGACGGAGCGCCTGATCCAGGAAGCGCTGGAGCGCCTGATGGCGAACCGTACATCGATTGTCATCGCGCACCGGCTTTCGACGATCGTGCGTGCGGACCAAATCCTGGTACTGGATCACGGCCGGATCATTGAGCGCGGCACGCATAACAAGCTGCTATCACTCGGTGGAAAATATACGCGGCTATGCCAGCAAAGTCTGCTCGAAAGCTCCCCACTGCGACAAACGGAACCGACGGCGGAAATTGTCGCTTCACAGGCATCGGAGACAGAAGAGGAGCTGCCCGTCTGCTGACAGACGGATCCCCGTGGTGACGACCACGAGACTCTTCCGCGCGATGTTTATTTAGCAGAGTGCAGCTTATTGGCACTTCCGCCTGCGGTCACCACGCGACTTTCGGCGGGCAACAGATCACAGTCTAGGTTCCAACACGCTGAATGACTGCTTCATATTTTTGTTTCAGCTCGGTGTAACGTCGCTCGGCCTCCATCAGAGCGCGGCGCTCTTCTTCCAAGTTTTGTTCGAGATCACGAATCTGCTCTTGGAAAGGAATGGACATTCCCTCCACCGCTGGCCCAACCGGATCGCCCAGCTGAATTTCAGTCTGGGCATCTCCGGCATCTGTTTGTGCCGTTTCCCACAACTGCGGCATTTCCTGAATCTTGCAACGCGCGCCGTTGCGGGTGTTGATAACGAGAGTTTCGCTGTCGATTTCGCCAAGCCGAATAAATTCCTGAAGAGCGCCGAGGGTTGTCGGTCCGTAAAAATGCTCGCTCGTGAGCTCCACCAACCAGTCCATACCGAGCTGAGCCAGCATCGGCGCTTTGACCCAGGTCTGCCGATCGTTAGAAAGCGTATCGTGCGGTGCGATCTGCGCCGCCGCCGCCCAGCGCGCGATTTGATCAAAACGCACCGGACCGAAGGTGCTTCCATCTTCGTGCTTGCGCAGAAACCAACTTTGATTCACGGGGCTGGCATCACTCTGTTGGCGATGGCGAACTGGAAGGCGCCGGCGACGCAGCCGGGATAATGATGGTCTGTCCAGCCTGCAGTTTACGGCCATCTTCGATATGATTGGCGTTTTGCAGTTCGTCCACAGTCACTTTGTACATTTTCGAGATGGAAGTGAGTGTCTCGCCACGTGCGACGATATGCGTGTTCCCGCCGGCCGGATGCATCTGAGCCCCGGCGTCAGCGGCAGGCGTAGTTGTCGAAGGCGTACTTTCTCCGATCATTACGCCCGGACGCATATGCGCGATTTGCTGTTCCAGCTTGAGGATCTCCTGAGAAAGCGCGTCGATCTTGGCGTTTTGTTCGTCTATCTTTTTCGCCAGCGCTTCAAGTTGAGCATTATCATCTGATTTGCGAGAATTCGGCGCTGGCGTTTGAGCAGACGCAACGCAAATCAACCCGACAAGGAATGTCGTGCAAAAAATCAATCCGAGCTTCATCGGAGCAAAACTTTGCCATCAGCAGATTTGTCTGGCAAGCGTCATCAAAAAGGAAGCGCGATTCGTAATTGGTTGCAACCCTTAGACGGAGTTCGGCTTTAACCTTTTTAACGGTTCAACCGTTCAACTTTTTAACGACGGAAAGCGTGCAGCTTGCCTTTCCAATATTTGCTCTTAGATTTTTTTATGCCTGAGCGCACTCAGAAACCGGCGGAACCGGCTCCGTGGGGTCCCAAACAAGGCGATGGTGGAGGTCCACGTTCACCGGATGTTTCACGGCCGGACACTAAGGATCTTTTAAAAAAAATGCGCAAGGTGGATCCCAATCAATCCAAGCGCTATCGCCAGCGCACCGGCCAATAATGGAGCGCTCCCCGGTGGAGTTTGACCAGAATTTCTCTGGCGCAGCCGGTGATTTCCCTGCGCTGCTGCGGGGCAAAGGGTTGCTAGCTCCGGCGGCTGCGAATTCCCTCTCACAAGCGGGAACGCCTCCGAAAGCGTGGCAACCAACGGAGGCAACCACAATTCTCGCTTTCAAATTCTCGGGCGGCGTGCTGGTGGCAGGCGACCGCCGCGCGACTGCTGGCAACACGGTTGTGTACGATCGCGCGGACAAGGTTTTGGAAATCGACCGGCACTCGATTATGGCGATTGCCGGCGTGCCGGCGACAGCGTGGGAAATGGCGCGTGTGCTCGAACATTCGTTCCAATATTTTCGGCGAACGCAACTGCAGGAAATGAGCGTCGACGGCAAAGTCCGCGCTCTATCCAAGCTGCTGCGTGACAATTTCGGGTTCGTCATGCAGGGCGTTGGGGTCGTGGTGCCGATTTTCGCAACCTACGATTTTCATCCGAAGCCCGAGGCCCGCCTTTATTTTTACGATGCGATGGGGGCCCAATTTGAAGTGACCGATTACGCGGCAACGGGATCGGGATCGCCGGCCGTGCGCGGCATTCTTTATTACGAAAACAACTGGGGCACGAAACCATTGCACGAGTTGGGCGAAGACGAAGCGGTATCGATTGCGTTGCGTGCATTGGATACCGCTGCGGAATCGGATACATCGACAGGCGGCGTAGATCGCGGCGGAAAAATTTATCCGCTGATCAAGATCGTATCGCGCGAAGGCATCGTGACCTTGCCGGAAAGCAAAATTGCCGCGGTGTTCAAGGAAACGGTCGCATGATTGAAGAACCGTATCGTTGGGTCGAGGCGATTGCCAACCGGCGCGAGTACATCGAAGCGCAGCTTGCTCCAGGAAGTCCGATCGCGGCGCTAGGTTATCGGGATGGCATTTTGTTTCTGACCATGAGTCAGACGCGTCAGAAGATTTTCGAGATCTATAACCGAATTGCCATGGGTGCGATAGGCCACCCCGGAGACATCGAGCGGTTGCGAATGGCCGCTATCGAATCGGCCAGCACGGAGGGCTTCACCCGGTCGGCGACAGATGTTTCATTGCGGCGGCTGGTACATTACTCGCTCAGTCCGGTAATGAAGGCCGCGTTTGAACAGGTTTACGGAGCACCGTACCTGGCACGAATGCTCTTCGCGGAGATCGGAGAACGACCCGAGGAGGATCTGTTTGTTCGAATAGAATACGATGGAGAAATCGCGACCAATGGCGCGACCTACGCGCAAGCGCAGCAGGACTTCGCCGCACTCAGCGGGACACAGCAATCCAGAGATCTAATGGAAGCATTTCTGGCAACTCAGCACGCGCCGAATGCCGATTTTGAAACGACGCTCAACTCCGCGCTCGATGCATGGAGCATCGGGCATATGACTTTACAAACCAGTGATGCAAAAGAACAACCAGAACGCACCGCCGTTGCGAAACATCGAGAGGAACAGCTCGCCATTGCTGGAATCGAAGCTGCATTGCTTGAGCGTGACGCTGGCAGGGCAATCCGTTATCGTTCGTTGTCAGACAAGGAATTACGTCCCTTGCTTCGCGATTGATATATGAGGCAAAATCACCGTCCGGAGGTCACAAGTGAAAACGCTTCGGAATATTCTGGCTCTCTCGGGTTTGTTGCTGATGATGGCGTCTTTCGTCTGGATGCAGTTGCAACAGACGAAAAGAGTTAAGTCGGCGGCCACAGAGCAGAGGTCAGCAGCGCCTTCGGCTGCATCCGGTCCGTTCGCAGTAGTCATACTTGATCCCGGCCATGGCGGACAGGATTCAGGTGCCATGTGCGGAGGATTACTTGAAAAAGATCTCACTCTGGACGTGGCGCGACGGATCGATCGGCTGCTCGACTCGGAAGGAATCGCGACATTGATGACGCGCCTGGGAGATACTTACGTTTCTCTGGCAGATCGCGCAGCGTTCGCGAATCGAATTACAAATTGCATTTTCGTCAGCATTCACTTCAACGAGGACAACAAGCCGGTCGCCAGTGGAGTAGAGACCTACTACGCCTCGCATCAAATCGTTTCGAGTTCCTCTCTGGCTTCGTGGCTGCCTTTTGTGTGGCGACCGCTTTCCAATTCGCCGAATCCTGAAAGTCAAAGGCTCGCAGGATTCATTCAGGAAGCGCTGGTAGCCCGCACGCGGGCGATCAATCGAGGCACACAATCCGGACAATTTTTTGTGATCGCAAACGTGACTTCTCCTGCCGTGTTAATCGAAGGAGGATTTCTCACCAACAAAGAGGACATTTCCAAACTTGCGAGTGAAGATTACCGCGACCAGATCGCCGCAGCCGTTGCTGACGGCGTTTTGCAATATCGCGACGCGATGAGTCACCGTAAGCCAACATTGGCGGTGACAGATCCGGGGAAACGCTGAATAAGCAAAAAAGCGAGGACGTCAAAATAACATCGCAATGAAGGCCAAGATCACTGTGCTGATCTTCATCGGGTCACTTGTGCTGGCGCGAGCGGATCAAGTGGTTGAAAGCGTCCAGCAAGCTTTGAAGAATCAAGGCTTCTATTACGGTGAGATCACAGGTGAGAAGAATGCGGATTTAACCGCGGCCATTCGCCGCTATCAAATTCGCAATGGACTGCAGGTAAACGGCGAGCTCAACAACGAAACGCTTGAATCACTCCGAATGAACTCTTCTGCGTCCGCGCAACCACCGGCAAAGTCTGCCTCACCCGGTCCGTTCGCGCCGAAGTCAGGTGAGCAATCCCCCATCGAAAGAGCAAATGCGACACCCGTACCCATCCAGCCTTTTACGAATGCGCCGCAAGATCAACAAGTGTATCCCTCCAACCCTGCCGCCCCGTCTACTTCGGGGGCAGGAGTGCTTGCGCGAACGCCTTTTGAAGCAGCGCCGCCTGAAGTGCAACGTAACGTGATAGTTGCTGCCCAAATCGCACTGGCGCGACGCGGCTTTTATCACGAGGAAGTCAACGGCGTCTATGGACCGGCAATGGAACTTTCCCTCCGAGCGTATCAAGCACGCACTAAGCTCCCGGTAACAGGCCAGCTTGACCTGCAAACGCTCGCCGCACTTCGCTTGCTACCGCATCCGCACCAACCATTTTACGATCCCGCGCGCAGACGCTGGCGCCCTCCGCCCGGTCCTCCGCCTCGCGGTGAATTGGTTCCGGAGTAACGTCGCGCAAACTTGTGGCCGCGCCGGGACGACGGCGTATGTGCTATTTAGGATTGTCGAAGCTAACTGATTGCAGTTCGGCAAAGACTGTGCCGACAAAGACCTGCGCTTCAATGCGAAGCAGCAGTCGTTCGGGATCATCCGACACCCAGATCGTGGCGCCACGAAATTTCCGGTGCGGCTCTAATTGGCGCTGCTTGCCAATCCGTTTGAGCCGCAAATCGAGTTTGATTGCGCTGTAACTCCCAGCGTGCACTGAAATTTTTTCCCGGCCAATTACTGTGACGGTGGCAAGGTAAGCGTTCGTTGCGGGATAGGCCACGACACGGTAAACGGTGCGCTCCTTGAGCGGTTGACTGCGCAAATAAAGCATGGCCGAAAATAAATCGAACAGGTTGGGAAAATTGAACTGGCGAGTCTTCGCTTCCGCTGCGCCTTTCCCCTCTTTTCTCGCGCGAGTTACCCCGTTATTTGTGAACCTGAGATGGGTGACAATTTTCTTTGATCGATAATTCTCGATTTGCTGGGTTTCGATTGGCCGCAGTGTCTCGGCACTGGCGATCGCCCGATAGCTCACATCCAATTTCCACAACGCCCGAACAAAGCCAATGGTTCGACCCGTTCCGTCGAGTTGAAACTGGTTTTCAAATGGCTTCGTAAAATGAACATCTCCAGTAGCAGCCGTAAGCCCAGACCACCCGAAGCGATAGGAGGCGCGCAAGGGACGCATCTCCGGAAAATTTCCAATCGGCTCCTTGCTCAGTGTCGCCTCCCAATTCTCGGCGAGCGAGCTGGAGCAGAACGCGAGAAAAGCCAAAATCGCAGGCAGGATTCGGGGTCCGATAGCAAGCCATATTTGCGCAGACCGCAACCGCCCACCAATCCTTTCCCTTTCACGTGGGTCGCTGCTTTTCATTCGTACGAAAAAAATACACGCGAATTTAGCTCGCGTGTATTTCCGAATTGTCGAATTTAAATCTTAAGGCTTCGCAGCTTTTGCCGGAGTGGCGGATGGATTCGCTCTCGCAGTTGAACTCGCAGCGCGTCCTGGCTTGTTGAGCACGGCGATGATGTCATTCGTAAAATCGACATTGTCCGGCGCATACAACAGGAATGGGACGCCGTTGATGCTCATGCCCGACTTATCGAGCACCAGGTCGAAATGATTCGCTTTGACCTTCTCCATCACGACATCGGTGATTTCCTTTACGATTCCTTCTCGCACACGCATCAACTGTTCCTGTAGCTGCCGTTCGCGAGTTTGACGGAAATCGCTGATCTCACGCTCCATGTTTTTGATGTTGGCAATCTTGTCATCCCGTTCCTTTGCCGTTTGAGTCTTCTTATCCGCGCTCAGCGCCGGCGACTCCAGCTGCTTGTTCAGATTGTTGATTTCATCCAGCGCCTTTTTGTAAGACTCCGCTCGATCATCGTATTCTTTCTTGGCGGAATTTTTGGCATCATTGATTTTTACTTCGGCTTCCTTGGTCTTGTTGTATTCCTTGAAAGCGCGCTGCATATCAACCGTTCCGATTTTCATTGTGCCTTGTGCAAGGGCCGCAATCGGAAAGACCAGCGCTAATGCAAGCATTGTAGACAGGGACTTTTTCATAAAATGGAGGATACAGTGCTAGGAATCGCGTTAGACTGCAACCACATATATTCGTTCAAAATTGATAACCCACATTGAAGTTGAAATGACCGCCACCGTTATATCCGTCGCGCTGTATGGGATATCCATAATCGAGGCGCAACGGGCCGATCGGCAGATCAAGGCGGAGCCCAACACCAATGTCCGAGGCGATATGGTTGAAGCCGAAGGACCACTGATCGCTATTAACAAAGCCGGTATCGTAAAAAACTGCTCCACGCGCTTTTTGAATGATTGGGAAAGTCCATTCAATCGTCGTGCGCCACATTGACTTTCCACCGACCGGTTCGCCATTTTCATCCTGCGGGCCAACTTCGCGATATGGAAATCCGCGCAAGTTATTAGAGCCGCCAAGATAAAGCCGCTCAAAGATGGGTACGTCACTCCCGTCTCCCCACTGGCTGGCGACGGCGACTTCGCCGTTAACCACCAGAATTGTGTCCCACGGAAGGCGAAAATATTGCGCTGCTTCGAGGTCCAATCCGTAAACCTGAGTGTCGCCTCCAAGAAAGCCGCCTGCGATATAAGGCGAAAAGGTGACGCGTCGTCCCCGGCGTGAAAGCAAGGGATTATCGCGCGAGTCGAACACAACGCTGCCGAAAATCTTGCTCTCGCTGAACGAACCCTTCTGCGACTGAATGAACTCAGATGCGTTACCGGCCACATCAAAAATGTCGATCTCCTGCAGCGAGTATCCCAACGTTGCGTATGTATATGTATTGAGCGGCTTGCGCAGTTCCGTCGCAAACCCGTAATTGCGCTGGTTATACTCGGCGCTCAAATAGTTTGCCTCCGTATAAAAGACCTGGCCATTCAAGGACAATCGCCGATCGAGGAAGTACGGTTCGGTCAGGGAGAGAACGAAGTCCTTTCGTTGTGTGCCGTACTGGATGCGTAGCCTGAATTTTTGGCCTCCACCGGTAAATGAAGGCCAGTTGAACAGGTCGAAATTGCCTTGCGTGAGTTCCGCGAATCCAACCAGCGCATCGACTGTGCTGTACCCGCCGCCGAAGCTAAGCGAACCGGTCCGCTTTTCCTGCACCAGGATGGTGAGATCCTTGCGCCCGGGAATGTCGGTCTCTTCGGGATAAGTCTCGACTTTTGCAAAATATCCCAGGTTCTCGAGACGTTTCTTGGTGATATCGACGCGCACGGTGTTAAAGACGTCGCCAGGCGCAACAAGAACTTCGCGCCGGATGACTTTGTCCTTGGTGCGAGTGTTCCCCTCGATGTTGACCCGATTGACGAAGGAGCGAACGCCTTCCTCTACATTATAGTGCACATCGATCAAAGCAGGACCGGCCGGCGTGCCCTCTGGTTGCACCACGAGATCGACGTAGCCGCCACTGCCGTAGGCATCGGCCACTGCCTTGGCATCATCGCGCAATTGCTTGGGCGAATAGACACTGCCTTCCTTCATTTTTAGCAACGCACGGATCTTTTGCTCCGTCGTATTCTGGAAACCTGTAATGAGCAGCTTGCGCACGTGATACTGCTGACCTTCAACGATCACAATGGTGAGAATCAAGGGGCCCTTCTCCGTCCGCTCCCTGCGCACGTCTCTTACCTCGACGTCGATGTAGCCGTGGTCCTGGTAAAATTCGCGGATCTTGTCGAGATCCTGTTGCAACTGCACATCATCGAAGCGGCCGGATTTATCCACGAAGGAAATGGGGGTCTTGGCGCGCGTCTTCATCTGCTTGCGCAGCACCCTTTCGCTAAAATGAGTGTTTCCTTCGAAGTTAATCCGGCGCACTGCGCCTTTGACTCCTTCATTGACAGTGTAAACGACACGGGATGTTCCCCGTTTCTCGTCAATTGGATCTATTCGAAATTCAACGCTGACGTCAGTAAAGCCGCGTCCTTGATAGACTTCGATGATTTTCTGCCGGGCTTCTTCCAGTTGCTGTTCGTTGACCGGTTGGTTCAGTCTTAGTTTGATTTCTTTGCGCAGTCTTTGTGCTTTCACGCGTTCGGCACCGTCGATTACGATCTCGCGCAGAATCGAACGCGTTTGCACAGCAACAATCACCTTTAATCCATCGCCTTGCGGCTGAGCAAAAATGCGAACATTTTGGATCGAACCGGTCTTGTAGAGAGCTGCGATATCCTGCTCGACTACCTCGTTGGAATACGGTTGGCCCACTCTGGTCCGCATTTGTGCGAGAATTCGTTCTTTGCTTACAGTGCCTGGGCCTGTGTATTCCACGTCAATCGAGCGGACGACTGGAGGTCCCTGCGGCGCCGCCTGTGGTGCCTGCGCCCGCACGACTGTGGCACCAAGTAGTGCGCAAATCGAAGCGGCCCAAACTGCAAAAGGCGGGGGGCGCATCCATCCAGAAAAATATCTCATAGGTTAAGAAGCGCGGCCCCGCGTAAGCGAGCCCACGCAGGACAGGCCGCTATATCGGAAAGAAGGCGTCAGTCGTCAAGGCGAGATTTCTCACAGAGGCGGTCAGTTTGCCCCATCGGGGTAGGTTCTTTCAATTCAAAAGTTCATACCAATTATTTCGACGGCGCGGTTCGTAGCCAGCGTCGTGAATAAGGGATTCAATTTGCCTGGCATCTAATCGAAACGTGGTTCCCGCGCTGCTGACAACATTCTCCTCCATCATCACCGATCCGAAATCGTTCGCACCATACCTAAGCGCGATCTGGCCGATCTCCGGACCCTGCGTTACCCAGGAGCTTTGTATATTGTCAATGTTATCCAAAAAAATGCGGGCGAGTGCCTGCGTTCGCAAATATTCGGCCACCCCGGTCGGGTATTGGGTCTTCAAGACGGTATGCTGCGGCTGAAACGTCCAGCAGATGAACGCCGTAAATCCACCGCTGCGATCCTGCTGATCGCGAATGCGCCGTAAATGTTCGACCCGGTCTTCGATGGTTTCTACGTGTCCAAACATCATCGTCGCACTCGATTTCAATCCGAGTTCGTGCGCTGCTTGCATGACCTCCAACCATTGATCGCTGTTAATTTTCAACGGAGAAATTTTCCTCCGCACCTGATCGACGAGAATTTCGCCGCCGCCGCCCGGAATCGATCCAAGTCCAGCCTTCTTAAATTCCGAAATCACTTCGTGCAACGGCATTCGGAAGATCTCCGCGAAATGCTGAAATTCCGGCGGACTGAATCCGTGAATATTGATGTGCGGATATTTTTCCCGGATGTGACGCAGCAGATCGATATACCATTCGAACTGCAATTTCGGATGATGTCCGCCTTGCATCAGAATTTGAACCCCGCCAACGGAGGAAAGTTCGTCGAGCTTCTGATCGATCTGCTCGAACGAAAGGACATAATGATCCTCGTCCTTCTCCGTTCGATAAAACGCGCAAAACTTGCAGTAGACGTTGCAGACGTTCGTGTAGTTGATGTTCCGATCGATGATGTAGGTTACGATCTCACAGCCACGGCCATTGTAGCTTTTACTCTTGGCCAAATCGCGCCTCGCGTTGGCCAGCGCTCCCACCTCTTCCAGCGGCAGCCGATATAATTCGAGCGCCTCGTCCGTCGAAATTCGTTCGCCCGCGAGCACCTTCTCGGTCAGTCCATCTCGGTTTAAAGAGCCCATCGCCCGCCATTTTATATGACGCTGCGGTCCATTGCACGTAGATGATTCCAATGAAGCATCGAGTAGCAATCGTGGGTGCCGGCGTTTCCGGCCTCACCTGCGGTGTCGTGTTCGCCGAGCGCGGGCACCACACAACGATCTTCGCCAGAGAAATCGGGCAGCAAACAACCTCAGCAGTCGCTGCGGCGCTTTGGTTCCCTTACGATGTGGAGCCGGCTGACAAAGCCATCCCCTGGGCGCTCGAGACCTACCAAACGCTTATCGAACTCGCTCGCAATTCCAATAGCGGCGTTTCCATCATCGAGCTCCGCCAATTTTCCCGCACTAAAGAAATTGAGATTCCAGATTGGGCGATCCCGCTCGGCGCGCACCGACTTTCTGATGTAGCCACGGCGCTGTGTCGCAGTGCGGATGGATCGCGCGGGAAGCGCCTCGACACAGCGAGGCGGCCACAAGATTTTCAGAGCGGATTCTCGCTGGATGTTCCGCTGATGGACACAACCATTTACCTCGATTACCTGGCGAACCGGTTTTTGAAAGCTGACGGTCAAACCACCGAAAACGTTTGTTTCGAAAAACTCGAAGATGTCGATCCAAAGTACGATCTCGTGATTAACTGCGCTGGAATCGGCGCCCGCGAACTCGTCCACGATACCCATCTTGAGCCACACCGTGGCCAGGTCGCGATTGTGCCGAGGATCAAAGGTCTTTCATACGCCGTCGTTTGTGATGACGCCCCATTCATGTACGTAATCCCGCGTACGCACGATTGTGTCTTCGGAGGGACAAACGATGTCAGCGACGATCATGCTGTTGATTCCGCAACAACCGCGCGAATCGTCGCTGAGTGTAGCCGGACCTTAGAAATCGAGAAACCGAATGTTCTCACGGAACGCGTTGGGCTGCGCCCATTCCGCAAATCAGGGGTTCGCATCGAGCGCGCTCGCTTACACGACGGCCGGACCGTCGTTCACAACTACGGCCACGGTGGGGCCGGCTTCACGCTTTCCTGGGGCTGCGCCGCAGAAGTTCTTCAGCGCGGTACAGCGTCTGGTTAGTACGCTTCGAACGCGGCATAGGAGTTAACGAGAATTAGGCGGAATAATTCGGCCCAACCGGTCGCCTCGTTACGTCAGCGCGATGCACTGAAAGGAGCTGACGACGTCGTCTGGACCTTTTTCGGCGAAAAAACTTTCGTAGTAACCTGGACCGAGATCCCAGTAAGGCCCCTTGTAGTAGTCGTCCCGGTAAAATCGCCACACGCCGCTCACCACGATGAGACAACTGATGCGGTCGTTCCAAAAATCGCCGACGTAATTGAAACTCAAGTTGGTGCGGGCGTATGCGCCTTTGAACCCGACGTGATCGTACAGCACGATTTCCGGCAGACGGGTTGATTGCGTCGCGAGCGGTACGGGCTCCTTCCCAGCCGCGGAAGCGTGATAACTCAGCGGACCAATCTTCCATTTCATGTCGATGACGCAGCCGTTATCCGGCGACAATTCAGTTTTGGCTATTCGTGGCATAGGCGTGGGCGGCAGTGGTTTTTTGCAATTTGATCAAATAATAAGTGCGCTGTCGAGCAAAGAGATTTAACCAAGAGTTTCGGGGACCATAATTGATCAATTACAGGAACGGACAGACGCACCGGCACAATTGCCATCACTGGCTTTTTGCCCGACCGATAACGCCACATGCAATGCGCGCGCCGGAGTCGCCAGACGGCTGGGATTTGAGATCGTCCGCCTTCTCGTGAACGACAACGGAACGTCCGATCACCGACCGTTCATCGTTCGTGAGCGAGATTTGATGGTCCACATATTTCAGCGTTGCCTTTCCAGAATCGTCCGCCTGCACATTTCCCATATCGCCCACATGCCGTTCGGGTGTATCGGGTCCTGCATGGGGTTTGTGGGTCGGATTAAAATGAGCGCCAGCCGAACTCGCATCGGCTGCGCTGCAATCACCGAACTCATGGACATGAAATCCGTGATTGCCAGGAGTCAGGCCGGTGATTTCTGCGCGGATCTGCACCCCATCGGCTTCTTCGGTGAAGGTAACCGTACCGCTGACTTTACTGCCAGCCGATGGATGAAGCACCGCGACAGCTTTCAGGGGTGCCGACGTTTTTTCTGCCGGAGTTTGGGAATGCGCGCTGAAGCCGGCCGCTAACAAAAATATCAGCACAATGAATGAAGTTTGGAACGAATTCATATTAGCACCTCTATTTCGCACGACCGGATAAGTCCAGCCGCATCATTATCGAGAAATAGCCAGGAACCGCTTGGGCGATTGAGGTCATTCGCCCCGACCAACTACCTTCAGATAAGTATCTTCCAGCCGTTGCGCTTGCGCGCGCAGATCGAAATTTTTTCGAACGAACCCGGCGCCGCTTAGCGCCGTCCTCGAAAGAAACCCGGGATCTTTCACTGCATCGAGAAGCGCGGCCGCCAATTTTTCATGATCGCGCTCCGGTACGAGCACGCCGGAAACGCCGTTCTCGATTGCCTCGGGAATGCCTCCATGATGAGTAGCAAACACCGGAAGGCCGCTGGCCATTGCTTCCAATATTGAATTTGGAATGCCTTCCTGATTGCCATCATGTCCAGTCTGGCTCGGATGTACAAAAATATGCGATTCATCATAGATTTCGCGGAGTTGCTCCTGCGAAACGAAACCTGTGAATGAAACGCGATGGTCGATATTGAGTTCATCCGCCAACTTCTGAAGTTCGCCGAGCAACGGCCCTTCGCCAGCAATCGTTAGGTTTGCACTTGGATGTTGGCCCAGGAAAAGTGCAAAAGCGCGAAGCGTGATCGGCAGACCTTTCTTTTCTATCAGGCGACCAGCCTGGACAAATCGCCATCCGGTCTCCGCCGTAACGAAGTTTCGTTCACGAAAAGGAAATTCGTCCAGCGGGATCCCGGTTCGTTGGATCTCGATTTTTCTTTCGTCACAGCCCAGATCAATGACCGCGCGACGCAGCGAATCGGAACGAACAAGGACCAATTTGACTGCGTCGAGCATTTGGCGCGTGGCTTCGCGATATGCCGGCTTGTTCATATCGACCGTCACATCGGCGCCGTGAAAAGAAACAATCGACGGTTTCTTCCATGAGCGAATCAACGGCAGCAGATGAACGGCGATCTGGCCAAAGTAAATGTGCAACAGGCTGGCGGCGGTCTTGTCCAAAATGGTTTGTAACGCGCGCAGCTCCCTGTGCGAAATCTGCCATGGCACGTCACGCATTTGCCTGAACCAAAAGCGGCGCAGGAAATGCGTCGCCGGCTTGGGAACGATGTAAATTGGCTCAAACGGGAAACGCCCGGGTTGTTCGCGCTTCTGCGCAATCACTACGGGACGGCATCGTTCCAGGGCCGTGATCTGTCGATAGATATGCAGCATTTCTGGCTTCAGAAATGTTGCGCAATAACAAGCGATGACTGGCCGTGAATCAGGAGATGAAACTTCCAACGCCCAACGCTCCACGCTCAACGCTGAATGATCAACTAATCGAAATCCAATTCAGATTGAGAACTGCGCGCGCACGTCCGCCGATACGCGGACCGGCCGGCCGGTTTGCGCGTCTATCGGACACCAGAGAGTCCGAGCCTGGGACAAGAGCTGGCCGTCGCTGTTGCGGCGGATCTCGGTGAATCGTTCAAACGTCAGTCGAGTCGCTTGACCGACCCAGGTACTCAACACTACTTCGTCGCCGAGCGTGGCGGGTCCTTTGTAGTCTATCTCGTGTCGCAACACCACCCAACCGATGGACTTCTGCGCTTTCGGACTGGCAACAGCCCGCCAGTGCGCAGTCGCAATGTCCTGGACCCATCGCAAGTAAACAGTGTTGTTTACGTGGTTTTGCTCGTCGATATCACCGGGCAGCACAGGAATGACCATTTCGAAACGCGCGGACGACATCGAAAAATTCAGGACAAGTTAGAAATGCGAATCCAAACAGGGTGGACGGCGAATCAGCTTATGTGAAATCGGCGCATTAGTTCCTGCCGGGCTTCCATGGCAAGTTCAGGACTCATACGGCTAAGAACTTTTTCACGGCGTTCCGGATCCATGGCTACCAGGTCGCGCACTAGCTTGTTGCGCGTTCTCCATTTTGCATACTTGCTAAAGCCAATACCGATCGCCAGAAGCGCAGAGATGATCCAAACGGTGATATCTGTCGTCGTCACGAGAAGAATAAAGAAGCAAAACCTATTAGCGACAACCTAACACGTTCTGTGCAGCTGGTTGTTACCGGTAGTCTTACCGTCGTCACATCCCGAATACAGGGACAAAGCAGGAATCTACCGAATGAGAGGCACTTGCGGCATCGACCGCACCGTGTGATCACAAAGAATGTATTCGGTTGAGATCGATCGATCGAAACGCCTTCTGGTGATCAGCGCTCTGCAACGAGTTACGGCGGAAGAGGCGAAGCGGGTAGCGCAACGGATTCGCGAGCTTTTGCACGATGTTGCGCCTGGCTTCCGCGTTCTCGCTGATTTCCGGTGGTTGGAATCAATGGATCCAGCCGCTGCACCTCACGTTGCCAGGATCATGGACGCGCTTGCTGAAAAAGGAGTCTCCTCCGTTACGCGAGTGATGCCCGATCCACACAAAGATATCGGTCTCAATATTCTGTCACAATTTCATTACGGCCCCGAAATCCAAATCGCTACATTCGAAACATTAGCTGACGCGCTGCAAAGCCTGAGCGAGCGCTGACGGAAAGAAAACTCAGTCGGTGCTAGAGCAAACCGGCCGTAGTGGCAGGCGTGTCGCCTGCGTCAACGCACAATCTTGCAGCTGGCACGGCTGCCACTACAGGAACCGGGTAGTTTCTCTCCAGTTTATTCGCCCTTGCCTGCAGCCCGGTTTCCTTCTTTGACCGCCTCGGCTTCGGTCATGTATTTGCCCTTCCTGGTCGTGCCGTAATAACGCGACCCCTCCTTGTGGTACACATGCGAATCGGTGTTAACCCACACGCGACCGTGGCCACCGCCGGGTGCCGGCGGATTACCTGCTGCGGCGTCAGTAATCTTTGCAGTGGCATGGCTGACTGCCGCCGGACTGGTTGCAGCGGAACTTTTCGGCTTGAATAGCTCGCCAAGCGAGAATTTGGCAGGCGACGGTGAAGGACTCGTTGCCGCCTCTGGCTTTTTGCGGGCGCCTTTTTTGGGCGTGGCGGCGGGTGACGCAGCAGGTGAAGCAGCCGGACTGGCTGCTGTGCCGGCCTCAGCTTTTTTGCGACCGCGCTTGGCTGTTGGTGAAGAAGCCGGTGCAGCAGCAGGCGAAGAAGATGCGGCGGTTTCGCCTGGTGACGCCGTCGTTTGAGCTTTCTTGTGCGTGCGATGTTTTGCCGGTGCTCCTGCGGGCGACTCGCCCGGGGTTGGCGATTGCGCTTGCACAGCGCAAGAACTGGCAAATCCTATTGCAAAAACGAAAGCAAAAAATCTTTTGGTCATAGAGGCGAGCGTTAACAAATCGCCGGATTACAGTCAACGCATTTTCAAGGGCAGCCGATTTTCGGCATGGAAAACAGTAAAAACCGCCGTGCCTTCGAATCCCACTACACCGGGGAATAGCAATGCCTCGGGCGAGGTACGGGCGGTTGAATTCGAAAGCTCGCCAGAGGACGAGTCCGTCCGAATGGCGGACTTTCGCCAGTTGAGAGCGGCGGGAGCCTGCGCTAGAATCGGGGCGGAATGCTTGACATGTTTCTGGGATGCCTGAAATGGGCCGCGGTCGGTTTCATCGTCGCGTTTGCGCTGATGAAGCTGTTCGAGGCAAGCCATATCCACGACGACATCCCCAAACCCGCCTTCAAAATACGTCAGACGAAGCGCGCCACGTTCGTGCTATCGACTTTTGCGGCGATGCTCTCGGCCCTGGTCTGGCTGCTCGTGCAAAAACTGGATTAATGGCTGTCTGGTTGTAGCCGCTTCTACGCTGTAAGCTGCCGCGAAGTCCGGCTTGGCGAAACCGGATCAGCCCATGTAGAAACCGCCGTTTACGTTCAAGACATGTCCGGTGATGTATGAAGCCATCGGAGAGGCGAGAAACAGAGCCGCGTTTACAATTTCGCTAACATCACCGAGACGGCCGAGTGGAACTTGCTTTATGAAACCTTGCGTCACTTCGTCAGGCATGCCTTTGCTCATGCCGACGTCGATGAAACCAGGCGCGATGGCGTTCACCGTGATGTTCTGACGCGCAAACTCCCGCGCCGAAACTTTCGTGAGTGCAATGATCGCGGCTTTGCTCGAAGAATAATTTGCCTGGCCAAATAATCCGAGCTGCCCACTGACCGACGACATGTTAATGATCCGCCCGCCATTTCGCAGAACAGCGGCAGCCTTTTGCGTGACCGTGAATGTGCCGGTGAGATTTACGCGCACCACACTCTCAAAATCCTCCACTGACATTTTTTTAATCGTGCGATCGCTGATGATACCGGAATTGTTGACGAGAATGTCCAGCCCACCATGGCGATCTTGTATTTGCTTCATCATGGCCTCGACCTGCGTCGGTTGCGTCACGTCGCACTCAATCACCAGCGGCTCATTGAGTTCGCTGGCTACATTGGTGGCATCGGTCTTATTTTGTCCCTGGGCGTCGGCCACATAATTCACCACACATTGCGCCCCGCATTGACCAAACGCCTTGATCATCTCCGCCCCAATCCCGCGCGAGCTACCGGTGACGAGAGTCACTTTGCCATTGAAATCGAGTGGATCAGGCATTTGACGATTTAACGATTTAACGATTTAACGGTTCAACGCTAGATTTTTCCGATGCCTTCACCCATTCGAATTTTGACAGCCGTTCCGATTTGCGACGGGCATGACAGCGCGATCAACACGATTAACCTGGAATTCATCCGGCACGGGATTGAAGTCATTTACCTTGGCTATCATCGCTCGGTAGGCGATATCGTACGCGCTGCAATCCAGGAGGACGTGCGCGCCATCGGCATCTCCAGTTACAACGGCGGCCACATCGAGTTCTTTGCAGAAGTCGTTAGCCTTTTGCGAAAACGCGGAGCGAACGACATCAAAGTCTTTGGCGGTGGTGGCGGAACGATTACGCATGAAGACGCTACAGCCATGAAGCGCAAAGGCGTGGACAACATCTTCTTTGCTGGCACTTCACTCGCTGAAATGACCGATTATGTCCGCCAGCACTACGGAAGGCCGCGTGGGAAAAGGTCGCGCGCCAAATCGCCTGACCAGGAACTGGCCCACAAGCTGACCGATATTGAGGACGCTTATGCTGCCAGACGAAAACGCCCAACGCGCAACGCCAAATCAAAAATCCGCAATCCGCAAGGAGTTCACCCGCCGCGGCGGGCGATCCGCAATACAAACGTCATTGGCTTTACCGGCCCAGGTGGCGCTGGCAAAACGACGTTGATTGACGAACTGGTACTACGTTTTTTGAATCAGAATCCGAAGGGAAGGATCGCGATTTTGTCGCACGATCCAAGCGTGATTGGGGAAGGAGCATTACTTGGCGATCGAGCCACGATGATCAATTCGCAAAATGATCGCGTGTTCATGCGCAGCATGGCGACGCGCGGACAGGCCGGTGGCCTTTCGCCCGCCACGCAGGATTGTCTGGCGCTACTCGCCCGGTCGGATTTCGATCACGTGATCATTGAAACGGTGGGCACTGGCCAGGAGGCGATGCCGTTTCAAAAAAATGGAATCGTCAATCAGACGGTGCTGGTAATGAACCCTGATTACGGCAGCCGACTGCAGCTCCAAAAAATCGTGATGCTGGATCTTGCCGACATCGTAGTGGTGAACAAAAGCGATCTTCAGCGTGCCCGAACTGCGCACACGGAAATCGAACAACGCCTGGAGCAAAACCGGCGAAATCAGCGGCTGATTGACACAGTGGCAAAACGGCATCGCGATCCTGGCGTAGACGAATTATTTGGGTTAATCTCGCGAGGCGAATAATCACGCTTGTCATGTCGAGCGAAGTCGAGACATCTCTTGATAATTCGAAGGTGAGGAAACAATTAGAGATTCCTCGACTTCGCTCGGAATGACAGAAATGTAAAGGTGGAGTCATGAGCAAACTTGGACAAGTCGTTGAGTCGATCGAGAAGTACAACAAGTTCGTTCTCGGTCAGGTGAAGCGTGCGCGCACCGATGAAAAATTTGGGCGCGAACTGCTGGGGCGCTGGAACGATACCAAAGCGAAAATTCCCGTCGCGCGGACGCCAACCGGACTGCCGTTGCCGCGCCTGGCGCTACCCGAGATCGATGAGCCCGGCGAAATCGCGCGCTATCTTTTCGCTGAAGGATTACCAGGTGAATTTCCATTTCTGAACGGCGCATACCGCGAGATGTATTTGGAACCGATTCGCGAGGTCGAAAGCTTCGAAAAGAACGGCGAACCTGTAGAGGCAGGCGCGTCGCCTGCAAATCGATTGAAAAAGCAGCCGGCACGGCTGCCACTACAGGAAGAGCCGACGCGTTTGTTCTCCGGCTTGATGCTCGCAGAGGATACCAACGAGCGTTTTCACTATCTGACCCAGCATCAGCGCACCCACCGGCTCAGCACCGCCTTCGATGGACCTACACTTTATGGCATCGACAGCGACGCCGATGGCGTGTTCGGAAAAATCGGCGAGGGCGGCGTGGCGATCGACACGGTCGAGGACATGGTCAGGCTTTACGATGGTTTTGATCTCGGCTCACCGAATTTTTCCGCGTCGATGACCATTAGTGGTCCGGCGCCGATCATCATGGCGATGTACATTGCGGCGGCGAAGCGCAGGTTCGGCCCAAAAGTTGTTCCAAAGCTCCGCGGCACAATTCAGGCGGACATCTTCAAAGAAGTCCAGGCACAGAACGAAACGATTTTCCCGATCGAAGCATCCCTGCGTTTTCTCACCGACATGGTTGAGTTCACCACACGGGAAATGCCGCGCTGGTATCCGATTTCGATCAGTGGATACCACATTGGAGAAGCTGGTTCGACACCGGTGCAACAAGCCGCTTACACGCTCTCGAATGGTTTCGCCTACGCGGAGATGTTCGCAGCGCGCGGAATTCCGGTGGATCAATTCGGGCCGCGCCTCTCGTTTTTTCTCGATTGCGGTCTCGACGTCGAATATATCGCGCTCGCTCGCGTATCGCGGCGTATCTGGGCAATCGGAATGCGGGATGTGTTTGGCGCAGGACCGCGAGCGCAGCTTTGCAAATTGCATACCCAGACCAGCGGTCGCTCGCTGATCGCAGCCGAATTCAAGAATAATCTCACCCGCACTGCGGCAGAGCTAATGCTCGCTTACATGAACGCGACGAATTCGTGTCATTCAAACAGCGCGGACGAACCGTTCACAACGCCGAGTGAAGAGTGGATTCGGCTTGCCGCGCACGGCCAGGCGATCTTGCTGGAAGAGTCCGGCATTTTCAAACACACCATGAATATGTTGAGCGGTTCGCCGGGGATGAAAGCCGTCGAGCGCTCGGTAGAAGCGGCCATCCTCGACGAGTTCCGTGAGATCGAGCGACTTGGTGGAGTGCTCGCAGCGGTGGAGGACCGCTATCAGCGCAGCCAGATCCAGAACGCTGCTCATCGTTATGAGCAGCAAATTTACGAAGGCGTTCGTCCGATCATCGGACTCAATCGCTATCGCAACGGTGCGGACGACATACCGGAAGTGAAATTGGCGCGCACCCCGCGGAAGAAGCAGCAGTTGCAGGTTGATCGCCTGGCGAAATTTAAAAAGAAAAATGCCGGGAAAGCCAACCGCGCGCTGGATAAACTCGCCGACGTTGTCGAACGCGGTGAGAATTGCTTTCCGATGTTGCTCGAAGCGGCGGAAGTCTGTTCGTTAGGCCAAATCACTGGCCGCTTGCAGGAAGTGGTCGGCCGTTTCCGGCCCATGGTTTAGCGGCCAGTCATTCTTTGGCTGACTCGCGACCAAGCGAGAGCTGTCATTAATCGCCTTGCTTCGTTGCACGAATTTTTCAGAAGCGCGCAGCAGCGGCGCGCGGCGAAACTTAAGAGGGACCAATGATGCCCGGCAAAGCATACATCGGCACCAGCGGCTGGAACTACAAAAGCTGGCGCGACGATTTCTATGCCGAAACACCGCAAAAGCGGTGGCTCCGGTTTTGCGCGGAACGTTTCACCGGAATTGAGGTCAACGGCACGTTCTACAGGCTTCAGGAGAAAAGCACATTCAAAAAATGGCGCGATGAGACGCCGGACAATTTTCCGTTCGCCATCAAAGGGCACCGTTACGTCACGCACAACAAGAAGCTGCTCGATGTCGAAGAACCAGTGATCCGTTGTCGCGAGTCGGCCTCGCCCCTGGGCAAACGGCTCGCCGCTGTGGTGTGGCAGCTTCCAGCTTTTTTGAAAAAAGACGCGGAGCGGTTGGAGAAGTTTCTAAAGACCTTGCGACATTGGAAAAGCAGCCGACATGCAATCGAGTTTCGCCATAAATCCTGGTTCGATGATGAAGTAGCCGAATGCCTGCGGAAGTACGCCGTCGCGGTGTGCATGTCCGACGCGCCGGACTGGCGAATGTGGGAGGAAGTCACGACAGATTTCGTTTACGTCCGGCTGCACGGTCACACCCGGAAATACGCATCAAACTACAGCAAGCCCGCCCTCAGAAAATGGGCTGCACGCATTCAGCGCTGGCTAAAAGAGAATCGCGCCGTGCATGTTTATTTCGACAATGACGCCGAAGGCGCTGCTCCGCGAAACGCACTTACCCTGCTCGAAATGTTGCGGATGGACGCAAACCTCGGAAATGAATTGTCTTAAGGAGGACTAGCGCCGCGAGTGAACGCAGCGCGTCCGATGAGACCGACGCCGAGTAGTGCAAGCGCCGCGAGCCCGTTGAACGGGTCTCCGACCAGCATTGCAACCAAAAAGATCACGCCACCGATCATCACGACCCAAACAGACCATGGGTATCCCCACGCCCGATAGGGCCGTGGCAACTCAGGTTCTCGGCGCCGCAGCACAATGAGAGCGAGACAAGCGAAGCAGTAGTTGGCCGCCAAAAAGAATGACGTCATCGCGACCAGTCGCTGGAATGTTCCAGATACAATAAGGCCGACGGCAGTGGCGGTGGTTAAGAATGTAGCAGCGGCCGGTGTGCCACCGGCATTCACCGTCGAAGTGCGCGCCCAGAAGAGCCCGTCGCGTCCCATAGCGAAAATGACGCGGGTACCCATCATCATGACCGCATTTAAAAGAGGCACCAGCGAAATCACTGACAATATTGTGATGAGATCCCGTCCGCGCCCGCCGGCGATAACCTGTGCAGCGTCAGCCGCGGGCAGCGTTGCGCTGGAAAGCTCCGAGACAGGCAGCACCTTTAACAACGCTACGTTGACCAGTAGGTAAATCCCAATCACCGACAAGACGCCGCCGATCATTGTTCGCGGAAGATTGCGCGACGGGTCGCGATCTTCCTCCATGAAATACAAGGGGCTTTGCCAACCGCCGTATGTGATAACAATCGCCTGTAAGGCAATGATCAATCCGCTGAATGATATCGAAGGGACGACGAATGCCGTGGAGTCCACATGTGTAGGCACGAGGAAACAGATGCCAACGAGAGTCAAAAACGCGATGCATTTCAATGAGGTGGTCAGCTCTTGAAACCGACTACTGATGCGAATTCCGAGCCACTGCAACACCACAACAGCAAGAAGGATTGAAACAGCGAGCAATCGAACGGTACCGCTCATTACCAGCCCTAGAACCGCTACGAACTCGGAAATGGCAATCGACACATATGCTAAGACCGAGCAATACATGAGCCAGTCGGTCCAGCCCACGGCGAATCCCGTCGAGCTGCCAAAAGCGCGCCGTGCATAAACGTAGTACCCTCCAGCTTCTGGCAGCATGACGCCTAACTCAGTCAGACAACTCGCACCAAGCAGTGTGTACAGCCCTCCGGCAATCCAGAAAAAAAGAATCGCCGACGGCGAGTGGAGCTGCTCCGCGACCAGCCCAGGTGTCCGAAGAATACCGACGCCGATCGTGCCGCCGACGCTCACTGCAAGACCGAAGCCGAGGCCTAGAACGCGTCGAAGCTGATCGGATTTTTCGGATGCCATACGGGCGCGAAGCATAAGACGGACTCACCTTTTCGGAAGGCCAAAAGTCTGCGCGAACTCAGGCTGGAACCCTAACCACCGGACTGGCGCTTCTGACATTGCGGGCAGAACCACGCCGTGCGGCCGCCGATCCTCACTGATGTTAGTTTTCTTCGGCAACGGGGACACTTTCCACCTCTTCCCCGGCGTGGCAGCAGCCATGATCGTGGCATCTGATTCGCATCGACTTTCGCCGCAATCGCCTTTTGCAAGACGTAGTGACTGGCCCGGAATAGTTTCGTGAGGGCTTTGTCGTCCAGTCGAGACGTTTCTGTGGCAGGATGCATGCGCACGCGGAAAAGAATTTCATCCGCATAAATATTGCCAATACCCGCGATGATCCGCTGGTTCAGCAAAACGGATTTCACGGCACCACGGCGTTTACCCAGAATTTTTCTGAACTCCCCGAGACCGAGATCAAGTGCATCGGGTCCCAGTTCGTGCTCTTTCAGAAATTCGTCGACATCTTTTAGCAATTCGATCTGGCCAAACTGGCGCTGATCGTCGAACGCCAGACGATGGTTGTTGGCAAAAACAAACAGCACCCGCGCATATTGCGGGGCTTGTTTGTCGTTTTTGAAATACTGCAGCGAACCGGTCATGCCGAAGTGCAGTCGCAACCAGAGCTTACTATCGGCGCGTACAAACAGATGTTTGCCATGACGTCGACTCGATTCGAAGCGGCGCCCTTTCAATCCGCGCGCAAGCTCTCGCGCTGAAGTCTCTTTCAAGATGTATGTGTTACGCACATCGACGTCGTCGATCCGCTGATGCAATGACGTGGCGTCAAGATATCGCTTGAATATTTCAACCTCGGGCAACTCTGGCATCGGAACTAGTTACGACTAATTCACAGGTATCCCACAAAACAATCTGTGACCTTATGCTGGACTTGGATATTGCAGATTGGAATTTGAAAACTTTCGGAACTTTATGTCGAAGGAGTCGATCGAGAGCTTCGTCAGATTGTTGAAACAGTCGCCGCCCGGCGCTGTCTTTAATCCGTGGTGGCAGGTCGATAAACAAAACGACATTGACTGCAACGCGCCCGCGATCCGAAGAAAGCATTTGCGCGCCTATCTTCACAGACGGCTCGGCAAGGTACAACTCATTCTGATCGGTGAAGCACTCGGTTATCGCGGCGGGCATTTCAGCGGAATCCCCATGACCTCCGAGCGAATCCTCCTGGGAGAAAAGGAAAATGCTGGAATAAAACCGGAGCACGTTTTTCCCAGTCCCGCAGGCGCGGGACCAAAGCGAACGAGCAAACCTGAACAGTGCTCGGATGGCTTTTCCGAGCCGACAGCAACGATTGTCTGGAGCTCGTTGCTCAGCCTTGGCCTAAAACCGGAGGAATTCGTGCTGTGGAATGCGTTCCCGTGGCATTCATTTAATCCGCGTCGCGGTTTATTAAGCAATCGGACGCCCAAGAAGTCTGAGCGACCCGCCGGTTTATCGGTGCTCAAAACTTTTCTCGATCTCTTTCCATGCGAGAAAATCCTCGCGCTTGGCAACGTCGCTGCCTGGCAACTGAAGGAACTGAACGTCGAATGTCATCGTGTTCGTCATCCCGCTTCCGGCGGCGCGAGACTTTTCCGTCAGGGAATCGCAGGATCGTAAAGAAGCTGAGCTAGCCGATCGAGTCGTCGCGCTGGGTCTCGACGATTGCGTCGTGTGATATAAGGATTGCGATGCCGCGAGCGAGGCGAATCTCTGATTCCCATCCTGAACTTGGGTTGCCCGAAGTTCGTAAGCTCTGGCAAACCGAAGGCTTATTTTCGGACCATTACCTGAAGAAACGTATCAAGGAGAATTCTTGGTGGCCGACTGACGCCGAGGCGCAACCATTTTTGAATTTTGCAAGGCACTTTACGAGAAGCGCTATCTTGCGTGTGCCAAAAATAACGAAGCATTCACGCGGCAGGAATTGCTCGACAAAATTCTGGAAAAGCTTGGTTTCCCTTTCTCAAACAATCTGGGTTTGCCAGAAAGCCTGCAAGACCTGGAGCCTGACTACATTCTTTATCCAGATGAAGAGATGAAAGAGCGCGTAATCGACAGGAGTCGAGAGGAGCGCTACCGCGCGTCGGTCGCCATTCTCGAAGCGAAGAAGCTCAACATCCGCTGTCACAGATAAGCAGGCATCAGCTTCGATACCCGCATCAGCAAATCCGCGATTACCTAAACGAAGCTCAGGTTCTCACCTGGGGAATTCTCACGAATGGTAACGAATGGCGTCTTTATTGCCGCGATACGAAACCAAGCCATTTTTTCGCGATTAACTTCGAGTTGGCGATACAATCGCTCGAAAATTTCAAATTCTTCGTCGCACTTTTCAGTCCAGCAGCGTTCGTTCGTGATGCCCAAAATAAATGTCGCCTAGATTATGTGCGCGAGAGCGCTCTGGCCGCACAATCACAACTCGAAGAAGATCTTCGCAGCGAGTCTTCACGCTTATTGAAAATCTTGCCAACGGCTTTGCTGAACGAGCTGAGAATAAGATCACAGACGCTGATCTACCGCGACTGTACGAAAACTGCCTGATTTTTCTCTATCGGTTGCTGTTTATTCTTATGCCGAGGGTCGTTCGTTACTCCCCGTCGAGCCGAAGTCGCGCAAATATTACAAAGAATTGTCCTTGGCGCGGCCATCAATCCACTGAGAACTTTCTCGGAGTTTGATAGCCGCACGCGAACGCGGCTTTACGAGGACATTCGGGAGCTTTGCCATCTGATTAATGGCACCGAAGAAAAGAAGAATGCTGAATACAAAGTGCCGCAATACAACGGCGGCCTCTTCGATCCGAATCGGCACCCGGTCTGGAGCAATGGCTCGTATCCGATGCAGTCCTAGCAGACGTTCTGCGCGGTCTGATGTTCAATCCGGTCCCGGAACGCGGCCAAGGTTCTTTGCCGGTGGAAACAGTCGATTTCGGCGATCTGCGTGTCCAGCAACTCGGTCATCTACGAGGGCTTGATGGAACATCATTTCCATCGCGAAAAAGATTCGTTGCGTTTAGTCGCGGATAAAGCCGAACGCCGCCAAACCGGCACGTACTACACGCCGGATTACATCGTAAAATATATCGTCCAGTAATACAGTCGGTTCACTTCTCACCGCCATCGAGCAACGAGAAGATGTGAAGAATGCCCGATCCTCTGGGGTAAAGGATAACTCGTTCGCCAAGGCAGCGCTCGAACTTAACGTCCTCGATCCAGCAATGGGCAGCGGCTATTTCCTTGTCGAAGCGACAACGCACCTTGCTGAAGAGATCGCTTCGCATCCAACGACTAAGCCGCTCAGTGAAAAATCAAAAGACGAAGACGAAATCGCTTATTGGCGGCGGCGTGTCGTGGAATCCTGCATTTATGGCGTGGACCTAAATCCGCTTGCTGTCGAGTTAGCAAAGCTATCGCTTTGGCTCACGACAATTGCCGCGGACCAGCCGCTAGAATTTTCTCGATCATCATCTTTGTTGCGGAAATTCACTCATTGGCGCGCGACTCGAAGATCTTGGCCACGTTCCCGAACTGAAAAAGAAAAAAGAAGGTTTCAAATTTACTTGGAAACTTACCGACAACCTGCGCGCAGCATTACGAAAAGCAGTGCGAACAGTTCGCAAGATTGAAGATCGCGCTTCGAAGAGTATCGATGACGTTAAGGCAAAGGAAAGAATCTGGCTCGACTCCGTGCGACCGGCTCTCCGGCCGTTTCGAAGCGTAGCAAATCTCTGGACGGCGTGTTTCTTCGGTAACGACTTGCCGCAACGTGACTACGAGGCGCTCCTGGAGTTACTCGATATTGATCCTGAAAAAATCCGTCCATGGAGAACGCCCGAGGAGTTTCAGACAATCGCACTCAGCGCTGTCGAGAAGGGAACTCTCGAACTTGCAGGGCGCGAATTTGACAAAAATCAGCTGAAGAATTTGTGCGCGTTTCTTATTCGGGCCGAAAAAACCGCGAGCGAACGCCACTTTTTCCATTGGGAACTCGAATTTCCTGAAATCTTTTTCAACGACGAGTCGCCCCGCGAATCACCGGGCTTTGATGCGGTGATCGGAAATCCGCCATACGATGTCATCTCGGAAAAGGAGCAAGAGCGTGAAGTTGAAATGGAAAAAACTTATTTCACGCTCTCCGAATCGTTTGGCGCTTCCGTCGGAAGCAAACTGAATTTCTATCGCCTTTTCGTCGCCGCCGCGGTGAGCGTTTTGCGGAAGAACGGAACTCACGGATTCATCGTTCCCATGGCTTTGCTTGGAGATTCACAAGCCAAACCGCTCAGACACGAGTTGCTTACAAGGTATCGACTCCAGCGCATCGAAGCATTCCCGCAAAAGGACGATCCGCGAGATAGAGTCTTCTTCGGCGCGAAGCTATCGACATGCGTTTACGTTCTGCACAAGGCGACACCGGAAGCTTTCTCGATCCGAGTTCATCCCGGTCGAGACATTTTAGATTCATCACCTCGACTGGAAATGAGTCTGAAAGCGTTGCGGCACTTCGACCCAGAGAATCTCTGCATCCCATCTTATCCAAACGCTACGACCGATGACTTTCACGTTGCAATCAAAATTGTTGACGGAGGCGGAAAACGCCTCGGTGAGATCGCTCCGTCACAGCAGGGCGAAGTTAATCTAACAACACACGCCGAATTTCTGAGCGACAACCCTGTGGGGCCAGTCGCACTTCGCGGAGCAAATGTCGGGCGCTATTTGTTCAACGACACCCCGAAGCAAGGTAAACCGAAATATTTGTTGCGAGACCAATTTCTCAAAGCGCATGGACCTGACACAAAAGCTGACGATCATCGCCACGTCCGAATCGGATATCAGCGCGGTGCAGCAATTGATAACTGGCGGCGCATCATCGCCACGATCATCGAGCCGGGAAACTTTTGCACCGATACGATCAATTACATCTCCGAGCCGAAGGCATATGATCTCTTTGCAATTCTCGCGCTGTTAAATTCGTCGGTTTGGGAATGGCGATTTCGTCTGACGAGCACCAATAATCACGTCAACGCTTACGAAATCGATGCGATGTCACTTCCTCGGATCGAATTCACGACGCCGCCCGCTGAGCGGGCAATGCAGCATGCGAACGGGAAAAAGCTTTACGAAAAATCACTTGCGGACGGTGCCGCGCCGAACACGCTGGATTTTGTTGAAGCCGAGTTGGAAGCCCGGCGCACGGACGTCATGCATGATCTACTCGCATTTCTCGCCGAGCGGATGATCGCCATGAACCGGCAGAAACGGACGACCGCGAAACAATTCCTGACCGACCTCAAAGATTTCCATGGTATTGACGTTCGTGCGCTGAATCCGAAGACGAAACTCGATGAGTTTTGGAAGCTCGAACTCGCCGAGCTTTTCGCTCACCTGCGCAAGAACGCGCGAAAACTTGAAGAACAAAAAATCCGGCTCTCCGAAAAGGATGAAGACAAAATCCGGTCCCGTTTCGTCGCGGCCAAGGAAACGCTCCTTCCGCTCGAGAAACAGATTGCGTTTACCGATCAGCTCATAGATCAAATCGTTTATCGACTCTACCGTCTGACCGAGGCCGAAATCAAAATTGTGGAAGGAGCAGATTAATTTGTCGGAATTTCAATTCGACGAGATCGGTTATTGGTCAGAGGTAAAACTCGAAATTATCAAGCGATATGGCGTCGAATACTCGAAAATTCTGACGGCGAAAGGGTTTGACCACTTCTACATTGACGCATTTGCCGGGGGCGGACATCACATTGCCAAAAGCACAAATGAATTGGTGCTTGGGAGTCCATTGAATGCACTGGCAATTAAACCGCCGTTCAAAGAGATTTTTCTTATTGACCTCGAACCGGCCAAAGCAAGCCGGTTACGCGAAGTGATCGGCGACCGAAAAGATGTGCACATTCTGGAGGGCGATTGTAACAAGGTGTTGCTAGAAACTGTTTTCCCAAACGTGCGATATGAGAAATATCGACGTGCGCTTTGCGTTTTGGACCCGTACGGGTTGCATTTGAATTGGAAAGTGATTGAGACCGCGGGAAGATCCCGTGCAATAGAAATATTCCTGAATTTTCCCGTAGCAGATATCAATCGGAATGTTCTCTGGAATGATCCTACGCGAGTCAGCACGGAGCAGGCGGCTCGGCTCACGATGTTTTGGGGAGATGAATCTTGGAAGGATGTTGCATATTCGTCAGAAGGTGAACTCTTCGGTCATCGACACAAAGAACCGATCGAAGTTCTGGCAGAGGCATTCCGCAATCGACTTCAACAGGTCGCCGGGTTCAAGTTCGTGCCTCAACCGCTCCCCATGCGAAACAGCCGTGGCGCGATTGTTTATTACTTATACTTTGCTTCACCAAATAAGACCGGAGACAAAATCGTAAGACACATTTTTGGTATGTTTCGCGACAGAGGAGTTTCTAGTGGCAGCTAACTCACACATCGAATGGACTGAGGCGACGTGGAATCCCGTCACGGGTTGCACAAAGGTCAGCGCGGGCTGCAAGAATTGTTACGCAGAGCGCCTGGCATTTCGGTTGCAAGCAATGAGTAACCCTCGATATCGCAATGGCTTTAAAGTCACGCTTCATCGAAGACCTCATCGAACTGCCGAAACGCTGGCGCGAGCCGCGTCTGATTTTTGTGAACTCAATGAGCGATTTGTTCCACGACCAAGTGCCACTCGAATTTATTCAACGTGTGTTTGCGACGATGCGCGCATGTAATCAGCACACGTTTCAAATCCTGACAAAGCGAAGTGGTCGGTTGAAACTCCTCGCAACGAAAATCGATTGGCCACCCAATGTGTGGATGGGGGTAAGCGTAGAGGATTCGCCTGTTTTATCACGTGTGGATGATCTAAGGAGAGTTCCGGCTGCTATCCGCTTTCTCTCGTGCGAACCGCTTATCGGTTCCCTCGCTGGCATCGATTTGACGGATATTCACTGGGTCATTGTAGGTGGCGAATCTGGTCCACGCTCTCGGCCGATGGATATCGAGTGGGTTCGCGAAATCTTCCGAGCATGTCGAAAACAAAACGTTCCATTTTTCTTCAAACAGTGGGGCGGCGTCCGAAAAGACGTGACCGGTCGCTTGCTCCGTGGGCGAACTTACGACGAGATGCCAATCAAAGTGGCAGCCTAGAGAGCGGCGATCAACGGACAGCTCGGCGATCCGTCCCTACCAATTGCTTCTCGGCCAAGCGCAGCAGGATTGTTTTCACAGTGTCGGAGACGGACATCGTTGTTGAAACTCTGATCAAATCAGGCGCGAGCTCAGATGGTGGCTGATAACTCAGCGTTCAACTTCTCGAAGTCTTCGAGACGAGCATCGGAGGTTTCGCCCGTTTTTTCATCCCGAAGCTTAAGCCGATTTTTAATTTCATCAGGATCGACCTCGAGTTCTATAAACTGAAACTGGCACGTTCGCTTTCTTGCATTCGTCGCGAAGAAATTTACGAAGAGCGCGTGTGGAGAATGTGGCGTCCAGAATGACGCCACGATTTGCAGCCGCGGATCGCGGCAAGCCCGTCTTTCAGAAGCTTCCTATAAGTTTTTTGTGTCATTCGCGCCGAATAAATTTTGGCGCGCAATTCTGAAGGCGTTCGTTGAGTGAGCGGAACGCCGGCAAGTGTCTTGCGAATTTCGTCGGAAGAAAAGACGGGCCAATCCAACTCGCTGGCCAGTCGTTTCGCGATCGTGCTCTTGCCCGTGCCAACCCCGCCCATTACCACAAGGATCAATGGCTCGGAGCCAGCTGATGGCATACCCAAGCGCGAGACGAAAATAGCGCTGCCGCTTGTTTTTCGTGTTCCTTCGGATTTTTCGTTTCTTTTTCTGTCGCTTGAATGCTTTCGACCTTCCCGCGGACGAAGGCGCGATAGCACTTGTAGAAATTCGCGACCTTTAGCATTCCGGCAGTCGCCTAATTCGCGCGCGGCATTTCGGAGAAACAGATTTCCCAGGTCGCTTCGGCCTTTGAAATCAAAATCCATCGCCAGAAATGCGAGATCGTTGGCGATGTCGATGAAACGAAACCGGTCGTTGAACTCAATGCAATCGAAGATGGTCGTCGCTTCCGGGGTGAGATGAACGTGGTCGAGATGCAAATCGCCGTGGCAATCGAGAATCCGGTGTTGCTGAATGCGTTCATGGAACAGATTTTCATTCAGCTCGTAAAACCGGTTTGTGTAATGGCGAATCGCCTCGAAAGCGGCGGTCGAAATTGTTTTGCCAATAAAAGGCTCGACCTGAGTGAAATTTTCGTCGGTGCTGATCTTCAACTTTTCCGGTGTGCCCCACTGCTCGATCTCAGGCGTCGGAGTTTCCGCCTGATAGAATCGATGCAGGGTGGAGATCACTCGGTTGATCTCCTTTTCACCAACCAGATTTTTCTCGAGCAACTCGCTTAAGAACCAGCCATGCGGCAGTTCTTTCATTTTGACGGCGTACTCGACGATTTCGCCCCGTGGTTCGAATGAAAAACCGGAAGTCAGTCTCATAGATGGGAACAGCGTCGAGATAAATTTCCGGACAGAGCCGTCGATTCAATTCAATCTCGCGCTGGCAAAAGTAGTGGCGTTTTTCCAGCGTGCTGAAATCAAGAAAGCCGAGATTCACCGGCTTCTTCACTTTGAAGACAAACGGCGACGCAATGAAGACCCATGAAATGTGGGTTTGAATCGCGCGAACTTCGGCGGGTCGGTGCGGATACGACGCCGGCGATTCGAGAAAAGCGATTAGTGGTTCCTGAGTGTCGGGCAGCGGCGTTGATTCCCCGTTTGCGGCGCGCCCGGCGGTCGCGCCCTACCATCGAATTTGATTGCGCGAGTGTCTGCCAATTCGGCGTTGGACGTTAAGCGTGGAGCGTTGGACGTTTTCTTCCGTCTACGACTTGGGCGGTTCGCTCTTCTTAATCAATGGCGTCGAAGAGATCGATCGGAAGCGGGAAAAACGTCGTGGTGTTATGCTCGCTGGAAATTTCGCGCATCGTTTGCAGGAAGCGCAGTTGCAGCGCAATCGGCTCCTTGCTCATCATCGCCGCCGGCCTGCACCATTTTTTCCGCAGCTTGAAATTCGCCCTCGGCGTTGACGATCTTTGCGCGGCGTTCGCGCTCGGCTTCGGCTTGCTTGGCCATCGCGCGCTTCATGGTGTCGGGCAAGCGCCACGTCCTTGACCTCGACCGCCGTGACTTTGATGCCCCACGGTTCGGTTTGCCGGTCGATGATCTCCTGCAACTTCTGGTTGATCGACTCGCGCTGCGAAAGCAGGTCATCCAAGCGGGGCCTGGCCGAGCACGCTGCGCAGCGTCGTCTGCGACATCAGCGAAGTGGCTTTGAGAAAGTTCTCCACTTTCACGACCGCGGCCTGCGGATCGACCACGCGGAAATAAACAACCGCATCGACCGTCACCGGCACGTTGTCACGCGTCATCACCTCCTGCTCTCTCGACGTTGATGGTCACGACGCGCAAATCCATTCGCACCATGCGATCGACAATCGGGATGAGAAAAATCAGTCCTGGCCCTTTCGCGCCAAGTAATTTTCCGAGCCGAAAAATGACGCCGCGCTCGTATTCGCGCAGGATGCGGATCGCCTGCGGCAGGATGATGATGGCGAGAATGATGATGGGCACGGCCCAGCCGATCAATTGCGGCAATGCTTCGATTAATTGCATGGCTTTATTTTCCTTTGGTTTTCAGTTTTACAGTTAATCCTTGCACCGCCGCAATCTCAGCCTGTTCGTCTTTTTCGATAGGCGTATCGCTGACCGCGTTCCAGTATTCGCCTTCGACGAAAATCCTGCCGCTGCGCGAATCGATTGGCGTCAATGCGGTCACTGTTTTTCCAATCAGCGTTTCCGCTCCCGACTTTCACCGGCAAGCAGTTGCGCGCGCAGCCCTTTTCCGATGACGAAAATAAAGAACGCCGCAGTAACCAGTGTCGCCGGAATAATGTAGTTCAGCGATAAACGAAAGAGCGGGTCGGCGCGATTGAAGAGCATGAGCGAGCCGATCAGAAACGCAATGATTCCGCCTACCGTCAAGACGCCGTGTGTCGGTCGCATAAACATCAAAAATAAAGAGCATCAATGCGAGCGCGATCAAGACGAGACCGGTCACGTTGACCGGCAGAATCGCCGCCAGATAAAGCGCGAGGATCAACGCGATTGCCCCACAACTCCCGGAAGAATCGCTCCCGGCGTGGTCAGTTCGCCAATGATTCCATAGATCGCGATCAGCATGAGAATGAACATCACTTCTGGCCGCCAGAGTTTTTGAAAGACGTGTTCCGAGGCCGACATCTTGATCTCCGAAACCTCGGCGCCTGCCGTCTTGAGCGTCTTTCCATCCACCACGCGTCCGTTCAATTTTTGTAACAGATCGGCAGTATCCGAGGCGATCAGATCAATGACTTTTAATTGAAGCGCTTTCTCCGCAGTAATCGATGCGCTTTCCTTTACCGCCGACTTGGCCCACTCGACGTTACGCTGGCGCTTGCCAGCGATCGTCTCGATGTAGCTCACGGAAAAATTCTCCAACTTCTGTTTCATCGTTTCGTCGGTCTTTTCCTCTCCGCCACTGGGAAAACCGCCTATCGAGACCGGATGCGCGGCGCCGATTGTCGTGGCCGGAGCCATTGCCGCGACGCTCGCCGCAATGGTGATGAAACAACCCGCGCTGGTTGCAGTCGCGCCGGTCGGAGCGACATAAACGACGACCGGCACCGGCGAACCGAGAAAGCTTTGCACAATCTTCTGCGTCGAATCGAGCAAGCCGCCAGGCGTGTTAAGCTGAATGATCAGACACTGGGCGTTTTGCGACTGTGCTTCCTCAATGCTACGCGAAATGTAACTCGCCGTCGCTGGCCCAATCGCCCCGTCGATATTGATGAGCGAAACTTTCTCCCCTGCGAAAGCTGTCGGGACAATTGCGCAAGCGAGCCAGGGAACAAGACCCATGAACGCTCTCGTCATGAGGCCTTTCCCCGCGCGCTGCGCTGCGTTGCGCAAAGTTATGCTCCTTTCATCGGCTGCAGCTTGATGGCCAGGTCGCTCACCTTTGGCTTCACAATCTTCTCGTAATCGCGATAGCTCATCTTGATCGCGTCGGTGTGCGTGCCTGCTTCGAACACGATGTAATCTTGCTCTGCCAGATTCCGGTCCACATACGTTGGCAGACCATAAAGATTCCCAAAGGGCGGCATCGCTCCAATCGCGCAGTCGGGGAAGAGCGATTTGAATTCCTGCTTCCTTACCCAGCGAGACGGGTTTGCCGATCGCTTTCTCGACCTTCTCCAGATCAATATGGTGGTCCGCTGGCAGCACCATCATTAAATGCTCGTCACCTGATTTGACTATCACCACTTTGGCGTGATGCCGGCCTTTGACGTGCTCGGCCTGGGCGATTCGTTGCGCAGACACAGCCTCGGGATGCTGCAGAACCTCGTAAGCGAACTTTGTTTTCGTCCAAACACTCGATCAGTCGCTTTGGCATTTCCATAACCGCCTCCGAATCGAAAAGTAACACTTTCCCGTGCGATCTCTACTCGCTCGAAAACCAGATGGACACCACCGCAAGGCTGCCGAGGAGCGAAAGAATTATGTATGGCTACATGCGAAGTTTGCGAGAATGAATATGACAAAGCGTTTGAAGTGATCGTAGCCGGAAAGCATCACACATTCGATAGCTTCGAATGCGCGATCCACGCGCTGGCGCCAGTCTGCCCACACTGCAATTGCCGGATCGTGGGGCATGGCGTGGAAGCGGACGGACAAATCTTCTGCTGCGTTCATTGCGCGCGCACCGCCGGCAAAACGACATTGAAGGATCGAGTTTAGACACCGCAAGTTGTTCCAGACAGTAGCGATGGGGGCAAAATACCTCGTCTGTGAGCGAACGTGGACGATCCCGACCGGCGGACGCGCGTTTCGGAGCCGGCATCAACGATACCGGCTACAGCATTAGCCGCCGAGGATCGCTATCACGGATTACTTAAAACAATCGCGCTTTAGCGCCGCTTATTCCATCTGATGACTCCCCCTTTGAAGGAATGATTGCACAAGGCTTCGGGACTGAAGTAGAAAGGTTCCATGGAGCAAAATCCGGCGGTTCCTCTAACGCCACGACCCAACTGGTGGACCCGAAATTGGAAGTGGTTCGTGCCGGCTGGCTGCTTCAGTATTTTGATATTGTTCGTCGCTTTTGTTGGCGCGATCGCGCTGATCGTCTTCGGCGCAATGAAATCCACTGATGTTTACAAAGACGCCTTGGCGCGAGCCCGGGTGAACCCGGCCGTGATTGAAGTTCTCGGCTCTCCCATCACAGAGGGATTTCTCATTTCGGGAAACACAAACGTTAATGGCGCATCCGGAGAAGCAAATCTTTCCATCCCCATCTCCGGTCCAAAAGGAAAAGGGACGATTTACGTGGCAGCAAACAAGTCGCTTGGCCGATGGAACTATACGGGCCTTATTGTGGAGATTGCCATGACACATCAGCGGATCGACCTCCTCCAAGGCGGTATTTCGGCAAATTCGCGCTGATCAATCTCGTGCAACCCGCGACAAAAAAACTCTCCGTCAGCGCAATTCTCTTCGGAATCATCGCGGGGATTATCGGCATCGGAGGCGGATTATTTCTCGGCTTCGCTTTGGGAGCGGCCCTCGCAGCCGCTTTTCATGTCTCCACGTTTGAAGGCGAGGCCGGCTATTTTGCGGCCGCGATCGCGTTGCTGGTGACGTGCGTCGTTGCACCGGGCCTGGTTCTTCTCACGCTTTACTGGCGCGGCACAAGAGGACTTTGGCTTTTCGTCGGGTTGGTCGGAGTTTGTTTCTCGCTCGCTATTATTACGGTGTCCGGTTTTGGAATTTGGTATGCCGGTCAACCGCATGTTTTGAACATCAACGGACCGACACCGCAGCTGGAGTTTGAAGTGAAACCACCGGCCGGACAGTCCGTCCAAAGTCTGGCTGACGTTCAGCCTGAGCTCGATACAGACCGCAATGCAATGCCAGGTTACTGGCACACCGATGCGCCTCAAGACCAGAGCGTGCGAGCGGGTTACGTCGAACTTTATTTCCGAACTTCGCAGCGCCTCTTCGTCCTAAAATTCCCCGGTCAGGAGGACAAGATTTTCCGCCTCAAGCTGCCGGCCAATCCAATGAGGACGAAATATCGCGCCTGGTCTGACTGGCAAAACCCGGACTTTGTAGCGAAAGCGGGCCAGCAACCTTCTCGTCCCTCTGGCGGAAGCGACTATCAGATTCGCTACAAAATGGATTATCAGAACCGATAACGCTTGAGCACACTCAAGTGGAACGCGTTATCCTCAACGCGTTTGTAAGCACGGTTTACCTCTAGCCGCGCCACGCGTAAGTTCCTGACATGTCGATTTCTGAGGAACAGGTGAAGAACGCGTTGAAGTCGGTGAAATATCCCGGCTTCACACGCGATATTGTTTCATTCGGCCTTGTGAAATCGGTCCAGATCGAGAATGGCGAAGTCAAAGTACAGATCGCCCTGGCGACCAATGATCCGAACGTTCCGGCGGCAATTAAGAGCGAGGCTGAAAAAGCGCTCCGAACCCTCGACGGTGTTCAGAGCGCAAAGGTCCTGATCGATATTCATGCGCCGCCCGCAGGTGCGGGCACCGGCATGGGAGCGACGCGAATCCCGGGAATCAGACACGTGGTTGCGGTAGCAAGCGGTAAAGGTGGCGTGGGCAAATCGACTGTCGCGGCAAATCTGGCGGTGGCCCTGGAGCAAACGGGCGCGCGCGTCGGCTTATGCGATTGCGACATCTACGGCCCGAGTATTTCGTTGATGTTCGGGACGGGCGAGAGGCCAATGGCGACGGAAGAAAACAAAATCGTCCCGATCGAGCAATACGGATTGCGGCTGATGTCGATGGGATTTCTGCTCGACGATACTTCGCCGGCGATTTTGCGCGGGCCGATGGTCACTCGTTATACGCAGCAATTTCTGCGGCAAGTGGAATGGGGCGAACTGGATTATCTGGTGCTGGATCTGCCTCCTGGCACCGGTGACATTCAGCTCACCATCGTTCAAACAGTCGCGCTTTCCGGCGCCATTGTGGTAACCACGCCTCAGGAAGTGGCACTCATCGATGCTCGCAAAGCCGCTACCATGTTCGAGAAGGTCAACGTGCCCGTGCTCGGGATCGTCGAGAACATGAGTTATTTCGCCTCTCCCTCCGACGGTAAACGGTACAATATTTTTGGTAGCGGGGGCGGCGAGCGCGAAGCGAAACGACTCCGCGTCCCATTGCTTGGCCAAATCCCAATCGATATCCCCACCCGAGAGTCGGGGGATCGAGGGATTCCAATCGTGGGAGAAGATCAAGAGTCTCCCGTGGCAGTCGAGTTCAAAAAAATTGCCGAAAATCTTCGTAAGACACTGCCGTAGTGAGGACGTCCGCAATCGTAATTGGAATGAAGAGTTAAATAAATAGGCGCTTGGCGCGTCGAACTTAATTGCCGCGATTTTGTTGACGGGTGCCTAATTTCATGAAAGAGGATTCAGAGATGCCATCTTCAGAGGAGGCTCACTCTCAATTCGTTAAGAATTCGGTGCTGTACAAGGAGTTTCTTGCGGAGCGTGCCGAGATCCTGAGACATAAGTGGATCGAGAGCGAGAAAGCCGGAAAAGACATCGGCTTTGAAAAGGCCTTGCTGGATTGGATCGTGAAACATCGCTCCAACTGGCGAGAGCGACGAAGAAAGGAGGCGCGCACCGAAAAGTCCGCCTCCTAATTTTTTTGTTCCTTTAATGCGATCCCGCGAGGTCGCCAAGGAAACGCATGAAACAAGCAAAACAAAAGACATCTGGTGCCGCGGTTCCAACGATGGACGCGGAGGCAATTCGTCGAGCGCTTCAACGAATTGCGCACGAAATTATTGAGCGAAACCCGCAACTGACGCACGTCGTGCTGGCGGGAATTCCCTCGCGCGGGGTGGAAATCGCCCAGCGCATCGCCGGTTTCATTCACCAGATCCGGAAGATCAACGTTGAGACCGGCGTCATCGACGTGGCGATGCATCGCGATGACGTGGGAACGCGCTTTGAATTGCCGATGGTGCGGGAATCGAAACTGCCTCTGCCACTGGAGGAACGCACCGTCGTCGTTGTGGATGACGTTCTTTACACAGGGCGCACTGTCCGAGCTGCCATGGACGCCATCAACTCATTTGGACGGCCGTCTCGGATCCAGCTCGCAGTACTAATCGACCGCGGCCATCGCGAGCTGCCGATTCGCCCCGATTACGTCGGAAAGAATTTGCCTACCTCAGGCAACGAAAAGGTGAAGGTCCAGCTTCAAGAAGCCGATGAGAAACCGGACGCCGTATGGCTGGAAAGGGAACCATGACCACGCGCTGGACCCGAAAAGATCTGCTGGGCCTGCGCGAACTTTCGGCAGATGAAATCAATTTCATCCTGGACACCACTGACGCGTTCAAACAAGTAGGCACGCGCGAGATTAAAAAGGTGCCGTCGCTGCGTGGAAAGACGTTGGTGAATTTCTTTGTCGAGCCGAGCACCCGTACTCGCACATCTTTCGAGCTGGCCGCGCTTCGATTGAGCGCGGACGTAATCAATATCTCAGCAACCACTTCCAGCCTGACCAAAGGCGAAACGCTCAAAGATACGGCGCGCAATCTGCAGGCATTGCACGCCGACATTCTTGTTTTGCGTCACAGCTCCGCAGGAGCACCGCAGTTTTTGGCAAATCGGCTCAAGGCGAGCGTGATCAACGCAGGTGACGGCGCACACGAGCATCCGACGCAGGCGCTTCTCGACCTGTACACCATTCGCGAGCGCAGAGGAAAAATTGCAGGACTGCGCGTGGCGATCGTCGGCGACATTCTGTTCAGTCGCGTTGCGCGCTCGAATATTTTCGGGCTGCTCAAGCTAGGTGCGCACGTGACACTGATCGGGCCAAGCACGCTTGTGCCCAGCGAGTTTGAGAAACTTGGCGTCGAGGTTTCGTACAAAATCGAGGATGTGCTGCCAAAAGCCGATGTGGTGAACTTGTTGCGCATCCAGCACGAACGCCAGCGTAGAGAATATTTTCCCGGCATCGGCGAATACATTCGCTTGTTCGGTTTGACTAAAGAGCGCGCAAAACTTTTGAAGCCCGACTGTCTGATCATGCATCCCGGCCCGATCAACCGCGGCGTCGAGATCGACAGCGAGGTCGCCGACGGATCGCACAGCGTTATTCTCGATCAGGTCACCAATGGTCTGGCAGTGCGCATGGCTGTTCTTTACCTGTGTGGAGGGGTCTCGAGGATGAGCCCCACAATCATTCGAAACGGCCGTGTGATCGATCCCGCAAACAAGCGAGATGAAATCGCGGATCTTTACATCTCGAATGGAAAGATCGTCGGCTCGAAATCCGAAATTCGCGCGAAATTGAGCCGCCGCGATGGGAAATCGGAAATTGAAGAGATTGACGCGAAAGGTTTGATCGTTGCGCCCGGTTTGATCGACATGCACGTGCATTTGCGCGAGCCGGGATTTAGTCACAAGGAAACGATTGAGTCGGGCGCACGCGCGGCCGCGGCCGGCGGATTCACCACCATTGTTTGCATGCCCAATACGTCGCCTGTTCCGGACAATGCGGGCACGATTGCATGGATAAAAGATAGGGCGTCGGCCATCGCGTGCGTGAATGTTTTGCCAAGCGGCTCAATCTCAAAAAATCTCGCAGGCGAAGAACTCGCGCCGATTGGCTCACTTGCACAGGCAGGCGTTGTGGCGATCACGGACGACGGTCATTGCATTCAAAATCACGAAGTGATGCGGCGCGCCGTCGAATATGCGCGCATGGTCGGCTTACCGGTGCTCGATCATTGTCAGGACTACAATTTGGTGGGCAATGGAGTCGTGCATGAGGGTTATTGGAGCACGCTTCTTGGATTACCTGGGTGGCCGGCTGCCGGCGAAGAAGCAATAGTGATGCGCAACATTTTGCTCTCAGAGCTTTGCGATCATCCGATCCATTGTCAGCACATTAGTACAGCTGGGAAGTGTGCGATTGCTGCGTGAAGCGCGGGCGCGCGGCGTAAAAATAAGCGGTGAGGTCTGTCCGCATCACATCGCGCTAACGGACGAAGCGATCCAAAATTTCGATACCAACTGCAAAGTGAACCCGCCGCTGCGCTCGCGAACAGACGTTAATGCGCTGCTCGAAGGCATCGCCGACCACACCTTGTCGATCTTGTGTTCCGATCACGCGCCGCACGCAGATTTCGAAAAGGAAGTCGAGTTCGACATCGCGCCATTCGGGATCATTGGATTGGAGACCGAGCTCGGCCTTTTCATCGATCTGCTCGTACACAAACACGCCAAGATCGATATCGCACGTTTGATCGAGATGTACACCGTCGAGCCGGCGCGCCTGCTAAAGCTGGATGCGGGCACTCTATCGCCCGGGTCCCGCGCGGATGTCACGCTAATCAATCCGGCTTTGGCGTGGACGGTTCGCGTCGACCAATTTCACTCGGCCTCGCGCAATTCGCCGTTTGGCGGCTGGAAACTGAAAGGCCGCGCAGTGCGGACCATCGTCGGCGGGAAAACCGTTTGGAAGTTGTAGCGACAGCGGCGCCAAAATTGTCATTCCGAGCGAAGTCGAGGAATCTCTGGTCGTTTCTGCGTTACGGTGCGTTAGCACGCGCAGCGTGTTCAGATAAATCTAGAGATGTCTCCACTTCGGTCGACATGACACAAAAGCGCCGTGCGAACAATTGTAGGTGCGAGAAACCGCCTGGAAGTTGTAGGGCGTTTCTGTGAAACGCCAAAAACTGATCGGCGTCTGACACAGACGCCCTACAGAAATTAACCGGCTGCGTATCCGCCGTGGATATAGTTTTCCAAGTGTGCAATTGCGGCCTGCTGGCAGGAAATCACGTGTTTTACAAGATCCCCGATCGAAATCACGCCAACCACTTGATCTGCTTCCACCACGGGCAGGTGCCGAACATGTTTGTCAGTCATCAGGCGCAGACATTTCTCCACAGGTTCGCGCGGATGCGTAACCGTCACGTTGGTTGACATGATTTCGGAAACTTTCGTTTCCCGGGAACGTTTGCCACGGAGAAAAACTTTGCGGGTGTAATCGCGCTCGGAAATAATCCCATTCAATCTCTCTCCATCCATCACCAACAACGCGCCGACATTTTTTTCATCCATCATTCGAATCGCCTCAGAAACTGTTGCGTCGGACGCAATGGAAAAAATGTCTTTGCTTTTCTGACTCAGAATCGCGCCGATCGTGCCGCTAACGTCCATATCATTCGGAAAAATTAAGCTGCCGATTAACAGCAACATAACATAAGGCAATCTTCGCCTGTGACGCAAAAACAAAATAAATGAGAAAAGCCTCTATCGAAGGGTGGACTGGTATCTCCGCGGAGGGAGCTTGGGTGGACGTTTCCCATTAACAATCGCGCCTGCAACTGCGACGTACGGAAGCTCCTGCCGATCTACTGCGCATCGTAACATCAATCCGCCACGGCTCATGTCGCCGCGACCGACGAAGTCAACCGGAAATCGGAGCCGGTCGCCAAAACTCGCGAGCAGAACGTTCACATATTTTCCTGTAGCAATGCTGCCGAGAAGGACGATCTCGCTACGAGTTGGCAGTTTTTTTGCGAGAGCGCGCGCGTCTCGCTCAATCGGCGCTCGAAAGCGCGGATCGTCAGTCTGAATATCGACGGTTGCGAATTCACGCAGGTCATCGAGATGGATCCGCGTTCCGGCATCGACAAGCCCGCGAGTGGGCGTGATCACAAATACGCCGGGAGTTCCGATGGGCGGCCGCGCGAACGCACTCGCGTAAGCGATCTTGCCGCGAAAATAGAGGCCGCTAAGAAAGGTGAACACCTCCGCGATTGGCGCGCCGCGTTTGCTGCGCAATTTCCGCGCGAGTTCGAATTCCGCCCTGTCGCTCAGTATCATGCGCGCTCGTTCTCCACCGGCGTAGGCGGGTGAAAGAAGAAAAATGCGGCAACGCGCCCTCTGATTCATTGGGTTGCAATCTTCGAATTCACCCGCGACAGGCGCAAGCTGGTTCAATTCACGCTTTGTCGCGAACCAGCCTGAGCCTACACATGCTCCGATCTTGCTTTTTGACTGCGCGATGGAAAATAATGCGGCCGTGCGTTGGGACTGGCCATTCAAACCTCGTTCGACTGACGATCAAAACGGAGAGGATAATCGCTTGGGCGATACCTGCCCGGATTTCTTGTGCGTGGGTGCCCAGAAAGCTGGAACGTCGCGGCTTTTTCACCAACTCACTTTGCATCCGGATTTCCGGATGCCGCCGGTGAAGGAGGTCCATTACTTCGATTCGCTGAACAGAATCAAACGTAACAATCCTCCCCGTTCTAAGGATGAACCCGACCAGTGGTTTCTGGCGCACCTAGGAGAACTCAGTGCGCTGCCTTACATCGATCTGGGCAGTTACTCTGAACTCTTCGCCGCCAAGAGGGCGCTTCTCTCGGGTCACGGGGGAAATACAGAATTTATTCCCAGGGCCGAGGCCCAGATCACGCCAAGTTTTGATCATCGCAGTATCGACGGTAGCGAGGCAGGCTCCTTACTCAAACGCACTGCTGGAAGATCCCAACAAACTGTAATCCCAACGCCGTGAGATCGCGCGTTGTAATTCATGCGGGATTTGCAAAGTGCGGGAGCGCCAGCATTCGATACGCACTCCTGCAGAATTTTCGCAAGTTACAGAAGCATAATATCTCTGTCTTTGACAAAAACCTGAGGATCGCGCGCACGCCTGCCGATCTCGTCGGGACGCCGATATGGGCCGTTGCGGAGGCGAAGGAGAAATCTGAAAATTTAACGCAAAGACTCAGCGATGAGATTACAGCCGTCGCGAGGCGCAAGCCGGATCATATTGCCGTCCTAAGCGCCGAAAACCTGACGAATCCGGGAATGGCTCAACTGTTCGTGGGGCTGGACGGTCAGTTCGAAGTATCGGTGATCTTCTATGTTCGACCGCAACTGCAATGGATACCGTCAGCATGGAAGCAATGGGGCCTGAAAAAAGGAGTTTCTCTCAGCGACTTTGTCTCTCAGTGCCTTGATGCTCACAGGCCATCCTTCAGATTGGGTATTCAAAGTTGGGAAAGTGCGCTGCCTGCGGCCGGAGTCCATGTCCGATTTCTCATTCCAGAATTGTTGAAGGGCGGGAATCTCGCCGAAGACTTTTTCTACGTGATCAAGTTGCCGGAAGATAATTACGACCTTCAAAATGAACCGCGAAATCCCAGTCTGGATGTTTCAATCCTCCATGTTCTCTCGAAGAATCCGCATCTTTTTTCTGGAGTTCATGACAACAGCCTGCGACGGGCTTTGACAGGTGCCCTTCCAAAAAAGTTTCGATCAGCAAACATTCAAATGCTTTCGCGTGAACAAGAGGCCAGAATCGAAGAACGTTTTCGCGACGAAAATCTCTGGCTGTTGAACACGTATGCCAGTGGGATGGACCTAGATCGCATTTACCGCACTTATTTCACCTCACGGGAAGCTGCTGCTAGGTATTCGAACATGAGTGAAACAGATTTGATATACCGTTGTCTTGGTATCATTCTGGAATCGATCGCGTTCACTGGCGACCAAATCGCTTCAGACGAACACTAAAATTCCAAGCCCGAATGTTTCCATGGGCGGGGACTAGCTGCACGTATTTGCAGCAATGCTCTACCTGCACCCACAAATCGCAGCAAAAACTTACTGGGCGACCAGGAGACGAAAATTCTCGATATCTGATTGGCTGGATGGCGGCCAAGCCTTTTGAATTCGCCAGGCAAGATTTGATCCTGAGGAACCGCTGAACTTTCAACGCCCGATGCCGAGCGGGGAGCAAGAAACCGTTCCTTCGGCTTGCTTTTTGACCGCGCCATGGAATATAACGCGGCCATGCGTTCGGTCTGGCCATTCAAACCTCGCGTAAGTGACCATCAAAACGGAGGAGATAATCACTATTCAACAGGTGATGCCTGCCCGGATTTCTTGTGCGTGGGTGCCCAGAAAGCTGGAACGTCGTGGCTCTTTCACCAACTCACTTTGCATCCGGATTTCTGGATGCCGCCGGTGAAGGAGCTGCATTACTTCGATTCGCTGAGTCGAGTCAAACGTCAGAATCCTCCCCGTTGCAAGGATGACCGCGACCAATGGTTTCTAGCGAGACTAGTGGAACTCAGCTCGCTGCCCTACATCAATCTGGGCAACTACTCTGAACTGTTCGCCGCTAAAAGGACGCTTCTCTCGGGGGACATTACTCCCGGTTACTCCATGCTGAATGACGAACTCATTGAGAGAATCGTCGGTTATTTCCCAAATCTGAAAGTCATTTTTCTGGCTCGTGATCCGGTTGACAGAGCCTGGTCGCAGCTGTCCATGGGCGTGCGGCTCCAAAATATTGCCCCTTTTGACTCAACTAATCCCGATGAAGTGTTGCACAATTTGCTCAGCCCGGGCGTGTTCTTTCGTTCCCACCCAAGCAAGATCGTCAGACGTTGGCGGCGCTACGTTCGCGCCGATCTGTTTCGCATCTATTTCTTCGAGGACTTGAAAGAGAACCCTGCTGGATTACGGCGTTCCATTCTCAGTTTTCTAGGCGCCAATCCAGACAAACCGAGCGGTCCGCTCAAAGCGGATTACAACGGCCAGGGAGGGAAAGAAAAACTTCCGTTGACTGACAAAGTGAGAGCGTGCGTCGCGCAGTTTTTCAAAGAGGAACTGAAAGACTGCGCTGCAGAACTGGGCGGGCCGGCGAAACGGTGGCCCGCACGATATGGTTTTTCCCTGGTGATCCTCTTGGTGCAATTCATGGACGACTTCGACATCCTGTTCTGGTGTGATTGGATCACTTGAGGAAGGAAAGAAGTCTCGTACTCGCGGTGCAGAGCCGGATTTTCTGTGTATCGGAGCTCATAAAGCCGGAACCACCTGGCTTTATCAGCAACTCGATTCTCATCCCGATTTCTGGATGCCTCCTGTAAAGGAGCTGCATTACTTCGATCAACTGAGCAGGGTTCAACGCGCAGCTTATCCGCGTTGCAGAGACGAGCGCGATCGTCTCTTTCTGGAACGGCTCAAGAGCCTTAGCGCTGAACCAGGCATCGACCTCGAGAATTATGGGCGACTGTTTGAACCCAAGGCATCACTATTTTCAGGTGATATTTCGCCAAATTATTCGACGCTCAGTGACGAAGTCATTCGGCAAGTTGTGGGATACTTTTCGAACTTGAAGGTGATTTTTTTGGCGCGTGATCCGGTTGAGCGATTTTGGTCGCATTTGTCCATGGAAGTGCACTATCGTCAAATTGAGCCGTTTGACGCGACCGACATCAAAGAAGTCGATCGGAATCTGTCGCGCCGAGGGATGCTCTTGCGTTCATATCCGAGTGCCGTCGTCGCGCGATGGAAACGTTACGTCGATTCAGAGCAGTTTCGGGTTTATTTCTTTGATGATCTGCAAAGCAATCCCGCTGAATTGCGGCGCTCCATCCTTCGTTTTCTGGGTGCTGATCCAGACAAGCCAGGCACAAGATTAACGGCGGACCATAACAGTTGGACAAGGATGGAAAGGCTTCGCCTGACAGATAGTGTGCGATCGCATCTGGCTAAAGTATTCAAGAAGGAACTGAAAACTTGTGCTGCGCGGCTGGGCGGCCCCGCCAGGAAATGGCCGGCACGGTACGGTTTTTAGTATGCCAAGTCTTGGGTTTTAAGGGATAGGGACAATGTTAGCAGGCGGCCCGCGATTTGTGGGCACTGGCTCTTGCTCTTAAACCTCAATACTTAACAATTTTAATTTCCTGTGAGGCGCGCTTCTGCAAGATCCAGGTCACGCTGAATACGCCGCAACGCATCGTCGTTGATCACGCGCTCGTTTCGTAGCTGGATGATGGTTTGCCTTTCAACACGAAGCGCCTGGCGTTGCAAACGCTGATATTGTGGTGTCGCGATCTCGCCGCGGCAATCGTCGGGGTTTTCGGCGCAAAGGTGCAACTGCTCGACGCGCTCGTCGGTACTCGGCGTGCAAACGATCCACTGTGTCGGGCGAAAACTTGCCGCTGGCGCGAAGCTTTTCGATCGATTCGATTGCCGCCTGGTTGGCCTTTAACCGTGCGGTTCGCTCCTCTTCATCAGTTGAGTTATCGGCTTTAATGCAAAGGTTTTGGATCACAATCGGTAGCGTCAAGCCTTGGAATAACAGCGTCACCAAAATCACGGCAAAGGTCAGAAACAAAATGTAGTTCCTTCCCGGGAACGGGCTGCCGTTCGGTAAAACATAGGGCAACGCAAATGCGGCCGCCAAGGAGACGACCCCGCGCATTCCCGACCAGGCCATGACCGCCACATTTTGCCACTCCGGGAGAGGCTCGCGCCGACGCACTCCTTTGTGCAGCAGAAAAGGCAGATATGCGCCCGGAAAAACCCACGCGATCCGTACCAGCACAACCGCAGCGCAGACGAGAAGCGCATTCTGAATGGGCGAAAGAAGAGACTCGCCTCCCAGCGATCTCAAAATTCCCGGCAATTGAAGACCGATCGCCGTGAAAACAAAACCGTTCAGAAGGAACACCACGATTTCCCAGAAGGCGAACGCCTGCAAACGATACCGCGGCGTCACGATCAATGGAGAGTGCCAGCCAAGATAAATTCCGGCGGCAACCACAGCCAGGACCCCCGATGCGTGCAAGCGTTCCGCAGGCAAATACGCAAGAAATGGCGTTAGTAATGAAATGGTGATTTGGACCGGTGGATCGTCGAGATGTCGCTGCACCCATCGAATCGCCACGCCCACGAGCAAGCCAAGTCCGATCCCGCCCGCCGCAGCCCAGACAAAACGCAACGATGCCTGGCCAAGTGAGAATTTGCCTGTCATCAGCGCGACGACCGCAAACTGCAACGCCACCAGCGCTGTGGCGTCGTTCAACAGGCTTTCGCCTTCCAGAATGCTGACGGTCCGGTGCGGCACTGCCAGCCGGCGAATGATACTCGTCGCCGCAACCGCATCAGGAGGAGAAACGATTGCACCCAGGGCGAAAGCCGCCGCCCACGGCAGCGATGGAATAAGCGAGTGCGCCACGGAGGCGACTACGACCATCGTTAAAAGCACCAACCCGATAGCAAGCGTTACGATTGGCCGCAGATTTCGGCGAAAATCACGCCACGAAGTGAACAATGCGGCTGGATAAAGCAGCGGCGGCAAAAAGAAATAGAAAACGATGTTTGGATCCAGTTTCACCTCCGGCAGACGCGGAACGAAACTCAAGGCCAACCCCACAAGCACCAGTACAACCGGGTACGGCAGTGACATCTTGCGCGCTACAAAAACTGATGCAGCGACGACCGTGAACAGAAGAACGATAATTTCCGCTTGATGCATGACCAGAACGCTAATCGCCAGCCGTAGTTAACACTGGTGGCGCGAAAAATACCTCAATCAGGTGCGGTCAGCGACCCCAGCTACAGCCCTTGCCCGCGCGCGATTCGCCTGAAGCTCAGCGAGATGTTTTTCCGACCAACGACAAAGTGAGTGCAGTGGTTCGATCAAGGTTCGGCCCAGCCTCGTGAGTGAGTACTCTACTTTTGGAGGCACAACGGGATGAACCGTACGGTGCACCAGCCCGTCGCGCTCGAGGCTGCGCAGTGTCTGCGTCAGCATTTTTTGCGAAATGCCGCCGATCTCACGCTGTAACTGAGCGTAACGCATTGTTCCGTGCGCCAGAATCTGGATAATGAGAGCCGTCCATTTATCGGCAATTCGGTCGAGCACGAGCCGGGAAGGACACTGCGCATCCAGAACCGAAGGGGCGGAGGAAGCTTTTCGCATGCTCCTGTGTAAAACAATTCCCGTTGACGTGCAAGGAGAGAGTAACATTCGATAATGGATGTATAGACTATAACGGCATGTAGTTGACTGCTGGTTTGTCCGTCCGAGATTTATAGTATGACAATTGCATCTCTTACGAAGGAAAACGCTGCCCCGACGGATTTTCTCTTAAACGAGGCGAAGGCTGACGCTCCATCGCCGACGAGTAGGGAGGTCGAGGCGGAACCAGGTCAGGACGATTCCGTCTTGCTCGATGCGTATTCGCGTACCGTGGTTAGTGCAGTTACGCGTGTTTCCCCTGCGGTGGTAAACATCGACGTCAAACAACGCATCAACATCCAGCGCGGGACGCGCGAGCTCAGCGGTAACGGATCGGGTTTTATTATCACTCCTGATGGATTCATTCTGACCAATAGCCACGTCGTTCATGCGGCGAATTCCATTACTGTGAACTTGCCCGATGGACGCGAATATCCGGCGCTACTGGCGGGCGACGATCCGGACACCGATCTTGCAGTCATTCGAATTGATGCGCCGCAGCTTGCCTATGTGCGTCTGGCCGATTCCGAAGATTTGCGTGTCGGCCAGCTGGTGATCGCGATCGGAAATCCTCTCGGCTTCCAGGCGAGCGTTACTGCTGGCGTAATCAGCGCACTCGGCCGCTCGATGCACGCGCAGTCGGGCCGATTGATCGACAACATTATTCAGACCGATGCCGCGCTGAATCCCGGAAACTCCGGCGGACCACTGGTTAATTCAGCAGGCGAAGTAGTGGGTGTAAACACGGCCATGATTCGACCGGCGCAAGGCATCTGTTTCGCGATCGCTAGCAACACGGCCAGATTGGTTGCGGGCTGGCTGATCCGCGATGGCCGAATCCGCCGTGGCTATATCGGCGTCGCCGGGCAAAACGTGCCAATTCACCGGCGGATCGTACGATTTTACGGTTTGCCTCTGGAGACAGCGGTCCTGGTTGTTTCGGTGGAGAAGAATAGTCCCGCCGAGCGCACTGGTTTGCGCGAGGGGGATCTGATAGTTGCGTTCAACGATCAGCCCATCGGAAGCGTGCACCATCTGCATAAAGTTTTAGTGGGTGAACAAATTGGTGTTAGCGCCAGGCTCACAGTCATTCGGCACACCGAGAAATTGGATTTGTCGATCTTGCCAATCGAATCGCGATCGGAATGACGGTCTGGTAGGGATGCCGCAATAGTGACATCCCTACCATTGTTTTGCTCCTCTATAAGGGATTTACGTCTCAACGCCGAGGGGTAGGGCGCGGAATTGGCGTTGGGCGCGGTCGCGGCATGGGAGTTCCTCTCGGTGTCGGGCTCGGCCTTGGTGTTCCGGTCGCAGTTGGCGTTGCTGTAGGCGTGGGCGTCGGAGTTGGGCTTACGGTTCCAGTTGGCGTTGGGCTCGGAGTCGGCGTGGGTGTTGGAGTTGGACCAAGAAGTTTTCGCCAAACGCCCTCCCCGCCGGTACCGGCAAACAAGTAAATATTATCGGCGCACGAAGCTTCAACATCAGGTCGGACAAACCGGAAAGCCCTCATTGATTGGGATCCACGAAGCACCGCTATCGATCGTAACGCCGTAGGCTCCCGAAAGATGATAGTTAAAGTCGCCGGAGTTAGCCGGCGCTGGGTCCCACGCGACAGTGACCGTGTAAGCCGTTGCCGCCGTCACGCGAAAGTTCTGGGGAGTCGGTGGCCGCCTTGCCAAAGCGTTCGACGGACCGAGAACCATTATGAGGACCAGAGCCATTGCAGCGATATGGGTCGAGAACGATGAAATAAGGCCGGCTCTGTTATCTTTTCTGACTTTTTCAATCCTGAACATAAAGTGATTTCCTTTCTGCGGTTTGAATGGTGAACTTATTTGTTGAATTAGAGCGACTCACTTTCGTACTGCGTAAAATCAGGCAGTTTGTTACGCGGAAAATTTGGAACATCGATAAAATCCGTCGCTGGAGCGTGACGCCTGCGAGTTTCCAAGCCTTTGCAGCCGACGCGCCTGCCTCTACAATCAAGTCAATTCGCCATGAAAATTCTGATCATTGGCGGCGGCGGCCGTGAACACGCGCTGACATGGAAGATCGCGCAATCTCCGCATGCGGAGCGGATCTTCTGCGCACCTGGAAACGCGGGCACTGCGGAGATTGCCGAAAATGTTGCAATTTCCGTCGGTGATTTGAAGGCGCTGGTTCGGTTCGCCAGGGAAAATCGCATCGACCTGACGGTGGTCGGTCCTGACGATCCGCTTGCCGCAGGGATTGTCGATCTTTTTGCCGCTGAAAAATTGCGCGCGTTTGGCCCGACGAAATCGGCGGCCCGCATTGAGGCCTCTAAAATTTTCGCAAAAGAGCTGATGCGCGCGCAGAAAATTCCTACCGCTGAGGCAAGGACGTTTACCAACAGCAAGGACGCGCTGGATTACTGCCAGCGACTGGAATTTCCCGTTGTGATCAAAGCGGACGGCCTGGCTCTGGGGAAAGGAGTAATCATTGCCACTGACGGCGCCGAGGCGAGATCGGCCATCGATGAGATGATGACCCAGGGGCGCTTTGGCGACGCAGGTCGGCGGATCGTGGTGGAGGATTTCTTGCGCGGAACAGAATGTTCTCTTCACGCTCTGGTAGACGGAAGCAGTTATCGTTTGCTGGAATCGGCGCGCGATCACAAGCGCGCGCTGGACGGCGATCACGGGCCGAATACTGGCGGGATGGGCGCGTTCAGTCCTGCCAACAATTGGAACGACAAGCTGCAATCGCAATTCGAAACGAAAATTATGCAGCCGCTCCTTAGCGGTCTGCTGCAGCAGGGAATTACATTTCGCGGACTTCTCTATCCGGGCTTGATAATTACCAGCGACGGCGCCCGCGTGCTGGAGTTCAATTGCCGTTTTGGCGACCCGGAGACACAGGCGCTTTTGCCCAGGATGAAATCCGATCTGCTTCCGTTATTGGAAGCGACGATTGATGGAGACCTTGGTAAGTGTGCGATTGAATGGGATGCGCGCCCTGCCGTCACGGTCGTGCTCGCGTCCGGTGGTTACCCTGGCAAATACGAAACTGGAAAAACAGTTTCGGGTCTCGATGACGCAGCAAAGCTCGAAGATGTCCAGATTTTCCATGCCGGGACAAAGCGCGCCAACGGGGACGTCAAGACTGCTGGCGGCCGCGTTTTCGCGGTGACCGCGCTTGGATCAACGCTTGGAGCCGCACGCACGCGCGCATACGAGGCTGTCTCCCGCATTCATTTCGAAAATTGCCACTACCGGCGCGACATTGCTTTAGGTGACTCTCGAAATACTGGAGTGAGTCGCCCGTAGAAAGAACTCCAAATTCGGCTTTCGGAATTCGGATTTTCGCGCAGCTAGAAAATGCGCTATAGGTCGGCATCTGTTTCCAATGTCACAGTTCACGCCGCTATCCCTTGTTAGCTTGTGTCTGGCGATAAATGCGCTGGCGCAAACTCCGCCGCCGACTGTCGTGCCTCCAAGCAAGCCGGCTGCTTCGGCAAGACCATCCGTACCCGCATCGCCTTCGGCCTCGGGAAGCCCGACCACCGAAGACCTGATCAATTCGTTAGGCCTGCCTGACCTCCAGGCAATCATCACGCTATTAAAAAGTAACTTCACAAATCCGGACGAAATTACAGATACCGAGTTGAATCGGGCGACTGTTGAGGGGCTTATAACGAGGCTGCCACGTGGGGTAATGCTCTTGCCCGCCAAGGAGAACGCGTCAGCGGAAGCACCCAACGTCTTTTACAGTGAGATAATCGGGGGACACATCGGATACGCGCGAGTCGGTTCATTAAACGCTGCGAACCTTCAGGCGCTGGACAAGAGCCTCGCCAATTTCGCCGCGAAAAACGTGAACGCACTCATTGTGGACCTTCGCGCCAGTCCGGCAACGACTGATTTTCCGCTGGCCGCCGAATTCGCAAAGCGGTTTTGTCCCAAGGGCAAAACGCTTTTCACCTTGCGCAAACCGGCGGGACATCAGGACCGCGTGTTCAGTTCTGATCGTGATCCGGCATTTCGCGGCTTGGTCATGGTACTCTCCGATGGCGATACGGCTGGTGCGGCTGAAGCGATTGCTGCGGCACTGAGATTTTACAACAAGGCCCTGCTCATCGGACAGGTGACCGCCGGCCGCGCAGCTGAATACTCCGATTTGTTGCTACCAAGCGGCAAAATTCTGCGCGTTGCCGTTGCAGAAATGGTTTCCCCCGAGGGTCGTCCACTGTTTCCGGAGGGGATAAAACCGGATTTGCCTGTCGACATGTTGATCGCAGACAAGCGGCAGATTTTCCAATTGAGCGGCGAAAAAGGAATGGGGCCGTTTGTTTACGAGGGAGCCCGCCCGCACATGAACGAGGCAGCACTGTTAGCCGGGACAAATCCCGAAGTTGAAGCAGTTGAGGCGGCGCAACAACGCCGCGGCCGCGCGCCGGAAAAGCCTCCAGCCCACGATCCTGTGTTGCAGCGCGCGCTGGATGTAGTCACCTCGCTCGAGGTTTATCAAAAACGATAGTGGCCCGAGTCTTTTGAGGATCTGATCGTTTCCTTAGTTGCGATTACCGCGGAGCCTTATTCTCGCCAGGCAATTCCGTAACCGTTATACTGAGTTGAGAGATTTTTCGATTTCGCTCAGAATGACAAGGCAGTGACCCCGCTCGAAGAACGCATCGGCTATAAATTCCGGAACTCACTTCTGCTCGCGGAGGCCCTCACGCACCCGAGCCTGGGTCATGAGGCGCAACGTTATCATTTTGATTATCAGCGTTTGGAATTTTTGGGCGACGCCGTTCTCCAGCTTGTTATCACCGAGTATCTGTTTCGCCATTTCGGTGCCGAAGCCGAGGGGCAACTAACGAAACTGCGTTCGCGGCTGGTTTCTCGCGAAGCCTTGCGGGCGCATGCTGCCACGCTGGATTTAGGACGTTACATTTTGATGGGGCGTGGCGAAGAAAGCAGTGGCGGCCGGGGACGCACGTCCACATTGGCCGACGCTTTTGAAGCGCTCATCGGTGCCATTTATCTCGACGGCGGTCTCGAGGCAGCGAAGGAGTTTATTTTGACACAGACTCGCGGTGATCTCGAACAACTGGCGGAAACACCGGTAGACATTAATCCCAAGGGCCAGCTTCAGGAGTTGTTGCAGAGCATCTCACCGCGCAGTCCGGTTTATGAATTAGTTTCTCAAAGCGGGCCCGAGCACGAGAAAATATTCGTCTCACAAGTTGTTTGGGAAGGAATCGTTCTCGGCCAGGGCAGCGGCCGCAGCAAAAAACAGGCGGAAACCGTCGCTGCACTCGAAGCGATGGAGTTAAAGCGCTGGGAGAAGGAAGAGAACTCCGATAGCGTCTGAAGTCGCCATGTTTGGTAGGGACGGATCGCCGAGCCGTCCGTTCCGCGTTTCGGCGCGCCCGGCGGTCGCGCCCTACCAAGTCATATCGAATGATGAAGCGCGTGCAGGTTGCCCCATTGGAAATGGGTCCGGATCGATTCAGTTACAAACTTCTTTGCCTCACCGACCGCCTTTTCCAGCGATAAGCCCGACGCAAGCCCAGCCGTGATCGCCGCCGAATAGGTGCAACCGGTGCCATGAGTCGCGACCCCGAAAACTTTCAGGGCTGAAAACTCCCGCACTTCGCCATTGGCAAACAGAAGATCGACAGCGTGTTCACCCGCCAGATGACCGCCTTTGAGAAGGATTCCGGTTCCGAATCTCTTCTGCAATTCTTTTCCCGCGTCATGCATCGATTGCCGATCGTTAATTTTCGTTCCAACTAATCGCTCTGCTTCATCGAGATTTGGCGTAATGAGAGTTGCCAGTGGGAACAATTCCTTCTCATAACTCTTGATCGCCCCCGGTAAGAGGAGAGGATCTCCACTCGTTGCTACAAACACCGGATCGATCACCAGCGGAATCCGTGGCACGGACGTCTTTTGCAAATTCAGTAGCGTCTTCGCTACAGCGGAAACGATTTCTGCCGAGCAAAGCAGACCAGTTTTAATCGCAGCGATCGGAAAATTTTTTGCGAGCACTTCGATTTGCTCGCGAACAATTCTCGTGCTGACCGCCTCGATTCGTGAAACTTTTCCGGGGATTTCCGCAACGATGCACGTCACGGCAGTCACTCCATAAACCCCCAGAGCGGAAAACGTTTTCAGATCCGCCTGAATGCCAGCGCCTGCGCTGCTGTCGGAACCCGCGATGCTCAGCGCAACTGGAACTGTTGCGGCGCTCTTTAAGCGTCGACCGTCGTGTTTACCCATGGAGTTCGGCGGCCACAGACCGCCGTTACGGAATTACGTGCCGTCGTTCCCGATCGCTTCAACCGGGCAGCCTTCCATCGCCTCTTTGCAAAGTCCTTCTTCTTCCGGCGTCTCCGGTTGTTTATAGACGTAAGAATGGCCGCCGTCGTCGTTCCGCTTGAAATTGGCAGGCGCTGTTTCGCGGCACAAATCGCAGTCGATGCATTGATCATCGACATAGAATTTGCCCGGTACGTTTTCGGCGTATTTGTTCGCGGCATCGGCCATGGTTTTTCCCGTAAGGTGAAGTGGAACGCTAGAAAGAAACGCTCGCAGTGCAAAACAATTTGCGCCCTAAGGTGATTGCACGCAACCACCAGATGCCGTCGGCACGTTAGATGGTTAAAGCGTTGAAACCTTGAAGCCTAGAGCCCATTATCGCCCGACCCATTTACCAACTTAACGGTCTGGTCGTTCCGCGGTTAAACACTTCGACCTTCCAATCTTCTGTCCGTCATGAAAAAGGGAACTGCTAAAAGTCTTCAAGCCTTTGCTATCGAATTGGCGGTCTATTCGCTTCTCGTTATCTGCTATTTCTTTCTGGTTCTTCATCTCCTTGGCGATTGGCTGTATCGGCTCGAGTCGCAACATCGTTACATGTACGCGGCGGTCGCAATCCTGCTCATCGCCGGGCAGGCCGTTGTCCTGGACACGGTAACGACACTCTTGTTCCGCTTCTTACGAGGACGCGGGAAATAGCTCATGTTTTTTCCAATCTCCAACACGCACATCAACCCGATTTATCTGGCGGTTGTCGGATTTATTATTGGAATTTTGGGCGGGTTCTTTGGTGTCGGCGGAAGTTTCATCGCCGGACCCGCACTGCGCTTGATGGGAGTGGATTGGAATTACGCGGTTGGAACGGACCTCGCGCATATCGTCGGTAAATCAATAGTAGCCGCGAGACAGCATCGCACGCTGGGCAATGTCGATCTCAAACTCGGATTATTCATGGCAATTGGAACAATCGGCGGGGCGGAAGGCGGCGCGCAGTTGATTCAAGCGCTGAAGCGCGCCGGGAACGTGAACACGGTTGTTAGCTGGGTCGCTATCGTCGTCTATTTCGGCATCGCAGTCTTCATGCTCTGGGAGAGCGGAACGACCCTCCAGTCGGACAGAAGGCGCTCGCCCCGAAAGATCAAAGGCGCTGAATCAAAGAAAGACCGCTCCGCATTCGGACCCGTCACTCAAAGAATTCAACGCGTGGAAATCTGGCCGATGATTACGCTGCCCACTTCAGGCATACGAATTTCCCTGTGGACTATTCTTTTGGTGGCCTTTATTGGCGGGCTGTTCAGCGGTTTTCTTGGCGGCGGAGCTGGCTACATCCGCATGCCGTCCATGGTTTACGTGCTGGGTGTTCCCACGCATCTCGCGGTGGGAACTGATCTTTTCGAAATCGTCATTTCAGCCAGCTATGGAACGTTTAGCCACGCGGTAAAAGGGAATGTGGACATTTTAATCGCGCTGGTCATGCACACCGGAGCGGTCGTCGGCGCGCAGATTGGCGTTGTTGCTACCCAATATTTCGCTGGACCGAAAATTCGGCTCGCCTTTGTTCCGTTGCCATTGATCGGCGCGGCGATCGTCGTCTACACACTCATTACCGGCCATAAACTCTAGCGATGAAAATCTTGATTTGCAGCGACGGAATGCCCGCCTCCGAAAATGCAATCGAACTGGCAACATTATTAGCCGGTCCGTTAAAAGCTGAAATCACTCTTCTCGGAATCGCCGAAAAGTTGATCGATGAGCGCCCGCTGCAGGAAGCACTCGAAAAACAGGCGCAATCTCTGCGGACACAAAATGCTCGGCCGAATATGGTCGTGCGCGCCGGTGATCCCGTACGTGAGATTCTCGATCAGACATCTAAAACAAGTTACGACCTCGTTCTTGTTGGCGCGCGATGGACTGGCGCGACGGGCCATTACTGGCGCTCGGAAAAAACGTACGAAGTGATCAAGGCCATTCAGCCTCCCGTGCTGGTGGCAATCGGCGAATGCAAACACCTGAAACGGTTTCTGGTTTGCACCGGCGGCAAAGAATTTATCGAGCAAGCCGTTGAATTCACAGGCAAGCTGGCGGCGGCGATGCACGCCTCGGTCACATTGCTGCATGTCATGGCTGCGCCGCCTGCCATGTACGCCGACCTGGTCCGCTTGGAAGAAAACGTCGACCAACTACTCGAATCGAAATCGGAGCTTGGGACAAATTTGCGCCGACAAAAAAGAGAGCTCGAAGGCCTTGCTGTCCCGGCCGAAGTGCGCCTTCGGCACGGCATTGTCATCGATCAAGTTTTCGAAGAAGCACGCGCCGGCGATTACGATTTAATCGTGACCGGCACCTCTCAGGCGCGCGGGCTGCTTCGCCATTACATCATGGGCGATCTCACCCGCAGCATCTTGAACCAATCAAGTTGCCCTGTGCTCGTTGCACGCGCCAGCAAACCGAAAGCAACCAGAACTCTCTGGAAAGCTATCAAAGGATTATTTAGCGCGCGGTAAAAGTGACGAGCGACGTCGCATTGTGGCGCTGTCTTTGCATGAGTAAGAACACCGGCGCATCCGAACAGCCGACTTTGCGCAGCGCGCGTGTGCGGCGTTGGCTCGCGCACCTTTGGCGGGAATGGACAACCGAAAGTTGGCGCCCAATCGCTCCCGCTTTCGCCAAGCCCGAGGCTTTGAAGTGGAATGATGCCGAACTAACGGCAGCCTGGATCGGGCATGCCACCGTGCTCATCAATTTCTTCGGCATCAAGATTCTGACCGACCCGGTGCTTTTCCCGCGCATCGGGATTCGATTACCTGGATTTACCATCGGACCGAAGCGATTGACTGCGCCAGCTCTCGAATTCCAAGAGTTACCCAAAATCGATGTCGTGCTTCTATCTCACGCGCACTTCGATCATTTCGATTTGCGCACGCTCCATCGTTTTGACGAAACCACCTGCGTAGTCACCGCTCCGAACACGGCAGACTTGCTAAGATGGACACGTCTTCGAGATGTGACGGAACTTCGCTGGGGAGAAGAGAAATCTCTTAACACCTCTGCCGGAGCTGTCACTATCAGCGCGGTTCAAGTCAAACACTGGGGTGCGCGAAAACAGCGGGACACTTATCGCGGCTACAACGGCTACGTGATGGAGTCCCGCAGTCGCGGGAGACGCCGCATTCTCTTCGGCGGCGATACCGCCATGACGAACACCTTCGCAAATATACGGCAACCGGTCGATCTCGCGATCATGTCAATCGGCGCGTACAACCCCTGGATCCATTCGCACTGCACACCCGAACAGGCGGTTGAAATGGCAACCGCCGCCGGGGCGCGATTTATCATGCCTGTGCATCATCAAACGTTCCGGCTCAGTTTCGAGCCGTTCCGGGAACCTATCGAGCGCTTCCAGGCCGCGCTCAGCAACACTCCTGAACGCATCGCGCTGCGGGAAATTGGTGAGACATTCATTTTGCCGTGATCGCTTAACAATCACGGGCCCGATCACGAGGAAAGAGAAGGGGCCACCCTATGGAGTGCTGTTGCCACGATGTAATGTTTGGCCGCGCTTGCCGACGTAGCTCAGCTGGTAGAGCAGCGGTTTCGTAAACCGCAGATTGCTCAGGTTGAGAACGCTCGTTGCTGATTCGTTGACGTTTCAGGCAAGTTTTGACCCCTGCAACCCTCGAAAACGGCGTCCAGGCGATTTTGAGCGATTCTGAGCCCTGCTTTTCCCCTCGAAAGCGCGTCCCTCACCCCTTGACGCTGACCCCCCTTGAAAGGGTTCACGGCTACGGATTTCATCTGGTGATGAAACTGAACATTCAGTGATTTCTAACTCGCATCACGTCGCACGGCCCGCTAAAAGGAATTTCCGATGACTCCGCTTTTGTCGGACTCTTCCCCAGCAAGCAAGCGAAATTAGACCCATGCACAGGCCATATCGAACAGCTGCACTTCTAGCGGTCGCAACGTGGTTGTGTCCGAAAGCTTACGCGGCGATATTCGGTGGATATCCGGGTCTTCATTCTTTGATACACCAGTCTGAGATTATCGCTGCCGTTACCATTCGCGACCGCCTGCCGGAGTGGGATATTGGCGGCTCCAATCGTCACAAGATAGAGTTCACGAAAGCGTTGAAGGGCAATCCGCCTCAAAAGCAGGCGATCGCTTGGCTCAGGAATCTTGAGATAACGCCCGTAGGCGGAGGTGCTTGGCCGTCGGGCTCCGGGCCAATCCATTATTTCGCTCCCACAGAGCACCGCGGTGAGTTTTACGGTGGATACCGCTACGTGCTGTTTCTCGTGAAGAGCCAGCGAGGCGACAATAGTTCAAACGAAAACGTTAATTGCGAAGGTTCGTCTTTTCCTATATCGCCGCTTCGGGACCTTTCTTCCCTGAAAGTTGAGTCACTGCCAGACACACTGATTCTTCTTTTCCGCGAGTATGTCGAGTTCAAACGCATAGAATTGAAGCAACGTGAACAGCAGCTAAATGCATTTATCAGCGAGGGTGACAAATAAGTCTAACCAATCGATGAAGCCAACGGCCCCTTCGCGAGACAATGTCGGCAACATTGCGATGAGACCCTGCCGTGGCTTATCTCTTTCTCGTTAGGCATCGCCGCCCGTCTCCTGTAAATCAAAGGAAACATCATACATGACAACTAAAGCAAAAAGCTTCAGCAAACTGGCGAAGAAAGCAATTATTCACCTTTCCAACGCCGTCGGAATCAAGATTGGTCGCCACCAACCCACTGATACTGTTCCGAAGGCTATCGACGAATACCTTGCTACTCTTGATCCACGTTTTCGATCCCCCTTGCTTTCGATGTTCCTCGGAGAACCACAACTCGGCACTGATGGCCAACCGCATCCCATTGACAAGAATACCAACATTTCTCCATCACAGGGAATGTGGCTCTACGATTTATGCGTGTCCGTCAGACCGAAATCGACCCTCGAGATCGGCATGGCATATGGCTATAGCACCATCTTCTTCCTCGCTGCCATTGAAAAAAATCAGGCTGGTCACCATACCAGCGTCGATCCGTTTCAGCGTTCCCATTGGCATGGTATTGGGCTTACCCATGCCCAAGCCCTCGTTACCACGAAAGGCTCGAATTCTGCCTTTTCATTTATCGAAGATCGCTCCGACCGTGTCGCCATTGATCTCGCGCGATCCAATACCACCTTTGATATCATTTTCATCGATGGCAACCATCGCTTTGATGATGTGCTGGTGGACTTTTATCTTTATGCGCCGCTATGCACAATCGGCGGCCACATCATCTTTGACGATATGTGGATGAGCAGTATCCAGACAGTAGTGGCATTCGTGCTCGCTAATCGCGCGGATTTCGTTGAGGTCCGAACCGGTGAACCCAACATAAGCGTATTTCAACGAGTCGGAGACGACGATCGCAAGTGGTCGCACTTTCGCGACTTCACTGTGTCTCGATCCACGAGTTGAGGAACTCAGAGGCGCTCCGAAACACCGAATGCGCCAACATGTGTTACAATGAGTCATGCCTCAGAAAGGAGTTTTTTATATGAGAAACCCCTTTTTTAGAGGGGGAATGCCGACGTAGCTCAGCTGGTAGAGCAGCGGTTTCGTAAACCGCAGGTCACGGGTTCGAATCCCGTCGTCGGCTCCAGCCTTCACTCGCGACAACCTGAGAGCGAAAGTGTCACGCCATAGCCCCAACGGAGGCGAATCGTTTGATCCCAAGTGATTTTTATCGCGAGCTACGGCTTGACGGGCACTCCATTGCGAATGGTTGGAGTCCGACGATTGAACGCTGACGCCTGTCGCGCTGCGGTCGGCTTGCCGAAGGCGGGTTGAGCGTTAAATGTTTGGCGTTTTAGAATGACAGACTCGTTCTCAAATTCCATCTCGGTCATTATTCCGACCTTGAACGAGGAGGAAAATATCCTGCCGCTGGTCGCGGAAATTGCCGCGTGCGCTGTTTCTTTTCGGGAAATTTTGTTCGTCGACGATCATTCTACTGACGAACTTGCGACAAAATTCGGGCGCTCTCAGGCACTCACCCGATCCGCTTGATCGAGCAGGACGGCGCAGGTCCTGGATTGGCGACGGCGATCATGTTGGGCGCGCGGGCCGCGCGCGGCGAAATTCTGCTCGTGATGGACGCAGACCTGAGTCATCCGCCTGACCGGATCAAAGATCTGGTGGCGCCGCTGTTTGCCGGCACCGCAGACCTTGTGGTCGGCAGCCGCTATGTGAAGGGCGGGTCGACGCCGGGTTGGCCGGCATGGCGGCGGGCCGTGTCGCGAGCGGGGGCTGCGCTTGCGCATCCTCTCACTGGTCTTCATGACTCGATGTGCGGTTTCTTCGCCATCGGTCGTTCCCGGTTGCTGGAACTCGCGCCGAAAACCAGCGGCTTCAAAATTGTTTTCGAGACAATGTTGCGCGCGCACGGAACGCTGCGGGTACGTGAAGTTCCGATCGTATTTCGTGAACGCGCACGCGGGAGATCGAAAATGTCGTTCGACGTTGCCCTGCGATTTTTCTTCCACTGGCTACACGCGATGTTCGAGCATCTTGCGGCATCTCGGCGTGAAACAAGCCCTAACCTGGCCGGCGCAACGGAGGCTCTACATCCAGAGGCTCCAGGAAAGTAGCGCCGACGCATCGCGCCAGACGCGGCTTGAAGTGTCGCCCAGCACAACCACGATTACATCTCTCCCGGGACGCGTGCCGCTTGCGATCAGACATTTGCCGGCGGAATCAGTGTAACCAGTCTTCATCCCGTTGCAGTAAGGGAGCCGTCTGAGAAGCTTGTTGGTATTTTCAAGCTCGCGGGTGCGACCGTTGGCGAAGCGAAAAACAAGCTGCGGGAGACAAACGATCGACCGGATCGTCGGATTCGCATAAGCGGCGCGCGCGATGAGCGAAAGGTCACGCGCAGTGGAATATTGTCCAGGTATCGGCAAACCATTTGGATTCACAAAGTGCGAATGCACAGCTCCAAGCTGTTGCGCGCGCCTGTTCATGACCTCTGCAAACGCATCGATGCTGCCGGCATTATCCCGCGCCAGACATCGTGCGACGTCATTGGGGCTTTTCACAAGCAATGCGCGCAGAAGATCGATCCGCTGATAAGTGTCGCCAGCTTTGATGTTCAACTTCACGGGCTCAGCCATGGTATCGGTTGGTTGCACGGTGACCTGCCGATCCAGAAACCCGCTCTCCGCTACAATGAGCGCCGTCAGTAATTTTTGCGTGCTCGCCGGAGCCCTGAATTGATCCGGATTTTTTTCATACAAGGTTTTACCGCTATTCGCATCCACAACAATCACTGAAGCTGCGCTCGTCTTTGGTATCCCTTCCGGAGTGAACTCGGTCGGCGCGGGGATTGTGTCGGGTGTTTCTTTCGACTTTGCCCGGGCCCGGTGGGAGCGGGTATGGGTCGATTTCGATGTCTTTGATTTGCGAGTCGGAGTGGGTTCAGCATCGGCGTCCTGTTGGTCGTCCGACGAGCTGGCCTTGGCGTGCCTTTCTTTCGCACTAACCGCCTTCGCCTTGCGGACGGGACCGGAGACCCCACCCGGTCGTACAGCTTCGGAGTCAGTAGCGTCCTGGCCCCACGCGTTTGGAACTGATGCCAGGAGGAGAACGCAAAGGAGCCAGAGCCAGCGGCGCGACAATTTCATGGGTCGGAAATTAGCGACAAAACTTTTAACGGCGCAAGTATGGGGAGCAACTGCCAGCTTTATGTCTAGGATTTCCGCCCGCGTTCGATCAATTCAATCTCGTAGCCTTCGGGCGCGTCGATGAATGCGATTTTACCGGTGCCAGTTGAATGCGGCCCATCCGATAGCGGATAACCTTTTGCCTTCGCATGCTTGGCGAACTTTTCCAGGTCATCCACTTCAAATGCGAGATGCGTAAGGTCGGGGCCGACCACGATCGGCCCGCTCTCGTCAAATTTACAAATCTCAATCTCCCCGTCGCTATGAGGCGCTTTTAGAAACACGAGCTGGGATCCGCGACCGGAAGTGTGACGGCGAAGCTCCTCGAGTCCCAAGACATCCCGGTAGAAAGAAACTGTTTTCTCCAGGTCCTGTACGCGGTATCGCGTGTGCAGCAGTTTCTTGACCATGGCTTACCTTATTCTCGCGCGATGCGGATTCAAACTCACATGCATGCCCGTCATCCTGCTTGCCATGTCGAGGGAACCCGTAGCCTCATCAGCGGTTGCTCTGCGGGATTCCTCGACTACGGTTTCGCTCCGCTCGAAATGACAAAAATACAGTTATGAAAAAAATCGGAGTTCTCTTTGGCCAGGAACACAGTTTCCCACCGGCATTCGTGGAGCGGGTAAATCAGAAAACCGGCGGCAAAGACATCGTCGCGGAATTTGTCAGAATCGACAAAGTGATTCAGGGGGAGCCATGCGGCTATGACGTGGTGATCGATCGCATCTCGCAAGACGTACCGTTTTATCGTGCGTGGCTGAAAAATGCAGCGCTCACCGGCACCGCAGTCGTGAATAACCCGTTCTGGTGGAGCGCAGATGAAAAATTTTTCAACAACGCGCTGGCGACTAAGATCGGCGTCGCTGTCCCGCGAACGGTGTTACTTCCATCGAACCAGCCGCCACCGGACACGAACGACAAATCATTTCGTAATCTCGAATACCCGCTTAATTGGGAAGCGATTTTCGCTTACGTCGGCTGGCCCGCCTTCTTCAAGCCCTTCGCAGGCGGCGGCTGGAAGAACGTTTATCGACTGCACAACCCGGACGAATTTTACCGCGCATACAGCGACACTGGCGAACTGGTTATGATGTTGCAGGAAGAAGTGAAGTTCGAAATGTATTTCCGTTGCTACTCAATCGATCAACGCCACGTGCGCATCATGCCGTACGAGCCGCGACATCCGTTTCATTTGCGTTACCAAACCGAATGGGATGCGCCACCTGAGATTCTCCAAAGGGTGGAAGAAGGTGTGCTGAGGTTGAATGAGTATCTCGGCTATGATTTGAACACAGTCGAATTTGCCATTCGCGATGGCGTGCCGGTCGCGATCGACTTTTGCAATCCTGCGCCGGATTGCGAGGCGGCGTGGATCGGTCAGGGAAATTTCGAGTGGGTCGTCGAAGCAATCTCGGAAATGGCCATCCGCAAAGCTCGCGAACACGTTCCCGGCCGCGACAACTTAAGCTGGGGCAAATTTCTTCAAGCCGCAGTGACGAAGCGCTCATTAGGCGATCTTGCGTAAGACCGATAATCGACTTCGCTTCGCCTGGGATGACACGGTAACGTTTTGGGCGCACATTTGATCCCCCTCCATGAGTGCAAAGGATCATACATTCACCCTGGGCATCGAGGAGGAATTTGCGATCATTGATCCGGAGACACGCGAGCTTCGGTCGCACATCCAGGAGATCCTCGAGGGCGGGAAAGTTACGCTCAAAGAGCAAATCAAGCCGGAGATGCACCAATCGGTCGTTGAGCTCGGCACTGAAATTTGCCAGTCGGTTGTCGATGCGCGTGCCCATGTGATCGAACTGCGCAGCAGACTCGCGGAACTCGCGGGTCGCAGCGGACTACAGATTGCTTCGGTGGGCACACATCCGTTTTCGCACTGGCGCGATCAACTCATTACTCAAGGCGAGCGCTATCAGGAGATCGTCAAGGACATGCAGCAGCTCGCACGCGCCAATCTCATCTTCGGATTGCACGTCCATGTCGGAATTGCAGATCGTGAAATGGCCATTCACGTCATGAATCAAGCGCGCTATTTTCTCCCGCACATTTACGCGCTCTCGGTGAACTCACCGTTCTGGGTTGGCCAGGACACGGGCTTGAAAGGTTATCGACTCAAAGTGTTCGAACGCTTTCCACGCACAGGGATTCCAGACGCGTTCGAAAGCCTTTCGGAGTACGACGACTACTGCAAGCTCCTGGTCAAAACCGGTTGCATCGACAACGCCAAAAAAATCTGGTGGGACATCCGGCTGCACCCGTTTTTCGATACGCTCGAGGTGCGCGTGTGCGATGCCCAAACCCGCGTAGACGACACGCTCGCGATTGCGGCATTGATCCAGGCAGTCGTCGCCAAGCTTTTCAAATTGCTTTGGCGAAATACCACTTTCCGGATTTACCGGCGCCGTCTTCTGGATGAAAACAGGTGGCGCGCGGCGCGCTATGGTATCGACGGAAAACTGATCGATTTCGGCAGGGAAGCGGAAGTGGAAGAGCGGAGCTTACTAAACGAATTGCTCGAATTTGTGGCCAGCGAGGCAGACGAGCTCGGCACGCACCGCGAGATGGTGCACATCGAGCGCATCATGCGTGAAGGCACCGGCGCCGATCGACAACTGGCCGCGTTTGAACGCACGCATGATATGAAAGCCGTGGTCGATCACATTGTGGCGGAAACGTACGAAGGTCTCAACGTATCAGGACACGCCGCGGTGCCCAGTTAATCGAGCGTCTAATTTTCGCGCCAACAAGCTGCGGGCTTTTTTTCTCGCCAACGAATTATCGCGTTGCTGGTATTGCCGTCGCCCAGCCGCGGCAAAAGCCCACGTAGAACGTCCGAAGCCTGCACAATTTTTGCAAAGAAAAAGCCAATTCAGGTGGAGCGCCTTTCCCCGCGTGACCGTAGCCTCTGATCGAAAAGAGGAAACGGTTATGAAAACGGATCTGGTTCTAACGATGGATGAATACCTCAATGCCTGCACTGTCGCTCCACCTGTAAAGGCGCCGGCCAAGGATGCGCGTCACATTCCCATCACAACAGATGCGGATCTTCATCCCAAGAAACGCGCTTGTCGGTGCGACCGTTGGGGTCACCCCTGCGTTGATTGTAATGACAATGGAAAAGTGAGGTGAACAAAGTGGAATACGTAATTGCATTCGCCGTGGTCGCGATGATGGGGCTGTATGTCGTGATCCTCGGGCAGTGCCTCCGCGACACGTAAATATACGGGGTCAAATCAGTTGTTTGCGCGGTGAGGTCGATGACTTGCAGCGCGGTTTACCGTCAGTTCTGCGATATCGGAGATCACTTTTGGCGGGAAAGCACCTCGCAACGCATTCAGCACCGCCAACACGTCGATAATTTCTTGGCCAATGGCTCCAGCTACCGGAGTTAGATAACCGGCGGCGGCGAACATCATGCCGCCAAGGCTCAACAGCATTCCACCGACGGCGCTTTGCAAAGCAATAGAACGCATTCGGCGGCTGATGTGCATAAATTCATCCACTTTTTTCAGCGAATTTTCCATTGCCACGACGTCAGCCGCCTCCGCGGTTACATCGCTGTTTTGCCCGATCGCCATACCTACCGTAGCCGCCATCATCGCCGGGGCGTCGTTAATGCCATCGCCAACGTATAGCGTTTTCGCGCGTTCAGTTTCCTGCCTAACAATCCTAAGCTTCTGTTCCGGACTTTGCTCCGCATGAATTTCGCTGATACCAACCTCCTCCGCGAGATAACGTACTTCCGATTCCCGATCGCCGGAGAGGATCATGATACGTCGGAACTGATGTTTCGGTCCCAGGTGCTTAATAAAGGAACGCCCTTCTGCGCGGGGCGCGTCCCGCAATCGAAATGCCGCCGCGAATCGCCCATCGATTACGATGACGCATTCCAGTCCACCAACGATCGGTGGAAGATGCTCGGCGCCCGGTACCTTTTCGGTGATGAGTTTGCCACGGCTGGTAATTTGAACCTCATGATTACCGACCGTTCCTCGCAATCCCTGACCGGGGAGCTCGCTAACCCGGGACGCTTGCTGGAGCTGAAGCGCCTCGGAGGACGCCGCGGCAAGAATGGCGCGAGCGAGCGGATGTTTCGAATACAACTCAAGGCTCGCCGCGAGTGTAAGTACTTCTTTCTGTGCGAAACCCGGCGCGATAAGTTGCTCCGTCAGCTTGGGCTCGCCGTAGGTCAGCGTTCCAGTCTTATCGAAGATTGCAGTGCGACAACTCGCGATTTGTTCAAGGACCGCTGGATTTTTTATAATGATCGAACGTCGCGCGGCCAGTGAAATCGAGCCGATGATCGAAACGGGAATGGCAATCAGCAACGGACAGGGCGTGGCGATCACAAGCACAGCAAGAAAGCGGACGGCTTCGCCGCTGATAACCCACGCGAGCACCGCAACGCTGACTGCGACTGGAGTGTAAATCGCTCCTAATTGATCTCCGAGTCGTCGTAGATGTGGTTGGTTTTGCTCGGACTCCCGCATGACCTCCATGATTTTGGCGTAGCGCGAATCGACCGCACGGCGCGAGGCCGTGATAGTGAGAGCGGACTCACCATTCACGGCGCCAGAGATAACGGCAGATCCAGGCGCTTTCGTAATCTCGAAGGGTTCGCCGGTGAGGAACGCTTCGTTCATTACTCCGTGGCCTTCAATCACAGTTCCATCCACAGGCGAAATATCGTGCGGATAAATAACCAGGGTGTCTCCGACCGCGATGTCATCGAGTGGCACGTCGCTGATCACCGAGCCTCGTTTTCGATGTGCGATGCCGGGCATCCGTTTTGCTAAAGCCCGCAAAACCGACGACGCGTTGCGCAACGCGTAATTTTCCAGGGCCTCGCCACCGGAAAGCATCAATACAACGATCGCGCCGGCCAGGTATTCGTGGAGCAGGACGGAAGTGACAATTGAGATTCCGGCAAGCAGATCGGAGCCAAATTCGCGACGTAAAAGATTTCTGGCTAGTTCGTAAACGAGAGGAACACCGCCAAAAATCAGCGCAGCCAGAAGCGGGATTTGGGAAACGCCGGGAGATGCGCGTAGCGCGAAACGTAGAATGAGATGCACCAAGATCGCAGCGCATGAAAACGCAGCGATGACGCTGGTCCTGCGACGATGTAGAACGGTGACAGATTCCCAAAATCGGCTGGTTGGCGGCTGGTGTCTCAGCTTTGGGGCCGTAATAGCCTGAGCCATCGTGTTCATACTATTCGGGACAGATCACTGCCGAGTCGAGGAATCTGTTCGCACCCTGTGGAAACCTCTGGCGTTTCAGAAACGAGAAACCTTCTCGAAGTTCCGCGTGCCCGTGTTCTCTTTCTTCTCGCGTCTTTTTCACCGCGATCGTATCACGAAAATTTGTTTAACCTCGAGCGCGAATCGGCATGAAGCTAAACACTAGAATCTCGGCATGTCGCGGCTGCCAGCGATGAAAATCCACGCGGAAGCGCCCCACTCTTTCACCGCGAACATTCCGGTCCGCATTCACAAGACCAAACAACCTTTCGGTTTCATCGCGTGCAAAGAACGGCGCGTCGAGGAATTCTGTTACCCAATTCATCTCGTGGGCGTCAGTCAGATAAAACGTCACTTGCACATCTTCATCCGAGTTTTCCACCATGATGACGCAATAGTCATAAGTATTGGCGTTCTTCCATTTGCCCTCGAAAAAGATGGTGCAACGCTTTTGCACTTCCGTGGTCCTAAGCCCAGCGGCTTTGAACTCTGAAACAACATTCCCATACGTGAACGGCTGGCGGCTGGCCGTCTGGGGCTGGGGTTTCGCTTTCACTGGTTGAACGGCGGACGCGTTGCCAGCCACTAGAATTAGACTAACGGCAAGGCCGATGATGCTTGTGATTCTCATGCCGTAAGTGTGGGCAATTCATGCCAGCGCAGCCTGTCGCGGCTTGGCAAAGGTTGGTCATTTCTTGCGGCCTCTCGCGGGCGGGTATCTGCCACGAACCAACACTGTTGCCGTTATTCTAAACCGTCTTTGCTTGTTGCCGTCGTCCCGAGCGCCCTCAAGTCAGCTGATTCTCAAGCTTTAGTCCATTTTCGAAGCTCGTGATGTTATCGATAGTAACAGCCGCGATGTTTTCTAAAGCTTCCCTCGTAAAGAAGGCCTGATGACCCGTAATGATGACATTTGGGAAAGTTAATAGCCGCGCGAACACGTCATCGGGAATGATCAGACCGGAGCGATCTTCGAAAAAGATCTGTTCCTCCTCTTCGTAAACGTCGAGACCGAGATACCCGATCTTGCCGCTCTTTAGGGCTTCAATTACAGCTACCGTGTCGAGCAGCGCCCCTCGGCTGGTGTTAATCAGCATCACTCCGGTTTTCATCTTTGCGATCGCAGCGGCGTTGATAATGTGCTTGTTCTCCGGTGTGAGCGGACAGTGCAACGTGATGATGTCCGATTGTGCGAGCAGTTCATCCAGTTGGAGGTAACGCACACCGCAAGATCGACATTGTTCATTCGGGACGGGATCGAACGCCAGTGTTGGGCAGCCAAGTCCGGTGAGAATCTGTGCCACCACAGATCCAATCTTCCCGGTGCCGATGATGCCGACGGTCTTGCCGTGAAGATCAAATCCGAGCAGGCCGTCGAGGGCAAAGTTGCCCTCTCGCACCCGGTTGTAAGCGCGATGTAGTTTTCGGTTGAGCGCGAGGATGAGCCCGATGGCGTGCTCCGCCACCGCATACGGCGAATATCCCGGTACGCGCACGACCGTGATGGCATGTTCCTTTGCGGCAGTTAAATCGACATTGTTATATCCGGCGCAACGCAGGGCGATGAGCCGCACGCCCAACGATGCCAGTTTCGCGATCACAGCGCCATCAACGTGATCGTTTACGAAAACACAAACAGCGTGGAACCGAGCCGCCAATCCCACTGTTTCTTCATTTAAGTGGAGATCGAAAAAACGGAATTCGTGACGCGAATTATTTGCAGCGGCAAGAAACTCGCGGTCGTAATCCTTTGCGCTAAAGACGGCGACCTTCACGGCTTCGTCTCAGCCAGTCACAGGTTGGTATAGGATCAAGAAACGTTTTCGTTTCGGCCCGGCGGGGAACGGTGCGCTAACATGCCATCAATCGCCGTCGGATGAAAAGTCACGTAAATGTTTCGATCGGGATTCTGAGCGATCTGTTACAGTTCCGTATGAACCGTGTGCGCCGAAGCGTTCGCGAGATAATAAAACAGATTCTCGCCTTGCGCACCAACGTCGTGGAGGTGGGACAAATGCTGACCAAGCGGTGGCATCCGCTGGTGGCTGACACTTCTTTTAAGCAAAGCGCTCTCAACCTCGCCCATTATCTCGCCCTTCGCCGACACGACCTGCGCCCTCTGCAACGGGTACTGGTGTCCCTCGGCGTCTCCTCGCTCGGTCGCTGCGAGGCGCACGTCTTGCCCACGCTGGATGCGGTATTGGCCACGCTTGCCTCTATCGCCGGTAAGGCAGAGTCGATCCCGAACCGTCCGCCGTGCCGAAGCTTCGAAGCGGCTTCTGAAAATCTCAGCCGCCAGGCGACGGCGGTTCTCGGTCCGATCTCCGGACCACGCTGCGTGCGGATCATGGTGACTCTGCCCACCGAGGCTGCTACGGAACGATCATGGGCTCGTAAGGTTATCGCCGCCGGAACCGACTGCGTACGCATCAACTGCGCGCACGATGATGCCGAAGTCTGGCAAAAGATGATCTCCAACGTCCGTGCGGCCGCGAGAGCGCGCGGCAGACAATGCCGCATTTTGATGGATCTCAGCGGTCCCCGCGCCCGGACTGAAGAGGTGCTGATCCCCGAAGAGCAAAGCCGCATTCACTTAAACGAGCCGGTGCTCCTTACACGCAACGGATTCGTGGCCCAGCGGCAATTCCGTTTTCAGGCCCGGTGCTCGCTGGCGGCGGTGTTCCCGGCTTTAAAGCCCGGCGTCGTCGTTTCGTTCAATGAGGGTCGCATTGGTGCAAGAGTAGAACGCGCCACCTCAGAGCGCGTAGAGTTGCGAGTGACTCGCGCAAGACCTCGCGGGGAAAAATTTCGCGCTGGCATGGCACTCAACTTTCCTGACACTGATCTTCACATTTCGCCACTGACCGACAAGGACCTTGCTGATCTCGATTTCATCGTTCGCCACGCTGACTTGGTGGGATATTCCTTCGTGCAACGACCAGAAGACGTCAGTGTGTTATTGGGCGAACTGGATGCGCGACGCGCCCGTTTCAAGCGCAAGGAGAAACTCGGGATCGTTGCAAAGATCGAAACCGGGCGAGCTGTGCGCAACTTGCCGGAAATCATCGTTCGCGCGGCTGGTCGAGGGCCATTTGGTGTGATGATCGCGCGGGGCGATCTGGCTGTAGAGGTCGGTTACCTTCGCATTGCCGAGCTGCAGGAGGAGATTCTCTGGGTATGCGAAGCCGCGCATGTTCCCGTCATTTGGGCCACCCAAGTCTTGGAATCGCTGGCAAAGAAAGGTGTTCCCACTCGTGCTGAGATTAGTGATGCGGCTATGGCCGAGGGCGCCGAGGCCGTAATGCTCAACAAAGGCCCGTTCATTCTTGAAGCCGTCAAAGTGCTCGACTCCGTGCTCGCGCGCATGGCAGCGCACCATCACAAGAAAACGGCGACACTGCGCGCGCTTCACGCCTGGGATCACATTGCCGCGTAAGAGTCACTGCTGGTAATTTCTCAATTCACACGGAGAACCGCGTATTTGCCGTGCTGAGAACTTCACGGTTGTAATTTTTTGCGCTAAAGGGGGCTATTTTCACTATCTCAGGCCTCACTCCAACCAGCGCTTTACAGTGGAGTCATCAAACTGCGAAACTTATCTTGCCGCAAAGTATGCAACAATACTCGCTGGATCCGGAGAAATGCTGGGGATTGGGACCGGCCGTAGAACTCGATGCCCCTCGCTGTCAGGAACACGCCGCTTCAGTTACGACGTGCCAGGATTTCTTCGCAGCGCCCGGTGCAGTATGGAACGCATTGATGTTTTATGAGGAGATTGCGGAAGACCGGCCATTTCTTTTGCGCCGTTTCCTTCCCACTCCGATCGGGAGTCAGGGTTGCAAATCCACAATTGGCGGAGAGGTAAAATGTCAATATGTGGGCGGACACTTGGTCAAACGGGCGACTCACATAATTCGAGAGCGCAGTTATGCCTTCGAGATCGTCGAACAAAATCTCGTCTTGTGCGGGATCAGGCTGCTCGGAGGCGCTTACACGTTGCGCGTACGGGCAGAGGATTGCACCCGAGTCGCGCTGGCAACTCACTACGCGAGTCTGAATTGTCCTCGCTGGGTGTTCGGCCGCCTGGAAGCTGCCGTCTGTCACTCGTTTCACCGTTACATTTTGTCCGCGATGCGCACCAATCTCTGACGAGCTGAAATTTTATAGGGAAACAAATGATCACGGCGCTTCTTCCCCCGTCATGGCTAATCCATATCGCAGTGGCCGCCGTATGGTTTTATGAGGGTTTATGGTGCAAGCTCTTAAACCGTCAACCGCGCCAGGTGCGCGTGGTTGAGACGATACCGCTCTACGGACCATTTGTTGCGACGAAGCTGCTGAAGTTGCTGGGAGTTGTTGAGACGGCGATCGGGGTTTGGGTCTTGACCGGAGTCGCTCCGATTCTTTGCGCGGTGGCGCAGACGGCGCTGCTTGTAACGCTAAACGTTTGCGGACTGCTATGGGCCCGCCGGCTAATTGAGGATCCGGGTGGAATGGTGGTTAAGAATTTCGCTTTCCTCGTGCTCGTTTGGGTTTCCGCGAGTTTTCCGGAATGGAGATGAGTTCAACGGTGCCCATGACGGCCTGGCAAAGTGGCCGTTTCCGCGCAGCGCGCGCTGGATCACGCAAGCTGCTATTCGGTTGCATGTACGAGGACGCTGAAATTGAGCTTCGTGCGTTCCAACCTGGCGGACGCATCTTCTGCGTTGCCTCTGCTGGCTGCACTGCCGATGAGACTCGCCGCTCGGCACTCAGTGGTGGCTGTCGACATGAATCCGGTTCAGCTCGCCTATTTGCAACAGCGTATCGGCGGTGGCTCAGTTCGCCGTGGCAGCGCCGAACGCGTTCTAGCCTTCGCGCGTGCGCTCGCGCCTATCGCAGGGTGGAACAGAACGAACATTGCGAGTATTCCTCGATCTTGATGATCCGAAACAACAAATCCTTTATTGGCGACGGCATCTGGATACGCGGCGATTTCGTGCTGCCTTTTCTTTTGTCTTCTCACGCGTCGTTCTTAGCTCGGTTTACTCCGCTGCATTTCTTAATGTTCTGTCGCCGAATTTCGGAACTATATTGCGCGCTCGAATGGAGCGGTGCTTCGCGCTGCATCCCAACCGCACGAATCCGTACGCATATGCCCTGCTTCTCGGAGATATGCCTGCTGCGCGGGGCGCTGCTGAAGCCCCACAAATTCAACTTCGATGCGCCGACGCGGCGGATTTTCTCGAACGCCAGCCAGCGGGGAGCTTTACTGGATTTTCTCTTTCAAACATTCTCGATGGAGCAAATCTGGCGTACGCGCAGCGATTACTCGCGGCGGTGCAACATGCTGCTACACCCAGGGCTACAATAGTGCTGCGTAGTTTCCGCGAACCCCAATACGCGACGGAAACCAACCATGCCGCGGAGGACCGGGCCATGCTCTGGGGAATTGTTGACGTTCGCCAGGCGTCCGCATTCTGACAGCGCACGACCTGCTCCTTGTAACAACGGGAACAACCGATGCGCGCGACCGCTGCCTACAGGGCGATCTCGGCCTTCCATTCATCCGCCTCGCGATCGAAATGCATATTGAAGCCGACTTCTTCGCTCACGTTTTTCATCGTTATGTTCTCTGCAGCAATATGGCCGATGATTCGCCGCAAACCTTCTTTGCGCCCAATTTCGACGAGCAATTTCAGAAGTTCCGTGCCCAAACCTTTCCCTTGCCAGGGGTCGCTGATCAAAATCGCAAATTCCGCTTCTTTTGTGCCGTGCTCTTTGATCAAACGTCCGACGCCGAGAATCTGATGTTTTCCATCGCGATTTCTTATATCGGCAACCAGCGCGATCTCGCGGTCGTAATCGATGAAACAAACCCGGCGCAGCCGGTCGTGCATGATTCGTTTTTCAAGGCTCACGATCCGAAATAGCGAAGGTGAACGCTGCGATCGGAAAGCGTTTTGTGAAATTCGACCATCAATGGTTCGTCCTCGGGCCGGATCGGACGAATCGTCACTTCAACACCGCCGATTTTTCGTTTGGTCACGTAATCGATTGGATATGGCCGGATTATCGATCTTGGCAGCCCGTCTTCGCGCATGCTCGGGTCGTGCAAAACTATCCGCGCATCGAGCGCGATCGATCTGTTTAGGTGAGACCAGAAGCGGATTAATGTCGATCTCCTTGATCCTGCGTTGTTCGATGACCAGTTGGCTGAAGCGCACCAGCAATTCTTCCAGTGCGGCCAGGTCAGTCGGCTCGCGTCCTCGGAAACCTTTTTTGAGCGCGCGATAAATCTGCGTTCGTTCCATCAACCGCCGCGCCAGCGTGCGATTGAGCGGCGGAAGCCCAAGCGCGCGATCTTTAAAAACTTCGACAAAATATCCGCCTGCGCCGAATAGGAGCACCGGCCCGAATTGCGGATCGATGCTGCTCCCGAGAATGAGTTCGTAGCCGTCCTGCGCTGATCATCGGTTGCACGGTTACGCCAAGAAATGTAGAGGCGCTTCTGAGACGCCCCATGGCGCATGGAAAGCCACCGCTCCTTTCGATCTCGCGATATCCGCGGCGAACAGCAGCTGCTCCGCGCAAATTTAATTTGACGCCGCCAACGTCACTCTTATGCGTGATTGTTTCCGAAAAAATCTTCAGCACGACCGGGCCGTCGATTTTTTTCGCAAGCTCTACAGCCTCCTCTTCGCTCTTTGCGATCTTTGTTTCGACGACGGAATTCCGTAGGCCGCCAGCAAGTTGCTTCGATTGTACTTCGTTTAGCAGTGTGCGCTCGAGATTTCTTTGCGCGATTGATGATTTGTTCGGCTGTGATTTTTCGATTTCGGCGGTCCGCGTCAGCGTCTGGCGTTTCGTAGAGCGCGTCTAGATTGTGGGAGTAGCGCCACATCGCGCAGAAGGTGCGCGCCGCCGCGTCGGGATATTCAAACGTCGGAATGCCGGCGCGATCCAGGATCTCCACACCCGGACGGACGCCGACTCCGCCGATCCAACTCGCCAAGATCGGTTTGTTTTTAAGCTTTGCAAACGAGCGCAGTCTTTCAGCGGTAGTGCTCGGTTCTGTTACAGCTTGCGGGGCCAGAATAACCAGCAGTCCATCGTTGTTTTCATCGCGCGTCGACGATTTCGACCGCTTTCGCGTACGTTTCCGCGCTCGCGTCACCGAGAATATCGACCGGGTTTCCATGGCTCCAGTGTGCCGGCAGAAGCTTGTTTAGTTTATCGAGAGTCTCGTTGGACAACTCCGCCAGTTTTCCGCCGCATTCGATCAGCGCGTCTGTAGCGAGAACACCCGGGCCGCCGCCGTTTGTCACAATCGCCAGACGCGGTCCCGCCGGGCGCGGTTGTTTACCTAGAAGTTCCGCAAGACCGAACAACTCTTCGATTGTGTCCACGCGCAAAACCCCGACTCTTCGGAAAGCTGCGTCGAGCACGTCGTCGCTGCCAGTGAGCGCGCCGGTATGCGACGCTGCGGCTTTCGCTGCGGCTCGCGTGCGACCGACTTTGATCGCGATGATTGGTTTGGTAAGCGCGACTTCCCGCGCAGCGGAGAGAAACGAACGGCGCGTCGCCCACCGACTCCATGTAAAGCAGAATGCTGCGCGTGTGCGGATCATCGCCGAGATAATAAATCAAATCGCCCCAGTTCACATCGGCCATCGAGCCGATGGAAATGAAGGCGCTGAATCCGAGTTGGCTCGACATGCTCCAATCGAGAATCGCCGTGCAAAGCGCGCCGCTCTGACTGACGAACCCGATATTGCCGGGCAGCGCTAGCGGTTTGGCAAACGTCGCGTTCAAACCGATGTGCGGCAACATCACACCAACGCAGTTGGGCCCAATGATTCGCATTCGGCCGCACCGCGCGAGAATCTGTTTTTCCAATTCAGCCCCCGCCGGTCCGCATTCCTTGAATCCCGCCGAAATAATCACCGCGCCTTTCACACCCGCAGCCGCGCATTCTTCAACGATTCCCGGAACTGTCGCAGCCGGCGTGCCGATCACAGCAAGATCGACAAATTCGGCACGGCCGCGATTTTTCGAAAATGTTTTCTTTCCGAGCACCGTTGAGTGGTTCGGATTGACCGGAAACACGCTGCCACCAAACGACTGAAGATTCTCCATCAACGCTCGTCCCACGCTGCCAGGTTTTTCGCTCGCGCCGATCAGCGCGACCGATTTCGGTGCGAGTATCGTTCCGAGAGTCGGCCGACGGTCCGATACCATTGGTTCCTCAGGGGGTTTAGCCCTCGCATCGGTTGCCTTCATGATTCGATTCGCGTTTTCGAATGTGATTTTACACCGCACGTGTCCGATCGAAATTTTAAGCCGCCCGAAGCGAATCCATTTTTCCAGTTCAACCGCGGCGAAGGCAATCGCACCGACCGCAACAATGCGCAGCCATGCCTGGCCACTGAGCGGCGCGGAATGGAACAGTCCGTTCATAACAGGTGCGTAGGTGAAGAGGAGTTGAACCGCGATGATTGAGCCGATGCCGAGAAGCACCCAAACATTCGAAAAGATACCCAATGCAAAAATTGATCGGGTAAGTGAGCGGCAGTTCAGCAAGTAGAAGGCCTCCACCATGACAATCGCGTTAACGACAACGGTGCGGGCTTCAGCTAACGATGCGCCTTCTCGCTGCAATTCCCAAAGAAACAAAGCGAAGCTGCCGGCAAACATTAAGAGCGATACGAATCCAGTGCGCATGAACAGAGGAAACGTGAGGATTGGCTGATTCGGATCGCGGGGCGAACGGTCCATCAGATCAGCCTCCTTCGGTTCGAACACGAGCATGGTGCCGAGTAACGTGACGGCTGTCATATTGATCCAAAGCAACTGCACCGGCAGCATTGGCAGGGCGGTCCCCAAAAAAATGGCGGCAAGCAACACAAACGATTCACCGACATTTGTAGGGAGTGTCCAGACAATGAATTTCTTGAGGTTGTCAAAGATGCCGCGGCCTTCTTCTACAGCCGCCTCAATCGAAGCGAAGTTGTCGTCGGTCAGAATCATGTCAGCAGCGTTCTTAGCCACGTCCGTGCCGGCGATTCCCATGGCGATCCCGATGTCGGCTTGCTTCAACGCCGGGGCGTCGTTTACGCCATCGCCAGTCATCGCCACGATTTCCCCGCGACTCTGTAGCGCTTTCACCAGACGCAGTTTTTGCTCGGGGGTCACTCGGGCAAAAACTGCCGACTTCTCCGCGATCGCAGGCAAGTCTTCATCGCTGGTTCTTTCCAGCTCGCCACCACCGATTGCATTCGGCGTCTCGTGGTTGGATACGCCACGCAATCCGATTTGTTGCGCGATCGTTCGTGCCGTTAGCAAGTGGTCGCCGGTAATCATCTTCACTGCGATGCCCGCATTTTGGCAGCGCCGCACGGCAGCAATCGCTTCCGGCCGCGGCGGATCCATCATTCCTTGCAGACCAAGAAACGTCAGGTCGCGCGCCACATGGTGATGGTCGAGCTCGCGCTGCCCGCGTGTGGCTTTTCGTTGGGCGAACGCCAGGACCCGAAGACCATTCGCCGCCATCCGGTCCGCGGCGGCGAAGATTTTGTTCGGCTGAATCGGTAACTCGTTGTCATGGTTGTCGCCTATTGTTGAACAGCGTCCAACCACGCGTTCAACCGCGCCTTTTTTGTAAATGATGTGGCCATCCCTTCCCCGATGGAGAGTTGCCATGAATTGATGCTCAGATTCGAATGGAATCGCGTCGAGGCGGTCGAGCTCGCGACGGACATCGGCATGCGCGAGTCCTGCCTTCTCAGCCGCAACAATCAACGCCGCTTCTGTCGGATCGCCTTCTACGCGAATTTTGCCATCGTCGCGGATGAGCACGGAGTCGTTGCAGAGCAACCCGGCACGAAGACACGCTAGCAACGCTGGATGCGCTTCCGGCACAACAGGCTTGCCATCTGCTTGAACTACCCCGCTTGCATCGTAACCGGTTCCAGTGACTTCATAGAATTGATCGCCGGCAAAAATTTGCTGCACCGTCATCTGATTTTCAGTGAGCGTTCCGGTTTTGTCCGAACAAATCACGGTCGTGCTGCCGAGTGTCTCCACAGCTGGCAATTTGCGAATGATCGCGCGGCGCCGAGCCATACGTCCCACACCGATGGCAAGTACAATAGTTACGGCAGCAGGCAATCCCTCCGGAATCGCACCGACTGCCAATGCCACGGCAGCCACGAACATCTCGACGATCTTTTCGCCACGCCACACGCCGACGGCGAACGCGAACGCAGAAAACCCCAAAATTAACCACAGCAAGATCCGGCTAAATTGTGCAACCCGGCGCGTAAGCGGTGTGGATAAATCGACCGCTTCCGAAATCAGACGCGCAATCCTGCCGGTTTCAGTTTGGTCGCCGGTCGTGCAAACGACTCCTTCGGCTTCTCCCCGGGTTACCAGTGTCCCAGCGAACGCGAGATTCTTGCGATCGGCCAGCACAGTTTCCAGCGCGAGAGGATTGACGTGTTTGCGCGCTGGCAGCGACTCGCCCGTCAACATCGATTCGTCGATCTCGAGACTTCGCAGGCGAACGAGGCGTAGATCAGCCGGCACGCGATCGCCCAATTGAAGTAACACCACATCGCCGGGAACAAGTTCAATGGATCGAACGCGTTGCTTACGCTCGTCGCGGCGCACTGTTGCTTCCGTGACGAGCATTTTCGTTAGCGCCCGGATCGCATCTTCAGCCTTAGTTTCCTGGATGTACCCGATGACTCCGAGAACAAAGACGACGCCAAAAATTACCGAACCATCTACAACTTCTCCCAGAGCAAGCGTGAGACCGCTGGCGACGAGCAAGATGTAGATGAGTGGCTGATGGAACTGCAAAAGAAATCGCTTCCACGCCCGTGTTCCGGGCTTCTCAGTTACTTTGTTGAGACCGTATCGCTTTAGTCTGGATTCGACTTCAGCTGCGGAAAGACCGCTTGCCAAATCCGTCTGTAACAGTCCGACAACTTCACTGACGGAGAGTTCATGCCAGGAAGTGTGAGTCCCCGTCTGCATACTCTCTAGCCAGCAATCGATTGTTAACGAGACGTTTTGCCCTCGTGTTTGAGGCGCAAAACAGCTGGACGCTTTTGTTTTCGATTCGGTGAACGTTTGCCCGGACGCACGAGAACGACTGGACAGGGCGCGAGCCGTGCGACGCGATCGGCGACGCTGCCAATCAAGTATCGATCCAAGCCAGTGAGGCCGCGCGTCGAGAGCACAATTGAATCGCATTTTGAATCTCGTGCCGCCGAAACAATTTCCTCTGCCGGCTGGCCGATACGAACCTCCAAGTCCGCAGGCACCTTGTGATCCACGTGTTCATCGGCAAAACCGCGTAATCGATCCGCCGCTTGGCGCTGTAATGAGCGATCCAGGTCGCGCAATTCGTCGCGTCCGATTCCCAACCATCCATAATCAGCCGGAACAACGTAGATAATGATCAACGAGCCGCCGGATTCTACGGCTCGTTTTGCGGCATGCCGCAATGCACGCGCAGACGAATCAGAAAAATCTACGGGCACCAATATGCGCCGACGATTGACGCGAACGTGACGATCTTGGCTGGATGATTTCGCTCTCATTTTCCTTGTTTTCGCACAGCAGTTTCAGCGGGAGGAACGACAGCTACTGACATCTTTGCATGGTGCAAAACAGCGCGCGAAACCGATCCCAAAAGTGCGCGACCCAGGCCATGCCGCTGGTGAGTTCCAGCGACGATGAGATCGACATGTTGTTTGCTCGCCATTTGGAACAGGTATCCTTCCGGATTTCCCCAGCCGGGCTCAACAATAGCGGTCACTTTTTGCTTCGGGAGAAATGTTGCGATCCGTTTTTTCAGGTCGCCCTCAAGATTCTTTTGAATCTCCTCTGGATTGGCCGCCAACGGCAGCGGTCCTTCGTATCCCAGACGGCGCGCCTCATCCGGGGGCCAGTTGCTATAGAGCACCGTGACTTCACATGTGCCGATTTCGCACAACTGATTCACCCAACTCAAGGCGGCGTCGCTGGCTGGGGAGAAGTCATATCCGACTAGAATTTTCAAAGGATGCTCACCTCGTATCCACGAGGGAAGCCTTCCGCCTGGGCGCACCACCAGGGTTGGAATCGGCGAGGTCTCAGCCGTACGTTCAGCTACGCTTCCAACGAACAATCGCCTGGCAAGACCGTGTCCTACCGCGCCAACGACAATGAGCCGTCCGCTGGCTTCGGTTGCGACTGTTACCAATTTATCGAAGGCAGAGCCGCAAAGGAGTTTTTCATCCACGTCTGTGCCCAATTCTCGCAATCGGTCCGCCATCCGATCGAGGTCAGGGCGTCGGTGTGCAACAGCCGCGTCGAACAATTTGGAATCCACCGCTGCGATTCCGTAAGATTCGTCGACGTGTACGAGGACAAGTTTGGTGCCGAGTCGTCTCGCCATCGCCGCGGCAATGGCGACCGCTTCGAACGCCGTATCGGAGAAATCCGTTCCGCAAATGATCGGCAATTCGTTTTTCTTTTTCACAGATTTGTTGGGACCTTAATCCTTGGCAATCTCATTTCACTCTATTCGATCCGCCTAAACCGCCTACCGATTGCCACGGCCCGCGCGTCTCCACACCGGAATCCCATTGTCGTCGCGAAGTTTCAAAACTTCATTTCCCTTCTTGACTTGGGCGGCGATGATGGCCGTTTTTCCACCGACCGTGACACGAGAGCCGGTCACGGTGATTGTGTCGTTGGTTTCGATCTTTGGTGTTTGCTTGTCGATGTACGAGCTTGGTCCCAGGTGCACCGGGATAGTTTCCTTGTCTGTTTGCAGTGTGAGATGGACTCCGTAACCCCGACCTTTTGAAGGGGTCTTCTCCACTGATAACACTTTTCCCTGCACCGTTTCAACCGTCTTCGGATCATACTTTCGCTGAGCAACAGCGGTGGACGACGCAAATGCACAGGCGATCGCTGTCACAGCAACTATCAGCTTTTTCGTCTTCTTCATTTTGGCTCTTTTTCTCTCCTTTCGTTCGACGCTTTCTCTTTCTCTGAAATTGCGATGGTCGTCTTCATGACCGTGTCGGGATTTAACGAGATGCTGTCGATTTTTTGTTCGACCAGGAACTGCGCGAACTCAGGGTAATCGCTCGGCGCCTGGCCGCAGATGCCGATCTTGCGATTCTTGGCACGCGCGGCGGCGATCACCTGTGCGATCATTTTTTTCACGGCGGCGTTTCGTTCGTCGAAGATATCCGCCACGATTTCACTGTCGCGATCGACGCCGAGAATAAGTTGCGTTAGGTCGTTCGAGCCAATGGAGAATCCGTCGAAAATCTCTGCGAAGTCGTCGGCCAGAATCACGTTACTCGGGATCTCGCACATCACGTAAATCTCAAGACCGTCCTTGCCGCGTTTGAGGCCGTGTTTCTCCATTTCTGCAATGACTTTTCGGCCTTCATCGACGGTGCGGCAGAAAGGCACCATGAGTTTGAGATTCGTCAGCCCCATTTCGCCGCGTACCTTTTTCATCGCGCGGCATTCCAATGCGAAACCTGTCTGGTAGCGCGGATTGTAATAGCGCGATGCACCGCGGAAACCCAGCATTGGATTTTCTTCCACCGGCTCGTATGGACGGCCCCCGATCAGGTTTGCATATTCGTTAGTTTTAAAGTCGCTTAACCGCACGAGCACATCCTTGGGATAAAATGCGGCGGCGATCATGGCCACGCCTTGTGCGAGTTTGTCCACGAAGAACTGCGGTTTGTCGTCGTAGCCGGCCGTCAACTTGTGGATGTTCGCTTTGGTTTCCGGATTGTCGATTTTCGCGTAATCGACCAGCGCCAGCGGGTGCACCTTGATATAGCTGCTGATGATGAATTCCTCGCGCGCCAGACCCACGCCGTCATTTGGAATGAAAGAAATGCGAAATGCCTCTTCCGGATTGGCCACGTTGATCATGACTTTGGTGCGCGGGCGCGCCAAATCTTTCAAGTTTGTCCGCTCCACATCGAACGCCAGTTTGCCATCGTAAACAAAACCGATGTCGCCTTCCGCGCACGAAACGGTGACGCTCTGACCGTTGTGGAGCAATTCTGTTCCGTGCTCGGTGCCGACGATTGCGGGAAGTCCCAGCTCGCGACTTACAATCGCCGCGTGACAGGTGCGTCCGCCGCGGTTCGTGACAACCGCGGCCGCCTTCTTCATGATCGGTTCCCAATCGGGATCGGTTTTGTCGGCGACTAAAACCTCGCCTTGCCGAAAATCATCGAGGTGTTTTGGATCGGCTATCACTCGCACCGTGCCGCCCGCGATCTTTGTTCCGACACTTCGTCCCCGAATCAAAATTGAGCCGCGCGACTTGAGACAGTAATGTTCAATTACGGTTGTGTCCTTCCGGGACTCGACCGTTTCGGGGCGCGCCTGAAGGATGAATAATTCACCAGTGCGGCCATCCCTGGCGAACTCGACATCCATTGGGGTCAGTCGACCTTTCTTCGCAGTGTAATGTTCTTCAATGATGCAGGCCCAACGCGCGAGCTGAAGGATTTCGTCATCCGAAATCGAGAAACGGCGCCGATCTTGCGGCGGGACTGGAATATTGCGCGTACCGCCGGCAGCGGTTGTATCATAGACGAGTTTTAACTCTTTGCTGCCGGCAACCTTTTGGAGGATCGGGCGAAAGCCGGTCTTCAACGTTGGTTTGAACACGCAGAACTCATCCGGATTCACGAAGCCCTTTACAACGTTTTCGCCGAGTCCGTAGGAAGCGTTGATCAAGACCGCATCGCGAAATCCAGTCTCCGTATCGATTGTAAAAATAACGCCCGAGCTACCGCGGTCCGAATGCACCATCGTTTGCACGGCGATTGACAGACCGACCTTGTCATGGGCGAATCCGCGCTCGGCCCGGTACGAGATTGCGCGATCAGTAAAAAGTGAGGCGTAACAGCGGCGGCACGCTTCGATCACGCGATCCGCACCGGCCACGTTGAGGAAAGTTTCCTGGGCGCCAGCGAAGCTGGCCTCAGGCAAGTCTTCAGCTGTTGCACTGCTTCGGACTGCAACGGAAATGGGCTCGTCGGAATTCCGGCATAACTGATCGTAGGCTTCCAAAATCTCCCGACGCAAATCGGTGGGCAGCTTCGCGGCCAGAATGGCGTCTCGAATAGCCACGCCGCGTTTTTGCAGCTGCCTTACATCGTTGGTATCAAGGCCGAGAAGTTGCGTCTCGATGAATTGATCGAGTCGAGTTTCGCGCAAAAAGTGCCAGTAGCCGGCAGCGGTGATGGCAAAGCCATTTGGCACTTTCACACCTTTCGGCGCGAGTTCGCGAAACATTTCGCCCAACGAAGCCGTCTTGCCGCCGACAATTGGCACATCCTCGATCCCGATTTCGCGGAACCATTTGATGTAGCTCTGTTGTGACCTGGAGTTTGGTTGATCTTTCGACTCGGGTTCTAAAATCACAGTCTTCATGAGATTCCTTATTAGACACCGATCAAATCGGTCTCGTTTTATGGAAGCGAAATTGACAGAAGGTGCGTGATTTTCTCTGCGCTAATTGGGAATTCCCGCGCATTTCTTGCTTGTGCTTGCTTCGGGAAAGCCACACGCGCCCAGACAGTTTTATCATCGTCGAATTATCTCCGCGAAAAGCCGCTCTGTATCCTCGCGCCGGCAAAGCTGCGTTCCGGGCATCATAACCGCGGCGGCACCGCAGGCGATTCCGAAACACACAGCATCATGGACGGGCATGGCACGGGCGAGGCCAACCACAATTCCGGCTAACATACTGTCGCCAGCGCCCACTTTGCTTTTGATTGGAACGATCGGCGTTGCAATTCGTTCGCACCCTTTCTCTGTGACCAGAAGCGCTCCGGCGGCTCCCATTGACACGACAACGATTTGGACCTGGGCATCCTTCACAATCTCCATGGCTGCTTCTTCTTGCTCCTTTCCGTGGATCAGTTCTCGTCCGACCAACCCGCGCAACTCGCGCATGCTCGGCTTCACCAGATAAACGCCGCCGCTGCGCAAAGCTTCCGCCAGCGCTGAGCCGGATGTATCAAGGACAAAACGGCCGCGCTTGGCGGAAACCACCTTCGCTAGACGCCCGTAGAAATCAGCCGGCACGCCTGGCGGCAGACTGCCGCTGGCCACAACAAAATCAGGCATCGGATCGAGGCCGCCGATTCCTGCCAGACAAGCTTCCCATTCCTCTGCGCGCAAATTCGGACCCGGCGTAACGAAACGATATTCCGCCCCGCTCGTCTGTTCCGTCACTGTGAGGTTTTCCCGCGTCCAATCTTCAATTGATATGGCCTCGTGTGTCAATCCTTCGCGCTCCAGCAAAAGCCCGAGCATTTGGCCGCTAGGTCCACCGGCGAGATAAAGAACTGTCGATTCGCCGCCGAGGTTGCGAATCGCCCGCGAGACATTCACGCCGCCACCGCCCGGTTCGTGACAAACCGGACCCGAACGCAATTTATGATCAGGGAACACAGTTTCGACCGAACAGCTGGCATCAATCGCAGGATTGATGGTCAAGGTCAGGATGCGTTTCATCCGTCGCTGATTCGGCATTCGAGCCGAACATTCTTATGGTCGGATCGCCACCTTCAGGCAGCCTTCGCGGCGCGAACCAAAAAGATCGTACGCCTCCACGATTTGATCGAGCTTAAAACTGTGCGTCAGCAGCGGCAGCGGATCGAAGCGTTTCGTTTGCACCATCGACATCAGGCGGCGCATCCGTTCTTTACCGCCCGGGCAAAGTGTGGTCACGATTTTGTAATCTCCGATGCCGGCCGCAAAGGCGTCGTAAGGCACCTGAAGTTTTCCCGAGTAGACGCCGAGACTGCTCAGCGTCCCGCCTGGTCGCAGGCAACGCAGAGAATTTTCGAACGTTTCCTGAAGCCCCAGCGCTTCAATCGCCACATCTGCGCCGCCTCCGGTGAGTTTCCTGATCTCGGCAACCACGTCGCATTGCTTTGGGTCGACCACGACATCGGCGCCCATCTGCTTCGACATTTTCATCCGTACCGGATCGCTCTCGACACTAACGATGAATGAAGCGCCCAGTAACTTCGCACCCGCTGTTGCGCAGAGGCCAATCGGTCCCTGCGCAAAGACGGCGACCGTATCGCCAATATGAATGTTCGCCGATTCCGCGCCGCTAAATCCGGTTGAAGCGATATCGGCGAGTAAGACGACCTGTTCATCACTCAGTTGGTCTGGAATTCTCGCGAGATTTGCTTGCGCATTCGGGACCAGCAAATATTCAGCCTGCGCCCCGTTGATGGTGTTGCCGAACCGCCAGCCACCGATTGCTTCGACGCCTTCGCCGTGGCCGCATTGCGCCCATTGTCCGGACAAACAGGCGCGACATTGTCCGCAGGGCGTAATCGCACCGACGAGCACGCGATCACCGACCTTGTAACCGCTCAGACCTTCACCAAGTTCTTCGATTACGCCGACCGGTTCATGTCCGATCACGAGTCCGGGCTTCACCGGATATTCGCCCCGCAGAATGTGCAAGTCGGTCCCGCAAATGGTGGTGAGCGTAATCCGAATGACCGCTTCGCCAGGGCCGGCATGCGGGCGCGGCACTTCTTCGATCCGGATGTTATTCGGTCCGTGAAAAACGTTGGCTTTCATCTTTTGCATTGTCGATCCTCCTCCTCAGGCGGCAACCAGTTCGGGGCTCAAGCGCCGTAATTTGCAGATTGCAGTGGCCAGTCGTAACGCCGAAATCGGCTTTGGAAAACAGGCTGCAGCCCCATTCGCATAGGCCAGCGCTTTGAGATGCTTGTCATCATCGCGTGTGATGGCAATCACATGAAGATCGTGGCGGCATGTTTTGATGGCGTTGAGCAGCGGTATCAAGTGATGTCCCTGATCGATGTCAATTAGGACTACATCAAAGTCTTCGGCGCCGCAGACAGCTTCTAATGCGTCGTCCGGATCGCGCGTGATGTGGCTCATGCCGCCAATTTCCGAAAGCGCTTGGGCGGCGAGATCTTCCAGTCCATCGTCGTTGGTGATCAAAAGCATGAGTGGAGTCTTCATGTTGTGAGCTTCACGCTTCCATTGAACTCCCGCTTCGCAGCAATTGCGAATTGCCGCGCATTTCTTGCTCGCCTGCTTTGTTTCGGTTTTGGTGGTCGCTGATTTAATCAGCTCACTGATTTCAGTTCTCTACCTGAGTGATTTCTTATCAGCTTTTGTTTGCCTCGCCGGCAACCGCTGTCGCTTACCGGTCTCTTTGCGCGCGCGCGAAAACGACGGCACGACGAGCACTGGACAGGCAGCATGTCGCACTGTGCCTTCAGCGATACTGCCAATCAACGCACGACGTAAACCAGTGCGTCCATGCGTCGAGATGATGATCAGGTCAGCGCCTTTCTTTGCAGCGGCTTCATAGATCGCGCCGGGGCAGTATCCGGCAACGGCAGATGTGTCCATTGGAACACCATTAAAATGGACGCGCTTCAGAAAAGCTTGCATCTGATCGCCACATCGGCGCCGCGCCGCTTTCATGTAAGTGGGCGAATCGTAAGTGCCGCGGCCCGTGGTCATCATAACCGGGCCGAGATCAGCGACGTGCAGGACGTTGATGCGTGCACCTACCTCTTTGGCGAATCGAACCGCGTACCTTAGACCGGCCAAAGAACAGTCCGAGAAGTCTACCGGAACCAGAATGCTACAAATAAGCCGTTGGCGCGCACGGGGACTCGAAGTCGATGAGGTTTTCATCGCAAAAGCTCCGAGATCGTGACGAGCTTAAAGCCCCGCCCTTGCAAATTGGCGATAATTGCGGGCAACGCATCCGCAGTGCTGCGAACGCCTACGTGCATTAGAATGATTGCCCCGTCGAGGTCGGCGTCGCTTTTGCTGGTGATCCGATCAATCAGAAACTGGGTAGTCTTAGCTGGTTCGATGTCCTGGCCATCGAGCGTCCACTGGATTGATCGGTAACCGAGATTGTTCGCAATTTTCAGGACGCGTCCGTCCCGGATGCCGTACGGCGCTCGGAATCTCGGTCTCGGACTTTGCCCGGAGGCTTGAACAATGGCGCGTTCGGCTCGCATGATCTCATCGCGCACCACGTCATCCGTTTGCTGAGTCAAATCGAGGTGGCTCCAGGTGTGATTTCCCGCTTCATGACCATGCTTTGTGATTTCGGCGGCGCAGTCTGCGTGTTCATGCACAAATCTCCCAGTAATGAAGAACGTTTTCGTTCTTGCCGCGTGGACCACGAATGACTTCGCCGATGCTCCCCCAGTTTCCGTTCTGCTGAGCTGAGGCCTCTTTCCGAGTGCAACGCGAGTGGCATAAAGAAGGGACGCGCCTGAAAGCAGAATATCAACGAATACGATCGCCGCTGCCGAAACCGCAGCACTGACCCGATTTCGACTTCGAAGAATCGAATCCACCACGCGCCTCAATTCGGGTTCACGGATGACGGTGCGTCAGTTGCCCAGTCAGCATGATAATGCTCCGGTGTGGCCTCGTGCCCACTCGATTGCAGCACAGCGAACAAGAAAGCAAGGAAGAAAACTGGATGCACCACGATACCGAGACCGATTGCGAACCGATCAGCAAAGACGCCCTCGCCTCCAGAAATGGATGCACTTTTCTTTTCATAACGCCTCCTTTTGGATTAAGCATTGGTTAGCCCTCTTTGGGCGATAACCGCCAATTGGCTTTAACTGCGCAAATATTGCGCGACCCAAGCGGGTCTGCAGCGGCAAGTTCAGCAAGTCTCGCAACGGTTAGTATCCAACGGTGTCTCTGGGTCTGCGTCCATTCGACACGACAGACAGGTGCAAACGGCGCAAGCGTGCGCTCTTCTTGCTTTGATGCGCTTCCATTCGGCAAAGAATATCGTCCAACACCTGGACTGCCTGCACAAGATGTGGCCCTTTATTTAACATAACGCATTCCGCACGTTCCCCCATGGCGGCATCCGTGATTTCGGCCCGTGACGGCGCACCTGCCTTGGCCAGGTTCTCCAGCACCTGCGTCGCCCAGATCACCGGAATATGCGCCGCTTCGCACACCCAAAGAATTTCTTCCTGCACTTCCGCGAGGCGCTCCCAGCCGCATTCAACAGCGAGATCACCGCGGGCAATCATCACGCCGACATTACTGCCGCGCATCGCTTGTAACAGGATCGCAGGCAAATGCTCAAAAGCAGTCTGCGTTTCAATCTTCAACATGATACCCATCTCGGAAGCATTGAGGCGCGCGAGCTCCGCCTGCAACAGTTCAATGGATCGCCGGCAAAAAAAAGCCGCGCCAAATCCACGGAGCCAGTTCAGGACAAATATGCCGCACAAATAGATCACTGTGCTTCAAAGTGGCATGCAAGACGCTGACACTAGCGCACAGGCACCCAAGGCGGGTTGACCGTGATTCCCGCCCGTTTGTGTTGCAGGAATATCTCCAACGCAATGTTGTCGAAGTTCATCTCATCGCCGAGACAAAACTTTGAAGAGATGTCGGACGGCATCGCAGGCCAGTCGCGAGTGTTATTAAGATACGTGCGAGTAATGTCCCAATCCGGTGTCAAATACGCGAAATATTCGCGAATCTCGCACAATGTGTACTCTTTCCAGTGGTGTCCTAACGTCCCCGCCTCTAGAATGTGTTTCACCTCAGGTCCGGTACCCAAACCTCCCAATAGTCTGTTTAAAGCGGTTTCAAGCCGTCGCCAAAAATTTCCATTTGGAGTGGTCAAGACGATTCGGCCACCCGGGCACAAAACACGATAAATCTGTTTCCAAGTCAATATTGGATTAAACGCAAGATGCTCAAGAATTTCGCAAAACAGCACGAGATCCACGGACGAGTCCGGAAGTTCCACAATCCCCTCTCCTATTTCCAAGTCTCGACTCAAGACCAATTCCGCCCCCATTGCCGCTGCGGCCCGCTTCGTATTATCTTGTCCTAGTGTGATGGGATTATCCAAACAGATAAGGTGATGTCCCGCATCGGCATAGAAGAATGCCTCGTGCAACCGGTGAGCACCGATATTGAGAAAGCTTAGAGGCCGCTCCGTCTTTGCCAAAGCAAAGTTCTTCGTTTGAACGAACCGTCGAAAGTGATTCGCGAGATATCTTGTCGGTACCCCGAAGCACTGAAACCATTGAGTCACACTTTCTAACGTAATTTCGTCAACAAGCTGGCCCATCCGTTCCTTACAGTAGCCGAAAAAAAAACATCGCCACAATCTGTAAATTGACGTGAGAGTCTTCTGCGATTCGAACTCGCGTTCCAAGCGGCGCAAATCAGCGTGAATCGCTTTAAGCCGCATCCGCAACGCATCCAACGACTGCCGAGTACAGTCGGTTGCAATCATTTTATTGAATTCTGACTCCTTAGGTTGACCAGCCGTATTGAGCATTGCAATTCTACTTGGCGGCTCCAAGCGGTGGAGGCTAACCCCGGTTGCCTTTGATTGCGCGGAAATCGCGCCACCGTCCGTCAGCAGCGCTGAAGCAACAAGCGCCGCGCAGCATCGCGCAGGTAAGTCCGACCGCGTCGCGCATTTGCCATCGTGACGGCGGGATCGTCGCTGCCTGCCCTTCCAGAATGAATACGCCGCGGAAACGAACTCAATTAAGTCACGCAGGAATTCCTCCCAGTCGATTTCCCATCGCTCGGGTGCCAATGATTGTCTTCTGCGTCGCCATTATCGAGCGCGTCGCGACAATCACACCTTGCCGATTTTGCGATAGAATCGCACCTTGGTCGCCTCCGCAGTTGCGATATAAGCGAAAATGATGAAAGCAAGAATCGGATAAAAGTGCGCCGGCATCGTTTGAAACCCGAGCAGGGACGCGAAAGGAAGATGCGGGATTAGTACGGCAATGATCACCACGCCAAGAGTGGCTAGCGTGAGTAATTTGCTGGGACGGCTTCTGAAAAATGGACGCCGTGTGCGCACGACCAGAACAATTAAAGCCGCTGAGGCGATCGATTCAATGAACCAGCCGGCCCGAAATTGTTCGACTGTGGCATTTAACCAAATCAAAACCCCAAAAGTCAGGTAATCGAAAACTGAACTGACCAGGCCGAACACGGTCATGAAGCGTCGGATGAATCGAATGTCCCACCGCCGCGGGCGCTCGGTCAGTTCTGGATCGACATCATCGCTGGCGATCGTCATCTCGGGGAGATCGGTCAACAGGTTGATGAGCAGGATTTGTTTCGGCAACAGCGGCAAAAACGGTAGCAGCAGCGATGCGCCGGCCATGCTGAACATGTTTCCGAAATTCGCGCTCGTGGCGATGAAGACGTACTTGAGCGTGTTCGCAAAGGTGCGCCGGCCTTCGCGCACGCCGTCGACAAGAACCTCGAGATCGTGCTCGAGGAGGACAAAATCTGCGGCCTCGCGCGCAACATCGACAGCGCTATCAACCGACAAGCTCACATCCGAAACGTGCAACGCCGACACGTCATTGATTCCGTCCCCGATATAACCGACCACATGACCAGCTTTCTTAAGGGCAAGGATCAATCGCTCCTTCTGGCCAGGCTCGATTTCGGCAAACACATCGACGTCGCTCGCCCGTCGGATGAGCGCGGCGTCGCTCATCATTTGAATGTCGCGCCCGGCGAGGACTTTTTCCGTGTTCAGACCTACTTGCTGCGCCAGGTGCGTGGCGATTAAGACATTGTCGCCGGTAACGATCTTTAATCGAATTCCGAGATCGCGCAGTTCGCGTAAGGTGGATTCAATACCTGGTTTTGGTGGATCGGACAACGCCACGAGCCCCAGGAAAATCATGTCGGTTTCGATCTCGTGAGTGATAACGGAAATATCGGAACCGCATTCGCGATAAGCGATGCCCAGCACGCGGCATCCCTGCGAACTGAGCTTGCGCAATTGTTCGTCGATCTCATGGCGCGCATTGTCGATCTCGTCTCGCGTACCGTCGTTGCGCTCGATCGCCGAGCAGATTTCGAGAATCTGCTGCAGCGCGCCTTTCGTAATCAGTACGTGTCGCCGTTCTTTTTCGAAAAGAATGCTCAACCGTTTTCGAGCAAAGTCGTAGGGAAGCTCGTCGAGCTTGTTCCAGCCAGCGCAGTCCCACGCCGGATGCGCCCGAATTGCTTCGTCGATTGGATTAATGAATCCGGTCTCATTTGACGCATTGAGGTACGCGTAAAACATCGCTTTTTCGCATTCGCACCCCGAGGCCGTCCACCGCTGCGTGAATGTCGATCCTGCCTTCGGTGATCGTCCCGGTCTTGTCGAGCAGAGCACATTCATGCTTCCGAAGTTCTCGATCGCAGCCAGGCGTTTCACGATCACTTTCTGCTGTGCCATGCGCCGTGCGCCGTGGGAGAGATTGATCGTGATGATCGCCGGAAGCAGTTGGGGCGTTAGCCCGACGGCAAGCGCGAGTGCGAACAAAAACGAATCCAATACAGGTTTGTGCAGGAAAACGTTGAAGCCAAAGATCGCGAGGACGAGTAAGAGCGTGATCTGCAGCGAGCAGATAACCGAAGCGCCTTACGCCACGCTCGAACTCGGTTTCCGGCCAGCGTACTGCAAACGCTCCGCGATTTTACCGAATCGTGTGTTTTTGCCTGTGGTAACGATCTCGGCTTTGCCCGAACCGCTTACCACACTCGTGCCAAGATAAACTTCCGCGTTGGCACTCTCCTCCTTAGAGGGATGGGCAACGCTCTTCTCGCTGGGAATGTTTCACCTGTGAGAGCGGCTTCGTTGACGAATAACTCGCGGGCTTCAAGCAAATGCCCGTCACCGGGAATGAGCGCCCAGCGGAAAGCAACGTCACGTCACCGGGCACGACGTCGGCGAGTGGACCGATCGTTTCCTCGCCATCGCGCAGGACCCGCGCGTTTGTCTCCACGAGCGCGCGCAATTTTGCCACAGCGTCTGTAGCGGCGTGTTCCTGCCAGAATCCGAGCACGCCGCTCGCCAGCACGATCGCGAGAATCAATGCTGCATCCGTGCGGTCTTGTAAGAACAGCGACACGATCGCTGCGCCAATTAAAATCAGAATAATCGGACTCTTAAATTGAGCGATGAAAAGCGCGACTGCGCTGGTGCGTCGTTGACTGCTTATTCGGTTCTCCCCAAATTCGGCCAGACGTTCTCTGAGCCTCCGCGCTTGTTAGACCAGCAGCCACAGCGTTAGCGTTGCGCATTCCGTTTGCGCACTTCCACGCCCATCCGGCTCAACTTTTCGTAGAGGCGACCTGTGCGCATGAGCGGCCACCAATCGTAAATAAAGATTTCCATGGGACGCCACATCGCCACCCAACCGGCGATGATCAGGCCTTCGCGAAGGACGATCGGTAACGTTCCTACTTGACGACGTAGCAGTTGGCTCGTGAGCATACACGCGGCTAGAAAAACCAGCCCGATCATTAGGCTGGTTCGCCCTTGTTTGAGAAGATAGCGGAACTCGAGCCGATTCAGCTTTGCCCGATAGACAAAGTAATGATGCACGGCGGTTTCAACCAGGTGCTGCGCGTCGCCGTGCGCACCAAGCTGGTTCACGTGGACGACCAGAGAGACTGGGTCGCGGCGTGGAAATTCGCGCGCCCAACCAACGATAAACTCTTCCGCATCGTCATCGAGGTCCCTCTCTTGGAGCGGCGAAGGATCCATCGAGTTGAAAAACTGCTCGATTTTATCGACAAAAAACTTCGATTCGATGAAGCGGTCTCTTATGTGATTTCAAGTTCAGACCTTAGTCGGCCGCTGTGACGAAAGCCGAACGAGATCGTCGCAAATGCCGCGAATCTGTCGCACAGTCTTTTCAGGCAGAATTTCCTTTCCGTTTGAGATGAGCGTACGAATTTTCCGTATCCCGCTCAGCATTTTTACGACGATCGGACGGGTCTGGACCTGGCCGCTCATGTCCAGAAGTTGCTTTTCCAAACAATCAACCAGCACTGGTTGACGAAGGAGTTCGGCGCGCTGGGACGAATAATTCTGAAGCACGAGCGCACAGAGCGCTTCAGTGCCGCGCAACCATCCGCCAAGACTCACGAGTTGTGCCAACTCTTTACTCTTGATCTCAATCATTCGGCTTCGGAGATCGGAAAACACCCCGTCCCATTCTTTGCGTGCCGCCAGCCACTCGCCCTTGTCCGCATATTCCACAATGCTCCGGCTGCGCCGGAGCGCTCTCTTCTCGACACCGAGTCCTCGCGCCAGCTTCAACACCGTCTTACCGAGGCTTTTTACTTCGGTCGAATCCTCCGCCTCCATCGCAATGAAGCCTTCTGCAGTCTCGACGCCGAGCAGGATGGCGATCTGGACCTGATCGCCACGCGATTTCCACCGCGCTACTTCCGGTCGCTGCACCGCGCGCCAGCTGGCCCTCCGGAATTCATCCAGAGAGCGGAATATCTCTCTTGGCACAGGCACCACGACGCCGTCCATCTGTTTGGCTTGGGGAGGAAGCGGCGCAGTTTGGCATGAAGGCGGCTGAGCTAAGAGAGGGGCAGCCAAACCCGCCAGAACGAAAAAGCAAGTCTTTGGCGCAGACACAACGAATTCACACCACACTTGGGAACGCATCTTCCAGTTCACCCATTTCCCATTGTAGCGGCGCGCTCAAGCGGTTCAACAGCGCGAGTATGATCGTAATGCAGGATGGCGTCGAATTGATCTGGTAAGCGTGCATGAAAGTAATGACTGATCAATTCTGTGTCTGGCCGGTAAATTACACCAATCGCTCGCTCGAGACGTTCATTGCGCAACGACGCCGCAACATCAACATCTTTTCTCAAGTCGAGAACGAAATTCCGAACATCGACATTGTGAAACAACGCTTCGTAACTTTCGGGATGCGCCGGGCGCACATTTTTGCGCTCGGCCGGTCCGTCCCAATCGGATGCCGCCGTGACGGTGCCGTCGTAGGTGGTGAACCCAATCGACACGGCTTCTTTTCCAAAATGTTCGCGTACGAGCTGGCCGAGATTGAGTTCTCCCCGCGCGCCCATTTGTGTCGCGCGCGCATCGCCCCAGGTGCGAATTGTGCGCCCAAACGATGATCTTTGCTGGTGGCCTTTGGTTGCTTAGATGGATTGCCAGCCTGAGGAGTGATTCCATCATGTGTGTGTCGCGCAGGTTCCACGAGGAAACTTCGCGACGAAACATGTTGCGGTAATATTCTTCGGCGTTTCGCACGACCAGTGCGTTTTGTTCCGCGCAAAAATACGCGTCGGCTGCCACCTGACCGCCACGTTGCACGTACTCCATCGCTTTGCGCCGAAGTTCAACCAGATTTTTTACAACAGCTTCCTGGCAGGACGGCGTCATGCGAAAACCGGCGGCATATCCGTAAGTTGTGATGTCTTTGCCGAAATGTTCGAAACAACTGTAGTAATGTCGTGCGCGGCTTGCCGCTTCCGGATCAAGTTTGTTTAGGTAAGCGAGCACCGCTTCTATTGAGGCATGCAGACTGTAAAGATCGAGGCCGTAGAAGCCGCACTTCCGATCTTCAAGCGCTTGCTCGTCATTGTGTTCACGGAGCCAGCCGACAAAATCGAGGACATCGGCGTTTCGCCACATCCATTGTGGGAACCGCAGAAACCCACTTAATGCGTCCACGCTGTCGCTGTCCTTACTCGCGCCTCGCACAAACCGATTGACGCGATACGCGTCTGGCCAATCTGCTTCCACAGCCACGGCGTTAAACCCGCATTGGGCAATCAGTATCTTGGAGATTTGCGCGCGAATTCGATAAAACTCATGCGTGCCGTGACTCGCTTCGCCGAGCAAAACAAAACACGCATCGCCAATCAGATCCACAAGAGAATCGAAGTCGTTAGGCGAACCGACCAGCGCTTCAGCCTTTTCGCTGACCAAATCAACCAGAGACTTTGACATGTGATGTTTGATTACATGGGGGGCGAATGACTGGGCACGACCATCACCGGACATTCGGCGTAGCGAAGCACGTGCTCAGCCACACTGCCGAGGAACATGCGATTGAATCCGCTGCGGCCATGTGTTGCGATCACCACCAGATCGGCTTTGGACTTTGCTGCTTCACGACAAATTTCGTCCACCGCGTAGCCGGCCCGAACCTCCGTTGCGCGTTTTACTTTGCGCAAGAAATCGAGCTGCGTGAAGGCTTCCATGTCCAGGCGGGCATTCTCCAAATCGATCGCATCATCATTTTTCTTTAACGATTTACTGGTCTTGCCAATCAGACGGGGCATCACGCCGGAGAACACGTGTAACAACAAAAGTCTTGCATCGAATGTTTTTGCAAAACACGCAGCGTACATCGCACCGGACATACTGCACTGAGAGAAATCGATCGGTGCAAGAATGTTGCGGAGGATGAACTCTTTTGGTCGCTTGCGCTCGCGTTGTCGGACGACGAGGACAGGGCACGACGCGAAGCGCACCACTCGCTCCGCCGTGCTCCCGAGAAGGATGCGTTGCAGACCGGTCTGCCCGCGCGTGCCGATGACGATCAGGCCGGCATCGAGTTCGCGCGCGAGGTTGCAGATTTGCTCATACGGTTCGCCAGCACGCACGTGATCGTTCTTCGGCCAAAAAGGAGGGAAATGTTTCTGGTGTATTAGTAATAGCCGGTCCCGAAGAAATTGAATCCACTCGACAGTCTCACATGTGAGCTGATCCGGTCGGAATACCTCCGAAGCTTCTTTTTTGTCGCTTACGTGGGTCAGATGGAGTGCGGCACCAAATTTCTTTGCCAGCGGAACAGCGTAACTCAACGCCTCGATCGATGTCGGCGAAAAATCCAGCGAAACAAGGATGGTTTTTATTTGGATCGCAAACGTGGGCAACGCGCTAGGTCCGGCGCGTTCGAAGCGACGCGATAAACCGCCGCTGCGAGCTTTTCTGGGAGCTTTCATCTGATTTAATCCGTCACTTGCGCTAGTGCCTGTGGAGGCTGCTTGGCGAGCGGAAGAGTGCGATGTGCACAGATAGCCCGTATCGTCAGTTCCACGTCTTCAGCCGATAACTCAGCCCGGGCGCCGCCCTGCTCCCGCAGCGCGACGTCATTGAGCGATAGAATCCCGACCAGTTTCCCATCTTCAGCGCGGATGATCGGCAACCGTCGCACTTGGTTATTGCGCATGACTTTGAGCGCCTCGTGGATGTCGACGTCTGGCGGGCAGCCGTAAACTTTGCCCGAAATCACTTCCTCTACGCGGATATTCGCCTGGTCGCGGTGTTTGGTAGCTCCCGCCATACAAATATCGCGATCTGTGATCATGCCGACTACTTTCTCGCCATCGGCGATAACCGGCAGCACGCCGCAGTCGTTTCTCCACATTTGCATTGCCGCGTCAGCCAGATTGGTGTCGGGTCTGCAGGTCTGCACATCTTTGGTCATTACATCTTCTACTTTCATGGTTCGTGTTTGGTTGTGCGAATACTGAAGGCGATCCTGGCCGATCAGGCTCCGCGAATCTTGCGAACAACTGCGCAATTTTTGTCGCCTCAGGCTTCAACAGGCCGCCGACGAGCAGCCTGTGCCAGAAGCTCGCGAACTTCATCGTCGCTTGTTTGAGAAAAATCTTCGTACCATTGGCCCACTGCGTAGAAGTCCTCGGGCATCATCACCGCCACAACCTCATCGGCTACGAGACGGATCTCGTAATACGCGGATGCTGGCACGACTGGTATTGCGACCACAATGCGCGCGACGTTCAACTGTCGCAGGGCAGCAATCGCTGCAAGCATGGTTGAACCCGTCGCGATGCCATCATCGACGAGGATGACGGTTTTGCCTTCGACCTCCGGTGGCGGCAAATCGTCGCGATAAGCTTTCTCGCGACGTTGGAGCTCGCCCAGCTCCTCCGCGCTAACGGAGTCGATGACTTCATCGGGAATCCGCAGCGAGTTTACAACATCGCCATTGAACACGCGCACGCCCCCGGTGGCGATTGCGCCCATGGCCAGTTCCGGATGACCGGGCAAACCCAATTTGCGTACAACGAACACATCGAGTGGCACATTCAATTCTTTTGCAACTTCCGCTGCGACGGGCACACCGCCGCGCGGCAACGCTAGAACAATTACGTCACACCGGTTTGCGTAAACTGTGAGACTCTTCGCCAGGACCCGACCCGCCTCAATTCGGTTAAAGAATTGCGTTCTCATACTTTGTTAGATTTGTGACGCGCCGGAATAACCAGCACCGGGCAGCGCGCATGACGCACGACGCGCTCGGCTACGCTGCCGATGAGGAGATGGGGGAGTCCCGTGCGGCCATGCGTGGAAATGACGATTAGGTCCACATCTTCGTTCGCCACATTGCAAATCCGGACAGCCGGCGAACCGTGAATCACTTGGGTGGAATATCGGACGTTGGACTTTGCTGCCATGGAGCGCATCTGCTTCTGCGCCGCGTCCGCCACTTCGCGCATGAGGTGGGTGGCATCGAGGGCAGCATATTTATCTCCGAATGGATATGCGTGCGGATTAATCACGTGGACTGAGCGCAATTCCGCCTTGAAATCGCGGGCGAGGTGAACGGCGCAATCGAACGCTTGTTGTGAGCAGTCCGAGAAATCAATCGGCGCGAGAATCTTTTTCAGTTGAAAACCGGAGCGGGTGCGCAGCTCAGTAGATCCGTTCCAATGCTTGGCGTTCAGACGGACGACCAGAACCGGACAAGAGGAATGTTGGATAACTCGTTCCGCGGTGCTGCCGAGAAACATGTGTTTGTACCCTGTGTATCCGTGTGTCGCGATGACGATCAGGTCCGACTTGAGCTCCCGCCCCACTGCGCATATCTGCTCGTAAGCTGTGCCGCTGCGCGGCTCCAGTGCAGAGACATTGCCGTTGGTTCGATATTTCAAGACAACGGCCCTCAACCGTTTCATTAATCTCCTGTTCCATTCTGCTTGCGGAACAAGCGGAAGCGTTAGCAACGTTGGAGGCGGGTATTCAGTGGTATCGACAACATGCAAAAGGTGCACGTCTGCGCCGAACTGCCGTGATATCGAAAGCGCGTATGGGATCGCCTTCAAAGACGCACGAGAAAAATCGATCGGAACCAGGATGCTTTTGAATCGTCGCGACCGAGATACGGCTCTGCGCTGGCGCGGTTTCCGGCTGAACTGTTTGGCCATTGGGCGGTCAATTACGCTTTTCACGCAACCACATTGCGTCAGACAGAGATGCGCGGCTCTGCGCGAATTGCTAAACGCTCGTCATTTTTTGGCGGCGAAATTGGAACAAAATCCGGCAATAGCGAAGAGCACCGATGCGAAATCCGAGCGACGTGCACCGGTCCGTCAGTTCCGGTGCTTCACGTCGCCCGCGTTACAAACCAGGCGACGGAGAATCCGAGATAACCGGTCGACAGATCCATTGAATTAGTCTGGGGCCTGAACAGAAAACACTGCGCATCGAGGCTCAAGGGACGACGATGAACGGCCGCATCATGTCGTTGTCCTCGTGCTCGACAATGTGGCAGTGATAAACGTAAGTCTGCGGCGCGCTCACGCCATCCGGCAGGTTGTACTGCGCCCGGATTGTCGTGAACTCTCCGGGATTTGCTTTGACCGTTTCCTTGAAACCGCGCTCAGTCGGATCAGGCGGCCCCATCGGTCCCGTCGCAAACGGAGTTGGATCGATCCCACCCGGCACGCCATTGGGACCACCATAAGCCTCCTCATAAGCCTCGACATCAAACGGCGTTCGCCCGACCACTTGGAACGTAACAAGGTGGCTGTGCATCGGGTGCGTGTCACCCGTCATGTTGATGTAAACCCAGTCCTCGATTGTTCCAACCCTTGGCGTCTCTGTTATCGGAGCCTCGAAGTGCACCGCGTTTAGATTGAGAAACCAGTCCACCTCCTCGGGGTCGATCTCGTTCAGCGTTATATAGCGTGTGTTGACTGGATTGCCCAGGTTGGCTGCTCGCCCAGGAAGGCTCGATGGAATCGAGGTTGGGCCGGGCTGGGTGACCGTTCTTCCCACGCGGAACTGCATTACCTGCGGCAATTGCGGCGCCGGATTCGAGATCGGACTCGGCGGTCTGTGGTTCATCATGACTAACCTTGCCCCGGCAAATCTGCTGAAATCGACAAGCACGTCGGCTCGTTCAGCCGGAGCCAGAACCACGCGTCTCGTTAGGACTGGAACGTCCCAGAGGCCGCCTTCTGCTCCGATCTGCCAAAAGTCTAAACCGCTGAGATCGAGGTTCAGGATACGGGCGTTGCAACCATTTAAGATCCGGAACCGGTACATGCGCGGTTCGACGTCGAGGAATGGCCACACCTTGCCATTTACGAGCATGACGTCGCCAAAGTATTCGCCGATCCAGATCGCACCTTCGATGTCGCTCGTTGGGTAAAAGAACGTGCCGTCCGGACTGAACTGGCGATCCTGAATAACCAAAGGAATCTCGTACGCTCCGCCCGGAATTCCGATTGGGTTTGGTTCGAACCCGGTGTCGTACTGGTCGCGAAGAATATAGGCAGCAGCCAGCCCGGCGAAGACGTTGAGGCGCGTCGCACCTAGCGCGTGATCGTGGAACCAGAGCAACGCGGCTGGATTCTCGGGCAACTGATTGGTGTAGTGAACCGTCTGCGTATCACCGGGACCGAATCCGTTCGGCGTGATCGCGGGGTTGCCATCGCTATCGCCAGCGACAAACGCCCCGTGCAGATGCGTCATCATGCGTACTTGATTCCCAAGCGGCGTAAGCCGCGTATCAACTGGGATCCAGTCGGGGTAAATTTCCGGAAGGTTGCTGGTGTAGCTGATATCGAGTGGCGTGCCGCTTTGCGCGGCTACCGCCATGCCGAACGAACCTGCTTGCCCGCCAAGTCCCGAACCATCGTCATAAGCCCAGAACGGCGTCGGCGGCAGGTTGGGATGCAATTGCCGTGCAATTTCCCGCTGCGTGAACGCGTACTGATTCATTCCGCTCGGTGTCGCCACCACAATTCCGGCCCCGGGCAGTGGTAGCGGCTGGATATATTTGGTTAGCAAGCTGCGCGGTGGTCGACCCGCGAACGATTGCCGCACTGTCCAAGGCAGGGCCAGAGCAGCGCTGGCTCCCACACCATATTTTAGAAAAGATCGCCTCGTGATCGTCATGATTATTTTCCTCCTGTTTCGTTGTGTGGAGGCACAAGAGCACAACGGCGATTTCGCAACTGAAAGTATGGCATGGAGTGGACTCTCTGACTACGCATTTTTTATGGAAAATGCGGGCCCGATTAGTGATTTTTCACGCGCTTTCGCTGAGCCCTGCGAACTGACTTGGCGATTTTTGCGTCAGCCTTCTGAAACACGGTTGAGTTGCGATAAAGACTGAAACTCAATGGCGAATGCGATCTCACTGATTCCGTCTTAATCAGCGGGCGATAGCATGTGATATTTGCTGCGCTCCAGGATCGGACCCTTAGTGGTGCCCCTTAAGAATTGTGTGACTACCGGGTTCGTTGATTGCCGCATATGCTCGGGCGTTCCCTGTTCGATGATTTTTCCGCGGTGCAGCATGGCCATGCGCGTAGCCACGTGAAACGCGCTGTCCATTAAATGCGTAACGATGATCGATGTCGTTTTAGTTCTTTTCGTGAGATCGATGATCAGCTCATCGATCAATGCGCCGATGACTGGATCAAGTCCCTGAGTCGGTTCATCAAATAGAATCAGTTCCGGTTCCATCACGAGAGCACGAGCAAGGCCGACGCGTTTCCGCATGCCGCCACTTAATTCGAATGGCATCGATTTGTCTTCGCCAGTCAGATCGACCATCTCCAATTTTTCATCAACAACCTTGTCGATCTCGGCAGGAGTCTTATTCGTTAACTCCTGCAAAGGAAGAGCAAGATTTTCGCGGACGGTGAGCGAGCTCAGTAGTGCTGCATCTTGATATACCATTCCCATGCGCATACGAACTGCTTCCAGTTCATGATCGTTCATTCGCGAAACCTCGTGTTGCTTAAAGAAGACCGAGCCTTCGTTTGGTTTCAGAATACCCAGAATCAATCGCAGAATCGTCGTCTTGCCCGCGCCGCTTTGACCGATGATGACGAGGCGCTCTTGCGGGGCGACAGTCAGCGAGACATCATCGAGAACCTGTTTGTCGCCGAATCGCAGGCTGATCTTTCTCAGTTCAACGACGTGCTGTGTCGAGATCCTTTTGGACTTGGCCGTGAGTAACACCGGTGTCATCGACCGAAATGCGATTCGCGAAACTTGTTAGTCTTCCGCCGTTCGGGAGACGCGTGTGCTGCGAGTCTTCGATCTTTTTTCGTGAACGTCTTGCCTCTCCATGATTTGCGTGGTTGCTGTTGGCTTGCTGATACGCGCGTCTTGGCGTCGCGCGTTTTTCCCAAGTTCGCCGCTCTGATCTGAGGATGCGATGGGACAACCAAAACGGAACAAGGTGCATGCCGCACCACTTTCTCTGCGATGCTCCCGATTAAGACATGTTGGAAACCGGTCAGCCCGTGTGTTGAGGTAATGATCAGGTCGGCGTAATGGTCTTTTGCGAACGCGCAAATATCCAATACTGGCGAGCCATCCGGAAACGCGGTCTCGAATTTTACACCTCTGAAGTTTACCGACTGCACGAGCTCTCGCATTTGGCCCTCGGCATTTTCACGAGCGGCCTTTTGCAAGCCGGGAACGTCATAAACTGCAGTTCCCTCGCTTGAATAGATGTACCCAAGATAAGTGGCATGGATCAAAATGATTTTGGCCCCAAATTCATTCGCGAATCCGATGGCATACTGGAGACCTTCCCGCGAGCAATCGGAGAAATCCACCGGGACCAGGATTGTGTTAATCGTAAAACTCGACCCATTCTTCGATTCAAGAGCGCTTCCGCGCGTGACGAGAACTGGACAAGGCGAATGCTGTACAATTCTCTCAGCTGTGCTGCCAAGGAAGACATGCTTCAACCCTGTGCGCCCATGCGTCGGCATCACGATGACATCAGCAGGAATTTCCCGCGCGACTCGACAGATTTCATCGAACGCGGGTCCACCGCTGAGCAGATGGCAATTCGCCGATGAGACGCCATGTTCGCGTGCCAACGCGTTGAGTTCTTGGAAGACTCTTTTTTCTTCCTCCTGCTCAGACGTGACGAGCGAAAACGGGACCAGTGGCGCCGCTGGCGCGGAAAAGCCTACATAATCAAACTGACGAACATTCGCTAAATGGATTGTGCCGGTAAAACGCCGAGCTATCCGTTTGGCGGTTTTGATGGCCTGGATCGACATCTCCGAGAAATCGATCGGCACGAGAATATTTCGAATTATCGCTCTTTTCATGCTGATACCATGAACTCTCTTGCCCTCCTGAGCTTGGCATCGGTTGCCAAAAACCCTCCATTTTTTGCGCGTCTTTGCTAGTGAGCCACGACAGGAGGAGAATCAGGGTCTTGGTCGCGGAGTTGTCTGAGGCCTTGGTGTGGGGCGAGACCTCGGTGATGGCGTAGGCCTCGGAGTAGGTGTAACCGTGGCGGTCGGCGTTGCGGTGGGTGTTGCTGTTGGTGTCGGACTTGGAGTAACTGTTGGCGTTGGTGTCGGTGTCGGCGCGTTGCCAATCATGATCTGAACCACGCCTTCGCTTAATGGACTAGCCCAGAGATTCCCATTCGCGTCGAACTCGACGGCAACCACCTGCCAATGCGTCAGCGGCGAATTATCACGCGTGTAATGTGTCCAAACGGTTCCATCAAAAGTGCTGACTCCGCCGGTGTAAGGAAATGTTTCCGGTTGATTGCTGGCGATGGCGATTAGCCCGTCGCTTGGCCGGCGAGCCACGTCATATACGACCGTACCCGGCATTCCGGTGTTTACCTGATTATAAATCATCCAGTTTGTGCCGTCGAAACGCACCAACCCCGCGCCAGTGCCGATCCAGATTCCGCCGCTCGGGTCCGCCTCGACATCGAAGATCCACGCGCTGGGCAAAGGCGAGTTGCTTGTATCATACAGCGTGAACGTGGCATCAGATGCGCCGTCGCTGCCGAGCATTCGGGAAAGGCCGGCTTCGCCCAGTGTCGGAACGCAGCAGTAGTCCAAGACGCAAACGCGTCCATTCCGCCCCTCTCTCCGCGTTAGTTACGTCAATCCAAAATCAGGATTCGGTCTGCGAATGGCTGGGGACAACCAAGACCGGGCAGCCGGCATAACGGACGACATGTTCGGCAACGCTCCCAATCACCGCATGCTTGAATCCCGTGCGGCCATGAGTGGAAGTGACGATGAGATCAACGTCGGGCTCGCTCGCTGCCACGCAGATTTCGTCTACTGCGTGACCCGGGAGAGTTTTGGTTTGAACGGGCAGACCGCGCAAAAAATCCATTTGTTTGAGCGCGTCCATTTCCTGTTTGGCTGTTTCCTCCACCGCCTCGACCAGACCGGAGAGACGGACGCCGGCTCGGTCAACGAATACGTAATTTGTATAGGGATAGATCGCGTGAAAAAGACGGAGCGTGGCACCAAGCGTCCTGGCCAAAAACGCCGCGTACTCCGCTCCGGCGAGCGCACACAGCGAAAAATCTGTCGGAACCAGGATGGTACGGATAGCGAATGTTTCGGGACTCGCCTTCGATCTTCGTTTCCGTTTCCGCGCAACAAGTACAGGACAGGGGGCGCCACGAACGACTCGTTCCGCTGTACTCCCCAAGAGAAGATGTTTCAGGCCGCTATGCCCGCGCGTTGAAAGAACAATTAAGTCAGCAGCAATCTCGCGGGCTAATCCGATAATCTCCTGGTATGGCTGGCCACCGCGAATGTGACAATTCTCCGGGCAAAACGGCTCCACGCGTTTTCGATGAATGCCGGCCAGTTCCTCGTTAAGCCGTTCGATTGCTTCGGCCGATTGCAACAAAAGATGAGCTGCGCCCGGCATCGAAGCAGCCTCGTCAGGTGGGTGCACATGCACAAGATGAATGGTGGCTCGAAATTGTTTCGCTAGAGAAACGGCGTAATCCAGCGCCTGCATTGACGCGGGCGAAAAATCCAGTGGTAGCAAAATTTTCGAGATCTTGAATCCTAGTTGCGAGCCGGAGCCTGCCGTAAAAGCCTGCTGTGTCATCGGTCTTTAAGTGTGCTCAATTCAAACTGGCTGAAGCGAGCGAAAATGTTCGGGTAGCTTCGCCGGCTCAGTTTTCACCAGGTCGGATTTCAGGTACTCCACGATGCGCTCCCGGATTTCGGACGGCAAATGCTCGACGATCTTCGCGTAAATCGATTTTGGGGCAGCGAACGACCAACCTCCACCCGGGTTGCGCTCTACGATTTTTGCGATCTCGGTGGCGAGTTCTTTGCAAACGCGGCGGTCCATTTCTGCTTCCAGTTGCGGCCAATCGGTCATTGGCGTGGTGTGGCGCGCGCTCACCGCCTTCATGACATCAGTGACTTCAAACGCCTGCACTAGTTCCAAACGGGGGCCACGCGTAGGCGTTTCCTCCACGCGATAAGCACGCAAACTTCCGCGGTCAGCGACAATAACGAGAGAGATGGGTGTCATGTCATCCGAGATCAGATAGATCGACTGTCCGTTCCTTCCCCGGCCAAATCTCACGCAGATGCGGAGGGAATATTGCGCGCAATTTGTCGAGCTCACCGGGCGAAAGGCTCGCTGCAAGTACTTTCATCACAGCTTCTGTCAAGCGCATCGGGTTGACATTGCGATCAGCGGCAAATTTTTCCTGCACTACATCGTAAAATTCCTGTGTGGTCTTCACCTTTGAGGGAGTGGAAGCCGGCTTCCAGCTGTCGTAATAAAAACCGCGCACAAGCATGGGAAGCTGGGCGCCAAGATGTGCCGCTTCAGGCACAGGCAAACGATCGCGCAACGCATGCAGCACCGCGCGCAGCCCGTGGTAAGCCTTGTGATGATCATCCCAATGCAACAAATCGCTGATTTCTTTGATCCAAAGATTCGTCTTTTGGAGGGTCGTTTCGAAAACCTCTGGTTGATGTGATTTCATACATTCCTCCGGTGTTACATCCGATGGTGGGTTCGCTTACTTACGACAGCCCGTCTACAACGGCTGCCAACTGCGCTCGCGACTGTGCAGGCTGTGGAATAGGCTCCCGCTCCCACTGGGCCGGTTCCGATTGATGTGGCTCTGCAGCGGTGCGATGCGCGCAAATCGCTTTGAGCGTGTTCTCCACGTCCTGCGCCGAGAGATGCTCAATATCTTCGCCTCGGCCCAGAATTCTGCCCCTGGGCTCCTCTGTTGCTCTCAGCGCTACATCGTTCATCGAGAGAATACCGCAAAGGCTGCCATCCTCGGCGCTGATAACGGGCAACCGCCGGACTTGTTTCTTGCGCATGATCTCAAGCGCTTCGCGGATATCAGTGTCAGCCGAGCAGCCGTACACTTCGCCTGAGATGACTTCCTTGACCCGGATATCGGCCGGGTCGCGATGTTTGGTCGCAGCAGCCATGCAAATATCACGGTCGGTGATCATGCCGATGACTTTTCCAGCGGTGACGACCGGTATTACCCCAAAATCGCCTTTCCACATCTGCATTGCCGCTGTGGCTAGGTTGGTTTCCGGGCCGCAGGTCCGCACCTCATAAGTCATTACATCTTGCACTTTCATTTTTTTGCCTTTCTAAGAGCAGTAAACGCGATGCCCAGATGACACGCTTCGCAGATTTTGCGAAGAACTGCGCAATTCTTGCCCTAGAGTGACAGGTCGACCGCTTTTCGTTGGAGATGATCAGGAAATCATCGATGCAATCGGTTCCAGATTAGCGCGCCCCAGCACCGAAGACGTATGTGACCACGGCCAAAAATCACGCCAACTATGATCGCGACCACTGGATCAAACGGTCTAATGACGTAAATCGGCGGGATCATGTGAGGCTGCTCGCGGTTGCGATTGATCTCAGCGTGATCCGGGAGAACTCGCGATGCGCGATCAAGCTAGCCAATCAACACGGGCTGGTTCGTAAGGCGACAGAGTTGCCTCTTGCGCTGCACCGTGGACGACGGTCAAAGCGATTGAGCCTCCGGAATTATTGAAGAAAGTCTTGCACGCAGACGCGCCCTGAATTGCACTTGTTGATCTAAGGCGGGACTAAACCGCGTCGCTTGATGAACAAACCGCGCTGGATTCTCACCGGTCTTGCGGTCGCCTGCGCGGCTGTCTGGATTGTTACTGCCATCCATCCATTGAATCGACAAGCGTGGGCCTTGGAAAACATTTTAGTCGTCCTGTTCGTCGTTGTTCTTTCAATTACTTATCATCGCTTCCAATTCTCGACGGCGTCATATATTTGCATTGCGCTGTTTCTCATTCTTCATCTGATCGGCGCACATTACACCTATGCCCGGGTGCCGCTTGGACTTTGGGCAAAGGACGTTTTTCACTTGTCGCGGAACCATTACGATCGGTTCGCGCACGTTTCTTTCGGATTTCTGCTCGCGTTCCCGGTTCGCGAGCTAATTCTCCGTTTCAGCGGCGTGCGGCGCGGGGCGTGGAGTTTTTGGCTCCCGATCGGAATCATTCTCGCCACCAGCGGCCTCTTTGAGATTCTCGAAAGCATCGTCGCCGAAATCATAGCGGCCGGAAACAAAGTCGAATGGCTTGGGGGCCAGGCCGACGTATGGGACGCGCAAAACGATATGCTCTCCGCATTGGTCGGCGCGTTTTTAATAATGACGATCGTTGGGTTGATCGAACACAAAGAGGCCGGACGATGAACCAACCTGCTGCGCTCCAGTCTTCACTCCGTTCCGGCCTGGCAGGCAAAATCCACATCTACTTTTTGCCGATCGCCCTCGCCAGTTATGTCGGGTTTTGGATCGCGCTGGCCATTCGTCCACTTGATCGGAGCGATTGGTTTCTCGAAAATTTATTGATCTTCATCAGCGTCGGCGTGCTTGGATTCACGTATCGCAAATTTCAATTCTCCAATTTTTCCTACGCGCTCATTCTCATCTTTCTGGTCCTTCATACCATCGGCGCGCATTACACTTATGCGAAAGTTCCAGCGGGGTTCTGGTTGAAGGAATGGGTGCACTTGAATCGCAATCACTACGATCGCGTCATTCATTTCAGCTTTGGATTCTTATTGCTCTTCCCGATGCGCGAGTTGCTGATGCGTTCCGCGCATGCGCACGAACGCTGGGCACCGTGGCTGACTGTGGCGGCACTCGCTGCATTGAGCAGCTTTTTCGAAATCATTGAAGCTGTTGTCGCGCAAATCGTCGCCCCTGAGCTCGGCGCTGCTTATCTCGGCACGCAAGGCGACATTTGGGATGCGCAGAAAGATATGGCGTGCGCGTTCGTCGGCGCGGTGCTCGCGGCGATCCTAACGATGCGCATCAAGCATCATGCAGTGCGATAACGTCTCGATCCCAGTTCCAATTCGCAAACGTAGCATTTGAGGCGTTACACGCGGGTTTGGACTATCGGACTGAATTTTTGTGTGATCCGTCGAAAGGGCCACTTTCTGTGGCCGTTCCTGATCTTTGCCGGTTTCCTATGTCCCCATTGATCACAGCTGGCGTCTGGTTTGCGAAGCAACTTTTGGAACGCCGCAGCTAGTTCCGAATGCGCGATCGGTTTTCCAATGCAGACTCTTGCGCCAAGCACGCACACGATCTAAAAACCTCGCGTGCCGATCTCACCCATTCGACATCTCCGAGAAATCGATTGGGACAAGGATATTTTGACCATCAGTCTTTTCATTACGTGCGATGCAGTTTGTTCCAGAGAAGTGCGCCTACGAAACCGAAGGCGTATCCCATGATGAAAGTGATTACTACGAGCGTGGCCGCCGCTTTCGGGTCGAAGGCTTTGACTACATAAACGGGATTGATCATGTGGGCCCAGAAAACGAAATCCATCAGCGGTTGCGCCCAACCAAGCAGAACTAGCAACGCCCAGAGACCGTGCCAGCCTCCGATTAACGCGCCGATCACAAGCCCAACCTTATTGAGATTAGCCACCGCTGTACCTTGTTAACTACGCGGCTTTGCCCGGGCGCTTGTGTGAGGACAGGTGCGCACGAAATTCGGTAGGCGATTGACCAAAAACGCGTTTGAAAGTCCGGTTGAATTGCGTGAGCGATTGAAATCCGACGTCGTACGCGATTTCGCTGATACGCAGGTTCGGGTTAAGCAACCGGTTGCGCGCATCCTCCAGACGCACGCGAGCCACGTAATCAGTAAACTTCAAGCCGGTAGCTTTGTGGAATACCTTGCAGAAATGAAACACGCTGGCTCCAGCAGCCTTCGCCACATCAGCTAAAGATAATTCTTCGGTCTTATGCTTGTCGATGTAATCGCGAGCCCTTAGCACCAGAGGTGGTTCGGTGTTGGTTTTCTCCGTCACTAATTGATTGCTCAAGGCTGAAAGTTGATCCGCAAAAAATGAAAGCAGCCGCACGATGGCGTTGTACTTCTCAGGCAGGAAAAGCGGATTCCTCTCCCACGTCGTGCGAATTTCACCGGTAAACCGGACGCCGCATCGCTCGAGCTGGCGGCTGACCCTGGACGTGTCGGACTTCGCCGGCATATGGCGCAGCACCTGACCAATGCGCAGATAACCAATAGTTCGCTCGCCCAGTTTAATCGGCACCGCGGTCTCTGTTAAACCGAAAGGGCAAGTGACGGTGTGCGGCAGCACTCCGGTGTGATCGATCATATCCTGGTGCGCTTGCAGACAAACGCTGAGAGTGGCGGGGTTTTCGGCGAGGAGAGCGCAGAATGGATTTTCGTGTTTTTTGCCGTGATGCGCGAGTTGCCAAAATTCCAACTGCCGTAGCACTAGCGGCAGGCCAGTCGCCTTGGTGAAGACATTTTCGTAATCCCGAAACAATCGGGAGCGGCGCAACATGTCGATAAGTTGCTTGTTTGATTCCGCTCTGCTTGCACAGACCTCGACCATAGTCAGGAAAATAACCAGTATCGCCCCTCAAATGCCAGCGTCAATGCTCTTCGAATCGGGAGCCGTGCGCAAGCGACTAGGGAATCCGATTGACGAGATCTGTAGATGCGAATTCGGCCATGTGTCCGATCAATTTTTGGTGGAGACGATCGGTCACTGCGAACATCCGGCTAATTCCGCGGCCTCTTTGCGGAGAATAGCAACGCTGGCAAATAGTTCGACAATAACGTCGCGGGAGCCGGTTTCGCTGGCTCGTCTTTTTAAGAATGCTCCGGGGTATCCAGCTCCTGGTCCATGAACGGCGATTCCAAGACCATCGGTTTCAGAACTTCCGCTCCAGTATGTATCGCTAGCATTCTCTGGCGCGCCGCCTGCATCCGCTTGATCATCACTGGCGCCATGCGTTTGAGTAGCTCATAGCCCAACGAAGGGTCGCGCTCGCAGTACTCGCGCAGAATCGTGCCGTAGAAAAAAATGGCTTCGGTCGGCTCTAATGCGCGGGCGGTGAAACGCCAAACGTAAGGTGGGAACATCCAAGACCAGCCCAATAGATCTCCGGCGCCGATTGTGTCGACGACCAGCGACTCACCGGAGTCGTTGCCGGATTCGAGCACCACTTTTCCGCTCTCGATCAGATAAAACCGATTCGCTATATCGCCTTCGCGGAAAATGACTTGGCCCGCCTTGATATGCGATGCCATCGCGCAATCGGTCAATAATGCCAACTGCGTGTGGTTCATTCCTGCCAAAAATGGATGAAATGCAACGCGCGTGGCCATTGACTCCGGTTCGATTCTTTCCGCTTTCTTTGTAGCAAGTTTGATCTCTGTTTTCTTCATCAGTCTCTCCTTTCTCCTCTCTTCCGGGATTCCTCCACGAGCAACGCTCGTGTTATGTCAATTCCGCATGAAAATTCGAACGCGCCATGCCGATGTTGGCATTTGGGATGTGGAAAACGCTTACGGGTTCCGTTGGTAGCTTTTGCAACCGAATGGTTCCCTGCGAGCCTTTTGTGTGCCGATTTCGCTTTCATGCCGCTCAAATGAAATCGTGTTCTTTCTCGCGAACGACCAGCACTGGGCATGGCGCAGCCCGGGCGACGCGTTCGGCTGTGCTGCCGATGGCAAAATGCTTCCACCCTGTGAAGCCATGGGTGGCGATCACAATTAAATCGACATCAAGCTCTTTGGCTGCTTCGACAATCTCGTGCGTTGCAACTCCATGGCGAAGTATTGATTTTGTGCCAGTGCGGCCAGCCGCTTTGGCTGAATCGGTTAGACCACGCAAACCTTCTTCCGCATCAGCCAATTCCTCTTCCGAGAATGCTGCCGTAGCTGGCCGCCCGGCCAATGTCAGCGGAGTATCCGGCTCAAGAACGTGCAACAGTGTGATTTCAGAATTTAGTCCTCCCGCAAAGCGAAGCGCATAGGACAGAGATTTCCTCGATGCGGGAGAAAAATCGGTCGGCACGAGAATCTTTTTGAGATTCAAAACTTGCGGGATCGATTCCACGACCTCTTCAGGTTTCATAACTGGAGCTTTCATTTGCAAAGATTCTCAACGGCCAGGAAATAGTTACTCCGCGCCGATTGGCGAATTGTGTGCATTTCTTGCGCTGGGAATCTGCAGGCGATATGCCTTGGCCTGAATTCTAACGCGCTGATAGCGCGGCTCGCCGTTCACGTAACTAACATGTGCTTCTAGGCAAATGACAGCGCTTCACGCCAACGATGGTCACAACTCGCCCAAATTTCGTTGCAACATTTCTGCAGCTCGTGGGTCTCAAAAGCACAACGTGTTGTTTAACACGCAAAACTTTTTGATCACGGAATTTTGAAGGGTGACAACGTTTGTGTGTTATTGGCAGCGAGCACGCGCTTGGTGGATAGCTTGATTTCAACGGCCTGAGACGATTGGACGTGGACATTTTTTCAACAACCAGTTAGCTAGCGCGTTTATGTTTTCAGAGTGAGATCGTCAAGCAATCCTACAATCACGCGCAGATGTTGACCATTGAGCGAGCATGCGCAGCGCGAGATCGGGCAGCCTGCGCAAGAGATCGACAAACTCACTCTTCGGAATGAGTAGAATAGTAGTTGCCTCAGTCGCGCGCGCACAGCTGGATAGCGCTTTCAGTAGCAAGCGTGGCTTCGGCGAACGATTAGATCGGGCGAAACATATGGATGACCTGTTCTTTCACAGAGGCGTTGACGCGATGGATGTTGATCGCCTGCTGTAACGATGTAAAAACCTTCACTCAGATCGCCTTTGGCGAGATGCTTTGAAACGACAAAAGATGCTATGGCAGAAATGTCAGTTGCTGGCAATCCCATGAAAAGCTGGCAACCGCGTAGCGTATTCTCGATTACGGCTTGCCTAAACTTGGTCGCTTACACGGCATGCAGAGAAAGTATCAGTCAGCGATTGAATAGTCTCGCAAAAAAAGTGGGATCTACTCGCAACGCTTTGGGAGTTTACTACCGCTCAGGTGAAGCTGATTTACAAGTTCGGTTGCTTGTCGGTGCAAAAATTCGTATCGAAAAGCTTGCGCTTTGTTTGCTGAGTCACATCAGCTGAGGGCTAATTCCGGCAACGCCGCACTTCTCTGCAACAGGTTCCATAAATACATCTAAGGGCGAGCTCTCTGAAATGACCGAAATGCGGCTCTATCGAAAATGGTCCAAGTACTGGTAACGGGTATTTCTTTTAGACGGCTTATAGCGAAAAAAAAAAAAAAAAAAAAAAAAAAAAAAAAAAAAAAAAAAAAAAAAAAAAAAAAAAAAAAAAAAAAAAAAAAAAAAAAAAAAAAAAAAAAAAAAAAAAAAAAAAAAAAAAAAAAAAAAAAAAAAAAAAAAAAAAAAAAAAAAAAAAAAAAAAAAAAAAAAAAAAAAAAAAAAAAAAAAAAAAAAAAAAAAAAAAAAAAAAAAAAAAAAAAAAAAAAAAAAAAAAAAAAAAAAAAAAAAAAAAAAAAAAAAAAAAAAAAAAAAAAAAAAAAAAAAAAAAAAAAAAAAAAAAAAAAAAAAAAAAAAAAAAAAAAAAAAAAAAAAAAAAAAAAAAAAAAAAAAAAAAAAAAAAAAAAAAAAAAAAAAAAAAAAAAAAAAAAAAAAAAAAAAAAAAAAAAAAAAAAAAAAAAAAAAAAAAAAAAAAAAAAAAAAAAAAAAAAAAAAAAAAAAAAAAAAAAAAAAAAAAAAAAAAAAAAAAAAAAAAAAAAAAAAAAAAAAAAAAAAGAGAAAAAAGAGAGAATAAAAAAGAAAAAAAAAGAGAGAAGAGAAGAAAAGAAAAAAAAAAAAAAAGAAGAGAAGAGAATAAGAAAAAAAAAAAAAAAAAGAAAGAAAAGAGAGAGAGAAGAAAGAAAAAGAAAAAAAAAAAGAAAAGAAAGAAAAAAGAGAAAAGAAAAAGAAAAAGAAAAAAAGAAAAGAAGAGAAAAGAGAAAAAGAAAAAGAAAAGAAAAGAAGAGAAAAAAGAAAAAGAAAAGAAAAAGAAAGAAAAAATGAAAAAAAAAGAAAAAAAGAAAGAAAAGATGATAGGAAGAGTAAAGCAGAAAAGAGAAAAAGAAAGAGAAAAAAAATGAGAAAGAAAGAAAAAGGAAAAGAAAAGAAGAAGAGAAAAGAAAGAGAGAAAAAGAAAAAAAGAGAAAAAGAAAGAAAAGTAAGAAAAGAATAGAGTTGAAGAAAGAAAAAAAGAATAAGAAGAAAAAAAAAAAGAGAGAAGAAGAGAGAAAATAAAGAAAAGAAAGAAAAGAAAGAAAAAAAAAAGAAAAAAGAAAAAAGAAAAGAAAAGGGAGAAAAAAAAAGAGAAGAAGAAAAAAAAAGAGAAAAAAGAGAGAAGGAAAAAAGAGAAGAGAGAAAGAAAATAAAAGATAGAAAAGAATAAGATAAAGAAAAAGAAGAAAGGAGAAGAAGAAAAAAATGGATAAAGAAAAGGATGGAAGGATGAAAAGATGAGAAAACAAAAAAGAGAAAAGAAAAGGATAAAAAAAGAAGAGAGAGAAAAAGAGGAAAAGGGATGAGGAAGAAAAAAAAGAGAATGGGATAGAAAAAAGAGGATATGGAAGATAGGAGAAGGATAGGTGAGGGAAAGGAGGAGATGGGGATATGTGAGGAGAGGAATGGAATAGATGGAGAAGTGGGTGATGAGAGGAGAAGTGAGAGATGAAGGAGGAAAGAAGGAGAGGGGGGGGAGGAGAGAGCAGGGAAGGAGGAGGGAAGGGGGGAGGGAGGGGGGGAGTAAGAATCAAAACCGCAAGCGCATTTCGCTTGATACATTTCGCGGCCGGCCGTTCGTGCTCACTTTTGTTTTCACGCGTTGCCCGCTGCCGAATTTTTGTCCGCTTATGTCGAGCAATTGTGAGGAGCTGCAAGCTGCGATCAAGGCCAGCAGGGCGCCGCTAGCGAGCACCCGCTTGCTTAGCGTCACGCTCGACCCCGCGTTTGATACGCCAGAAGTGCTGAAAACTTACGCGGGATATCATCACGCAGACCCGCAAACCTGGAGCTTTGCCACCGGCGATGAAAAAGAGGTCGACACGCTAACGCGCGCATTTTCCGTTTATCGGCAGACTGAAGGAGGCACGATCTCTCACGGGCTTGCGACCGCCTTAATCGACAGGGACGGCAAAATCGCACAAATCTGGCGCGGCAACGCGTGGAAGCCATTGGAAGTGATCGAGCAAATCAAACAGCGTGGCGACTAAGAACAGCATCTTCACGCTCGGTATCGTTACAAATGCGTGATGTCGAGATGCCAGTCGGTTCCGTCTGTAATGTGAATGTCCCCGTTTGGCCGGTGGGTATAGGTAATGTGGTCGATCTTCACGCTGGAAGGAAGCACGTTCACGATAACAGCATCATCCAGCGCTACCACACGTGTACGAACCTGTTCGCGCCGGACAATTTGGGTGTGCGCCGAATCCATGGCGAAGAGATAACCTTTCACCCGAATGAGATTGCCTTCGTGGCCTTCGACAGTGCCAACAAAATGACGCTGCGCATCACTTTGGAACAACTGTCGATGAATGATGTGAACGTATTCCCCGGCGTTAATGATCATAGTGGAATGTAGCCAGAGTTTCTCTGAATGGGATAATTAATCACTGCGCATTTTTACGGCAAATATCCCGCATGCCTTGTTCGCCGCGCCAGACTTAGCCGTAGCAGATTATAAACGAGAGCGACGCAAAGAAGCGAGCCGGAAAAGAGTAATAGCGCGTATAGCCACTCTGAGTGTTGGCCCATCCAGTCGCTTTCGCCCGACGCGATTTTCAATGCAACATCGACATCGTGACCCGAGTAGCCCGTTCCATAAATCCATTTCGCGATGCGTAGCTTGGAATCGAGAAAGACCAAGAGATTTGCGTGGGCGAACTCTGTTCCAGCACGGCCGTATTGAAAACCGATCGATTCGAGAAGCGAATCGATGTTTGGTTGATCTGCAGTCCCGACGAACCAGCTCAGCGGAATGTTTTCGCGCGTCCGATACCTGGCCAACATCGATGGCGTATCAGTTCCATCGAATGAAAACAAGAGGACGCGAAACTGTCGTGGATCGGCAGAAGAATCAGCCAGCGCCTTTTTCAATTGATCGACATTGGTCGATACATGCGGTCCGGCAGCGCGTGTAAATGGGTAATAGAACAACGGGGAAACCCGCAAATTCCGACAATCGACGGACATGACCCGCGTCATCGATCCACTTGATCTGCGCAACTGGCCGTCCAAGCTGTGGTGAAACTTCCTGGACAATCGCGGCGAAGGAATTCGTTGAGACAAAAGCGGCAAAAATGACAGAGACGAAAAATTTCTTCACAACAGAGTCACCGATTTTTTGAGCTGCTAATCGGTCGTGGATTGTCCTGTGAATAGGGCGGCGCGCCAGGAAAATTGCTTCGGATCGTTTGCGTAATCGGAGGCGCATAAGCGATCACGAGCAGGAGCGCGGTGCCAGCCAGCCACGGCGTGAAAGTTTGCACTGCAGGAACGCGCTCGTCGTGATACGGCTCGGAAACAATTAGCTCCAGCGCACCTTGTTTGACTGGCTTGCTAAAAAGCGTGGCAAAGAAAACAACGAAAAACATCAGCGCTGCGATCGTCATGATAGTTCCGCCGATGCTGCCAAGCATTTTGGCATAGACCCAATCGGGTTGATACAGATGTGATCCCGGATCGGTGTAACTCAATCCCATGTTTGTGCGACGCGGCTCGCCACCTGCGCCGCCGATGAACAGCCCGGTGGAAAAAATCATGATTCCGAGCGTCCAGATGTATGGCACCCAAACATTCCACGTCGGCAACCTGACCTTTTTGCCCGTAAGTTCCGCGACCAGAAACAAACTCATGCCGATGTAGGAAAGAAAAACCGGACCGGCGATCGTTTGGTGAAAATGCGCGGGCAACCAGGATGTGTTGTGGACGACAGTGTCCAGATTGTACGACGCGTTAATGACTCCGGTGACTCCGCCGAAGATGAAAATGACCAATCCCGCGAACAGGTACGAAAAGAGCCAGCGATCTTTATTGAGGTAAGGAAGTTTGGTCCACCAACCAATCAGCCCGCGCCCGCCTCGCTCGCGCCCGCCATGTTCCAGGGATGCGGCGATGGTGAAGGCCGTGAGGAAACTGGGAACCGCCACCAGCATGGTAAAAAATGCGTGGACGAATTTCCACGTGCTGCTGATCCCCGGCTCGGTGAATTGGTGGTGGATCCCCACGGGCGCGGAGTAGAGCACGAGCCAAAGAAACGTCAGCCGCCCGGCAAAATCGGAAAAGAGTTTCCCGCCGGCGAGCTTCGGCAACATCGTGTAATACATGACGTAGGCCGGAAGCAGCCAGAAATAGACAAGTGGATGTCCGAAAAACCAAAAAAGCATCCGCGCCAGCGGGACGTTGACCGTGGCGACCCATCCCATCGACCACGGAATAAGGAGGAAAATGACTTCTATTGCGACTGGTATCGTCGCGATCAGCCACACAATGAACGCTGCGAAAATACCGACGACGGCCAACGGAACTTTTTCACTTGGATGCTCACGTTTCCAGGCAAAGTAAGGCGGCAGCCAGTTGAAGAACGCAAGCCATGAACCGACCACAAGTAACACCACTCCAATGTAAAAAGCCGGATGCGCGCGCAACGGCGGATAAAATGTATAGAGCACAGTCGCCTTTCCCGAAAGAATGGCCGCGGCCGCGAGCAGCGTGCCGACCATCATCAGCGTGAACGACAGCCACGCCACCTTCATGTTGAGCGGCCGGCCTAAATAGTAGCGGACAATGGCGTAGCCAAATGCCACTGCGAAGAAAGTCGTGAACACGATCGCGTTGACGACACCGTGCAACGTCAGACCCTGGAAATAGCTCATTCCGAGGAATTGCGAACTGCGAATCATTCCCGCGCGATAGAGCACCTGCATCAAGCCGTGATAAATTCCCAGAATCAACAGCGCCATCGGGAAAATGATCTCGATCAGGATCATTTTTCGCAGGCCCGGTTCGATATCGATTTTGCGTTCGGTTGGTTCCATCGGCTCCCTATTTCAACGTTTGTATGTATTCGATAATTTCCTCGATCTCCTCCGGGGTCAGATCTGTCTTGGGCATTTCCTGCTCAAACCTCCCGGCTACGATCTTCGCTTCGGGATGAAGGATTTTTTCACGAATGAAAGCGTCATTGACGGCAACCGTTGAGCCGTCCCTCAACTTTTCGGTTTCGGCCGTACAAGCCCTTAAACGTCGGCCCAATGCCTGGCTGGCCGTCAATCGAATGGCAGGTTGTACACAGGTTTGCATCGAGAAGTTTGTAACCTGGATGTGTTGGCTGGAGCGCAGGCGGCGGACTAGGCTTTGCAGTAAACGTTGCCATGTCCACAACGTGTAATTCGGCAGCCATGCGGTCATGGCCGGTCCCGCAAAATTCGTGGCAGAGCAGTTGATAAACACGCGGCTTATCGAATTTGACCCGCGCATAATTCACCACGCCAGGCACAGCCATCAGGTTAAGATTTGTGCCCAGCAGAATCAGACCGTGCGTCACATCCGCTGCGCTCAGGTAGATATCGACGGTCGATCCTGCCGGCACGGTGACATCCTCCGGCTCAAACTTCCACATTCGCGCGACGTAATGCAGTTCGTAATGCGTCGGCGAATGAGCGATGAGTTCGCCTTTTTGAAATGGTTTGATATCGGTCAGGCACGTGGGCAAGCCGACATGAAAAAGATTGATCGCCAGCGCAGCGAGGCCCAGGAGGACCAGTGCAAATGCGAGCGAGATCCAGATGATGCGTTTTTCCAGTGGCGTGACGGTCATCGGCGTTAACTCCGCGCGATCATGATCCAATAAATGACGAACCAAAGCGCGGCGTAAAACAGAAGCAGAAGCGCAAAGAAAAAAATCGCGCCGCTGGGAAAAAACCGCTTCCCGTTTTCTGCTTCATTCTGCTCCATCACTTTAAACTGGCTGTCGAGATCCGATCCTGCCAAATGCGTGGAATCGACAAAAGCGAAAACGTCGGAAACGCGCTATTTTTCGAGTTGCCTAAGTTTCAAATAAATGGCGAGCATCAAAAGTCCGATGAAGGCGATGCTTACAGCCAGACCGATCTGGCGATATTTGTACTCTTCACGGGCTTTGTTGATGAGGACGTCGGCGCGTTGAACAGCTTGTTCGCCCGGCATGGCGACCTGCTGGAAAGTATTTCGGCTGAAGGAATGCACGTACGTCCGCGATTTTTTCAATGCATCTCCTAGGTCGGTTACATCGTTGTTGATCGGCTCCACATCCAGGCCTCTGGCTGCGACCTTTTCCGAGGCCGCAATCAATCTTGCGCGCGCCTGATCCATTTGAGTGATCGTGCCGTGAAAATAATCTGCGGTCTTGATGCAGTCGGGATTGTCTCTGGCGTATTCGCGATGGCAATCGCCGCACAACTGGCCCGGCCCGGTCGCCAGCATGGAATCATTTGTCTTGGCGATGGCATGATTACCATGGCACTGGCCGCATTCGGGCCAGTTATGTTCATCGAAGGCGTGTTTGTGTTTGCTCCCGTCGAACAGGCCGGCGTTGGCCGAGTGGCAAAGACTGCAACTTCGACTCACCTGCGCGACGCCGGGTGGACTCGCAGCGTGATTGCCATGGCACGTATTGCATGCGGGCGCGCCCAGATCCCCGCGCTCGAGAAGCGCGCGGCCATGGACGCTGGTACGATACTCAGCAAGCTGCGTCGTCAGTAGAGGCGATCCATCTGCCCGTTTGAAGCCCGCCATGATTTTGGAATCCGCGTGACAGGCGCCGCACGTTTCCGGCACTCGCTGCCTGTACACTGTCGACTGTGGATCTTTGGCCGCGCGAATGCCGTGAACGCCATGACAACTCACGCAGGACGGCGCGCGGTCGTCGTGTTTCTCGAGCAACGTCCGGCCATGCGGGCTATCCTTGAACTTCGCCAGTTGATCGGTCGGCAGTGAGGGATTGAACTCGTGCATCATCTTCGGGTCGGAATGGCACCGCGCGCAGAATTGGACCACCCAGGCGCGATTTTTTTGGCGATCTTTCTCGGGCCACTCCTTGACGAAATCGTGACCAAAATCGGCCGTGGGATCGCCACCGTGACAACCCGCACAGGAGAGGCCCGGACGAAAATGAACGTCCTCGACGACTTCTTTGAGATTCATGTGCGCTGCCGGTTGGCGTGAACCGGTCGCAACAGAAAAGAGATTCTCAGCTGATTGTGATTCGGAGTCGGTGTGACACAGAATGCATCTGTTCTGCAAGAGCACTTCCATGTTTTGCGGACGCAATTGCGGCGCTAGTAGAGTTGCTAAATGCTCCGGACGCGTGATCACCTCCTTTTGGACGAGCTCGTTGAGAAGTCCGCGAAGATTATCATTAAGACCGTTGAAATAGGTTTGTTCTTCCGGGCTAACAATCGGTTTGCCGTTCGCGTCTTTGGCCGCAAGCATCGCGGCCAGCTTCGAAGCTGTTCCGGTGGAATTTTGGTCTGCCGCTAAACTGGTAGCAGCAATTAAATACACGCCAAGGATGACCGGAATGGTTCTCACGTTGGGTCCCTCGAATCAGTCCGCGAACCGATTAGGCATGAAATTGCAATTGCGACAGCGGCCGCTACGACCGAAATCAGCCCCGCGAGCAGATATGAAACACCAGCCAAGCCATGCAGCACCACTTGCAACAGTGCGGCCCCGGTTAGAATGAACCATCGATGTTCGAAGCGCCAATAACGAACAACAATGACCACCGCTCCCGCGGCCAAAGTCCACCATGCGCAAACTCGTGCGACGCTATGGATCGCAGCTAATTCATTGCTTGCTCCGCGCGCACCAATGTCCCAGCCGGCCAGGGTGAGAAACGTCAAAAACAAGATCGCAGCCCAACCGAGGTCGCTAAAAGCCGGCGACGGCTTGTCGTGATAGGCGCGTCGGTCGAGCCAGGGAATGATAGCCCAAATGCCGAATAACAGCGCTATCAACAATAAACAGACTTGCGGACCTTCCAAACTAAAGAGGTGCGGCGGAAATTCCTTTAATAATTGATATTCCCATAGAAAATACCATTCCGGTTTTATTCCGGGATACGCCGGGGCGAGCGGATCTGCTTTCTCGCCCAGTTCCCAATCCATTCCCGGAATGCCCGGTCCGTATGGGAGAAAAACCGCCAGCGTGGCCAGTGCCATCAAACAGGCCAACCACAACAACAGATCGCGCAACGCGAAGCTGGGAAAAAACTTCATGCCGCGTGGGGCAACTTTTTCCCCTATGGGCGGCGCCATTCCCTGGCGTTGAATCAAAAGTAAGTGGAGTGCGATTAACCCCACGAACGCCAGTGGCAGGATCACTACATGCCCAGCGAAAAATCGGTAGAGCGTGTTGATTGTGACGTCCTGCCCGCCGCGCAATACTTGCAGCAGCCAGTTGCCCAACAACGGCACCGATTGCACGATATTTGTCCCGACCGTTGTCGCGAAGTAAGCGAGCTTATTCCACGGGAGCAGATAGCCGGAGAAACCAAATCCGAGCGTGAGCAGAAACAAGAGGTAGCCGGAGACCCACGTGACCTCGCGCGGCGGACGATAAGCTTTAAGCATCATCGTGCTGAACATGTGAAGCGTCAGCGAAATGATCATCAGGTGCGCGCTCCAGCTGTGCACTGACCGAATCAGCCAGCCGAACGGAACCTTGGTCGTCAGAAAACGAATGCTTTCGTAGGCCGTCGCTTCACCGGGCTGATAATACATCAGCAACAGCACGCCGGTGATAACCTGGACAATGAAAAAGAACATCGTGATCCCGCCCAGGTAATACCACCCCATCCAGTGGGATCCCAACGGCACCTCTTTGTGACGCAGGAACTCGAACAACGGCGTGAGTTGATAACGCCGGTCAAACCAGCCGCGCAGGCCTCGAGTTTTTGCGGCGTCGCTTATGTCAGGCCCTTTCTGGAGAAACGACGATTCCACCGTCGGGTTGACGTTGAGCGAGGTATTTGGGCAACGGTTGCGGCGGCGGCCCCGATAACACGCGGCCGTTAAGATCGAAGCGCCCATCATGACACGGGCACCAAATTACGGATTGGCCTGGCAAAAACGTAACGGTGCATCCTTCGTGCGTGCACTTCGCGCTGAACGCGTGCAGTTGATCGGCGGCTTGCAAAACTATTACGCGTTGCCCGCTCACCGGAAGGATAACAAACTTGTTCTGCTCCAGTTTGGACGCTTCATCGCGAGTCAAACGCGTCGGCCCCGTAGGTCCTGTCTGCGGCAGCGGCTTGAGGTAACGAATAATTGGGTAGGCGATACTGATCAGCCAGCCGAGCAGGCTCGCGCCTAAAAGAAGATCGAGAAAATGGCGGCGCGACGTTATTGAACTGGGAGCTTCTCCCACGCCTTCGTTCATTCTCGATCTTCTATTCGCCGCACAAACTTATTTCAAGTCTTTACAATGGCCCGGCTTGGCGGGAACAAGAGGTCAAGAGCGAGCAGATTGCTGTGACGACAAGTATCTGTGAATACCCGCAGCGGCTTTGCGACTATCCCGCACAGCGCGCACAACCAAATCCGGGCCGCGCACAAGATCTCCACCCGCGAACACGCCAGCCACGCTGGTCATTTGGTACTCATCGGCAACCACGCCGCCCCATTTGTTGACGGTGATATTGTCCGAATTTCCAGCGGCGAAAATCGGGACCGGATCAAACCCATAGGCAATCAGCACGACATCGACTGGCACACTAAACTCGGAGCCCGGAATTGGCTGCGGTTTGCGACGACCTTTCGCGTCCGGTTCGCCCAATTCCATCCGCACACAGCGCGCTTCACAAACGTCGCTGTCGCTGTTCCCTGACAACGAAACCGCGTTGGTCAGAAACATGAACCGCGCATCTTCCTCCACCGCGTTCAAGTATTCGCGCCGGCTGCCCGGCATGTTGTCGAGATCGCGGCGATAGATGCAGATCGCTTCTCGCGCTCCGGAGCGAATCGCCGTACGCAAACAATCCATTGCTGTGTCGCCGCCTCCCAACACCGCGACGCGTTTTCCGCGCACGTCGATTGTGGGTCCGTCCGGCTTTTGGAGATTCTTCTGAATCAGAAACGGCAGCGCGTGAAATACTCCATTCAAGTCGGCGCCGGGAATATCGAGCTCCTTTGGTTTCTGGGCACCGATCGCGAGGTAGATGGCATCGAATTTTTCTCGCAAGACCGACAATGGGATGTCGCGACCAACGGTGACTCCGCATCGAACAGTCACACCGCGCCGGCGCAACAGATCAAAGCGCCGCTCCACAATGTTTTTCTCAAGTTTGAATGACGGAATGCCGTTGACGAGCAGACCGCCGGCACGGCTTTGCGATTCAAAAATGGTGACAGCGTAGCCCAGCTTCGCCAATTCATCCGCGCACGCCATTCCGCCGGGACCGCTGCCAACAACGGCGACCTTACGCCCGTTCGACGGAGCTACTAGCGCGTCAAGCGTCTCATGCGCGAACGCGTATTCGTTGATGAACTTTTCCACCGCTCCAATGGAGACTGGGTCCGAGCGTGCGTTGAGGATGCAGGCGCCTTCGCACAACCGGTCCTGCGGGCAAATGCGGCTGCAAATTTCAGGCATGTTGCTTGTCGAACGAGACAGTGCCGCCGCTTCGAGAAAACGACCGTCGGCAGTGAGTGCGAGCCATTCAGGAATTCGGTTTCCGAGTGGACAACCCTTTTTGACGCAGGGCGGGTCCGGGCAATTGATGCAGCGACTCGCCTGCGCGCGCGCGGTGGTTTCATCGAACAAGCCGTAGATCTCATCAAAGTCGCAGATGCGTTCGCTGACAGCCCGTTTTGGCGGAGACTCACGCGTGATGTAGCGCCAGTTGTGCTTTGCTGGCCAACTCGCAATTGCTGCTTGCATCGAACTCATGATCGCACCAGCGAAGACAGCGCCTACGCAAGCCTTGGCAAACGCTGTGCATTTATTGGCCGCCCGCCTGCGCGGAAAGTCAGTTTTCCTGCCCGGCGTTTAGCCAGCAGACGGAGCGGGCGAGATTCGCGGACTCCCGCCGCGAGACGAAGCACTCGCCATGCGGAAGCTTCGCCATCTTTCAAGTGGCATTGCCGCAATTGCCATCAAAGCCAGTTGGCTAATCATGAATCCGACCAGCCAGGGGAAAGCCTTTTGCATGAAGCCGTAGGAATGCAGGCCGACACCGAGCATGTTCACGCCGAACCAGGAAAAACTGGTGACTACGTTACCGAAGATCGCCATGATCATCAGGCCACGTTGCCGGATAAATCCGCCCCAGCGCGCATGCAAAATAATCGCGCACCACAGGACGATCAGTACAGCGCCATTCTCTTTCGGGTCCCAACCCCAGAAACGTCCCCACGATTGGTCGGCCCAGATTCCGCCGAGCACCGTGCCGACAAAACTGAACAGCGTGGCAAAACAAACCACTCCGTAAGTCATGCGCGCGAGCGAATCAGCAGTTTGCGTTTTCAACGAGCGCGTGAACACGCCACGCACGATGTAGATGATTGCCAGCATCCCTGCGAGGAACATGGCGGAATAACCGGTCGTGATCGCGACCACGTGCGTCGCGAGCCAAATGTTCGTGTCGAGCACCGCCTGCAACATTTCGAGCGTGTCGCCGCTGCCTGCGAGATGATGCGCAATGATCAACGTGACAAAGCCAATCGCTCCCGCGCACACTGCGCCGATTCCATCCCTGAAAATCCGCTCGAGTATGAGTGAGACGATCACTGCGCCCCAGCCGATGAAAATAGCGGAGGAATAAAGATTGGTGACCGGAGGACGCTCCTGGAGATACATCCGCGAAACCAAGCCGAAGGTATGAATCCCAAGCGCGAGCAGCAAAATGTAAAATGCCGAACGGTTGAGCGGCCGGCTCCACCCGAGCCACGATGCGCACGCCAGTAAAAAAGCGAGGACGTAAAGTGCCATTGCTTGGCTGAACGGCTGGAGACGATTGAACAAAAACTCGAACGACGTCCGCTTCGACGCGTTCGGCTGCTCTTTGGCGAACCAATCGGCTAGAAGGTCGACATGTTGATTAAAGACTAGGCGACCATCGGCGCGATATGCTTCCCCGATGTTGGCATATTCCTTTACGACCGGATGAATTTCACCGGTGCCAACCGAGTGAAGCAAGCTGTCGCCAATTGAGCGCCATTGGTCGTTTTGATCACTCGGTGGAATCGCGAGGATGTATGCCATCTCCGACAACTTTTCGTAGCGCTGAATCAACTCGGCCACATCATTGAGCTTCGCCTTATCGAAAGTCTCGCCGTCCTCGCGCTTGCGCGCCGCTTTCGCTGCGCCCGGGACATTGCTTTCGAAGCCCTGCAGCTCCGCGGCAAAATTTTGCGTGTCCTCGGGCTGAATGCTGTTCTTTAAGCGTTGATACAGCGCCAGCCCGTTGCGCAGATTCAGAATCGCGCTCTGATAGGCCGAGCGCTGGACCGCTTCAAGTTTGTCCGATTGTGCGCCCTGTTCGTCGATCTGTCGGAGGAACGGCGTAAACTCAGCGAAGCTAAAATACTTCCGGTCGCTTTGTTCCCAACCGAATAAGCCGAGCACCTCGGCGTTTTGCACGACGAAAACCGGATATTGATCGGCAACGGGAGCATTGAACAGAACATCGGTGAGCCACTGCATGGCCCTCAGCCGTCTGCCGCCATCGAGGTTCAGTTCCTGCTTGCCATGAATGATCAACAGCGAGTTGCGCGCGACGGTGTCCAGCGGTTTAACCCGGCCACCCACGAGGACCGGAATTTTCCCGAATTTCGCAAAATCGAAATTGTCCTTAGCAGTCTTGGGCGGCAGCCAATTGGCCACGATCGACCCGGCAACAACCGTGAAAATAATCCAGGGCAAAAAACGTTTCATGCCGTTGCGTTCCGTCGTTGCCGCGAAAATCCGACGAGATGAAAACCGAATTGCACAAGAAGCCCCGCAGCAACTATCACGCACGCAACATACGGCGCGATGAAGCTGGGGTTGCGCACGACCTGCAGAATCGTCGCCGAATCGTCCTTTTGAAATCCAGCCTGATAAAATGTCTCGCCCCTGTAACGCAGCGGATGGTTCATGTAAATTAAGACGTCGCGGTTCACCGATCGCTCGGGATCAATCAACGTGACGCGGCTGGAAAAATTCTTTGGAATTTCGGTGCCGGCGTACTTTTCGTGCGTGAACCTCTGCAACGTAACGCTGTATGGCTTGTAGTAGCGCGACGGGCGCAGCGTGATCATCCATGTACGGCCGCCGCAGGAAAATGTCTGGGGCGCGCCGAGCGCATCCGAGACCAACCACGTGCCTAACGAACCACCATCCTTCGGCAGAATTTCGATGGCTGCACTCGGGACATCGCGTTCATCAACGCCGGTCGCGCGCGGAGCCGGCTCGACCGCGATCATCGCGCCCGGCCCTTGATTTGCGATCGGTCGCGCGCCGTCTCCCGCTTCACCCAACATTTTCAGGCGGGAATTCTGAAAAAAATTCCTGACGACAATCCGGAAAGGCAAACTCCAATGGTCAATCGCGTGGTTACGTCGCAGCACGCTGTCGGGAATCGCGGTTACCTGATCGAGATCGCCGTCGCTCGTGTCAATCACAGCCAGTTCCATGCGGCGCATGTCCTCGGAATAATTTTTCGTGTCACCGCCTGCGAGCCGCATATGGCTCTCCACCGCGAAAAGATCCGTAAAAAGTCCGCCCGCGAGCATGATAATGAGACCGGCGTGGGTGAGATGAATGCCCAGCTTTCGCCAGGTCCAGCGGAAACGTTTTGCATGCGCAGCGATGAGATTAACGAGCAGCACGGCACCGATGAGATGGCCCCCAGGAAAAATCGGGATCCTGAAGCCGCGTCCTTCCGGTGGCCACCACACAAACATGCTTTGGAAATAACGCTGCTGCGCGTCATGGATCCCGAGATGAACCTGCGCCAGCGTGCCCGCGAAGATCAGTGCCATCGCTGCCGCCAGACAGATGATCGTCAGCTTCAGCGACGTGATGAGATCGACAATTTTGCGCAACATGTTGCCTAAAATCGTAACTGACTCGATAAACTTTACGAAGTTCGGTTTTTCTTTTTCAACTGCGGCATCGGGCCCCGTCGCTTTGAAGAACCAGACACGCCCGTCGCGGCGCGTCCATGCTGCAATAGTCCGAGTTTTGGCGCCAGCGATGTCGGTTGTCGAGAAAGTTGTGTCCGCCGTTTTCAACGGAGTGACCTGCAAAGTGATGGCACTTGCGTCGATCGGCGCGAGACCAATCTGTCCGCGCCAGCGATTGACGTTATCGGCATCGCTTCCGCCATCACCGGTGAACGTCACGATGGAAATATCGATCTTGCCGCCGTTTCCATCCGTTGCGCTGAAACTGGCGTAACGCATCGAAGATGGCGGACCTTCCATCCAGCCTTCCGGCGTCTCCCATTTGATCTGCGGCGCGCCTGCAGCGTGCGGCGGCATGGTTGCCGTTTGCGGCGATCTGTTTTCGGTCTGGGCCTCGCAAACCGCTGCGACCCATTTGATGAAGTCGCCTTTCTGCGCCTCCGTCAGATCCGCGTTGCCGCGCATTTTGAAAAAGAGTGTCGAACTGCCGGTGGTCGCCATCGCAGCGACGATTCTTCCGTCTCTTGTTGGATCGGCATCTTTCGGAAGTCCTGCAAGATCGACAATAATGACGTCGCCTAACGGAGTGCGCAGCCGCTGCGCGATTTCACCGAGCATTTGTTCGGTAATCGGCGGTTGACCGAGCTGCTCAAGCCAGCGGTTGACATTATCAAGGACATTTCCGGCCGCCGTGCCAAGACTCACCAATGAAATGTCTGCCACCGCGCCTTTATCATCTTTGACGAGAAAACTTGCCTGCCGCATCTGGGAAAGCGCTTGCGGTTCCCAATTCGGCGGAGTTGTTATTGCCGTTGCTGCTGCCGGCGCAAGGCCGCCTGGCATCCGAGGCGCGGCGGTATTGGTCGGCATCGCCTCTTGCTGCTGAGGCGCGGATTCCTCAAGCGGTGCCTTGGAAACACGATAAACCTTGATCTCCGAGTTTTTCTCGCAGCTTGCCAGCAAGGCCGCAAACAAAGTGGAACAAGCTGCAAGTCTTACCATCTGCCGCCTCTCCCTTCCAAAGGGAGAGGGCAGGGTGAGGGTTGGCTGTTTCGAGCGGCATCGGCCTGAAAATCCCCTCACCTTCATCCTCTCCCCTTTGCGAAAGGGGAGAGGCAGATCAATTGCACCAGTCTTCACAAATTGAAAATTATTTTTGAGGTCCGCCAGTATGGCAATCAACGCAGGAAAACTCCGCATAAGGGGCGTCGATGTGGATGAAATCGTGTCCGCCGGCATTAATCTGTTTCATTCCTTCTGGATCGCCTTGCGCGAGAATCAAGTGGCAGGATCGACAATCGCTGGCTTTGATCGACATCTTGCCGTCGGCGGCGACGTGTTTGCCATCGTGGCAACGGAAACAACCGTTCCAGTTCTTGTGCCCGACAAAATCGGGATGCGTGCGCCAATCGACCTTCACTTCGGGAAAAAAATTCGCGCGATAGATTCTCTGCGCCTCCTCGATGATCGGCCCGGCCTGGGCCCGGTCGGGATACGCTTCGTGCAATGATTTGGCGATGCCTTGCTCGGCCTCGGCTGTTGTCACGTAAGGCTGCGCCAGTGCGGCCACGACTTTCGATTTAACCCAGGGAATGCTGGAATCGAGCCGGTTAGTCATCAGGGCAAGATCGACGGCATCGTTTGGGGTATGAATTTTATGGGCCGGGCGGCTGTGGCAATCCATGCAATCCATTCGCCGGATGCGATAGTTCGCCGGGTCATCGGTAAATTCCGGCGTGCGATATTCGACGGTGACGCCTTGAGGGTTTGTCATCCTGACCCACGGGATATTGAGAAGCTGATCGTCGGTGGCGATATATTCGATTTTGTTGCCAATATTCATGTGCCAGTGAATGCCGCCCTCCGGCCCGTTCGACGGGTCGCCTCCGCCGACATTTAATAAGAGACGCACAGCGAACGGGGTGTTTTTTTCGTCTGAAAGAAAATGCTGGTATGTACGTTCGACGTTCCCGACGTATTTTTTGGGCCAGTGGCACTGCTCACAGATTGCTTGAGACGGGCGCGGATTGGCCGCGGTGACACGAATCGGCCGATCGAAATCATTACGCACCGTGTGATAGAGTTGTTTCACGCCGTTAAGTTTCGTCTTGAAATACGCAGCCGCGCCCGGGCCGACGTGGCATGCCACGCACTCGACCTCCGCGTGCGCGGTGTGTTGGGATGCGACGAACTCCGGTTCCATTGGAAGATGACAAGCTTTTCCGCAGAACTGCGTCGATTCGCTCAATTGGTACGTCTGATAACTGCCGAGCGCGGTCAGAAATAAGAATCCAACGGTGGCCGCAACGAAGAGTGCGAGAATTCTTCGGTCGCGCGTCCGTGATAAATCAATTTTGATCGCAAGGGGCTCGGCCGCTCGCACAGCGCGACGCCGCGTGCGCCAGCGAATAAGCGCACCAAGGAACGTGAGAAAAATTCCGAGAACGAAAAACGCGGGCGCCACAACATACGCGAGAATTCCGACATAGGGACTGCGACGGGCCGCGAAGAGATCGATCGCGAAAAGGAGCAAAAAAGCGAAAAGCCCGCCGGCGGCGAGCACCATTCCGGACCAGCTGAGCCAGTTGCGGAAATTGCGCTTAAAAGGCCGGGGCTGCGCGGGAGCTGGAGCGTCAGGCATCGCGGCAATTATTTACAGACGGCTTGAAAAGTCACTTCGAAACAACGGAGTGATTGCCGATCTTAAGATCGATATTGAGTCCGCGGGCAAACGGGAGCGCAGCGCCGCACTCGAGAGCAGTTCCTGCAAAATTTGGCGCGATTATTTCTTGAATGAACGAACGTAGGCCACGAGCGCCTTGATGTCGGCATCGGAAAGTTTGCCCCCAAATGGTTTCATTGTCTCCTTGCCGCTTGTTTTTACGCCTTCCTTGATCGCTCGCGCCGCCTCCGCGTCGCTAAACGCCGCCTGGACTTTCGCGTCGCGATAGTCTTTCACGCCCAACTTTTTGCCCATCATGGTGCTACCGCCGCCGTCCTTACCGTGGCAGGAGGCGCAATGCTGACCCCATAATGCAGCGGCATCGGCTGCGAAACCAACGTCCGCTGACGCAATGATGACTGTCGCGAAGACGAATATTTTTCGTTTCATTAGATTGGTCGCTTTCCTCATGGAGATGTAACGTCGAAACTACATTCGCAATAAAGGCGGGAAACGGATTTATTTCTTGAGCGCGCGAACGTAGGCAACGAGCGCTTTGATCTCGTCGTCGGTCAGTTTTCCGCCAAAAGCCTTCATCGTCGTCTTGCCATTTTGCTTAACGCCTTCCTTGATTGATTGCGTCGCCTTTGCGTCAGTGAATTCAGCCTGAACTTTTGGATCGGTCAGATCCTTTGCGCTCAACATTTTTCCCATTTTCGTGTTGGCCTTGCCGTCGGGCCCATGGCATTGGGCACAATTATTTGCCCAATTTGTTTTGGCGTCAGCCGCGCGCGCGGACAATGGGGCCGCGATCAGAATGCTGATACTAAAGATGATGATTATTTTCATTGTTTAGCTCTTTGTGGTGCTTACAAGATTAGAATCGAATCTGGAGACCGGAATAGAGGGAATGCGCTCGATAATTGTTGTGACCGCCAGATGTCACATCTCTGTAGTTGAAATAGCCGTATCTCAGCAGCAGGCTCGTTTGTTTGGTCAATTGGCGCGTGAGAGTCGCCGAAACGGTGTGCTCGGTCGCGCCCATCCCGTATGGCACGGCAACGGCAGGATTTTTGAAGTAATCATTGGCGCAGTAGAACGAATAGTTGGCGTAAAAGTTGGTTTTATCGTCAATTATATAGCCGATGCCGCTGGTGACGGTCCAATAATCGTTTCTAAAGTTCGTGACTGTTGCGCCTTCATTGGGAACCAGGTCGATGTTATTGGCCGGCGTGTCTGTCTGGTTAAGAACGTACGAACAATTCGCCTGCAGGTAAAACCGGGCGAGCGGATTCCAGGTAAGCGACTCGCTGATGACATGCTTTTTGATTTCACCAGTCTCTTCCTCGGCGAAAGTTTCGCCGTCAAAAAACCATTGGCCGTCGATGTCAGTGTGAACAAAATCGTATCGTGTGACGAGAGAAAGCGTACCCAGAGAAGTCGGGATCTTCGGCCGGAACGTCATTCGAATGTTGAAGTCATCGATGTTCCAGTCCTGGTTAAGCAATCTTGGAAAGTCCGCAGTTATGATATCTTCGTCATAAGAGGCAATTCTGTGAAAGTACTGTCCCGAGAAATTTAGTCTCATCATTGGATACCAGTTGAACCCAATGGTATATTTTTGGCCGAGCGCGTGAGTATCCTTGTCCAACGGCTCTGTTTCATCGATCGACTGAAACTCGTTCACGTGACCATAGTCCTCTTCCCATTCGCCTTCGGCATAGAAGAGCCAATCCTTGATACCGGTGTAGCGCAACTCCAGTCTCTGAGCGAAGCGGTTGTAATCTGCGTTCCTTGAGCCAAAGGCCGGTTCCGGCGGTCCGTAGTGGAATCCCCCCTCCGGGTTCAATCGAGTAAACGGCGGCGTGTTCCGTTCGGGTTCCTCCGCCAGAAAAGTCGATTCGTTGTCCACGTTCTCGTGCGTGTATCGGAACCCTGTCAAAATAGCGAGGCTCTCCAGCGGCATCCAAAAAAGGTTCGCATTAAACAAATTCTCCTTGATCTGGGCCATCCCGGCCAAGTCGATGAAAGCATGGTCACGTTGATTAAGAGTTGGAACAGGCTCTCCGAATGCCTCATCCCAATGGGTCCCAGTGATACGGGAGCCGGAGAGATCGTTTTGTAATGTCGTGTAGGAGTAGCCAGCGGTAAACCAGAGCGAATCGCTAAATCGAGTCACAGTGATGCCGTGGCCGCTGAACAGGTCCACATCATCGTTCTGCGTTTGGGTGACCTTACGCTGCTGGCCTGGAGGCGGTACGACCGGTGGCAACTGGCCGGCACCACGCTCGACGTTTAATGAGTAATCGTTGTCGTTATGTTCATAACGCATGCCGAGCAGGACGTCGGTATTACCGATCGTCTTGGATATCTCGAGCGAAACTATGTCGCGCGTCTCGTCGATGTCGCGGAACGAGGGCACAATTTTTCGCGTGGAATTAAATGGAGGTGCCAGTCCGGTCAGATTAGTATCGCCCCAAACAGTCGAATCTTTCTGACCAAACCGGAATTCATGCGAGTAACGTATAGTTATCTCCGGCCAATCCGGTACCCGTAAACCAAGCTCGACCCAAGCGTCCCCTCTATCGATGTGCATTTCGGGAAACGGCGGTGGAAAGAACACATCATTGTGCGGAAAGAATCCGCCGTTTCCATCGTACCAGCTGCGAAATTCAGTAAAACCGGCCTTGATGTAACCGAACTTTGGCTTCGACAATTGTAGCTGTATGTCGTAATCGTTGGTATCCCAGATCGCGTGGCCGTCGACCGAAAATAGGCCGTCTTTGCCTAGAGGGCCCTCAAAATGGAGATCCTGGATGCCACCGTAAGCGGTATCGGCAGGGAGCCGATGCTCTTGTTCGAACTGAGCGTTATCGCCGTTCACAATGGTGCCGCCAATACCGAGCTCGATCCAGTTCTTGTACTCCGGCGTCTCTTCTGTTGTTGTCACTGCTTTTCCATCGGTGGTTTCGCCGGCGCGCAGCCCAGGGGCGGCAAAAGCTCCCGCGCAAACCAGCACAAGGAATTTGCGAGGTACACTTATCATAAGATTTAGGTCAGTATCTAAGTAGCGGGGTCACATTAGAGCCGTGCGGTTCTTCGTGGCAGCCAGCAGACCAGCAGGTTCCCTGTTGGAGGAAATTGGAGTGGTCGACGTCTCCAATGAAGATATGCCCGGGCTCTTTTTGTTCCTGGAAATGGCATTTCAGGCAAAGCGTTGCGTTGCGTTCGTTTAGCAGTCGCTGGTTAACGGAGCCGTGCGGCGAATGGCAGACGACACAACCTTGACGCAATGCCTCGTGTTCGTAGACGAACGGGCCGCGTTGCTGGGTGTGGCACTCGAAGCAAGTTTCGTTTCGGCCCAGGAAAGCAAGGCCGCCGCCCTTGAGCGTCTGTTGAATATTTGTCGCTGCAGCTTTGATAGCAATCCCGGCATGCGGGTTGTGACAATCGCCGCAGCTCATTTTGCCTTCCAGCACCGGATGGTGGTGAGGTAATTGGAATGCCGCGCGAACTTCCAAGTGACATTGGAAACAAGTTTCCGGCGACTTACGCGGATTGATGATCGTGTGCGCCGCGCCTCCGCTTTTTACGTGCAGACTGCCCGCCCCGTGACAAGACTCACAGCCCATATTCTTCGCGTTCTCTCCTTTTGCCTGCAGTCGCGCGTGCGTCGCTGTTTTGAAATCACGCACGATCTCTTCGTGGCAAGTCCGGCATTCCTCTGAGCCTACGAATTCCGCGCCTGGAATGGTGGGAGGTGCAAGAATGGTTTGGTTCGTCGTGCTGCAAGAAAGCAGAATCACGGCGAGCGCGGCTGTTCCCCCGACGCCCCAAAGCAGCTTTTCGCGCTTACCGTGGATCCATCGAGTTAGCCTCGACCGCCACACAAATGGGGAGTATTGCAAAAAAGACAATATCGTGACTACGCATTTTTTCGGCAAAAACGAGTGGCAGCATTTTGCGCCAGAATCTTCAATTCAGTGGCGTTTGTGCGCTTTGAATGGATTGCGCGATACGCACTCGGAGATTTTCCCGAAACCTTTTTGAGAACGCGATTGAATTGCGAGAGCGATTGAAACCCGACTGCAAATGCGATCTCGCTGATGCGAAGATCGAGATCATACAAGAGTCTGTACGCTTTTTCGAAGCGAGTACGCGCAATGAACTCGACAAAATTTGTGTCGCTGACCTGCTTGAAGCATTATCCAACGGGTATGATCACCATTGCTAACAATGACCATGATGGATGAGAAATTTCCTCGCGGGCTGGACTTGTTGCATAATCCGACGCTCAACAAAGGAACGGCCTTCACGGATGCTGAAAGAGATGCGCTTGGGCTCCACGGGCTATTGCCCCCGCATGTTCAAACTGAGGAGGAGCAACTAGAACGGGTGCTCGCGAATCTGCGACGCAAAGCGACGGCTCTCGAGCGGTACATCTTTTTGGTCGCGCTTCTCGACCGGAACGAGACGCTGTTTTATCGCACCATCATCGACAACATCGAAGAGATGTTGCCGCTGATCTACACGCCCACTGTCGGACAGGCTTGTCAGGAATTCAGTCATATTTTCCGGAGAACGCGCGGCCTCTATGTTTCGGCGACGGATCGAGGACGCGTCGCCAAAGTGCTGGAGAATTGGCCCACCCGTGACGTTCGCGTGATCGTAGTCACAGACGGCGAACGGATTCTCGGCCTAGGCGATCTCGGCGCCAATGGAATGGGAATCCCGATCGGCAAACTCGTTTTATATACCGCGTGTGCGGGCATTCCTCCATCGCAATGTCTTCCGGTGACAATCGATGTCGGCACAAACAACACCGCCCTGCTGGCCGATCCACTTTATCTCGGCTTGCACCAGCGACGGATTCGCGGCGAACAATACGGGAGCCTCCTCGATGAGTTTATCATGGCAGCGACAAAGATTTTTCCGCAGGCGCTTATCCAGTTCGAGGACTTTGCGCGCGACAATGCCTTTCGCTTGCTCACTAAATACCGCCCGCGCGTCTGTTGCTTTAACGATGATATCCAGGGGACGGCGGCGGTGGTGTTAGCCGGTTTGTATAGCGCGCTGCGCCTGACTGGCGAGACTTTGGCCGACCAGCGGCTTCTGTTTTTCGGCGCAGGCGAAGCAGGAACCGGAATCGCCAACTTAGTCATTGCGGCGATGGTCGACACCGGTTTGCCTGAAAGCGAGGCGCGAGGGCGCTGCTGGTTTTTGGATTCCAAGGGCCTGGTCGTAAACAGGCGCGATGATCTTGCAGACTATAAGCGGCCATTTGCGCGCGACGATGAATTCTTGTCGGACGGAGTTTCGATAATCGACACGGTCAGGCCGACTGGCTTGATTGGCACGACCGGAAAGCCCGGCGCCTTCTCGCAAGCCATTCTCCAAGCCGCTGCAAAGATCAACAAGAGACCAATCGTTTTCGCGCTCTCGAACCCGACCTCGGTGGCGGAATGCACGGCCCAAGAGGCTTACGAACACACCGACGGTCGGGCAGTTTTTGCCAGTGGAAGTCCTTTTGATCCGGTCACGATTGGCGGTAAAACCTTCGCGCCCGCGCAGGGTAATAATGCCTACATCTTCCCAGGCGTTGGCTTGGGAGCGATTGCGAGCGCGAGCCGTCTGGTTAGCGACCAAATGTTTCTTGCTGCCGCGCGCGTACTCGCAGACCAAGTTTCAACGGCCGACTTGGACGCTGGGCGTGTCTATCCACGGTTAAAAGAGATCCGAGAAGTTTCAATATCCATAGCGGCAGCCGTTGTGGAAACAGCTTCTCACCAAAATCTCGCTACGCGTGAGATGCCGGGGGACCTGCATTCCTATATCAGATCGATGATGTTTCAGCCGGAATACGCTGCGTATACCCGATAACATCATGTTTTAGGCGGAAATTACGCACCCGCGATCACACATTCTTTCGAAAATCGCGGCGCGGCTGTCCGACAAAGATTTGGCGCGGGCGCGCGATCTTTTGTTCCGGGTCGGTAATCATCTCTTGCCACTGGGCGAGCCAACCCACCGTGCGCGGAATCGCGAACATCACCGGGAACATCGCGACCGGCAAACCCATCGCCTGATAGATGATGCCCGAATAAAAGTCCACGTTTGGGTAGAGTTTGCGTGAGATGAAATATTCGTCTTCCAGCGCGATGCGTTCCAAGTCCAGCGCGATGTCGAGCAACCGATTGCGCCCGGTCACCTCGAACACTTCCTCCGCTACGCGCTTGATGATGCGCGCGCGGGGGTCGTAATTCTTATAGACGCGATGCCCAAAGCCCATCAGTCTGCCTTCGCCGCCTTTGACGCGCTGAATGAAGTCGGGAATGTTGCGCGTGTCGCCGATGTGCGAGAGCATCTTGAGCACTTCTTCATTTGCGCCGCCGTGTAGCGGACCGTAGAGCGCGGCTGCCGCGCCCGCCATCGCGCTGTACGGATCCACGCGGCTCGAACCAATTGCACGCATCGCGTTCGTGCTGCAATTCTGTTCGTGGTCGGCGTGCAGAATGAAAAGGACGTCGAGCGCGCGTTGGAGCGCTGGGTTCGGCGAGTACTTGGCCTCCGTCATCTTCAACATCATGTTTAGGAAGTTGCCGGTGTAGGTCAGGTCATTGTCGGGATAGACGTACGGTAAACCGCGATTGTGGCGATACGAGAACGCGGCGATCGTCGGCACTTTGGCAATGAGGCGTTTGATTTGCGCCAAGCGATTCTCGGCGTCGTTCACCTTATTCGCTTCCGGGTAAAACGTGGAGAGCGCTGCAACAGTGCTGATGAACATTCCCATCGGATGCGCGTCGTAGCGAAACGCTTGCATCAGCGTCTTGATGTTTTCGTGGACGAAGGTGTGATACGTAATGTCGTGCATCCACGCCGCCAGTTGCTCGCTATTCGGCAGCTCGCCAAACAGAGTCAGGTACGCGACTTGCAAATAGTTGCAGCTCTCCGCGAGTTGTTCGATGGGATAGCCGCGGTATTCCAGAATCCCTTTGTCGCCGTCGATGAAGGTGATCGCGCTTTTGGTGGACGCAGTGTTCATCAACGCGGGGTCGTAGGTCATCAGCCCGAAATCGTCCTCGTCCGTTTTGATCTTGCGCAAGTCCATCGCCCGTAGGGTCCCATTCTCAATCGGCAACGTGTACGACTTGCCGGTGCGATTGTCCGTAGCCGTTAAGGTTTGTTCAGACATTTCCTTTCCCTCTCAATGAACCAATCTTGCTGGATAAAGAATTCAAGCGCAGCGCGAGCGCGATTGTCGCTCTGGCAAGCGCGCCGGCAACGATCGGCCACTTTCTCACCGGATAACGAGTGCCTCTCAAAGAGGAATTATTGTTCGTGATCGGCGGTGCCATCGAATTCGAAATCGCCATGCTGTGTAGCTCATCATATTTCCGGATGCCGGTTTAAAGCAACTATGTGCTGCCGCCATCCTCATGATCAGCATTGTGATGTTTGTCTGTTTGCCCGGCGGATGACGATTGCCAATGGGCTTTTACCTTAAACAGCATTTAAGGAGCAAAATCGGATTCAGCGGCGTTTTGCGCACGTTAAATGAGCTGCGCGATACGCACTCGGAGACTTTCCAGAAAGCTTTTTGAAAACCCGATTGAATTGCGACAGCGATTGGAACCCGACTGCAAATGCAATCTCACTGATACGAAGATCGACATCCTGCAAGAGCCCGCACGCTTTTTGAAAGCGAGTACGCGCAACGTAGTCGACAAAATTTGTGCCTGTAACCTGCTTGAACTTCTCGCTGAGATGATTCGCGCTAATGCTGGCTGCTTTCGCCACCTTTCTTAACGAAAGTTCTTCAACGCAATTTTCCTCGATAAACTTTCGCGCTTTCCAGATCTCGACCGGTTCGGCTCGATGACGCGAAGTGGCTTGTTTAAGTTCATGCACGGGTGACATCTTCATTCATCCCCACGCTACAATTAATCGCTATCGTGGCGGGACGGGCTCCTCTTCGTTTGCTAATTCCTAGGCTAATCTTGGCGCGACGGAGACAACGAACTGCTTTTTGCCTGAGCAAGTTTTGCAAAGGAAAAGCCAATCGACGCGCAGCGCAAAATTCATCAGCGCCTTAGAAAATATAAAGGGAGGTAATTAAGTGAACACATTATCAACGCCACTCAGCAAAGAAGAGAAGCATGCGCATAACGAAATCGCAGCGGTGCTCAGTATTGTGCCGGGACTGGGTCACATCTACAAAGGTCACTATGAAATGGGGCTTTTTTTGATGTTTCTCGGCATGCCGATTGCCCTATTCGTCGGCATCATATCTATCCTTGGTTACTGCAGGTCTTGGTCTACTCTTCCCAATCGGGTGCTGGGCAGCTCTTGCGTATGATGCCTACAGGAAGAAAGACAGGCGTCATCATCATCATTTGACGTCGGAAGCTGACGATGAGTCGCCGGACTAATTTCTTAGCGGATCCGCTGTATCTGTGGGGGAAGCTGTCAGCTTCCCCACTCGGCAATGGCGCTGCGCGGTTGCGCCTCCAGCTTTCGCCGAAAACGGCGCCGCGCATCCGCCGCGAAACTTTTCCAGCAACTATGCCGCTGGGGCAGTTTCTTTTTGGGTACCTTTACCGGCGCGGTGTTCGCCATAGTTTCGGCGTGCCGGGTGATTTCGCTTTGCCGACGTTTACTTGGCTCAAGAAATCGAAAATCCGGAGCATCACGATGACGCACGAACCTGCTGCGGGATTCGCCGCTGACGCTTATTCTCGCATTAATGGGATCGGTCTGGTCTGCGTGACCTACTGCGTAGGCGGCCTCAATGTTCTGAACGCGATCGCTGGCGCGTACGCCGAGAAATCACCGGTTGTCGTTGTGAGTGGCGCTCCCGGACGGAAAGATCGTGAAAAAGATCCGCTGCTGCATCACAAGGTTAAAACATTCGAAACCCAACGCCGCATTTACGACGAAGTCACCGTCGCAAGCACAGTCTTGCTCGACGAGCAGCGTGCCGCTTCGGAAATTGTGCGTTGCGTGGAGGCGTGTCTGCGTTACAAGCGTCCGGTTTACATTGAGGTCCCGCACGACATTGTTGACCGCGAAATTCCGGTGAACGGCATTCCTGCACCGGCATCTGAGAAGTCCGACCCGCACACGCTCCAGGCGGCGCTCGATGAGACTCTTCGCCTCATTCGTGCGGCGAAGAAGCCGGTTATTCTGGCTGGGGTTGAACTCGCGCGTTATCGCACCGCGTCTCTGGTAGTTCGCATGGCGGAGCGGATGAACATTCCGATTGCCGCTGATCTTTTAAGCAAAAGCGCGGTTCCTGAAAACCATGCTCTTTACATTGGCGTTTATGGCGGCGCCATGAGCAGCGACGAACACGTTCGAAGTTACGTCGAATCTGCCGACCTCGTGCTTATGCTCGGCACCTTTATCACCGACATGAGTATGGGTTTTTACACAGCGAAGCTCGACCGCGGTCGCACCGTCCTGGCGACATCCGAGCGTGTGAGCGTTCAATATCATCGCTACGATTCAATTCAATTTCGCGATTTTCTCGAAGCGCTCGGCGCTGCAAAGGTCAAGCCAAAACGCTTTAAACATCCTAATCCTCACGCGCTGCCCAAGCCGCTGAAGAACGTCGAGCGCTCGCACGCGCTGGCCATGGTCGATGTTTTTCGGATTCTTTCGTTGCATCTTAACGAGCGCTGCTGCGTCATTGCCGATATCGGCGACGCGATCTTCGGTGCGGTCAGCATTCGCAGCGCAAGACAAGCGCAGTTCATCGCGCCCGCGTATTACATGTCGATGGGTTTCGCGGTCCCGGCGAGTATTGGGGTCGCCACGGCCGCCAAAAAGCTGCGACCCTATGTTCTGGTCGGCGACGGCGCCTTCCAAATGACCGGAGTCGAAATCTCAACCATCGTCCGACTCGGCCTGAATCCGATCATCATCGTTCTAAACAACGATGGTTACGGCACGATGCGAAAAATCCGCGAGGGTTGTTTCAATGTCATCACTCAGTGGAACTACAGTAAGATCTGCGAACTTGTGCGTGGCGGCAAAAGTATCACCGCATCTACAAAAGGCGAATTCGACACTGCTCTCTCGAATGCGCAAAAGTCCAAGCGCGTTTCTGTGATCGAACTCAAGATCCCGCGCGGCGACGTCAGTAACCAACTCGCAAGAATCGCAGCAGAAGTGCGCAAAATGCGTGCCAGCAAAAACACCTGATCGCGCGCTCGCAGTTATTTTCGTGCCTCGGGCGTGACTTCGAGCGTCACCCGCCGGCCATCGCGCTCCACCACAATACGCGCAGGCCTGCCGATTTTCACCGCGTCCAGCACGTACGTGTAATCATAGATGTTGGTGATCTTCTGGCCAGCAAACTCCACGATGACATCGCCTCCTCTTAGCCCGCCTTTTTCCGCCGGGCTATCGCCGCGCACGCCGCTGAGTTTCACGCCTTTCACTTCGGTCGTGTAATCAGGAATGGTGCCGAGATAAGTGCGTAGAGTCTCCCGACCACCAAACGACTGACCGCTCCTTTCGACTTTGGCGAGATCCGGACGACTAGGGCTTTGCGCAAGATCGACAACGATGTCGCGCGCAAACCTGGTTATGCGCTCGAGATCCTTGTAATCAAGCTTATCGGCGGTGTCAGTTGGCCGATGATAATCCTCGTGCGCGCCCGTGAAGAAATTCAGAACGGGAACACTTTTCGTGTAAAAACTGGTCACATCGGTCGGCAGATAGGGATCGTCCTGCAGCGTGAGATTGAATCCGGCAGCGATATTTCGTTTCTCGATGAGTTGCCGCCACACATGCGATGAACCAGCTCCTTGAAGACGTAAGCTTGTTGTCACGCATCCGGCCGACCATGTCTGAGTTCATATACGCAACAACTTTCTCGAGCGGCACCGGCGGATGGTCGCAAAATGCGGTCGAGCCGATCAGCCCGATTTCTTCGCCTGACCAACAGGCGAAGATGACTCCGCGCCGAAATTTATCAGGATGTTCGGCGTGCTCCCTCGCTAGCGATCCCGCCAGTTCCATTACCCATGCGACGCCGGATGCATTATCGTCAGCGCCGGGATGGATTTTATTTTCTTCGCCGGCCCGGTCGAGCGCGCTGCTGCCGCCGTAGCCCAGATGATCGTAGTGCGCGCCGATTACGATGTATTCGTCAGCGCTGGATTGTTGTGACCGCGGAAGATACGCGACGACATTCGAATCGGTTTTTTTCAGATGCTCGACGCCGCAGGCGAGCATCACTTTCACCTTCGGCAAAACGAAGGCGGTTTGAACGTGAGGATTCTCGTTATCGAGCGCAGTCTGCAACGCTTTCAAAGTTTTTCCGGTAGGAGCGAGAAGCACGTCTGCGGTTTTTCCGTTGATTGATGCGGCGATGATGCCGCTCGCCGAATTTGTGAAATCGCTAGTGAGCGGAATGAGTTCTCCGGCATGTGGCGAGTTCGGCCCGGTCACAACAAGCACAGCTTTCGCGCCACGTTCGCGGGCGATCATGGCTTTGTAGCGCAGTCCGGCATAACGATTGAGTTGCGCGCGACGCGCCGGTTCCACATTCTCCGGAACGTAGCGAAGAATGAGAACGATTTTGTCCTTCACGTCCAGGCCGGCGTAAGAATCGTAGCGCCGGCCGCCATCCCCAGGCGCGACAAGACCGTATCCGGCGAACACTACTTCGCCGCTCGCCTCGTCATTTTCACTGAAGGAGAGCGGTCGGAAACCCTGATCGAGTCTGGCACTCGAGTTCGAGGATCTATTTGTGCCCGGAGCGATTTCAAGTCGGCTCTTCTCCGGCAACACACGTTCGCCGGCGTTGAACTGAAACGGCATAGCAAAATTCGCTGTAAACGATTGCAGGCCGGCCTGGTGAAAATAATCCGCGAGCCAGTTTGCTGTGGCTTGTGCGCCCTGGCTGCCAGTCATGCGACCATCGCGGGCTTGATCGGCGAGCCATTCTACTTCCTGTCGCAGATCGGATTCCGAGATTTTCGGCGACAATCCAGCGGCATCACTGGTCGCTTGTGATCGTTTCGGCGCCGCTGCGAGCGCTGCACGCGCGGCTTCGTCGTTCCAATCGGCCAGAAACAACTGCGCTTTGCCATCGCTCGTGCGGCCGCTCGTCCAGCAAAGCTTTTTTCCATCCGGAGAAAAAACCGGCAAACCATCGAACCCGGGAGTAAAAGTCACGCGCACCGGCTCGCGGTCGCCGTCCACATCGACAATGAACAGCTCGAAATTTTCGAAACCGAATTTGTTCGACGTAAAGATGATGTATCTGCCGCTGGGGTGATAAAACGGCGCCCACGACATTGACTTGAAATCAGTGAGGCGCCGCTTTTCTGAGCCATCCGTTTTCATCGTCCAGATGTCGGCGATCATCCCGTTCTCTTCGAAATGTCGCCAAATAATCAGCTGACCATCCGGTGAGAAAAACGGACCGCCATCGTAGCCCGGTGCATCCGTCAGACAACGCACATCCGAGCCGTCGACGTTCATGATGTAAATGTTGCCAAACCACGACGGATCTTTCTCATATTGCGCGCTCAGCTCGGGCGAAAGTTTTTCTCGCGGGAACGCGGCACGCAGCGAACAAAAAACGATTTGTTTCCCGTCCGGCGAGACGGCGCTTTCGGCGTCGTAGCCGGGCGAACGAGTGAGATCCACCAGATCAGTCCCGTCTCCTTTTGCCGAATAAATTTCGAACTTGTCGTCGTAATCCCACGAGTAGCGGCGCTGTTTCCCGTTCGCCCGAAATTCCAGCTCGGCTTTTTGTTTTACCAACCTCTCCGGATCGGCATGCGTCGAGGCGAAGATCACGCGATCGCTGTTCGGCTCGAAAAAACCGCAAGTGGTTTTGCCGGTGCCAGGCGAGACGCGTGTCGTGTCGCCTGTGTTCAGGTCGAGCACGTACATCTGGTAAAACGGATTGCCTTCTTCGCGCTCGCTCTGAAAAATCAGTTTGCTGCCCTCCGCCGAAAAATAACCTTCGCCACTGCGGCGACCCTCGAAGATCAACTGCCGCGCATTGGTGATAAAGCGCGGTTCCTGATCAATTTCATCGGCGGCAGCCACCCACGTAACCGCCAGCGCCGTCGCAAAAACTAAAATGGCAAAGCGAAAATTTTCCGGCACAAAACCTCATCGATTGTGCATGCAAACTCCAGCTCCTTCAAATCGAGGCACGCATTGTACCAGCTAGGCGCTTGCCTTCGGATAAGTCGAGAGCGCGCGCATGTACTGGGCGCGCTCGAACGCGCTCGGATCGGCGCAGTTTTTCTGGCTCATGATGCCCTTGATTTGCTCGATCGATTCGTATTCGTGTTCTTCCATCCATTCCCGCATCTCGCGTTCGATCACGCGAATGTGCTCGATTCCATGGCGCAACAAAATTGAGCAAAGCATCGTCACGTCGGCGCCGGCCATCACCATTTTCAGCGCATCCACGCCATGATGAATTCCAGTCGTGGCAGCCAAATTGGCGCCGATCCGGCCATACAAAAGTGCAATCCAACGCATCGGCAACCGCATCTCCATCGGCGTGCTGAGCAGCAGATTGGGGCTGACCTCAAGCGTCTCGAGTTCAATGTCCGGCTGATAAAATCGATTGAATAATACCAGCGCATTCGCGCCCTGCGAATCAAGACGTCGCGCAAACTGCGAAAAGTTGGTAAAGAAGGGGCTGAGCTTCACGGCCACCGGAATCTTCAACAGACCCTTTACTGACGCGACAATCGTCAAGCAATCAGTCTCCATATCATCAGCGCTGCGGTTCGGGTCGGTCGGCACGGTGTAGATGTTTAGTTCAAGCGCATCGGCTCCTGCTTGCTCGATTTGCTTTGCGTACCGCTGCCAGCCACCAAAGGTCGACCCATTAAGGCTGCCGATGATTGGAATCTTCACAGATGCTTTTGCTTTTGCGATGTGATCAACATACGCCTCGGGATCGACCTCTAATTTCGGCTCTTCGGAAAAATCTGTGAGCGCGTCGGACGAAAATTCGCCCCCATTTCCAGAACCGTGACGCAAGGGATAATTTCCCGGGCGAAGTTGTTCTTCAAAAAGCGAATGGAAGACTACGGCTGATGCGCCGGCATCTTCCATCCGCTTGATGTTATCGAGATTTTCGGAGAACGGGGATGCAGATGGAACAAGCGGCGTCCGCAGTTTAAAACCAAGATAGGTAGTAACCAATTTCATGGGGTTGCCTCCAGGACTGATCTAAATGCATTCTTAATTAGCAAATCATAGTGGCAGCCGCATCCACCGATGTACCGCAGTTGCGTTTTGCTGTGCAGTTCTTGCGGTGGGGTTAACGACTAAGGGTAGAGCCACTGCTTTCACCAGCCGTCTGACGCGCGTTCGTAAACAATCCGGTGATGACGGCGAAATGGTTTTCCCGTCCAGAATTCAATTCGCTCCGGCACGACGCGAAGACCCGACCAAAATGGTGGACGCGGGATTTTTCCCATTCCGAATCGCAGAGCGGCTTTGGCCACTTCGGCTTCCAGTTCGAAATAGCCTCGCATCGGCTGTGATTGTTTCGATGCCCACGCGCTGATCTGACTCAGTCGCGGGCGGGTCGTAAAATATGCGTCGGCTTCCTTCTCTCTCACTACTCCGGCGCGTCCACGAACGCGGACCTGCTTATCGAGCGGCATCCAATAAAAACAGAGTGCCGTCGCGAATCACGCAGCAGTGACTGCGCTTTCGGGCTCTCCATATTTGTGAAAAAAACGAACCCGCGTTCATCCACGCCTTTTAGCAAAACGAGTCGCGCGTCCGGATAGCCATCGGGACCAACAGTCGCTACTGTCATCGCTGTTGGCTCTTCGATGCCGGAAGCAGCTGCTTGTTGCAACCACGTTTGAAAAAGCGCGATCGGATCGTCGCAGTGGGGGACGCTGTTAGATCCGTCGGGAAGCAACCCCGAAGGGTTTCGCGAGCGAGGCGGCTTCACAGTTGAGGCATAGCAGACATGATGGCTCTCCTTAACGGTCGCTAACGTATGCGCGGATCGCTTCGAATTGACTGGCCCCATCGAGTCCAGCTTCCGCCATCACTGTTGCACCGGGGCCGCTTCCGAGAAAATGGCCGTGCCGGAACGGGTGGAGCGAATGTTTGCGCCCGTAGTCCGAACGCACCCAGCGGGTCATCGTCGCTAGCGTAAAATCGGTGATGCCCATCGACTCTTGCTGATGCGCTTCCGGGAAAATCCGCTTGCGCTTCGCCAGCGGTAACATGTCGAAGAGCTCGGACGACGTGATCACGTAAACGTTTAGATCGAGTTTCTCGCGATCAAAGAGCGGCAGCGTTTGAGTTCAGAAACGCATTCGTCACGCCGGTGCCTTGAAGCACGATGGTGCCTTGCGATAGCCAGCGCGCAGCCCGCAAACGATAAACACCTTGAGCTGCTGCCGAGGCGGGCGGCAAACCAAGCGCTGCCCGATCGAGTACCAGTTCCGGTGGACGAGTGACGAACGGCGAGATTATTGCCGGGCGTTTTGCCAAAGCGCGCGGAGACAAGGAACCAAATCTCCTGCGGGTCCCACGGCGTTAACGTGATCATGGTGCCGAGCGGAAAATTATCCTGAAGCAACTGTAATGACTGCGGGTCGGCATGCGTGGGACCATCTTCGCCGGTCTTCAATCCTGCGTGCGCACAGACGAGAAAGAACGGACGATACTCGCCGCCTTCTGTTGCAACGCGCGCCTGATTACCAATTGAGTGCAATCGCGCTGCGATGTGGCCGAGTGGTGCGCTGAACGCGCCATACGATGAGCCGGCGCCGATGTGAGCGCCAAATGCGCTGATGCCCGACAGCATTGCCATCATTGCGTCTTCGCAAATTCCGCCAATGGCAAGCTCTCTCGCTCCCGGATTCGTGCGGTGATTATAAAACCCGCTCGGAAACTTTTCGTTCGCTTTGTTGATACTTGTCGATCCAAGCAGATCAGCAGCAGCAACAATGAACGCGCCGTCAGTGGCGAGATTGTAGTAGTTCAACACCCGACCCAACTGCTCGCGCAGGGTTGTCTTCGTTCCAGGCTTCACCCTGAGTTCGGGCGGAGCCGGCGCGTCAGGAGCGCCCTCGGCGATGGTGTACGTAAGGTCGATGAGCGGCCGGCCATCGTGCGGTTTGCGTGCGCGCGCGTTCAATCGGGCTTGCGCGGCGCGTAACTGTGCAGCTAACGCCTCGGCCATTGGCCGACTCGCTTCCATGGCGCGACGAATGATGCTGAGCGTTTTCCAATAACATTCCTCAACGATTGTCGCATCCGCTCCGCCGCGGCAGCGTTGTTTGTCGGCTTCGCAACATGGCAAATGGACCATGTCCTTCGGCAACAACGGCGCAACCGCCTCGAAAAATCCGTTCGAGCAAAGCCCATGACCAGCGCCATGTGATGCGCGCCCTTCGATCCCGTATTGCCAACCTTTGACTGTGCGATAAACGATCGCAGTCGGCTGACCGTTTTGGAAATCGAGCGCCAAACGTTGCGCTGTGGTGATCTGCTGCCAATCGAAGCCATCCGGCACGAAGATCACATTCCAATCGTGCAGATATGCGAGCTCGGCGGGCGTCCATTGCACGTATTCGCCCGGAGCTTCGCTATCCCGACAGACGTGGTTCGAATCGATGGACGCCTGATTCCAATCGATATGCAGAATGATATTGTCGAGCGAAGCGGTCGCCGCGGCGGCGAAGGCCTCCGCCACGCGACCTGGCGTCATTCCGCCTTCGCCTTCTATGATATGAACGCGCGGCGCGTCTTCGCTGTAGAGATCGCCAGCGGCCCAGGCTAAGCCAAATGAGGCTGGAACGCCGACGCCTGACGCGCCAGTTGAAAGTTTAACGAATGGTGTGGCCGGTGTCGGATGTCCATCGAGCGGTTTCGCGTGAAATTTCTTGAACAACGGTGTCGTCGTTGTCGGATTACGCCGAAATCCGAGCAGATCTTCGAGGCGCAATTGCGATCTCTTATCGCGCGGCAACAGATCCGACGCGGCGATTCGTGCTACTTCATTGCGCAGCGCCCACATCGCGTAAAGCCCCAGTGCCTTGTGCCCGGCTGCGTACGAAATGATGTCGGCGTCCTGACGATTCGGCTCCGCGAGATCATAATCCATCGTGTCGAACAATAACCGTGCCACAAAGCGCCCTGACGAAATTGAGCCACCGGGATGACCCGACAGCGGCACGTAGTTGTACATCACGGCGCAGAGCGTGCGGTAAATGAGATCGAACACTTCGCACTGTTCCACCGTTGCTTCGTCGAGCGGCCAGCCTTCTTCGAAGACGCGGTCAGCGGCGTTGATGTATCCGCCCCGGCGCGGGCCGAATGGCATCGTGCTATCGTCGCGATGGGCCGGTGTTCTTTCGTGGGAAATGAGTTGTGTTAGCATACGTGTTTGCCTTCCCTTGATGGAGTTTTGAAATCCGTCGATATCAGTCGCGGCCTTGCGAATGCGTTCGAGGCCGATCTTGAGATCGTCCAACGCGGTAGCGATCGAGATTCGGAGGTAATGTTGACCTTCAGAGCCTATGGAGCCGAACGATCGCCGATCCATGGTCGCGACTTGATAGCGCCAGAGCAGAAACATCTGCACAAGGGTCGATGGACTGCTCTGTTCGCGATCGACGGCCGGCATTTTCCTGTACGCTTCGATCGCGCCTAGTTCTTCGCACAGGCCCGCGATGTTCGGAAACAAATAGAATGCGCCACCAGGTTTGCGGCAGCGGATACCGAAAATCGAGTTGAGTCCGGCAACCATCAGGCCGCGACGCTCACTGAATGCGTCGCACATTCGCGAAATCGATTCCGCGCTTAACGGCGATTCGAGCGCGACCGCCGCGCCCATCTGATTGTAAGCGGGGACGCAGGAAAAATAATTTATGTTCAGGTTCTTGAAGACCGTCGCTTCTTCCGTTGTCGGAAAAACCGCCCATCCGACACGGCCCCCCGTCCAGGCAAACGACTTCGATACGCCGCCGACAATGATGGTGCGCTCGGTCATCTCCGGCACGGAGGCGATCGATTGATGATGATTGCCATCGAACAAAATGTCCTCGTAAATTTCGTCGGAATAAATCCGAACGTGTTCCGGCGCGTTTGCATAGATGACATCGGCGATCTCCTCGAGTTGCTCGCGACTTGCGACGCCGCCAGTGGGATTGGAAGGGAAATTTAAAATGATGAGGCGCGTGCGGTCGGTGATGAGCGGCTCGAGCTCGCGGCCGCCGAAACTGAAATCGAACATCTTCTCGCAGGTGAAGTGGCACCGGTTTCGCGCCCACATAACCGGTGAACGATTCGTAAATTGGAAAACCAGGACTCGGATAAATCACTTCATCGCCGGGATTGCAATAAGTTTGCTGAGTGAGACCGATCGGCGGTTTACCCGCCTGGGAAGACGACGACGCAGTCTGGCGAGATGTCGATTCTGCGTGTGCGGGAGACGATGCGTGCAATCGCTTTCGCGCAACGGCAGAATGCCCTGCGGATCGCAATAGTGGGTGAGATCGCAGATCAATCTGGCGTTTGATTTCGTCTGCGATGTATTTTGGCAAAGGGAAATCCGGTTCGCCCTAAATTGCACTTGATAACTTGGTAACCTTGTAACTCTAACTCGCGAATCTGCGGGCCCACCCGAAACGCGTTCTCGCTTCCGATACGATACGTGCGGTCAGAGAAGAGACGTTCGCGAAGCTGGGGCCCCTGCGGAATGATAGTCGGCGCGAAATTTTTTGGATCCTCCACGCCAATCGCCTCTGAGAAAGCCAAGGTATTCACTCGTTGTTGAATTGATAGGGAGTCCGGCCGAACAGCGCAATGCAGGTCTTGTGAAAAGACAGGCGTTTCTTGCGCTGGGGAATCCAAGGATGCAGCGAGCTTATTTACTGCGGGAAAAATCGGCTCGCAAAATCCGAACACACTATCGCAAATTATGGTGAGCGCGATGCGCGGTCAGGGCGGCTTGTCTTGTACAGAAAGGAAAAAATTATGAAGACACTCACAACCTGGAACCCATTCCGAGAGGTGGAGGAAGCGCAGAACCGCTTTAGCACATTCTTTGGCGGCTTTCCGACGTTCCCGATTCGTTTCCCGAAGAATGGCGACCGGTTCAAGCTAGCCGATTGGTCGCCCTTGGTGGATATCATCGAGGATGATCATGAGTATCTGTTCAAGGCTGACCTCCCCGAGATGAAGAAGGATGACGTTAAAGTAACAATCGAAAACGGCATTCTTTACATTTCCGGCGAGCGCAGGGCCGAAAAAGAAGAAAAGAAGAGAAAATTCCATCGGCTCGAACGCTTCTTCGGCACCTTTGAGCGCACGTTCACCGTGCCCGAAGATGCGGACCCAGCAAAGATCATGGCTGAGTTTCATGATGGCGTGTTGCAGGTCCACCTGCCAAAACGCCCAATGCCGAAGCCAAAGGCAATCGAAGTGAAAGTGCAATAGCACACAAAACTGAGAGCTGGTGCACGGCCTGAGGCTGTGCATCAGCTTAATGCGCAAAATCGCAAGCTTGATCGCTACTTGCCCTAATCACGAATAAGCGTAAAGCAATCGAGCAAGTTTGGCTGAGTGTCGCCGTCGTTCGCCCGATATGATCGCCAAAATCCTATGCCGGGCATCGTGGTCGGGTTTCTGTCTAGTGCCTGAATCGAGCAATGACTCTGAGCTGCGTCGCCACGATTTGATGCACGAGCCCTCCTTGCCCCTAAATTTCCGCTGCAGGATACGTCTGAAGCGCGCGCATGTATTGAGCGCGCTCGAAAGCACTCGGATCAGGGCAGTTTTTCTGGCTCACGCTGCCTTTGAGTTGCTCGACCGATTCGTATTCGTGTTCTTCCATCCATTCCCCCATCTCGCGTTCGATCACACGAATGTGATCGATTCCGCGGCGCAACAGGATCGAGCAAAGCATCGTTACATCGGCACCGGCCATTAACATTTTTAGTGCGTCGGTGGCGCGGTGGATTCCGCTGGTCGCAGCCAGGTTCGCACCGATACGGCCGTAGAGCATCGCGATCCACCGCATCGGCAAGCGCATTGCCATCGGCGTGCTCAACAGCACGTTGGGCGAAATCTCCAGGGTCTCCAGTTCAATGTCCGGCTGATAAAAACGATTGAACAGCACCAGCGCATCGGCCCCCTCACGGTCGGCGCGGCGTGCGAACCGCGCGAAGTTCGTGAAGAACGGGCTGAGCTTAACGGCCACCGGTATTTTCAACTGCGCTTTGATCGCGGCGAGAATGCTGAGGTAGTGGGCTTCGATATCTTCGCCGCTAATGTCCGGATCACTTGGAATTGAGTAAATGTTCAGCTCGAGCGCATCAGCGCCTGCTTCCTCGATCTGCCGGGCGTGAGCCAGCCAACCGCCAAATGTCGTACCATTGAGGCTACCAATGATTGGGATATCCACCGCCGCCTTCGCCTGGGCAATGTGCTCAATGTACGCTTCCGGCCCAACTTTGAACTCCGGGCGAACAGGAAAATAAGTCAGCGATTCCGCAAAACTTTCCGTGCCCTGTTCAAGATAAAAATCCAGGTCGTGATGATCGCGACGAATCTGCTCTTCAAAGAGTGAATGGAATACGACTGCCGAAGCGCCGGCGTCTTCCATTCGTTTGATATTGTCGATCTTTTCCGAAAGCGGCGACGCTGATGGCACGAGTGGCGTGCGCAACTTCAAGCCGAGGTATGTGGTCGTCAGGTTCATAGGCTTGGTATGGGGCTGAATTTTCTGGTGGCGAGGAATTCGTAGAATGCGCGACGCGTCTTCACGTCTGCCTGCGCCTGAGCGAGCAATTCCTTCGCAGCGCGCGGTTCGCTCATCTCAAGCATCTTGAACCGCTGTTCGAGCTTGAAGTAATCCGCGACTTTCATGTGCGGCTCGGCGGAATCGAGTTTTAGTGGATTTTCTCCGAGCAGAAGCCGTTCGGGATTGTAACGGTACAGGAGCCACTGGCCGGAGTTGACTGCCGCTTTTTGGTTCTGCATCGCGGTAGTCATGTTGATCCCATGCGCGATGCAGTGACTGTAAGCGATGATGAGCGCAGGGCCGTCGTACGCTTCCGCTTCGAGAAATGCTTTCAACGTGTGCTCGTCCTTGGCGCCCATCGCGACCGAAGCGACGTAGATGGTGCCGTAGGTCATTGCCATCAGCCCGAGATCTTTCTTCGGCGCGCGTTTCCCGCTGGAAGCAAACTTTGCAACTGCCGCCCGCGGCGTCGATTTGGAACATTGTCCGCCAGTGTTGGAATAAACTTCCGTGTCGAGCAGCAACACTTTCACGTTACGTCCGCTCGCGAGGACGTGGTCGAGTCCGCCGTAACCGATGTCGTAACCCCAGCCGTCACCGCCGACAATCCAGACGCTTTTCCGCACGAATGTGTCGGCAAGCGCGAGCAAACGTTTTGCAACTGGATCGCTCAGCGATACGAGTCTGTGCTTCAGCTCCGCCACACGCTCGCGCTGATCGAAGATGTCCGCTTCGTCGCGTTGCCGCGCATTCAGGATTTCGTTGGCTAATCTTCGCCCGATCTGCGGCGAAAGCTGCTGAACAAGTTCGCCCGCGAACTCCTGCTGCTTGTCGACGGAAACGCGGAAGCCCAACCCGAACTCGGCGTTGTCTTCAAACAGCGAATTCGACCACGCCGGCCCGCGGCCATTCAGATCTGTGGTATATGGCGTGGTCGGCAAATTGCCGCCGTAAATCGACGAGCAACCAGTCGCATTTGCAATGATGAGTCGGTCCCCAAAGAGCTGGGTGAGCAATTTGATATACGGCGTCTCGCCGCAACCCGCGCACGCTCCCGAGAACTCGAAGAGCGGTTGTTGAATCTGCATTTTCCGCACGTGATCCGTGGAGATTCGCCAGCGATCCAGCTCGGGCAGCGACAGGAAGAAATTCCAATTTTCGCGCTCCGGCTCGCGTAACGCAAGCTGCGGTTGCATGTTGATTGCTTTCAAACGCGCTTCGGATTTGTTGCGCGCGGGGCAAACATCGACGCAGATCCCACAACCGGTGCAATCTTCCGCCGCCACTTGCAGCGTGTAACGCAGCCCTTTCCAGTCTGGTAATCGCGCCTCCGTCGACTTGAACGACGCAGGCGCGCCTTGGAGAACAGCCGGCTCGTACACTTTGCTTCTGATGACGGCGTGCGGGCAAACCATCACGCATTTGCCGCACTGGATACACACCGCGGGATCCCAGACCGGGATCTCCGTTGCAAGGTTTCGCTTCTCCCAACGCGCAGTGCCAGTCGGATAAGTCCCATCGTTAGGCAACGCACTTACCTGCACGCGGTCACCGCGTCCGGCTATGATTTCGCCGAGGACGTTCTTCACAAACGTCGGTGTCCTCGAAAGCTTGCCGTTCGGAATTGCTTCGGTGCCGGTGATGCGATCGCCCAGCTTCACTTCATACAAGTGAGCGAGCGCTTCATCCACGGCGCTCAAGTTCATCTTGACCACTTCATCGCCTTTCCTGGCGTACGTTTTGCGGATCGATTCCTTAATCGCGGCGATTGCGTGCTCCGATGGCAAGACAGCGGAAATCGCGAAGAAACAGGTCTGCATGATGGTGTTGATGCGGCCACCCATTCCGCAATCCCGCGCAACTTTGTTGGCGTCGATCACAAAAAAGCGCCCTTGGGTTTCGATTAGTTTTGCCTGAACATTTTGTGGAAGACGCTCCCAAAGTTGCTCCCGACCAAGCGGCGAATTCAGGAGAAATGTTCCGCCTTTAGCGAGGTCTCGCAGAACCTCAGAGGTTTGGAGAAGAAACGGTTGGTGACAAGCAACGAAGTTGGCCTGCCTAATAAGATACGTCGAGCGAATCGGCCGTGGCCCAAACCGTAGATGAGAGATCGTCATCGCCCCCGCTTTCTTAGAGTCGTAAACAAAATATCCCTGCGCGAAGTGATCGGTGTGTTCGCCGATAATCTTGATCGACTCCTTGTTGGCACCCACCGTGCCGTCCGATCCAAGGCCGAAGAACTGCGCGCGCACCACGTCGCTCGCTTCGATGGAAAATTCCGGGTCGAATGGAAGACTTGTATGCGACAGATCGTCGTCGATACCGATTGTGAAATGATTTTTCGGCGACGCCTGCGCAAGATTATCGAAAACAGCCTTAATCATCGCCGAAGTGAACTCCTTCGAAGACAATCCATACCGGCCGCCGATCACCGTCACGTCCCGTCGGCCCTCTTCGTAGAGGGCGTTCACGCAATCCAGATAGAGCGGCTCGCCACCCGAACCCGGTTCTTTCGTTCGGTCGAGAACCGCAACGCTGCGTACGGTCATGGGCAACATTCTCACGAACGCTTTTGCGTCGAACGGCCGGTACAGCCGCACCTTCAGCACGCCCACTTTCGCATTCTGTGCATCGAGAAAATCGACGGTCTCATGCACCGCCTCACAGCCTGAGCCCATCAAAACAATCACGCGCTCGGCATCGGTCGCGCCGTGATATTCAAACAAACCGTATCGTCGGCCGGTGAGCTCGGCGAAACGATCCATCGTTTGTTGCACAATCGCAGGGCACGCGGCGTAAAATGGATTCACCGTCTCGCGCGCCTGGAAATAAACGTCCGGGTTCTGTGCCGTTCCGCGAATCACCGGATGGTCCGGCGAAAGTGCGCGAGCGCGATGCTCGATTATGCGCAGCTCATCGATCATCGCTCGCAACACCTCGTCGGAAACGATGTCGATTTTCGAGATCTCGTGTGACGTGCGAAACCCGTCAAAGAAGTGCAGAAACGGAATCCGCGATTCGAGAGTTGCCGCGTGCGCGATTAATGCGAAGTCCTGCGCTTCTTGAACTGAAGCCGAGCAGAGCATTGCCCATCCCGTTGCGCGTGCGGCCATGACATCACTGTGATCGCCGAAAATCGACAACGCTTGCGCGGCGATCGATCGAGCCGCAATGTGAAAAACACTCGGCGTCAGTTCGCCGGCGATCTTGTACATGTTCGGGATCATCAGCAATAATCCCTGCGAGGAAGTAAATGTCGTGCTGAGCGCACCGGTTTGAAGTGCACCGTGGATCACTCCGGCCGCGCCGCCTTCGCTTTGCATTTCGATCACAGACGGCACCGTGCCCCACAGATTTTTCACCCCACCTGCGGCCCACGCGTCCGCCCATTCGCCCATCGGTGACGCCGGGGTAATCGGATAAATAGCGATGACCTCATTAAGCGCGTATGCGACACGTGCCACCGCTTCGTTCGCATCCAACATTTTGTAGCCGCTCTTCACAGTGCTGCGAACCTATTCGCTACGGTATCTGGCCGATGTACGTCCGTTGCGTTTTGCTGTGCAGTTATTGCGCTAGCCGAGCCGAAGAACGGCAAAGCGCGGCTCTGCTCTAAGAGCGACGCGATTTGCACGAGGAAGAGTTTCCGATTTTCGCCGACACCGACCGGATGCTGCCGATGCTCGTTGATGCGAACCCATTTCTTTTTGGAGGCAACGTCTGCAAGCGCGATCGTTCGTCTATCCGGTTCGCCAATCGTCAACGTCACCTCTGCTGGGAGCGAAACTGGATTATTCGAAATCAAAGATGCAGTGTGAGTCTGGTTGAAATCCTGAAAACCATTCTCTGTTAAAGTGGCAAAACAATATGGCGACGATCGTAATCGCACCCGATCAAAAATCAGGGGTTAACAATTTTTGCAAAGGAAAGCCAACCGACGTGAAGACCGTTTCTGAGCTCAGATTTTTCGCCTCGATCTGAGCCTTGCCTTCTTCGACATTTTTCACAATCCTAAACAGAATTCGTGTTGTTTCTCGCGGACGACGAGCACGGGACAGGGCGCAGTGTGCACAACTCGCTCGGCAGTGCTGCCGATGCAGAAGTGCCGCCAACTGGTATAGCCGTGGGTGGCGATGATGATTAGATCGACATCCAAGTCTTTGGCCACTTTACTAATCTCGTTGGGGGCACACCCGGTGCGCACCTTTGATGTAATCGATTTCGGCCGATTGCGGTAGCTTGCCGCGAGGGTTTGCAACTCTGCTTTCGCTGCGATCATATCTTCCTCTGGCTGCGCAAAAACATCGACAGCAGTCGGCGCACCCGCTATGATGCTCTCTGGCTCGACAACGTGCAGTAGAACGATTTCGCAGCCCAATTTTTCGGCAAATCGCAACGCGTACTGAAGTGCTTGTTTTGACGTCTTCGAGAAATCGACCGGCACGAGAATCTTTTTCGGGTGCAGGATCTCTGGAACCAGTTCGACCGTATCTATAGATTCAACAAGTTGAGTTTTCATTTACTTAAATTTTCAACGCTGTGGCCGAACAAGGCTCGGCAGCTCTTGCTGAATCGTGTGCATTTTTTGCGCTGACTGCTCTCGCCAATACGCAACAAATGCTCGGAAAATCGCAAGCCATGCCAAGCACCTCCGGTGCGCTCCAGTAGGCTAGATCGCTAACATGGCAAACAAACGCGCTGGCTCGCTGAAAAAAGCTAAAACAAATACCGCCAGTCTCCGCGAGAGAGCGATCGCGCAATACCATGACCTGCTTTTGCGCGACGAGACATTGGCGCCGCACGTGTTCGAAAAACTCCACAATGCGATGCGAGCAAACCGGTTGGTTTATGGCGACCGGCCAATCAGCGTGGCGCTGCGTCCGCACCTGTTGGAACGCTCACAATTCGAGGCCCACAGAGTGGTGGCGGAGCTCATCGTACGCGCGCTGGAGAAAATTGCATCCATGGCGGTGCAGTTCCCCGGGTTGATGACAAAGCTTGGTCTGACCGATGCGGAACAGAAGGTCGCGCTTATTGATCCTGGATTTGCATACGCCGCCGTTACTACCCGGCTCGACGGCTTCGTTCACGGGCAAGAGATTAAATTCGTCGAGTACAACGCGGAGAATCCGTCGAGCCTTTCTGACCAGGAGGGCTTGAATCGCGTGCTGTTCGAACTACCTGCGATGTCAACCTTGGCGCAACACTATTCCCTGCATCAATTCTCGCCCGTGGCAACTTTGCTCGATAGCCTATTGCTGACTTACCGCGAATGGAACGGCAAGGGTGTGCCGAACATCGCGATCGTTGATTGGAAGGACCTGCCGACCTCGAACGAGTTCATCCTGCTGCGAAATCATTTCGAGGCACATGGCGTGCGCACGATCATCTGTTCGCCGGACGAACTGGAATACAATCGTGGCCGGCTGCGCTGTGGCGATTTTGAAATCGATCTCGTCTACAAACGAATAATCATTCACGAATTCCTCGCGCGATACGATGAAACGCATCCGCTGGTGCGCGCCTATGTGAACCATGACGTTTGTCTTGTAAATCCGTTCCGATGCAAAATCATGCACAAGAAGGCCAGCTTCGAACTGCTGACCGACGAGACCTACGCAAGTTGGTTCACCTCCAAAGAGCGCGCAGCTATTGCGCGTTCCGTTCCCTGGACCCGACGGATGGCGGATCGGCGAACGACGTACAACGGCCACAGTATCGAGCTCGTCGATTTTGTTCGCCAAAATCGGGGGCGACTCGTGCTCAAGCCGAACGACGACTACGGCGGTCACGGGGTTTACTTCGGACCGCGCTTGGACCAGCCCGAGTGGGAGAACGCAATCGGCACGGCGCTTTCGTCCGATTACGTCGTTCAGGAGGTCATCGATTTGTGCCCCGAAGAGTTCCCCATCTTCAACCGGACCGAGTGGAAACTTGAGCCGATGTTTGTGGATACCAATCCATTTCTGTTTTCAGGGAAGGTGTGCGGTGCGATGGTGCGGCTGTCGAATTCTCCAGTTGTCAACGTGACGTCTGGCGGCGGCGAGACAGGATTCTTTGTTATACAACAACAGACAGCAGCCCGAACCAGGAGTTTGGCAATGGGACCGAAATAGTCGCGGCAATAAAAACGGCTACAATTCTGTGATTATGAATGTTGCGTCTCCTCGGAAAAACGCCGGGGCTGGATCAAAGAAAAAAAAGCGGAAGCGTCGCGGACATGATCACGTTTTCACTCTCGGCATCGAAGAGGAGTTTCAGATCATTGATCCGGAGACCCGCGAGCTGCGGTCGCAAATCCAGCAGATTCTCGCCGACGGGAAAATGGTTTTGCAGGAGCGCGTCAAACCCGAGTTGCACCAGTCGATCGCGGAACTGGGCACTGAGATTTGCACCGATGCGCGTGATGCGCGGCAACAGGTCGTCAATCTTCGCGCTGAACTCGCAAAATTGGCTGCGCAACACGGATTGAAAATCGCGTCCGCGGGAACACATCCGTTTTCACACTGGATGGACCAACTCATCACCGTCCACGAGCGCTACGCATCGATCGTCAAAGACATGCAGCAAATCGCGCGCTCATGTCTCATATTTGGTTTGCACGTACACGTCGGAATTCCCGATCGCGAGGAGGGGATCGACATCATGAACCAGGCGCGCTATTTCCTTCCCCACCTATACGCACTCTCTGTGAATTCACCATTTTGGCTGGGCCAAAACACCGGGCTAAAAGCATATCGCCATATGATTTTCGAACGATTTCCGCGTACGGGCATTCCGGACGCTTTCGAAAGTCTGAGCGAGTACCGAAGATTACCTGAAATTGCTGGTGTCGACCAATTGCATCGACAATGCGAAAAAGATTTGGTGGGACGTTCGGCTACATCCTTTCTTCGATACAATTGAGTTCCGCATTTGCGATGCACAATCGCGCGTGGATGACACCATCGCGCTGGCCGCCCTCATGCAAGCCATCGTGGCCAAATTGCAAAAGCTGCGCTGGGATAATGTGACTTTTCGCAGTTATCCAAAGCGTTTGCTTGACGAAAACCGCTGGCGCGCGTCGCGCTACGGATTGGACGGCAAGCTAATTGATTTCGGACGCAAATGCGAAGTGGATGAGAGGGATTTGCTAAATGAGATGCTCGAGTTCGTTTCTACTGAAGTCGACGAACTCGGCAATCAGCGAGAGATCGAACACATCGAGCGGATCATACGCGAAGGAACCGGCGCCGACCGACAACTTTTGGTGTGGGAACGCACTCAGGACATGAAAGCTGTAGTCGATCAGATTGTCGTCGAGACGAATGAAGGCCTGACTCCGGCCAAATCAGCAACGCATGCAGCAGCGCTATAGTCCGTCCGTCTCGATTGCGAAACTCATCGGCTGGCAGATCAACGCCGAATTGGAAATAACGAAGTGTAACTGGAAAGCCCGCGCACATATTGCGCGCGCTCAAAAGCGCTGGGATCCGGGCAATTCTTTTGACTCATTTTACCTTTGATTTCCCCCAATGAACTGCATCGGTGTTCCTCCAACCATGCGACGGTATCCATTTCAATTTTTTGAATATGGGTAATGCCATAGCGCATCAGGGCGCTGCAGAGCATCGTCACATCTGCTCCGGCCATCACCATCTTGATTACGTCATAGGCCTGATAGATGCCGCTGGTCGCGGCGAGGTTGGCGCGAATTTTTCCGTAAAGAATGCCAATCCAATGCAACGCCAGGCGCATATCGGCGGGCACACTCAGCGTCAGATTTGGCGTAACTTCCATCTTCGCGAGATCGACGTCAGGTTGGTAAAATCGGTTGAATAAAACAAGCGCGTCCGCCCCGAGCGCATCGAAACGCTGCGCCATATTTGCGAAATTGCTAAAATACGGGCTGAGCTTCACCGCTAGCGGGATTTTAGCAGCCGCTCGCACGGCTCGAACAGTATCGACGTATGTTTCCTCGATTGCACTGCCGGTAACTTCCGGTTGAGTCGGTATCCTATAGATGTTGAGCTCGAGCGCGTCGGCCCCAGCCTCGGTAATCTGACGCGCATAGCTAATCCAGCCTCCAAGAGTGGTACAGTTCACGCTGGCGATGATCGGAATTTTTACGACGCACTTCGCCCGACTGATCTGCTCCAAATACGCTTTCGGACCGACCAGAAATTCCTTCCTGGCAGCCGCAGCCGCCTCTACTTCTTCTTCGAACAATGAATGCAAGACTACGGCGGACGCTCCGGCCTGCTCCATTTGCTTCATTTTGTCGATGTCCTCTGAGAGCGGTGAAGCCGAGGGAACGAGCGGCGTTCGCAGCTTCATTCCCAAATAAGTGGTAGTGAGATCCATAGTTACCCTCGTAAGCGTACGCCTCGGCGAAACTATATCGCGATCATCCAGTCTTTGCGATGCTCTTAGTTCATTTCAGTCTTCCGCATCCTCGTGACGAAAAATTAGAGTAACAGCCAAACCGAGAAGACTGACGGCCGCCATCATTCCCAAGACTGCCGGCACACCGAACTTTCCTTTTAAGATTGGCAGGACGAAGACGCCGAGAGTCGCTCCGATTTTAGCGACACCAGCGGCGAAACCGCTGGCTGTGGCGCGCAATTGCGTCGGAAACAAGATCGGCGCAAGCGTAAATGTGGTCGAATTAGGGCCGGCGTTCATTAACAAGTTGAACAGAATGAATCCCGCGAACACGATCGGAATGTGTCCTGCGCCTGCGGGAGAATTCGACAGGGAAACAGCGATCATTAGTACCAACATGCCGAGAGCCATGCCTGCGAAACCGATGACCTGCATTCGGATGCGTCCGAATCGCGGGACGGCCCAAATTCCGACCAGAAAGCCGAACAGCAAAAACAGATCGATTGCAGCGCTTCCTCGCGCGTCAGTGAAGTCACTGGTGAAAATGCCACCTCTCTTACCGGAAACATCAATCGCACCCAGGATAATCGGGGTGAAGAGTCCGACGCCGTAGGTGGCGATATCCATCAGGAACCAGGGGACTGCGACAAGCATGGTTCGAGCTCGATAGTCGCGAGAGAAGAGAATTGCGATGCCCGGTTTCGCTGGCGCGACTGCGCTTGCGACACCTTGATTTCCAGGATCGCCTGTAATTTGTAGCACTGCTTCGCGCTGCTCAGGCATGATCCGAACGAATGCCTGCGCCGCTTGGGTGAATCTGCCTCGAGTCATCAACCAGTGCGGACTGTCTGGTTCCGAAAGACGCAGTAAGAAAAAGAGAAGCGCAATAGCGCCTTCGGCCGCCAGGAAAAGCCGCCAGGTCTGGGCGCTGTGCACATTCTTTAGCAGGAGCAACGCAATCACAGCGGCAAGCAACATACCAACTGATTGGCAGGCAATCGTTGCGACCATCATTCGCGCACGACTGCGTTTCGGCAGTACTTCAGAAACGTAACTGCTGCTCGCCGGGAAATCGATGCCTACTCCCACCCCAACCAGAAGCTGCCCGATAAAGAGCAGTGGAAAACCATTGGCCAACGCGCTGGTCGCAGCGCCCGTGCCAATGATTATCATGTCGGCGAGCATCAACTTCTTTCGGCCAAGACGATCTGCCATTGGCCCGCCGAGTCCGGCCCCAAAGGCAGCGCCGAAGACCAGGCTTGCGCCGATGAGACCGACCACATCGGGTGTGAAATGAAACTCAGCGATGATCAGTGGCATCGTCACGCCAAGTACGAAAATTACGAAGCCATCAAGCAGCGTGCCTCCGGTCGAGAGCACCCAAAGCCATCGCTGGATCGGTTTCAGCGGCGACTCGTCCAGCAGTGAGGTCAGGCGTTCAGATGGCGTGATTTCGACCAATGTTACCGCTTCTTGCCGCGCTTCGCGTTCTCCCCGTCCTCCGCCTGATGATACTCACGGCGAATTTCCGCGATGTTCACAGTCGGTTTGGGCAACTGCATGTTCATCTCTTCCATCTGCTGGACGATGATCTGCGAAATAGCCAAATCGCGAAACCACTTATGATTCGATGGAATGATAAACCAGGGAGCGTGCTCGGTGCTCGTTTTGTTAAACACATCCTCGAACGCATCGACGTAATCACTCCAATATTCTCGTTCTTTGTAATCCGAGTCACTGATCTTCCATTGACGATCAGGGTCATCCAGTCGCTTCTTGAACCGGGTGAGTTGTTCCTCTTTCGAAATATGCAGGAAAAATTTGAGAATCGTTGTGTTGTTTTCAGTCGTGATTAGCCGTTCAAAATCGTTTATTTGATCGTAACGTTTTGACCAGACCTTTTCCGGTGCCAGCCCGTGAACTCTTACTACCAGCACGTCTTCGTAGTGGGAACGATTGAAAATCGCCACTGAGCCCTTGCCAGGCACATGCGGATGCACGCGCCAGAGAAAATCGTGCGCCAGCTCTTCTTTCGTCGGTTCCTTGAAGTTGGAAGAGATGCAACCCTCAGGATTCATGCCGGTCAAAACGTGACGGACTACGCCGTCCTTGCCAGCTGCGTCGAGTCCCTGCAATACAATGAGAAGCGAATGCTTGTTCTCAGCGTACATCCGGTATTGCAGCTGGTCCATCTTCTGAAGGTTCTTTTGGATCTCTAACAAAGCCGGCTTGTGCGACTCATGTTTGCCACGATATCCGGGATCAAAATGTTTTAGCCGGATCTTGGAGTCCGGCTTTACGATGAATTTCTTTCTATAGCTAGACATCTGTTCTCCTGCTCCTGACTTAGCTAACCGCCTCTGGCCCACGTGTCGTGGGCACTCGAAGTGACTGGAAAATCGACCTCTTCCACGAGCGAGCAGGGTCCAGAACTCCATAAAGCCCCAGTTTGACCACGTCCTGCGCGATCATCCAAACGAGATTGTAAGCCCAAACAAAGCCGATAATCCTCCAGGAAAGTGGCGGCACCAGCCAACCCTGGCTGCACATGAGCACCGCAGCGATTTGAGTCGCGACAATTGCAAAGAAGAGCCTGAGGTTTGGATACGGTGGCTTCCACGAAGCTCCCCGGGTGCGAGTCACGAATAACATAAGGTGACCACCCGCTACGAGTTGAAGAAACATCATTGTCTGTAGTTGTGGATGATCGAGATGGTGAAGTGTGTCTCCCAGATAGAGCAGACCAAAGCTTTGAATAACTCCAAGCAAGCCCAGTACGGACGAAATCACCAAGACACGGTCCAATTCCCATTTGACCGGTTGAGGTGGCACGCTGGCATTATCGAAAGCGATAGTCATGATCGGTACGTCGTCCAGGAGAGCGAGTGCGATCAGCATGATCGCGGTCAACGGAAAGAAATGATAATAAATCGATGCAAGCACAACAAACACCATGATGGCGATGGTCATGGCAATGCGGTATAACACATAGCTCATCATCCTCTCGAAGATACGTCGCGCTTCCGCGATCCCTTCGATAATGACCGACAAACCGGGAGCAGTTAGAATTAAAGCTGCTGCTGCTCGAGCTGCTTCGGTCGCTCCGGAAACGGCGATACCTACATCGGCTTGCTTGAGAGCGGGAGCGTCATTGACGCCATCACCGGTCATTCCCACGATGTGGCCATTCTCCTGAAGTATTTTTACAATGGCGTATTTATGTTCCGGGAAAACCTGAGCGAAACCATCGGCTTGATCGATTTTCTCCGCAGCATTCAACGGGATTTGGCCTTTTGTAACATCCCCAGGGAATAGTTCTGTTGCTGGTTGGATATTAGTGCCCATGTCCAGTTCCGATGCGATTTGTCGTGCGATAGCCACGTTATCGCCAGTAACCATCTTTACCTTGACTCCGTAGGCGCGAGCCCTGGCTATGGTGCTCTTGGAATCCGGTCGAGGCGGATCCAGTAACGGAAGAATTCCCAGGAACGTCCAGGGGCCATCGCCTTGGACAACAGCGACGCCAATAGTGCGATAGCCGCGACTGGCTAAACTGTCTACGGTCTGGCTGGCTTTGGTGAGCTCGCTACCAGAGAGCTTTGCTAGCGCGAGGATTACTTGCGGGGCACCTTTGGTAACCCGAAAAAGCTTACCGGAAGTGTCCTTAATCGTTGCCTCGGTCCGTTTGTCCACCGGATCGAAGGGGACATACTTTTCCTGTTGATAGCTCTTAAGTATGGCAGGGTCTTTCAGCCCGGCTATTACTGCGAGATCAATCGGATCGTCATCTGCCGCGCGCGAGGCCAGCGATGCCATGAGAATCAATGTTGCCGCATCGGTGTCAGCCCAGGGCGCTGGTTCGCCAAGGGTCAGCTTGTTCTGGGTCAACGTGCCAGTCTTATCGGAGCAAAGCACATCAACGCCGGCCAATTCCTCGATTGCCTCCAGCCGAGAAACGATTGCTTTACTCCTGGCAAGCCTCCGAGCGCCCAGAGCCATGGTTACCGAGAGTACCGCAGGCATGGCCACAGGCACTGATGCTACCAACAGGATAAGAACGATTTCGGCGAGCCTTAACAAAACAGCCCGATCGTAATGCCCGCGCATGTCGAAAAGACGGCTGGCTACCAGGATCACAACCAAAACCAGCGCCAGGATAATCAGGAAGTTGCCGATCTTCATTACCGCTCTCTGAAAGTGGGAAACACTTCCGGCGCCCTCCACTAGTTTTGCGGTGCGTCCAAAAAACGTGTTCACTCCAGTCGCAGTAATCACTGCGACCATTTCGCCCTGTTTCACGACGGAGCCCGAGTACGCGTCCTCGCCAGATTTCTTTGTGACCGGCAGCGATTCCCCCGTCAGCGCAGATTGGTCGATACTGATGTAGTCGCCCTGGATGAGCTTACAGTCGGCGGGCACGACATCGCCGAGATATAAGCGAACGATGTCTCCAGGCACGAGCGTCCGCGCATCGACTTGCTCCCATTTTCCACTGCGAAGCACACGCGCTTTTAAAGCCAGGGAGTTCTTCAAAGCGTCGAGTGCGTTGGAAGCTTCGTGTTCCTCCCAGAAGCCTAACAAGGCGTTGAACAGTAGAAGCGAGGTAATGATCGCCAGATCCCCCCAGTCTCCGACAACAAGTGCCATCAGGGCCGCAGCCTCGATCATCCATGGTATGGGACCCCAGAAATAAACGAGAAAGGCGGAAAGCGCGCTCTTCTTTTCTTCCGGCAGCGCATTTGGGCCGTATTTGCTCAGCCGTTCCTGGAGTTGACCGGAATTCAGACCCACCTTGGGATCAGCCCCAAGCTTCGTCAGAATTTCGGCGACGGTGGGACTAGCGGATCCTCCGGCATCAGGCTCTGCCATGAACAACTCCTCGGCTCATTCGATAGGAGGACGTGATAACTGGTCCGGTCTTCGATGACTAGAAAAAATCCAACAAACAGCGATGCCCAATGCGCGCTCCATGGCGGCGCGGCCCTCTACATCGCCTTATAGTCGACCGTAATGGTGCGATAAAGCATGGCGCCGTGCTGCGCGGAGAAATAGAAAAGCTCCAGCATCGTCGCGCCGACCATCCATTGATACCCAACCAGCGTCTGGATGACGTCGGTGTCAGTGTCGCGGGAACGTGACACGAGTTTTCCCGTCCCGTACTTCTCGTCGAAGTATTTGCGAATTTCTCCCATCCGCTGGTTGTAACGTTCAATCGACCAATCCGGGTATTCGTATTGCAACTCCACCGCCACAAGCGCTCTCTGCTTAAAAGTAAACAAGGTGCGCTTTAACCCCGGATGGATCAGCCCTTCCACTGTCCAGACGTCCCGGTTTTCCTTTTTCTCCCGCGAAGTGATTTTCGCTTTCGCGCCGCGCAGGACCGCTTCCACATGTGCCATCGAGTCATTCCAGCGAAAGCCGAACGGCGGCAGCAGCTCATCAACAGAATATGCCGGCGCCGCAGAAAGAAGAAGTCCAACGATGCTGGTCGAAAGAATTCGGCATATTGCGCCCCGGTTCCAATTAAAAACGTAATTGGCCTGGTTGCTTATCTTCGTGTGCGTCGCTCGCATTTTGATTGCCATCCGGTGGCACTCTGGAGGCGGGAAAATTGCGTGCACGGGCCAATTCGGTCAAATCGGGAATGGCACCCACGGCGAATCTTATGCCTTTGCTACAACGACGACTTCCGTCACCAACAATTCGACGACTAAATTCTTTTTTGTTTTTCCTCGGACACGCGTGTTTCTTTTTTCTAGTCAAGAAGATTTTTGGTTGTGTTGAAAAATAAAATTCTTTTTTTTCATTTTTTTTCTTGTCGATTTTGAAAGCGATTTCTAGTCTCAAGCCCGCTGGCGAGGAAGAAACAAGAGCGCCTGTGAATAAGTTGTGAACATTTCTGAGAAACTTTTAGCAGCGAGAATGAACGAGACGAAAAGCTTCCCGGAACAACGACGGAACGCGCGAGTCTACCTGGACGCATGCAACGGATCGCCGAAGCGCGGCACAGCCTCTTTTCCCTCGTATCTGCGCGTCTTTTGACCTTTTTTTCCCACATTTCTCCAGCGGAATGGGTTTGAGACCGACTCAAGGCCGCTCCTCTTTTCCCGGACGATTTTCCGCGGTATCAGCGAGTGTGGCGATTGTGTAACACTGTTAACAAGTCGGCTATGGACAAGAAATGTACGCAGCTGTGGCAGCAATTATCAGCCGCGCTCAAACCACAGATTAGCTCCGACAGCTTTAAACGCTGGTTCTCGGCGGTCGAACTCATTGAGGCCAAAGAGAAATCGCTCACGCTTCGCGTTCCAAACAACATCTATCAGTTTTGGATAGAAAGTAATTACATGCCGGCACTGCAGACTGCGATCGTGACGACGTTCGGCAGCCCGCGCCCCGTGAAGTTCTGCTCACCGTCGGGAACTAGCACGCAAACGCCTGCCGAGGATGTCGCACCGCTGGAAAAAATTTTGCCTGAGCCGCCGGCCGACACCAAACCAGGAGCGAGCGTGCCCGGACTCAATCCACGGAACACGTTCGAATCTTTCGTGGTTGGTCCGAACAATGAAATTGCTCATGCCGCCGCTCTGGCCGTAGCGCAGGCGCCGGCACGCACGTACAACCCGTTGTTCGTTTATGGCGGTGTCGGTCTTGGCAAGACCCACCTGATGCAGGCTATCGGCCAGTACGTTTGGGCCAAGAAGAAGAACGTGAAGGTAATTTACGTCTCCAGCGAACTGTTCATCAACGAGTTCATCGATGCGATCCAGCACAGTAATCTGGTCAAGTTCCGCAAGCGTTATCGCCAGGTCGACCTTCTCCTGATTGACGACATCCAATTTCTCGGGGGGAAAGAGCGTTCCCAGGAAGAGTTCTTTCATACATTCAATACGCTGTTCGATGGACATAAGCAGATCGTCCTTTCCAGCGATCGGCCGGCTTCCGAGATTGCGAATCTGGAGCACCGCCTGGTTTCGCGCTTTGAGTGGGGGCTCACAGCTGAGCTTCAGCCTCCGGACATCGAGACGCGCATGGCGATCTTGCGGAAAAAAGCGCGTGGCATGCAGATCGTATTGCGCGACGAAGTTTTTCAATTTCTTGCGAGCCGCATTCGGACGAACGTGCGCCGATTGGAAGGCGCGCTCATGCGGGTGGCATCGTTTGCGTCACTCAGCGGCAAGGAACTGACGCATGAGGTCGTGGAGCATTTGCTAAAAGATATTTTGCAGGAGGAAGGACGCCATTCCATCACGATCGAACAGATTCAACGGCGCGTGGCCGAACATTTCGATGTGCGCATAGCCGACATGACAAGCAAGCGGCGCCCGGCCAGCATCGCCTTTCCGCGGCAAGTGGCGATGTATCTCGCGCGCGAGCTTACCAAAGCGTCCTTGAATGAAATTGGCGATGCATTCGGGGGACGCGATCACGGCACCGTGCTGCACGCCTGCAAACTGGTAAAGAAGCGGATGGTCGAACAAGACAACATTCGCCAGACGATATCCTTCATTGACAGTTCCCTTCAACGTTGAGTGGTTCGTTTCCAGCTTGCGATTCCGGCTGCCGCAGCTACAACATTCGGTCACCATGACGACAGGAATCCGCCGTGGTGGACTTGCCCCGACATTGGAGAGATTTGCGGTTGCCGAATAAAACCCAAAGCTTTACATCTTAGACCGTCATAATGAAATTTAGTGTAGCGAAAGAAAAACTGCTCGAAGGTCTGCAGCAGGTTCAAAACGTCGTCAGCACCCGCACTACTCTTCCTATCCTTTCCAACGTTCTCTTGCAGGCGCACGGGGGGGAAATTCACCTCACTACAACGGATCTTGATGTCGGTGTGCGCGGCAGTTGTGAAGCGGACGTAGAAAAAGAAGGAGCGACCACGCTTCCCGCTCGTCGCCTCTTCAACATCGTCCGTGAACTGCCTTCGAGTGAGATTCAGATCGATGTTAACGGAAAGAATGCCGCTTCCATCCGGAGCGGACAAAGCTTTTTCAAAATTCTCGGACTGCCCGAGGAAGAATTTCCACCGCTGCCGAAATTCGAGGACGCGAAGGTTGTCACGATTCGACAAAAAGACTTGCGCGACGGTCTGCGCAAAACTTCCTATGCGATATCAACAGACGAAACTCGCTACGTGCTCAACGGCGTTCTGTTCAGTTTCAAGGAGAACAAGCTGACGCTGGTCGCGACAGACGGCCGGCGGCTTGCCATGGCCGAAATCGAATTGGAATTCCCGCGCAGCCACGAGGCGGACTTTATTGTTCCAACCAAAGCGGTAACCGAATTGCAACGCCTGCTTGCCGATGATGGCGAAATCAAGGTGAGCATGGGCAGCGGGCAGATCGCTTTTGACCTCAACAAGACGCTGCTCGTCTCGAAATTGATCGAAGGCAACTACCCAAACTATCGCCAGGTCATTCCGTCCGAGGCAAAAGAACGAATAAAACTCGAGCGCGAAACCTTTCTAAATTCGCTGCGACGCGTCTCGTTGCTCGCCAGCGACAAGTCGCATTCCGTCAAACTGAATTTCAGCAAAAACAATATCGATATTACCGCTACCACTCCGGAAGTTGGCGAAGCCAAGGAATCGCTCGCCGTTGCCTACAAAGGCCGCGATTTTTCCATCGCGTTTAATCCGGAATTTCTGATGGCGCCTCTGCGAGCGCTGACTGAGGACGAAGTCTTTCTCGATCTCATCGACGAGATGAGTCCGGGTGTTTTGAAAATTCAAACTCCATTTCTCTACGTCCTGATGCCGATGCGCATCAGCTCTTAGGCGTATTCTAAAACTATGAGCACCGGCCTCTGGCCGGTCACGTTGGCACGCCCCGCGTTTTACACTAAAAGGATGGCTCCAAAGAACGGTGGCTGCAGCGCCCTTGGTTATTAATTCGTTTCGCCTCGAAATACCCGCTGTCGCGGCATGGCGGATTGTACCATCATCAGTTCGGTCACGTTCTCCGGCGTGAGTAAACCGACCAGGCGCTTCATCCGATCCAGCACTGGCACCGCCGGGCAATTGCACTCCTGCATGATGCGGAATGCGTCTTCGAAACGGGTTCCAGTAGTTACCGTAGGAATGTCCCGTCGCATCACGTCGCCGACGCGGAGCGCAGGATCATTCTTGCGCAACGCGGCGATCAGATCCTGACGCGTCAATAAACCGGCGACGCTACCAGTGTCACCAACGACTGGAAAATCGTGCTGCGAAGTCGCAAGCAATGCGTCGACCGCTTCTTGCAGGCTGGCGTCTTCCGAGAGCGTGCGAAACTCCCGCACCATCGCGCTCGACACCGGGAATCTGCGCGAGACATCCTTCATCTGGGCCAGGGCCGCTTCCTGAGAGGCACCGATATAAACGAAAAGCGCGATGAATAGGAGAAACGGATTCCAAAGCAAACCAATGAAACCAAAGACGAACGCAAAACCCTGGCCGACGGTGGCGGCGACCTGCGTAGCGCGTGCATAACTCAGCCTTGTGGCGAGCAGAGCGCGTAGCACTCGTCCCCCATCCATCGGAAATGCCGGCAGCAAATTAAAAAGCACCAGCATGATGTTAATCGTCAGCAACTGGGCAACGAGACCGCCGCCTTCGACACTCGAGGGATTCAGTAACGCTTGCGATCCGCCTGCGACGAACAAACCGAGCGCAATCACCACATTCACCAAGGGCCCCGCAACAGCGATGATTAATTCCTGCACTGGTTCCTCCGGCATGCGCTCCAGTCGCGCAACACCGCCGATCGGCAGCAGGGTGATGTCCGGCGTGTTGATCCCGAACGCTTTCGCAGCGAACGCGTGCCCGAATTCGTGCAACACCACGCAAAGGAAAAGAAGCAGAACAAATATGACGCGGCTCAACGCCACCGCGGAACCGCCTTGCGTGTAATAGCCGAAGGCCAACCAGGCAATCAGCAGTAAAAAGGTAATGTGAATCCGCAATTGGATGCCAGCAATGCGGAAGATTGGGAGAGACCAGCTCATCCACGTCAATTTGCTCTGCGATTAGATGACGCGCTAGTGCGGATTAGGTGGCATGGACATGCGAGTGATAAATGTGATCAGTGATCCATGATCTGTGAACGGAAATCCCGATCACTGATCATCGTGGTAAATTTGTCATGGAAATTTTTGACGTGGCGATCGTCGGTGGCGGCCCTGCCGGATCGAGTTGTGCGGCATTTTGTGCTCTGGCTGGTTTGCACACGCTTGTCCTCGAGCGGGAAAGATTTCCGCGAGAAAAAGTGTGTGGCGATTGTATAAATCCATCGTGCTGGCCGGTGTTGAAGCGCCTCGCGCCAGCGCCGCGGGTTTCGGATTTGCCCCATTCCAAACTCACCTCAGTCGAGTTCATTGCCATCGACGGTCACAAAGTCACTGTCGATCTTCCAACTGGAGAAAATTGCGAAATTGCCGTAAAACGCAGTCTCTTCGACGATCTTTTGCTGAAACGGGCTCGCGATCTTGCCGCGCAAGTCCGGGAGGAAACAGTCGTCACGGCGTTGGACCACAATCGCGATTGGAAAATTAGGACTGCCACTAGCGGGGATTTTCGAGCCCGGGCATTAATAGCCGCAGATGGACGCAACTCCACTGTTGCACGGCTGCGCAATCTGCTGCCCCGCCCCAGGCGCGAACGCGTCGCATTGCAAGCGCACGTCCCGCTGCCGCAGAACTTTGGCAAGCGGATCGTGTTGCAATTTCTTCGAGAAGGGTACTCCGGTCAGGCTCCAGTAAACGAGACGGAGCTCAATCTTTGCCTCGTGGGAAGGCCATCCACCATTTCCAGGCTGCAGCAATGGGCACAACGACAATTCGAAATTCCCGTCGATCAACCCTGGCGAACCATCACGCCGCTTACCCGTGCGCCCGTTCCCTGCGCACATGAAAATCTTCTTTTTGTCGGCGACGCCGCCCGCGTGGTGGAACCCTTTACGGGCGAAGGAATCTATTACGCACTCCGCTCAGGAGAACTGGCAGCAGGGGCGGTTGCGAAGATCATCAGAGGTGAAGACCGACAATTAGCACTCCGCGATTTCGCTCGCGCCTCCGCCGAAATGTATCGAGGAAGACTCTGGATCAATCGACTGGCGCGCGACGCGGTCTTATCGCCTCGCATCGCGTCCGGATTTGTGTGGGCAGCCCGACTTCAGCCAGCGATTTTGCGGCTGCTCACGCGAAAAATCGTTGCTCTCGAAATGACAAAATCCGAATGACAAATGACCAATCAATGTCGAAGCGATAGCGATTGTCTCGCCGCCTTTACGGTGTTGGACATCAGCATCGCGATGGTCATCGGCCCCACGCCACCCGGTACCGGCGTAATCGCACTCGCTTTTTTTGATACTTCGTCAAACGCGACGTCGCCGACCAGTCGATAACCACGCTCGGTCGTCGCGTCATCCACGCGATTAATCCCAACGTCAATAACGACGACGTCCTTGCGCACGTGATCGGCTTTGACGAATCCAGCGCGACCAATTGCCGCGACAATAATGTCCGCCGAGCGAGTAATCTCCGCGAGATCGCGACTGCGTGAATGCACCACCGTGACTGTGGCATTGGCGTTTGTATTTTTCTGCATCAGAAGCAGAGCCAACGGTTTGCCCACGATCATGCTGCGGCCAAGAACCACAACGTGCGCGCCGTTAATGTTGATCTTGCTTTCAATTAGTAAGCGCTGGACGCCCAACGGCGTGCATGGGACAAAGCCGCCAGGATCATCCAGCACAAGTTTTGCGACGTTTTCTGGATGGAATCCGTCCACATCTTTGCGCGGATCAAGCGCGCGAACGATTGCCGCTTCGTCGATATGCGCAGGCGGTGGTGACTGAACAAGAATCCCGTGAATGTTCGAGTCGGTGTTTAACTCTTCGACGCGGCTGAGAAGCTCGGTCTGAGTAGTCGATGCTGGTAATTCCAATTTCAATGAGTGCAGTCCCAGTTCGCGACACATCTTGTCTTTGGAGCGCACATAAGCGCGCGAGGCGGGGTCGTCGCCTATGAGAACCACCGCAAGGCCTGGCGTGATGCCTTTTGCTTTTAGTTCGGCAATCTCGCGGCGAAGATCCACATAAACTTTCTCCGCGATCGCGCGTCCATCGATAAGGTTGGGCATAAATTAAGATGTGACCGAATGCGCGTGCTCCATTGGAAAACCTTAAGTGCTTTCAACGCATTTCAACCAGCGACATCATGGCGTTCTGTAAGCCGAGGCGTTCGGCTTCAAATTCCTCCGATGTGTTCGTCGCGCCGACACGATGCAGTCGGCCAACCAGCACACGTACTTTGGAAAATGGTCGGGGCACAATGAACCGGTCCCAACTTCCCAGTCGCCAGCAATGCGAGAATTCCAAATTCATCGGCAACACTGCGGCACCTGATTTCTGGGCGAGGAAAATAATCCCCGGACCAAGTTCGTAAGCCGGGCCGCGCGGGCCATCCGGCGTGATCACCACATCGCGACCTGAAGCCAGCACCTCCGTCAATTGAAGAATAGCACTCGCTCCGAGTCGCGAGCTTGAACCGCGAACCACATCGTAGCCAAAGCGATGGATTGCGTCGGCCAGCAAATCTCCATCACGGCTGGCGCTAATGAGGGCTGCGCCATTGCGATTTGGCAAAAACCACCGCAAAACCAATGGAAAGATCAGCAATCGGTTGTGCCAGAGCGCGCCGATATAATTTTCCGTGACCGGTTTGCCGACAACCCCCGACTGGTCATCGACCTCGTAGCGCAGCGTTCGCGCCCAAACCTGCAAAAACCAATATCCGAACGCGATTAACCACCGCGCGAGCCAGCCTTCGATCTTCAATTTTTCTTGCGTTTCGCCGGGACGCTGTTTTCTCCCCAACGATACGTGTGAGCGCTGGGCAGCCCAATTTGATCGAGAATACGCCAAACCACTGTGTCAACGACTGCTCCTACGGACCCCGGACGGCTGTAGAACGAAGGGATCGCCGGCAGCACAATCGCCCCGGCCTCGAGCAAGGTCACAACATTCCGCGCGTGAATTAAATTCCACGGTGTCTCCCGCGGGACCACAATCAATTTCCGGCGTTCCTTAAGAAAAACGTCGACCGCTCGCAATAACGCGCTGTCGCTACAGCCGGAAGCGATTCGTCCCAGGGTAGCCATCGAACAAGGGACGATCACCATCGCGTCAAAACGCGCCGAGCCGCTGACGAATGGCACGTTCATATCATTTTCAGAATGCTGCGAAACATTTGATGGGACTTTAAAATCTTCGAGCTCCTGCTTCGCAACCTGACCGGCATGCGCGCTCATGACCAGGTGAACTTCATTTGCCGCACAATCAATCTGCGTAAGTAATCTTTGCAGATAGATCGCTCCGCTGGCACCGGTTGCGGCAATTACAAGTTTCATTGTCTTCCCATCATTTCGAGCGGAGCGAAGCGTAGTCGAGGAATCCCACGAAGCAACCGGAGCAACGCTGCGGGATCCCTCGACTTCGCTCGGGATGACAGGCGCGCAGCAATCACAACTTCGACAGATAATACGGCAACATGTCGCGCCAGTAGTTCCAATCGTGGCCGCGCCATTTCCCGTTGTCGAGCCAGTGCTTGACCCCATTTGAATTCAAAATTTCCGACAGGCGATAGGATTCATGGCGTGTGTTGTCCCACTCGCCAGTGCCGAGGACGATGCCCATATGGTTGTATTTCCATGGATCGGGCGTGTTCGGCAGGTATTCGTAGGGACTGTTGAAATAAATATTGTCGTCGTGATAGCCATTGAAAAATGAGCTGATGTCGAACGACCCGCTCAAGCTGATCAGATGACTGACGGTGTCCGGATGACGAAAAGCAATATTCGCGGCGTGATAGGCACCAAGACTGGCTCCGCAGACTGCCACACGCTGGCTGTTACATTCGCGGCGCGCGAGATCGAACACATCGCGGACGATCACGTTTTCATACGCGTTATGTGTGCGCATCCGGTCGGCCGGATGAATCGATTTATTGTAAAAACTTTCCAGATCGATCGCGTCCGGGCAATAAACCGTGACTTGCCGTTGTCGATCGTACCAAGCGCTATGGAACCGACCAGCCCGAAATCCTTATTTTCGATAATAGCGAGCAAACGAAGTCGGGAAAAGAATTAGCGGCAGCCCGCCGCTTTTCCCGAAAACGAGCATTTCAAAATCGCGGCTCAGCCAAGGCGTGGACCATTTAATATAGCGTTCGTTCAGAAAGTTGAGCGCGATCCATCTTGGTTGCGACCCAATGAAATCGCAAGCCGGGTAACGGACGAGGCCGTCTACCGGTGGAATTAAAAGGGTTGCGCTACATTGATTTTCGGCGAAGCGTGTCGTTTTCGATGCCCAAACACACGCTTACTGGAAATATCAAACGGCATCGCGCTTTTCACTCCGGGGATCTCGGGAAACCGGCGCGATGTGCTGGTTTATTTGCCGCGCGGTTATCGGCGTTTCTCGTCGACGACGTTACCCAGTTTTATATCTGCACGATGGGCAAAATGTTTTCGACGCCGCCACTTCGTTTGCCGGAGTCGAATGGGGAGTCGATGAAACCGCGCAGCGATTGATCCATCGAAAACTGATTGAGCCGCTCATCATCGTGGCGGTGGCGAACATCGGCGAAGAACGAATCCACGAATACGCCCCGACGCCGGGTGTGATCGAGCCGAAAGGCAACCGCAAGAAACGCAGCCAAGGTCTGGCCCGAAAGTTTACGGGAAATTTTTGACCGAAGAACTGAAGCCGTTACATCGACAAAAAGTATCGAACGAAGCCGGAAGCGGAATTTACAGGGCTCGGCGGATCCTCGCTCGGCGGTTTGGCCACACTGGCGATGGGAATTTTCTATTCAGAGGTATTCACACGTTTAATCGTGATGTCGCCATCGATTTGGTGGGACGATTACGCAATTTTCCGGTTGGTGGGCATCCTCGGTGAAAAGCCACCGCTGAAAATCTGGCTCGACACTGGCACGTCCGAACCCGGTTGGGAACTGACACGCGAATTACTCAATCACTTAATCGAAAAAGGCTGGAAGCTCCGAAGTCGATCTGAGTTATCTCGAAGCTCAACGGCGCCGATCACAGCGAAGCCGCCTGGGCAGCGCGGGTTGAACCGGCGCTGCGGTTCTTGTTTCCGCCAGCAAAATAGAATTCTCACCTTCCCAGCGGTGGAACCGGCGGATTCGGCGGCAATGGTTCCGGCGGCGGCGTGGGGGTTGGTGGAGTCGGCTTTGGCGGTGATGGAGTTTCTGGCATTTGGTTATCCCTCTCAGACGAATCGCTTTTACTGCAACCACTTCCCGTAAATTTGATAAACGCGAACAGAACCTCCAATAAAATCCCAGTCTTTTTGATACGCAAAACTGCGCGTGGTCGGGGACCAGGTTAGCTCCCGCGGAGACTCGGGATGATTGGGGTCGTAAACGAGATAACTTTCAACTCCAGCATTCGGAGAGAAAGACTTTTGCTTATAGATCAAAACTGCATGATTAATGCTGAGACGCGGATAAGTCGTCAGAAAAGCGATAAATAACTCGCCGCGCGCCAACGCTGCATTGAGGTCGAGCGTGGGTTTCTCTTGTATAATCGGAGTCGTGCTCGAAAATCATTCGATAATTTCCGATTCGAAAGTAAGTGGGCCAGCCAAGGCCGATATTTAGTTGCAAAACTTCGCGGCGCGCATCGCTCATTTCCCGCAAGTTCTCGTATCCTGGAAACACAACGCGTTGATTTTCGGCAACGGCTGTTCCCAAGCCGCCCGGTGTGTGACATCTCGAATGCGAGCCGCCAACGCGTATCGTCCAATGGAGCGCCCTTGGGATCGAACCGCGCGAACTTCCGAAATTGCATCGCCGTGCGGCACAAGACGAAACAGCGGCGATGTATGCGTCTCGTTTCACCGTCGATTTTTTCCGCGGAGAAGCGTGTCCGTCGTGATATTCGAAGACGGTTGGGTTTGCGAACGCGAAGGTATCGCGGTCGAAACGAAAGTCTGGCTCTGCAGCCCTTGCAGTTGTCGCACTGATCGCGAGCGCGCTGAGCCACGCAATAACACTCGCCAGTTTACCCCAAGTCCCAAACATCACATCAAGAGCGAGCCGAGGCGGTAGCGGTTTTGGCTTCGGAGAAGATACCCAGCCGGCGAAACTTTTGATACCGTTTTTCCAATAGTTCGTCGCTTGGAACCTTGGAAATCTCCTGCAGAACCCGGCGCAGCGCTGAACCAAGATTTGCAGCAACACAGTCATAGTCGCGATGCGCGCCGCCGTCCGGTTCAGAAATGATTTGGTCTACCACCTCCAGCTTCAATAAATCCTGCGCCGTCAACTTAAGCGCTTCAGCCGCTTCAGGGGCATGCTTGCGGTCTCTCCATAAAATCGCGGAACACGCTTCCGGGCTGATCACCGAATAATAAGCGTTTTCCAAAATGAGCACATGGTCTGCCACGCCAATGCCCAACGCGCCGCCCGAACCGCCCTCGCCAATAACTGCCGCAATGACCGGCACGCGAAGCCTCATCATTTCGAGAAGATTTACGGCAATGGCCTCCGAAATGTGACGCTCCTCCGATCCGATCCCGGGAAAAGCGCCCGGCGTATCGATTAATGAGATGACCGGTAGGCGAAATTTTTCGGCCAGTCGCATTAATCGCAGTGCTTTGCGATAACCTTCAGGATGCCCGCACCCGAAATTGCGCATCACATTTTCTTTTGTGTTGCGACCTTTTTGATGAGTGATGACGACACAGCGCTGCGTGCCAAGGGTGGCCAAACCGCAAGGCATGGCTCGATCCTCGGCAAAGCGGCGATCTCCATGCAGCTCAATCCAGTTTGTAAAGCACCGTTCGACGTAGTCCATCGCGAATGGCCGCTGCGTATGCCGTGCGATTTGCACGCGCTGCCAGGCAGTGAGATTGCCATAAATTTTACCCCGTGTTTCACGAAGTTTCTCCTCAACGGCCTTAACGGCCGACTCAAGATCGACATCATGCGCGTCGGAGTGATTCTTTAAATCCTCGAGGCGCCGTTCCAGCTCAAAGATCGGTTTTTCAAAATCGAGCGGTTGCCAATCCATGGAAGTTAGAAAGCTAAACGGTTAAAAGAGTTACAAGGTCCAGAAACTCGCGATCATGTCCAATTCGTGTCCGTTTTAACATTGCAACGTTTTTATGTTTTGACTCTGAATCAGTCGGTAATCGTGACAGCGGTGCGGTTGTTCACGAGGCTGCCCAGTTCCTCAAGGTCCGAAGCCGCCAGGCCAAGACCCACCGGCGGCGGCGGTTGATCGAGATTGGGATGCGCTGAATCCGGTACCGAATACAAGGTGTAACCTGCCGCCCCGGCCAGCCGGATCCACCGGGTGCTGCTGAGGTACTCTTTGCTGCCGATGCCCACCCGTTTTCCGTCCTTCCAAGCCATGGTTTCCGCAACTTTTGCGGAGATTTTGGCCGGTTGTTTAGCCGGCAACTTTGCCTCGCGAACATGATACTGCTTGAAAAATGCGCCGTGATTCAAAAGTACGACTGAATTCGCTTTCCGTTGAATAACCATCGAAAAATCTGGATGCGAGACGAGAAGATGGTCGTTAATGCGCAGCATGGTGCCGCTCATATTGTTCATGCGCATGATCAGTTCGGGGGTCGTCTTAAGCTTTCGCGCAATCTTGGCCAGCACATCTCCCGATTTCACAACGTATTCCGTCTTTTCCGGAGATGGATAGCGCGATAGCAGAATAGCAACATTCGTTTCCCCAAGTAAATCCTTCGCTTCTTCGAGATGTTTTCCGGTGGGATATTTTTGAATAAGGGCAATGAGCGCGTCGCGGGCTTCGGCCAGTTTTCCGTCCTGTCGCAGTTGCGCTGCCGCCTGAAACTCGGGAAGACTGATGTCCGGCACAGGCGCCGGTGTGACTTCTCCACGCTGCTCTTTTTTTACCGCGATTTCTTCTTTTACAAAGGTGTTGTAGCCGAACCAGGCGGCGCCACCGAAGATGATCAACGCCAGCAACAACACGAAGAGCCACTTCATGGCTGGCAAAAAGCGATCGAAACGCCGAGCGAAATCCCAGAGCGACGCCGAACCAGAAAACGCCAAGGCAATCCGGAATCCATTACAAGAAGAATACTGTGCGAGGAATCAATCGCCGCCACTGAAATCGGCCTTGCCTATGAGGCCTCAGTGCCGGATTCGCTCCCTGGAAAGAAGCGATGCCAAAGCCGTCCGATTGTCGGCTCTTCCCGGTTGCTCCAGGTAAAATGGCAATCCTGGCAGTAAAACTCTTTGGGGATGATTTTGAGCGCGCAAAGCACACCAACGAGCGCAGGGGTCATAAATTTTCGAGTCATCTGTGGATATTCGATATTCGAAGAGCTGCATTGCGGGCAACGAACCAGGGCCGCGGAAATATCGGGATCAGTCGCCTCCCATTCGACCATGAGATTTTGGGCATTTTCGAAATCGGCGTCGTCGACCATTACTTTCGCGTTCGCCTGAGGGCGCGACATGAAGCCAACCTGCTGCAAAGGCGCCTCATTGTGAACATCGGCGCGCAACCCTGCATCTTGGAAGCGCCTCTTTAGTTGCCGCGCCTTCGCCGAATCATTGAACGTGGCAATCGTCACCATAAATCTTGTCGCATCCGCCGCATTAACACCGTGTGATCAAACATCAACTAATGGTCAAGTGCAAGATTTGACGTCACGCCCCCGGTGGAAACCACTTGTAAAGCATTAAGTACACGAACACCCCTGTGACCGAGACGTAAAGCCAGATGGGGATCGTCCAACGCGCGATTCGTCTGTGGCGATCCCATCTGCGACGAAAAACCTGAACGAGCGTCATAATCACCAGAGGGAGGGTCACAAAAGCAAGCAGAACGTGCGATGCCAGTATCGGAAAGTAAATTGCGGCGATCCACCCCGTGTATCCCGAAGATTTTTCACCGACGTTCGCGTGATAAATAATATAACCCGTCAGGAAACAAGCCGAGGAAACTACGGCGGTGATCATACACGCCATGTGCCGGCGCCAAGCGCCATGCCGAATAAAATACCAGCCCATTGAGATGAAAATCGTGCTGGTTAGATTCAGGGAAGCATTAATGGCTGGAAGATCGGAAATTGATATCACGTTGAAGCGTTGATCGTTAAAGGATTACAATGGTCTACCGCTTCAACGCTGCAACGCTTTAACGCATCAACAAACGCCATGCCGCCCGTCCTCGAACCATCTCAGGTTCGGCCGTACCGACGACGCCGGAAATCCACTTGGGGACGTCGAATCGCTGTTAGCCTCACGCGCCTGGTGATCCTTGCCCTGATTCTCGGGATTGGCGGTGGCGGATATTACATGGCCAAGAGAGGATTTGGCCGTCAATGGCGCTACCGCGTAGTGGAGGAATTGCGCAAACACGGAGTCGAAGCCAGCATCGGGCGTCTGACGCTGGACCCGTTTCGCGGGCTTGTGGCAAAAAATGTGCGGATCTTTGATTACAAGAATCGCGAGAATACGCTGGCCCTGATCAGCGAAGTTTCGCTCGATATCAATTACGCTGCGCTTATCCATCACGAACCATTTCTCAACGCGCTCGATGTGCGCGATGCGCAAATCAGTCTTCCATTTAAGCCCAAGACCGCTGACCAAGGAGGCGACAGAGCCGTGCTCACCAACTTGCGCGCCCATGTTTATTTTCCACCAGAACAAATTTACGTGAGTCAGGCGGAGGGAATTTTTTGCGGGATTCGGATCTCTGCGACCGGGCAACTAATCAAGCGCGAGAATTATCAACCGTCGCCTGCGCTTTCAGCTGAAGAATGGCAAAAGCGATTATTGATTGCGCAGCGCGCAGTGAGCGAACTGCAAAAGTTCAGATTCCCCGGCACCCTGCCGTCATTACAAATAAAATTTAGCGGGGACGTTGCCGAGATCGAGAAGGCGCGCGTTGAGGCGACCCTCCGCGGCGATCGACTGCAACGGGGCAGCTACGAAATGAGAGACCTCTCCGCGGCAGCGGAATGGAACAACCAGCAACTGAATATTGCACATTGCGAATGGAGTGATGGCATGGGCAGTTTTGCAGGGCGCGCGAATTGGAATGTGCAAGGCAGCAGCGCGAGCTTGCAAGCGCGCAGCAGTCTGGATCTGAAAGCATTTCTTGATGCATTCGGGCTGAGCGAGCCAGTTGCGAGCATCGATTTTCTAGCGCCACCGCTTGTCGAAGTTTCCGGCTCGGTAAATTTTGGGGCCGACCGCTTCAAGCCAGACATCATTGGACACCTCGCCTTTGGCCGGTTCGCTTACAAGAAAGTTCCATTTTCCGATCTCACGGCTGACTTTTCGTGGGACGGAGAGCGCACACTGGTCAGGGACCTGCGCCTCCGACATCAAACGGGCCAGGTCCGGGCTGACCTTTTGGATGCGCCGTCTGATTTTCGTTTAAATATCGAAAGCACAATAGTTCCGGACGCCGTGCGTGGGATCGCACCGCCGGAAGTGAATGAATTTCTCCAGCAGTGGGAATGGCAACGTTCCCCTTCGATTCGCCTTGCAGTCCGGGGTCAAGACCACAATCCGGGAACGTGGAAGGGTGATGGGAGCGTCATTTTGGGACGGAGCCGGTTCCGCGGCACATGGATGAACAGCGCGGATACTAAAATCCATTTCTCCGACGGCGCGCTTACTTGTGAGGATTTGCATGTAACACGCAACGAGGGTTCCGGCACGGGCAGTTTTACCTACGATTTTAAAAAACACGAGGTACGTATCTCCAATATTAAAAGCTCACTGAATCCGGCCGAAGTAATTTTTTGGATTGATCCAAAAGTTTCGAACACTGTGGCGCCATATAAATTTCGGCGGTCGCCCTCGGTCACAGCGAACGGTCTATATCAATTTCGAGGGGGCAAGAACACGCGCCTGGAGATCAAGGTAGAGACCGCGAACGGGATGGATTATGTCTTTCTTGGAAAGACCTTGCCCTTCGATCGCATCTCTGCGCGATTGCTATTCACTAACGAGCGGTTGCAAATCATCGATCTTCGTGGCGCTCTTCTCTCAGGCACGTTGCGTGGGAACGCCGATATCTCACTGGCGAAAAACGATCCGCATTACCGGGCAAATATTTCGGTAAGCGAAATCAATTTCCCGCTCCTGACTAATTTGTACTTCAACTATAAGACAGCGCTCGGCGTATTAAACGGCACGTACGATTTCACCGGCCTCGGCAGCGATTCCGGCTCGATGCGGGGCCGTGGAAAAATAGAAGTAACCAACGGCGATGTTTTCGCCATCCCGATTTTCGGGCCGCTCTCAGGGATTTTGAACCGGATTGTCCCCGGCAGCGGATACAGCATCGCGCACAGAGCGACAGCGAACTTCAAGATCGATGGTGGGATTATTCATACCGAGGACTTCGACGCAGACGGCACGCTCTTTAGCATGCTAGGTCATGGCGATATCGATTTTGTCGATGACAAGCTCGATTTCAATGTACGACTGAACATGAAGGGACCGGGCGTACTCCTAACACCGGTTTATAAACTTTTGGAATACGCCGGTACAGGGAGCTTGAAGAAGCCGGATTGGCGCCCGGCTGTTTTGAAGAGTCAATAGTGACGAGAAACGAAATGAAGAAACGGCGAAACGGTGAAACGGCGCCCTCCCCGATTCGCCCAATCGCCCATTCGCCAGCTCGTCCGCTTCTTCTTGGCGCGCACATGTCGATTGCTGGTGGCGTCAACATGGCGATCGAGCGTGCCCGTTCGATCAACTGCACTGCCATGCAAATGTTTGTGAAAAACAATATGCAGTGGTTCGCTCGTCCGCTTGCTCGCGATGAAATCGCGCTTTTCACCCAACATCGGCAACGCAGCGAATTATCGATCTTCGCCCACGCAAATTATCTTATCAATCTCGCCGCCACGAACGGACAGTTTCACATAAACTCGATGCGCTCGCTGTCGGAGGAATTGGTTCGCGCCGATCAGCTGGACCTACCGTTTTTGGTGTTGCATCCCGGCGCGCACCTGGGCGCGGGCGAAGAAGCTGGCCTCGAAAAAATTGTAGAATCCATTGACCGCGTTCTTTCTCTTCTTCCAAAAATCAAAACGCGGATTGCGCTGGAGACGACCGCTGGTCAGGGCTCATGTCTGGGAAATAAATTCGAACATCTTGCCTACATTATTAGCCGCGTACGCGAACCAGAGCGCTTGTGTGTCTGTCTCGATACCGCGCATATTTTCGCCGCGGGCTATGACATCAGCAGCGAAAGGTCAGTTCGGAAGACATTCCGCGAATTTGGTCGCGTGGTTGGCCTAGATCACCTGGTGGCAATCCATCTAAACGATTCCAAAACTGCGTGCGGTTCGCGGGTGGATCGACATGAACATATCGGCAGAGGCAAAATCGGGCTCCCCGCTTTCCGCTTCATCATGGACGACCGCCGCTTCCGCAAAATCCCGAAAGTGCTTGAAACGCCAAAGGGCAAAGACTTACGAGAAGATGTGATCAATCTAAAGAGATTGCGTCGATTGATGACAACCTCGGCGTGAAAGGCCAATTAATTGATCAGGCGAATCGTAAAAGGATAGCGATAGAACTCTCCCTGCCCGGCCTTCACTGATGCGATGATGACAAGTACCGTATTTAACACCCAAAGAGCGATCAAAATTGGAATGCCTATAAGGAACACACAGAGAATCGCTGCGATGGCATCATAAATCAGCATCGAGATTTGAAAATTGAGCGATTCTTTTCCGTAAGCATCGATTTCAGGCGAGTCGCCACGTTTCAAAAGCCAAATGATAAGCGGCCCCAGGATGTGGCCCAGGAAGTGAAAAAACAATCCGAGTAATGCGCTGGCATGGCACAGGACGCACCATGTCCGGACATCGGATGAAGTTGGTGGAGCAGCCGGCGGTGTTTGATCCATATTTATCCTTTCGCTTGCGTATCTTAACGACTGCCCGCTGGCCGCCAGAAGCGCAAGGAAAAAGATTGAGCTACGCTGCTTTTACCCTCTCGATGTGTGCGCCGAGTTCGCTCAATTTTTCATCGAGATGTTCGTAGCCGCGGTCGATGTGGTAAACGCGGCTTACTTCAGTGATTCCATCCGCCTTTAATCCCGCAAGCACCAATGCGGCAGACGCTCGCAAGTCGCTCGCCATCACTGGCGCGCCGAGGAGACCATCCACTCCATCAATCACCGCGGTCGCACCCGCCATTTCCACTTGCGCGCCCATGCGTTTTAGCTCCGCCACATGCATATAGCGCTGCGGAAAAATATTTTCTGTCACAGAACTGGTCCCTTTGCTGGTGGAGAGAAGCGCGCACATCTGCGCCTGCATGTCGGTCGGGAAACCGGGATACGGTTCGGTCTTTAGCTCGAGCGCACTCGCAACTCCATTGGGCATAATGGAAATCGCATCATCCTTGATTTCGATTGGAAACCCGCATCTGGCCAGCGCATCAGTGACGGCGCGAATATGCTCGGGTTCCACTCGCTTGACGGTGACCCCCTTTCCGCCAATTGCACCCGCAACCAGAAATGTTCCAGCTTCAATTCGGTCGGGGATTACCCGGTGTTCCGCGCCGTGCAACTCGGGCACGCCTTCGATAATGAGCCGGCGCGTTCCGGCGCCTTCGATCTTCGCCCCCATTTTGTTCAAAAACGTAGCCAGGTCGACCACCTCGGGTTCCTGTGCCGCCCCTTCGATAACTGTCACACCATCGGCCAGAACGGCTGCCATCATCACGTTATCGGTACCGAGCACAGTCGGGCCGAATTTGCTCTGCATGTTGATGACCGCTCCGGTCAGCTTCGGCGCAAAAACCTTGATATCACCGCCCTCTACACGCACTGCTGCGCCAAGCGCTTCGAAACCTGTGAGATGCAAATCAATAGGCCGGTCTCCAATGACGCAACCACCGGGCAAAGCGACAGTTGCTTCTTTGCAACGGCCCAGCGACGGTCCAAGCACACAAACAGAAGCGCGCATCTTGCGCACGACGTCATACGGCGCGACCGAATGGATCTTTTCCGCCGTGACGCTGACGGTTCCGCTGGCCCGTTCTACTTGGGCGCCCAAATACGTTAGAATCTGCAGCATGTAATGCGTGTCGCTCAGGTCAGGAACGCCGTGAACAACGCAAGGCTCTCGAGTGAGCAACGTTGCGGCCAGGATCGGCAACGAGGAATTTTTCGAGCCGCTGACCTTGATAGAACCGGAAAGCGGATAACCGCCGTGGACGAGGATCTTATCCATACCTGGCAAAAAGGAACCGTGTCACGCCGTTATAATCGTTTTTTGAAGAAATGTCGCGGTAATTTTTTTCCGCCAGGGCCGAAAGAAGCGCCTCGCTCTGGCCAAGCCCGATCTCCAAGGCTAACACTCCGCCAGGTCGAAGCCGGAACCGCGCCTGATCAATCAGCTCGCGCACCAACTCATCGCCTTGTGCACCAGCGAATAACGCAACCTCCGGGTCGTGCAAAACTTCGGGCGAAAGAGTGTGCCGGTCCTGTATGGAGATGTAAGGAAGATTTGCGACAATAAGGTCGAACGCATCCTCAACGTTTTCGAGCAGACGGCGTTTCAAAAACTGAACGCGTTCGCTCAGGTTTAGCCTGGCGGCGTTTTCCTGCGCGAGCGCGAGCGCATCCTCCGAAACATCAACGCCAAGAACCTTTGCCTCGGGAATTTTCGCAGCAAGGCTGAGTGCGATCACACCGCTGCCAGTTCCGACGTCTACGATTCTCAATTCCCGATTCTCGATTCTCGTTTCAACAAGCTCCACGAGCTGCTCAGTTTCTGGCCGCGGAACCAGTGCGCGTTTGTCGCATAGAAAAGTAAGCCCGCAAAATTCTACGGTGCCTAACAAGTGCTGGAGCGGCTCGCCTTCGCTGCGACGCTTCACCAGTCCACGCAACGGCGCCAGCTCCGTTTCAGTCAACGCCCGCTCGAAATCCAGATAAAGCTCGATCCGTTTCCGCCCCAGCGCATGCGCCATAAGGTGCTCGGCATTGAGACGCGGGTTCTCGACGTTGCGCTTCTTCAAATACGCAGTTGTCGCTTGCAGTACCTCGAGAACGGTCATGCGTGGTAATTAAGCGAAAACGTCAACGATTGCTCCTTTTCAGTCGAAGCGGCAGAATGCGAATTTTTTCGAAGTCCGTTTACGGCGAGGTCTTGTCTCTTTTGCCGTACACGCCGCGCGGAAGGCCACGCCGATCTTCAAGCCAGGAGCATTATCACGCACCGGCGGCGACCGCCGAGTCTTTCAAGCGTTCTGCGACATCGGCGGCTTGCAACGCGTTGATCAATTCGTCAAGATCGCCGTCAATCACGCGATCGAGGTTATGAAGCGTCAGGCCGACGCGATGGTCGGTCACGCGGTTCTGAGGGAAATTATAGGTGCGGATTTTTTCTTCACGTCCACCGGTACCGATCTGGCCGCGACGTTGTGCACTGTATTTTTCGGCTTCTTCGCGCTGTTTTCGCTCCAGTAACCGAGCGCGCAAGATCGATAATGCACGCTCCTTGTTCTTGATCTGGCTGCGACCGTCCTGACAACGTACGATTGTGCCTGTCGGAATGTGCAACACCTGCACGGCTGAATCGGTTGTGTTTACGCCTTGCCCGCCGGGACCGCCGGAGCGCGAAACTTCAATTCGTAAATCTTCCGGCTTCAATTCAAGATCGACGTCTTCCGCCTCGGGCAACACGGCAACTGTCGCGGTCGATGTATGAATGCGACCCTGTGCCTCTGTCGCAGGCACGCGCTGCACGCGGTGAACGCCGCTTTCGTAACGGAGTTTACGAAAAACAGATTCGCCAGAAACCCGGAAGATCGCTTCCTTAAACCCGCCCAGTTCCGACGGACTCGATTCGAGGTCCTCAGTCTTCAAGCCAGCAGATTCTGCATAGCGATGATACATGCGGTATAAATCGGCGGCGAAGATAGCCGCTTCGCTTCCGCCAGTTCCGGCTCGGATTTCCACGATCGCGTCGCGGTCTTCATTTTCGTCCGGCGGCAGCAGCGCGATCTGAAAATCGCGTTCGAAATCGGCCACCCGTTTTTCGAGGTCCGGAATTTCGTCGTCAGCAATCGCGGCAATCTCAACGTCGCCTGACATGGCCAACTCGCGATTGTCGTCCAATTGCTTTCGCGCAGCTTCGAGCTCGTCCCATTTCGCCAGCAGTTGTTTGATGCTCGCATGCTCGCGCATGATGGCCTTGGCTCGCTGCCGATTCGAAAAAAGCGCCGGATCGGCAATATCGCGCTCGAGTTGATCGAAGCGCTGGCGTTTGAGTTGAATTAGGGAGTTAAAATCCATTACATTGTCGCCGCGGTCGCTGACCGCGGACGGGCCGGGGTCAACGACCCCAGCTACAGAAAGCAGCTAAGCTTTCTTTTCGGCGCGCGTGGCTTTGGTGCTACCGTAGCGCCGGGTAAATTTCTCGACGCGGCCGGCCGTATCCACGAACTTCTGTTCGCCGGTGAAAAAGGGATGACAAGCAGCGCAAATACCGATCTTAATATCGCGGCGCGTGGAGCGGGTATGATACACCGCACCGCATGCGCACACCATATCTGTCTGGTAATACTCTGGATGAATATCGGCCTTCATCTTTTGAAAGGAGCGCCGAATTTACTCGCGCAACGGGTTCCGCGCAAGCGATGAAATCCTCAGATCCATTGCTGAAAGCTTGGGAGAAAACGCTGGCACGAAAACGCGACACGCCCGCGATTTTCGCGACCAGCGGCGAAGTAATAAGAACATTCCTCGGCGTCGAGGAACACGCGCAGGCAGTAGAGGCGAAGATGCCTGCATCCAAGCCGTTCAACGTCAATGCAATTCAGCTTGGCAATCATGCTGATTGGCCTTCTCTTTTTCTGGCGTGTTTACGGACGCAACGTGTTGTTCTTCCGCTCGATGAATCCATCAGCAAGCAACAAGCTGAGGCAGCCTTCTCGATTGCTGCGAGAAGCGGAATCACGGATTGGGGGGACAGGCCCCCAACGCTTTTCAAGTTGACCTCGGGAACGACTGCCGTGCCGCGGCTCGTTCGCTTTCGCAGCGAACAACTTCTGGCCGATTGCAATCAGATCTGCGAGACGATGGGGATTAGCGATGCCGATCTGAACTTCGGCGTCATTGCGATCGCGCATTCCTATGGTTTCAGCAATCTCCTTACACCATTGATTGTGCGCGGTGTGCCAATGGTCATCAGCCGTGACAGAACGCCACGCGCCATCCTCGCCGATCTCGCCCGCAGTAATGCAACAGTTTTCCCGGGGATGCCCGTTTTCTATCAAGCGTTCTGTGAAATGGAAGATATTCCCATGCTGCCAAAGCTTCGGCTCTGCATTTCCGCAGGCGCGCCGCTTCCGGTTCCAGTCGCGAAGAAGTTCCTGGAGAAGTTTCACCTGCCGATTCACTCGTTTTACGGGTCATCGGAATGTGGCGGGATTTGTTACGATCGCGAAGCGACTAACCCGAGCGAAGGGTTTGTTGGCGAAGCGATGAAAGGCGTGAAGATCGAAATTTCCGATCCAAATGGGTCGGCGACCCAGGTTCGCGTGCACAGCACCGCCGTGGGCGATGGTTATTTCCCGGAACCTGATAACGAAAAGTTGGGCGACGGAATTTTCGTTCCCGACGATCTACTGGCGCGAGAAGGTTCTGGATTTAGAATCGTCGGCAGGATTTCGGACGTAATCAACGTCGCGGGCAAGAAGGTGAACCCCGCCGAAGTAGAAGCGTATTTGCTGCGCTTCAGCGGCGTGCGGCAAGCAGTCGTCTTTGGCCGCCCCGCAGGCGCGGGAGCATTGCGCAATGAAGAAGTATCGGCCTGCGTGGTGGCACCCGGCATAAGCGAAGCGGACATGCTGCAGTTTTGCCGTGGCGGGCTAAGCGCCTGGCAGGTGCCGAAGCAGATTTTCATCGTGGACGCAATCCCGGCGAACGAGCGGGGAAAAATCAGCCGGCGCGAGCTTTCGCGACGGTTCTCAACAGACCGCCAAAGGTCATCATTGCCATGATTGGGTTCTTGATAAAGCCGTCATATGGGATTTGCTTACAGGGAGAGGAACATTATGCGGAAATCATCCGGCGAACCCAAGTCAATAGAAGCTGAAATCGAATCTTCGAATAGCGAAGATCAAGAACAAGAGCAGGAGCAAGAGCGAGAACAAACGGAGGGTGCGGACGTTCCGCAGGCAGACGAACCGCCCCAAGACGCCGCCGCCAGTGCGGAAGCTGCCCAGTCCGACGATTGGTGGAGCGCTTCGCAACAGGAACAGGCTAGCGATTGGGCCAACCCTCCCAGCAGCGGTCCGACTGACGACGTCACTCCGTCAAAGGAACCGCGCACAGCCGACGTCTATTTCTGCGGTCACACGACCTTCTTTCCATTAAACCGCGCACTGCAGGCAATCTCAAGAGAGAAGCTAACCGGTTTACTGCGAGCATTTTGGGACCAGGAGCCAATCGATCTTTTGGCCCGCGATGGCGAGATCGTCTTTGTCACTACACGGGATCCGGAGCTGTACTGCCCGGAAACGCCCGCCTTCCTCGCTGGCGTTGATGAGGGGAGTGCAGCCAATGCCCGCGATGAACAGAGAGAAACGGGAACCCCATTCTTTCTTGCTCTCGTTCGCCAGGAATTGATGGCCCGCGAATCAGCATTGGACCTGATGCGGCAATATGGGCAAAAGCTGTTCTCGCAACTTTGGGCGGCGCCGCGGGTATGGATCATGTTTGAAAAAAATGCCGACCTGTTAAGTAATGCTGCCGATCTACCTGGGGAGCCGAATGTCCGCGATTGGGCCCTGGAAACCTTGCGCCTTGTTGAGAATATCGATGAGACCGCTCATTTCGAACCGGCGTCGATTCCGGCTTATACAAAAGACGGCTTCGAGCGTGTCCAAAAGCTGAAGCTGACTCCAGATGAGGCGCAGTTCGCATCGCAATTCAATGGCAGCCGCTCGGTACAGCAAATTGCGAAGAACCTGCGACTCGATCTGAAATCTGCGAAACAGATGCTCTTCCGGTTTGTTGCCTTTGAAATAGTGGAATGCTGGCCAGCCAGCACGGCGGCAAAACCAGAACAGCCAGGCATCTTCAAACGTTTTGGGCGAATGGCGCGACGCGACCGCTAGTACTCCCAACGCGTCGGGACCAGCGCTCATGAAGAGAAATGTTTTGGTCGTCGACGTAGGCGGCACATACGTAAAACTGCTGCGGTCGTCTCGTGATGAGCGTGAATTTCCTTCCGGCTCGCGACTCAAACCGCAACAGCTAATCGCAAAACTCAAGGAAACCGCGCGCGGATGGAAATTTGACCGGGCTTCCATCGGGTTCCCCGCCCCAGTGCGCAAGGGACGAATTGCAAAAGATCCGAAGCACTTGGGCAAAGGATGGATTGGTTTCAATTTTGCGAGAGCGCTGGGCATTCCGGTGCGTCTGGTCAATGACGCTGCCTTGCAGGCGCTCGGGAGTTACCGAGGCGGACGGATGCTCTTTTTGGGGCTCGGCACCGGACTGGGATCCGCATTGGTTTGGGACAAAACTCTGATGCCGCTCGAACTGGGCGATCTGCCATATCGCGAGAAATACATCATTGAAAATTATCTTGGCCTTCCGGGACTGGCGTTGCTGGGCGAGAAAAAATGGAAGCGAGAGGTAGCTTACGCGGTCAGGCAGTTGAGAAAATCCTTCGTCGCCGATTATGTCGTTCTTGGCGGCGGTCTGGTACACCGTTTCGTTCGCTTGCCGGAAGGAATCAAACGCGGGCAAAATGAGAATGCTTTCCTCGGTGGTGTTCGTCTGTGGGAAACCAGGAAAAATTCGCGCAAATTCAAGTGGCTTGTCTTATGACACGCGATTCCGATGTCGAACGTTCGCTTCTGCCGTTGAGGTGCCAGGGAGGGGACTCGAACCCCTAAGGATTTCTCCACCAGATCCTAAGTCTGGCGCGTCTGCCAATTTCGCC
>CAWIJH010000003.1:0-552975 GCA_963836455.1 uncultured Verrucomicrobiae bacterium
CATTTCACATTCACAGACCTACGACCAGACCACAAAGTATATCAATTCGGTCACTAATTTCAATCGGTTTACGACTGATTACACGCGCGATCGCATTACCGGAAATGTAACCCAGATTAAGTTTCCGCTTACACAGGGCGACACGCCTGGGCAGTCGCAGCGGCCGACCGTCAACTACACCTACACGGATAGCTATTATGTTCACACTATACAGGGGGAAAATGGCTTCACGACCACCATCAACCAGGATGGCAACAATCGGGTTGCCAGCATCGTTTATCCGGATGGAGGGTGGGAATCGTTTATCTACAACAGCTATGGACAGGTGCTCAGCCATCGCATGACGACCGGCGGCACGGAGAGCTTTACCTACAACTGGCCGGGTAGCCTCAAAGACACCTATCGCAATCCGGACAACCCAACCGGGACTCCGACCATCCGGTATTATTATGATACTCGGGGCCGCGTAAATGGAATCTACGATGTCCTTAGCCATCCCACCAACTGGACCTACAACGATCGCGGCCAGGGGCTGGTGACGACACTGGCAACCGACCCCGTCGATAACCAGCGCCATACGATCACCAACGTCTATAATCCTGACGGCACGTTACAGAGCAGAACAAATGAACTCGGCTTTGTGACGACTTATACATACGATGATTACCGGCGGTTAAAGAGCCTGACTCCGCCCGGCCGCGGCGACGGAACAGGCTTGAACACCACCAACTTTTATTACGGTGCGAATGCAAGCGATAACGTTAACGATTACAAATTGACCGATTCGAACGTCACCTGGGTTGTCCTTCCCAGCGGCAAGAAAACGAAGACTGTGTATGACGACAATCGACGCAAGCAGTCCGTGACCGCAGCGCCCGCCACCCCCGACGAAGCTACGACCGGCTTTACATATGATGCTGTGGGCAATGTGACCTGGGCCACCGGTCCGATGGGTTACTGGACCAACACTGTGTACGATCAGCGTAACCGCCCAAGTTCGGTTAATCACATGGGTCAGATAACCACATTTAAATATGACACAACTGGTCCCATGAAGAGCATCACCCGGCCTAATGGGCAGCTCATCACCAATTACAGCTTTGACCAAATGAATCGTGTGACGCGGCAAGATGTCACCCAGAGTCCTGATCCAACGGCCACGACCAAATACCAGTATTACGCGTATGGCCCGGCGGGTTTGCTCCACACGATGCAAGACCCCCGGCTGGTGGCCACCAACAGCGCCGAGAAATACGAATACATTTATGATCAGATGGGTCGAAAAGCTTGGGTGAGTTACCCTAAAGATTCCACGAACACTAATCGGTCGGAGGGGTTCACGTACGACGACGACGGACGTCTCGAAACCTATCTCAATCGCACCCACAATGTGCAGACTTTCACCTACGACGCACTGAACCGGATCACAGGATTTACGTGGAACGACGGCGTCACGCCGTGGGTTGGTTTTCGTTACGACGCGGCATCGCGCGTTACCGAGATCAACAATCCGAACGCTTACATCCAGAGATTATATTGGAATGACAATCTGCTCGGTGCCGAGACAGAACAAATCCTTAACGGCGGGACTTCCAAAGCCGTAGTGTATTTTTACGACAATGACGGCAACCGAAGCCAGATTTATTATCCGGACGGAAACTACAACTTCGGTTACAGTTATACCTGGCGCAACCAGCTCAAGTACGTCAACGGCTGGGCCACGTACGATTACGATTTGAACGGAAATCTCACCAAGCGTACGCTAAGCGCCGGGCCATACACCGATTATGCGTACGATGCACTCGATCGAGTAACGTGGGTTACCCATTCCCTCGGACGGTGGTTTAACTATGGGTATTACGATAACAGCAACAACCGCAAGTTCGTACGTCGATATAACGGCCAGGCGGTCGTTGGTGAAGTCTTCGGGTATGATCTTGCCGATCAGGCGACCGGCATGCGGTTGAACGTTCCTGACCCGGGCCCCACGCCGGCAGCGCCTTCGCGCTCGATCATTTACGATGCCAATGGGAACCGTACCTCGTTTGGCTCAGACACCTACACCATCAACAACAACAGCCTAAACCAGTACAACAAGCGCAATAACATCAACGCGTCCTATGGTATCAATGGGAACTTGACCACCGGCTTTGACGGATCAACATACACGTATGATGCACAGAATCGTGTGACTAGCGCCGCAGGGATGACCTTTAAATACGATGGCCTCAATCGGCAGGTGAGCCGGACAACCGCCCAAGGCACGACTTTTAACGTATGGGACGGCTGGGATCTGATCGAGGAATATCAAGCTCCTAACAATGGTGCGGCGACGGCATTCTATTTATATGGAGCAGACGGCTTAATCGCCGCTGCCCAGGTACCTTCTGGTCAGTTCAATTATTATTTTCGAGACGGGAGCGGCAACACCTCGCACGTAACCGATGAGAACGGGACTTTGAAGGAATGGTATCGATACGATCTGCAAGGAACTCCCATCATTAACGATGATCCAAACAACCATACCTCCGCTCGCAACGTGCGCCATCTGTTCACTGGCCAGCAATGGTATAAGGAAATTGGACTTTATGATCTGCGTAACCGCTTTTACTCTCCCGACATCGGCCGCTTCCTCCAGCCGGATCCTGTCGGCTTCCGGGGGGACCGAAGCAATTTATATCGTTATTGCGGGAATAATCCAGTAACGAGATGGGATCCGTCCGGGCTCGATGTGGCAACTCGGGCCGAGGGGGGAGACTCCGGTGGGGTTGTCGTAACGGGTAGTTTCGATGACCCGAGTGACCATCCCAGTTTCAACCCCATGCCTGGCTTTGGCCCTGGAGGGGGAGGTGGTGGTGGTGGCGAAGGAGGCGGTAGTCGGAGCGACAACCCGAATTACCAAGCGGAACTTGAACGCGTCAACCAAGCGCTCGAGCGCCTGAGCAATGAATTGAGCGCGCCGCCACCGCAGAACCCACCGTCTCCGGTGGATACGAGCACTAATCCAGGGACCTCATCAGCTTCGCCCACCCAAGCTCAGATCACCTCTCAGGTATTATATGCCGTAGTCGTGACGTTTCCCTTTGGAGCTCAGTCCATGCCGATGACGACGATCAAAAATAACGTTCAAGCGCGCCAGCTCGGAAGGCGTAGAGGTTCTAGGGTGCCGATTTTCGTGCCTGCGGGAGTAAATCCGCAAAAAATAGTTGCAACGTGGAGGGCGAGCGGCGAGTGGTTTCCGTTTAATTTGCCGGCTTTCAGTGTAGCCTTCATGCCCGGTGGTATCTATGATTTCAAGCTGGCCATCCGCGGCGGTGGACCTATCTATGACTCGTTGGGAAATTTCCTCTATGGCTGGGCCGGATGGGACGCAGGAATATCCGAGTCGGCTTTGCAAGGTATGGGTGATAGGATCCATGGCGGTATGAATGACCCCGTTAATGTTTTCGACATCCAGTTGGGAATAGACGCTGCCAAAATGGGCGGAACGATCAACGTGATTCCGGTAGATTTCTCCGATTTTTAGTCCACACCGATTGTTCGTATGAGCCGATTATTGATCTTGCACTCCGTCTTCAAGAATCTTATCAGGTTAGGTTTAATGGCGAGTGCTGTGTTTGCTGCGTCTTTATCAGTATCATCCGATTTCGGTAAACGGGGTATGCCAGAAGACGCTGACTTAGTGAAGTTGTTTCGATCGCACCGCGAAGCCTTTCAAATGTTGGCGACGATGGCGATTGAGGATAAAGATACTTTTTCGTCTATCAGCGTTGAGGCTCTAAACAAAGAACCTTTGACTGGTGGTCTTCAATCCGTCGGCCCCGAGCGCCGCGATGAGTACAAACGCCTGCTTTCTAGTATCAGATCAGATTTGGTTATGGGGATAAGCGCTATCACGATGTCGGTGTCATTCTCATATTGGTATGGTGGCACCGGCTTATCTATCGGTCGCAGTTGGGAGAAGGGGATAGCATATTTGGCTCAAGGCCCGGAGAGGGTTGGGAAAGTGGTGGCCAGTCTCGATGAACCGCCTTTAGAGGATGATGTGTACCTGGTTCCCATTGAAACGAAGTGGTATATCATGTACGAGCAGCTCGACTAACCAGAGAATAAATAGGAAAAGGGAAAAGGGGTCAGTCTAGGGTTGCATTGATTTGACGGACAGTGGGCTAAGGGTCAAACCCAAAGGAAGCCCACATGAAATCACAGTTAAGTAAACCGGTTCGTGATCGAGCGAGCTATTCTGAGCAATACAAACGGGAGGCGCTGGAGCTGTGGCGTAACAGCGGACGCAGTGCGGCCAAGGTAGCGGCCGAATTGGGAATCCGCCCGCCGCTACTTTATCGCTGGGCGCACTTGGAGCGCGAATCCAAGACTTCCAAAGATGAACCAAAGTCCAAGCGCAGCGTCGAAGCACTTGAAGCAGAGATCCGGCGCCTACGCGCGGAAAACGCCAAGCTCTTGGAGCAACGTGAAGTTTTAAAAAAATCGCTGGGCATCCTCTCCGAAGCGCCGCCGAGAAGTATGCCCGAATCGAACAAATGAGCGGCCAATATAAGACAGCCTGGTTGTGCGAAGCGCTCCTGGTCTCGCGCAGTGGTTATTACGCTTGGATCAAACGCCGTCGATTCCCAGGTCCGCGCCAACTGGAGAACATGCGCTTACGTGAGCGCATCCGTGAGGAGTTCATGCGCAGTCGCCAAACCTACGGCAGTCCGCGATTGGCTCATGTGTTAGGCTGTCCCGGTCGGCGTAATCGCATCGCCCGGCTCATGCGCCTGGAGCGGATTTTTGCCCGACAACGCTCCAAGTATCGTCCCATGACCACCGACAGCCGGCACGGCGGACCGATCGCTCCCAACCGATTGCGTGCTCTCGTGGTGCGACGGCCCAACCAAGTCTGGGCCACTGACGTCACTTGCGTACTCACTGCTCAAGGCTGGTTATACCTGGTCGCTGTCCTGGATATCTTTAGCAGGCGCGTCATCGGTTGGGCCATGAGCCAACTTCTCGACACCTCTTTGGTCAGCGCCGCGTTGCGCATGGCTATCAACCAACGTCACTACTCTCAAAACCTTGTCGTCCACTCCGATCGCGGAGCCCAGTTCGCCAGCGCCGCTTACCGGCAACTGCTCGGCCAACACGGCCTAACCGCTTCGATGAGTCGAAAAGGCAACTGCTACGACAATGCTTTTATCGAAAGCTTCTTTAGCAGCCTCAAATACGAATTAGTCTATCATCACCGCTTCGCCACACTCGCCCAAGCCCGCACTGCCATCTTCGACTACATCGAAACCTTCTATAACCGCACCAGACTCCACTCCAGTCTTGACTACCAAACCCCAATCAATTTTGAATCCCAACTAAACCAAAATCACCCTTAACCAACTGTCCGTACAATCAGGGCAATCCCAGTCCTCACTATTGACACAATTGGCTGATTCTGCTTGGATGCTGCGCATGGCTCGGCAGCTGCGAATTCAATATGAGGGAGCCATTTATCATCTGATGAGTCGTGGAGATCGACGAGAGCGCATTTTCCGCGACTAAGCCGATAGGCTCTTATTTTACCAGACCCTGGGAGAAGCGTGTGTTTTGCCGCTGCTACTTTGTTGCTACTTTTCGACTCCTCACCATCGCGGATCGGAAAATATGGGCGCTTTTACGCTCATAAGCGTCGCTCCCCGTGAATCTGTAGCTTTCAGCGTTAAGGTATCGAATCTTTCGCTTAAATCTTTTGCGCTGCTTTTCTCTGTTTTCTAAGTTTCGCTTCCGTCGGTGCAGCTCGCAAAACAAGCTGCCACTAGCTGCCGGATGACTACAGTAACAACACAATCCGGCACGCATGTGGCGCAACTGGTATTTGCGCTGCCGTGACATCGCGTGGAGTAAACGCTGGGTCATCTCCGGCCTGGCGGTTTCCCTTTTTTTGTTTCGGTCTCGCGTGACTTCTCGTCATTGAGAACTCATTCGCGGCCCCTTTACCTTTGTACTACGGGAAATCTAGCCTGAGGTTACGCGGAAAGTATTATCCAACACCTGAATAACGTGTACGATCTGGCCTGATGCTGCCGTGATCCGCGGAGGCGGATAGAACAAACAGAGCGCGCTTCACTCCGCCTGTTCATATCATTTCGTGATTGCTGTGTGGAGACAAAACGAGGGTGCTTTTTGGCTCGTAAAATCACGCAGAATTTCTTACGACTTTTTGATGCGCACCGCATTTCTGTCCACAACTCGCATTCACCGTTCGCTCGGGAAGCCTAGTTTGCTTTTGAACACACTTGTCTTTTATGCACCATGAAGACGACTAATGATCCACCCAGGGATCTCTCTCAGCAAGCTCATCGCCGCATCATTGGCGTTCTTGGATTCCTGCTGCCGATACTGCTTTACTTGGTAGCTGGGCTTCGCCCCAATGCCCCGCTTCCTCGCTGGACTCTTCTCGACTCTGTGAGCGCCTACTACTACACTGGGGCGGTCGGCATTTTTGTCGGAGTGCTCTTTGCTCTGTCGCTCTTTCTATTCACTTACCCGGGCTACGAACACGTGCTTGCAGATCGCGTCGTCGGCTGTGTCGGCGGCGCCGCCGCCCTCGGCGTCGCCCTGTGCCCGACTACAGCCCCAAAAGGGCTCTCGCCGCTACCTTGGTGGAATTCTGGACTAAGGACGGTGCATTATGTGTCAGCAATCATCCTGTTCCTATCGTTCATCCTTTTTGCCGTTTGGCTCTTCCGCAAATCAAACGTTCCCAAGCAGAAGCAACCACTTGATAAGCAACGGCGCGATCGTGTGTGCCTTTGGTGCGGAGTAGTGATGATCGGGTCCGTCATCTGGGCCGCGAGCTCCCTGATCACCGATGCCCCCATCTTTATCCCTGAGGCAAGCGCGATTGTCGCATTCGCCGTCTCCTGGCTAGTCAAAGGAGAAGCTTATCAGCCAGTGCTCAGTGCCATTCACCACTTGCGGTCCAAAACAATACATCGCTAGCAACAACGAATTGAAACACAGCCCCCAACTTCAATTAGCCGATCATCTTACTCGATTCCCGGGGCAAAGGACGGATTTTGAGAACCCGGAGTCATCGTCGGATGAAAAGGTGACGAGCCTGTCGGCTTATTTACTGGCCGCGATCAATGCAGTATCCGCCGGATTTCGCCCATTCGTCACTTGTTTGCGTTCTCGCACCATCGCCATGACCCGTTCTTTGACGGTGGATACCGCCGCGGTGCGCAAGCTAAGCGTGAATGATTCATGCAATGCGTAGCATTGGATGACGAAATCTTCCGCCTTTTTGCCGCACGTTTTGCGCTCTCTCTCAAATTCTTGCAACTCCTCAGGCTCCAGTGCGCCAATTACATAGAGTCGCGATTGGTTTTGAAATTCCTCAAAGTTCATCCTTAGCTCCTTCAGACAATCAAAGGTCTTTGCACTCTGATTCCAGCCGCGTTTTAACGGAGCCTAACTAATAAGTATTCGTTTTTGCGGCGACTTTCGCGCTGCGCACCTCTCGAAAAATGCGAAAAACATGAAATATTGACATATGCTCCGGAATATCAGCTACGAGGGCACCACGGCGGATTCGTCTGTGGCGAACTTGTTCATCTCAATCTGCGCACTACTGATCCTACCCTCGCGTCCGTCTAGCTTTACGGAGATTGGCCGCGATTATTTCCCATTACCACACGCGATGGATTGTGACTTTCTTATTCTCCGCAATCCAATAACAAAATGGTGTGAACGGCTAGCAATGGCGCGAGTCAGAACGTTCACCGACCTTCCGGTATTATACTAAAGTTTAGTAAGACTAAGGTCCCATATGGCGGCCTGTCTTTAACAGACTATCCTCGACCTCATCCCGCCCAAAGCAGGATTCAAACTCCAAAGGATTAGGTTCCAAAAAAATACGCTTTTGAAAAACGCAATAATTGGGCCGAACTCTCGTTTGACCGGTGTAAACGAATTACTACGAAGGCAAGCCGATGAATAGAGACTTAAGCCGGACGCTGACGTCCGTTAAATATGATACAAGACGTGGAGGTGGGGTATGAAGAAGGCCACTGTCGCGCTGATGCTATTGTTCTTCGGAGCCGGTGTCTCCGCAAAGGCTTGGGGGGCGACAAGCCTACAAACCTCTACCTGGAAGCCTTTGGGCCCGGCACCGGTCTATAACCCTATGTTATCCACTGTCGTGTCCGGTCGAATCGATATCGCCGTGAGCGACCCGACCGACGCCAATGTGATGTACGTCGGCGGAGACGGCGGAGTCTGGAAGACCACAAACTATCTGACCACCGACGCGGGCGGACCAACCTGGGTCCCGCTTACCGACAGCTTCCCCAGCTTCGACATCTTCGGCAAGAGTCTGGCTCTGTATCCTGGCGATCCAAGCATCCTGTACGCGGCGGCGAGCGGACCGAACGGGGGCATCCTCAAGACGACCGATGGCGGCGCGCACTGGGAATACCTGTTCAGCGACGTTTTCTCCGCCGCGCTCTTCGGTGCACTGGTCATCAATCCGACCGATTCCAACACCATCTATGTTGCGGTCCGGGGCACTGCCACAGTCAGGACCCCACTCGCGGGGGGCGTCTATCGCCTTAACTTCACAAACTACTGGCTCAACATGGGTGAACTTGACCTCGGAGACGGCGCCGGGTTCGGTGGCGACTGACGTGGTCATCGATCCGAGCAATCCGCTAGTGCTCTACGCCGGCCTGGTCTATGCGACGGATCCGACCAAGGATGGCGTGTACAAGAGCGTCGACGGCGGGGAGAGCTGGCAATTGCTGACCAACGGCATCTTCACTGGTGAATGGATCGCGCTAGCGATGGCTCCGTCCGCGCCGCAGACGTTGTATACGACCATCTATCAGCCCGGCAACACGTCCGCAAATCCCAACCTCCAGCGTTTTCTGACGACCGATGCGGGTAATAGCTGGTCGGCGCTGACCCTGCCAACGACCGAACACTTCGGCTCGCAGCAGGATTACCGTTCCTGGCACGTCGTGCTGGGCGTGGACCCGAGCGCTCCAAACGTCGTCTATGCCAATGCCCATGAGCCATACTTCGTCGCGAGCACGGATTACGGCCAGACTTGGACGACGCTTTTCATGCAGGAAGACCCTGTGAACGCGTACTTCGACAGTACCCGGAGCGCTCGCGTATGTGGGCGACCGCGGCATTCAACGGAGTGTCGCTCCGCTCGAGCCGAATCCGATTTTTGTCTCCAAGCAGGGCAACCTGGGCAATTGCCTCTTCTATAATGTGACTCTCGATCCCCGCAACCCGCGTCGCGGCTTTGGCGTGAGCCAGGACCAGGGCAAGGTCGTCCAGTTCACCGGTGAGCCGAGGTGGATCTACGCATCGACGGGCTCGGAAGTCGGCAAGGTGCTGATCGACCCGAGCGATTCCGCCGTTGTCTACAACCTGGCCCCGACCAGTAGTGGATTCGTGACTCGGTCGACCGATGGCGGAAGCCAATGGAGCTCCGCCTACACCGGGATCGACAGAAACGAGTTTCCGGTCAGCGACCAGTATAATCAGGATACCTACAACGCGTTCGCTCTCGACGAAGGTCGGCCGTCACGGCTGGTTCTGGGTGGCCAGAGTGTCTGGCAGACGCTCGATCGCGGCTCACGCTGGACGCGCATTAGTCACAAGCTCTCCCCGACGGGAGGCTCCAACGGCGGGCCCGCCAGCATCACCGCGGTCGCCATTGCGCCGTCGCGTGGGGAGACCCTTTATGCCGCTACTGAGGACGGCCGCTTCTTCGCCACCTTTGACGGCGGGACCAATTGGCTGGAACGCAATCCGCGTTTCCCGCTCGCATCGGGCAACGAGACGCTGGGCATCGTGATCGACCCGGCAAATCCCAACCGCGTGTTCATCCAAATGGCGCCCGGCAAAGGTGATCAACCTGGTCAGGCTGTTCCCATTGGCGACCCGGCCCAGGGGCGCATCTGGATGACTAATAACGGAGGGTCGGTGTGGACGAAGCTCGATACGGGGATCCCCCCAAATCTGGCTGTGATGTCTCTGGCGGTCGACTGGCGGCTTCGGCATCCGACGTTGTATGCGGGCACGACGCGAGGTGTCTTTTTCTCGACCGACCTGGGAACGAACTGGGCGCTGTTCGGACGAGGCCTGCCCAGCACGATCGTGCATGGGCTGCAGCTCCTGCCTATAAACCGCACGCTGGTGGCGGCGACCTTCGGCCGCGGCGTCTATGAGATCCGGCTCCGGATTCCTCCACGGTAGCAACCGTACGCCTTCTCAAAATTGTGACAGCCTGGGCTGATTACCCGCTCCGGTGACGAAGTTAGAGTTGAGCGACTAAGCGACCCGGCTTTATTAATTATTGAGAACGATTTGCGGTACAGGTTTGCTTGCCTCAAGCTGTGCGCTCACCTTTTGAAGACCCACAGTGAGGGCTTCAATCTGCTTTTGCAGGAGCGCAATAGTCTCTCCCTGCTTCTGCACTGTCTTGTGCTCCTTGAGAAATTCATTGAGCAGCATCGCGTTCACTTGGTCGTACCGCACGCTATAGGGTTTTCCGTCTTTGTCGCGCACTACCAGATCGGGATTCACCTTTTCTACCTGTTCAGCCACAAGGCCAAATTGCGGGATGCCATTCGGATCAAACTCTTTCTTGTAGCGGAAGGTAACCGGTTTGAGAGCGAGGATTGCTTCGCTGGCTTTATCCATCGGCTTGACCCCGTCTTTGAAACGCTCCGAGGACGTTGTTGAGCCAAGGTGACCGTTGGCATCTATGATAACGGGTACGCCTCCTGCGATGGTTACCCCACTGATGCCGGCGATATAAGTGTTACTCTGAAATTCGCGTATGCCGCGACCAGCCACCGTGCCGATGCGGATGGTGTCCGACTCTTCGGCACCAACGTTGCCGATATGAATGTTGTTATCGCCCGCAGTGAAAATCCCTGCCGCATAACCCAATGCGATGTTGTTGTTACCGGTGGTGTTATCGACCAGTGCCTGAAAACCAAGGGCGGTGTTTTTGCCGCCGGTTGTGTTGGTATTGAGCGCCCAAAAACCAATGGCCGTATTTCGGGTGCCGGTTGTGAGGTTGAAGAGGGCATAATCGCCCGTCGCGGTGTTTTGACCGGAATAGCCTCCAACCGGTGGCGGGGTGACCGCTTGAGTGATGGGCGAATGTGCAGAATAAGCCAGGGCGAGGGCTGCAAGGAATAAACCGGATCGCAGGCGAGATCGGTTAGTAGATTTTCTTGTAAGCAGAGTTGTTTTTTCCAATCTCAATAATTTCATAGATGTCCTTTTTTTCTATCGGTCGTAATGATCAGCGCCTGAATGAGGGAAAGAAAACACCGAGAAGGGGCTTTCTTACCCGACCCCCGAGATCAGATCTTTTGAGAACGGCGACGAGTTTTTCAGAATTTTGTGAGCTGATCAAGGTAATTCACCGCAAGCGCAAACCGCCAATTCGAGTTCCACAAAAGCAGTTAGTTTTTCATCGGCGTACACAACCACCTTTTCGCCTCGCAAAATAGCTTAAGCCGGAAATAAACCGTCCAACTGTTTGTTGATTACATCCCGAATTGTCTCTTCGGAAACAAAGGCGGTCACCAGCCCTGGCAAGTCGGAGTCCATGATTACAGAGTCGTCGTTTACCCGGATGACGCCGGAGATCGTGGTGCCAATGAAACCCTTCCTGGCCTTGAAAGAGAAGTGCATGGCCTCATCGGACCAGCTCTTGAAAGGTTCTTTGATAGTGATGCCGCCCGGGAACTGGCGGCGCATTAAGTCGTCAAGAAAGCTGTCGATTTTGTGAATTGCTTCCTCTTTGCCGAGGTTATGCCTTCGTTCGATATACATAGCTGATCGCCTAATTCGGCAATTTCTGTGTGTTTGGCGAAAACTGCGAGGCGAAACTTTCCTTTCCCATCACTGTCGTGCTGCAAAGCCAGGCGCTTTTCTAATGGTTTGGAAAGGGATCAGACCCAAAAATGAAATACGCGGGTAAAAGTTGTAATACAACAATGGCGAAAAACCCCAAAAAACATTCAAACCTGCACTGATTGAGACAATGATTGAACTTTTTCGGAAACTTCATTCCCCAATTCCCGTAGAAAGATCTAAGGGCCCAAAAGCATCAGTCAAACTGGCGGCGCACCGGTCCGAGAATCGGAAAACGGAGTCGAAAAAGCGAAGCAATATGGATCTTCAAGACTTCGTTACAACTACGCTGTGCCAGATCTCGGCCGGAGTTTCAACTGCCAAAAACTATGACAGGTGCGTCGCCCCACGAGTTGATGTCGGCGAAAGAGACCCCAAAATTCTTCGCACGTTCGGGGGCGCTGATGGCGTCTTTTTAGTCGAGTTCGATGTGGCGGTTACTATCTCAGACGCTAGCGAAAACGGAGCCACTGCCAGTATCATGGTCCTATCGCCGCCAGCACCAAAGCCAAAGACCAAAGGCAGCATCGAAAATTCGTCAGTGAATCGGCTGAAGTTTACCGTTCCGATCGCGTACAGATGAGCGGACACCTGACGATCGCGTACGGTCGTGTTAAGCATTGTCGCTTAGCAGCGGTGAGAGCCACTCTCGAATTACAACGTTCGAAGGGTTGTCATAATATCCCGCGCTTTCAGGCCAGAGCAATTGCGCTTTAAAGCTGGTACTGACGAAGCCATAGCAGGCAAATTCATGCGCGACTGGGCGGGCCGCAACGTAGGATTGCTACCAACGTCGCGGAAATTTGTGCCGCGGCGCTAGCTTTGCTATCTCGGGCTCTTTCTTGGAGTCGGCTTGGGCGGGAAGAGCGAGCGCAATAATTCGCCGACTGGGTCTCTTCCTTTCGTCGCCTCGGGTCGAGTTCGGCGCTTTTTGCGATGTTGCTCTGTCGGCGTACGTCTCGGTGTTGGGGCGGCAGTGAACTTTGGCGTGGCGGTTGGTGACGCGGCAGTAACATCTGCCATAGCGGTTGCTGACGCGGCACTAAGCTCTGGCATAACGGTTGGTGACGCGGCACTAACCTCCTGCGTGGGAGTTGGCACTTCCATAGGGCTGGGTGTAGCGACAATTGGCGCTCCTATAGTCGCATGCTCGCGAGGTGGCTTGTGTGCGAAAAATTGGGCAACTCCAGAGGTAATTGCCGCTGCCATCGAAACCATTCCAAACGCAATTGCCCAGCGTGCGAGGCGCTGAGTTTGCCGGTGCTTGGCGTCGCTATGTCTTACATCGATCTCACTGCGTATAAGTGCCAGTCGTTCCGATGCAGTTATAATTTCATTTGGAGGAAGCGTCGGGTGAGACTGAATTTCCAGGAAATAATCCTCACAATCCCGAAGTTCGCGGTCCGCAAAGACGCGAAGCTTGCTGGGCTTGGTGCGATCGACCATACTCCAAAAATTAGATCGATCTGCCATAAGATAACTTCAGCTTAGGCTGTCACTAATAAGCAGGCAGCCCGTATTGAATCTTAGCCCCTTATAGGGAAACGGCTGCGAACAGAAACTCGCGTGTCCACGCCCTAATGGATTTTATTCGGCACACGTCTGTCTTTGCTGAGATTGTCAGACCGTTGCTTTATTGTGCTCGGCAAACGGCAACAGGACCGACTACGGCTTTACTGATTGGCCAGGTATTCGGACGATTGTAAGACATTCCGACATTAACTGGACAACAGGAAGCGCTTTCCGTGAATCGAGTGATTACGAGCCTGCTCAATTGATGGACAGAGATTCAGACGCGAATGACTGTGGTAGGCGAGCCTCACTCAATAAGAACAACAGGGAGGATCTAAGACGTAAGCGGTAAACTCCGAAATCAAGTGACGATCTTCGCAGCAAAAAGCGACGCGACATGGACAAAGGTGTTCAATCTCACTCTGGCGATGAAAAAGCTGACTGTCTCTTGGAAACGTAAGGCGGGCGATGCTTGCTGCAGCGAATTGATTTGACGCGTTAGCGAGATTTTTGCCACACGCGGCAACAGCTGGATCTGACTTGGGCCGAGGGACCTTGGCTGGTTCTTTCGCTCCTTTCAGATCTGAAATCATTCAATCAACAGCGGAAAAGAAACAACCATATTATGAAATCGTTAGCTCAGCGCAAAGTTATCACACCAGGTACTTGTTATCACGTTGGCAATCTTTATTGGCCTCGCCGCCAAAGTACAGGCGGTTAGTCCGCCGCCGGACGGCGACTATCCCAATGGCAACACCGCAGAAGGCTTGGACGCGCTTCTTGGTCTCACCAGCGGCACATTCAACACAGCAATTGGTTGGCTTTCGCTCGCAAGCGCCACCACAGGTGGCCTCAACGCCGGCGTTGGTGCCGGAACGCTCGTGCTCAATACCGCAGACGGAAATACCGCCACAGGTGCTGCGGCGCTCTTGAACAACACCACCGGCTTCGGCAACACAGCAAATGCAGGGTTTGCATTGACTACCAACACCACAGGTAACAACAACACAGCTGTCGGGCGCGACGCTCTTACTAGCGGTACGACTGGGGGTGCCAACACGGCCGTGGGTGCGAGTGCGCTCGCTAATCACACAAAGGCAGCAACAATACAGCAATCGGGCGGGAAGCGCTCCTTAACGATACCACCGGTGAAAGCAATGTTGCGATCGGTCGCAGTGCACTCGCAAACAATACCAACGGCGTGACTAATATCGCCATCGGCACTGACTCGGGTGGCAGCGTCACCACGGCCAGTAACGTTGTCTGTATTGGCTTCGGTGTCGGGGGTGCAAACGTGGACGAAACCACCTGGATCGGTAACATCTTTGGCGTGACTACGCAAAGCGGCACCACGGCGCCAGTCATCGTGTCTAACACTGGTCAGCTAGGCACCCTTGCTTCTTCGGAGCGCTTTAAGAAAGACATTGCCACCATGGAGAAAACCAGTGAAGCGATCCTGGCACTTCGACCGGTTACGTTCCATTACAAGACCGACGCCAGCGAAATACCGCAATTTGGTTTGGTCGCCGAAGAAGTTGCAAAGGTGGATCCCGCGCTGGTGCTGCCCGATAAACAAGGGAAGCCATATACCGTGCGCTACGAGGCGGTGAACGCGATGTTGCTCAATGAGTTTTTGAAAGAACATCGCAAAGTCGAGCAACTGGAGAAACAAATTGAAACGCTTACTGCGGGCCTGCAAAACGTGAGCGCGCAGCTGGAAGCGAACAAGCCTGCTTCGAAGGTGGTCGCCAACCAGTGAGCTAAGGGAACCGGTCGAATCTCTTAGCACAGCCGCGCAGATGCGGTACGCTAGCTGGTTTTGGCGGCATGGTCGTCGCTTTCCGGCGCGAGTCGGTCCACGAGTGGTCGCCAATCGACGAGTTTTCGGCTCTGCGTCATTCTGCTGCCGCCGGAATAGCAAGAACTTCACTCCGCCGTTTCCGTAGAATAAACATGGAGGATCGTATTTCCTTCCCGCGCGACACACCTGCTTGGAGCTTTTAGTCGCGCGTCAGGAAACACGAAAGGCCCTAACGACGGGTGGCCGAGGGGTGAAATGCTGGATGCCCTTGTTCGGACGCGGAGTAAGAGATTAGTTCGCAAAAGTCCGCCAGCGCTCTACCGTGACTTGGCAAATCATGAGACAGAAAAGGATTGAGACGCACAAGATCGGGCTGGTTGGCCAAGCGCCGTCGCGACGCGGCGACCCGCGCAAGCCACTCGCCGGCCCAAACGGGCAAAAAATCGCGCGTCTCGCCGGAATGAGTTACGACGAGCTGATCGCGTGTCGCCGCAAGCACCTTAACACGCACAACGGAAAGGGCGGCAAAGGCGACACGTTCGACCACGCAAAAGGCAGGGTCAACGCCGCCGACATCCTCTTAGATTGGCGGGTCGAGCGGATTGTTCTGCTCGGTAAAAACGTTGCGCACTGCTTCGGATTCCGCGACTTACCTTTTCTGGCGGAGATAAGCATTTATGGACGCCGGTTTTTGATCTTTCCACATCCTTCTGGCATCAATCGGTGGTGGAACGAGCGACAAAACGAACGACGCGCTCGACAACTTCTGCAGCGGTTCCTACGTGGCGAGACCGTTCCGGCTAGATTCCGAAAGAGTAGACGGCGACCCCTCAGCTTGAAGCGAACAAACCTGCGCCACAAGTGGTCGCCAAATAATCACTAAGACCCGCACGTGGCGGGAGTGCCGCCGAACTTGTTCTTGTATCATTTCTCGCGCCTTACGGGATACAGCATCTATTTTTCAGTGCGGGGGATTCGTTTGGAAACCATTCCAGCTTCCAAGTAGTGATTCGGACGTCCGTTGGCGATTAACCAAGCGCCGCGCCAACGACAAGGAACGCGAATAGAACGATTAAAGCGCGATTCGTTGCGATTGTTCATATCACGTTGCTGTTGCTGTGTGGAAACTAAAACGAGCGCCCGTCAGCGCTGGCTAGTCAGTTGGGAATTACGTTGTCCCCATTTATTTCGCACCTGAGGCTTAAGATTGCTCAAAAATTGCTATTGACAGCGTCACTTCGGACCAGCAGAATCATGCAAGCGCTAAGTTCGTTAGGCTACTCCCAGAGCTCCACCTGACTCTCTTCCCGCAGGGTTAACCCGTGAACGAAAGGCTTGTTTACACAAAGAAAGAAAACACATGAAAATACTAACTGGGATTATTTGTGCGGGCGTCGCACTGACGATTCTGTCAGCTTGCGAAAAAAAAGAAGAACTCACGCAGTGCGCGACGCCGACGCTGACTCCCCCAAACGGGACCGGTCTCCCCGGGCAAGACATTAAGGTCACAATAGAGACGAAAACATTGGGAGCTTCTTTGAGCTGGACGGATGACGGTACTCCGCCGACGCCAACTGGCCCGCACATAATAACAGCGTCGAAAGGAGACGCCCTTACGGTCTTCGGAAGGACGTTAAGGGCCATGGCGTTCAAAACGGGATTGAGTAATTCGGGGATCGTCACTGGGACATACACGACTCAGTAAGAGTCTGCACGCCACGTCCATGCCGGTGGTACGCCGCCAATCCATTTTCGCCGCCAGAACGGATTCATTCTGTTGCGTAGATTCCGCGCCTCGCGCGGGCGCACTCGGCAGCAAACACATTGAAGTTACCTCGCCAGGAGTCCGGCTTCTGGCGGCTTGAACAGTACTCTTCAATGCTGTGACGCCCAACAGGGGGCTCAGGCGACGATTCTTGATAGCCCTGTTCGGAGTAGGAATTGCCTTTATGGCGTGCAGGACGCGCAGGGAAACTCACGCGCACTCGACGGAATATGATTCAAAAATGACGGGATTCCAGGTACTGCAATTTGATCAACTGAGCACCGCTACATCCAGAAATCGAAACCGAGAAAGCGTCCATAGCACGGCGGATATTCTCGTGTGCCTCATTGCTGGGCGTTCTTATCACTTTGTCATGCGATATGGAGCGACAAAGAGGCAAATCCGAGCACACTATGAAAATGAATACTCTGTGTTTGCTTTTTATTCCTATGCTCGTCTGCTTCGCGCTTTTGTATACGGCACAAGCAGTAAGCCCAGCGCCAGACGGCGGCTATCCTGGCGGCAACACCGCGGAAGGTCAGAACGCCCTCTTAGGTCTCACCAGCGGCAGTTACAATACGGGAGTCGGTATATACTCGCTTCTAAGCCTCACCGACGGCAACTTCTGCACGGGTATCGGCGCAGGGACACTCCTTGTGAACAGCGCAGGCAGCAATACAGCGATTGGCGCTGGAGCACTGTTAAGCAACACCGTTGGGGAGGAAAACACGGCCAGTGGAGCGTTCGCTCTTTTTAGCAATACCGAAGGCGACTTCAACACTGCCAATGGATCTAACGCGCTCTTTTCCAACATAACCGGTGAAAGGAACACAGCCACGGGTAATGCCGCGCTGTTTTACAACAACACCGGCAGCCGCAACACGGCCAACGGCAATCCTGCTCTGGTAAACAATACCGCGGGCGACGACAACACGGCCGTCGGAGCTTTTGCGCTGCAATCCAACACCGTCGGCGACCAAAACACAGCCACCGGCGTGCAAGCGCTCCAGAGTAACACCACCGGCATCGTCAATACGGCTACGGGTTATCAGGCGCTCCAAAGCAATATGGATGGAACGAGCAACACGGCTGACGGTGTTGGCGCACTTCAGGACACAACCACTGGCGGCGGCAACACGGCCACCGGTTATCAAGCGCTCTTACACAACGACTCCGGCGACTACAACACGGCCATTGGCCTTTTTGCCCTGGGTAGCCTCACCACTGGCAGCAACAACACGGGCTTGGGCCGTTCAGCGGGCACCAGCGTCACTACCGCCGATCACGTTATTTGTATCGGCGATAACGTCAGTGGTGCGAACGTAAGCAACAGTTGTTATATCGGCAGCATCTTTGGCCAAACCTCGGCCGGAGGAGCTGCTGTTTTCATTAACAACAGCGGCAAACTTGGTACGACGACCTCCTCTCGGCGCTTTAAAGAGGAGATTAAACGCATGGACACAGCCAGCGAAGCGCTCTTTGCGCTGCAACCAGTGACCTTCCGTTACAAGAAGGAAATAGATCCACAAAGCATCCCGCAGTTTGGACTCGTGGCCGAAGAGGTGGAAAAGGTGAATCGTGATTTGGTCGTGCGCGACAAAGAAGGAAAACCCTACAGCGTGCGTTATGAGCAGGTGAACGCGATGTTGCTCAACGAGTTTCTAAAGGCACATGAGAAAATGGAGGAACAAGGAGCGCAAGATCGCCGAATTAAAATCTGGAATCGAGGCTCTCACTGCAACAGTGAAGGAACAGGCTGCACAAATCCAGAAGGTGACCGCTCAGCTAAGCAAAAACCTGCGCCGCAAGTGGTCAACAATCCCTAACGAGAATCGAGCAGATTGGGAAGCTGCGAGATAGACGGGAAGCCCGAAGCGTGTTTTCGCGGCAAGAAAACATCATAAGCCATCCTGGCTCTTAGTGGTTATCCTTGGGCCGTTCCGAGACGTTAAAGAAATTCCATTCCCACGTCTTGCCGTTATCTGGTGAAAAGGCCTGACCCCACACAGGGCGTTCTTTGTTCCGCGCATCCCAGCGAAAGACGACAAGGATCGGTTTGCCATTGAGCGTGTCTTTGCCAAAAAAATGGCCCACACCGTTTTGGTCGAACGAACCGACAACGGGAGGATCGATCTTGCCCGTGTTGCTCGCGACCCAGTAGAGACTCCAAAGTCGTGTTTTCGGGTCGAATAATCGCAAGGTGAGACCTTCGAAAAGTTTGCCTCCCATTCCGGGAAACTGCGTGGTGGAGTATGTATCCATGTCGGCGGCGCCGTTTAGAATCTTCGTATTCACATCCGAGGAATCGAACTCCGTCCAGTCGCGGCAATTGGCCAGCCGCTTATCCAGATGCCGGTTGTGCATTTTCCATTTTCCGACCAGGAAATCGAAGTCGTTAGGCGAGGAATTCGGTGAAGCAGTGATCTTGAGCTCGCCCTGAGCGTCGAATTCCACTTTGGGAATCGGGATACTTTCGTCCGCCGTTAGCTCTTTATTTTGGGCCGGAGCAAGATGGGAAAGCGCCAAAACCAGACTGATGACCAGGCAATTTCCAGGAACAAAAGTGTAACGCATCGCTCAACCTAAAGGTAAAACCGGGCGGGTAGCAAATCGCCACTGTTGCTGCATACAACTTATGCGTGGAGCTGATCTGGGGAGAATCATGCTCCCCGGCCCGTTGATTCGTGCTTCCGGCGAATAGCCTCGACAGGCTGGCGAGATTTTTCCGAAACTCCCGGATATGAAAACCGACACTCCGCCAGTTCTAATCACATTCGCACTTGTCTGCTTTGCGCTCGTGCAAAACATGCAGGCCGTCAGTCCGCCACCGGACGGCGGCTACCCCGGAGGCAACACGGCAGAAGGGCAAAACGCCCTTTTGAGTCTCACGAGCGGCTATTACAACACTGCCGTTGGTTTCTCGTCGCTCAAAAGTAACACCATCGGGTACCTCAACACGGCCGTCGGCGTTAATGCGCTGTTTTTGAACAGCACTGGTTCAAGTAATACGGCCAACGGTGGTCAATGCACTCTATAGCAACACCACGGGAGGCGAGAACACGGCCAATGGAGTATACGCCCTGTTTAGCAACACCACCGGCGGCGGCAATGCGGCCACGGGAGCTTTCGCGCTTTTCGCCAATACCGTCGGCCTCTTCAACACGGGCCTCGGCGCAGGTACTCTCCAAAGCAACCACACTGGTATCTCAAATACGGCCGCTGGTTATCAGGCACTGTATGTCAATGACTTGAGCGGAACTGGTCTCGGCAGCTACAACTCGGCCTTTGGAGCCTTCGCGCTGACGAACAATAGTGATGGTGAGGCCAACAGTGCTTTTGGCACGGGCGCGATGGAATTCAACTCGACAGGCCAAGACAATGTGGCCGTCGGCAACCTCGCGTTGTCGAGCAACAGTACCGGCAGTGGAAACACGGCGATTGGCACAGGCGCACTGGAATCCAGCACTGGCAGCGACAATGTCGCGCTGGGTGCTTTTGCCGCTTTCAATCAGACGACGGATCAGGCAACGTCTATATCGGCTCAGGAATGGTGGGCGTCGCTGGCGAGAGCAACGCCTGCTACATCGGAAGCATCTTCAACCAAACGTCTGCCAGCGGAATCCCGGTTCTTCATTAATGCAAGCCATAAGCTCGGTACGACCACTTCTTCAAAACGCTTCAAGGATAATATCAAGCCGATGGATAAAGCCAGCGAAGTTCTTCTCGCGCTCAAGCCGGTTACATTCCGATACAAAAAGGAGATTGACCCAGCAGGAATATCCCAGTTCGGCCTAGTGGCTGAAGACGTGGAAAAAGTGAATCCGGACCTGGTGGTGCGCGACCAAGAAGGAAAACCTTACACCGTTCGCTACGAAGCGGTGAACGCGATGTTGCTCAACGAATTTCTCAAAGAGCATCGCACAGTGGAAGCTTTGCAAGCGAGCTTAGCCAAGCAACAAAAGGACTTCCAAGCGATTGTCGCGGGCCAGCAAAAGCAAATTGAAGCGCTCACCGCGGGCCTGCAGAAAGTGAGCGCGCAGCTCGAGGCGAGCAAACTGGCACCGCAAGTGGTCACGAATAATCGTTGAGATACCCAGGGTAGGGGGAATGCTCTAATCCAGCTTTCAATACCCGACATCGTTTGGTTAGGCGACTTGACTCCATTGAAAGCTCGAAGTCGCCTAACGATTCGATGGCATTATTTGTTGCGAGATTGGTCTGCAGCCGGCTTGAAGTCGAACTTACCTTTACCCTCCTGATAAAAGAGGCAATCGGTTCCCGCACGGCAGCCACTCACGTGCATCCAGTTGCCGGGCATGACCACGACTGAGCCGGGACCGAAATCTTTGGCCGAGGCCGCGTCGGGCCCCGTATACCAGACTCCGCTGATTATTACGTTCTTGATCTCGCTGCTATGAGAATGCAAACCGTTATCAGTGCCTGCGGGCACTTTGCGCATTTGCGTATAGGGTCCGGTCTTGGGATCACCCGAGAGAAGGGCAAATTGCATGCCCTTCCTCTCAGGTAATTCGACCCATTTTAAGTCCGTCAATGACACCATGAACGGTGTTCTGCTTTCCTGCTTCGGCGACGTGTCTTGGGCGATAAGCGTCATCCAAAGGCAAACGACACCTGCTGCTGTGAAGAATATTTTCATCTCAACTCCCTTTGTTTTCATTTCACTCGGCTTCATTACTGCGCAAAGTCAGAACAGCGCGATAAAGAGCAACGCAATACCGGCGAAAGCTGTGTTCCAACATACAAGCGAACGCACCAGACCCAAGCCGATTGCCGCGGCGATCAAATATGCCAGGCGCGCCCAAAAATAGAGATGCACGCCCCAAATGGTAAGCGCGCTGTGATGGTTAATGACGTGCGCAATAAGCACCAGCGCGGCGAAGAACGGAAATGTCTCAAGAAAATTTGTGGTCGCCTGATCCACACGGTTCGCCAAGCCGCGAAGTGGCGGAACCGTCTCTTCGCGGCTGCTAGCAGTCCAACGATAGCCGCGTTGCCAACTGATGAGATGTGAGCTGGCGATAAGATGAATCATGCCCAGGGCGATGCTTGCCGCCAGCATCCATAATTCGAAGGTCATACGCAATTTGAATGCCTAACGAGATTTAGATTGCAATTTGTCATCTATTTCTTGCCCTTTGGGGAGAAGACTGCCCAAAAAGACGAAGACTTGGCAAGCAACGTTCGTTCTATGAATCACTGGATTCTCAACATCATCACGTGCGCAATTCCCACACTGCTCACTCATCACTTTTTTCAGGTTCACGCTTTAACACTTTGCAGCCGACAACAGTAAAGCTGGTGCCGCCGCCCCCGCAGCCGACAAAAAGCTGGCCACCTTCGGCAATAGCGTAGTCTGTGTCCTCGTCGCCTTCTTGCGAATGCTTCCGAACGGTCGCCCGCACGGATCGGTCCTTGTGCATATTGTCGACGTATACCTCTGTAAGACCCGAGTTTTTCCCACAGCCACCCGACACTTCGCGAATCCGTGCGCAATTGGCGAGGTCGCCTGACTGCGCATACGCGACCACAAAGCCACTGATCAATGCGGCGATGGCTAGACTGACGAAAAACGCTTTGATTGCTGCGGCGCTCGTACGCTTCATATTAACCCAAGGGGCGGAAACAATACGAGAAAACACTACGATTCTTTGAAATCGACCTCGTGCTGGTGCGTCTCGATCAGGTTGCCAGCATCAGCGGCGTCGAAACTTGATAATTTTCGTTTCCAGTTCGGCCTCAGCTTCGCATTTCGCGACGAACGACTCGACAGATTCGTAGATGACATCGGCCACCCTCACACGTTTTCGCTTCGCTGCCCTGCTAAGGGATCGCAGCGTTGCTTGGTCAAGGCCATCGAGCGGCCAGCAGCCTTCAAGAACAAAGGGCGTAACATTGCTGGGTCGCGTTTTTGGAGTGGTTTTCATGCAACCGTTTAAGCGCCCCATCTTGAGTTCTTGCAAGATATTTCGATGTGACTTTTTGGTGACTAAGATCCCGCTTACGGCATGAACTTCACTCGTATCGACTCGCATACCGTACCGCAGCGACCCAATGGCGACGTGCCGGTGTGGCACATTTTTTACACGACGATGCACACATAAGCTCGCGTTGTTCGTTCATGTGGGATTGCCAATCTTTGGAACGCACGGCGATATTCATTCGACGAAAGGCTAACGATGGGCCAGGCAAACCGATTTGACTCCTGCCGCCCCGCGATATCTTCTTCGCTTAAATCATCACATCTTAACATATCCCGCACATTATGATTCAATCCTCACGTCGTCTTTCGTTTCTCTTTTCCGCTTTATTCGCACTTCCCTTCTTCGCGGGAGCGCTCCTGCCAGGCAACCTACGGGCAGCGGAGGAGAAAAAAATAGAGTTCCCCTCGGCCAGCCAGCACTCGGTGGTAAAGCAGCGTGTCGGGTTGACCGATGTCGAGGTGGATTATTCGCGCCCGAACAAGAACGACCGCGAGATCTTTGGCGGCCTGGTGCCTTACGGGAAGCTCTGGCGCACGGGCGCCAACGCGGTCACCAAAATTAAGTTTAGCGGCCCGGTAACGCTCGGCGGCAAGGAGATCCCGGCCGGTGAGTACGCACTCTTCACGATTCCGACAGCGGACGAGTGGACCATCATCCTTTCGAAGGACGCGAAGGTGCAGAGCGCGGCCGATTATAAGCAGGAGAATGATGCCGCGCGTCTCACGGCGAAGCCGGAACCGCTTCCGGTCACAATCGAGACGTTCACCATCGCGCTGGCTGATGTGAAAGGCGCTTCCGCAACGCTTAATTTCCTTTGGGATAAAACACGCGTGCCGGTGAAGTTGACCACGGACGATGTCGAGCAGGTGAGTAAGCAACTCGATGCAGCCGTTAGCGCAAAGACTCCGCTCGACCCGCGCACCGCCTATCAGGCCGCGGCCTTTTACTACGACAATAACAAGGACATGAATCAGGCGGCGAAGTGGATCGACCAGGCATTGGAAAAAAATCCAGACGCCTACTTTATGCACTACAAGAAGGCGCAGATTCAGGCGAAGCTTGGCAACAAGAAAGAAGCCACCGCCTCGGCGCAAAAGGCGATCGACATTCTGAAGAAAGACAAAGCGCCGGATGAATCCGCGATCAAGAACGCGCAGCAGATCATCGACAGCTCGAAGTGAGTTCCTCGCGTCTCTAAGGTAGCCCGCTTTTCCAAACTCAATCACCAACCTCGATACGAATCGCGTTGCTAGCGTACCGGCAATCGCCTCTGCGAGATTTGGAATAGTCCTCAGGCCGCTTGGAGAACGAAAAATTGAAGGCTAATTATGACAGTTCGCGAGCGAGTTGAGGTGCTTCCAATTCGTCCAATCGAAGACATCTCACGTGGCGCCAACCCTTCACTGAAAATACATTTGCTCCCCAACGCCGGCACCGAGCGCAGCGTCCAATCTTCTGAATACTTGGCTGGGCCCGCCGTTGGCCAAAATATGTTCGGTCAATGCTCATCGTTTTCGGTTTTCTTTAAATTGTCTTTTCACGTCGCTATAAGGGACCTTCCAATAATCCTTTGCTCGGCATCCGGGTAATGCTCTTTTAACCAGACTTGCCACCCGGCCAAGGCGGCGCCGAATGTGTTCTTCACACTGCCTGCGTGCTCGAACAGTGGCAGCAGACCTCAAGGCAGCTCCATGCTGACCCGTACCCAATTCTACGGAAACTGGAGCGCGAAAGTCTCAAATATTTTGCGCGAAAGGGCGAATCATTCCGCTTCCTAAATGCGAATGATTCAGCACAATCCTCGCCCATGAGGCAGCACAAACTGCACGATTAACAGAGCTCGAAATGTCTGCGCGGCTGTCATGGGGTCGGTCTAACGAGAAACAGCCTGCGACGTGCAATCTATTTCTGCCCCAATAGCGGGCAATTTGTGGGAAAACACTACAAGTTGGCAAGCCACGTTTCAGACGGCGCCGATACGATCAAAGTTTCGAGAACTTCGCCCGCAAAAATCCGTATCAAGACTTAATGAGCGAACAGGATTTGCCGCTGCCCGGTGCGCGACATTGCAATCCGAAGATCGAAAGCATAATTGGCGGCAAGTTCGTCAAGATCGTCAGTATGGACGTATATCCTTGCGGTGACAGTTGCTCAAAGCCGGTCGGAACCAACATTGTAAAGATCTCGGAAGCGAACTACAGAGACAATCCGGACTTGTGCATGAAAATTATTGTTGAGGCGCTGCTCTCGCTTCCTGTCGCATTTTATACGATTGTTTACCATACAGAACCGCTGCCCTGCGTGATGGATTTCCGCGTTGGCGACAAGGCGTGTGGATTACGAGTGAGACCACTCGACAGAGAAACGATCAACAGCATCAGGCAGCCGGCCTGCCTGCGCATCGAGATTGAATGAACACGCCCCGCTTTACAATGTCTGTGCAGGTCACTCCTTCCTTTATGAATGCCTAGGGTTAGGCAGATAAACGCGGCCATCATAGCGCGACCGGCTGCCGTGAAGATCGGTTTATGATATAAAAACCGGAAAGCGCCGCGAGATGATCGCCCGGCTGCTGTTCTAATACTGCCTGCGAAATTGGCTTGCGTGGGAGCCTCTACGAATTGGAACGCCTCATGGGAGCGGTTGCGAGGCAGTGACCCTACGAATGCAAACCGCGACGTAACAAACCGGGCGACTAAGAGGCCGACGAATTTCCTTAAGGTTCGCGACTCCGACCCACCAACCCTTCCACGACCGCGACAACTCTGGCGAAGATGTCATCTTCCACAACGAACTGCCCACCGGCTGCCGATATAGTTAAAATCGATTCTGGAAAGGGACCGTGAAAGTGCGGGTCATGCGCAAAGCCACCTTCATTGAAATCCTCGAAGAATGCACAGGCGTAGAATGAGATTCCGATCGCTGAGAACACTCTATGTGACTTTTCCAGTGGAAGTGTATTGCTGAATTCTTGGCGGTTTGGGGATGAGGCTTCCGGGTTTATGTCCTCTGAGTTTCTTTTTCGCAAAAAAGCACCTGCTAGCTTGAGATTATTGAACTCCTGAAGAATATCGACTCCATCGTACACATGTACGTGCAAGATCCGGCAGTGACGCGATTCAAACAGCAGGGTGACGCTTTCTAGGCGAGGGTTTCTTCTTCCAAACGTGGTAAGGGTAGATGGTAAAGGTATGTGAAACCAGCTGCCGGGACCCACTTTGGGGAATACCGGCAGTCCCTCAACATTCTCAGCAACAGGCTCTCTGAATAAAATTTGCGTACCCCAGCCCACCTTGATGCTACCGGCTAGTGCATCAGGTGTTTCTATTTCGAGCGCGGTGCCGTGCGTGAACAGTGAGTATTGCATCCGACAAAAGTTCTCCTAGGTGCGGAAGTCTCCGATGTTGCGCCGACTAGACAGTCTATTTCTTCTGGGAGGCGGGAAGCGGTTAAAAAGCTGCATGGCACGAATAGTGCCGAATTATTCGGCATTTTAGAAGCGCAATGTGATTCGGTCGGTATCAAAGAAGCAGCATGTAGCATCAGCTCCATCCGACCGAGCTGTTCGCTAATCCCGGTGTTGCTCAACAAGGCCTGATTATCCGTCGGCGCTCCGATACTGTCATGCGCGTGCTGATCCGGCAAAAAAGGGCGCTGTTCAAAGTAATTTGCGTCGGGTATTACTGGTTACATGAAGAGCAAATCCGAAGGAAACTTCAGGCGCGTGTTGTGCGTTTGTTCAGCTGGCATATTGCGCAGTGCCACCATTGCCTGGGTGTTGAGTAACGAGCCTTACCGTTGCAACACTCGGGCTGTAGGCTTGGGCGATTACGCATTGATACGCGTAACTCCTCAACTGCTCCAATGGGCAGACGAAATCGTTTGCGCCGACAAGGAGCAGTACGACGCGATCACTCGCATGACGGATAAGCCTGTGCACTGTCTCCACATTACGGACCAATACGATTTTCGTTCCCCTGAGCTTGTGTCAGCGATAGAGACAGCACTCAAACTCTGCGACGTGTTTTCCAGCGTCCAACCGAGATTAAAAGCTGCTGATGCTATGAAAACGCCGGCATGATAATCAATTCTTGCACTCTTCGACGCAGGATTCGTATTCGTCCTTTGCGTTTTGAATACACCGTCGCAACGCATCTGTACCATCAGGGTCATCGTTCCTCCGATTGCATGATTCGACAACCGAGGCGGGCGCATGCGTCGTAGTCACGGACCTCCTGCAGCAAAATGATGTCCGGATCAATCGGCCTCAAAACATCTGCCGCTGCCTTGATCCGTTGTGCTTGCATTTCTGGCGCAGCGTCGTGAGCAGAGCCGTTTGGAAACCATTCCAGATTCCAAGTTGTGATGCGGACCCTGGTCTGTTCCGTCGAGTTAGCAGGGGCAGAGGTGACAACGAAGGCTGCGAGCAGAGAGAGAGTAACGCGTGATTCGCGAATGCTGGCCGCCTCATTTGCGCCTCTTCATATCATTTTGTCGTTGCCGAGTGGAGCGCAAAACAGGCACAATCAGTCGGGTGACGAGCGCTTCATAACGCGCGGAGAGTGAACACAAAGAACATCTTCACTGAGCTTAAGCGGCGCAATGTTTATCGTGCAGCGGTCGCCTACGGAGTCGTTGCATGGTTTCTCACGCAGCTTACCACACAGGTATTCCCGTTTTTTGAGATTCCCAATTACGCGGTGCGTTTCGTTGTTGTTGCGCTCGCCGTCGGATTTCCAATCGCAATGCTACTCGCTTGGGTTTACGAATTTACCCCCGATGGGATTGTGCGGACGGAAGATCTCCAGCCGGCACAAGCAAGATCGAGTCAGCGCGCCACTGGACGGATTCTCGACTTCACCATCATCGGGGCTCTGTTACTGGTTATCGCAATGCTGATCGTTGGGCGACTCCCATTTTACCGGCAGACAAGCGAGTCCATCTCTCAAAAAAGCATCGCCGTGCTTCCGTTCGAAAACCTAAGCCGCGATCCGGACAACGCCTATTTTGCCGATGGCATTCAGGACGAAATTCTGACGCGATTATCCAAGATCGCCGATCTAAAGGTGATCTCGCGTACTTCTACGCAGCATTACAAAAGCGCGCCGGAAAACCTCTCCGAAATCGCGAGGCAACTTGGCGTCGCGAACATCCTGGAAGGACGAGTGCAGAAGAGCGGCGACGCGGTACGCGTGAACGTGCAGTTGATTAAAGCGGCTAATGACTCCCATCTTTGGGCCGATACCTTTGATCGCAAACTCACCGACATCTTTTCGGTCGAGAGCGAAGTGGCCAAATCCATTGCCGACCAACTGCGGGTGAAACTCACCGGTGCGGAAGAGCAAGTCATCGCCGCCAAACCGACCGACAATATTGAGGCTTATGGCGCCTACCTGCGAGGATTGGCTTATACATTGAAACCTGGAGGTACATCCCGCCAGCGCGGCAACTTCCTCGGCGCACAGAAATACCTTAGAGAAGCCGTACGGTTGGATCCGAAGTTCGCGCTTAGTTGGGCGTTGTTATCAATCGTCGACGCGCGCGGCTACATTACAACTGCTCTTCAACCCACGGTCGCGCTGCGTGAAGAGGCACGGCAGGCAGCCGAAACCGCGCTCACTCTTCAACCCAACCTGGGCGAGGCCGTATTGGCCAAAGGGCAATATCACTATGGCTGCTTGAAGGATTACAGCACCGCGGTGCGTTATTTTGAGCAAGCACGCCAGTTCCTGCCCAATAGCAGCCGGATTCCCGAATCGCTGGCCTATGTTGCGCGGAGGCGAGGCCAGTGGGACCGCAGCGAGTCGTACTTCAACGAAGCCGAGCGGCTCGACCCACGCAACGTTAACCTGCTTACGCAGCACGCCTTTTCTTATATTGCACTTCGTCGTTTCCCCGAGGCGCTGCGAAAGCTTGATGAGGTTCTTGATATCACACCAGACGACGTGGACACCCTCGTGACAAAAGCCGCTATCGCACAAGCCGAAGGCGATCTGCCCCGGGCTGCTGCACTACTCGCTCCGCTGCACCCAACCGCCGCCGATACCGCCACGTTGGAAACACAAGTTTACCAAGCGATCCTGGAGCGCCATCCTGCGCAGATCATCCCTCGGCTAAAGGAAACATTGGCCCAACCTGATCCGGCACTAGGTTACTTCAGTGGTGAACTGCACTTTTGGTTAGGCTGGGCACAAGAAGTGTCCGCCGACCATGACGCTGCGCAGGACAGTTGGCAGAAGGCCTGCAGCGAACTGGAATCTTTCCTCAAAGAACAGCCGGAAAATTATCTGCTCATTGGAGATCTTGCGCTGACCAATATGGGCCTTGGTGACAAAGCGGCCGCGTTGGCTCTTTCGGAACGGGCCATGGCTGCGAATCCAATCGAGAAGGATCCTTTGACTGGTCCCGTTCCAATCGAGATTCTCGCTCGGGTGGCGGCTGGTACGGGGGATTCCGATCGCGCCATCGCCGCTCTACAAAAACTGCTCTCGATACCGTATGCTGGCGCACTGGCTGTGGGCGCGCAGCTCCTTACTCCGGCGCTGCTCAGGCTCGATCCGATGTTCGATCCACTCCGGAACGATCCGCGCTTCCAAAAACTCTGCGAGGAAAAGCAGCCGTGAAACGATACTAGGAAACCATTTCGGACAAACTCAGCAAAGCAGGCTGGAGTTTGGGCTGGGTCTCAGCTCTGGATTCCGAAGGGCGAACGATCTGGATTGTTGACGCACACCGCGACGACGGAAAGCGGTTCGTTGTGCGCGCCGATGAAATACTGACAGCGTTTCTGGAATTGGAGAGGGCGGTTTGTATCCAGCTATTGAGTGAACAATGCTGACGCGCATCGTGACGACGGTCAGCGTCTCGTTGTGCGCGGCAACAGAACGGCAAAGAGATGCGCGCGCGCCATTCCGTCTATAGGACTAAGGTCCTATATGCGGCTGTCGAGAGCACTGTTAAAAGTATATTTGATCACGTCATCCGACCTCCCAACGCACTTTCGGCCGAGGTGAAAGGTTCGGTTGGGAGCTTAACCTTCGCTGAGGCACCGCTTGGCGCGATCTCCAGATCCAACTGGAGCCGCGAGTCGGCCCGAAGTGAGGCCGCTGTTCAAAGCGCCTCGTGAGGACGGTTCCCGGTTCCGCGCAGACCTGGATTGCAGTTAAACAATCCAACCTGAACGAAAGAAATGAAAACAAAAACAATGACAACTCTACACTTAAGAAAATCAATTGGCCGGTCGCCTTGCCGGGGCGCTTTCCTTCTCATCCCGCTTGCGATCGCCACTCTTGGTTTAACACTCATTTTCAACCCAGTGGCTGCTTCAGCCGATCCGGTGGTGTTCGAAGCGTCCGGTGCCACGCCAGCGGATATCCAGACCGAGGTAGACGCCTTCAGGGATTTTTTGGGGCCCAACAATGGAGTAGGCGGCACATTTCCCGATGGCCGCCGTGAGATCAACTGGGACGGGGTTCCAGACGCTTTCTCCGCCCCGAACCTGTTGCCGGCGAATTTCTTCAACAGCAACTCGCCGCGCGGGGCCGTGTTCTTCACTCTAGGAACTGGGTTTCAGGTGAGCGCCAACAGTGTCAACCCAACAAACACTCCGGTCAGATTTGGAAATATCCACCGTGTCTATCCCGCGCTCTTTAGCACGTTCAGTCCCCAGAGGCTCTTCAGCGCCTTGGATAGCAACATCACGGAAACTTTTTTCTTTATACCTGGAACTGCACAATCGGCAACGAGCACGGGCTTCGGTGCCGTATTCACCGACGTGAATACTGACGATAGCACGAGGATCGAATGCTTCGATGTCAACGGTAACCTGCTGTTTAGCCAGAATGTATTGCCCGGACCTACCAATCGCGGAAGCCTCTCGTTCTTGGGAGTCGGGTTTGACACACCTAGCGTTTTTTTGGTCCGAATTACCTCTGGCAATCGCATCTTGAGCACGCCCAACCGGGATGTCGTCGTCATGGATGACTTTATTTATGGCGAGCCTCAAGCTTTGCCATAGGTCGCCCCTTTTGTTTCGCGATTTGGATTGCAGACGCGCATCGCGACAACGGCGCAGGCGCTTGCGGATTCAAGTATCTGGTCGCAGGTTTGGAAAGATCACGCCTTTCTTCAGAAAGGATAAAGTTATGTTGCGAAGCCTTGGGCAGCTTTACGGAAAAAAGCTAGGCGCCTCTGACGGCGACATCGGCCATGTGAAGGACTTCTACTTTAATGATCAACAATGGGCTATCCGCTATGTTGTCGCGGACACAGGTTCATGGCTATCGGGCCGCTTGGTGCTGATTCCTCCTCATGCTTTCGGAAACCTGCCTCAAGACGCCGACTGCCTCCCCGTGCATCTGACTCGACAACAGATTGAAAACAGTCCCGCGATTGAGTCGCACAAGCCAGTCTCGCTACAATATCAAGCGTACTGGGACGGGGTCGAAACGTGGGGCGTGGACGGTTTTCCCGAGGCGCCGCCGCCGCCACTTATGCCGAGTAAGCAAGCAAGCGACGATCTTCATTTGCAAAGCACAGAGGCTCTTAGCGGCTACCCCATCCAAACCAGCGAAGGAGCGATCGGCCACGTCATTGATTTTATCATGGATGACGAGAGTTGGGCGATTTGTCACCTGGTTGTGGAGACCGGCCATTGGTATTCCCACAAGGAGATCGTAATTTCGCCGAAGCATATCGACCGGATCAGTTACGAGGAATCCAAGGTATTCGTGAACGTGACCAAGGAAGCCATCCTGGAAGCACCGCAATACCATATTTCTCCGCTGGGCGAGGCATATGGCGATACCCGGAATTTCGACTAATGACCGGAAGCGTTTGATTGTGCACGCGGAGGAAAAGCTAACAGCTTTTGTTGAATTAAACGTGGCGATCGTCTCGCTGCGCCTTCTGCTCTCGCCTAAACACAGCCGCAAGAGGTCGTCGTGCCGCAACGAAGATCGCTATTACGCACAAAGATTTCATCCCCGCATTCGCAACGGCAAGCGTAATGCGAATGACCTGGCTACCTATGAAAAGAGGCGGGGCGGGAATGGAGCCGGCGGCAGCCGAGCGACACCGGCGAAGCCCGTCGGGGTGAGGTTTCGGGAGAAAGCGAATCAATCGAACCGGATCGTGGAACAAAGGCCCGCGGTGTCCAGCAAAGCCGAGCATCTTGTGGAGGCGGGGGCGGGAATCGAACCCGCGAATAGCGGTTTTGCAGACCGCGACCTTACCACTTGGCTACCCCGCCATTTGTGCGAGGAATGAGCGTAACGTGGGAGCACAGTGTGTCAACGCGGCGAAGCGATTCGTACCAACGAATGTGATTGGTGGTCGGTGACCGGTGATTAGTGAAACAATTAACGATTCAACGCTGAAAGCCGTCGCGAGCAAGTGATCCAACGGTTATCTTGACCGGTGACATCTCGCTCCTCACAACTGTTTGCAGCTGCGCAGAAACGGATTCCCGGCGGTGTGAATTCGCCGGTGCGCGCGTTTCGCAACGTGGACGGCGCCCCGTTTTTTGTGGCGCGCGCGAAGGGCGCAAAGATTTGGGACGTCGATGGCAAGGAATACATCGATTACGTGGGAAGTTGGGGGCCGTCGATCCTCGGTCACGCTCCGGAGGTTGTTGTGAACGCAGTGCGCGAGGCCGCAACGCGCGGCTTAAGTTTTGGAATTCCGAATCCGCTGGAGGTCGAGATGGCGGAATTGATCTGCGAGTGGATGCCGTCGATCGAAAAAGTGCGGATGGTGAACAGCGGCACCGAAGCGACCATGTCGTGCATTCGCCTCGCACGTGCTTTCACCGGACGCGACAGGATCATCAAGTTCGACGGGTGTTACCACGGGCATGTCGATGGGCTATCTGGTGAAAACGGGCAGTGGCGCGCTTACTCACGGGCAGCCTGACAGCGCCGGTGTGCCCCAGGCATTTGCAGATCTCACCATCTCACTTCCATTCAACAATGCCGATCTTGTGCGGAAAGCATTTGCTGAGAACAAGGGGAAGATTGCGGCGGTGATCGTTGAGCCTGTTCCAGCAAACGCGGGTCTTTATCTTCCGAACGAAGATTTTTTACCGATGCTGCGAAATGAATGCACAACCAACGGCTCGGTTTTGATTTTTGACGAAGTGATTACCGGGTTCCGTCTGGCGCGCGGCGGCGCCCAGGAAATTTACGGGGTCAAATCCGATCTTACCGCATTGGGAAAGGTGATTGGCGGAGGACTGCCCGTCGGTGCGTTTGGCGGCCGGGCCGAAATCATGGACCAGCTTTCGCCTGACGGTCCCGTGTATCAGGCGGGGACATTGTCTGGAAACCCACTGGCTATGGCTGCAGGTCTCACGCAACTGCGTGAGCTCGAACGCATCAACGGATGGAAATTACTGGAAGAAGTTGGTGCGCAATTCGGCGACCTCACGCGGAGCGCCATCAAGAGCACGAAAACCGAGGCGACCTTTCACCGGATTGGTTCGATGTTTTGCTTGTTTTTCGCACCGGGACCGATCGTCGATCTCGCCGGCGCGCGGCGTAGCAATTTGAGAACGTTCGCAAGATTTTTTCATGCTTGTCTAAAACGCGGCATCTATTTCGCGCCATCGCAGTTCGAAACAGGTTTTATATCTACGGCGCATACAGCTGATGATCTGGAGCGCACAGACGCGGTAATTCGCGAAGTGCTGGCGACCTAGGAAACAACTCGTGTTTTCCAGAGAAAGCGCTTAGAATCTTCGACCGCGCCAGCGGTTCTCTTTTGTTATTCCGAGCGGAGTCGAGGAATCTCTTGATTGAATCGCGTTAGATATTGAGGGATGTCTCGACTTCGCTCGACATGACAACGGCGGCAAACCAACGAATTCGCCCGGCGGCGAAATTCTTTTTGGAAGGTGACAAAAAGTTTTTCGTCAAAGGTGTCACATACGGTCCCTTCAAGCCGGACGCCGAGGGGAACTATCTCGGACGGCCTGAGCAAGTGGATGCCGATCTTGCCCTCATGCGCCAGGCTGGCTTGAATGTTGTGCGAATTTATCACGCACCGCCGCCCTGGTTTCTCGAGCGATGCACTAACGCAGGGATGCGCGTACTGGTGACGCTTCCCTGGGAAAAACATATCGAGTTTCTGCGCGAGAAATCGATTCGCAAGCAAATTGCCGAAGCAGTCCGGGACACAGTAGGCAAATACGCCGGACATCCAGCGATTCTCGGTTATCTGGTCGGCAACGAAATCTCCAGCACAATGGCCCGCTGGCTTGGCGCGCGTCGGGTGATTGAATTTGTGGAGGAACTGATTCGGATCGGCCGTGCTATCGATCCGGATGCCCTCTTTTCCTACGCCACGTACCCGCCAACGGAATATCTGCTGCCGCAGAATGCCGACTTTTGTTGTTTCAACGTTTACCTTCATAATCAACGTGACTTCGAGGGTTACCTGCTGCGACTGCAAAATCTCACGGGCGAGCATCCGCTTATTCTGGGGGAATTCGGCATGGACACGATACGGCATTCAGAAGATGAGCAGGCCGAGATGCTCGGTTGGCACATTGACAGTGTGGTAAAATGTGGTCTTGCTGGCACGATTTTTTTTACCTGGACGGACGAATGGTTCACGGGCGGACAGGAAGTTACCGACTGGGCGTTTGGGATCGTTACACGGGAACGCCGACCCAAGAAGGCGTTCTACATGCTGGAAGAGAAACTGGGACGAAACGATTCGACATTGCCTCACCGTCCCTTACCGAAGGCGCCGTTTGTTTCGGTAATTGTTTGTTCGTACAATGGTGGCCCGACTCTGGCGTCGTGCCTTGATTCGTTAGGTAAGCTGAATTATCCCGAGTACGAGGTCATTCTGGTCGATGATGGATCGACCGACGATACATCTTACATCGCTGCGCAGTTCCCATGGGTGCGCTACATTCATCAAAGCAATCAAGGATTGAGCCATGCCCGCAATACGGGCGCCGCCGCTGCGAAGGGTGAAGTGTTCGCCTACACCGATTCTGACTGCATGGTTGATTCTGATTGGCTGTACTATCTCATCGGTACTCTCGTGAGCGGTGATTATGCCGGAGTAGGCGGACCGAATGTCACCCCGCCGGCCAAAAATTGGATTCAGGCCTGCGTTGCGGCGGCACCGGGCGGCCCGAGCCATGTGCTGCTCACTGATGTAGTCGCTGAGCATATTCCCGGTTGTAACATGGCGTTCTATCGCTGGGCGTTTGAAGGCGTGGGCGGCTTTGATACCGAATACCGCAAAGCAGGGGATGATGTTGATTTTTGCTGGCGAATCCAGCAGGCCGGCTGGGTCGTTGCTTTCAGTCCAACCGCGATCGTCTGGCACTACCGCCGCTTTACTCTTCGCGCTTTTTTAAAGCAGCAGGAGGGCTATGGCGAAGCAGAGTCATTGCTACGGTTTAAGCATTTGATCTTTTTCGGACCAACAGGCACGGCGAAATGGCGCGGACAGATCTACGGGACGCCGCGGTTCAGCTGGTTCGTGAACCGGCCGGTGATCTATCACGGAATGTTTGGTGAAGGTTTTTTTCAATCGATTTATCCCGCCCCTCAATCAGACGTAGCCGCCTACCTAAGCAGCATTGAGTGGTTTGCCCTGACGATTTTCCTGTTCGGTCTGGGTATTTTTCTCCCGGCGTTGCGCATTGTCCCGTACCTCATGCTGGGAGGCACGCTATGCGTTGCCCTTTCCTATATGGTGCGAGCTTCCATTGAACCGAAATTCGATACGGCAGGCGCGCGGCTGCTGGTCATGCTTCTGGCTTTTGTCCAACCGCTCGTGCGCGGGTTCTCCCGTTATTTCACGTGGCTGCATTTCAAACGCACACCTGGAAGCGTGATTCGGGCGCACGAACATCTCCCGGAGCGCAGCCGTTTTGCGGGCAGTCTAAGTCGGCGGGTTTTTTGGAACGAACAGGGGAGGGACCGCCACTATTTGCTCGGTGCGACCTTCGAGCTGCTGGATGAAGAAGGCTGGCGTTATTCCACTGACAGCGGGTGGAATGAGTGGGACATTCAAATCTATGGTAATTTTTGGTGGAGCATCGCGCTTCAGACCGTCACAGAGTATCACGGCGGCGGTAAATGTTTGACTCGCGTTCGGCTTCGCAATCGGTTTGTCACCACGACCATTATTTTCAATCTGATCGCCTTAAGTCTATTGATCTATCACCAGCTCAATATCTCGTACGTAGATCTTTGGATTCTTGTTCCGTACCTGCTCTTTCTGGTGTTTCTCTGGACACGCGCGCGTTTGCTCAAGTCACGGGTAGCGGAGCTTGTCGATCTTGCAGCGCACCGCGCTGGTCTGCAGCGGATGACGCGTCGGGGCAAAGTCGTAGAAAGCGAGTCAACGCCGCAAGTTGAGATATCAGCGAAGACCGTAATCGAGGTCTCTCCGCACGTATCCGAATAGGCGCGCTACTTGTTGCGGCGCCTTGCAACTTCGGATCAGAACTTCAAACGGACTCTACCAGTTCCGCGTACGATTTGGCCGATTCGTTTTGCTTTTAACATTCGCATTACGCGTTCAGCATCTCGTGCGGAAACCACCGCCACCATTCCAATCCCCATATTAAAAACCTGATACATTTCGTGAGGATCGATCTTTCCGTTTTCCTCCAGGACCTGAAAGATCCGAGGCACACGCCAGCTTTTCGTTTCGATTACTGCGTCACAATTACCAGGTAAGATCCGCGGCAGGTTGTCGATGAGCCCGCCGCCAGTGATGTGGGCCAGACCTTTGATCATACCGCTTGGAATTTTTGCCAGAAGTAGCTGATAATTTTTGTGCACGTGGAGTAACTCCTGGCCAACCATCTTCGCGGAACCGGCGAGGCGCGAAGTAACCTTGAGCCGCATTTTGCGGAACAGAATTTCTCGTGCCAGCGAGTAGCCGTTGGTATGCAAACCATTCGATTCCAGGCCGAGAACTACATCGCCAGGACGAATTTTCCTGCCATCGATGATATTGCGGCGGTCCACAACACCAATAATGCACCCGGCGAGATCGTATTCCCCCTTGTGATACATTCCGGGCATCTGAGCTGTTTCGCCGCCGATCAGGGCGCAACCTGCAGATCGGCAGGCGCGCGAAAAACCGCGAAGCAGTTCTTGGAAGACGCGGGGTTCGAGCTTCCCGCAGCCGATATAATCGAGAAAGAAAAGGGGACGCGCACCCACGACTGCGATGTCGTTTACGCAATGGTTAACCAGATCGGCGCCGACGGTATCATGCTTGTCCAAAGCAAACGCGACTTTTAATTTCGTTCCGACGCCATCAATGCTTGCAACCAGGACCGGCTCACGCATTCCCGAGAAGTTCACTCGAAACAAGCCGCCGAAACCGCCAATCTTACCCAACACCTGGGGCCCATGTGTTTGCCTAACGAGTGACTGGATGCCGCGCTTCAGTCGATTGCCAAGATCGACATCAACTCCGGCACGAGCGTAAGCTTTCTGCTTCTTTGTCATGGCGAGCGAAGTGGAGAGATCTCTTTTTTGATCTTAACAGCAAGAGATTTGATTCGCTTACTCCCGTTCGTATCAGCCTCCGGCCTTCCCGTCTATGCCGCGGCTTCCCAGTCGCTCCATTCTCGATTCCGCTTCGCTCCGCTCGAAACGACAGACCACTATTTCAGATCCGCGAACAAGGTCGGATGTGCCTGCTGATCGGCGAGCGCTTTGGCGCGCTGCTCGCGCTTTTCCATAATGAACTTGTCGAGCGCTGGATCAACGGGCAGGGGATAATCTCCATTGAAACAAGCCAGGCAAAAGCTATTCATCGGTTTTCCCGTCGCGCGTACCATGCCTTCCACATCGAGATAACCGAGGCTGTCGACACCGAGGTATTTGCAGATGTCTTCCATCGACATCTGATTCGCGATCAACTTTTCCGGATCGGGAAAGTCAATTCCGTAGTGACAAGCAAACCGGTGCGGCGGACAGCTCACGCGCATGTGCACTTCTTTGGCGCCAGCTTCGCGCAAGTTCACTACGCGCGCGCGCGAGGTGGTCCCGCGTACGATCGAATCGTCCACAACCACGACGCGCTTTCCCTCGACCATTTCCTTGATCAAATTCAACTTTACCCGCACATCGAAATCGCGGATGAGCTGGCTTGGCTGCAAAAATGTTCGGCCAATGTAGTGATTGCGGACAAAGGCGTGGGCGTACGGAATATTTAGCTCCTGCGCAAAACCAAGAGCAGCATAGTTTCCCGAGTCGGGCACTGGGACAACGATGTCTGCATCGACCGGAAATTTTCTTGCCAGTTCGCGTCCCATCTCCATGCGCACTTTGCCGACGTTAACTCCACCGAGCATACTGTCCGGTCGCGCGAAATAGACGTATTCGAACATGCAGAACGCTGGCCGCGCATCCGGGAACGGCCTCTCGGAGCGCAAACCGTTTTCATCAATGATCAATACTTCGCCGGGCTCAACTTCGCGGACGAACTCCGCATGAATCAGATCAAGAGCGCACGTCTCAGATGCCAGTATATAGGCATCATCGAGTTTGCCCAGGCAGAGCGGGCGCCAGCCAAACGGATCGCGCACTCCGATCAGTTCGCGTTCACTCATGATGATAAGCGAGAACGCCCCTTGAATCCGGCGCAACGCCGCGAGAACATTTCCGCCGTTTTTCGAGGGTTGCGCCAGGAGATGTAAAATGATTTCGCTGTCAGCGGTGGTTTGGAAAATGGAGCCTTTTCGCTCCAGTTCATCGCGCAGAAGATCGGCATTGATCAAATTACCATTGTGCGCAATTGCCATTTGGCCGCGAACGCAGTCGACCACGAAGGGTTGCGCATTTTTGATCGTGCTGGTTCCAGTGGTGGAATAACGCGTGTGCCCGATGGCACGTGTCCCTTTCAGTCTGGCCAATTCATCCTGCCCGAATACCTGCGACACAAGACCCATGTCCTTATGTTGGAGAAAGGTCGTGCCGGGCCCGTTGCTGGTGACGATTCCCGCGCTCTCCTGGCCGCGATGCTGCAAAGCAAACAGGCCATAATAAGTCAGGACCGCCGCGTTCGGGTGGCCGAACACGCCAAAGAGTCCGCACTCATGCTGCGGGAACGGATTCATCTCCGCTTCGGTAATGTCGATCTTGTCTGGAGAGATCACACTCAATAATTCACCAAATTACGCGCGGTTCAACGAATCGTTCTAGATTCGAACCTTCGAAAACGATGTTGATATCGTATTTCATAAACTCGGGATTCCCTCGGCTGCCGAATCGCTTTCCACTGCGCGGCGGATCGTGTTCCACCAATCATTATAAAGATCGCGAACCGGCCAGGAAAAGTCTTTGTTGCCAAGTCGGATGCGAAGTTGGTTGCCGCCAACTCTGCCAAGTTGCTGAAATGGAATCTGTCTCTCCTGCAAAATCGACATCGTCTCCTGGAGGTTTTCGGGCGCGACAGAAATGACGATCCGCGACTGCGATTCGTTAAATAAAACCGTGACGGCAGGCGTGTCACCTGCTTTAAGATCGATCTCTGCGCCGAAAAGTTTTTTCCGATCGAAACAACACTCAGCGAGCGCGACGGCAAGACCGCCTTCGCTGCAATCGTGCGCGCTTTTCAGCAGACCTTCGCGAATCAAATCTCGCACAGCGTTTTGGATCTTAATTTCGTACGCCAGATCGACGCGTGGCGGCGGGCCAAGTTTTAATCCATGACAAACCTTGAGGTAACGGGAGCCGCCCAGACTGTAGCCGACGGCGCTGCCCTCGGCTTCGTTCGTGTGGTCAGCTGTTTCTCCGCCGCGGTCAGCGCCCGCGGCTACAGGACCAGCGATTTCGCCAACCAGGATTATCGCGTCCCCCTCGTTCTTGAACCATTGAGTGGTGATGTGCTCTTCCTTGTCGATCAAACCAACCATTCCGATGGTCGGAGTTGGATCGACCACACCCGCCGGACTCTCATTATATAAGGAAACATTTCCGCCGGTTACTGGTGTGGCAAACGCACGGCAGGCTTCGGCGATGCCTTCGACTGCTTCTCGCAACTGCCAAAAGTTCTCCGGCTTATAGGGATTGCCGAAATTTAAGTTATCGGTAACTGCGAGAGGACGTGCACCCGAGCAGGTGAGATTTCGGGCCGCCTCGGCGACCGCAATCTTTCCGCCCTCGCGCGGATCCAGCACGCAATAGAGCGAATTACAATCAGTGGTCGCAGCCAGGATTTTATTCGCATAACGCACAAAGAAAACAGCTGCGTCCGAACCGGGCTTCACAACCGTGCCGGTGCGTACCGTGTGATCGTACTGCCGATATACCCAATTTTTTGATGCGATGGTCGGATCACGCAGTAGTTGCCGCAGCGCTTCGTGATTATCGATCTCGGCGAATTTTGTCGGGCCGCAATCACCGGTTGCGGCTGCAACAGGTTTCGCTTCTCTCGAATAAAGAGGTGCTTCGTCTGCCAGCGCCCTGGCCGGGATTTCCGCGGCAATCGCGCCGTTGTCGCGCACACGCATCATGCCGTCATCAGCGACGTGTCCGATCTCGACGCATGGCACATCCCATTTCTCGAATATTGCGCGGACCACGTCTTCCTTACCGCGTCTGGCGATGATCAGCATCCGTTCCTGCGATTCGCTCAATAAAATCTCGTACGGTGTCATGCCTGACTCGCGTTTTGGTACTTTCGCAAGATTAATCTCGATGCCGCTTCCGGCGCGGCTGGCGGTTTCACATGTCGAGCAGGTTAGCCCCGCAGCGCCCATGTCCTGGATGCCGGCAACGGCGTCATGACTCAAAAGCTCGAGGCACGCTTCGAGCAAAAGTTTCTCCTTAAACGGATCACCGACCTGCACTGCCGGACGATCTTCGCGCGATTGGTCGGTCAATTCACGCGAAGCAAAAGCTGCCCCGGCAAGGCCATCGCGCCCCGTCTCTGCGCCGACATAAAAAACTGGATTGCCAACGCCGCTTGCGGTACCGCGTGCCAGTTGTTCATGACGTAATACGCCGAGACAAAAAACATTTACCAGGGGATTGCCCTCAAAGCTCTCATCGAAATAGATTTCACCACCAATCGTAGGGATCCCAATACAATTTCCGTAATGCGCGATCCCGGAGACGACGCCTGTGAACAACCGCCGATTGGCGGCCAATTTCGAATTTCGGCCCCCTGAGGCAGATTCAGATTTCGAATTCGGCGTGATTGGTCCGAATCGCAGAGAATTCAGGCAAAATTCCGGGCGCGCGCCCATCGTAAAGATATCGCGGATAATCCCGCCAACCCCTGTGGCGGCACCCTGAAATGGTTCAATCGCGCTCGGATGATTGTGGCTTTCCATTTTGAACGCTATCGCCCAGCCGTCTCCGATATCGACGACACCTGCATTTTCTTCGCCGGCTTTTACCAGTATGCCGGCCCCCGTAGTCGGAAATTTCTTCAGTTCTTTCCTCGAGTTCTTGTAGGAGCAGTGCTCACTCCACATCACCGAGAAAATTCCAAGTTCGGTGAAATTTGGCTCGCGGCCGAGGATTCTTTTAATGCGCTCGAATTCTTTCGGAGTGAGTCCGTGCTGCTTGACGAGTTCAGGGGTGACTGCTGGCTCGGCAGTCGGCGTCTGGCTGGTCATCGACGAAGGAAGGTATCGAATTCACAAGAACGCTCAATCATTCAAATAAGAATTTTCAGTAAATGGTCACATCCTGGAAGCGTCCGTCACGTCAGCGAACTACGAACATTGGGTGTCAGTATCAACAAGAGGAGGCATCCATGATTAAGAAAACAATTATCGCTCTCGCTTGCGTGCTTATGGTATCGCCGGCGTTTGCGCAGACTGCAACAAGATTGACTACTGTAGAGGGAGTAACCGTAACGGCACCCGTCATCTCGGCTCAGGGAGGGACTGCAGCAAGCTATCAGCCTCCCGGGACGCTAGTGATTCGTACCGACAGTGCGAATCCCGAGCGGTTTGACTCATTTGGACCGGGAGTTGTCTTTGATAAGTTTGGCCGGCCCTTTCGCGGTTCCATTCAACCCGGCGCGCGCGTGGTAGTGTTTTACGCCAGCGACGGCTACACGCGTCTGGTTGACCACATCGTCGTCTTAGACTGAAAAAATCTGTGCCTTTCGAATAGCGGCGGCCAGCAACCGTCAGAGGGAGAAATGGACAGGCCTATGTAGGGATTCCTGTCAAGCTTCCGAGCATCACGCTCGGGAGAAACCATCAAAACAAAACAAGGGAGGTAATATATGAAAAGAACAATGATCGCACTCGTCTGCGCAGTAGTTGCGCCTGTGGCGTTTGCGCAAACGAGCACAACAACAACCGAAACAACAACGGAACCAGCAACAACAACACAGACAACGAGCACAACGTACACGGCAGGCACCGTGACCACGTATGAGCCCGGTAGAACTGTTGTAGTCAAGGGTGAACAAGGCCCAGTCAGTTTTGCTTTGGGCACGGCCGCGCGAGTCGTCGATGGCGCGGGCAAGATCGTGACTGCGCCGCTGCGAGCTGGGCAGAAAGTGCGCGTTTACTACACCGGCCCCGAAAGGGAACGGGTCGTAGAGCGAGTAGTTGTTGAAGACTAAGACTGACCCTTCTTAGCTACGACATAGCAAGGATCGGTTAGTCAGAATTCAAAAGCCGCAGGGTCGAAATGATCCTGCGGCTTTCTGTTTATCGCGACTGCCAGCCCTAATTTGCGTTTAGAGCGCAAATCGCAGAACATCAGTGGATGGCTTTTGATCTAAAGGAAATTATCGCGGCGCGACTGGGTGAAAATTATCAACTCCACGAGCGGCACCTAAATCGGACGCTGGTCCAGGCGCAGCGAGTAATCGGGTTCGACAAGGTCTATGCGCGAGCGGAAGGCGCGTACCTCTATGACATGGATAATCGGCCCTACCTGGATTTTCTAAGCGGCTACAGCGTTTTCAACATCGGGCGGAATCATCCTGTGGTGAAACAAGCGATTCGGGATGTGCTCGATCTCGATCTGCCAAACATGGTGCAGATGGATTGCTCGCTTTTGAGCGGGTTACTCGCCGAGGCGTTGACGAAACGAACTCCGCCCCATCTGAATGCGGTGTTCTTCTGCAACTCAGGAACCGAAGCGATGGAAGGCGCGTTGAAGTTTGCGCGGGCTGCTACCGGGAGAAAACGGGCGGTTTCGCTTGCAAGCGCGTTTCACGGGCTAAGCCTCGGTTCCTTATCGTTGATGGGATGCGAAAGTTTCACTGAAGGCTTCGGCCCTTTGATGGAGGGATTTGATGCGCGTGTGCCACTCGATGATGTCGAGGCGCTGGATCGACATTTGTGTTCGCGCGATGTGGCGGCATTGGTGATTGAGACAGTCCAGGGGAAAGGGTGTCAAACTTCCAGGACCGATTTCTTTATTCGCGCGCAGGAACTTTGCCGGAAATACGGGACGCTGCTGATTTCCGATGAAGTGCAGACCGGACTGGGGCGCACCGGAAAAATGTTTGGATTTCAACATTGGAATCTGGAGCCGGACATCATCACGCTGGCAAAAACATTGAGCGGCGGCTACGTGCCGTGCGGCGCGATCGTGGTGCGACGCGACGTTTACCAGAAAACTTTTTCGCGCATGGACCGCTGTGTCGTTCACTCGACGACGTTTGGGCGAAACAATCTGGCGATGGCATGCGGGCTCGCAGCACTGGAAGTAATCGATGACGAAAAGTTGATTGAGAATTCCGCGAAAATGGGCGCGCTTTTGATGGAAAAAGTGGATGCGCTGCGGGCGAAACACTCGTTCATCAAAGAAGTGCGCGGCAAGGGGCTCATGATCGGGATCGAATTTCATGAACCGCAGGAGTTCAAATTGAAGATGGCGTGGAAGCTATTGCACAAGATCGACAAGGTGTTGTTCGCGCAAATGATCGTGACGCAAATGCTGAGCAAGCATGGCATCCTTACCCAAGTCGCAGGCCATGCCATGGACGTGATGAAAATTTTACCGCCGCTTATCATTGGCGAAAAAGAAGTCGACATGTTCGTGAACGCCCTGGACGACGTGCTCACCGAATGCCGCAAATTTCCGGGACCGATGTGGGAGATTGGAAATAATTTCGTCAAAGCCGCGCTTGGCTCAAAGCGCACGGCCGACGTGCGGCCCGCCGTTTCCGCGTAACTCACCGGGCATACGGTTTTGCTTGCAGCGAGCGAAGTCACGCGAGGGGCAGTAGATAGACTTTATCGTTGTCGATCCTTTGATCGAGGCGTACGTTTCAGACGAAGTCCAAACAAAGAATTTATTATGAGCACTGCTATTGCTGAAGACAAAAAGACTGGAGCGAAACTGAATCAGCTCGAACAACTGAAAAAGTTTACCAAAGTTGTCGCTGACACCGCGGACTTTGAGTCCATGAAGGAATTCAAGCCGCAAGATGCGACGACGAATCCAAGTCTGGTTTACGCCGCCACGCAAAAACCGGAGTACGCTCATTTGCTCGAGGAGGTGATCGCTGATCGAAAGAAATCAGGTCTGAAGGGACACGAGCAGATCGAAGACATTTGCGATAATCTACTTGTTCAGTTTGGCACGGACATTCTCGAGATTGTGCCGGGACGCGTGTCGACCGAGACCGACGCACGCTTGTCATACGACGTCGAGGGTTCGATCAATAAAGCGCGCCACTTGATCAAACTTTATGAGGATCGAAAAATTCCGCGCGAGCGCGTGTTGATCAAAATCGCGTCGACCTGGGAAGGATTGAAAGCCGCGGAGCAGCTGCAAAAGGAGGGGATCCGCTGCAATTTGACACTGCTGTTTTCGTTGCCACAGGCGGTCCGCGCAGCGGAAGCGAAAGTGCAGCTCATCTCGCCGTTTGTGGGGCGAATTTACGATTGGTACAAAAAAGAGATGAAGCGCGATTATACAGGACCAGAAGATCCTGGAGTACAGTCAGTTACGGAGATTTACACGTATTACAAGAAGTTCGATATCCCGACCGAAGTGATGGGCGCCAGCTTCCGGAACGTTGGGCAGATTCTGGAACTGGCGGGATGCGATTGCCTGACCATCAGCCCGGAATTGATGGAAGAGCTTTCGAAATCAAAGGAGCCAGTCGAGCGGAAGCTCACTCCGGAGAAAGCGAAGTCGGCAAAAATTGAAAAGCTGGAGCTCGATGAAAAGAGGTTCCGCTGGATGCTGAACGATAACGCAATGGCCTACGAGAAAACGGGCGAAGGAATTCGGAAGTTCGCCGCGGATGTCGAAAAGCTGGAAAAATTCGTCGCGAGCAAATTATAGCGTTGCTCCTCCTTTGGCTGTTCCTCTCCTTTCACGGTCTGAGGGTGAGAGTGAGATTAGGACGAAGCGAAAGTGGAAGAGTGCATGTTTAATGTCGTTCTGGTTCGCCCGGAGATACCGCCAAACACGGGCAACATTGGACGGCTTTGTCTCGCGACTCAATCGACCTTGCATTTGATTAAGCCGCTCGGCTTTTCACTCGACGATCGACAGTTGAAACGAGCGGGTCTCGACTATTGGAGCGAAGTAAGCCTGAGAATGTGGAACTCCTTCAGGGCGTTGCAAGAGTCGCAGTTGCCGGAGGCGAATTACTTTTTTCTAACGACAAAAAGCAAGCGCCCCTACTACCAAGCAAGATTTCGGCGCGACGATTTTCTCGTGTTTGGTTCTGAGACGAAAGGCCTTCCGGAGAGTTTGCTTAGGGCCAACAATGATCGCTGTATTTGCATACCAATGCATGGAACGCGCAGCCTAAATCTCGCTACTGCTGTTGGAATTGTGTTGTTTGAGGCCGTCCGCCAACAGCACGCCTGATTAGAAAACATCGCAACCTGTCGGGCTCGGCGGGAGTTTAATCAGTAAAGGAAAGTAGAAGGGAAATTATGAAACGTATTGCGTTTTTAACCTGTATTGGGACCCTCGCGCTCGCGCTGACAACGTGGGGAGCTCAAAAAGGTAAAACAACACACAGATCAGCGAGAGGTGGTGCGCACAGCGCGCATGTCGTATCAGCGAGAAGCAGTGGTCATGCTGGACACGCAAAGGTGTCGCGACATATCGGATCGCCTAGTCGAGGCCATTCGGTTGCTCGCGTAAATCGCGCTTCGCGAAACACCCACGCGACGGCGACTAGAGCGCGGCAACACAGAACCGTGACTCGCAACAAAGCGGCACTTGGGCATGAGAGAAATGTTGCTCGGACAACTACGCGGGGAACCGCCCGGGCCGAGGCGGCAAGAACACGCACTTCGCAAGTTCGAAGTCGTGAGGCAAGAACTGGCGAGCGGAACAGGGCGGCGCTAAATCGCGAGAGAAATCTCACGCGTGCAAACGCTGAGCGAACCAATCGTGTGCAAGCGACACAAGCGCGGAACACGCGCGTAGCCAATGCGACCAGAAATGCTGCTCGGAGAAATCTGGCGGTGAATCGGCAGAGAAATCTCACGCTGGCGCGCAACGTGTTGAATAATCGGGCAGGAAATGTCCGTGTCACCAACAACTGGCGAGACGCTCGGTTCAACAATGCGAGGTATGCTGCGTTTCACAATTACAACCGGACTTGGCATGATCGTGGGTGGTGGAGAGATCACCATTCGCACATCGTATTTGTGCTGGGCGGGTGGTGGTACTGGAATACTGGCTACTGGTATCCAGCCTGGGGCTACGACCCGTACGGCTGGTATCCGTATGACGGACCCATTTACACCGGGTACGCGAATCTGACGCCCGACCAAGTCGTTGTAAACGTCCAAGTCGCGTTGCGAGACCAAGGCTATTACGCCGGAGCCGTCGACGGCGCCATGGGGCCGCAAACACGTGCCGCCTTGGCGGCGTTTCAGTCCGACAATGGGTTAGCAGTTACGTCGGCGGTTGATGAACCAACCTTGCAAACGTTGGGCGTGGCATAAAAACAGGCCGTTCTGGCAAAGGCCGCATAGCGAACTGGCTGTGCGGCCTATGTTCTCCAAGCACGAACATCAACGACCCGCTTTCAAGTTGCGAAGAGACATCCGGAGAATGACGCTGTGACGTTGAATAAGTGAAAGCCTCGGGAACATCCAAGGTCTAGAAAGAGAAGCTTATGTGAACACTCTGCTGGACATATGCCGTTGACCGTTGAATAAATCGCCGACGCAAAAAGTCTAAGAGTCCGAAGTGAAAAAACTATGAGAACATTCCTTATTTTAGTTTGCAGCGTTGCGCTCGCATGTTCCGCAATCGCTGCGCAAAAAGACAACAAATCAAAGAAGCAGGCGCAGAAGAATCGACAGGCGCAATCGACGCAGTCTGCGCGTCCAGCGGCCGGACCTAAGAAGGCAGCGCCCAAGCACTATCAGCCAGCCTCAACGACACGTTCATATCAACAAAAGGCAAAAGGACGGCAGAGCGCCAACAATCAGGTTTATCAGTCGAGAGCGAATGTAAAACCGGCGAAAAAGAGTTCGCAGCAAGTCACTGCCCGAAATGCGCAAGCTGGGCGATATGGGACTAAAAAAACAAATCAAGCGCAACAAGGGGTTAACAGGCAGTATTACCAGTCAGCCTCGAACGTGAAAAAGGCCAAGAAAGGTTCCCAGCAAATTACAGCACAGAATGCTCAAGCTGGTCGATACGCGAACTCTGCGGCCTATTCCAAAAAGGGAAAGCAATGGAAAGGTAACACCGCTTCTGCGGCCGCGTTTCAATCGAATAAAAAATACAAAGCTCAGCGTTTCAATTTGGCGTCGAACACGCATCCCACAAAATACGCGGCTGTGAAGTATCAGCAAAACCGGCGAATTTGGGGAAGCCAAAACTGGCAGGGGCAGAATTATTGGGCTTTCCGGAATTACAGATCTGCCTGGCACGACAGAGGCTGGTGGCGGAGTCATTACAACCGTGTCGTTTTCGTATATGGTGGATGGTACTACTGGAATTCGGGCTGGTGGTACCCGGCATGGGGATATGCTCCCAATGCGTATTACGCTTACGATGGTCCGATTTATGCCTATAACGGCCTGCCACCCGATCAAGTGGTCGCCAACGTCCAGGCCGCGCTGCAACAGCAAGGCTATTATCAAGGCGATGTCGACGGCTTGCTCGGTCCACTCACACGCGAGGCAATTGCAGGCTATCAGGCCGATCACGGCTTATATACGACCTCAGCCGTTGATCAGCCGACACTGGAATCGCTAGGAATGACGTAACAGGTTCTCTTAACGGGGAAGCCGCCGTCGATTATCTCAACGGCGGCTTTCTGCCGTACATGCGACCGACGCGCTCTTGTCTTAACGTCGTGTTTGCTGCAGATAAGAGGACAAACCTTCCTCGATGGAAACGGCAACTCCGCAACTAGTGGCGCGGGATCTATTCCAATCATTCCGAATGGGGCCTCGCCGGATCGAGGTCTTGCGGGGTATATCCATGGAGGTTGCGCGCAATGAAGCGGTTTTTCTTTCCGGCGCTTCGGGTGCAGGTAAGACAACGCTTCTCTATACGCTCGCAGGTTTGGAGCGCCCCGAGTCCGGGACGGTCGAATTCGATGGACGCAATCTTTACAACGGCACGTCTGCCTCACAAGCGCGTTTTCGAAATCAGAAAATGGGTTTCATATTCCAGGGATATTTTTTGTTGCCGGAGCTGACTGCACTGGAAAACGTCTCACTGCCGGGGATGATCGGTGGAAAATCTGCAAGCGAACGCGCCGAAGAAAGTTTGACGGCTGTTGGTTTGGCTGCCCGCATGCATCATCTGCCGGCAGAACTTTCGGGGGGCGAACAACAGCGCGTGGCGATCGCGCGGGCGTTAACCAATAATCCTGAAATTATTTTCGCCGACGAGCCAACTGGAAATCTCGATTCAAAGACCGGGGACACGATCATTGATCTGTTACTGGATCTGACGCGGTCGCGACAAAAAACGCTACTCGTCGTGACGCACGATGCTCGCCTCGCAGCACGCGGTGACCGTCAATTGCACATCAAAGACGGAGTTCTGCAAAGTGAAACTTGATTGGTCAAAAGATTGAAATGTTAGAGCGTTACAATGGGCGCAGTGTTAGCCGTTTCACCGATTTAACTATTTAACGTTTTAACGCTTCTATTTTGCAACTTGAATTGCTCGCTTAAGCGTTGGAGATTTTCTCGCGATTATGAAAACCACTGATGCGACGGTGTTGGACGAACCAAAAATTCACGAACCTGGTGCCGAGGCAGTAATCGAACCCGCAGTCGAAAGTCGACCGCGTCGGACGACTGGCGTCAAGGAAGCGAAGATTTACATTGACGGAAAATTCTACTCGGAAGCCAACGCCAAGATTTCCGTGTTCGATCATGGTCTGCTTTATGGCGACGGAATCTTCGAAGGAATTCGCTTTTATAACGGGCGCGTCTTTCGGCTCGAAGAGCATCTTCTCCGACTGTGGGATTCAGCGCGTTCGATCTGCCTGGAAATTCCGATGACGATGCGAGACATGACCGAGGCTGTGCTGGAGACAATCCGGCAAAATCATTTGCGTGACGGCTACATCCGGCTGGTGGTGACACGTGGGATTGGAAATTTGGGTCTGAACCCGACGCAATGTAAGTCTCCGAGCGTGATTATCATTGCGGCCACAATCGCCCTTTATCATCAGGACTTTTATCGGAAAGGATTAACCATCGTGACCTGCGCAACGCGGCGCAGCAATCCGGCGGCACTAAATCCGGCGGTCAAATCGCTGAATTATTTGAATAACGTAATGGCGCGGGTTGAGGCAAATTTGTCGGGAGCGGATGAAGCCCTCATGTTGAATGACGCGGGGAACGTTGCCGAATGCACTGCAGATAACGTTTTCATCGTTAAGCACGGACAAATCCTCACGCCTCCCGTTGCGGCCGGGGCGCTGCGGGGGATTACACGCTCGGTAGTGTTTGAAATCGCCGCCGAACTTGGCATCAAAGTTCGGGAAACTGATATCACGCGTCATGATGTTTTTGTTGCTGACGAATGCTTCCTCACCGGCACTGCCGCAGAGATTGTCCCGGTTGTAAAAGCGGATGGGCGATCGATCGGCAGCGGAAAGCCGGGGCCCATCACCGCGCGCATCATCGCGCGATATCGTCAGGTGACGCGCGAAACCGGTACACCAATTTTCGTTAAAAATTGAGCAAAGCCGCTCTGACGCAGAAACGTCCTGGAAATATCGGGTTGAATGTTTCCAAAACAGCAAGGTTTAATTGAGAGAGATGTTGTGTGACGTTTGCAAATGCAATGACGCGACGGTCTTCCTGACGCAGATTCTGGAAGGCAAAATGCAAAAGGTAAATCTCTGCGACGCATGCTCGAAAGAGAAGGGCGTCCAAGATCCGACCGGTTTCGCGCTTGCGGATTTGCTGCTTGGCATCGGAGCAGCGGAAGAAATTGAAAAAGGCGCACCGACTCAGAAATGTCCGGTGTGCGGCTTTAGTCAGGCTGATTTCAAAAAAACCGGGCGGCTGGGCTGCAGCGAGTGCTACGTCACGTTTGCGGACGGCATGGGTTCGCTTCTAAAAGCGATGCACAAGGGCACCGAGCACGTTGGAAAATTCCCGCAGCGCGCGCAGCGGACCGTGGCACTTAACCATCGGATGCGTGCTTTAACCGAGAATCTGCAGAAAGCTGTAGCCGACGAGAACTACGAGACGGCCGCTTCGTTACGCGATGAAATCAGACAACTCGAAAACGAGCTCTCAAAGTCGCCATGAAAATTTCCAATATGCTGACCACCGCCGGGGAATGGCTGCGCGGTGAAGGACCGCATCACCAAATTGTAATTAGCAGCCGCGTGCGGCTCGCGCGCAACTTGCGCAACCGGCCTTTTCCAGGTTGGGCGAAAAAGGCGGAGCGCAGTTCGATTCTGGAATTGATCAGGTCGCGCGTAGAAGCGCTTCCGGAAATGCAGGAGGCCTTCGCGGAAAGTTTGCAGGATCTCTCGGCGATGGACAGACAGGTTTTGGTGGAACGGCATCTGATCAGTCGCGAGCATGCTGCAAAAGGCACCGGAAGCGCAGTCGTGGTGAATCGACGGCAGACCCTTAGCATCATGATCAACGAAGAAGATCATTTGCGGATGCAATCGATTCGCTCTGGTCTGCAGTTGAAACAGGCGTTTAAACTTGTCGATAAAATCGATAGCGCGCTGGAAAGCAAACTGGACTTCGCCTTCGATCCCCACCTTGGATACCTGACTGCATGTCCCACGAATGTCGGTACTGGAATGCGCGCCTCCGCGATGTTGCATTTGCCAGGGCTTGTCCTGAGTGAATTGATCAATCAAGTTATTCAAGCCGTGAGCAAAATCGGTCTCGCAGTCCGCGGTCTATACGGCGAGGGCACTGAGGCAATGGGCAATCTTTTCCAGATTTCAAATCAGACCACGCTTGGCGAGAAGGAAGAAGAAATCATCAGTCGCCTGAGCAAAGTAATTGAAACAATCATCGAAAAGGAGCACAACGCCCGACAAGTACTGCTTCAGAAAAAGCCCAACACGCTTTTGGATCAGATCGGTCGCGCGTACGGGGTTTTGACCTACGCTCACGCCATGGCGTCTAAGGAAGCGCTCAACCTCCTCTCGATCATCAAACTCGGGATGGACCTGGGCGCGTTTCCAGAAGATCGACGCCTGCAAATCGATGAATTGTTCATTGAGACGCAGCCGGCGCATCTGCAAAAAAGTTCTCAACAGAAGCTAAACGCAGAAGAGCGCGACCACTTGCGCGCGCAAATTATTCGCGAGCGTTTGAAACTCTTTCCCAAACCTGATATTAGTAAGATGGCGAGGCAGTCGGGCGATGATTCGGTTGTCGTGCCATCGAACGATGAATAACTTTACTCCCCGGGCTCAACAGGTTCTGGCGCTTGCTCGCAAGGAAGCGGACCGGTTTAACCACAATTACGTCGGCACGGAGCATCTACTCCTGGGCCTTATCAAGCTGGGCCAGGGAGTGGCCGTGAATGTTCTGCAAAAGATGGGTCTCGACCTGGAGACTGTGCGCATGGAGGTCGAGAAACAGGTCGGTTCAGGACCGGAAACCAAGATGGTTGGGAACGTTCCCTACACTCCTCGGGTCAAAAAAGTGCTGGCGCTCGCGGGCAAGGAAGCCAAGGCGCTCAATCATTCTTACGTCGGCACCGAACATATTCTGCTTGGACTTTTGCGCGAGGGCGAGGGAGTCGCTGCGAGAGTCCTGAAGAGTCTTGAACTCGATATCGAACGCACACGCAACGAGATACTCAAAGAGCTCGATCCAAATTTCACGCCGTCCGAGTCGGAACAGGAAGGAGGCGGCGAGCCGACAAAGAAAGATGTCAAGACGCCAGCTCTCCGCGCATTTGGGCGTGACCTAACCGATCTGGCGAAGAAAGGCGAACTCGATCCGGTAATTGGCCGGCGCAATGAAATCGAGCGCGTCATTCAAGTGCTTTGCCGACGAACAAAAAACAATCCAGTCCTGATTGGCGAGGCCGGTGTGGGCAAGACCGCAATTGCCGAAGGTCTGGCTCAGGAGATTGCAAACGGGAACGTGCCGGAATTGTTGCGAGACAGACGCGTGATCACGCTTGATCTCGCATTAATGGTGGCGGGCACAAAATACCGTGGCCAATTTGAAGAACGCATCAAGGCGGTCATGGATGAGATTCGCCGTTCCAAAAACGTGATCCTCTTCATCGACGAGCTGCACACAATCGTCGGCGCCGGTTCTGCAGAAGGCGCAATGGACGCATCGAACATCATCAAGCCCGCGTTGAGCCGCGGTGAATTGCAATGCGTCGGCGCGACCACGATGAACGAATACCGCAAGTATATCGAGAAAGACGCAGCGCTGGAACGTCGCTTTCAGACGATCAAGGTAGATGCGCCGACGGTCGATGAAGCTATTCAAATCCTGAAAGGCCTGCGTCCGAAGTACGAGGCTCATCACAAAGCGAAGCTTACCGACGAAGCGCTGGAAACGGCGGTCAGATTTTCCGACCGTTATATCACTGGACGATTTCTTCCCGACAAGGCGATCGACGTCATGGACGAGGCCGGGGCGCGTGCCCGCATCAATGCCATGACTCGGCCACCCGATGTGAAGGACATCGAGAAGGAGATAGAAGAAATTCGGTTGGAAAAGGAAGGAGCCATCAAAGCGCAGGATTTTGAGAAAGCCGCAGCGCTTCGTGACAAAGAGAAGCAAACCAAGGAAAAGCTTGATGCCATTCTAACCAAATGGCGCGAGGAGCGAGAAGAGAAAGAGGTGGTGGTAACAGCGGATGACATGATGCACATCATCTCGAAAGTGACGGGCGTTCCTCTCCAGCGTATGGAACAGGCAGAAACGCAAAAGCTGCTCATGATGGAGACCGAGATGAAGCAGCGTGTGATTGGCCAGGACGAAGCGGTTACCGCGATCAGCAAAGCTTTGCGCCGGTCGCGCGCGGATTTAAAGGATCCGAAGCGACCGATCGGATCATTTGTGTTTCTCGGTCCCACTGGTGTTGGCAAGACATACCTCGCCCGTACCCTCGCTGAGTTCATGTTCGGCGATGCGGACGCGTTGATTCAGATCGACATGTCGGAGTACATGGAAAAATTCACGGCTTCGCGCTTGATCGGTTCACCGCCGGGCTATGTCGGTTATGAGGAGGGAGGCCAGCTCTCCGAGGCCGTGCGTCGTCGGCCATATTCGGTGGTGCTTTTTGACGAGATCGAAAAAGCGCACCCCGATGTGATGCATTTGCTTTTGCAGATTCTCGAGGACGGCAAAATCACGGACTCGTTAGGGCGCAAGATCGATTTTCGGAACACGATTATTATCATGACTTCCAACGTCGGAGCCGAGTTACTGAAGAAACAGACAGTAATGGGCTTCGGGGCACCGATGGAAGGGCATGATTACGATTCGATGCGCGATAAGATTCTGGATGAAAGCAAACGCGTTTTTAAGCCCGAATTTCTCAATCGGTTGGACGAAATCATCGTGTTCCATTCGCTTGGCAAGCCAGAGCTGTTGCGAATTGTCGAGCTGGAAGTAAACAAGGTACTCACCCGCATCAAAGCCAAGGAAGTCCATCTTGAGTTGCAGCAAAGCGCGAAGGAATTCCTTATCGAGAAAGGATACGATCCTCAATATGGCGCGCGGCCAATGCGTCGTGCCGTGGAGCGTTATCTCGAAGACCCGCTGGCGGAGGAATTGCTCCGCGGCAATGTCAAGGCGGGCGACCACGTCGAAGTGATCGCCACTGATGGGAAGCTCAGCTTTCACGTCACCGAACCTCAGAAGTAGTGCAGCCGCTCCCGCGGCGAGCTAGCGAGTTTCCGGCTCGCCCGGCGGTCGGCCTACCAGCTCACGCCCGCGGATGGGCATCCGCGTAGGCTTTCTTTAGCCGCTCGGTTGTCACGTGGGTATAGATTTGCGTCGTCGAAAGGCTGGCATGCCCGAGCAATGCCTGAACACTCCGCAGGTCGGCGCCGCGGTCGAGCATGTGCGTCGCGAAACTGTGCCGCAGTTTATGCGGACTAATCGAGATCGGAATCGATGTTAACCGCAAATAACGTTTCAGAATGAGCCAGATGGAGCGCGTCGAAATTCGCGTGCGTGATTTGTTAATGAATAACGGTCCCGAATGCACGTTCGCCGCGGCGCGATAACGCGAGATCGCCTCCAGAGCAGGCAAACCTACCGGGCAGACCCGCTCTTTGCGGCCTTTACCGAATACGCGCACAGACTCTGTGTAGGGGTCGACCTCAGCCACGTCGAGCGCAGCCAGTTCGCTCAACCGCAAGCCACTGCTGTAGAACAATTCCATAATGGCGACATCGCGCAAAGGCATCCAGACTGGGGCAGACTTGCTTTTCGTTTCGCGTGTTGGAGCGGCAAGAAGTTCTTCTACCTGTTGGCGCGTCAGGACCAGCGGCAGCTTTCTCTCGATTTTTGGCAATTGCACTTCGCGGACGGGATTACTGCGCAGTCCCTTTCGAGCCCCTAGGAACTGATAAAACGTACGCAACGCCGAGAATTGCAATCGCACATACGAACGCGCCTGCCCGCGCTTCGCAACTGCGAATAAGTAATCGCGAAAATCGTCTCCCCGGCATCTTTTCCACGGCGTTTGGTTTTCAGCGCGAAAAGCCCGCAATGCATGGCGATATGCCTTTAAAGTGCGAGGCGAAGCATTTCGCTCATTCGCGAGATAGCGCAGGAATTCCTCGGCAAGCGGATCCTTTTTATCGGAAGCGCGGGTACGTTCTGTCATAAAAACCGGCGGTAGGGCGGGCAGTCCCCTGCACGCTGCGGGAAGCGACGAACCGATGAGCCGGCGCGCACGGAGTGACGCGCTCTGCCGGCCAAAACGGAGGAAGTCATTCCGGTTTTTCTACCACGTAACGGAGATCTTCCGCGGTGGCGTGACCACGGAATTGACTTTTGAAAATTGGCGGCGGGTTCGTTGAAATGAGCTGGTAGCCCTTCAAGACGAACTCAGGATAAATCCCATTGCTCGCCGGTTCATAAACCTTGTCGCCGCTAAAGAAGCCGTAGAGTTTGTATTCGTAATTGTTATCGCTTCCGATATCGACATGTTCGCGATCTGGAGCAAGCTTCTGTTTTTCGTTCAGCATCACTAATTCCGCGGTGCTCCAAGGTTGGCCGGGACGCCGGATGTAACCCCAGAACTTGTAATCGGATTTGTAATAACGACGTCCGATAAAATAATCCCCGGCGGGTTCGGCTGCGATGTTCTGCGCCATGTCGAGCCTGGCTTGTTGAATCCCCTGGGGAACGGTTTCGCAGGCGCCGAAAAACACCGCGCCAAGCAAGAGATTGCCGGCGATCAAAAAGCGAGTGACGCGTCTCATTCGTTCAGGTGCACATCTTTTATCGCAGCTTTGCGCTTGGTGCAAACCAACGAAATGCTAAACAATTGCGCTGAGACGGCCAGCCCGCTACCTTCCCGGCTGTTATGATCGAACTGGAAGTGTATGCAAGGGGTTTGCGTGACCTGAACAAAATCCTGGAGCTTGACCTTCAACTTGAGCCAATCGCGGGTCTTCATTACAAGATCGATACAAACCATGATCTTGTATACTTCGAGTTCGACCGAGCAACATTGAGCTTGCGTGAGATTCGGGCAATTTTTCTCAAGCTCGGACTGGAACCTCTGTTTGTCGGCGCGATTCCACCGGAGCTTCGACCCAGAACCAAAACAGAGCCATTAAACATTTAAAAGGGCACAGATTTGGTGGCCGCATGAGCGGCACGCAGGCATCGGAGGCGAACGGCCGCTGTTCAATAAGTTGGAGAACATCCTTGCAGGCTCGCCGTTCACCGATCACTAGTCACTAATTACCTGACTTGATCATGGCACAATTCTTCACCGCGCTGGGCGCGCCACTGCTCTCGTTTATTCAATATTTGGGAGAACTTGTCTTGCTCGCAGCCGACACCTTTCGTTCCATCTTCACGCACAAACTCCGCTGGAAGTTATTTCTCAATCAAGTCGTCGAGATTGGATTGCTCTCGCAGCTCGTCGTCATAATCACCGGCGCATTCACGGGTGCGGTGTTCTCAGCCCAAACATTTTTCCAATTTAACAAGCTGGGAATGGGCTCCGCTGTCGGAGCGGTAGTTTCGGTGTCGCTATGCCGCGAGCTGGCGCCAGTGCTGACCGCTTTAATGGTGGCTGGGCGTGTTGGCGCGGCCATGTCAGCTGAGATCGGCACGATGAAAGTCACCGAGCAAATCGATGCGTTGCGCGCGCTGGCGGTTTATCCGGTTGATTATCTGGTCGTCCCGCGCGCACTTGCGATGATGGTGTCGATGCCGCTGCTGGTGGCGGAATGCATCGCCGTCGGCATCGCCGCCGGCTATCTCGTAGCGATCTTCATGCTCGACATTAATGGCACTTACTACATGGCGAACATGGTGCGCTGGACGCGCAGCCGCGACATCATTATGGGTCTGTCAAAAGCGTTCTGTTTCGGAATACTCATCGTGTTCATTAGTTGCCAGAAAGGATTGACCACACGCGAAGGCGCGGTGGGCGTCGGTCGGGCCACAACTGAAGCGGTGGTGAACGCCTCGCTGGCGGTTTTGATTTGCAATTTTTTCCTCACCATGTTGTTCAACATCATTTACCCGGCGGGGTATCAGTAATACTGCGCAGTTGAGAGTTGAGAACGGAGAGTTGAGAGTTTGTGCGTTGCGATGACCGAAGCGCCAACATCTCTCAAGGCTTCCGTTAAGCCTCCTTTGGGTTCGAGCAAATCTTCCCCCATGATCGCGGTGCGGGGATTGATGAAGAAATTTGGCGAGCAGGAAATTCTACGTGGCATCGACCTTGAAGTCGCAACCGGCGAAACCCTTGCCATCATCGGACGCAGCGGTGGGGGCAAGAGTGTTTTGCTCAAGCATATCGTCGGATTGATGGAGCCGGACGCCGGCGAAATTCGGATCCAGGGTCAAAACATTAGTCGAATGAGCGAACGTCAGCTCGGAGAAATCCGCAAAAAGGTTGGTATTCTTTTTCAAGGTGGCGCGCTTTTCGATTCCATGACGGTCGAAGAAAATATCGCATTTCCTTTGCGCGAAGCTGGTGAGCGCGATCCGAAAGTTTTGCGCCAAAAGGTCGCGGAGATGCTTGAAGTGATGGAAATGGAAGGGCACGGAGATAAAATGCCGGAGAGTTTGAGTGGTGGAATGAAGAAACGGGTTGGTCTGGCGCGCTCCATCATTCGGCGACCCTCTTGTGTGTTGTATGATGAGCCTACATCTGGGCTCGATCCGGTAGTGGCGGACAGCATCAACCGACTGATTCGCCGGCTGCAACACCGGTTTGGAATGACCAGCATAGTCGTAACCCACGATATGAAAAATGCGTTCGATGTGGCCGACCGAATCGCTTACTTGCACAAGGGCCGAATTTATTTTCATGGAACTTCGGCCGAACTCCAGCAATCGAGCGATCCGCTGATCCAGGATTTTCTCCTAGGACGATCCGACGGCCAACGCGTAAACCCAGTTGAGAGTTAAGGATTGAAATGTGAGAGTTCGAAACTGATGAATCGGCACGAAAGAGGTTTGGAATTCAAAGTAGGTGTTTTCGTTTTCGTGGGATTGGCAATGTTAGGCGCGCTGGTCGTGCAATTCGGCAGACTGGGAGAGGGTTTCAAAGCCTATTACAACCTGACCGTTCGGTTCAACGATGCGAGCGGACTCTTGAAAGGCACCGACGTCTTGCTCGCCGGCGCGAGAATTGGAAAGGTCGCGGGTGCTCCACGGCTGGTTCGCGAAGGTAGCGGCATCGCGGTGCCGCTGAAAATTTATGATCACATCAAGATCCCTGAGGGAACCAAATTCACAGTCGGCAGTTCTGGTTTGCTGGGCGATCGGTTTGTAAATGTAACGATGCCGCCCGGGCAGCCGAAGGGTTATCTGCCGCCGAATGCATATGTCACCGGTGCGCGCGAGACCGGCATAGACGACATCACACGAGAGGGTGGCGCTCTATTAACCGACGTTCGGGGGACTGTGCAGAAATTGAATCAAGAGACCCTTTCCTCCGAGAACATGCAAAATCTGAAGGCTAGCATGGAGCATTTGAACCAGGCTACGACGGCACTGGCAGAATCCTCAAAGAAGTTGGATGGAGTCATCGAACAGGCGGGTTCCACAATGACATCCGCAAAGGAAGCGGCTGACAATTTACAGAACGCGATCAATGACACCCGCAAGATCCTTCGCACCGCCACGCAGGGCAACGGCTTGGTGGCGACTCTCCTGAACAACCAGCAATTGGCCAAAGATCTGCATGCGCTAATCAGCAATTTGAGAGCCCACGGCGTTTTGTTTTACCGCGACAGCGCTGCCACTCAAACGAAGCCTCAGGAGCAAACCAAACCAACTCGACAGAGTAGGGGGCGCTGAGACCGCTTCCTGCGGTAGCCGTCGAAGCGGGCCACATTGGTAAAGCACGGTCGTTAACGCAGACCCACAGCCTCGCGAACGCGCTTCATGACGTGATTCGCAATTTCGTTTGCGCGCCCGGCTCCGCTGGCAAGCACGTTGTCGATGTACAATTTATCGGCCAGAATTTCTTCGCGACGTTTGCGCATTGGCGCGAAATATTCCCAAAGTTTTTCGAAAAGCTGTTTCTTGAAATCGCCGTAGCCTGTTCCGCCTTTTAGAAACTGTTCGCGCATCGCCGCGATTTCATCCTTGGACGCGACAAGCGAGTAAAGTTTGAAGATAGTCGATTTTGTTGGGTCCTTCGGCGCTTCTACCGGCATGGAATCCGTCACGATGCTCATCACGCGTTTTCGCATTTCCTTTTCGTGGCCAAAGATGTCGATGTTGTTGCCGTAGCTTTTGCTCATCTTCTGGCCGTCGATGCCGGGCACGGTTTCCGTCGCAGCCCGGATACGTGGTTCGGGCAACTTGAAGATCGGTCCAAATGTTTCGTTCATTTTCACGGCAAGGTCCCGCGTGATTTCGATGTGCTGTTTCTGGTCCTTACCCACTGGCACAACATCGCTGTCATAAATTAAAATGTCCGCCGCCATAAGCACCGGGTAACTGAATAAACCGACAGTGGCGGACAGTCCGCGAGCGAGTTTGTCTTTGTAGGAATGCGCGCGTTCCAGCAAACCCATCGGCGCCACCGTCGACAGGATCCAGGCCAGTTCGGTAACCTGAGGAACGTCCGAATGCCGAAAAAGCGTAGCGCGCTCAGGATCGAGTCCACAGGCCAGAAAATCGGCCGCAACGCGCCGGCTATTCTCGCGTAGCGCTTTCGGATCGCGCACGCTGGTCAGAGCATGGTAATCGGCGATGAAATAGAGGGCTTCCCCTTCGGCTTGAAGCGCGACAGCCGGCTGCATCATTCCAAAATAATTGCCGATGTGCAGGGCGCCGCTGGGCTGTATTCCGGATAAGATGCGCATGAGCCTGATAAGATTTCAGATTTTTAGTCGAAAGCTAATCAATCCAAATGACGAAGGAATGACAAAACTTGAATGGCGACCCCGTTCCTCCAACGCTTCAACGATTTAGCGATTGATGCAGCGAAGCGCTTCGTCGTTTTCGCTGACTTCCTGCTGGTAAACTTGCGTCGCTGACATTAGATAGACCGCTCAATGGCATTGAAAAATTCTCAACCCGTGTCCGTCGTAACCGGCGCCGCTGGTTTTCTGGGATCGCATCTGAGCGATCGATTGCTTGCGGAAGGTCATCGCGTTATTGCCATCGATAATTTAATCACCGGCAACACAGCGAACATCGGCCATTTGGCGGGGACCGAGAATTTCCAATTCATCAAACATAATGTTTCGAACTTCATTTTTCTGCCGGAAGAGAAAATCGATTACGTCTTTCACTTCGCTTCACCGGCCAGTCCGATCGATTACCTGGAACTCCCGATTCCTACATTGAAAGTAGGCGCTCTCGGCACGCACAATACTCTCGGGTTGGCTAAGGACAAAAAGGCGACGTTCATTCTTGCCTCAACATCCGAAGTGTACGGCGATCCCCTCGAACATCCGCAAAAGGAGGATTATTGGGGCAATGTGAACCCAATCGGGCCGCGCGGCGTATACGATGAGGCGAAACGTTACGCGGAGGCGATGACGATGGCATATCATCGTTATCATCGCGTAGACACCAGAATCGTGCGCATTTTTAACACATACGGCCCACGAATGCGATTACGTGATGGACGGGTGGTCCCGGCGTTTATCGGACAGGCACTGAATGGGCAGCCACTCACTGTTTTTGGCGACGGCTCGCAAACGCGCTCATTCTGTTATGTGTCCGATTTGATCGACGGAATTTTCAAACTGGCCAAGAGTGATTTTCACGAGCCGGTCAATCTGGGCAATCCGCGCGAGATGACGATCAAGCAGTTTGCCGACGAAATCATTCGCATCACCGGAACAAGATCGGCAATTGAATACAAACCGTTGCCTGTCGACGACCCGAGAGTGCGCCAACCGGATATCGCCCGTGCAAAAGATGTTCTCGGTTGGGAACCGCGCGTGGATTTCGAAGAAGGAATCAAGACGACGATCGAATATTTTAAAGAATCGTTGGCTTCGCCACGTTAAACCGTTCAATTGTTAAACCGTGAAGCGTTTGGCGGGCCGCCGTCTTTGGTTGAACATTACCCGCCTAGGGCGGTTGCATCGGACCACGATTCACGAATCTCAAGTAGCGAATTAGGGAGCTTGCGTGCGCTGCGCGAAAATTTTACTGGCGCTTCTGGTTATTTAGATGTGAATTGTGTCATGGTTAAACGCGCGCTTTGCGTCGCCTTTGGTTTGCTCGGCGCATTGTTTCCGGCTGTTGCGCAACAGCCGCATCATTCGATCAAACGCGAACAGTCGCGTTCCACTGGCGCATCAAGTGCCCCTTTGTCGCTGAATCTTTATCGGCCTAAAGACTGGGGCGCGAACGAGAGTTCACTTCTGCTTCATAACGGCTCGGTGCCGCTTTGGTGGGACGGCACGCATCCAAGTAACGGGATCGCCGACCGCAGCTACGGCTTCGCGAGCTCGTGGATTCAGTTGGGATTTACATCGGTGGATTTCTTGCCGGCTGCATTCTTGAGCGGTCCCCAGTCACCGGCACAAAGACCCAGTGCTGGCCGAGGCCATGGTAACGAGGGCAAGGATCTTGGGACAGACCCAAAGGATTCGCCTGACGAAATGCTAAGCTCATCGGTGAATCCGATCTATTGCGGTGGTGAAGTGGGCTTCTTATACGGCCGATGGAGCGGGAAGGGTGGGGGCGATATGTGGGAGACTTATGTCGTCGGCACCGTAGGCAACGACAAATTTCAGATCACAGCCGGCGCGTCATACGACGAATGGAATGCAAATGGACGCAGTGTCCGGTTTCGTTCGTTCGCAGCTCCAAGATAGCCGCACGCGCGCTCTGCATTCGTAACTCGACGCTACGATGCTAAGATCGTCAATATTCTTACCCTCAGATTGCACAGCCCAGGCGCTAGCCGATTTCGAGAAACTTGTCGTCGAAGGCGGCGCAGTTAATCCCAAAGGCCTTGGGCAACGCATCCGCAACGCCTCTCGCCTGTTATTCCTACGTGAGTCGGATGACCAACTCATTGGAGCAGGCGCGTTGAAACATCCCAGACCGGAGTATCGGAATAAGGTGTTTGCCGATGCGCGGGCAACCGTTTCTGCAGATGAATACCCTGTTGAGTTGGGTTGGGTAGTTGTGGCTAAATCGTACCAGGGGCGTCGGCTGTCGACCCGCATCGTCAGTGAGTTACTTGCTTTCGCGAAGAATGAGAACATTTTCGCGACGACCCGGACAGACGAACGCGTCCTGAGTTTCGCGTTCGACTGTGGATTCAAGATCAATGGGAAACCCTTCCCCAGCGGCAACGGCTACGATCTTGTTCTCTATCTTCGAAACGCCCAGGATTACCTGCGGTGAAGTGACGACCATTGCGTCCTATGGGTTAGGCTTCGGCGATTGCCGCGACGAAGAAATGCGCTCTCGAATTACACGAATTAGGCGCGAAAAATTCCGGAACCCGAAAACAGATCGCATTTGCCGTCGTTGTCGCGTTTTCCCATCGCGAATACATTTGCCAAAAAAGAACTTGGCGAACAGATGACCTCTGATAAAACAAGGAGTGAAATCTAACTCAACGGAAAGGGACTACCCATGCTTTGGACTATAATCGTTATCCTGCTCGTGCTCTGGCTCCTTGGTTTGCTTGGTCACGTTGGCGGCGGTTTGATCCATCTCCTGCTCGTCATTGCGATCATCGTGTTGATCATTAACCTGATTCAGGGGAGACGAGGAGTTTAGCACCAATTTCTTATTCGAATTCCCAGCCACCGCGACAGTGGCCGAGTTCGGTTTGACTTCGATCTGACTTAGCGAATGAAACCCACCTAAGGCCACAAGACGGCCATGGGTTAGCATCGCTGCGCAATTGCGACCAGCCGCTCCGTTGAGCCAACAACTCGGGCACAGCCAGCTTAATCGAAGATCGTCTGCAGACGTTTAAGGATTCATTCTCGAGAAGACTTACTCATTGAACCCGGGATCGAACGCCAATACATCAGCCCGGAGGTTTTAATAGAGAACATTCGCTGCGATCTTTTGGATTGAAATCGCTGAGCGATCCCTGCTAGCATCGCAGTAATCACGACGGGAGGTTCCTGATTGAGCCCGCTGAAGTCGCTTCAGCGGATTAAATACGAATGTCGGCTCGAAAATTTGCCGCGGATAAATTGTTATGGGAAACGCTGGGACGCTGGAAACGTTCAAGCCCTGAATTGGATCGCATTCAATTCCTGAAGACCGTGCCTTTCTTCGACCGGCTCTCGAATCGGCAACTCAAGCGCGTCTCCGATATCATGTTTGAACGCAGCTATGACGCTGACGAGTCAATCTTTGAGGAAGGACAACCGGGAGCGGCTCTCTTTCTAATTTTGGATGGCAAAATTGCGATAGAAATTTGCCGCGAGACCAACACGACGCGTCTGGCTGTTTTGGAAAGAGGCGCCTTTTTTGGTGAGATGGCGCTCCTCGATGACTCGCCGCGTTCCGCCAACGCGCGGGCTTTGGAACCGACTCGGACGCTGGCGCTTTATCGCAACGACCTTAACGGATTGATGCATCGGCATGCGCGAACTGCCTGCCAAATTTATCGCTCCCTTGCGTCGATGATCGGCGATCGACTTCGCTCGACCAATGAATTGGTGCAGATGAAGATTTCTGCCGACACAGCTCGCTTGGAATGAGCAACGGTCAGGATTTCGAAGAGAAAGAGCGGGAGCGCAAAATTCGGCGCAAGGTCTTTTATCTCACATTTGCGACGCTGACATTGATTTCGGGAGGATTTCTGATCTGGAAGTTAAGCATTCTCATTCTACCGATCATAGTGGGCTGCTTATTGGCCTTCGTTTTCCGTCCGGTGAAAGATCGCTTTCGGGTTCGATGGTTGCCTCACGAGCTTCAAGTCCTTTGTTCCTTCGCAGCGATTGGTGTAGTCCTGTTCTTCGCTTTCAATACCCTGCGAAAACACATCCCGGACGAACAGCAGAAACTCGAGTTCAAGGTCCGTCTCCAGTACAAACTGAATGCAAGGTACCGGCAACTGGTGGCAAAATCGCCGGAAAGAAAATCAAACGCGATGACGCCGTTGATCGAAAAAGAAGTCGGCCCGCTGATGGATAAGGTCAATCAGGCACTCGCACTTGATCCGAAGGAACGCGATCTGTTCCTGAAATATGCCGCGGGATACAACGGTAAACCTCCCATCCAAAGTAAATTCGTTGATTACTTTTGGGCGAACCAAAGAACCGGGAAATATGTAATTCCCGAAAAGACTCCCATGAGTCCGGCGCCGGCCGTGGCGCCGGTTGGAGTCGCTCCAACTCCTGCTCCACCTGCCAGCGAGGGCGCGAGCTTGGAGAATAAATTGTCCGCATGGATGCTCGCACCATTGATTTTTATCTTTCTGGGTTTCGATAACGGACAAATCCGCCGCTTTTTCATTAGCCTCGTCCCAAACCGTTACTTTGAGTTGTCGCTCACGGTTCTTGACGAACTCGACGATGCTATCGGCAGGTATTTGCGCGGGACGTTGCTGGAATGTTTTCTGGTGGGCCTGGCTCTTACGTTGGGTTTGATACTCCTCGGGATTCCCCTGGGAATCGCCGTCGCGATTGGCGTGTTTTCCGGACTTCTCAACGCCATTCCGTTTCTGGGAACGGTCATCGCCCTTGTGATTGGCGTTGGTTATGCGTTGATCGCGGAGAACGTAACGCCGCTGATTCCCGGTCTGAATCCGAATGATCTGGCGTTGTATGTGCTGATCCTGGTCGTGATTGTGCATGTACTTGACGATGTTGTTTTTCAGCCCTTCGTCCTTGGCGGCGCAGCAAATGTTCATCCCCTCATGGTTGTCATCGCGATTATTGGCGGCTCTCTCATCATGGGTTTATGGGGAATGTTGTTCGCCATTCCTACGGTGGTCGTAGTCAAAACTGCGGTGGCGACTTTCTTTAAGGAACTGAAAGATTATCGCATCATTTGATGGCGATTAAGGTCTATCAGGGCTTGAAACTTGGCTCGGGTCACTGAGTTTCAAGGAGAATGAAAACAGTCTGGCGCGTTTTTGTTTATCTAAGACGTTACCCGCTCCTCGCGATCGCGACGCTGGCTTGCGCGGTCACGGGCACGCTGATGGTGATCGTTCCCCCTGCGGCGACGAAATATATTCTTGATAACGTCATTACCCGTCACCACCCCGAGCGTTTGCTCCCGCTGCTTATTCTCGTGGCTTTCGCCATGCTGCTTCAAAGAGGCTTGGACTATCTTCGGCTCTTGCTCAACAACACGTTTGAGCAAAAAGTCATTTTCGATCTACGCCGCGATCTGTATTCACACATTCAAACTCTGCCGCTGCGCTGGTTCGATAATCGTGCCACCGGCGATCTGATGACGCGAATTCTGGAGGACGTGAGCTCGCTCGAGCGCGTCCTCATCGATGGCATCGAAAAAGGCACGGTGGCGATATTGCAAATCGTGGTTGTGGTAGCGGGGATGTTTTACCTCAGCACCAAACTGACGCTTGTTGCGCTCGCGCCGGTGCCGTTTTTGGCCGGCGGCGCGCTTTGGTATACGCTCACCGCGCACAGGCGATATCGGCTGCATCGCCGCGCCGCTTCGGCCATGAATTCGCTTCTGCACGACAATCTGTCCGGCATTCGTCAGATCAAAAGTTTTGTACGCGAAGTTGAGGAAGATCGTCGCTTCACCAAAGAGAGCGACGAGTTGCAACGCGCCAGCCTCGTCGTCACGCGGGTGTGGGCACTTTATCATTCTTCGATGTATTTGTTCGGCTCGCTCGGTGTGCTGCTGGTGATCGCGGTAGGGGCGCGTGGTATTTTATCGGGTGCTATGCAGTTGGGCGACCTTGGCGCTTTTCTTGTGCTCGCCAGTTTTCTCTACGAACCGATAGGCAAACTGCATGAACTCAATCAACTGGTGCAGGCGGGACGGGTCTCCGGCGAACGCGTATTCGAAATTCTCGATTCAGCGGGAGAGCCAGAGGGCGGTAAAACGTTTGCTCAGGCAGTGCGCGGCGAGATTGAGTTCCGGCACGTTAGTTTCAGCTATTCCGGCGAGCTGCCGACGCTTAGTGACATATCATTTCACGCACGGCAAGGTGATATGGTTGCGCTCGTCGGCACGACCGGCGCGGGAAAATCCACAGTGATCAATCTTCTCGCGCGCTTCTATGAGGCCGATAGCGGAGAGATTTTAGTCGATGAAAGTCCGATTCGTGATTTCGGCATTCACGAGTTACGGCGACAGATCGGGATGGTGACGCAGGAATGCTTTTTGTTTAACGGCACCATCCGCGAGAACCTGCAAATCGGGAAGCCAAATGCAACGGATGAAGAATTGCTGGAGGCAGCGGCGGTTGCAAACGCGCGTCCCTTCATTGACCGGCTGCCGGACGGACTGAGCAGCGTGGTAGGCGAGCGCGGAGTAAAGTTGAGTGTTGGTGAAAAGCAGCGGCTTTCGATTGCGCGGGCGCTGTTGAAGGATCCGCCAATTCTGATTCTGGATGAAGCGACGGCGAGCGTGGATACGACCACGGAGCGACTCATCCAGGAAGCGCTGGAGACTCTAATGTTCGACCGCACTTCCATTGTCATCGCACACCGGCTTTCCACTGTCATGCACGCAGATCTCATCCTCGTGCTTGATCACGGCCGTATTGTCGAGCGCGGAACCCACGAGCAATTGCTCGCACTTGGGGGGAAATACGCGCGGTTGTGCGAACAAAGTTTGCTTGAAACGAGTGACTCGACCATCGCCTGACGCATCAGCGTTGCTCACGCGTCATCCAGGTCAGAAGTCCGTCTGGTTTTGCGCGTTTGAAATTTCGAGCTTGAAATTTGTCTGGGATTTGAGTTTTGGGAACTGGACATGGCTATCGCATCGCGCCTGATCAGTCTCAATCTTGGGTCCCAAACCATGGGCTTGGCCGAATTCCGCCTTCAAGCTCACGGTGGACTGATCCTGCTGGACTATCGTTTGCGCGAGATGTCGACCGATCCGACCAGCGACGAGATGCGGCGCGCGCAAATCGCGTTGGTTGTGCGCGAAATGATGAGCGAGCTCCACATTAAACACGGCGCCGTGAATTACGCCTTGCCCGCACAGTCGGTTTTTGCGCGGTTCGTTAAACTCCCCGGCCTTGAAAAGGAAAAGCTGGAGAAAATCATCGCATTTGAGGCACAGCAAAATGTTCCGTTCCCGATCGACGACGTGGTTTGGGATTACCAGCTGGTGGGAGGCGGCTTGGAGGATCAAATTCAAGTCGTCCTGGTCGCGATCAAAATTGATTTGCTCGAGGACATCAACGCAGGAGTCGAAGAAGCCGGGCTGCATACTTCCACGATCGATGTGGCACCAATGGCACTCTACAATGCGTTTCGCTATAGCTACCCGAATGTGAACGAGTGCTCGCTGCTCGTGGATATCGGGGCGCGCACGACGAATGTTCTCTTCATTGAGCCTCGAAAAATTTTCTCGCGCAGTCTTCCCATTGGCGGCAGTGCGATCACCGCGGCAATCGCCAGGGAATTTGGAGAATCCGTTGAGGCCGCAGAAATTCGCAAAAAACGAGATGGATTTGTGGGACTGGGAGGTGCGTACGCAGAGCCTTCAGACCACGATCTTGCCCGCGTCTCGAAACTGGCGCGAAGCACCATGACCCGACTGCACGCGGAGTTGATGCGCTCGATCACCCATTATCGAGCGCAACAGCAGGGAAGTCGACCGGACCGCATTTTTCTTTGCGGTGGTGCTGTGGGTATGCCCTATATGCGCGAGTTTTTTCAGGAGAAATTTCAGGTGCCGATCGAGTTTTTTAATCCGCTTCGAAACGTGGCTGTTTCGGAAACGGCGTCGGCATCGGGTGTCGCGAACTCCGCGCATCTACTTGGCGAATTGGTTGGCCTGGCGCTGCGAAGCGTGACGGTCTGTCCTATGGAGCTTAGCCTGCTTCCGGCCAGTGTTGTTCGAAGGCAGGAATTGGAACGGCGCCGGCCCTTCTTCATTGCCGCGGCCGCTTGCGTCGTCCTCGCCATGCTGGGCTGGTCGATATACTACACGCGAGCGGCGCAGGTAACGCTAGAAACCACTGCGCTGATCCAGCAAAAGAACGCCTCCATGCGAGGAGCAGAGACGCAGCTTGATAAACTCAAAAAACAGATCACCGCGCTCGACAGCGTTGCTACTCCGCTTATTGGCGCCACCAATGATCGCGACTTCTGGCCGCAGATTCTGGAAGATTTGAACGCGCGTCTGCCGCAGGCCGACATCTGGATCACCGAACTCGGAGCGACCTCCGGTGGAAAACTTCTAGGCGCCGGCGAAAAACGCGTCGGAGAAACTGCGACTGCTCCACCGGCTTCCGGACCGGCACCGAAAACGGCGACCGCCAGTACAAAGTCGATCGATGGCATCCTGGTGCGCGGTCTTTACCTTTATAATGCGAAACAACAGGAAATTGTCGTCGATTACTTACGCAACCTGGCGAGCTCGCCGTTTTTCGTTATCGATCCAAAAACTCCGGAGCGCGTGATTAAATCGAACTCCGTGCCAAACGACACCGAGTGGGCGTTCCCTTACGAGCTTCAGCTCACACTGCGCAAGCCGGTGAAATTACCATGAAAATCAACCACGGATTGCTAACCACGAATGGACACGAATAGACACGAATTTGGGCGAGACGCTGTGGCGTTTCACAGAACGGAGCCGCGGGGTCGCGAGCGACATAGACGGGCAGCCCATCAGGGCGAGAGAGCGGGAGCGAACGAGTCAAACGCCCTACAATCATTCGTGTTCATTGGTGTTGATTTGTGTTTAAAGCTTTTGCCTGTGGCTTCACCGCGCGGTGTAATTCGCCTGCCACACCGTAGCCTTGGCGGAGGCGGGTGGTTAACGCCATGAACTGGTTTAAGCAAAATCGAGCGCTTGCTACACTTCTGATTGCCTTTGGAATTTGCGCGTTATTTGCCGGAGTCCTTCTTTATTGGAGATGGGCGACCTGGAGCAACGCGAGACAGACGTTCGACCAGGCGGCAGCAGAGAAAAGTCGCCTGGACCGCCTCGATCCTTTTCCCAATGACGCCAATTTCCGAAAGCTGCAGGGTTACCTTGATCGATACAACACGGCGCTGGACACATTCAAAGACGAACTAAAAAAGGAGGTCGTCCCGGCGCCACCACTTGCGCCGAATGAATTTCAATCGCGTTTGCGTCTGGCGACAGTTGCGACGCTGAACAGAGCACAGACTAACAACGTAAAACTTCCGGACAAATTTCAGCTCGGCTTTGATGAGTTCGCCATGTCGTTGCCAGACACCGCTGTGGCGCCACTTCTTGGGCAGGAGCTTTCCCAAATCCAGAAGCTGCTAAACATTCTGCTGGACGCAAAGGTAGACAGCGTCACTTCTTTTCGTCGCGCGCCTTTGTCCGAAGAACGCGCAGCTTCGTCGACCCCTACGCCATCTCCAGCCGCCGGACGAGCGGCTACAGCAACCAAAACAGCCACACCGACACCGGCGTTGTTAAAACGCAACATTGTCGATCTAACCTTTAAAGCCACGCCCGCCGCAGCACGCAAAGTCCTGAACGAACTCACAAATTCCACGGGACAATTCTTCATTATCCGCACGTTGTATGTGCACAATGAAAAGGACAAAGGCCCTCCACACCAAAGAACCGGAGAACCAGCTCCCGCTGCATCCCCGACCGAGCCGGGTACCGGCGCGCCGCTAAATTTCATAGTCGGCAACGAGCACATTGAAGTTTCGGCCACGATCGAAATGCTGAGATTTGGCTCCTAACCACGAATGGCTTCGCCTTCTCGGCTCCGCCGCGTTAAATCGTTAAATGGTTGAAACGTTGAAAGAGTTAAGAGCGTCGATGCGGACCGGTGTGACGATGTAACGATGTAACGATGTAACGAATTACGTATCACAGAATCGCGTGCCATCTGTGTAATCCGTGGTTCCTGATTTTCTTCGTGCCTATTCGTGTTCATTCGTGGTTAAATGCGCGCCGTGGTGACTAACCATGGCGAAGACCTTGGACTGGATTAAGGCGCATTACGATCGGGTCGCGCTTATTGCTGCCGGGGTTTTCCTTTTTATTTCTGCCGTCTCAATTTGGTGGAACGCTATTCAGTTTGGGAATCGATTGGTGGTTCAGCCCGGGGCGCCCCCAAAAAATGCGTCGCCCCCGCCTCTGGCAGCGGAGCTCGATCGCGCAACGGAGCGTCTTCAGCGTCCTTCCCAATGGAAATCCAGTACTCGTTCCGGACTTTTTGTTCCGGAAAAACATTTTATTGGTGCGAACGGTCTGCCAGCGACCCTGCAAAACACACAGGTGCATGCGCCGGTCCCGAATGATTGGTTCGAAAAGTTCGGTTTACCAATCCAGGATGCCGACGTACTCGAGCAGGACCAGGACGGCGACGGGTTCACGAATCTGGACGAGTGGCAGGGCGGCACCGATCCAACGAGCAAAGATTCGCACCCGGATTATCTAACAAAACTGCATTTGGTGTCCGCCACCGAAGAACCCTTTCGATTCATTTTTGCATCATGGGTTGGGGACACTTTTGCGCTTAACACCATCGACCAGAGCGAGCCGACGCAATTTTTAAAAGTAGGAGACGTTATCCGTGGCACTGACTTCAAGATCGTCAAGTTTACCGAGAAACATGAGCGTAATCAGTACGGCACCAACGTCGATGTTTCCGAATTGCTCCTCAAACATCAGGACACTCATGTTCAGGTCACGTTGGTAAAGGAAAAGATCGCTACCTCGCCGCAATCCGTGGCCACTTTCGTCTATACCTGGAGTGGGCGCCGGGAGTTCGAAGTGAGAAAAGATCAAGAATTTTCCTTGAAACCCGTAGAAGAGATCAATTACAAGCTCTTGGATGTGCAGCCTAACAAAGCCGTAATCGTGAACACGCAAAAACCAAATGCGCGGATCGAGATCGGTTTTGCACCGCCTTAACTACAATGAAAATCACTCTCCATAACTCCTCCTATGAAAACTATTCCGCAATCTGTCCGCTGTAGAGGCAGCCGTACCGGCTGCAGTCCGCTGATTCTCGCAGGCGACACGTCCGCCAGCCGGACGGACTCGTCCCGTGGCGAGCCTGCCACTACAATTATCGTCAACACATTTCGCACGAAGTGCCTTGGAGTGCGATGCATCCTCGCATTGCTTTTAGGATTAGCGACTGTCTGCGTATCGAGCTTTGCGCAAACCCCGGACAACGTCGCTGAACGCGAAGTGCAGCGGCGTCAGGCCGGCATATCGCAAGGCGAAGCGGCCCTTGCGCGAGGCAAGGCCGCGATGAAAGCAAAAGACTACGGTGCCGCGCATGAAGAATTCAGAACTGCAGTCACGTATCTGCCCGATGCAGTCGTGTCCGGAAAAGCGCACGATGAAGCCGTCGAAGGCTTTTGCAAAAGCGGCGTCGTCCTGGCCGAAGCGCGCATCGCAGAAGGACGATATGCCGATGCCGAGGCAATCCTGAGCGAGATTTTAAGTGACCGCTACGATTCCAAGTGTCGTCCGGCACAGGAACTCTACGCACACCTGCGGCAGCCCGGTTATTTCAACAAAACGATGAGCCCGACCTTCATCGAGAAAGTGGAGCAAGTGAAACAGCTGCTCACCGAGGCCGACGGCTTTTACAATTCCGGCCGGTACGATCTTGCAATGAAACGATACGACCAGGTCCTTGCTCTTGATCCGTACAACACCGCGGCCCGGCGCGGTCAGGAAAAAGTGAACAACACCAAATACAAGTACGGCGTGGAAGCGTACGACGAGACCCGATCACGCCAGCTTTGGCAGGTTGAGAAAGCGTGGGAACAGCCAGTCCGCAGATACGGGCAAACCGGCGCGCCAGCGGCCATCGGTGCGCAAAGAAATTTGGGCGGTACGGCGCGGATAAGCAACAAGCTAACGACAATAATCATTCCGCGTCTTGAATTTCGCGACGCCAGCCTTCGCGAGGCGGTTGATTTTCTCCGAGAACAAGCACTCGAGAACGATCCTGCCACTGAGGGAAAGAGAGGGGTCAACATTGTCATACCCCCTTCGCTCGCGGTTCAGCGTGTCGTAACGCCGCCTGCCGCCGGTTCTCCAGCACCCGCAGGGGCTGGGCGCCGCGGGCCCTGCCGCAGCCCCAGCGGGCACACCTCTCCCTGGTGCACCTCCTGCGCCGCCGCTAATAGGCCAGGTAATTTACCCGCGGCACCTCCGCCGGAACGCGGGAACATAACGATTGAGCTAAACCAAATTCCGCTGGGGGAAGCGCTACGCTATATCGCAAATCAGGCGGGGTTGAAGGTTAAAGTCGAACCCTATGCCGTTTCCCTCGTCCCCAAAACTGAACAGAGCGACGATCTTCTCGTGAAACGGTATCACGTACCGCCGGAATTCTTCGGAGGTCCTCTTGACGTGGGTTACTATCTTGAAGGTAGCTTGGGAGCGGGGCAGACTGGAGCAGGAGGATCAGCGCAGCCGGCGCCAGTGGCTGAAAACGTCGTGCAGAAGGAGGCAGTGAGTTACCAGAGCGCCTCTGGAGTTGGCACAGGCGCGGGAGCTACGAGTCAGTCGAATTTGGTGCAGGGAACCAGCACTACCCGGCAGCATTTGTTGAACGATCGCCAACTGGTCGGCCGTGCTGATGCAAGAACAATGTTGCAAAGCATGGGCGTTCAGTTTCCCACTGTTACGCTCCCAGATGGCCGCGGGGACACAGCCAGCGCAACGTTCTGGCCGCATACCGGAGTGCTGATCGTGCGTAACACGCAAGACAATCTGGACATGGTCGATGCATTGGTTGACCAGGCCAACGCTTCACAGCCCAAGCAGGTCGAGATCGAATCGAAGTTTATCGAGATCACCCAAAACAATCTGAAAGAGCTGGGCTTCGACTGGCTGCTTGGGCCATTCAAGGTTGGCAACCAGGGAGCCTTCGGATCGGGCGGAACGTCGGTAAATTCGCCAGCAGCTAATCCCGCTAATTTTCCTTTCGTTGATCCCGCGACCCAGCAGCCTATTGGCCAATTTCCAGTGACTGGCGGAAATCGCAGCGGAAGCCTTGCGATCAGCGCGAATGCCCTCGATGCGCTACTATTTCCAGGCGCAAGTGGCGTGGCGCCGGGAATCTTTGGTTTGGCGGGTGTTTTTACTGATCCACAATTTCAGGTCGTCATTCGTGCGCTCAATCAGAAAAAAGGCGTCGATCTTCTTTCTGCGCCGAAGGTGACGACCAAGAGCGGCCAGCGCGCCATTATCGAAGTGGTAAGAGAATTTCGTTATCCAAAGACATTCACTCCCCCGCAGGTTCCGTCGATCAGTAGCAGCACTGGAAACACCGTGGTTCGGAGGTGCGACAACCGTTCCCGTAGTCGTGACGCCGACGACGCCTCAGGATTGGGAGACGCGCAATACCGGGGTGACTTTGGAGGTGGAACCAGTAGTGGGAGGGGATGCGACAACGATAGACTTGAATCTGGTTCCGCAGGTTGTGGAGTTCGAAGGCTTCATCAATTATGGCAGCCCGATTAATGCAGTGGGCGTCAACACCGTTGGCGGCGTCATATCAACATCTGTGCCCGTTCTGCTCACCGAGAATGTAATTAACCAGCCGGTGTTCAGCACTCGCAAGGTGACCACGAGCGTCAGCGTTTACGATGGCCAAACAGTCGTGCTCGGCGGGTTAATGCGCGAAGACGTGCAAAAGACAGAAGATAAAACGCCCATCATTGGCGATATTCCATTGGTTGGGCGCCTCTTCCGCACCAATGTCGATCAGCACATCAAACGAAATCTCGTCATCTTCGTCACTGCGCGTGTAATCACCCCGTCCGGCCTTGCATTCAACAACGAGGAAGAAGAGGAGGAAGGCCTGCTGCCACCGGCGTTACCTGAGGCGCCGGCGTATAAGAAGTAGGGCTTCGCCCGTGGTTAAAAGGTTAAAAGTTGAAGGGCTGAAGCGTTAAGGCGGATCAGGTTGTTTTGCGGACGTTGCGGACGCGGGAGTCGTTCTCTTCATAGATTGCTCACGTGAGTTATTGGTGGTTCACTGTCGTTCTTAAGGTATTACTCTCCCACTAGGCTCCAGCCGGCTGGAAGAGTGGGACCGGACGCTCAGCCGACGAAACTGTTTGCGTTGACATAATATATCGCCGTTTGGCGGTGCTGGCTTGTGGACCACATAATCAAGGCTGCCGACAGCCGCGACTGTTAGAATCGACTACGGCCGCCCGGGCCATTGGCGTTGGAGTTGGAGTTGCAGTCGGAGTTAGCCAGGCGTCAGTGGCAATTTTGGAGTTGGCGTCGGAGTCGACGTATGCGTTGGTTTAGCTTTTTCTTTGAGCGATGGAGTCGCCGTAACCGTTGCTGTCGGAGTTGGAGTCGGTCTAGGCGTTTCTGCAGTATGGAGCACTGTGTGGCGCTCGGCTGCGGTGTTGGTGTAGGTCTAGGCACATTTAGCAAGTCGTAACCGATGACATCGAGATTGATCCCTTCGGGCGATGTCGCGGAGATATCGGAATATTGGTCGCGGCAAGCAAATGCGTTCTGCACATACGGATGGCGTTGCGGGCACGCCTCGCTCAACCAATCACCAAGGGCGCCGGGCGGAGCCTGATTGAAACCAACGATGTTGGTGCTGCCGCTATCGATCGAGAAATAACGTGAGCCGTCCGAAGTGAGATTTCTGACGCGAGCCGACGACCAACTGAACAAGTCTTGCGGGCGGAGATTGGCGGGGGTGCTACGGCAGTTCACCCCAATCCGGTCGAAATCCGGGGCCCAGCTACCGACGATCGGATTATAGAATGTAAGCGTGTTGCTGCTGCCAGCGTTCAAAGTGATGGTCGTTTGGATTGACCCGACAGTCTGAAACGAGCCGGTGGACGGAAAGCTCAAAGGGATTCCTGGACTGCCGTTCACGCTCAGATAGGCGTAGCGCGTCGCGTCTCCGTTGAAGTACCAGATCGTTAGAACGTAACTGTGAGTTGTGTTAACAGTAACACCATTGAACTGGAGAGTACCAGAGTTGTTGCCCACGTAGCCAACGTCGGCTCCACCGGAGCACGTCGGGCAGCTTTGAATCCCCGCGCCTCCCGCCAGGATGTTACATCGTTCTCCGATTTGGGGAGATGGGGGGCAAATAGGCGACTCCGCTTCATATGACGATGCACACGACGTAGGTCTGTACGTGCGATCCAAGACCGATAATCTCATCGATTTCATGCTCAACCGAACGCTGCGCGTCGAAGCTACCACTGATGAGAGGCCGGGTGAACGAGAACAGTAGCGCCGAATTAAGCGTAACGATTCCATCATACGGCCCGCCCTGTCCAATGGTGCCGTCTTCGGACATGGCCGGCAGTGTGTTCAATCCCACCGCTCGCCCGTTCGCGCTAGATGGCGCGATGTTTGTAGACAACGCGCTACCGGGGAGACTCGCGTTTGCAACATTGTCGTTGCCGGTCCGTGCATCCGCTCTCAAGTGGCTGATGAAACCGCTCCACGGCACAGTGTAAACGACGGAACGACTTTCTGAGAGGAGCCCGGCCGGGTAAGGAGTGGCGCTTGGCTCAGGGCCAGCGTTCGCGTAGCGGAAAAGAATCGGAATCGTGATCGGATCGCTGAATAGCGACTCGTAAATCGCGATGGCCCGGTTAATCATCGCCTCGATCGCTGCCGCATTCGGGTTGCCGGTAATCGAGCTGTCGAATGTCGGATTTATCATGAGCCCAGTGGGAGCCTCTGTCGTGGCCGTCATGACATTCGAGTACCCGCCCGAACCGGCGGCAGTGTAAGGACGCACCCGATAGTAGTAGGTCGTCCCTGCATTCAATCCGCTTACAGCTCGGCCATTGACATTGCCAACATCCAAGTCGTGGTAGCCGCCCACGTAACTGTTAAACGAGTTGCTCGTCGACACATCGAGGTAATAACGTTTCGTGCCGCTTACTGTGCGCCAAGTCGCCATGAAACTGCCGCGGGTCGGCGACGCCGACGAATCACCTTCAATTCGAGTCCTACCTTCGTTCGCGTTTGGAAACTCGATTATTCCTTGCAACCCAGCCCGTGTCTCGTGTGTCGCGGCGCTGGGTTGTAATGAAGCGGAAGAAGTGGTCCTTTCCTCAGGCAAATTGCTAGCCGCGGCGGCCGCAGCAAACCCCAGTGCCGCGCCGCCAAAAACAATTAGACCAATCACCGGGAAGCCTAGGTCCCGTAGGATTTTGTCAGGAAGACTACCAATGTAGAGATCGATCGGAGTGCGCACGTAGTAGGGAGGGACGCCTTTTACCGCGAAACGCGAAATTGCGTCAAGACGTTTTTGAAAATCGAGCAATCCGTGGTTTTCCCGCCGTTTGGGGAGAGGCGGACCATTGATTGAAAGCGATGCGAAAACGCTTCGCACTCCGAAAGGACTTCGTGCAAAATTTTGAGGCGACATTCTGACCGATCGGTGCCATCCGCGTAAACCGTGGTCGTTTGCCCTTACTAATTTGTGTTCATCCTTGGCTAAAAAATGGCCAAAAAGTCAAAAAATAAGTATTGACTTTATCTGCGAAGAATGAGATAACCCGCGCCACTCTCATACAAAACCTATGAAAATAACCACAACCTCCTCAACAAATTCCCTTCCAAAACAACGTGAGCGCATCAGCGCTTTTACGTTGATCGAACTGCTAGTCGTGATTGCCATTATCGCCATCCTGGCGGCACTGGCGGTGCCCGCGCTTACGTCGGCGCTCGCCAAGGCTCAAATGAGCGGCACAATGAACAACGCGCGCCAGCTGTACCTGGCTCAATTCCAAATGTCGAACGACGGCGCGGCCACAGGTGATCCCAGTTCTGCGTGGCCTGGCGATCTTATCGCGGGTAGTTACCTTGCGGCTGGAGCAAAATTAGGACGCTTACTGCAATGTCTTGCTCGCAAAAGGCTACTTAAAGGGCGGCGATGTCCTGAAGCTTCTGAATGCGCCCGGTACCGCTTTGGTTGGTCACGATAACGCCTCCAGCCCCTCCAGCTCCCGAGATTATAGCGTTTACGGCCGGGACAGGTGCTCTCAAAGTTTACCCCGTGACAGAATCGGACCCCTCGAATGCGATTTTTGCTGTTAGCCATAACTTACGACTACGACACACTACTGGCGGTTCGGCTTCAGCAGTTCCTTACGGCACCAAAGGTTTCATTGTCGATCCGTAAGGGCGGCGACGGAGCGTGTTTAAAGAAGGCCAGGCCACACCTCGCTGGCTGGAGCGGCAATGACACGATATTCCAGACACAGGTTGGCCTCAAGACCGGGGACACGGAGGAACTGCCGGCTGCAGGCGATCCGACCGAACACGATCGTCGTACCCGTAAGAAGCGAGGCTGGCTCGTTTAGTTTAATTAATTCAAAGCGCCCTGCTGGAAAATCCGGCAGGGCGTTTTTGTTTGCGAGCCACGTGTCACTGCATGCGGTAGCAGCGGCCTAGAGCTATTAGCTTCCTCGCGTCTGCCGAGAGACCGGCAGTTTCAGTGTCCAAATTGTGGCAGTGCCGATGTCGCGGCATAAAGCTCCGAGCTCACGCATTTCTGCACCTGATGACCGATCTATAACTGCTCGGTACGAATATTCGCTTGAGATGACGGTACGATAACTGCGCTTTTTCTGGGGACTATCGGAGACCGGTTCAACGGTCCAGATCCAGCTGAGATGGCCATTCTTGTCGAAGGTCCAAGCTGCCGCCACCGCGTTTCCAGATTTCCATTCGCCAGTGATCGCTGTTGGCCGGAATTGTGAAAACAAATGTAACCGCAGCCGCCATAATCACTCCGCACAGATTTCCAACTAGAAATGTGCGTATCGGTTTTGTATCCCTTCATTTCCGTTATTCTTTAATCGAAGCTCGGCGTCGTCCCGATTGTTTATTTGGCCGCTATTTACTAACCACGAATGGACACGAATAAACACGAATTGCTAGAGGTCGCCCGGTGTTAAGCCAGTTCTCTTTCCAATGCGCGCGAGCATCTCGGGCCGATCTCTTCTCTATCATGAAATGCGAATTACATCTGGCCACCCAGGACGGGAAAGAATCCGATGCGATCCACGGGACTCTCGTTTAATCGTCCAGCCAATCTGCAGTAACGCCGCCAGAACCTTGCGAGCTTTCGCAGAGCCCCATTGGCTTATGCTGCGGCTACCGAAAAGACTTTCTCGATCACCGGCGAGGTTTCGCCATGCTCGATCCTCTCTGCAAGAACACGCAATGCCAGGGCTTCAACACGTGACACGGCTTCTGCGCGTGTACGCCGTACGCCATCGTGCCCGGTATTTGCGGAATCTCCGCAATCCAGCGGTCGTCCTTTTCTTGCTCAATCTCAATGGCGAAAGTCATGACTCGCGAAGAATCGATGAAAAGCAGTGAAAACTCAAACCTATTCGCTCTGGTACCTGATCTGAATTTTGATCTCCATCCAGCGTAATTCAGAATAGCTTCACTTCGCAAAGTGAGTGGTCGATACGTCGGAACTTTCGCCAGCAAACGATGTAACGTTTCAACGCTTTATCGCTTCGACGATCCCAGCATGCACGCGCGACCACAGCAGGGTTTTCGAATCATATAGTGAATAAATCTCGAGGGAATACAGTCGAATCCCTCGTAACGATTTCTGATTCTTATGAAAAAAATTCTGTTTGCATTAGCTATGCTTGCTTTTGGTGCGTCCGCTCTTCAGCAGGCGAGGGGACAGGAAATATCGGTTGATTACTTTTACGATAATCTCTCCGGCGGAAATTGGATTGATGTTGAAGGTTACGGATACGGCTGGCAGCCCGACTTAGCGGTAAACGACCAAAATTGGCGTCCCTACGCGGACGGTTACTGGGCTTATACCGATGACGGATGGACATGGATCTCGTACGAGGATTTCGGCTGGGCCACCTATCATTATGGCCGCTGGGCGAATCTTTCGGATTACGGCTGGATCTGGTTTCCCGGAGAGGATCTGGACTGGGGTCCCGCATGGGTCTCGTGGAGGACCGGTGGCGATTACGTTGGCTGGGCGCCTTTGCCTCCCCGCGGTCCGGGCGTCGTTTATGCGGGAAGACCTATTGGTCCTCAGGTGGACATCGAGTTCGATATCGGTCCGGAATATTACAACTTTTGCGAGGTTCGCTACATCGGTGAACCGGTCCTGCGCAATTACATCGCTCCGCGCGTTCAGAATGTGACTTACATTAACAACACGGTGAACGTCACGAACATCACCGTTCAAAACAACGTGGTCTACAATTATGGTCCGAATTACGAGGTCCTAAGCGCAGCCTCAGCCCGGCCGATTCAACGACTCAGCATCGAGCGGCAGTCGGCAACCAATCTTTCTGCAGCCGCCAAATCCGGCACGCTCACCAAAGTGCAGGGGAACAAACTGGTGGTCGCTGCTCCGCAGAAGTTCGCAAAGGCACCTCCAACTGCCAAGCCTCCGGTTGTGAAGACCAAAGTTGCGCAACCAAAGCTCAACCGCGGATGGGCCGGCGTTCCTAACGAAGCGCAGCTAAAACAAAAGATTAAGACGGAGAATCCCAAGAACGTTCCTCCGCCAACCCGCGCTGCCGCTCGCGGAGGCGGAAGTCCGCGGCCAGCAGTTGGCGCGAGTCCAGCGACGCCCGCCGCAGGAGGGGCGCCGCCGATTTCGCCTGGCCCAAAGGGCAAACCGGGTCGTGTGCCCCCGGGGCCAAGAGGGACGCCACCGGGCGCAAGAACGACGCCGCCAGAAGCAAAACCGACACCAGCAGGGCAACCAGCACGCGTTTCGCCTGCACCGTCTGAGCGAGGCAAAGGCAAACCGGGAGAACCCGGGGGCCGACCTCGACCCGGAGCGACAACTAGCCCCGCGGGCGCACCTATCAGGACACCGATTCAATCGTTCCGAGCATCCCCGCCGCCAGCCTAAGCAGGGTCAGCCGCAAACAGGCAGGTTTACCCCAGCTCCCAAACCCGGACAGGCTGGCGGCCCCGCTAAGACTCCCGAGCGAGGACGCGGTAAAGGTCTCGGAACTGAGCGTCGTGAGACACCACCACCAGCCGGTCCCGCAGCGCCTGAGCGTCGCGGCGGCGGAACTGAGCGAGGACAACCGGGCTACAGCCAACCTGGCGCGCCATCTGGCGGTGCAGCGACTGGCGAGCCGCGAGGCGGGAAAGAGCGCGGACAACCTGGCGCCCGTAAACCTCCAAGTACGCCACCTGCCGGTTCGAGTGTGGGCGAAGCGCGAGGCGGACCACAGAGAGGGCAGGGTGCCCATGGTCAACCTGCCGGACAGCCAAGAGGCGCAGCACCAGCTGCGGCTGAGCAAGGGCAAGGGAAACCCGCAAAGAAAAAAGGAGCGGGGACTCCGGCGCCGAGGCCGTAATCAACTTGTTAATTTTCGTGGCGGCTCCGGAGCGAAAAAGTTCCGGAGCCGCTTTGTTTTGAATCCATAATTGTAGGGCGTCTGTGTCAGACGCCAACGATGTAGAATCATGGATTTATCTGGCGTCTGAACAGACGTGCTACAGTCTGTGCTTTATGGCTCGACCGCCACGCGTTCCGGTGATGCTACCTTGGGAATGCAGAGTGATCTACTTTATCACGATTTGCATCACGCCTCGCTGCAACGCCCTCGCGAATGACGCAGCTTGGAATGTGGTGTGCAAAACGCTGGACCGGCTGAATAAATGGAACACGTATTGCATCATGACAATGCCTGATCACATTCACTTGCTTACCGCGCCGCTCGATCGCGAGTTGAGAGTTGCTGCTTTTCTAAAATGGTTCAAGCGCTGGTTCAATGAATCATATGGCGCGCGTGAAGAATGGCGATGGCAGCCGGGTGGGTTTGATCGTCTTCTTCGAAGGTCGGAATCAATTCATGAAAAGTGGAATTACGTTCGAGAGAATCCAGTTCGAGCTGGTTTGGTCGCACACTGGAAACAGTGGCCGTATCGGAAAGGTTTTGCCGACGACGAGTAGCCCATGCATCGGCTGTCGCGGGCGAGGCGACGAGAGCCTCGGCGTTTGGCACAAACGCCCTACAAATTTACAGCAATTCTGCAATTTGCACGGCGTTCAAGGCCGCGCCTTTCAACAACTGATCGCCTGATACCCAGAACGAGAGGCCGTTTTCAAATGCGCAGTCAAGCCGCACCCGGCCTACCTGACAATTATCTCTTCCCGCCACGCTGAGCGGCATTGGATAACGATTGCTCTGCGGTTCGTCGGCAAGTTCCAAGCCCGGCGCTTTGGCCAGAATTTCGCGGGCCTGTTCGGCTGACACCGAACGCTCGAACTCGGCGCTCACGGCTACCGAATGTGCCCGGTAAACCGGTACGCGGACGCAAGTTGCCGAGATAGGAAGTTCCGGGAAATGCATAATTTTTCGCGTTTCATCCTGCATCTTAGCTTCTTCCTTCGTGTAACCGCTTTCAAGAAATGAATCGATATGCGGCAGCAGATTGAACGCGATGGGGTGCGGATAAAGTTCTGGCGCCGGCTGCGAATCTTTCGCTGTCACCTGGCGCCTCAACTCTTCGACTCCCCGCGCGCCACTGCCGGAGACGGCTTGGAAACTAGTCGCGAACACGCGGCGCACGCCAAAGACTCGGTGAAGCGGATAAAGCGCCATCAGCATGACCGTCGTGGTGCAATTGGGATTCGCGATTACCCCGCGATTTTGCCTGACGTCTTCGGCGTTAACCTCCGGAATCACCAGCGGCACATGCGGATCCATCCGGAAGGCCGATGATTTATCAATCGCGATCGCGTCTGACTGGCAGGCAATCGGAACATAATTTCGGGATACGTCGCCGCCTGCGCTGAAAAAGGCGATATCGATTTTGTCGAATGATCGATCGCCAAGTTTTTCGATCGGGACCGATTCTTCCCGAAATGGAACTGATTTTCCCACAGAGCGCGCCGAACCGATCGCGCGCAGGCTTGCCACGGGAAAATTTCGCCGTTCCAGAACACGTAATAGCTCGGTGCCAGTCGCACCAGTCGCGCCGACAACAGCGATGTGATAACCTTTCATTACCACGCGAATTTTATCGTTTGGGCTGACTGATGCAAACTTCGCGAACAACCATCCATATCTCGGTCCGAGATCAGCAACTCACTGTGAAGGAAGATGAGACGCCAATCCGCACCTATCCTGTGTCGACATCGCGATTCGGCATTGGAACCGAAGAGGGGAGTATGAAAACTCCCATCGGTCGCTTTCGCGTAGCGGAGAAGATTGGGGGCGACATGCCAGCCGGGACAATTTTTCGAAGTCGCGTGCCACTCAAGCCCGACGATCCGCATCCGCCGACCGAGGATCTGGTGATGTCGCGTATTTTATGGCTGGACGGATTGGACGAGCACAATACCAACACGCGCGACCGCTTCATTTACATCCATGGCACAAAACATGAGGGCAAGATTGGCAGTCCTGCCAGCTGTGGTTGCATTCGGATGCGCAACGTGGACGTCGTTGAGTTATTTGATCTCGTGGATCACGATACACCGGTAATTATTGAAGAATAACGCGGCAGGACGGCCTTAACCGTCTGCAACTCTGTAGCTTCTCTCACTCGGACCGGCCGGCAATTTGTGCGATGACACATCCAAAAAAGTCGAGAAAAACGTTGCTTCCCTGTAGTTCCCTGCCTAAAGAGGCCGAAGCAACCTGCTGCGAAAGGAGGCGAGATAATTGAAACTATTAAGACTGATCATGATCGTGGCCGTTACGGCCACTGCTTTGAGTTTTGGGGCTTGTGCTCAACATAAGGAGACGGTGACCACGGGCGCGGGCACAACCGGTTATTCAAAATAAGTCTGGTGCCCGGTTGTGACACGTTCAAAAATAGTTGAGAAAAGCATTGCCTCCCGGTTGTTCCCTGTCTAAACAGACCGGAGCAACCTGCTGCGAAAGGAGGCGATATAGATTGAAATTTTTGAAAGTGATCATGATCGCGGTCGTAATGGCCAGCGCTTTGGGACTCGGGGCTTGTGCGCAAACGAGGGAAGCGCCGCCACCTCCGACGGCCAAAAAATAATTACAGCGGCTGGTTGTTTAATTGTGGGCGAATTCGCCCAAGAGGCCAGGTCGTGTTTCGACCTGGCCTTTTTCTCTTCCGGATCTCCCATCTGTCTCACATAGCCCGTGGGACATATGCGACGGACGGGCAACTCCTTCCCATCTCATCGTTTTCCAATTAAGCTGCATGAATGGAACTGAAGGGTGAAAGCATTTCTCTTTCGCAAATCGCCGCCGTGGCGCACGATGGGGAGGCAGTCAAGATTTCCGCTCTCGCGCAGCCGCGCATTCTGGCGTCGCGCAAAGTTGTCGAAGAAATCATAGCGGGTGATGCCGTCGTTTATGGCGTTACGACGGGGTTTGGCAAACTCTCCGACGTTCGCATTCCGCGCGACGCCTTGAATGAGCTCCAACTCAATCTTGTTCGCAGTCATGCGTGCGGAATTGGTGCGCCGCTATCGGAGCCAGAGGTTCGCGCGATGATGTTACTGCGCGCAAACGTGCTTACCCTCGGATTCAGCGGCATCAGGCTCGAGATCATTCAAATGCTCGGCGAGATGCTTAACAGCCGCGTGCATCCGGTAGTTCCAGAAAAAGGCTCGGTAGGGGCGAGTGGAGATCTCGCGCCGCTCGCGCATCTGGCACTTACGATTATCGGAGAAGGCGAAGCGTTTCTCGATGGCGAACGAATGGAGAGCAGTGAAGCGTTGCGCCGCGCAAAATTAAGGCCCGCAACCCTGGGAGCAAAAGAGGGGCTTGCGTTATTAAACGGAACTCAGGCCATGCATGCCGTCGGTGGGCTTGCACTTCTTCGCGCGAAACGGCTTTCGCATCTCGCGGATATTTCAGGTGCGATGAGCCTTGATGCTCTCAAAGGCACTCCCGCTGCGTTTGATGCTCGTTTGCAGGATGCCCGGCCGCACGCGGGACAAAGAGCCGCGGCAAAACATTTGCTTGAGCTTCTCGAAGGAAGCGAAATTCGTCAGTCGCATCTAAAAGATGATCCGCGTGTTCAGGACGCTTACAGTTTGCGTTGCATGCCTCAGGTACACGGCGCGGTTCGCGGTGCGTTGTCGCACTGCGAAGATGTGCTGCTGGTTGAATCTGCGTCGGCGACTGATAATCCTCTGGTCTTCTCTGAAAGCGGAGATGTGATTTCGGGCGGCAATTTTCACGGCGCGCCACTCGCCTTTGCGTTCGATTACGCTGCGATTGCAATTGTCGATCTGATGAGCATGAGCGAACGGCGAATTGATCGGCTGGTTAATCCCGACAAAAACGAAGGGCTGCCCGCGTTCCTGGCGCGACAACCGGGCGTGCAGTCCGGCTTTATGATTGCGCATGTCGCAGCGGCGGCCCTGGTCAACGAAGCGCGCGTCCTCGCGCATCCTGCCAGCGTTGACAACATCACAACCTCGGGCGGAAAAGAAGACCACGTTTCCATGGGGATGACGAGTGCGTTGAAACTGCGATCAATTGTTGATCTTGCCGAAAACCTGTTGGCCATTGAATTGCTGGCCGCCGCCGAAGGTTTGGAACATCGTCGCCCGCTCAAAAGCGGCGCCGGCGTCGAATGCGCATTTGCCACCGTTCGCAAATTCTCACCCCCACTAACACACGACCGGTCGCTTGCGAATGACATCGCGCGTGTTGCGGAAGCAATTCGCCTCGGTGATTTTGATAGCGAAGGCGAAGACTTATGAGTGGAAAAAGAATTATCCACGCACCGCGAGGCAACGAACGAAGCTGCAAAGGCTGGCACCAGGAAGGCGCGATGCGGATGTTGATGAACAATCTCGATCCGGATGTCGCGGAGGATCCCGACCGGCTCGTTGTTTATGGCGGAACTGGGCGCGCCGCCAGGAGTTGGGAGGCTTTCGATGCAATGGTTCGGTCGCTGCGGGAGCTCGAAAACGACGAGACGCTCCTCGTTCAATCCGGGAAACCGGTGGGCAAGTTCAAGACACACGACGAAGCGCCGCGCGTTCTCATCGCCAATTCAAATCTCGTCGGCCAATGGAACAATTATACAGAGTTCAATCGTCTCGAACGTCTTGGCCTGACCATGTACGGACAAATGACCGCCGGTTCCTGGATTTACATCGGTAGTCAGGGAATCGTGCAAGGAACATTCGAAACTTTCGCCGCTGCTGGACGAAAACATTTCGGTGGATCGCTTGATGGGAAATTCGTCTTAACCGGCGGGCTCGGCGGGATGGGCGGGGCGCAACCTCTGGCCGCAACCATGAACGGCGCGGTCTTTCTCGGAGTAGAAGTGGATCCGATCAGGATCGAGAAAAGATTGAAGAGCGGTTATTGCGATCAGATTGCCTGGTCGTTGGATGAAGCGCTCAAATTAATCGACCAGGCACGCAAAGATCGACGGTCGCTCTCGGTCGGACTTGTGGGCAATTGCGCGGATGTTTTGCCGGAATTCGTCAGGCGCGGAATTGTTCCTGACGTTCTCACCGATCAGACCAGCGCGCACGACGCGCTGAACGGTTACGTGCCTAACGGGATGTCGCTCGAAGACGCTCTTGCGCTGCGTAAAAAGAATCCAGACGAATACATCGAGCGCGCTATGCAGTCGATGGCTGTGCATGTCGACGCCATGCTCGCCCTCCAAAAGAAAGGCGCGGTGACGTTCGATTACGGAAACAATATTCGCGCGCAGGCAAAAAAGGCTGGAGTCAAAAACGCGTTCGATATTCCCGGATTTGTTCCCGAATACATTCGCCCGCTATTTTGCGAAGGACGCGGTCCATTTCGGTGGGTCGCATTGAGCGGGGATGCCAACGATATTGCTCGCACCGACAAACTCGCGCTCGAATTATTTCCGAAAAACCAAACGCTTGCCCGCTGGATGAAGCTCGCGCGTGAACGAATTCAGTTTCAAGGATTGCCGTCGCGGATCTGCTGGCTCGGCTACGGCGAGCGCGCCGAGTTCGGTGTAGCCATGAACGAGCTGGTGAAGCGCGGCGAAATCAAAGCGCCGATTGTGATCGGGCGCGATCATCTGGACGCAGGCTCGGTGGCGTCGCCCAATCGGGAAACCGAAGGGATGCTCGACGGCAGTGACGCGATCGCAGATTGGCCGCTGCTTAATGCGTTGATTAACACTGCCGCGGGCGCATCCTGGGTGTCGATTCACAACGGCGGCGGCGTTGGCATCGGTTTTTCGCAGCATGCTGGAATGGTTGTCGTCGCCGACGGTAGCGATAATTCTAAACATCGCCTTGAGCGCGTCCTCACCAGTGACCCGGGATTGGGTGTTCTTCGTCATGCCGACGCTGGCTACTCCAAAGCCATCGAATTCGCTGCCGCGCACGATATCGAGATTCCGATGCAGCCTCAACGGCGTGACTAGGATCGCGGTGTAAGCTCAGAACTCCATGGAAAAAAACGCCACCAAATTGCCCGACGGTCAGGATCGTTCACAGCGAAGCACCGCTTAATGTGGAGATGCCGTTTGAAACGGTCGAGCACGTTCGTTACTCCGACTGAATCATTCTATGTTCGAACGCATTTTCCGATCCCGAAAATCGATCGGGATGCGTGGTGGCTGCACGTGGAGGGCGAAGTCGAAAAACCATTCGCGATTAATTACGAAGAATTGCTCAACATGGAATCACTGACGGTTCCGGTGACACTGGAGTGCGCCGGAAACAATCGGGACTTTCTCGAACCGAAGGTAAAAGGAGTTCAATGGGGACTGGGTGCAGTTGGCACCGCGGAATGGACTGGGGTACCGTTATCGGCCTTGCTCGACGGGCGGTTGTCAGGTCAAACGCGCGGGAAATCATTCTCGAAGGAGCTGATGGCGGTATTGCTTGAAGATCCGAAAAGTCCGCCTGGGACATTGAGGTTCTCGCGCAGCATTCCGCTCGAGAAGGCGCGGCGCGACGTTTTGCTCGCGTACAGAATGAACGGCAAGGACCTGCCGGCAGAACATGGATTTCCAGTGCGCGCGATTGTGCCAGGTTGGTACGCGATGGCGTCGATCAAATGGTTGCAGCGCATTATCGTCAGCGAAGAGCAATTCACCGGTTACTATCAAACTTTGGATTACGCGTACTGGAAAAGGCAAGGGAACATTGCTGAACTAACTCCGCTCGCCGAAATGCATGTTAAGGCGGAAATCGCGAAGCCAGCTCAAGGCGAAACTGTCCCAGCAAATTCCAGCATCCGCGTTCACGGCGCGGCTTGGACGAGCGACGGCGAAATCGCAAGGGTCGAGCTTAGCACCGATGGCGGAGCAACATGGAACGAGGCAAATCTGCTTGGTAAATCGAAACCAAACGCCTGGCGACTTTGGGAATTCAATTGGAAAGCACCCCGTCGATGCCGGGAAAGCAAACTCTCGTAGCTCGAGCAACCGATTCAAAGGGCAGGACCCAACCCATGCACCGCGACTGCTGATCGCGGCACATACATGATCAATCATTTCTTGCCGATTACGGTTCAAGTGCGGTGAGTTTTCATTCTGGGGAGCACAGGCTGCCAGCCGGGAGTTGTCGGCAAGCTGCTGACGATTTCATGGCCAGCACACGTCGCATTGAGAAGCTCTTTGGCGGGCTGCCGAAAGGAACAGGCTAGCAGCCTGTGCTCCCGGCAACGTTCTCGTGTCGGCGGCAAGGCTGCCGACGACTGCAGGCTGGCAGCCTGCGTTCCCCCGCGCTGGAAGGCCCACGCTGATCTTGTTGAAGTTCGCGGCCGCTTCGCGTTAAATCATCCCGATGTCGCTCATTTTTAAAACCATTCAGACCGAAGGCATCGCCGAACTCTCGTACCTGCTTGGTGACGATGACGAGGGAGTCGGAGCGATTTTCGATCCGAGAGCTGACGTTGAGATTTATGTTGAGATGGCACGCGAAGCGGGGCTCGCCATCACGCATATCTTCGAGACGCATATCCATGCCGATTTAGTCAGCGGCTCGCGCGAGCTTTGCGCGCGTCTTGAATCGGCAAAGATTTATTCCAGTGGAGAAGGCGGCGCCGAGTACGGCTTTGGGCCTGAAAAAATAAAAGACGGCGATCGTTTCACGTTTGGCGAAGTGCTCGTCACGGCACGGCATACTCCGGGGCATACTCCGGAGCACATGTCCTACTTGCTGTCCGAAGCGGACCATCCGGAAGAGCCGTGGGCGGTGCTCACCGGCGATTCGCTCTTCGTTTCGTCCGCTGGTCGTCCCGACTTGTTAGGCGAGAAACACACGAAGCAGCTCGCAGAACAACAATTCCATACCTTGCGCGATTTTTATTTAAAGCTGCCCGATCACGTGATGATCTATCCCAATCACGGCGCTGGGTCGCCCTGCGGAGCCGACATCGGAGCGAGACTGAGCAGCACGATCGGTTACGAGCGAAAGTTTAATAAATTTTTGCAATTCGCCGACGCGAAGAGTTTCACTGATTTCGCGATCACCACTGCGCCTCCGGTGCCGCATTATTATCCGCTCATGAAAAGGGTGAACGCGGAGGGGCCAAAAGTGCTTGGGAACCTCCCGCGTGTTCCGGGTCTTCCACCCAAGGCATTCAAGGAAGCAATCGATAAGAAGGCTGGTGTCCTCGTGGACGTACGCACGATGCTTGCGTTTGGAGGCGGTCATATTTCCGGCGCGCTCAACATCGGCGGCACACCGATTCTCTCCATCTGGGCGGGCTGGATGCTTGATCCGGAAAAACCAATTCTTCTCGTCATGGAGAACGATGACGATCTTGAGCGAATCGTGCGGCTGTTTGTGCGTACCGGTTTTACAAAATTCGCCGGATATCTGATTGGTGGAATGAAAGCATGGGACGCGGAGGGATTTCCGCTGGAAAGAATCGGACAGATGAGCGTGCACGAATTGAATGAACGGAAGGACTCGCTGCAGGTTGTCGATGTGCGTTCACCGGGCGAATGGAAAAAGGGACATGTTCCCGGCGCGCAGCACATTTTTGTGCCGGAAATTGCCAAACGAATGGCTGAACTCGACCGCAACAAACCGACGGCCGTTTACTGCGGCAGCGGCTATCGCGCGAGCATCGTTACCAGCATTCTGAAGCCACTAGGATTCACCGATCTGTGGAATGTTCCCGGTAGCTGGGAAGCATGGAAAAAAGCGAAGCTGCCCGTCGAAGGAGCGGACAATAAATGAATGGGACAACAACGCTACCGCGCAGATCATTCGGCGAGACCATGCGCGCTGATGTCTGGTGGACCCAACCGCTGCTTGTGTTTATCGGATTGTCGATTTTCATCGTCTATTCAACGTGGGCCGCTTTTCAGGGACAGAACTATTTTTTTGGCAATTACATCTCGCCATTTTACTCGCCTGAAATTCTTGGAGATTCGCCTCACAGCTGGTTCGGGCCGAAGCCCAGCTGGTGGCCAGTCTGGTTAATATTTTCTCCAGCACTACTCGTTCTTTGGGCCCCGGGCGGATTCCGGCTGACATGCTACTACTATCGCGGCGCGTACTATAAATCATTCTGGGCTGATCCGCCGGCATGCACCGTAGGCGAGCCGCGTAAAACCTATTGGGGCGAGCGTTCGTTTCCGCTCATCATGCAAAACGTTCATCGCTACTTTTTGTATCTCGCGCTCATTTTTATTTTGATTCTGGCCTATGACGTTTGGAAAGCGGTTTGGTTTGTTGATCCAGCGACCGGCAAACGGTCATTCGGCATCGGGCTTGGCACAATCGTACTCGCGATTAATGTATACTTGTTAGGCGGCTATACGTTTGGCTGCCACTCGCTGCGACATTTGATTGGCGGATTTCGCGATCAGATTTCGAGATCGAAAACGTGCTACCGCGCGTATGCGTGCGTGAGCTGCCTGAATCGTCGCCATATGCTGTGGGCGTGGCTAAGCCTGTTTTGGGTTGGATTCACTGACCTGTATGTGCGGCTTTGCGCGATAGGTGTCTGGACGGACTGGCGCCTCTTGTAGCGGCCAATGATTCGTTAAAAATGTTACAAAGTTAAATGGCCAGTCTTTGTAACCTTGTAACTCTTTAACTTTTCTAACTCTTTATTCATGCCCCACTACGAAACATTTACACATGATGTCCTTGTCATTGGGTCCGGCGGGGCCGGATTGCGTGCAGCAATTGAGGCGTCTGCGGCGGGAGCGTCAGTTGGAATGGTGTGTAAATGTCTCCTCGGCAAAGCGCACACGGTTATGGCCGAAGGCGGTATAGCGGCCGCGCTCGCCAATGTTGATGATCGCGACAATTGGAAGGTGCATTTCGCAGATACCATGCGCGGCGGCCAATACGTGAACAATTGGCGAATGGCCGAGTTACACGCAAAGGAGGCGCCCGCTCGTGTTCGAGAACTCGAAGCGTGGGGCGCGGTGTTCGACCGCACAAAAGATGGTCGCATTCTCCAAAGGAATTTCGGAGGCCACAAATATCCCCGGCTTGCGCACGTAGGTGACCGCACAGGCCTGGAGATGATTCGCACACTGCAGGATCACGGCGTCCATCAGGGAATCGACGTGCATATGGAGATCTGCGTCGTCGCATTGCTGAAGGATGGCGAGCGGGTTGTCGGGGCGTTCGGTTACAATCGCGAGCGCGGGCATTTTAAGATTTTTCGCGCTAAAGCGGTCGTGCTTGCGACAGGCGGAATTGGCAAAGCTTACAAAATTACCAGCAACAGTTGGGAATATACCGGCGACGGACATTCACTCGCTTATCATACCGGCGCGACGTTAATAGACATGGAATATGTGCAGTTTCACCCCACCGGCATGGTTTGGCCGCCGAGTGTTGCCGGAATGCTCGTGACCGAAGGCGTGCGCGGCGAAGGGGGCATCCTCACAAACGCTGACGGCAAACGTTTCATGTTCGATTTCATTCCCGATAACTATAAGGCGCAGACAGCCGACAACGAAGAAGAAGGCTGGCGTTATACGCAGGGGGACAAGGATGCACGTCGCCCGCCGGAATTACTGACTCGCGACCATGTGGCGCGCTGCATCGTGCGCGAGATCAAGGAAGGGCGGGGGACTCCGCACGGCGGCGTCTATCTCGACATCTCGTGGATCAAGAAAAGCTCTCCAACGCGGAGGAGCATATCAAGCGCAAGCTCCCAAGTATGTATCATCAATTCAAGGCGCTCGGCGACGTGGACATTACCAAGGAACCAATGGAGGTAGGCCCGACCACGCACTACATCATGGGCGGCGTGCATGTGCACGCCGACACACAGATGTCAGATGTGCCGGGATTATTCGCTGCGGGTGAATGCGCCGCGGGAATCAACGGCGCGAACCGGCTTGGCGGTAATTCACTCTCCGATCTGATCGTCTTCGGCAAACGTGCAGGGGAATTCGCGGCAAAATTCGCGAAGGAAAATTCGCATGGCGAGATCGATCGAAAGGATCAGATCGAGATGCATGCACGTGAAGCACTGAGGCCGTTCGAGAACAGCAGCGGCGAGAATCCTATCGGTCCAACGGGATTTGCAGGAAGTCATGCAGCATAACGTTGGGATCGTGCGTGACGAAGGCGAGATGCAGTCAGCGCTCGATCACCTGAAAACTTTTGGGAACGCGCTGCCCTCGTCGGTGTTACTGGCAATCGCGATTTCAATCCGGGTTGGCACACCGCGCTGGATTTGAAAAATTTGCTCACCGTGTCGGAAGCCATTACGCGCGCGGCGCTGGACCGAAAAGAAAGTCGTGGGGCGCAATTTCGCGAAGATTATCCTGACAAGGACGAGCGCTTCTCCAAAGTAAACACTGTGGTGTGGAAAGGCGAAGACGGCAATGGAAGTTCGGTTGGCACCTTTGCCAGAGATGCCGGACTATTTGAAACAAATTATTGAGGAGAATCATGAAGCGAGATTGATTCGAGATTCGTGAATTGTGAACCGGACTGAGCAAATGGCTACCTCAGAGAACGGAAATCGGCATTCGACATTCGAAGACTTGGAGGTGTATCAAGTTGCGCGCGAATTTCGAAAGGCAATGTATCGTGTTGCGAACCTACCGCAGCTGTTTGGCTGACGAACAACATCGCGGAAGCACATGGTCGATATCACTACCTCGATCAAATAAAGTTACTGCGTCAGTCTCGCGGCTCGCTGCAAGAATTGATCGACGATCTCAACGTTCGCATGGATGAGCAGTATCTGTCAGATGGAGAAATTGCTGCACTAAAGGAAGAAGGCTGGCGAGTGAGGCAGCTGATTGATGGCTGTGTCCGTTATCTGCGCGACCAGAAAAATTCTATGGGCACCGCTTCCGTGCGAGAAACGTCGCCAACCTATGACGATATTGAGGAACTGGACGACGATTCACGACTCTCGATTTAATGAATCACGAAAGCAGGCTAAGTTCCGAATCTGGCGGGGTGATGCCAGAGGCGGTGAGTTTCGCGATTACACTGCCGGAGTTTCCGAGGGAATGGTTGTGCTTGATGCGAATCACATTCAGCGCGCACAAGCCACAGACCTGGCCTGCCGGTGGAATTGTAAAGCTGGTAAGTGCGGCTCCTGCTCGGCGGAAGTCAATGGGATGCCAAAACTGATGTGTATGACGCGACTCAGCGAGCTTCCACTGGAGAAACCGGTGACAGTCGAGCCGATGAAAGCTTTTCCAGTTTTGAAAGACCTGGTCACAGACGTCTCCTGGAACTTTCGCGTTAAGAAAAAAATCAAACCGTTTAAGCCGCGATCTCCCGATGCGCCCGACGGCACATGGCGGATGCAGCAGGAGGACATCGATCGTGTGCAGGAATTCCGCAAATGCATCGAATGCTTTCTTTGCCAGGACGTCTGCCATGTGCTGCGCGATCATGAGCTGCACGAGAGATTTATTGGACCGCGGTTCTTGATCCACGTCGCTGCGCTGGAGATGCATCCCCTCGACACCGAAGATCGTATCGAGGAATTGCGAAACAAGCAGGGGATCGGCTATTGCAACATCACCAAGTGCTGCACAAAGGTTTGTCCTGAAAGCATCGAAATCACAGATAACGGAATTATTCCGCTAAAGGAACGAGTAGTGGACGATTTCTATGATCCGCTGGGATGGTTCTGGAGATGGTTGAAGAAGAAGAGTGATTCGTGAATAGAGATTCGTAAATCGTGAATCGGTTTGCCTTCCGCCCAATTCACGATTTAACGAGTTAACTCCGCGAAAGCATGAGCGAACTGAAAACTCTCCACAAAGACGCAATTCCTGCGGCGCTCGAAAAAGCCGAGCGCTACCGTTTGCTCAATGAACCGGGCGAAGCGGAGAGCATCTGTCTCGATATTCTCCATGTTGACCCCGAAAATCAGGAGGCACTCATTACGCTCCTCCTCGCGTTGACCGATCGATTCGAAAAGGGTTACGGCGTCAGCGATACGCAAACCAAGGAGTTGCTGTCGCGGATGAAATCAGCATACGACCATGCGTATTATTCTGGAATCGTGGCGGAACGCCGCGCGAAGATGAAACTGCGACAGAACACACCGGATTGCCGGTTTCAGGCTTACGATCTTTTACGTGAGGCCATGAGTTGGTTCGAAAAAGCCGAATCGATTCGCCCGCCTGGGTATGATGACCCGATCTTCGGTGGAATACTTGCGCACGAATCATCGCACGGAACGGTCTTGTTCCGCGGGAACCGGAAGAGCGCGTCGAGTTTCCACTGGAATAGAAGGATAGGCTTCCAAATCGCGCTCATGGCGGCATTTTTAACGGCTGGATCAGCGCATAAACTTCCCATAAATATGCAGGAAAAATCTGGCGAAGATACTCAACAATTAGTCTTGCGACTATGTGGGATTCGGTTCCAGCTTGAAAAACGCACGCGGGCTAAACGTACACGCCGGTCCTCAGCGCACGGGACCCCAACCGTCTTTAAGGATTTCGGATTGGGTCGACGTAAAATTCCTGGGTTCCCTCAACTTGCATTTTGTAGCCAAAGACGCCGTGAATGACGACGGCTGCAGGATGATCAGTAACCTTGGGACGATATCGGTCTTCGGCGTTTGCCTGTTTCCATACAGTTCCATCTTCTAAACGGATCACGGTCCTGCCGGTCAATCCGTTAAAGGTCCCATCTACACGGCTGACGAGTAGATCCATCTTGGTGTGTTCGACCTTCTCGGCCCGCGCCGTAGCCTTCTTTTCAGCGACTTCTCTGTAGCCTTGCAGCCAGGCGTTCAGTTTTTGCAATTCCTCCGGCGAAAGCTTGTTCAAACCGGCCGCCTTGAATTCGCCTGGTGACATGATCTCCTGGATGCTACCAGACGCTTCCTCACGCGCCGCACAGACGGATGCGACACAAGTGACAATCACGCAAAGGCCAAGCACCGAGATTCCGGCGGCGCGAAAAATATTCATCGGGCCGACGCTATCAGGCGAAAGCGCAACGTCAAGGGGGCTGCGAGCGATGTCCAGAGTCGCAAACGAGGCCCGATAAAAAGGCTCTTCATCAGGGCCCCAGGATTAAAGAAACCCTTACATCAACAACATCAGACAATATATGTCATATAAAATCGTAGGCTGTGCCTGATGAATCACATTAAAGCTCCACAATCCGCCGGATGAACCAATTTTTACGAGCTTCCCGCTTACACCATCGGCAAATAAAGTGCCGTTGTTCGCCGATGCATGAACCGTCGCGCGTCCAACACGCGCAAAATTCGCACTGCTGGAGGTCTTCAGACTGTCCGCGCTTAGCTGGCCCCACCTCCATTGTTTCCCTCCAATCGGAAGACCGGCGCCGGATTTTTCACCAACGCTGCGTAGCGACGTCGTGACAAACGCACGCTCCACCAAGCGCGCTCCTTCACGACATATTTCGAGCAGTAGTTCACCACATCGTTAAAGCCACGCACCGGCTCAATGCGGTTTCGACCGTAGCGTTTCAACCACTCACGATGAGTTGCTTTCCTCGGAGCGTCTAACGAGTCCCACAACGCATGAACGTGATGTCCATCACGAGAAGGATTCTCCTCGATCGCGTAAAAATACCCAACTCCGGGCAACGCCTTGCGCATAAAGCGCTCATAGACGCGCCGAGTTGAGTCCAGAGAACTTTCCCATCGAAACGTGCGATGAGCACAGACCGGCCACGGCCCTAAATCAAAAACCCAAGCCGCCATCTCCTGAACAATTCCGCTTCTGTATTTTGTCCCCATCTGGGCACACCGGTGGGACAAGGATGGGTTCCACCGGTGTGCGCGGATCGCTCCGCGATCCACGTCACACCGCAGATCCCCACCTGGGGTTCAGCCTGTCGGACCGCAAGCGGTCACTGAACACCAGCGCCTTGTGCGTACACAGGTAGGGCATGACTATTCCGAAAGCCTCGCGCTGCTTCCACATTAATAGCGGAATCCTTATTAATCTGATCTATTGCGCCGACTCTCATCCGAGGCAGAAGCACGCACGCCTAACGAATGTGTGTAGTTGAGGGACAGCATTGCCCTGTTCCCCCAAAACCCCTCGGTCTAGGGGGAACAGTCTCCCGCTCCCGCCTCGGCCTTGCGAGAAGCAAATCCGGATTGCCACATCATAAGACGAGCCAACGTCGAATTTTGTCTTCCACCGCTGCCAGCTGCTCCTCTGTAAGAACCCCAAGACGCCGGGTTGCCTTAACCGCTGGTATCGTGGTCACACCTGGACCATGAAAGCCCCGCGGGCATCTAGGAACCGAGCGTCAACTCTGACCTCAAAATCAGACCCTCTTATCGCCGTCGTATGCGGCACAATAGTGATCAACGCGCGATCGTTATCGCCGTATTCACAACTTATGACCAGTGCCGGACGAGGCTTTTCCGCCATGCTGAGCTCGACGAACCATACTTCACCGCGCTGCGGCATTGCCCTCCTCTTGGTCGAGGCAACTGAAGATCTGACGAGCTGCTCCAGTAAACTCGGGCGAGGGTCGTCCGAGATTACGATGAACTTCTTTTCCAAGCCAGTCGCGTCCCTAGCGAAAGGCACCCAATTATTCGTTTCCACCGTCAAGATATCATCCGTGTAGATAGATGGTGGCTCTATGGTAATTTCGTAGGCTAGACTCATGGTATTGTGGCCGCAGAAGCGGCTAATATTCGAAGGCGTCTGTCAGCAATTTTTTCGTTGTCAACGCTCACGGCGACGTTCACTGGGCCCGGTTCTCCAAAAATCATGGGCGGGAATGGAACAGGTACAATAATTACAGCCTCTCTGTCAATCACCTTCCCCTCAACCAGTGCAACCTTCGCAGTTGCATTGCCGAACACATGTCCCGTTTTAGGATCTTCTACCCGAATGTTGATGTTGACTTCCTTGGGACCTTCGCCCGCGCTGGAAGAAAGACGTGTAACGCCTACGGTTACAAAGAATTGTGGGCTTTGGAATGGAAATGATGGTGCATTAAAAAACTCAAAAGTCCCGATTAGAGACACCTTGCCCGTTCCATGCTCCCGTAGGACCGAGTCAGAGAATATGATAAACGGTAGTGGCGTTGGCTCAGAATGCGAGTTCATGGGAACGCCCAATAAACCAGCATTATGACATCGAAGCAAGAGTGCCACTGAGTTCTAGCAAAATGCATGCGCGATAAAATCGCATTTGCTATTTGTCATCCCAAACATTCATCTAGCTTCAACATGCTCGCTGGCCTTCCAAAAGAATTGGTTCCTGTTCTAATTGGCGGAGCAATAGGAATCCTTGGAACGTTCGCGGCTTGGGTCGGAGCCTACATAATTTATCGAGCGGGAACGTCGGAAACTCGTCGGGACGCCAAGCGTGGGAAGATCGAACGGTTAGTTCTCTTGGGATATGAGACTTATGGCCAGATGCAACCATACCTCTCGATCGCGGATCGTGCCAAGTTCCCGAAAGTGCCGCTCACCGTTACCGATGAAATGAGGATGATAGCGGCGCTTTTCTTTCCAGTCGCTATGCCGGTTGTAAATCAAATCCGCAACATAGAGGCCAACTTCCAGATGTGGGCCAACGAACAGGCTTACAAACGTGTCTTCGGGCCGCCTGAAACACCGCAACAGAACACCGGGACGTCAGACAAAATACCACCAGCCCATCCCGAATTCGTTAAATTCCTTGGTCAAATGTCAGCCGCCGTCATGACGCTTGAGCTCATTGCTCGTGAAGAGTTAACGCTTTCTCGTTGGCGCCGATATTGGGTTCGGAACCGTCGCCGCAGGGTTCAGAAAAAAAAAGAGAATGCCAGCTTCGTTCCAGAGTCGAAAGCAACGATGCGTCAGAGTCGTCTAACCAGAATTAGACTGCAATCTGCAATCTATTTCTGATTCCATAGAGGGCAGTTGGACGGAAAACTCTGGGACATACCAACGTTTTTTTCCGGCAAGAATCGTGCCCAATAATATCTCAGTTGCTATATGTCATAAAATCGCGTGCTGTTGATTGCAATTCAGTCTGAGATCACTGCACCGGACATGCGATGACGTACTCCACTACCGTTCATCCAGAAACTTAGTGGTACCTTAACAAGCTTCATGTCTCCTGGCTGGAATCTCCATTGCCCTAAAGCCGTAATCGCTGCCTGATCCAACATCTGATGACCCGTGCTTCGAAGCACGTCCACCGATGCCACCGTTCCATTAGAACGAATGTTGCACGCGAAAACACCAGCTCCGGTCCAATGGCGCGTCCGTGCAGCGAGCGGATATTCCGGACGCGGAGCGTAGACCACGTGATGCTTGGCGGGCGTAGCATTCGAACTCTGTGAATCACCCCTCGCGACTACACTCAAAAGTAGTACAACAATCACCACCCCATTCATTCGCATTGTTGACACGCCGCGACAGCTTGACCGAAAACACTGCAGCGTCGCAACGCTATTTTCGGGCAAGAATCACGCCCGATAAGATCTCACTTGCTATATTTCATCTGAACAAATCACCCAGGAGGCAGCGGCGACGACGCAAACAAGAAACAGGTAAGGGATTTGTGTAGGGCAGCGGTTCTGCTTAGGTTCGGTTACTAGATCCGTGAATACGAACTCGAAATCAACATTCAAAGCTCCCAATGGTGCTGTTTAGTAAACGTTTGAACTCAATGGTAGCTGCGGTCTTTGGCCTTGCACTGTGCGCGCATGGTGCGCAGGCTCCGCAGCACGTCAATATTAACCAATTGTCCAAGACTGTAGAAGATGTCGTGGTGCCGTTACCGAACGAACTTTTCGGGGCACTGAACAAGCTGGGTGCGGTAAACTGGAAGGAACATGTCCGCAGCGATGAAGAACCCAATTTCACCGAGCGACCGCGTATCGCTCTCTTGCTTGGGACAGTGATTGCCGATGGCTTTATCGCGGTGCAAGCGGAGGATGCGCCTGCAGTAAAAGATATTGGCCAGCGCGTCCTGGCACTGGCCAAAGGGATCGGCGTAGGAAATTCGATCACGCCACACGCCAAGGCGATCATCGATGCGGCAGACAAGCGCAATTGGGCAAATGTGCGGCAGGAACTGGATCGCACTCAAAACAGCGTTCAACAGGCAATGAACGAAGTGCACGATGAAAAGCTGTCGCAGCTCGTTAGTCTGGGCGGGTGGCTCAGGGGCACGGAAGTATTGACCTCCGTGGTGAAACAGCATTTCTCCAACGACGGCGCTGAGCTTCTGCATCAGCCGGATCTGCTGACCTATTTTCAAACAAGACTGCAGGCGATGTCCGAGTTTAACCTTCCGATCGTTCATCAAATTCAGGACGCCTTGGTGGAGGTAAAGCCTCTAATCAATATCGGCAATGCTCGCATTTCTGCCGAATCAGTTAAGAAGGTCAACGAGATCACTACGCGGCTCGGCAACGACATCATCAAGAAAGACTGAGAAATTTCGGGTGAACCCTTTCGCAAAGGTCCTTCTCTGCACGACCTCCCTGTTGGCGGCCATCGTTGTGCTACCGTCTGCGATTTTCGCCTCGGTGGACCCCACCACAGTATACGCGCGGGCATTTGCTATTCTGGCGGCAGAACCCTATGTAAAACAAGGATTTCAGATGCGCGAGGATTACTGGACAGGCGACCTCGCTTCGGGTGAAAAGAAAGCGGTGCGGCAACAATTGTTTAAAGGGAATGAATATTGGTTCTGGCTGGGAACAGAAGTCGATCATGCAAAGGTGTCCGTTCATATTTATAATTCGGACGGAGAACTCGCGGAACAACCAGACAGTTGGGCGAAAGACCACTTTGCGGCTGCGCACATCATTCCGAAAACCACAGGCAGTTACTTTATCATCGTTAGCGTGGAGAAATCGCCAGCAGCCCGCACGCATTGGGCGCTGGCGTATGGTTTCCGATAAAGTTGACTTCCTGGCCGGTAACTGTATGGGCGCGATGCCCGATACTACGAATTGATCATGCTTGGAACTCGGACCCTACAGTTTGAGAGGTACCGCGCTTTCCAGCCCCTCTTAGTCTAAGTAACCGAGAGGTGTTCAGTGACCTAACTAGAATTAGACTGCAATCTGCAATCTATTTCTGACTCCATAGAGGGCAGTTGGACGGAAAACACTGGGACATAGCAATGTCTTTTTCCGGCAAGAATCGTGCCCAATAAGATCTCAGTTGCTCGTCTTCACCTTTTGGAAATTACCCCTCGACTATGCTGCCTTGTTCATTTAAGGGTTGGAATGGCACAAAGAAAAGAAACACCGACACCGCCGCCTGAGCCTCCTCCTCAGGGACCTACCGTTCGATAACCAGTCGCGCGAGCTTCAGCATACTCTCGCCAGCGCCTTTGAACACGGCGTCCCGTGCTGTTCTGTTGGCGTCAGCTGGCTTAGAGGTTGCTTCCGCTCCACTTCAGTTTCTGCCTGACCACGCTGAAAAACGACACATCAGGCAGCGACGCCAGTGGCAGCGTCTTCTTTGCTTTGCGGATGGTGACTACGGATCCGCGCTCAACATGGATCGGCTTGCGCCCATCCAGCGTCAGAAATACCGGGTAGTCAGGATCACTCGCTTCGATCTCAATTGTGGATCCCTCTGCGACAATGATCGATCGATTCGTGAGGACATGTGGGCAAATCGGCGTGATCACGAAAACTCCCGACTCCGGATCGAGAATCGGGCCACCGGCCGACAACGAGTAAGCCGTCGAACCTGTCGGCGTTGCAACGATCAAGCCGTCGGCATTGAACTCCGTGAGTGGTTCGCCATTGACCCGCGTGCGCAACATCACCAGACGCGAAAGTTCGCCGCGGCTTAAGACAGCGTCGTTCAGAGCGAGCATTTTGGCGGTCTGTTTCTCACGGAGCCGCACACGAGCCTCAAGCAATGCTCGCTGGCTAAAATTGATCCGGTCTCTAGCAAGACATTCCACTGCCTCGCGATAAGTCGCAGAACTCGCTGTGGTCAGGAAACCGAGCGAGCCCACATTGATGCCGAAGATCGGTTTTATGGCTTCCCCGAGTTGCCCAACTACGCGCAGAATTGTGCCGTCGCCTCCGGCTACAACCAGAAGATCGGCCGCGGTGCCAAGGTCTGTGATGGAATAATCAGATTTCTTTCCAGCAATCCGGGCTGTCTCCTTTTCCAGCAAAGGTTTAATCGAAAAACCGTCGAACTCCTCAGCGATTGCATTGACCAGGTCACCAACGCCCGCTTTCCCTGTGTGCGCGATTATACCGATCGTTTTCGGATGCATGCGAAAAATTCCTGGTTCCCGTCCGCGCCTTTAATAGCAGATGGAACAATTCCGGTCACCAAATGGCCTGAATCTCTGACGAACGCTGCGATCTTCTCCTGCGCTTTACGGTGCAGGTCCGGCTCGCGAACGATTCCGCCCCTGCCTACGTCCCCGGGTTGCAGCTCGAACTGTGGTTTGATCAATGCAAGAATCACGCCGGTTGGAGTTATCAAGTCGAATGCGTTTGGCAGGATTAAGGTCAGCGAGATAAAGGAAACATCAATCACGCAAAGATCGACAGGCTCCGGAACCTGTCTGCGCGATAGAGATCGTGCATTGATTTTTTCGAGAACAATCACTCGAGGATCGTTGCGCAATTTCCAATTCAACTGTCCATGTCCAACATCAACTGCATAAACCTTCCCGACGCCGCGTTGTAACATGCAATCCGTGAAACCACCTGTGGAAGCGCCGATGTCCAGTGCCCTTTTCCCGCGCACTTCGACTTTGAAGTAGTCGAGAGCGCTTTCCAGCTTGAGCCCGCCTCGCCCGACATATTTGGGCGTCGGCTTTATTGAGATCGGTGCTTGTTCTTCGAGAAGCTCAGATGGCTTTATGGCAATTCGGGTGCCGACTTTTACGTCGCCGGCCATCACCGCACGTTGGGCCTGCTCCCGGCTTGGAAACAAGCCCTTACCGACCAAAAGCTGATCAAGCCGTAATTTCTTCGGCATCTTTCCCTGCGGCAATAACGGAGCGATGCCAAACCTCGGCAATCGACACGCGAAGAGCCTCCACAGCTTTAGTTAACTGATCGATCGTGATGCATAATGGCGGCATCAGAACGACGACATTGCCTATTGGCCTGGTCAGCAGGCCATGGCGACGGGCTTCGAGACAAACAGCCACGGCTGAACCGGGCCGGAGGCCGTTCGGCGATTCTTCAAGCTCAACGCCGGCAATAAATCCGCATTGTCGGACTTCTTTTACACCCGCGAGTTTCTGCAGATCAGCGAGCCCCGTACTGAGGTGCCGAATTTTGGGCTGCAAAGCTTCCAAGACATGTTCGTCTTGGAAGACCTCGAGGCTGGCCTTGGCCGCTGCGCAAGCGAGCGCATTTCCGGTATAGCTGTGCCCGTAAGCGAGCGCTTTACCGTCCGACACAGACCCATCAAATGCAGAAAATAGTTTCTCCGATATCAAAGTAATAGCTAGCGGAAGATATCCACCAGTCAATCCCTTAGCCATTACCATCATGTCTGGAATTACTCCCTCGTGTTCCGAGGCAAACATTCGACCGGTTCTGCCGAATCCAGTCATTACTTCATCAACAATCAACAGCGTGTCGGTGCGGTTGCACCATTCACGGACGGCTCTCAGCGTGCCGGCGGGCCAAAGGCGCATCCCCGCGGCGCCTTGGATAAGCGGCTCGATCACGACGGCGGCAGTCTTTGCTATTTCGGCCGGCGCAAGGGCTTCCAGACCTTTGATATTCGGAACCTGCACGGCCGGAAAGTTCCAGCGCGTCGATCCGATTTGAAACATGGCTGCAGCGCCCAGGCTCGCGGCACCGGCCGTATCGCCGTGATAGGCATTCTGAAACGCAATAAACTGCTGTCTTCTCGAATGCCGCAGTCGCCAATACTGATCCGCAATTCTTAAAGCGACCTCGATTCCCGTCGAGCCGTCATCAGAGAAAAAAACTCTGCTCAACGCGTTATCTGGAAAGAGTCCGACTATCGCTTGCGCGAGCTCGATGGCCGCCGGGTTCGTGAAGCCGAGAAATGAAGTGTGCGCGACGCGATCGAGTTGGCGACGGATGGCCGCGTTAATGTGGGGGTGATTGTGCCCGTGAATATTCGTCCAGATGGACGAATTCCCATCTATGTATTCGCGTCCTCTACTGTCACGCAACATTGCTCCGTGTCCTTCCACCAGAACGAGCGGCTCGTGTTCCGGGGCGCGCCACTCGCGCATATCGGTGAATGGATGCCAAACGAATCGTTTGTCCGCGGCGATCAACTCCTCGATGTTCCACTCATTCATAGGCGCCCTGTTCCTGGATTAGCTTCTCGATCGAGGCAACGTCTTCGATTGAAGCACGCCGTCGCTGATATTTTCGCACCAGGAGTTCTTTCAATGCCATCAAGTCCTCCGGCAACGGCCGATCGTAGTAAGTCCAGTCAAGATCGCCGGCTATTTTGGCCTGTAATCGCCATGCACCGCCGAACTTCGTCGCGCGCACTTCGCGTTTTCTGCCATCTTGGATCCTGTCGGTCCATATGTGTTGACTCGGCATCGCACTAAAACCTTACATTAGCGGCCGTGAAAGACGTAATTAAATTGGCGGCATACTTTGTCGCGACGGTTGTCATCGGAGCGATCCTTGCGCCAATTCTGTTTTGGTCTGCTCAATCGCTTGCGGCGCACGGCGTATTTTCTTTTCTGGCAAGGTACGATTTCGAGACATTCTTTCATCGCGCGCTTCTTGATTGCCGCCGTACTTTTGTTCTGGCCGTTGCTACGAGTCAGCCATGTGCGATGCCTGGCTGATCTGGGCCTTGCGCCTAATTCACGCTGGGGCCGCGATCTCGTCGCGGGCGTTGCCATCTCGGTAGTTCCCCTGCTCTTTTGCGGAATTTTACTCATCGCATTTCAGATTTATGCAATTCGGCACAGCTTTGCCTGGGCCCGTTTTGGCAAGATGTTTTTGGCGTCAATAGCGGTTCCGTTCATTGAAGAGGCTTTTTTTCGCGGGATCGTTTTAGGCCTTTTACTCAGGACTGGCCGAAAGTACATGGCGATCTTTGCCGTTTCAGCGATCTTTGCAGCGGTCCATTTTTTAAAGGCTCCTGAGCGGACGTCCGAGATAGTAACATGGACCTCCGGCTTCAGTTCGATTGCTCATGCATTCGATGGAATTGGAGATCCGACGATGGTGGCGTTAGCGTTGGCGACATTATTTTTCATTGGCTGGATTCTCGCTGACGCGCGCGTGCTTACCCATTCGTTATGGCTGTCAATCGGCCTGCATGCTGGTTGGATCTTTGGCAGCGGCACTTTTAGCCGGCTGGCTCGTCAGCAAACGCTCGCCTTTCCCTGGATAGGAAAGAACTTGCTGGTTGGAATTATCCCGCTTGGTCTAGCTGTCCTCACTTGGATAATAATGCGCACGTGGCTGAAATATGATCGCGCTTCGCAAATTTGAATTGTTCGAGGCAGCCACATCGCTTCTGTACCCTCCGGTATGCGCTCTCTGCGGCGGCAAAACTCAAGCCGGCGAGTATCTTTGCGAGCAATGCGAAGCAAAAGCCATGCGTATCGTTGCACCCTTTTGCCAGCAATGTTCTGAGCCCTTCGAAGGCGCTATAGCGACGGCGTTCACTTGCGCCAACTGCGCCCATCGCAAAATTTACTTTGATGCAGCGGTGGCCGCATACCGCGGCCGCGGTATCGTTCGCCGGATCATTCACGACTTTAAGTACGGCCGTCAGGTTCACCTGCGACATCTCGTAGCGCGTTGGCTCTATGCGGCGTTTGACGATGAACGTCTTCGCGGGCGTGAATTTGATATCATCGTGCCCGTCCCATTGCATCCAACTCGCCGGCGGGAACGCGGATTCAATCAAGCGGACTTGCTTGCTGAATTGCTAAGCAAACGCATATCGATTCAGTGCAAGCGAGTGTTAAAGCGCGTACGGTACACAACTACACAGACGGCGCTCGACCGGGCGGAGCGAATAGAAAATTTGCATAATGCGTTTCGTTTACGAAAGAACGCGAACGTGCGAGGCTTGCACGTGCTGTTAATCGATGATGTTCTTACAACGGGCTCTACGCTGAGTGAATGTGCGCGTGTCTTGAAACGCGCGGGAGCAACTCTCTGTTTATGCCGCCACTGCGGCGCGCGCATAAAATTGCAATGGCGATTTTCAAAAAACCGGCGATCAAAGCAGAAGGCGGAAAGAAGAAGGAGATTCCGCGCGGCCTTTTTCAAAAATGTCCCGGCTGCTCGGAGGTCGTACCCGAGATCGAGCTCGCGCAGAACCAGCGGGTCTGTCCGCGCTGCGATTATCATTTTGCCCAACCGGCCAAGGAGCGAATTCAGAACCTGCTGGACGCGGACTCTTTCGTGGAAATGGACGCCGGCTTGAAATCAGTGGACGTCCTGCGTTTCCAGGGAATGGCCAATTACAAAGAGCGACTCAAGACCTATCAGGAACGCACTGGTCTCCTTGACGCTGTCATCAGTGGGCATGGAGTTCTTGACGGCCACAAGGTCGCGATCGCGGTGATGGATTTCGGCTTTCTCGCCGCCACCATGGGTTCGGTAGTTGGCGAGAGAATCACGCGCACGATTGAATATGGAACCGCCGAACGCTGCGCGGTGATCATCGTTGCTGCTTCCGGTGGAGCCCGCATGTACGAAGGAATGTTGAGCTTAATGCAGATGGCCAAAACGAGCGGCGCGCTCGCTCGCCATGCCGAAGCCAGGCTTCCCTACATTTCGGTCCTGACAAATCCGACCACCGCCGGCGTCATGGCCAGTTTCGCGTCACTCGGTGACGTCATTATAGCTGAACCAAGGAGCATGATTGGCTTCGCTGGTCCGCGCGTCATCAGGGAAACCACACACCAGGACTTGCCCGAACGATTTCAGACTGCCGAGTTTCTCGAGGAGCATGGTTTGATCGACATGATCGTCCACCGCAAGAAAATGCGCGAGCAGGTAAGCCGACTGCTCAATTACTTCACTGTCGCGCCGTGAATCGAGCCGGCGGGAGCCGAGCGAGATGGACGGGCAAGCCCGCGAGGTTTTGCGCGTCGGGACACGCGTCGATCAATTACCGTGACGCGCTCAGCTGGCTCTACAGCCTCCAGCGGTTCGGAATCAAGCTGGGTTTGGAAAACATTGAGCGGCTGCTAGAAGCACTTTCAAAGAGTGACGTCTTGCATGGCGTTCCTTGGAAAGTCATTCACGTCGCAGGCACAAACGGCAAAGGCTCCGTTTGCGCCATGATCGATTCGATTTGCCGCGCGCAGGGATATCGGACCGGCCTGTTCACGTCCCCTCACCTCGTGACGTTTCGCGAACGCATTCGCGTGAACGGCGAAATGATTTCTGAAGAGGCGGTCGCCGGTGGCCTAACGACTATCCGCAATCTTGTCGCAAACTGGGATCCGCATCCGACATTTTTCGAGGTGGTGACCGCGCTCGCTCTCAAACACTTCTCGGACACGAGGGTCGAGATCGTTATCCTGGAAACCGGTCTCGGTGGCCGGCTCGATGCTACGAGCGCCATTCAATCAGATGTTTCGGTGATCACGCCAATCGATTTCGATCACGAACAATGGCTGGGCAAAACAATTTCCGAAATCGCGACTGAAAAAGCTGGCATTATCAAGCCCGGTGTTCCCATTGTTTCTGCCTGTCAGCGAGCAGAAGCCGAAGAGGTGATTCGCGAGCGTGCCGCTAATTGCGGAGCGTCGCTGCAACTCGTAACTAAACCTTATGACAGGGCTCCCATCGCACTCGCTGGATCGCATCAAAAGCAAAACGCGGCGCTTGCGGTTGCCGCACTTCGCGCTGCGAAAATCGCTGTCGACGACTCAGCGATTGCGCGCGGCCTCGCTTCTATCGATTGGCCGGCACGTTTCCAACGATGGGACGAGCGCACAATCGTCGATGGCGCGCACAATCCGGCCGCCGCGCGTACGCTCGCAGAAACATGGAGCGAAATTTTCGGCGGTCAGCGTGCCACGCTCGTGCTTGCGGTTCTTTCTGACAAGGATCTACGCGCAATTTGTGAAGCGCTCGCGGCGATCAGCCAGTTCGTCCTGCTACCGAAAATTCGAAGCGAACGCGCGGCTGATGCAAAAGAGCTAGCAAGGATCCTGGCCAACATTACTCCACCACTCCCCTACGCCATCACTCCATCGATCGGCGAGGCGCTAGCTCTCGCGCGCGCGAAACCAAATCCGATTTTGATCACTGGTTCGCTCCATTTTGCCGGCGAAGTTCTCGCATCTACACGCAGCCTGCGCTGGGGAAGCCCGCAAGTAAGCCTTCGAAGAGATGCGCGAGCGACATGAGAAGGCCGGACGGCCGAGCGAGCGGGAGCTAGTGGGTCAAACGCCCCACAAAATCATGATCAAGTTGTAGAGCGTTTGTATCAAACGCCTTCATCGACTTCAATTCGCGGAAATAACGGCACCGGTTTGCCGACGACATGTCCGTCCGGCAATCTCCCCCACTCTGCGTCGGCGAGTGAGAATCGTTCTTCTTTTCCGCTCAACTCCATCTTCCAATTCAGTTGATCGAAAATTCCGTGCGCCGCGTTCGGCAATACTGGCGAAATCAAAATAGCAATGATACGCGACGATTCTGCGAGATGATAGAGAACTGCGTCCAAGCGATCGGCTTAGAATTGATTCTCTTCAGCTATCAGCCCAAGGAGCGTTCGCAGTTCTACCAACCAATGTGCACATAGACAGCGAGCGAAGCGGAACTCTTGAGAGCCATGATCAATCGTGAAAGCCCATTTCATGATCTGTAGAGTCTAAAGGCGTTCTTCGCTTCTAATCCCAAGCGTCTTTCAGGGCATTCGTTACAACTCTCAACGGGCAGATTCTGCTTATATGAACCATTGCGTGAGAGTGCCCAGCCGATATCGATGCTACCATGTTCAGAGATCGATTTACCAGGTTTCCGATGAGCCGTTCGCTAGATCGGTGTTGTAACGTTGCCATCGGAACGTTCCTCGGAAAAATCTGCATCCTTCCCGGTAGCGATGTCGCTCATAAGATAATACCGAACCGCGTCGGCGCCGTATTTTTCGATCAGCACGAACGGATCGATAACGTTCCCGCGCTCTTGCTCATCTTTGCGCCGCCGAGATTCCACCAGCCGTGAACCAGCAGCTGCGGCATTTGATCATCGGGAAACCGATCGCGTGCAGCATGATCAGCCAGTAAATCCCGTGCGCCGGAACGAGAATGTCTTTGCCGATGATTTGCAGGCGCCGGCCACCGATCACGAAAATCTTGCGATTGCTCTTCGTAATTGTCGATGTTGGGATCGTAGCCAGCGAAACTGATGTAGTTCGTTAGGGCATCGAACCAGACGTAATTGACGAAATCCTTGTCGAACGGAAGTTCGATCCCCCAGTCGAGCCGCGATTTCGGACGCGAAATGCAAAGATCGCCGCTGAGTTTCTCGACAGCATTTCGCAATTCTGTTTGACGAAAATCGGGAATGACTGCGTCCTTTCGATTGTCGAGATAACGCAGCAGCCATTCCTTGTGCTGACTTAGCTTGAAATAATAATTTTCTTCTTCGCGAAACTCGATTTGTCCCCATTCGGGGCCAAATTCGCCATCGGCGCCGCGTTCTTTGTCAGTCAGAAATTGTTCCTGGCGAATTGAGTAATAGCCGGCTTGTTTGTCTTTATAGATTTGGCCTGCATCGAACAGGCGCTGCAAAATTCCCTGAACGACTTTTTTGTGCTGGTCGCTGGTTGTCTCGGCCCACTCGTCATATTTCACATCAAGTTTTTTCCAGAGATCGACAAACTTCTGGGTGATCTCCTTCACAAATTCGGCCGGAGGAACACCCGCCTTCGCAGCGGACTGCTGCACTTTCTGGCCATGCTGATCGACGCCGGTTAAGAAAAAGACATTGTCACCCTTGAGCCGATGATAGCGCGCGATCACATCGGCCAGCACTTTCTCGTAGGCGTGTCCGATGTGCGGCGGCGAATTGGTGTAATCGATCGCCGTAGTGATGAAAAAGGTCTTTGGCATTTTTGCGATTACATCTGTAGCGGCAGTCTGTGACTGTCGCAAACAAGGCTAGGCGTCTGTCCGCGACATCTCCGGTTTGAAAATCGCGCCTTTTTATTTTTGTGACTGGCGTTGGCAATACTCGCGAGCGACGGTTGATTATGAAGAATCACTTCAAAATCCTGTTCTCGATCCTGGCTGCTGTGATTTGCACAGTAAGTTTCGCGGCGGACCAGCCGAGCTGTCTGAAGACTGGCAAGAATTGCCCGATGAACGATGGTAAGGCGTGCAACTGCGGAAAGAGTTGCACTTGCTAGTGAGCCGCGACTCGGTTTTGAATTCGGAGTATTGGCGACGTCTAAAAACGAGTTTGCAGACGAGCTGCGTCCGGCCACAACGCACAGCTTCTGCGACTCAGTTCATGGCCAGACAATACGCGGCGCGTTGGTCAAACGGTACGTTCTGGGGCTAGAGAACATGCTTTCGCATTTTGTTCGATTTGAATCGTGCAGTGTTCGATTCGGAATTCATCATGCAGATATTGACAAATAGAGTGCAAGAACTCATCGCCGCCACTGCCATTCGGCATTTCGAGATGCGTGGTGAGCGCGGTTTGCGTCGTGCTGATTGGCCAAATATGAAGATCGTGCACTGCGGTGACGTTCGGAAGCGACGCGAGATAATTCTCCACTTTTTCGAGATCGACGCCTTCGGGGACAGCTTGCAACGCAAGCCTGATCGACTCGCGCAGCAATCCCCATGTGCCGATCGCAATCACGGCGACGATGACAAGGCTCATGGCGGGATCGATCCAATACTGTCCGGTTAATTTAATCGCCAAACCGGCTAGCACCACGCCAAGCGAAACACCAGCATCGGCAGCCATGTGAAGAAATGCGCCTTTGATATTCAAATCACGATGGCGCCCGCTCATAAAAAGCAGCGCCGTTGCGGCATTAATCAATACGCCGACGCCTGCTACAGCCATGACCGTCACGGCCGGAACTTCTTGCGGCTGACTGAAGCGCTGGAATGCGTCCCACGCGATGGCGCCGATTGCGATGAGTAAAATGATGGCATTCGCTAGCGAAGCGAGAATAGACGAGTTGCGCAGACCATAGGTGAAGCGTTTGCTGGGTTTGCTCTGCCCAAATTCACTCGCGCCCCAAGCCAGAAGCAGACTCAGCACATCGCTCAGGTTATGTCCAGCATCGGCAACAAGTGCCAGTGAATGCGCGAACAAACCGAACACAGCTTCCACCGCGACGTAGCTGACATTCAACGCAATACCGATCGCAAATGCCTTGCTATAATTGATCGGCGCCTGGGGGTGTTCGGGAGAATGGTCGTGCTGCATACCGAGGTGGCCTATTTCTCAAACAAGATTATCAGAACACCGAGCAGGCAGAAAATCCCGCCGACAATCATCGCCTCGTATTGATCGACTACCTTGAAGTGCAGGCGTTGCGATCCAAGCAGCGTTAACCACGTGAAGGTCACCATCCCGCCGACCGTTGCCGTCGCCAGGACCGCGCTCAGGAAGGCGAATCCAAGCCAGCCGTATTTTGAGCCAATTAAAAACACCGGCAGAAATGCTTCGCACGGAGAAAAGGTAAGCAGTGCGATTAATCCGACGATCACCGCCCAATCGGATCGGCGTCGTGACCACTCCCGTTCGATCGTTTCGATTTCCATTCGCACTTTGTTGTGATCGTGATCGTGACCGTGATCGTGTTGTTCGTAATGCTCGTGCGAATCATAATGGTGTAAGTCATGTTCGTGATGTGAGTGACCACTGAACAGATGAACGTGTCCGTGGCTGCCTTTGAGCTGCCGAAATAAGTAAACGAGCCCGACGAGAATCAGCGCAGTGCCGGCGATAATGGGAAATGCTCGGCTCCATTTGGCATTCAATGCAATACCTCCTCCCACAACCAGAACGCCCAAAGCTGTCGTAAACAAAACATGTCCGCTCCCCGCCACGCCTGTGACAACCAGTGTCTTTGCGAGATCCCATCGTTGCGCTCGAGCCGCAACTACGAACGGAAGCCAGTGCGTCGGAATTGCAGCGTGCAAAAAGGCAACGGTAAAACCCGTGACAATGAGCGTAATGAAAACCGCGTCATTCATCTGCGCTGCAGTTTCAAGTCTCGTCCGCCAGCGCTGTTAGCTTCCGTTCGGCCCATTCATACAACACAGGCAGAACAACGAGCGTAAGGAACGTCGAACTGATGATACCGCCGATTACAACCGTCGCGAGCGGGCGTTGCACCTCCGCGCCTGCACTGGTGGACAACGCCATCGGCACAAACCCGAAAGCAGCAACCGCTGCTGTCATTAACACCGGACGTAAGCGTGTCAGCGATCCCTCCATCACAGCGGAGCGAACATCGCTTCCCTGTTCCCGCAGTTGATTGAAATAACTGATCATTACGACTCCGTTGAGCACGGCGACTCCGCTCAATGCGATGAAACCAACCGCCGCGGAAATGCTGAACGGCATATTGCGCAGCCACAGTGCGATAACGCCACCGGTGACGGCTAGGGGAACGCCGGAATAGACAATCAGTGCTTGTCGCACGCTGCCAAACGCAGTGAAGATAAGAACGAAGATGAATATGAGCGCCGCGGGGACGACAATCGCAAGTCGTGCCTTTGCTTCGCGAAGATTCTCAAACTGCCCGCCAAATTCGAGCGTGTAGCCTTCGGGCAATTTGACGTGCTCGCGCACTTTTGCGTCAGCTTCGCGCACCCAGCTTTCCACATCGCGACCTTGCAGGTTCACCATCAGTGCCGCGCGTCGCTGTCCTGAGTCCCGCAAGATCGGTGAAACCGTTTTGACTCGTTGAATATCGGCGAGTTCGCCTAGCGGAAGAAGACCAGACTCTCCAACGCGGACCGGCAAAGCATGAATCGTTTCCGCGTTTTCGCGATCGGCTTCAGACAGTCGGATGACAATGTCAAAGCGCCGATTCCCTTCAAGCATCGTTCCAACCGTCTCCCCACCTAATGCGGCGGTAGTCGTTTGGTTCACATCGTCTGCGTGAAGGTTGTATTTTGCTAACGCGTCTCGTTTCACCCTGATTTCCAGCATCGGAGCCCGTCCTGTGGTCTCATATTCGACTTCACCCTCCCCCTCACGAGTACCCGGAATTTGTTCCAACACTTCTTTCACTTCGGAGCCGAGTCGCTCCAGGACATCATAATCGTTTCCGAAAATTTTGACCGCGATGTCAGCGCGAATGCCTTCGAGCATTTCGTTAAACCGCATTTCAACCGGCTGCGCGACCATTACGCGAGCACCGGGGTTTAACGTTTCAATTTCAGTGGTGATGATTCTCGCAAGTTCCTCTTTGCTGATTGGCCGATTGCCGACCTTTCGCCATTCGTTTTGCGGTTTGTAGTAAATGTAAAAATCGCAGTCACTCGGCGGCATCGGGTCAGTTGCAATTTCCGCGCTGCCGATTCGAGAGAATACGTGCGTAATCTCGGGCACACGTTTTCGGATTTCCTCCTCGGTCTTGCGTTGCTCTGCGACGCTTTGAGTGATGTTCATGCTGCTAGTCCGGAAAACCATTATGGTGAATGTCCCCTCGTCGAGCTTGGGAATAAAATCGGCACCCAGATGGCGGAAGATGAACATCGCCAATGCGAAGAGCGCGATTGCACCGAGCACAACCAGCCACCGTAGTCGCAACGACAAGCGAAGGGTGGGTAAGTAAACCCTCTTGATGAGACGGATAATCAAGTTGTCGCGTTCTGCGATGCGGCCTCCAAGCAGGAACGAGCACAACGCTGGCATCAGAGTCAGCGCCAGCACCAATGATCCGCCCAGCGCGAGCATTACTGTCAGCGCCATCGGGTGAAACATTTTTCCTTCGATTCCTGACAATGCCAAAATCGGCACGTAAACAATCGCGATGATCAGCACACCGAAGAACATCGGCGTCCCGACTTGTTTGCTGGCGGCAATGACTGTAGGCAATCGTTCTTCGATGGTCAGACGTCGGCCGAGATGTTGTTGTTTCGCGCCAAGCTGCCGCACCACATTTTCCACGATCACGACTGCGCCGTCGATGATGAGCCCAAAATCGATTGCTCCAAGGCTCATCAGGTTCCCCGAAATTCCGAACCGCGTCATTCCCGTGATCGCGAAAAGAAGTGCGAGTGGAATCGCAGCTGCAACAATGAACGCGGCGCGCCAGTTCCCAAGGAGGAAAAGCAACACCGCGATGACGAGCAACGCGCCTTCGAACAGGTTCGTTGTCACGGTTCGAATCGTTCGATGCACGAGATTCTTTCTGTTGTATTCCGGGCTGATGATCACGCCGGACGGCAGGCGCTTCTGAATCTCCGTAATCTTTTCGGCAACACGCTCCGCAACCGCGTGGCTGTTCTCGCCCATCAGCATCATGGCTACGCCGAGCACCGCCTCTTGCCCGCTGTGCGTCGCCGCACCTGTCCGAAACGCGTGACCAATTTGAACTTCAGCAAGATCTTTCACCCGCAGCGGGATCACCGCGGCCGCGAATTTTACCGGTAGCTCCGCAATTTCTTGCGATGAGGAAACTCGACCAACACCTCGAATCACAAGTTGTTCGTTTCCCGCATTAACGATCCCGCCGCCTGCGTTTTCGACATTTTCGCTAACAATCTTTGCGAGGTCGCTAACGGTTAGCCCGGCATCGCGGAGCTTAGCGATATTCGGCTGCACGACGATCTGCTTAACATAACCTCCGTAAGCGTTGACCTCAGCGACACCGGGGACGGCACGAAGCTGCGGTTTAATTGTGTATTCCTGTATTTCCCACAGCGCCATCAGTTGCGCCTCACGCGTGGGTGGAGCGTTTGGAGCATCCGGGGCGTAGTCGAGTGTATAATAAAATACTTCGCCCAACCCAGTCGTGATCGGAATGAGCTTCGGCGTCACACCAGTCGGCAGCGAGTCAGCCGCGCTTTGCAGGCGCTCGGTAACGAGCTGGCGAGCACGATACACATCGCTTTTGTCGTTAAATTGAAGTGTGATCTGCGACAGACCGAAGCGCGACAGCGACCGCATCTCGGTTACACCGGCAACTCCACCGAGCGCCATTTCAAGTGGCACCGTCACGAGCTTTTCAACTTCGTCCGGCGCAAGCGCGGGCACTGTTGTGTTCACTTGCACTTGCACTCCTGTGATGTCTGGAATCGCGTCCATGGGCAGTTTCATTGCCGACCACAGGCCAGCGAAAAGAAGAGCCAGAGCGCCCATCAGCACGAGAACTCGCTGGCGAACAGAGAACTCCAGAATTTTGTCGATCATCGCTCCTGCTCTTGTTGGTAGAGTTTTTTGCCGGTCAAAATCTCCAGCGTCTGTGCGGCTTCGAGCGCGTCCTTCTGTGCATCGTTCAATGCAGGGATGGCCTCGAGATATTGTTTTTGAATCTCCACGTAAGTGGTCAGCGGCACCGCGCCCAGGCGATAGTTACGCTCCGCCAGCTCTGAGGCGTTCCGCAATTCCGCCATCGCCCCAGACCTCCAGGTTTCAATCTCGGCTCGCTTTGCTTCCAGTGCGGCGGCGGTTTGCGTCACGCGTCTTTCCACTTCGCGTCTCGCCAGGGCCAGGGAGGCTTCAGCTTGTTGCTGACGCGCTTTACTACTCGCGATGTTTCCTGCGTTGCGGTCCCACAAGGGCAGCGGCACCGAGATCCCGAGCCCTAATCGTTGCTCTCGATCGATTGCATTTTCCAGCGAGTAAAACGGGCCCACGGCTATGGCCGGAAATCGCTCGTTCTTCGACAAAGCGACTTTGAAGCCCTGCTGTGCGAGCTCGACCTGCCGAATGCGGATGTCGAACGAATTTGAGCGGGCCGCCTCCAGTAAGCTCGGCACGGAGAATGCGGTGAAAGCGATCGGGCTCGCGCTCACTGTTAGCGTTGCATCGGCAGATCGGCCGCACAACTGATTCAATTCTGCTGCAATCGTTTTCTCGGCTAACGCCGATTCACGTTCCTGGCGCTGAAACGTCAGCAAATTCGCACTGATAATCCGGGCTTCCAATTGCGGCGCAACCCCCGCGAGCGGCCGCTGTTTCAGCACATCATTGAGCGCTTGAGTTCGCGCGGTGACTTCCTGCACCGCTTTCGTTCTTTCGTCAGCGCTGCTCAGCGCGTAAGCCAGCGAGCGAACACGGGCGGCCAGTGTCAGGCGAAACTGTTGCAGATGTAGCTCGGCAACCACGCGATCGTGGTTCGCAATCGCTTTGCGCAGCGCAATTCGACCGGGGTACTCGAAGGTTTGGCTGAACGAGAGAGCCAATATCGCGCCATCGCCGTTCGCTCCTCCCGAATTTTCACGCGAATTTTTGTAGCCAAGTTCCGTGCTTAATTCGGGGTTACGAAGAGTGCCTGCAGTTCTCACCGCTCCCTTCGCCGCAGCGATCTCTGCGACAAAGAAATTTAATTCTGGATTTCGCTGGAGCGCCTGTTTGACCAGCGCTTCCGGCGTTTCCGCAAGCGCACTCGCGCACACCAGCAGAATGGCACTCACAAAGGATTTGGTTTGTGTATAAATCGACATTGGTTAGTCAAAAAGAATTGGAGAAGCCACCGCGCGTCTGCGTTGTGGCGTCCGAATGAAGCCTGAGCGAAGAAGCAGCGCGAACACACCGCGCCTGCGCTCAGTTGTTAGGCGAGCTGAGGCGGATGGTCGATCGCGGCAGGCAATCCAACCGGTGCAGATGGGTCATTCGTCGAAAAGAAAACGGTCGCTCCAAAAGCGCCGCTGACATCCACTGCGACAGTGGAAGTGATGACGGTGCCGTTATGAACCGCGCATGAACAATGCGCACAAGGCGATTTGTCGTGCTGTGAATCCGACTGCGAACTCTGCGATACGCAATGATCGCCCCGCAAATCAGCAATCGAATCGGCAATGATATCGCCAGTAAACGCACACAAGCCGATCAGGCCAGTCAGTGCGAGCAACCGGGATGTGCCAGCGAAACGCATCAGCCTCACCTCTTACCGTCCGTGATTCGAGGTGTCAAACAGAAGCAGGTCAGTTACAGGCGTGCGTTGCGAAGTCGCAATGCGTTGGCAATCACCGAGACCGAGCTGAAGCTCATAGCGGCGCCAGCGATCATCGGACTCAGCAGCACCCCAAAGAACGGGTAAAGCACGCCGGCGGCAATCGGCACGCCTAAGCGCGTTGTAGATAAATGCAAAAAATAAATTTTGCCGAATGTTTCGCATCACGGCACGACTAACGTGGATCGCTTTGACGATTCCCATCAAGTCGCCTTTCACAAGCGTGATGCCGGCGCTCTCAATCGCGACATCGGTGCCCGTTCCCATCGCAATTCCGACATCCGCCGCTGCAAGTGCTGGCGCGTCGTTAATTCCGTCTCCAGCCATCGCGACGATCGCACCTTCGGACTCAAGTTTTTTGACGATGCCGATTTTCTCATCTGGCATTACCTCGGCCTTGAACTGATCGATGCCCAGTTCGCGCGCAACAGATTCTGCTGTCCGCAGATTGTCGCCTGTGCACATGATAATCTTCAGATCCATTGCATGAAGCTCGCGGACGGCCTCTTTGGTTGTCGGCTTGATTGGATCCGCGATACCCAGAACACCCACTGCGTCTCCGTTTACCGCGACCCAGACTGTGGTTTGTGCATTTTCCTGCAAGCGACGAGCCTCTTTCGTTAGTTCCTCAGGAAATCTAACATTTGAATCGGCGAGAAATTTTTCTTTGCCGATGAGAATTGTTTTACCGTCAAGATTGGCGGAGACCCCGCCACCAGTGATGGACTGAAAATCGGTTATGCCGCGCAATTCAATTTTTTCATGTTTCGCGCTTTCTATGATTGCCCGCGCAAGCGGATGCTCGCTTTGGGATTCCGCAGATGCCGCAATCTGCAACAGATCACGTTCACTCACAGTGTTTGCGACGATCCGGCTGACCACCTCAGGTTTACCGGCTGTTAACGTGCCTGTTTTGTCTGTGACCAAGTGCGTGACTTTTTCAGTGACCTCGATCGCCTGGGCGTTTTTTACCAGGATTCCGGCTTGGGCAGCACGTCCGACGCCGACCATGATCGACATGGGAGTGGCTAGTCCCAGCGCGCACGGACAGGCAATGATCAAGACTGAGACAGCGTTCACCAGTGCATAAGCCATCGCGGGCGCAGGTCCGACGATCGACCACACAACAAAAGTAATGATCGCAATGCCGATCACCGCGGGAACAAAATAACCGGACACCGTGTCGGCGAGTTTTTGAATAGGGGCGCGGCTGCGCTGCGCGTCGGCCACCATTTGCACAATTTGCGCGAGAACAGTGTCTGACCCGATGCGCTCTGCGCGCATCAAAAATGACCCGGTTTGATTCACGGTTGCGCCAATCACTTTCTCGCCCGGTTGCTTGGCCACCGGCATTGGCTCACCAGTGATCATCGATTCGTCTACGTTGCTTTTGCCATCGATGATCACACCGTCGATTGGGATTTTCTCACCGGGCCGCACGCGGAGCACGTCATCTTTCTGAACTTGGTCCACGGCGATTTCCTGTTCCTGACCATCGCGAACTCGGTGCGCAGTTTTTGCAGCAAGACCGAGCAGCGCCTTGATCGCATGGCCGGTACGGCTTCGCGCTCGAGCCTCGACCAATTGTCCCAAAAGAATCAGGGTTGTAATCACCGCGGCTGCTTCAAAATAAAGCTCGACTTCTCCGTGACGCCGGAAAGAAAAAGGGAAAATGCCAGGCACGATTACGGCAACGGCGCTGTAGAAATAAGCTGCGCCAACACCCACGGCGATGAGCGTAAACATGTTCAGGCTGCGATTAACAATCGACTGCCACGCGCGCGTGAAGAAAAAGCCGCCAGCCCAGAGGACAACCGGTGTCGTTAAGACAAACTCAATCCATTTTTCGATTCGCTTTGGGACGATTGAATCGATGTGCAAACCAGGAATGGCATGACCCATCGCCAGGAATAGCACCGGGATCGTAAGAACCAGCGCGATCCAGAATTTTCGTGATAACGATCGCGTTTCTCCGTGCTCGTGTTCCTCATCCCCGATGGTCTCCGGCTCCAGCGTCATTCCGCATTTCGGACACGCTCCCGAATGATCCTGCTCGATCTCCGGATGCATTGGGCACGTGTAGGGCATTGCAGTCGCTTGAACTAGTTGATCACGATGTCGTTTTACGGACTCCGGAGGGCGGAAGCGCCTCAGGACTTCTATAAAATGACGAAACCCGAATGTCGAATGCCGAAGGAATGACGAAACGGGGAACGCAGTGAAACCGACGAACCGGCCGTGTCGCCGCTTCCCCCTTGCGTCGCTTCGTCGATTCGTCGCGTGTTATGCCGCCTTCGCGGTTTCCATGTCTTCGGTGTATTTACCGAAGCGCGCTTTGCTATTACACCATGCTCGGTGATGGAACGCCTCTTGCGCTTTGGCGACGTTTGCCTGGTCGCCTTTCCAAGCTTTCAGCACTGGCGCTTGTAACGCGCGGCCGTAGGAGAAGCTTAATTGCCAGGGCAAGCCAGGCAGCTGATTCATCGCGTTGAGATGCTCGGTAGCTTGCTGATCAGTCTGTCCCCCGGAGAGAAACACAATACCAGGGACAGCGGCAGGAACCACGCGTTTCAAGCAGCTGACAGTAGCCTTTGCTACTTCCTGTACCGAAGCTTGTTGCGGACAATCTTTACCTGAAAGAACCATATTCGGTTTCAGCAGCATCCCTTCGAGCACAACCCGGTGCTCGTACAGGGCGTGAAAAACGCTTTCCAGTGTCTGCTGTGTGACTTCGAAATACCGTTCAATCGTGTGCGTGCCATCCATAAGTACCTCCGGTTCGACAATCGGCACCAAGTCGCCTTCCTGGCAAAGCGCTGCATAGCGTGCCAAGGCTTCCGCGTTCGCATCGATGCATGTTTGCGTAGGAATGTTATCGCCGATAGCGATCACGGCGCGCCATTTTGCAAAACGCGCGCCAAGTTTTCGATATTCCGCCAGTCGCTCGCGCAATCCGTCAAGACCTTCCGTGATTTTTTCGCCAGGAAAATTCGCCATCGCCTTCGCGCCCTTGTCCACTTTGATGCCGGGAATGATCCCCTGCTCTTCCAGCGCTTTCACGAATGTGCGTCCGTCGCTAGCCTTCTGCCGAATCGTCTCGTCGAAGAGAATTACGCCGCTGATAAATTCGCCCGCGCCGGCTGTAGTGAACATGATTTCACGATATGCTCGTCGATTTTCCTCGGTGGAAGGAACGCTGATGCTTTTCAATCGTTTTTCGATTGTTCCTGAGCTTTCATCCGCTGCCAATATCCCCTTCCCCGGGGCAACGAGTTTTTCCGCAATAGATTCTAAGTTTTCAGTTTTCATAAATTCTCTCCTGGTAGCAAAATCAGAACGTTCTTCCTCGCAAAATCTTCATAGAATTGCAAACGAAAACCGGCGGCAAATATCACGTAACAGGCTCGCACGCATCTATGTGACTTTTTGAAATCCCGCAAGAGCCGCGGCATTCAATTGATCCGGCGCGGAATCTGTCAGCCGGCGCGAGCGCCAAATGAAATAAATCGCCGGGAAAACAAGCAGCTCCATAACTGTAGAGGTTACAATACCGCCGACCATTGGCGTGGCGATGCGTTTCATAACGTCAGCGCCGGTCCCATGACTCCATAAGATCGGCAAAAGGCCGCCTATGATGACAGCGGCCGTCATTGTTTTCGGCCGGACACGTTTGACTGCGCCCTCGTAAATCGCGTCGCGCAAATCGACAGCGCTGCGGATTTTGCCTGAGTCCTTCCAGCGGGCGTAGGCGAGCTCCAGATAGAGCAGCATCACTACGCCGGTCTCGGCATCGAGTCCCGCGAGCGCTATCAAACCGATCCACACCGCGACGCTGAGATTATAACCGGCGAGGTAAAGCAGCCAGAATGCCCCGACTAAGGAGAACGGCACGGCCAGTAAGACGATTGCGGTTTTGATCGCAGATCGCGTATTCAGATAAAGAATGAGCACGATGATTAGCAGCGTGATTGGCACGACGATCATGAGCCGTTGTTTCGCGCGTTGCATGTATTCGTACTGACCGCTCCAAAACAGATTGTAACCGGTCGGCATCACTACGCTCTTATTGGCAACGGCTTCATTGACGGCGCGCTGCGCCATTTTTACGTACGTGCCGATGTCTATGCCTTTCACATCAATGTAAATCCACGCATTCGGAATAGCGCCTTCGCTTTTGATTCCCATCGGTCCACGGACCACTTTCAACGTTGCGAGTTGACCGAGTGGAATCTGCGCGCCAGTTGACGTGGGAATGATGATTTCCTGGAGCGCCTCGAGGTTTTCGCGAAAATCACGATCGTAACGAAGATTGATGCTGTAGCGCTCGAGGCCTTCCACCGTCGTCGTCAGGGGCATGCCTCCCAGCGCGACTTCGAGCACTTCCTGCACGTCGCTAACGGCAAGTCCGTAGCGCGCAATCGCGTCACGATTAATATTGAATTCGATGTAGTTGCCACCCATCACGCGTTCAGCAAAAACGCTTGAAGTCCCCGGCACCTGGCGCACTACTGTTTCGATTTGCCCGGCGATCCGCTCAAGTTCCGCAAGGTCTGGTCCGGCGACCTTGATGCCCACGGGAGTTTTGATTCCCGTGGCGAGCATATCGATCCGCGTTTTAATCGGCATGGTCCAAGCGTTGTTTAAGCCTGGAAACTGAACCGCAGCATTCAAGTCGTTCGTAAGTTCCTCAACCGTGCGCCTCCTATGCGCGGTTGTTTTGCCGTTCCCGTCTTTGATGTCAACCTTCGGCCAGTCTTTCTCATCTTTGAGCATGATCGTCGTCTCGATCATGTCCATCGGCGCGGGATCAGTTGCAGTTTCGGCACGGCCGACCTTTCCAAAAACATGATGTACTTCGGCGAAGCTCTTAATGATTTGGTCAGTCTCCTGCAGAATCTGTCGCGCTTTGGTTGTGGAAATTCCCGGAAACGTCGTGGGCATGTAGAGCAGATCGCCTTCATAAAGCGGCGGCATGAACTCGGAGCCGAGGTTCTGGTACGGAAACAATTTGCCGATCGCGACTGAGATCGGACGCAGCGGTTGCGGTAGATAATTTGTGACGAGCCGATTCCAGGGAAAGAAAACCCACACGACCACGACCGCAGCGATGCTGATTACCGCCCAGCGCCATCGAATCACGAAGTCGATTGCCGGATGGTAAATCCGAATGAAAAAACGGTTGATCGGGTTTTCTTCTTCGGGTCGAATCCGTCCGCGAATGAGATAGCCCATGAGCACAGGCGCAAGTGTGATGGAGAGCAGCGCCGCAGCTGCCATCGAATAGGTCTTGGTGTAGGCCAAAGGCTTGAACAAGCGGCCTTCTTGCGCTTGCAACGCGAACACGGGTAGGAACGAAACCGTGATCACTAGCAGCGAATAGAACAGCGTCGGGCCGACCTCGATCGACGCGTTGCGAATGATCTGCCAGTGAGACTTTGTCTCGCGTTCCCGTTCGATGTGCTTGTGCGCGTTCTCGATCATGATGATCGCCGCGTCGATCATGGCGCCAATGGCAATGGCAATGCCGCCTAACGACATGATATTGGAGCTGATACCCTGGCGGTACATCACCGCAAAAGAGATCAGAATGGCGATGGGCAAAATGATGATCGCCACCAGGGCGCTGCGAAAATGTAATAGAAATGCGATGCAGACCAGCGCGACAACGATGCTTTCTTCGACAAGTTTTCGTTCAAGAGTTGCGACTGCTCGGTCGATCAACGCAGTGCGGTCGTATGCAATGCTGTAAGTCACATCCGGCGGCAAACCTTTCATCGCGAGGTCGAGCCGTTGCTTGACCCGCTGAATCACATCCCGCGCATTTGCGCCATAACGGACTACCACAATCCCACCTACGGTTTCCCCTTCCCCATTCCACTCCGCAATACCGCGGCGCATTTCCGGCCCGAGTTGCACATTCGCAACATCCCGGAGCAGAATTGGAACGCCGTTCGCGCCCGTGCCGACTGCAACCTTTTTCAAATCTTCGGTCGAGTTGACGTACCCACGAACGCGCAAGATGAATTCTTTCTCGGCCATCTCAATCGAGCGGCCGCCAACTTCGCCGTTACTCTTTTTAATCGCCATGCTGACGTCGCCGATCGAGAGGTTATAGGCGCGCAGTTTCGTCGGATCGACAGTGACTTGATATTGTTTCACGAACCCGCCGATTGAGGCGACTTCCGAGACGCCTTCCACTGCTGTCAGCTGGTATTTTAGATACCAATCCTGCATTGATCTCAGTTCAGCGAGGCTGCGCTCTTTGGAATTAAGCGAATACATGAACGCCCATCCCACGCCCGTCGCGTCCGGGCCGAGACTTGGCACGACACCTTGAGGCAAGCGCCCGCTGAGCCCACTGAGGTATTCGAGTACCCGACTCCGCGCCCAGTAAGGATCCGTACCATCTTCGAAGATCACATAAACGAATGAAAACCCGTAGAACGAATAGCCACGCACCACCTTCGCGCGTGGCACTGACAACATCTTGGTCGTGATCGGATATGTGACCTGGTCCTGTACGATTTGCGGCGCCTGGCCTGGCCACTCCGTGTAGATAATGACTTGCGTGTCCGAGAGATCAGGAATGGCGTCGAGCGGAATGTTGCGAACCGAAAAAATTCCAGCGACGATCAACCCTACCGTGGCCAGTAAAATCATGAACCTGTTTCGCAACGAAAAATCTATGATCGCGCGCAGCATGGATGGTTATGGCTCGTGATTGTGCGGCGTCATATTCGGCATCGGTGATGGACTGTCCGCGCTATCGCTCGGCGCGGGAATAAGCGTCATTGCGCAAATTGGGCATTTTCCAGGATGATTATATTTGATCGTCGCATGCTCTGGCATCGGACAGACGTACGCCGTCGGTGTTAGTTCTACCGGTGCCGTTGTTGCTTCCTTTGGCGGCGGTCGATGAGCCGCATGATCTTCTGCAGGAGTCGGGCTTGCTTGCGGATTCAACATTTTTTGAATCGCTTCGCGGAGCTGGCTTTCCGAATCGAGCATAAACTGGCCGGAAGTGACGACTCGCTCGCCTTCCTTTAGGCCACTCAGGACTTCATAAGTATTATTCTCGGCACGCGGCCCGAGCGTCACTTCGCGTGGTTCGAAGTGGCCGTTGTTCACGGCGACAAACACCGTGTTCTTCTCGCCGCTTCGAAGCACTGCTGAATCGGGCACGAGTAGCGCGGATGGTTCGATCTCAGCGTTCAACTCTACGGTCGCGAACATCCCTGGCTTCAAGAACAACCCCGGATTATGAAACTCCATCCGTACGCGCGCCGTTCGCGTCTTCTCATCTACAGTCGGGTAGATGTAAGTGACGCGACCGCGAAATTTGCGGTCCGGTAGATACGACAGACTCACTTCTGCTTCCTGGCCTAACTTCAGCAGCGCCAGGTCCTGTTCGTAGATCTGGGATTGCACCCAAACGATGGCGAGATCGGCCAGCCGGTACAGCTTCATTCCTGCTTCGACCATCTGCCCTTGCACCGCCATTTTCTCGACCACGATTCCGTCGATCGGAGCATTGACGCGCAAGGTTCGTTGGGGCTGGCGTGTCTTCTCCAGTTCGGCGATTTGATCCTCGGAGACGTCAAACAACTTCAGCTTCTGTCGCGCACTCGCTTTAAGTCCGGAGCCGCCAGCTTGATTAAGCGCGAGGACGTATTCGTTCTGCGCGCTATAAAGCTCCGGCGAGTAAATTTCAAACAACGTCTCGCCCTTGTGCACCTGTTTGCCAGTTGAATCGACGTAGAGTTTTTCGATCCAACCGCGAAACTTCGTGGTCACATCAGCCAGCGCCGTTTCATTGTAATCAATCGCGCCGACAGTCCGGATGACACGTCGCACCGGCCCCTTCGTCACGATTGCCGTGCGCACTCCCATTTTTTGCACCGTCGATGGATCGACAGTGATTGTACTCGTCTCTTCGTCGCCTTCGTACACCGGCACCATGTCCATGCCCATGCTGTCTTTTCGCGGCGTCTGGCTGATTTCGCCCAACATCATGGTCGATTTGTAATATCTAAGTTTCCGATTGCTGTCTGATCGCGTTGTGGCCGCGGGCGACGACGGTTGTTTTCGGACAGGGACCAGTTTCATTCCGCAGATTGGACAATCACCAGGATGGTCCTGCACCACCTGCGGGTGCATACTGCATGTGTAGAGCGTTTTTTCTGCAGGCTTCGACGGTTCGTGTTTCGAACAGGATGCCGCGAACGTCGCCATCAACAACACGCAAATAAGGTGGATAAAACGTGAGTTCAACGTTTACCTCCCTCTTCAACGAGCGGCCTTGCTCGTCCAATGATTGCGTCCAATTCCGCGATCTCGGTTTCGTACTCGGCGAGACGATTTAGCGCAGCCGAGTCTGCATCCTGCAATGTGCGGCGCGCCGTAATCAGGTCCAGAAATCCGCCGGTGCTAGCTTCATAGGCGGCTCGCGTCGCATCTACGGTCTGCCGCGCAAGAGGTAGAATATTGTCTCGGTACAGTTTGTATTGATCTGCCGACGTCTGGATTTTTTTGAGCTGATCACGCACAAGACCAAGCGTCTCGATCCGTGCGGCGCCGAATTCCCGTTCAGCATCTTCTACGCTTTTGCGCGCTTCCAGAACTCCCGCGTTGTACTTTTTCCAGTTCAGCCACGGGATTGGAATAGAAATGCCGACGTCTACTTCGCTGACGGCCTCGGCCGCCGAATTATACCGTTGCGCTTTGAGATTCAGTGCCGGATCAGGAAACCACTGCCGGTTTGCGAGCTCGAGCCGGAACCTCTCCGCGTCGACCCGATTTTGCGCTCGTCGCAACTCTGGTCGCATGCCAAGGGCGACTGCCTGCAACTTTTCCAAAGAAAGCGTTTGCACGCTAAAGACAAGCTCCGAAGGCCGGCCAAGCGGCGCTTGCGCACGGCGATTCATTAAGACGTTGAGCGCGGATTGTTCTTTAGAAATCTGATTTTCAATATCCGACTGAGCTTCCAGCAGTTTTGCTGCGTCAGTCTGCGCAAGGAGGACATCTGCTTGCGTCGCCACTCCGGCCTCGTAACGGCTGCGGCTGATCTGCACAAACTGATCGAGTAGTTCGGTGTTTCGGCGATTGACTTCAAGCTGGGCGTAACCATTCCCGAGACGCGCGTAAGCCGAGCGTGCCCGCATGATAAGATCGAGTTCCATACGACGAAGATCTTCGAAAGCCGCGCGCGCTTCGGCAGTGGCAGCACGTGAACGGCTGAGATTTTTCCCGGAGACCGGTACCTCCTGCTCTAACATCGCCATTTGATCCATCATGTTGTTAGGCACCATCGGAACGGAACGCTCTGTTCTCCATTCTACGGCTGCGCGCACATCCTCCCAGGCTCTGGCCTGCGGCACGCGCGCCTTCATCACTTCCCATTTTGCCACCGCCGCTTTGAGCGTCTGGTTGTCGCGAAGCAGAGCGGAGATCAACTCGCGCTGTGAAAAATGCCCATTCGAAAGCCGCGGATTATCCCCTGCTGGTTCAGCTCGGACGATTGAAATTAAAGTTAGATATAAAAGTGGTTGGTAAATGGTTTTCATCTGATTGGAAGAGCAGTTGAACTGCGTGACGTGCCCGATAAAAAGGCACACCTCGACTGTCAGGCCCTTCTGATCAGATGAGTCGGATGCAGAGAAGCGCGAGCGTTTCAGGTGAATGCCACTGAACGTTAGCTAAAGGCCAGCGTAACCTGTCGGTCGCGGCCGGTGGCGCAATAGGAACATCTGAAACAACAGGTGCAGAAGCGATGAAGTTCTGTTGAGAAGACGTCGATGTAGTAAACGGTGGTATTGACTCGGTGTTTGGTTTTTCAGACATCGCGCAGCACGGCTTCGTTGCGCAGCAGGGAGATGCACACGCCTTTTGGTTCGGCGCGTTCGACGACGCGCACGTCGATGACACCGAGGCCCCGGCAATAACCATTGCGACTATCAGCGTCAGCGAAACCGCAACCCTGCCTAACATAAGCTTCTTCTTAGCATGACTGAGACCGTTCGTCGAGGCGGGTGTTCGATTTTGGGGCTCGAATGACAAGGAAAGCCGGCCCAACAGGCCGGGCCAGCCTGCGCGTTTGTGGCCGATATGAATGGCCATCTCCGTTGAATTCGGACTAGGAATGAGGTTTGTCGCGCGAGCGGGTCGAGAAACTGCTCGCGCGAAAGCCGGCCGCACCAGTTCCGCGTCCATCATCGCAATATGCGCCGCCGGACCGGCGAAGGCGATGGTGCCGAGTTTTAAAAAGGGCCATGCCAGCTCACGCAAAGGACCGCGCTTCGCAGGTTAAATGGAATCCAACACTCCTGGCAGCTTGTCAGCCACTCTCCTCTTTCTACACTGCGGCTGCGACAATTTCCATTGCTGCTAGGTGTAGTCGAAAAGCGTCATGAAACCGTAATCCATGTGCAATTGTTGGTGGCAGTGGAAAAGAGTGAGGCCAGGATTATCAGCAACAAAGTCAATGTCGTACTGCTGATAGCCACCCAGCATGACCACGTCTTTCATGATTCCAGCTGTTGTCGCTCCCGCGAGATTAGTAAGCTCAAAGCTGTGGCGATGAAGATGAATGGGATGAATGTCGTCACTGGCGTTGCGCATCCGAATGCGATAGCGCTTGCCCTGCTTCAAGTGGAATGAAGCAGGGACCATTTCGTTGCTCATGGGATAGGCAATGCCATTAATTGTCCATCGGTTGAAGCCTTCTTCAGCGGCGTTGTCTTTGGCAAAAGTCATGTCAAAAGTTTCATCAGGCGCAGGAGCGGACGCGCCAGGTTTGGCAAAATGAGAGTAACTCCATCGAAAAGGCGCAGGTTTCGACCATTGCGGCTTGCCGGACCGGTGTGCATACTCAACAACGATGCCCATGCCGTGAAGGCGGTCGTCGTCCGCGAGATCGCCCAAGATCCACACACCAGGATGATTCATTTCTACGACGACCGAAATACGCTCCGCAGTGCCGAGCCATAAAACGGGAACGTTCGCAGGATTCGGGACAGGATTTCCATCGAGCGCGATGACTTGAAAGGAGTGACCGGGCATGGCGAGGCTGCGAATTTCCGTGGCACTGCCGTTCAAAATGTGAAAGAGAACGCGCTCGCCCTGTTTGACTCGAATCGGCTCGCCGTGACCAAGCATGCGACCGTTAATGGTAAAAAGTTTGTAGCCAACTTCGTAACCATGCGGCATGCCTTTAGCGAGAGAAGCTTTCATGACGCCTTCACCGGTTTCCTTGATTACTTTATCAGTTTTGGACGGCGACAGAAAATCCTGCGCCATGTCGCCACCGCGGCTCAGAGTCGGTTCGAATTCTTTCAGGACCAGAAAAACTTCGCGATCATACCGACCTGCATTTTCTTTTGGCTCGATATAAACCGGTCCAACCTGGCCGCTGTATTGGCCAGCCGAAAGATTGGCTCCCGCGCGGTTATGAGTGTGATAGAAACGTAAACCCGACGGATTAGGCGTGAACGTGACGCGGCGTTTGCCGTGCGCGGGAATGTAGGGCGTGCCTTCCTCGGCGGCGCCATCGACGTCAGTCGACACTTTTTGGCCATGCCAATGCAATTGCTCGGGCGTATCGGTATCGTTAAAAATATCCACCACCACCTGACGGCCCTCTTGGAACCGGATGAGGGGACCGGGGAACTGGCCGTTATAGGTGATAGTCGAGAGGATTTGGTTAGGCGCAATTTCGATGGGAGCGGCCTTGATATGCACAGTGTAATCGGCAGCAACTTCGCTTCCGGCGGCGAAAAGATGTTTTGGGGAAAACAGGAGTGCGCTGGCGGCCAAGCCGGTGGTCCGGAGGAACTCGCGTCTCGATTCAGCAACTCCTTTCATCGGGTTGTCCTTAAGTCACTTGCTGTTCGCTGAGATCAGTGTCCGTGCGGGGGTTTAACACCGAATCGCATACTGTCTCCACTACGGAAGCGCCTGCGATCAGCAAGCCAAAACTGCGCCAGCGGTTCAACGAATTGGTCGACAGAATAGAGTTTACAATTAAACCACTCAAAACTTCGCGATTGTATTATGACGACTTGACCTATATACCTGTATAAGTATATAGTTACGGCATGAAATATGCAGCCCTAAGAAGAGCCCTCGAACGATATCCGACGACATTACCCAGATTTATTTTACCGAGTGGCGACTATATCCCTGCACATGCGCATGTCACCGAGGTTGGGCATGTGGTCAGGAATTTCATCGATTGTGGCGGACTGACCGGAAAAGAAGAGAAAGTCGTGCTGCAAACTCACGTCGGCAATGACACCGATCATCGGCTTCGATCGGATCGCTTTGCGAAAATCCTGGAGCTGGGAAACCGCGTGATTCCAAGTGCAGACCTGGATATGGATGTGGAATACGACTGCTGCGTCGTAGCGCAGTATCCGATTGCCGAAGCCAGACCAGACGGCGAGCACCTGAACCTCATCTTGCGCCGCGGCCGGACGCAATGCCGTGCGCAGGAGCGTCGCCAGAGCGAAACGGCAGCGCGCCTGTTGCGCGACTTCCGCGACTTGTTGCTAGTCGTCATGGACCTTATCGCGATCTATCAGTGCTTTTGCGATCGCACGCGATTGCGCATTCTCAATCTTCTTACAAGATCCCCGCTCTGCGTCTGTCATTTTCAGGACATTCTTGATGAACCGCAGGTCAAGATTTCCAAACATCTCGCTTACTTGCGTAGTAGAGGCATCGTGGCCACAAAGAGGGAACAGAACTGGATCATCTATTCCCTGCCCGAACAACGGCCGGACGAATTGGAACGAAATCTAAAATGTTTGCAGGACTGCGTACAAACAGATGCAGTATTCAAACGCGATATGGAGAAGCTTTCCAAACTTGCAAAGAGCTGTTGTAAGCCACGCAGCGTATTTAGGCGCGGCGTGAACGGAAGGAGGACAAATGCGAAAACAAAAAGTTCTGTTTATTTGCGCTCATAACAGTGCCCGCAGCCAAATTGCGGCAGCGTTGTTGAATGAGACGTGCGGCGAATTCTTTGAAGCGCACAGCGCGGGATTAGAGCCAGGCACAATCAATCCGTTGGCCGTGGAAACGCTTCAGGAGCTCGGAATCGATATTTCGATGAACACGACGCAGCGCGTTTTCGATGTTTGGACATCGGGACAGATATTCCAATTTGTGGTGACGGTGTGTAGCGAGGCCGAGGCTGAAGGTTGTCCAATTTTTGCCGGCGTCACCACCCGGTTGCACTGGCCGTTCGACGATCCTTCCAAACTCACGGGCACGCACGAGGAACGGTTGACAGGAACACGCCGCATCCGCGATCAGATTCGCGCCAAGATCGATTCCTTCTGCGAAGAGCACTGCGTCGCGAGCAAAGCGTGAAGAAACTCGCCGCGGAATTCATCGGGACATTCGCTCTCGTCTTCGCCGGCACAGGCGCGATTGTGATTGATGAAACAACTGGCGGTACAGTCACGCACGTTGGCGTTGCGCTAACCTTTGGTCTGATCGTGCTGGCAATGATTTACACAGTCGGTGACATTTCGGGCGCGCACCTGAATCCTGCGGTAAGTCTGGGATTTGTTGCAGCACAACGCTTTCCACTACGCCAGGCCGTCCCATATATCGCCAGTCAGTGCTGCGGAGCCTTGGCAGCCAGTGGAGTATTGCGCCTTCTCTTTCCGCAAAACGAGATGCTGGGCACAACAACTCCCGCCGGCTCAGCAATCCAGTCATTTGTTCTCGAGCTGATTTTGACTGCGATTTTGATGTTTGTGATCCTTAGCGTCTCAACCGGAGCGGCTGAGAAAGGCATCACAGCAGGAATCGTCGTTGGTGCTGTGATTGGGCTCGAAGCGATGTTCGCCGGTCCAATTTGTGGAGCGTCGATGAACCCGGCACGATCGCTTGGACCCGCCTTGATGTCGGGCCATTGACAATATCTATGGATTTATCTTCTCGCTCCCGTGATCGGTGCTTGTATTGGTGTGCTGGGCTGCCGCTGTGTGCGGGAATCCGGATGTTGCTCAGGCAAAGGTTCCCATCCCACCAAGGGTGCGGATGCTTCGGCAACTTCAATGCTGAAAGCCAATCCCCTCGGTCAATCTTGAGGTGGGCGGGCCACGTCGCGCTGCCAGGGCAATTTTCCTTCGATTTCCAATTGCAAAGACAAACTCAGGAATGTGCGGATAAGCACGATCATTCCCAGTACCACCACATTTTGCAGGGTCGGCGCGACAACGACGGTCCGAATAATGTCGCCAGCAATGAGAAACTCGAGACCGAGCAGGATCGCCCGCCCTACGTCCTGCCGATAAAGCGAATAATAGTTGCCCGTCCCATGGGCGCGGTCCCGCAGGCGCAAGACAAGCCGGATTGTGGCAGCCACCATGCCAGCGGCCACAATGAAAACGCCCACGCCATCCACGCTCGTGCCGACCACTTCCATGATATGCCGAAAATATTCCATTGCTGCGTTCATAACCGGAAAGCGCGCCGACTTTCAATATTGTTTTCTCGGGTGCGGACTCTTGCGCGGTGGATCGGCTTCTCTGAAAATGCCAGTCCGGCTCGGACCGATGCCAGATGTATCGCCAAAGGCACTAATTCAGGCGGCGCTCCCGCACTTGTTCTGCCAACGCGTTGAGGACAACGCGTTCCACCTTCGCGTCAGGGCTTGGACCGCGGCGCGCGCAACTGACAATCGGGCCATGTCGGCGAGTCGGGCGCGTTTAGCGGGCTCATCGGTGCGGGAAACGGCGCCTCCGGATCGGGCACCCCGATGCGCCTGTTCACCCAAAGCGCCTGATACGCCCACGCAGGAAGCGGCGCGGCCTTCGGCGTGCACGACCAGTTGTTGAAGTGAAGATTCACGAGATAGAAGTTCCGGTTTAGTTTCCGCAACACCTCGACAATCTTCGGATCGTCGAAGCCATGCATCTCCATTGCAATCTGCGGGATCGACGCAAGCAGCTCGTCCGGGGCTGCGAGCAGTGAATTCCATTCCGCGCCCTCGATGTCCATTTTGATGATCAGACGCCGGCCGATGTCGCCATTCTTGCTGATTTGGTTTTCCAGCGTGTCAAAGAAATGCGATCCCCTATCGCCCTCCCGATCGCCGACGCATTCGTTGTGAAACACGAACGTACCCCCATTGCAGGTTGGCCGCGCCGGATCAAAACAATCGTACTGATGCACCGGGACGTGATACCGGCGCGACATCTCGCATCCCCAATCATCATTCCTGCCAACGCCGTACCAGTACGCTGCATCGAGCGGCTCAATCAGATTTTCGCACATTAGGTATCCGCCATCATTGGCGCTGCCGAAGCGCTTCAATGTACAATTTTTCAAGGCGACCGGCTGGAGTTCCGCAAGAAGCGCCTCCCGAAGCTTGCGTGCCGAGGACCGGCGCGCGATATCGCCAATCGCAACGGCCGCTGCTGCGACAGCGATGATCGCAAAAACAGTGCGTATGGCAAGTCGTCTCATGAAGGCGTCTTGCATCGATCGCGGCCTTTTAAAAGCATTGTCACGCTGTGATCCTTCTGACCATCTATCCCGGCTAAGAAGGCATGCCTTCCAGAACCACACAGGCAACCGCGTGGTGCTCCGTATGGCTGAGCGTCACAAGTGCAGCAGTGATGCCACGTCGTGTCGCGAGTTCCTTGGCCGGCCCGGATAAAACTAGGAATGGTTCGCCGCTCGGCTTTTTCTGGATATCGATGTCGCGCCAACCCATCGCTTTACCGATGCCAGTGCCGAATGCTTTCGAAACAGCCTCTTTTGCCGCGAAGCGTGCGGCTAAATGACGCGCCGGAAATTTCATCGACATCGAATATTGAATCTCACCATCGGTAAAAACTCGGTGGAGAAATCGATCGCCGAATCGATCGATGGACCGCTGAATGCGGTCGCACTCGACAAGGTCGACACCGGTACCAATCACACTCATTGGAAAATTGTAGGGCGTTTGACTCGCTCGCTCCCGCTCGCTCGGTCTCGCGACCTGCCCGTCCATGTCGCTCGCCTCCCGCCGGCTCCATTCTGTGAAACGCCTTGGCTTGGCGTTCGCCGCGGCGAACGCCCTACAAATGCGGTCGGATTCATCTAGGATATTTTGCCATCGCAGCGATCATTTCTTTCACCGCAGTATCAAGCCCAACCCAAACAGCGCGCGATACGATGGCGTGACCAATGTTGAGTTCCGTCAAACATGGAATCTGGTTAATAAGCTCGATATTTTTGTAGTTGATGCCGTGGCCGGCGTTGACCTGGAGTTTTGATTCCGATGCGGCCCGTGCGGCGGCCCGCAATTGTTCCAGCTCTTCTTTCTGGATCTTTTCCGTGAACGCGTTGGCCAGCTTGCCGGTATGCAGTTCAACCATTTCGACGCCCAACTCCGCTGCGGCGTCGACTTGTTCCAACGTGGGATCGATGAACAGGCTGATTCGAATGCCTGATGTATGTAACCGTTTGACTGTCGGTTCCAATGTCTTGCGATTTGCAATGACATCCAAACCTCCCTCGGTGGTAACTTCCTCGCGCTTCTCCGGGACAAGGCAGACTTCATCCGGCACGATGCGTAGCGCCACATCGAGAATCTCCGGTGTGTTGCCCATTTCGAGATTCAATTTTGTCATAATGTTTTCGCGCAGCCGTTCGATGTCCCTGTCCTGGATATGCCTGCGATCGCTGCGCAAATGGGCGACGATTCCCTGCGCACCCGCGCGTTCGCACATTCGCGCTGCAATAATGAGGTCTGGTTCTGCATTCTTGGATTCTGGCATCGTGGCATAGCGTGCCTGCCGCAGCGTTACTACGTGATCGATGTTGACTCCCAGGCGCAGGCCGCTCATTGACTCAGAAAATTTCGCGAATTGATCGCGCCAAATAGGACTCAGTCAATGACTCTGAGCAAGTGGGAAAAGAATCGGCGACCCAACGAAGTGGCGAGTGAACAAGTTGCGCCTGCGGACGAAACCCGGAAGTCGCCAACTCGCCGAAAGTGGCTAACGATCGTTGGGACTCTGCGTATTCGGCGCCTGATTTGTCGGTTCTTGACCGCTGGTTTCTTCCTTCGTTTTGTTCAGCGCTTTTTTGGATTTTTGATGGACTGTTTTGGCGCTTTCTTTTGTTTTCTCGCCTACGGTTTCAGCTGTTTCCTTGGTCTTTCTGCCGACTGTTTGGGCAGTCTCCTTGGTTTTGTGTCCGACGGTTTCAGCGGTCTCTTTTGTCTTTTGTCCAACAGTTTGGGCGGCTTCTTTGGTCTTCTTGCCCGCGGTTTCAAGTCCGTCCTTGACCGTCTCTCCCGCTTTTTTTGCTCCGTGCTTTACGTTTTCTACTGCGCCTTCCTGGCCAAAGGCGGCGAGAGCCGTGGCGGTTACCACAGCAATAGTAAGGATCGATATGTTCATGACTGCCTCCTTTTCATTTGCTTTCCCTGTACAAAGAAAACGGATGCAGCGAGCCTGGCGCGTGCATTGTCCCGCGTCGGCGCGGCGAAGTCATCCCGAGAGGTCCGTGCTACATCACTTGCAGCACATACGTTTGTAAATCAACGCGAGTTTTTTCAGTGGGATGCCAAAGACATAAAGCGCTGCGATCAATCCATAAGCTAGAGTTAGACGAACCGGTCCGATTGTTTGGTAACGACGCGGGCTCACCAGGATCCGTTTGTGGCTGTACCTCACGCCACCGCGGCGTTGAAGCCGGCGAAAAAATTCCACGTCTTCCATTAGCGGAACTTCCGGAAATCCGCCCACATCAACGAAGACAGTTCGCCGGCAAAATATCCCGTGGTCACCACATCGCATTCGCAACAAAATCCCGGCGTAATGCGCAAAAGTGTCAGTCAACCGATAAACCGCGCCTGGCGGCAGGCGAATTCGAAAATAACCGCCAGAGGCATCAGGATCATTCAATATGTCCGCGATTTCATCCAAGCATCCCCGCGGAACTTCGGCATCGACATGCACGAACCAGAGCACTTCGCCACGGGCAGCACGCGCGCCCATGTTCATTTGCACGGCCCGGTTGGGCTCGCTCCGGACGAGTTGATCGCAAAAGCCTACGCTTAGATTTGCTGTGTCATCGGTGCTTCCGCCGTCGGCGACAATAATCTCCGCTTCTGGCGCTCGCCCACGCAAATGCTGAAGAAATGGGCGTATGAGTGACGCCTCATTAAAGACGGGCACAATGACTGAGAACTTCGTACGCGTGCTTTTCACCAAATCGGCCGCCAGGGATTGATCCAAGGAATAGAACCGTCGTGTGATGCCTCTCGCAACAGGTAGAATTACGAACGTGTTTGCTCCTTTAGCCAGCGCGCCCAGAAAGCTAGCGAAGCATCCACGTAACTATCAACAAACGAAGCGAAAACGGAGGATTCATATGTTTTTAAGACTGATTACTGCAGTAGCCATAGCATTATTCTTCACACCGAGAGCAACTATCTTTGCGCAGGAACATCCTGAGCATCCAAAGAAAAGTGGAGAGCACCCCAAGGAGGGCGCGGAGCACCCTAAGAAAGGTGGCGGGGAAAAACAGGTCACCACGGCTGATATTTCAGCCGGCATCAAGCAGAACATTGATGCGCAAAGCAAGAAGGGCAGTGATGGGAAATTTCACGTCAAGTATGAGGGTCAGGATCTAGCTCTCGACCTAATACGAGTTCATGACGATCGACTCTCGGACCTTGGCGGAGGCAAATACTTTGCTTGTGTGGACATGAAAGCGACGGATGGAAAAACTTATGACATCGATTTTTTTCTGACCGGGCAGCCGGGCAAAATGAAGGTCACCGACACGTCGGTCCACAAAATCGACGGTAAACCGCTTTACGATTGGAAAGAAGAGAATGGCAAGTGGCAGAAAGTGCCAGCGAGCTAATCTTGCGAATGGTCTTCCACCTTCCCGTGCGCCGGTTGAGCCTTTTGGTACTTTTCCTGGCGGCGCTTGCGAGTCGCGGTGTTGATAATCCGGGCATCGTCAAAGGCACGGATCAATTCGAGTTCGTCTATAGAGTTAAACTTCCTGAGATTAAAGGCGAGGCTCGTGTCTGGATGCCGCTGGCAAAGACCGATGCATTTCAAACTGTTACCGAGGAAAAGCTGAACATCCCAATGAAATGGGAAAAGGTGCAGGACCGGGATTACGCCAACGATATCTGCGTGCTCTATCCGCAGCCTGCAGATAGCGGCAAAACGGTTGAGATCCGCTACCGCGTGGTCCGCAAAGAGAAGATGGCCTATTCCGCAACCGAAGGGGAAGCTGCACATTATCTCCGTCCGGAAAAACTCGTTCCAACGAACGAAACCTTCAGGACGCTTGCCCAGAAAGCGACCGCGGGAAAAACCGATGATCTTGAACGCGCGAAAGCGCTTTACGATCACGTTATGGGCAAAATGCGCTACGACAAATCAGGCACCGGCTGGGGCCGAGGCGATGCCATGTACGCCTGTGACGCGCGAACCGGTAACTGCACCGATTTCCACGCCTATTTCATTGCATTGGCGCGCAGCATCGGCATCCCGTCGCGCTTTGCCATAGGCGCTACCATTCCTGCTGACAAAAACGAGGGTACAATCGACGGTTATCACTGCTGGGCTGAATTTCTGGCAGATGGTCGCTGGGTTCCTGTTGACATCAGCGAAGCATGGAAGAATCCAAAACTGGCGAATTACTATTTCGGGCACAACCCGGCCAATCGTTTCGAACTAACCAAAGGCCGCGATCTGGTTGTGGACCCCGAGCCGGCGAGCGGCCCCATAAACTTTCTCGCGTACCCTTTGCTTGAGATGAATGGCGAAGTAATCAAGCCCGAGACGACGTTTATCTTCCGGCGCATCGGCGCGTGAAGTAATGACAAAGTAGGCGAACACGCGCTTATTCTCTCTTATCTTGCTCAATACTCGTGCTCGTATTCAATACTGGCTCTGGAGAGTAAGAATAGGTAAGAGGGATGCACTTAAGTCTTTTGCCAGCCATGCCTCTGATCGTGCCAAAGATTCCTTTGATGGATACTGTCGGCAGGCCATTGCTAGCTTGTGCATTTCTCGCACTGCTCTTGTTGCAATGGCGCTTTCCATTGCGTCGCCAGCATTTTAGCGCGCTGCACCGACTGGTGCGCAATTTCGTAATCTCGATTCCCGGCTTCGCCGTCGTCCGTCTGGCCATGCTGCCAATTCCGATTGCAGTCGCGATGTGGGCACAGGAGAAACATATTGGTTTGTTACACTGGCTCGGTTTGCCGTTTTGGATTGCTGGCATCGCTACGTTCCTGCTGATGGATTACGCCTACTGGTGGTGGCATTGGGCGAACCATATGGTTCCAATCTTCTGGAGGTTTCATAACGTGCATCACACCGATCTTGATCTCGATGTAAGCACTGCGGCGCGATTCCACTTTGGCGAGATGATCTTTTCCATTGGATTTCTCTCGCTCGCAGTGACTGTATTCGGCATCTCACCAGTCATGCTGGTCTCTTTCTTTATCGCTTTGGAAGCCGCGACACTTTTTCATCATTCGAACTGGCGTCTGCCGATTAAGCTCGAACGGATTTTGAACCTGATCATCGTCACGCCTCGTATGCACGGGATTCATCATTCAATCGTGCAGCGCGAGACCAATTCAAATTGGGGCACGATTTTTTGCTGGTGGGACCAACTCCACCTGACGCTGCGCCGCGACGTGCCGCAGGATGCCATCACTATCGGTGTTGCGGCGTATCGCGAGGAACGCGAACTCACGCTGGGTAAACTGTTTGCGCTTCCGTTCCGTGAACAACGTCCCTGGCGATTGCCAGACGGCGGCACACCGGAACGCGAAGTCCAGCCAGCAAGTAAGCTTGTTGAGTGAGTTCGCGCATGCCAAAGGGGGCATGCGTGTCGCAATTAATTTCCGATATCGGGAATAATTCGGCGATCAAACGCTCTTACGAAAAAAATGAGGGCTATGCAAAGCCCGGAACGCGATCAGAGATAAAAACATTCAACAAGGGAGTAAACATGTACACAAAGATAAGAAGTGTCGGAATATGTGTCAGCTTCATGCTGCTGGCAATGACGCTTAGCACAGTCACTTTCGGTCAGGTACGGCAGCCCCCGCCCCTGCGGAACTTTCACGAGGGTGCGGTGTATGTTTTGACAAATCAGGTTGAAAATGCGGTGGCCGTTTTTAGCCACAATGCCCATGGCATGCTGAGTCCTGCAGGCGAATTTTCCACTGGCGGGGCTGGCGATCCCGTTCCACAGGGTACAGATCCAGCGACTGATCCGCTCGCATCGCAAGGCGCATTGATTCTGGGTCACGGCAATCAATTTCTGTTCGCAGTCAACGCCGGCAGCAATCAGATCTCGGTCTTGAGAGTGGGCAGAAGCGGACTGACCCTCGTCGGCGTTGTTGATTCGGGCGGCGTCCGTCCAATCAGCCTAACCCTCAATGACGATTTGCTGTATGTACTTAATGAAGGCGGAACTCCCAATATTACCGGTTTCACCGTTGGCGAGGATGGAACGCTGACACCTCTGGCTGACTCCACTCAACCGTTGATTGGCGACACTGCAGCTGATCCAGCACAAATCGGATTTAGTCGTGACGGCACGTTGCTTGTCGTAACAGAAAAAGCGGGCAATCGGCTTAATACTTACACAATTGACGAGAACGGACTGCCGAGCCCGCCGGTAGACAATGCTTCCAATGGAATGACGCCGTTTGGCTTTGCCTTTAATAACCAAGGTACTCTGATCGTTTCAGAGGCTTTCGGCGGTGCGCCAAATCAATCAGCCGCGTCCTCATACAGTGCATCGGACGACGGCGTTTTAAGCGTGATTAGCGGCTCAGTGCCAAATTCTCAAACCGCCTCTTGCTGGGTGGTTACCACTAACAACGGAAAATCTGCTTTCGTTTCGAATACCGCCAGCAGTACCATCTCCAGCTATCACATTGGTGCCGGTAACGGAGAGCTTACCCTGGTTAATCCCGTCGCCGCCGATACGGGAGCAAATAGTGCGCCGATTGACATGGCTTTGAACAATAGCAGCCACTTTCTGTTCGTGCTTTTAGGGGGTGCTCAAGCAGTCGCATCCTATCGCGTGGAAAGAGATGGAACCCTAACCCTGATCGATACTGAAGGAGGATTGCCGCTCGGCGCGCAAGGTATCGCCGCCAAATAGTTGAGCCGCTAATCAGTTGCGTATTTGGAATGCGCGTAGCTGCGCTTTTCGCGCAATCGGCTCGGCTAGCACGTGTGCTCGAGGCGAGAAAATCCCCGTAGCACACGCGTTACGCCGAATCTCACCTATCCGCCGCAGATTTGGCATTCGAATGTTGGCTTTGCTATCGAGATGGACGGCTGACCCTCATCACGGGCGCGAAACATCAGACGCATGATCGATAAGCGGCCTAAACGTGTAGCAATCATCGCGGGGGTTGGACCGGGTTTGGGAGCGGCGCTTGTGCGCAAGCTCGCGAAGGAAGGCTGTCGCGTCGGAATGTTCGCACGTTCGCCTGAATTCATCGGCAAACTCGCTGCTGAACTTCACCCACATCCGCTTGCAGTCGCTGTAGACGTCTCCAATGCGAAAGAAGTCGCGGCAGGATTTCGCAAGGTGCGGGAGCTGTTCGGTCCGGTTGAAATTCTGATCGCGCACGCGAGTGGTTCGCTGGGCGAAGGCTTGATGAAAACTACACCGGATCAATTCGAACGATCGTGGCGAATCGCCGTCTTGGGCGCCTTCCTCTGCGCGCGTGAAGCCGTTCCAGACATGCTCAAGGTCGCCACCGGACGAGGCCGTCCGACTGGCGGACGTGGCGCGGGTGCGATCATTTTCACCGGCGCGACTTCCTCGGTGCGCGGGCGCGGAGGCGCTGTTGCATTCAGTAGCGCAAAGTTCGCAGTGCGTGGCCTAGCGCAATCGCTGGCGGTCGAGCTGTGGCCCAAAGGCATTCACGTTGCTCACGTTATCATCGATGGCGTAATCGACACGCAGAAGGTCGGCCGGACATACAAACCTTCCAACAAGGAACCGCTGCTCAAGCCAGAGGCGATTGCAGATTCGTATTGGAATCTTATTCAGCAAGAGCGCAGCGCATGGAGTCTGGAGATCGATCTGCGGCCCAATAAAGAGGCGTTCTTCGAGTGATTTGGTTTATTTAAAGATGTTGTCGAAGAGTAGTTGCGCTCGGGTGTAATTGCGACCGTGCGGTCCCTGATCGTTCAAACCCCAGTTGTACGGAAGGTATTTGATTGTGTAGTTGCCGCCTGCAGCAAAATCGCGCATTGAAGCGGGCGCGTAGCGTCCGAGAATTTTCGGCATGCCGCCGGCTTGATCGAAATCCTGCTTAAACCATTTGAAGATGCTGGAGATTTCCACCTTTTTCTCACTCGGCACAAATTTATTGAGATCCTCGCGTGCCAGCCACACGCGATACGCAGCGTCGTCTTGTTCGTCGAATTTATCGGCTGTGTAGGCAAATCGCTGGAGCGGCGGACAACTGCGCGCGGCGCAAACAAGCACAGCGTGCCCGCGGTAACCAATCAACGGCCGCAGCGTCCCATGCTCGATATCGTCCAACGAAACTTTGCGGCCCCCAATTTCGTGGCGTTTGGCGGAGAACGAATCCTTCAACTGCCAGATGCTTTCGGTGGGATAAAAGGACAAAATCCAGCGGATCACGAACGCGTTGTAAGCGTTCACCAATGAAGCGGCCTTCTCATTTCCCTGCGCGGCATTATCAGCCTTTGCTGCGAACTGATGAAGATACTCGTCGAGCGCAGATAAATCCGCCGCCTTCTGTTTCCAGGCTCCGTAGTTCACCAGTCCCTGTTCGTTTACATATTTTTTCAGCAACTGATCGTACTCATTGTGATTCATGCCTGAACGGACATCCACGTTTTGACCGGTCTGCGCCCGCGCATTTATCGCGGCGAAAATCAACCCGGAGATGATGAGGACGATCCAGAGTTGGTTCATGATCGCAGTGTCGCCTGGATCACAACAGATAAGAGCGCAGCTCATCGCGCGAGCCGTCGAGTGCGAGCATGTAAATCATGTCGCCTTGGCGCCACGTCGCGGTTGCCCAGTGATCCTGTTGAATCAATTTTGCCTGATGCTTGATCGAGCGATCCGAGTCCGTCGATACAGGCGTCATCACGAGATGCATTGCTCGTCCTTCCGGCAGGGTGAAACAGATTAGCGACACCGGTTTTCCACGCCAAAAAAATGTTTTGCAGCCGATACTGGGCAGTTTATCCAGGTTATTGGGCAATTTTTTCCCGGCTGGCGCAGAGTTTTCGCGCAGCCACTTCACCAGATCGGCCGGATTGCTCGATATCACGTCGAAGTGCGATTCGTCTCGAGCAATTGATGACAAAATAGCGTCGAGCGCCTGCAACTGCCAATCTGCCACCGGCGCCGGTCGCGTCTCATGCCAGATCAAAACTCCTAACGTCGCGCTTAAAAGCACTGCGGCCGCGATTGCCCATTTGCGCCAGCGATTCTTCCAGTGCCGAATGCTTTCGGGGCGCGTGACTTTTACGCCGGTGAGAATGCTTTCCCGCAAATTGCTCGGCACCGGGATGGCAAAGAATTTTTCCGTCATCGCTGCATCGAAGGCGACCGATTCGTCAAACCAGTGTTGCAAGGTCGGATCGCACCGTACCTGCTCAAGCGCCTCGGCAAAGCGCGCGTCATGTGCGTCCTGCCCGCCAGGTCGATACGCATTCAAAATAAATTTTGCCTCCCGATTATCCATGAGATTCCTCTCTTCTATCTGATTGAAGGGCAATGATTTTATTCCCAAGAACTTCTTCTTTCGAGAGCAGCCGCTCGCGCAAGTGTGCCTTGCCCCGCGAGAGCCGCGACATCACCGTCCCGATGGGCACTCCCAGTACGTCGGCGATTTCCTGATATGAAAATTGTTCCAGATAGAAAAGCGTAAGCGCTGCGCGAAACGGCTCCTCCACTTCGCGCAAGGCCTTCGTTATCGACACTCCGTCGAACGCATCCATGTTGGGCATGATCGAGACGGCCTCTTCGGGCGCATCATGCAGTTCGACTTTTGGAAAGCGAACTTCGTGCCTGTGTCGATTCAAAAACTCCCGGTATAACGTCGTAAAGAGCCACGACTTTGCCTTCGATCTGTCGCGCAACTGCTCCCCTTTCGACGCCCAAAGAAAAAATGTCTGCTGTGTCAGGTCTCCAGCGTCGGCTTCCGACTTCGCGAGGCTGAGGGCAAAACGATAAAGTGCTGCATACGTACTGATCCACCAATCGTTGAAAATCCGTCTCGCTCATCTGGAATCGGCGCGCCGACAACGTCGCCTCATAGTAATAGGAGCAGCGGAGATCGTCATTATTCCAAATTCCGTCAAGATTGCTTGTTCCATTGAGGAAGCAGCCAGCAATGGAATAATCGAATGAACACACGACTCGGGACTTCAGAGAATGTCCGGATGAAAAAGACTGAAGACGTTTACAACGTGGTAGTAATCGGGGCCGGTACCGCTGGACTGGTTACCGCTGCGGGAACAACCGGACTCGGCGGACGCGTCGCGTTGGTCGAGCGCAATTTGATGGGCGGCGATTGCCTGAATTTTGGTTGTGTGCCAAGTAAAGCGCTCATTTCCTCTGCCCGGCTCGTTCAGCGGATCCGCGAATCGGAAAAGTGGGGCTTGGATCAACCAGAGCCGCAGTTTGTATTCGAAAAAGTCTTCGAACGAATGCGCGCGCGCCGCGCGAAGATAGCCCCGCACGATTCCCGGGAACGATTTGAGTCGTTGGGCGTGGATGTTTTTAAGGGCGAAGCCCGATTTGTTTCACCGCACGAAGCGGAAGTGAATGGGCAAAGGCTTCGTGCCAAAAATTTTGTGATCGCCACAGGCAGCCGCGCTGTGGTTCCCAACATCAAAGGCATCGAGAACGTTGCTTATTTCACCAATGAAACCATTTTCGATGAGCTAAAGCGAAAACCCGAAAACATGATCGTGCTCGGCGGCGGACCGATCGGATGCGAATTGGCGCAAACATTCCAGCGTTTGGGTGTCGATGTGACAATCTTCCAGCGTGGCGATCAACTTTTGCCAAGAGAAGATCTAGATGTGGCAGAATTTATTGAGCGTCGCCTGATTAACGAAGGAATACGCGTCATCAAGAATGCCGACGCCCGCTCGGTGGCAACCAGCGACACAGGAAAAGTGGCGCTTCAATTGCTAGATCGGCAGTCGGGTCAGCTGCTGGAACCGACTTTCTTTGCCGACGCGCTGCTTGTCGCCGCCGGGCGAACGCCAAACCTTCAGAGCCTGGATCTCAAATCGGCGGGAATTCACATCACCGAGCGAGGTGTGCGCGTCAACGATTACTTACAGACATCTCAACGGCACATATACGCCGTAGGCGATGTCATTGGGCCATTCCTGTTCACGCACATGGCCGATGCGCAGGGGCGTGTGGTCGTGCGGAACATTCTGGTGCCCTTCCAATTTCTGCGGCAGAAAGTGGATTATTCGGTTGTGCCCTGGTGCACATATGTAGATCCGGAAGTTGCGCACGTCGGTCTGGGCGAAAAGGAAGCGAAGGGGCAAAATATCGATTACGATCTATTTGTCGTTCCACTGGAAGACGTTGATCGTGCCGTCGTCGAGAGCGAAGACGCCGGGTTTGCCAAGATCCTAACGGACAAAGGTTCCGACCAAATTCTCGGCGCAACCATTATCGCTCCTCACGCCGGCGATTTACTGCATGAGTTCGTGCTGGCGATGAAGGCTGGCATCGGCCTTGGCACGATTGCATCAACGATTCACGCTTACCCGACATTCGCGGAACTCGCGCGCCAGGCCGGCGACAAATACAACAAGACCCGCCTCACTCCGCGCGCGAAGAAAATATTCACGTGGCTCTACAAACGTGAGCGCAAATGAGTAACAATAAACAAGCCGTCCCGAAGAGCGTGATCGGACGAATCGTTGCGCTGGTCACAGTTGTGATCGCACTCTTTCTCGCGATGAAGTTTTTGCCAGTCCAGCAATGGCTTCGAACCTTCAACGACTGGGTCGGCCAAAGGGGAACGGCCGGCATTTTCATCTTCATCGGCGTTTATGCTGTGGCCACAGTGTTGCTCACCCCTGGCTCGATCCTGACCATCGGCGCCGGCTTCGCGTTCGGCCTATGGAAAGGCTTTCTAGCCGTTTCTGCAGGCTCAACTTTCGGCGCGGCACTGGCTTTTCTCGCTGCGCGTTTCATCGCGCGCGACAGGGTCGAAGCAATCGCTAAAGGAAACGAAAAGTTTCGGCGAATCGACGATGCAATTGGAAAACAAGGCCCGAAGCTGATTTTCCTACTGCGGCTTAGCCCGGTGATTCCCTTTAATCTGAGCAATTACTTCTACGGCCTGACGGGTGTGAAATTTTGGCCATACGTGCTGGCGAGCTGGATCGGCATGATGCCCGGAACTTTTCTTTACGTTTACATCGGCACTGCAGGCAAGGCCGCGATTGCAGCCACTGCCGGCGGTGAGGCCGTAGAACATGGTTGGCAATATTGGACGTTCTTTGGCGTCGGTTTTGCCGCCACCATCATCGTGACGATCTGGGTAACGAAGATTGCGCGCAATGCGCTCCAGAAAACCGCAGACGTGCAATAAGGGTACGTTCAGCTCACGACGGTCTCGTCCTTGTTCCTGCTGTCGGCGTCTTCGCGGCTGAGCAACTCTCGATGCTCCGAAACCAGACCGGCTGGGAGCGAACGCAACGCCACAATCACTAAAGCCGGGACAATGATCGCGTCGTCGAGGTGACCGATCACCGGGATGAAGTCTGGAATCAGGTCGAACGGCATGCACACGTAAGCAATGGCCAGGCCTAAAAACAACTTAGCGCGTGGCGGGGTCCGTTTATCACGCAACACGCGGCGATACACGGTCATCTCACGCTTAAATGATTTCACGATCTGTCTGCTTCTTTTAAACGCCATGACATTTTATTGATCGATTTTGCGAAATATTTGTGACGCCAGGCGTCCCTCCGTGCCTCGAGAAATTGCAAGCTTTTCAGGAATAAATCGATCTGCTAAGGCTTCGCATCAAGATGATCGAAGCTCAAAGCAAAGAAAGCATGGTGCGCCAGCGCTACGCGGCGGGAGCAAAAGAACGCGCGGACAAGCTCTGTTGTCCGGTTGATTATAAATCGCAGTATCTCAAAGTGATTCCGCGCGAAGTAATCGAGCGCGATTATGGCTGCGGTGATCCCTCGCGCTACTTACACGAGGGCGAAGTGGTTGTCGATCTTGGCAGCGGCACCGGAAAAATTTGTTTCATCGCTGCGCAAGTCGTCGGGCCAAATGGGAAGGTGATCGGCGTGGATATGACGGACGAAATGCTCGAAGTCGCCCGCCGCAACGCACCGCTTGTCGCCGCGCGCATTGGCTACGCGAACACGGAATTTCGGAAGGGCCGAATCCAGGATTTGGCACTCGATCTGGAATTGTTAGATCGACAATTGAAAGAGGGACCAATCACAAACGCGGCTTCATTTCTTGCAGCGGACGAGCTGGCTGAAGAGTTACGTGTTAAACATCCGCTGATCTCTAGCGACTCAATCGACGTCGTCGTTTCGAATTGTGTTCTCAATCTGGTCGAACCCAAATCAAAACGACAGCTGTTCGACGAAATATTCCGCGTCTTAAAAAAAGGCGGACGCGCGGTGATCTGCGATATCGTCTCCGATGAAGAGGTGCCCGAAGAAATGCAAAACGACCCGGAGCTTTGGAGCGGTTGCATTTCCGGCGCCCTTACCGAAGACGGTTTTCTTCAAGCGTTCGAACTCGCCGGATTTTATGGAATCCAAATCTTGAAGCGGGACACGCCGAGCCGTGGCGCACAGTGCAAGGGATCGAGTTTCGCTCCGTGACGGTCGAGGCGTTCAAAGGAAAACAGGGGGAATGTTTCGAGCGCAATCAGGCCGTGATTTATCGCGGGCCCTTCAAGGAAGTGCTCGACGACGACGATCATCGAATGGAACGCGGCAAGCGTTATGCTGTTTGCGACAAGACTTACAATCTCTATAAGAAAGCGCCCTATCGAGAGTTTTTCGAGTTCGTGGATCCGATTGTCGATATACCCCTGGTCGAAGCCAGGCCGTTTGATTGTTCGCGCACCTCACTTCGGCATCCGAAGGAAACGAAAGGTCAGGATTACAGCGCTACCACTGAAGCAAACGGTAAATGCTGCGATGGTGGCGCCTGCTGCTGATTTAGCATGAATCGTTTCGCGCAAAGTCTGGCTGAACAGTCGATGTCGTTAACCCGGACGCGTCCGGAGATCTTCAAGTCAATGTAGGTAAGCTTTGCAATCTCACTTGCATCCATTGTCACGTGAACGCGGGGCCGAAGCGGAAAGAAATCATGACACGCGACACCATCGATCGACTTATTGATTGGCTAGCCAAGAGCCGATATTCCGACCGTCGATCTAACCGGCGGTGCGCCGGAAATGATTCCAGATTTTCGGCATTTCATCGAAAGAGTGAAAACGTTGCAACCGTCACGGCACGTCATCGATCGATGCAATCTGACGATTCTGCTGGAGCCAGGCTACGAAGATCTCGGCGAATTTTTGGCATATCACAAGGCCGAGATCATCGCTTCAATGCCGTGTTACTCGGCGGAAAACGTGAATGCTCAACGCGGCGATGGCGTTTTCGAAGGAAGCATCAAAGCGTTGCAGCTTTTGAATTCGTTAGGGTATGGATATGACCCCGAACTACCGTTACATCTCGTTTACAATCCGGTCGGCGCATTTCTGCCACCGCCGCAGGACGAGCTGGAGGCTGATTACAAACGCGAACTCAAAGAACATTTCGGAATCAAGTTTAATAAACTGTATGCGCTCTCGAATCTTCCGATAGGACGCTTTGCAAGCTACCTGCGGCATAAGGGTAAACTGGAGGAATATATGCAACTGCTCATTCGCGCGTTTAATCCAGCAACGATTAGCGGATTGATGTGTCGCAACACCATCAGCGTCGGCTGGCGTGGCGAAGTTTATGACTGCGATTTCAATCAGCAGCTTGGGATGCAATGGTCCAGCAACGGCGGGAGCAACCGGCTGTTTCTTTGGGATATCGATCCGGATTCGCTCGAAGATCGCGACATCATGACCGGTGATCATTGCTTCGGTTGCACGGCGGGCGCCGGCTCAAGCTGCGGTGGCGCAATCAGGTCGCTATCCTGATGGCGTCTTGCATGGATTCGCACTGACAAGTGACAACCGATCAGGCCAGCGGCCGCGTCGCAGAGGCAGCCGGCACCAATCGCGCCAGACCAAACTCCGCGTGGATCAATTGAGCAGCCCGTTCCGCATCTTTTTCATCGATGATGACTGCAATCTTGATCTCCGAGGTAGAAACCAGCTGGATGTTGATCCCGTTTTTCCCCAGGCATTCGAACATTCGTGCCGCTACTCCGGAGTGCGATCGCATTCCGATCCCAACTACGCTCAGCTTGGCCATGCCAGCTGCGGTGTTTAAGCGCTTCGCACCAATTTGGCCGATTACAGGCATCAGGATTGTGCGCGCGTTTTCCAGTTCATCCTCATGAATCGTAAATGAGACGTCAGTCGTCCCCTCGATCGAAGCGTTTTGAACGATCATGTCGACGATGATGTGCGCTGCGGCGATGTTCGAAAAAATCCGAGCAGCCATTCCCGGCTCGTCACGCACGCCTGCGATACTGAGTTTTGCCTGGTGTCTGTCGAGACTGATCCCCCGAACCACCACGTCTTCCATGCTGGGAGTCTCTTCTTTGGCAATTGTCCCGCGTCGTTTGGTAAAGCTTGACCTCACTTCGAATTCGACGCCGAATTTCTTAGCAAATTCTACCGCGCGCGATTGCATCACCTTTGCGCCGCTGCCCGCCATCTCGAGCATCTCGTCATAGGCAATCTCACTAACTTTTTTTGCGTCGAGGACGATGCGCGGATCGCATGTGAACACGCCATCGACATCGGTAAAAATCTGGCAGGCATCAGCGTTCAATGCGCCGGCCAGCGCAATCGCGGTCAAATCTCCGGCGCCCCGGCCAAGCGTGGTCGTATCTCCCTCCGGGGTCTGCCCCTGAAAACCAGCCACAATTACAATGTAGTCCTCCGATAGAATCTCATGAATCTGCTTTGGACTGATATTCGCGATCCGTGCCTTGGTGTGATGTCGGTCGGTTAAAATTCCTGCCTCCGCGCCGGTCAGCGAGATCGCTGTTCCACCGAGCGCGTTCACGGCCATGGCAGTCAAGGCGGTGGAGGCGCGCTCACCAGTGGCAAGCAGAATGTCGAGTTCCCGCTCTGTCGGGTGCGGCGAGACAGCTTTTGCAAGCTTGATTAACTGATCGGTGACGCCCGCCATTGCTGAGATAACCGCGACCACGCGACAGCCTTTGCGTTGCGTCTCAAGAATTCGGCAAGCCACTTTACAAATTCGCTCCGGTGTCCCAACGGAAGTGCCGCCATATTTTTGAACAATCAGCTGCATGGATTGAATAGATTACGGAACAGGAATGAGAAGTTCCAAAACAAACTAAGACTGGTTTTGTGTCGTAATGCTGATAATGCGCGTCAACAGCTAGAGCCCAACAGCGCGTCGCACATCATTCAGGGTCGCCGGGACAGATTTTAATTTCTTCATCTGCGTAGTGATTACATCGGGGTCCTTCAATCCATGTCCAGTAACTGTGCAAACAATCTGACTCTCCTCCGGAATCTTCTGAAATGAGTATGCTGCCTCTTTCGAGCTGCAGCATTTGAAAAGCCCCGCGACAGACGCCGCACTTGCCGGTTCAACAAAAATTCCCTCGTGCTGCGCCAGCCAGGCCTGCGCTGCAAGAATTTCTTCGTCACTAACAAGATCAATCGCGCCATGTGATTCGCCGATCGCGGCGCGAGCCTGTTTCCAACTTGCCGGATTGCCAATTCGAATCGCAGACGCCACCGTTTCCGGTTTTTCGACGATGCGATTATAAAAAATTGGGGCAGCACCTGCAGCCTGAAAACCAATCATCGTTGGCAAATTCGTCGACTTTCCGTGCGCGTGATATTCTCGGTACCCCGCCCAATATGCGGTGATGTTTCCAGCATTGCCTACGGGCAACAGATGAAAATCGGGCGCGTCGCCAAGAGCATCAATAATTTCAAACGCGGCCGTCTTCTGCCCGGCGATACGGTCCGGATTAATCGAATTTACAACGGCGAGATCACGCTGTTCACCAAGCTCCCGAACGATCCGCAGCGCGTCGTCGAAGTTGCCTTCCAAAGCGATGATTTTTGCTCCGCAGGCGAAAGCCTGCAGCAATTTACCAATTGCGATTTTACCAGCAGGCAAAACCACAGCGCACGAAATCCCCGCGCGCGCTGCATAGGCCGCAGCCGAAGCCGATGTGTTCCCCGTTGAAGCGCAAATGAGAGCTTTTGCGTTGCGCTCCATCGCTTTCGATACAGCGACTGTCATGCCGCGATCCTTGAACGAGCCCGTTGGATTTATACCTTCGTTTTTTACGAAAACCGTGCGGCCGACGCGTTCGCTCAATCGCGGGCAAAACACCAGCGGCGTAGTCCCCTCACCCAGGGAAACAATCGGTGTCGATTCAGCAACCGGAAGATATTCACGGTAACGCGCGATCACTCCCAATTTTGATGTTGTCGTTTCGGCGTGCATTTTCTATTCGAAACAAATTCGTGTGATTGTCGATCCGTAACTGCCGTGTAAGATCATGCCGTTATGCCTTCGCTGAGCAAGGAAGATAAACTGCGACTCCTAACCATAATCCTGGAGAGTCGACATGCGGACCTGCGCGAACAGAATCTGAATCGTCAGGGCAAGGGACATTTTCATGTTTCCGGAATGGGCCACGAGGCACTTGCCGCGGTCTCGATCCAGATGGAACCGGACGATTACATCGTTTCGTATTATCGCGACCGCGGTCTTGTTCTTGGGCGCGGAATGACAACGCGCCAGCTCGGCCTGGAATATTTTGCGAAGCGCAACACCGGGAGCGGCGGCCGGCAAATGCCCTCGCACTACAGCAATGCGGAGTTGCACATCTGGAGCGTGCCGACGCCCACCGGTTCGCAGTTGCTCCCCGCCTGTGGCATTGCCTGGGGCATTCAGCTGGACGGCAAAAAAAATCTCGTTGTCACGACGATCGGTGATGCCGCGACGCGCCAGGGAGATTTTTTTGAGGCGCTCTGTTTCGCCAAGGAGAAGAAACTTCCCATGCTCTTCCTGGTCGAAGATAACGGTTACGGTATCAGCATGCCGACGCGGAAGAACAATCCGCTCGCGCTCAATGTTCTCGAGCCTGACAACTGGCGTCACATCGAAGGACAAGACGTGCAGCAGATTTGCGACGCAACGGCAGAGGTATTCGACAAAATTCGCGCGGGAAGCGGACCGTTCTTTTTCTGGATCAGAATGGAGCGTCTTTCCAGTCACACCAGCTCTGATGATCAGAAACTATATCGCAGCGCCGAGGAGTTGCAGGCGCTGGAAAAATCCGATCCGCTCAAATACTGGAAAGATCAACTGATTCAGGAAAGCGTGATCACTGTCGAGGAATTCGCCAGGCTCGATAATGAAGTTAAAGAGCGCGTTCGCCGCGAGTATGCCGAGGCAGAGAAGGCCGAGGATCCTTCGCCTGACGAGTTACTTGCTAATGTTGGCAAATCGCCTGCAAAACTTGACAAGGAGGTTCTTCCCCCAGGGAAATATCGCATCGGCGATACAGTGAATAAGACGTTGCGGGTCGGTTTGGAGGAAGATCCGCGACGTGTGATCTTTGGCGAAGATATTGAAGACCCGAAAGGCGGCGTGTTTCGTCTCACGCAAAGGCTCTCAACCGAGTTTCCGAAACAGGTGTTCAATTCGCCTCTTGCTGAATCGACGATTCTCGGTGTCGCGTGCGGTCTGGCGGCGTACGGCAAACGTCCGGTTTTCGAATTGCAATTTATTGATTTCATTTATCCGGGGTTCAACCAGCTCGTCACAAACATCTCGAATTTGCGCTGGCGATCATTTGGCAATTGGAAATGCCCGGCGGTGATTTATGCTCCCTATGGGGCTTATCTGCCCGGCGGAAGCTTGTGGCACAGCCAGGCAAACGAAGCAGCGCTCGCTCATTATCCCGGGCTGAACGTTGTAATCCCAAGCTCGCCGGCTGATGCCGCCGGATTGCTCTGGTCCGCCATGCAGGGTGAAGATCCCGTTATCTTTTTGATACCCAAACATCTGCTTTGGGCGGAGCACGAATACTCGGAGCCCATTCGCGCGGTTCCATTGGGCGAGGCGCACAAGTTGCGTGATGGCTCTGACGTCACTCTTGTTGCGTGGGGTAACACAGTCGAGAAATCCCTCGAAGCGTTACAGAAGATCGACAATGAAATCAGTGTCGAACTAATTGATCTGCGTTCGATTGTTCCGTGGGACAAAGCCGCAATCGAGGAATCGGTGCGCAAGACTCACCGGTTGGTCGTCGTTCAGGAGGACACTGAAAATTGCAGTGTTGGGCAGATGATGATTTCTCACATCGCGAGCGTTCCCGATCTCTGGAATGGAATGATCAGCCCGCCAATTCTGGTCAGTAAGGCAAACGTCATGATCGGCTATAATCCGATCTATGAGTACGCGGCGTTGCCAGATGTGGAGCGGATCGTCTCCGCAATTCAGCGATCGGTCCAGACCAGACAGGAACGCGTTGCTGTAGCCGCAGACGTCGACCGCGGCGGCTTAGTATCCCCACGCGAGATCAGGCGGCCGGGGTCACCGACCCCGGCTACAGTGGAAGCCGATGAAAAACGGATACAAACCATCACCGTGCCGGTTATGGGTGAAGGCATTCGGAATGCAAAAGTTGTTTCGCTCTTGAAAAATCCCGGCGACACCATCGCGCTCGACGATGAGCTCTGCGAAGTAGAGACCGATAAAGCCGTTTATCCCATTCAGTCGTCGTTTGCCGGTGTCATGGGTGAATGGAAAACAAAAGTAGGCGACACCGTCGAGATTGGTCAGGAGCTTGGCACGATCCTGACCGCTGACCAGTTTGAAGAAGCAGCTGAAGAATCGTCAGGGGCTGTAGAGGAGGCTGTCCCCAGCCGCAAACCACCAGAAATTGCGCCTGAGGACAGGCGCCGCTACAGCAAAATCGAACCTGCGCTGGCACCGACAATCACGCGCAAGCTCCTTCATGTGATCCCCGCCAACTTGCAGATCGACACGCGATGGGATGCAATTCGCGATGCGCGCGATGCAGCAAAAACGAAAAATGGGAAGCACACCCCTTCTCCTTCGGTGATGATCGCATGGGCGGTGGTGCGAGCCATGGAAGAGCATCCACCTTTCCGCCGCCTCATTTTGGAAGACGACCGGATCGTTGAGAATGAAAATTTCGATCTGGGTATTGCAGTGGCGCTGGAAGGCGATCGCCTCGCGACCGCCGTGATTGTTGACGCGAATAAGAAGAACTGGCCCGAATTCGTAAAAACTTACAACGAAACAGTCGATGCTACTCGCGGCGGCCGTGTTGATGCGATGAACGCCCCGGTTGTGATTACCAGTCTGGGCGCTTTTGGGGTAAAGGCTGGCGCGCCTATCGTTGTGCCGCCGTCAGTTGGAACGTTGTTCGTCGGCACCGCTCATCGGGAGTTGATTCCAAACGGAAAGAAAAACGAAAGCGCGGAAGTCATTACGCTTTCGCTTACATTTGATCATCGCGTCGTAAACGGGGCTGGCGCCGCCAGCTTCGCAAACAAAATCAAGAAACAGATCGAAGGATTTAGGATCCCTGCAGCCAAGGCGGACGCGATTAGGACCTAACGCCTACAGGTCTGCTGCACTTCCGGTCTCCGAATTTGTTTGATCGCAAGCAGTACGCTTGCGTTACATTTCTCGAATGACCACGGCCAACAAGATCACCGTCGTCCGGATCCTGATGATTCCGGCTTTTGTGGCGATGGCGATCTATTATGGCGAGAGCATCAAACGCGGCGATCCACTGGAGTGGCAGCGGTTCACGGCGATCATCATTTTTATTCTCGCTGCCGTAAGCGACGGCTTGGACGGATATGTTGCGCGGCGATACAACCAACGCAGCAAGCTTGGAGTGTATCTGGATCCAATCGCGGACAAAGGTTTGCTTTTGAGCGGCATCATCACGTTAAGCATCAGCAACTGGAGCCAATCCGATCCTGAATACGGAAGTTTTCCTGTCTGGTTCCCGGTGCTTGTAATCTCGCGTGATGCCGTGATCCTAGTGGGCACAATGATTCTGTATTTGCTGAACGGCAAAGTACATGTGAAGCCAAACTGGACCGGCAAAATAGCGACCGTTCTGCAGATGATCGCCATTGGATGGGTAATGCTGCAGCTTCGATTTATTCCCCTGCTCTACGTGGTAGCTGCAGCCGGCGTGTTCACACTGATTTCAGGAATCGTTTACGTGACAGATGGCGTGCGCCAGCTGCAGGCAGAAGGGCATGCGCACCCGCAGCGGGGTTAACATAGAGTTCTCAAAGCGATGAACGGCCTAACGAATATGCCGAACGTCGCAATTGTTGGCCGGCCGAATGTGGGCAAGTCTGCGCTGTTTAATCGTCTGATTAGGCGCAAAATTGCCATCGTCCACGATCAGCCCGGAATTACGCGCGACAGGATTTCCGCGGTTTGCGCGAGTGGCACACGCCCTTTTGTTCTTTGGGATACCGGGGGGATTTTTGGCGCGGGTGAAGCGGAACTGACCAGGCAGGTTCGCCGCGCCGCCGAGGAAGCGTTTCGCGACAGCGATCTTTTGCTTTTCGTCGTCGACGCAAAGGAAGGTTTGTCGCCAATAGACGAAGAGCTTGCGCGCGTGCTGCGCAAATCTCAAAAGCCGGTGGTTCTTGTGATCAACAAGATCGACGATGACAAACACGAGTCGCTGGCAGCAGAGTTCGATTCGTTAGGCTTCGGATCGAATGTTTTGATCAGCGCAGAACATGATCGGGGCATCTTGGACTTGCTGGACGCGGTCGATCGACTTCTTCCCTCGCCCACCGTTGAATCACAATTCACGAGTGTGCAGTCACTCGCGGTGGCGATCCTTGGCCGGCCAAACGTGGGAAAATCTTCGCTGATCAATTCCATTGTGAGTAGCGAGCGCGCTATTGTGAGCGAATTGCCAGGAACGACGCGCGATGCCGTTGACGTTCTTTATGAACGCGGCGGGCGCGCGTACGTTTTCATCGACACGGCGGGAATCCGCCGACGGGGCAAGCAATCAACTTCCGTTGAGATCTTCAGTGCAATGCGCGCGGAACGGAGCATTCGCCGGGCCGACCTTTGCATTCTAATCGTTGATCTCACAGCAGGCATAACCGCGCAGGATAAACGGATCGCTGGGTTGATTCAGGCGGCACAGAAGCCGGCGATGATCGTTTTGAACAAATGGGATCTGGTCAAACCAAACCGCAATCAAAAGCAGACCATCTCCAAACTCGTGGAGACTGCGCGCCAGCGAATTTTCTTTCTGGATTATGCACCAGTTCTGATTACGTCGTCGTTAACTGGAGAACACGTTAGTAAATTGTTTGAGTTGATTGAAAAGGTCCAACGGGCAGCGCGGCAGCGCCTCGGCACCGGAGTTCTAAACCGATTGCTGCGGCAGGCATTTGAAGTGAACCCACCACCGACCATAAGGTCACGGCGCCTCAAACTCTTTTATGCTGCCCAATCGCAAGGAAAAGGAGATCAACAGCTTCAGGCTCCGGAATTCGTTCTTTTCGTGAATGATCCACGTCTGTTGGGCCAAACGTACGAACGCTACCTCGAATCTCGCATTCGCGACGCGCGGCCTTTTACCGGGTTGCCCATTATTCTGACGCTTCGTCCCCGTGCAAAGAGTGCGACGGCAGCATCACGCCTGCGAGCGAAATAAACTGTTACTCCGGTTCTTGGCGATAAGGAAGGTTTTCGCGAAGTGGTGTAAGTATGCTTTCGCTTAGCTTGACGGCGTCATTGTCGCCGGAGGAGCGCGCACGATTGAGCGCTTCTTCGGCCACGCTGATTGCCCGCGGGAAATCTCCAGCCTCAGCATAAGCCGCGGCCAGCGTATCAAGAAGAGCCGGAATTCGCCGCTCGGTGAGGTCGCAAGCATGCTCGGCCAGGCGAACGGCTTCCGTTCCATCGCGTGATTGCGAATCAGGATATGTCGCAAGCAACCACGCCAGTTCGTCCAGCATTCGTGGGGAGTCAGGGGCATTTGCAGCGATCTCGCGGAGTCGCTGCAAGCCATCCGGCTCCTTTGCCAACCACAACAAGAGCTTGCGCAGTTGCGCATGAACTTGCTCAACCCCCGGTCGCAACATCATCACGTAGCCGACGTGCTGCGCCGCCGATACAAGATCACGGTTTTGAGCCAGGGCCGAGGCTAACGCGGAATGTGCGGTTACGTCGTAGGGCGACACAGCTAGCCATTCATGCCCGAGATCCGCCGCCTCGTTGTAGCGGCGCGATTTGAAGAGACAATTGATCAAGAATTGGTAGGCCGAAGAATTTTCAGGACCGAGTTCAATGGCGCGGTGGGCTTCGGCGATTGCGCGCCACTCGTCATTCCCTTTTACACAAATGGCGAGATCTAAGTGAGGAGCAGAATTGGCCGGATTCAATTCGACCGCCCGTTCGGCTTCCTTGATGGCTTTCTCGTCCTGACCGAGCTGGCTCAAGCTCAAAGCATAAAACCCTCGTGCGGCAGCGTTCGAGGGATCGGATTCCACAGCCCCCGCTGCTTCGGCAGTAGCGCCGTCGATCTTGCCTTGAAGGCTTAAGGCCTTCGCGGCATACAGATGTTGCTCCACCGAAGGAACAATCCAATACGTGGCGAAGCTATTCATCGCCCAAACCAGGATGAGCATGCCAAGAACAAATCGCAGACGCCTGCGGCCGTGTGTCAGCGTTTCCCAACCCAGCGCGCCAAAGAAACAAAGCGGGGTGAAAGCCGACAACCCGTAGAACGCTTTTGCTTGTGCGTAGGAAGGAACTTTGAGGGTCATAAAAATTAAACCGAGCACCAGTACCGCGCAGAAACCAAGGAACACGAACAATTCGCTGGTAGGTTTTCGAATGAACCGACTGATCGCGGCAACCATACCTATGAGAATCAGTGCCGTGGGAATGAGCGCCAACAAATAACCGGCAACCAGCGGCTGTTGGGCCCAGGCAAAGGTCAAGCTCGACGCGCCACCGCATAATGCGTCGCCCCAGAGCGTGGAATAGATTCCATCGGCAAATCCGGCAACACCGCTGAAAATCGGATTTACCAACGCCCGGCCGAACCGGAGGTAATCACCCACAGTGTGATAGCCTGGGTCCTGCCACCAGGTAAATCCGCTGACCACATCCCAGTTGCCGACCAGCGGCGTGCCGAACCTCAGCCAGATACGTGCGTAATGCCAGCCGCACACGGCGAAACAAATCGTGAGCAGCAGCGCGAGGTTACGCACCGAGATTGCAATTGGCGATCGTGCGTAAGCGAGCTTACCCGCGATCGCACCAATGACTATTGGCAATAGCAATATACTGGTCGCCTTTGCCAGCATCGCCGCGCCAAGCGCCAAGCCGAGCCAGGCAAACTGCGATGCGCGTGGCACCTCGCTCTTCAGCAGACGCAGACAAAGATAAAGGGTCGCTGTGGCCAGAGTCGCGGCCAGCATTTCGTTCGTCACATACTGCGCGAGATACAAATGCATCGGCAGAAACGCTGCCAGCAAAAGTCCGATGAGCGCAGCTCGCACCGGAAGCAGGAGCCGCAAGCTCAAAAAAACCAAAGCCAATTGTGCGATACCCAAAAATCCTCCCAGGAAACGCAAAACGGCGACCGATGAGGGGTCGTTGATTGAGAGTTTGCATGCTGAAAGAGCTGCCGCACCGATCAAGTAATACAGCGGCGGCTGGTACATTTCCCAGCCTTCAGTTGGTAACGGTAACGCTCGGTGTTCCTGGATGTAAGCGACGTATTTGAGATGCTCTGTCGAATCGAAGCCTGCATGGAATGGTAATAGCCGCGTGTTATTCCAGAACAACGCCAGCCAGAGGCCGGCAACGACGAGCAAGAGCGTTTTTTCCAGCCGTCGTGCTGCGAAATGCTTAAGGCTGAGGTTCCAGATAAAGATGGCTACAGAAGCGATTGCAACGAGAACAATCCAGAAAGGCCAAACTTTTTTTAGCGCATCAAACGTGCCTTCGCCGCCAGCAATGGAATTACCGGGCCCGCCAGTCGTCGTCGCCGCGGCCAACGCGGCATGACGCCATGAAGAACCGGCAAAAGATACTTCCCAAGTTCTGTCGCTGCGCAAGCTTAGTTGGCCCGTATCCAAAGTAAGCCACAGCGCCGGGGGTCCATTATGATTAAAGACGCGGGCCTCGATCACGTTACTGCCAGCATGTAGTTGTCCGGCAACGTCTATGCTCACGATCTCTTTCCAATTGCGATTCGACGGAAAGCGAACGGCTTCGCCATTGATTCTCAATTCGGCGCGGCGCATTGCGCGAACGCTCAAACGCGCCGTTGCCGGCTGGTGACTTAAAACAAACTCGCGCCGGAATGTTGCATCGAGGCTGGCAAACCAATGCGCCCGCGCATCAACCGCAGCAGGAAAAACGATCCACTCCGCCCGCCCGTTGGATGGCAAAAAATTGATGGCTGAATCATTCCACGCAAACCAAGCCAGGACCGACATTGCCATGCCGGTAAATGCGGCTATCCAAATAGCTCGATGCCATGGGTTGAGAACGAACATTGCGATCTAACGTTTAGCATCATTCCGGCGATGCGCTCTCGCGCGAAGACCGGAAAGGAAGGAGTGGATTTGCAAGCGAAATGAGCAGAAAGTCAGCAAGTTGCGGCACGTTTGATCGAACATTCTCCCTGGCATGCGTGTCTGACGAGACCGTATGAAATCTACGCAGGAAATTACACAGGAAGTTCGGGAGCTGGGCCAATGGATTCCGGGGCTCCGCCAGCAGGTTGGTCACGTCGTCATAGGCCAGAAATATTTGGTGGATCGACTGCTGCTCGGCCTCCTCGCGAATGGTCATCTCCTGCTGGAGGGCGTTCCCGGCCTGGCCAAAACGCTCACAGTGAAAACAATGGCCGCTTGCATCCAGACCGGTTTCCAAAGATTGCAATTTACCCCCGATCTTTTGCCCGCTGATCTAGTCGGCACCCTTATTTACAATCCACGGACAGGGGAGTTTACCACCAAGCTCGGCCCGATCTTTTCAAATCTAATCCTGGCCGACGAAATCAATCGCGCGCCGGCCAAAGTACAAAGCGCGTTGCTTGAGGCGATGCAGGAACGGCAGGTCACCATCGGCGAGCAAACCTATCCCCTCTCCGATCCATTTCTTGTTTTAGCCACCCAGAATCCGATTGAACAGGAAGGGACGTATCAGCTGCCGGAAGCACAGCTCGACCGTTTCATGCTCAAATTGAACATTGGGTATCCGCAAAAATCCGAGGAGCGAAACATTCTCGACTTGATGGCGACTTCGACACCCGATTTGCGAGTTGATCCAGTGGTTGATCCGAAGCAAATCATCGCTGCACGCAACGTGGTCAACAGCATTTACATCGACGACCGCGTGAAGGATTACATCGTGGATGTCGTCTGGGCGACGCGCCAGCCTGAGACCTACAACTTGCGACTCGAAGGCCTGATTCGTTACGGAGCTTCACCTCGCGCGACGATTTATCTGGCGCTCGGTGCCCGGGCCCATGCGTTTCTGAACGGCCGCGGCTATGTCACGCCGCAGGATGTGAAGAGTATCGGTCCCGACGTCCTGCGACATCGCATCATCGTCAGCTACGAAGCCGAGGCGGAAGCGGTCACCAGCGAGACTATTATCGAGCGGATTTTTGCTGGGTTGCCGGTGCCGTGATTGACGTAGTGGATGGTGATCAGTGACTAGTGAATCGTATGGCAGCTGCGAAGTCATTTCGTGACTTGAAGGTTTATCAAACTGCGCGCGAGGCCGCCCTGCATATTTTTACGGCGACCAAAACCTTCCCACGCGAAGAGCGATATGCGTTGACAGATCAAATCAGAAGGAGCTCGCGAGCTGTCAAGGCAATGATTGCCGAAGCTTGGGCGCGCCGACGCTATAAAGCCGCATTCGTGAATAAAATTGACGAAGCGCTTGGGGAAGCGAACGAAACGCAATCATGGTTGGATGATGTGCTGGATGATGGGTACGTCCTAAAGGAGCATTTCCACGAACTCGATAATCGTTATCAAGCAATCGGCGGGATGCTCTCACGCATGATCGATCGCGCAGACGATTTCTGTAAATACGCTGCATCGACAGATTACCGGTCACATGTGGACCGCATCGAAGAACAACCTGGCGTCGTTACTGAGCGCTCGCTCGCGGAATTCTTCCAACCATTCACTTATCACTGATCACTATTCACACGTGGACGCATCGGAAATTCTCAAAAAGATCAGGACCCTCGAGATAAAGACGAGAGGTCTCGTCGAGACCGCGTTCGCCGGCGATTACCACAGCGTTTTCAAAGGGCGGGGAATGAATTTTGAAGACGTGCGGGAGTATCAGCCAGGCGACGAAATTCGCGCCATTGACTGGAATGTCACTGCACGGATGGGCAACGCGTTCATAAAAAAATTTACGGAAGAACGCGAGCTAACGGTGATGTTGGTCGTGGATGTCAGCGCATCTGGAAATTTCGGAAGCACCACGCAATCAAAACGCGAATTGGCCGCGGAAGTCGCCTGCCTGCTCGCATTCAGCGCGATTAGGAATAATGACAAAGTCGGGCTCATCCTCTTCACTGACCGCGTTGAACTTTTTATCCCGCCGAAGAAAGGCCGCTCTCACACGCTGCGACTTATCCGAGAGATCCTGTTTTTCGAACCAAAAGGACGCGGCACGGACCCGGCGCTGGCACTCGATTATTTGAATAAAATCGTCACACGGCGCGCCGTTGTTTTCTTCATTTCGGATTTTCAAGCCCCCGATTTCTCGCGATCGCTGGCGGTGAGCGGACGGCGGCACGATTTCGTGGCGATCCACATTCACGATGAACGAGAAAGGGTGTTGCCAAACATCGGCATCATTACCCTGGAAGACGCCGAGACCGGCGATCAAATTGAGATCAACACGGCCGATCGCACAACACGAGCCCGTTTTAGCGGTCTCGTGGACGAGCGCGAGCAGGAACTTGCGCGGGTGCTCCGCCGGAACAATATCGACGCAATCGCCCTGCAAACCGGCAAAGATTATCTACCGCAATTGCGCTCCTTTTTTAAACAACGCGAGCGCCGGATTGGTGTTCGATGACGGGGGATCACTGGAGTGATGCAGTAATCAAATGAGTCCGCTTGTCAATATTCCACTACTCCCGCACTCAATGACTCCGTTGCTGTTGGCTGAGGAGTTCCACGATATTTCGCCGCCGGTCGATTATTCGCTGCTCTCGCCGTGGTTAATATTTCTCGGAGTATTTGTCGCGCTCACGGTTATCGGTCTCGTCATATGGTTTGTTGCGAAATCTTTTCGGCGCCCAACGCCGCCGCAACCGCCACGTGAGCGCGCTCTGGCGTTGCTCGAGCAAATACGGACGCAGATCACAGCGATTGATCCATATCGCTTCAGCATTCGCGTGTCCGACATTCTCAGGCGTTACGTAACAGAACAATTTGGTTTACCCGTTACCCGGCAAACCTCCGTCGAGTTTCTGAATGGACTTCGAGGTTCGTCGCCGTTCTCCGAAGATGAAAAGTCGCTGCTCGAAGATTTCTTAAACCGCTGCGACCTGATCAAGTTTGCACGGTACGAGGCAACAACGTCGGACAGCGAACTGTTACTGGAAGAAGCGATCCGTTTTGTGAAAGGAGGTCAACCATGTTTGATTGGTTCACAGGAAACAGTGCGTTGACCTTCGCGCATCCGTGGCTGCTTCTACTGCTCCTGGCAGTTCCGTTGCTCGCGTATTTGCGTGGAAAACGAGGCCCAGCCGCTGCACTGACTTTTTCATCCACCGCAAGCGTTCGGGCGATCGGAAAACAAAGCGCCGCGCGGGCAGGGAAAATTCTACGATCACTAATGCTGGTTTCGATTGCGATCTTCGTTGTCGCGCTCGCGCGTCCGCAACTTGGCAAGAGTCTTACTCAAATCGAAGCCAGCGGAATCGACATTATTCTCGCGCTGGACGTCTCCGGATCGATGTTGACCAAGGATTTTACGATCGGCGGACAAGAAGCGACGCGTGTTGATGCGATTCGCGAAGTCACACGGAAATTCATAGAAGGCCGGCCAAACGATCGAATCGGCATCATCGCGTTCGCAGGTCGTCCGTATGTCGTTAGCCCAATGACACTGGATCACGATTGGCTTTTGCAAAACCTGGATCGCGTGCGGATCGGGCTCGTCGAAGATGGCACCGCCATCGGATCGGCCGTGGCCGCAGCGGCCAACCGGTTAAACGACAAACGTTCAAAGAGCCATGTGCTCGTCCTCTTAACCGACGGAGAAAATAATGCCGGTAAAATTCCACCAAACACTGCGGCCGAGGCAGTCAAAGCGTTAAAGATTCACCTTTACGCGATCGGCGCCGGAATTAATGGCGTCGCCCCGGCGCCCATCTTCACCCCCAGAGGGCCGTTGACCGACGCTCTGGGTAATATTCTCTATGAAAACCAGCGTGTGGAATTTAATGAAGCCGGTCTAAGAGAAGTGGCTAAAATTGCGGACGGCAAATTCTTCCGAGCGACCGATACGCAATCGCTGGAGCAAATTTACAACGACATAGACAAACTGGAGAAATCGACAGTTAGCGTGAAAAAATATCAACAATACCGGGACTTGTTTCCGTTGTGCCTCATGAGCGGTTGCGGGCTTCTGCTGGCTCAATTGATCTTATCACAGACCGTATGGAAAAAGTTACCGTGAGCGTCTTCTATTCAACGATTTAGCGATTTACCGATTTAACGAATTCCATGACTTTCGGCGTACCACAATGGCTTTGGGGATTGCTTCTGATCCCGCTTCTGATCGCGTTATTTGTTCGCTCAGAGCGGCGCGGGCTCAAACGATTGCAGGAGTTCGTTTCGGCGCGGCTGCTGCCCCAGCTCGCTGGAACGGTGAATCGGCCCCGGCGGATGATAAGATTTGCGCTGCAGCTGCTCGGCCTCGCTTTGGCCATTGTCAGTCTGGCCCAGCCGCGTTGGGGTTACACGTTTGAAGATGTAAAACGTAAGGGCCTTGATTTGCTCATCGCGGTGGACACATCGCGCAGCATGCTATCCAATGACGTTCAACCGAACCGACTCGATCGCGTCAAGCTCGCGATTCAGGATTTAATCGGTCAATTGCAGGGCGATCGTGTCGGGCTGATTGCTTTTGCCGGTCGCGCATTTTTGCAGGCGCCTCTGACGATTGATTACGATGCCGTCGTGGAGGCTCTGAGCGATCTGGATACCAAGACGATTCCCGAAGGCGGCACCAATATCTCCAGCGCAATCACTCTTGCCACGCAGAGTTTCGGTAAAAGCGCGATGGGAAATCGCGCGCTGGTTATCTTCACCGACGGCGAAGAATTAAGCGGCGATGCGTTGAAAACGGCAAAAGAAGCGGCTAACGCCGGTGTTCGAATTTTCACCGTGGGCGTGGGAACGCCACAGGGCTCACTGATTCCGGTCACAGGCGACGATGGTCAAACCGCCTTCGTCAAAGATGCCTCTGGCCAGGTCGTGAAATCGAAGCTGGATGATAAACGTTTGCGCGAAATCGCGCAGGCTACTGGCGGATTTTATCTTCATTTGGAAAACGGCCCCCGCTCGATGCAGCAAATTCAGAATGAAGGCTTGGCAAAGATGCAGGCTGCCGAAATGGACGTGCGTTTGTCGCGTCGGTCGATTGAACGTTACGAGTGGCCGCTGGGCGCTGCGCTGATGGCTCTCGCCTTGTCGATCCTGATTCCGGAACGCAAACGAGCGAGAGAGAGAGCTCCTGCTGTTGCGCCTGTTCGCAAGGCAGCGCATGGCGTTGCCGGCGCGACTGCCAGGGCCACAGCTATGGTCGCACTTCTCATGATGTTCCTACCTTCATCGGTCTTTGCCACCGCGCCGGGCCTCGACGCGTATCGCAGCGGGAAGTTTGAAGACGCCTACGGCCAGTTCCAACAGACCTTAAAGACGCATCCGGAATCGCGAGCTGAGGACAAGCTCCAGTTCGATTCAGGCGCAGCTGCTTACAAACTCAAAGATTACAGCAAGGCGATGGAATCATTTAGCCAGGCACTGCTCTCGCGGGATATCGGTCTGCAAAGCAAAGGGCATTATAATCTGGGGAACACGCTTTATCAGCGCGGCGAAGCACAAAAGAGCGACGACAAAAAGCTCAGCGACTGGACGAATGCTCTCGATCACTATGAACAAACTCTGAAGCTCGAACCGCAAAATAAAGAAGCGAAAGACAACTACGATTACGTAAAGAAGAAAATCGAAGAACTAAAAAACAAGAAACAAGATCAGCCCTCCCCTTCCCCGTCGCCGCAGCAAAAGAACGATCAGAACAAACAGAACAAACAAGATAAACAGGACAAACAGCAACAACAGAACCAACAGGACCAGCAACAAAAAGAAAAAGAGCAACAACAAGAGAACCAACAGCAGCAACAAGGCCAGGGCCAGCAGCAGCAGAAAGATCAAAAGCAATCACAGGATCAGCAGTCACAAGGCCAGTCAGGAAAACCAGAAAGACCAACAGGCAAAGAACGAGCCGCAAAAAAGCCAGCAGCAACAAAAGCCTGGTGAGACTCCTTCCCCCTCTCCGGGCGCTGACAAGCAACAAGGCCAACAGACCTTCGCCATCGCCAGGGGAACAGCAAGGTCAAGAATCACCGAGCCCTGGCGAAGGACAAAACGAATCGCCCTCACCATCGCCGGGAGAGGGTGAAGGGGAAAATGGGACGCCTTCCCCGACTCCGGGGGAATCCAAGAAGTTCGCCGGTGAAGTGAAGGGGTCTGGCGAAGACAAATCGCAGAAGCCGCCTGATCAGAACGCGCAGGTCGCTGAAGCCGAACCGGAAAAAGAAGGCCAGATGAGCCAACGTCAGGCCGAAGCGCTTTTGGAATCGATGAAAGACGAGGAGGCCCGGGTTCAACTTGATGAACGCAGAGCAACGCGTCATGTCTATAAGGACTGGTAGGGAAAATTTGTCATGTCGACGTTTCGACGAATTTTTATTGTTGTCTTTGGTATGATCGCGGGTGCGCAATTAGCGCATGCCGATTCGCCGAGCGTGACAGCGGTTTTGAATAGTTCCGAAGCTGCGCTGGGCGAAACGGTGCGACTGGAAATTCGAGTCATTGGAGCACGGGGCGCAGACGCGCCGGAGGAGATCATGGTGGACGGTCTCGAAATTCGGCGAACGGGAACGTCACAACGCATCGAGATGAACAATCTCAACCTAACTTCCAGTGTGGTATACGACTATACTGTGATGCCGTTGAGAGCGGGAAGGTTCACGATCCCTCCTCAAACCATTCGCGTCGGAAACAATTCGCTGCGCACCCCGGCGTTGACTTTAAACGTCGCAGATTCGTCCGGCCGTTCGTCTGGCGCCCGGTCTGGCCGCGATACACAGGCAACAGGCGCAAACAATATGGTTTTCGCCGAGTTGATCGTACCAAGCAAGACCGCGTACGTGGGCGAGATTGTTCCTGTTCAGATTCGGATGGGATTTGATCCGCGTGTTCGCCCACGACTCATCGAGCCGCCGGAGATCACGGGACAAGGATTTACGGCGCAGAAGTTGCAGCAGTCGGCCGAAAATACTGAAACGATCGGCGGCAGAATTTATGAAGTGGTAACATACAAAACTGCAATTGCCGCGGCACGAGCGGGCAAATTTGAAATCGGACCGGTGAAAGCGAAGGCCCAGGTTGTCATTCCCCGCAGGCAGAGCGCGCCACGCACGCGCGGCCGCTCGCCTTTCGACTTGTTCGATCAGGATGACCCATTCTCCGATCCGTTCTTCTCGAATCCGTTCAGTCAATTTGGTGAACGCCGCGAGGTGGAAATCAAGAGCGAGCCCGTGGCACTTGAGGTAAAGCCGTTGCCGCCAAATGCGCCGCCCAGTTTTTCGGGCGCAATTGGAAATTTCACAATGACAACTGAGGCAAAACCCAAGACCGTGCAGGTAGGCGATCCCATCACCGTTACGAATACAATTTCCGGTCGCGGCAATTTTGACCGCGTTAACGCGCCAGTTCTTGAAGACGAGCGCGGCTGGCACAAATATCCGCCGTCATCCAAGTTCAAGCAGGATGATGAGGTCGGCCTCAGTGGTACCAAGACTTTCGAGATGGTGCTTTCGCCCAACGACAAAAAGCAGGGGCTCCCGCTGCTTGCGTTTTCGTACTTCGACCCGGTGAAGGAACAATATGTGACCCTGCACAGCGATGCGATTCCGATCACTGTAGAGGGAGGCGCAGCGGTCGCATCGAGTGCAGGTACTTCGGCGACCCCGGCTACAGCAACAGCGCGCGCGGCGTCGCCGGTTCCGAGCGCAAACAAGCCGCAGGACATTCTCTATCAACTGACCGAGCGACCTCAGACAGCCGAATCCTTTGCCCCGATTTATACACGAAACGTTTTCTGGGCAGCGCAGGTGTTTCCGTTCCTGGCATTAATCGGATTTGCAGGTTGGAAAATTCGCCGGGCGAGGATTGATAATCGCGAGGCGCAACGGATCGCCGCACTGCAACATGAAGCGACTGATCTGATGCACAAGCTGCATCGTAACGACGTATCGCCCCGGGAATATTATGCTGAAGCATCCAGAGTTGTTCGTGTGAAAGCCGCTCTGGCGTCGGGGAATCGCCGCATCGATCCAAACATGGTAGATGTGGAAACTGCGGCAGACACTTTCAAGCTGAATAGCGATTCACGCGACCGGCTCCGCCGGCTATTCGAGCAAAGCGACGAATGGCAATACAGCGGAGCCCATAACGGTCCCGGAAGAGTCTCTCCTGAAAGCCAGCGCGAAGTACTGGAGCTGATTCAGAATTTGAAATGAACAAGGCTATGCCGAAAACTTGCCGACTCGAATTCGAAGGCAAAGCCTGTAGCCGCCTCTCTCTGAGAGGCGCGCCCCGTGCGTGCCATTCAGGCTCAGCGCCGCGCTTCGCACAGCGAAGCGGCTACGGCCTGATTCTTTTAAGCGCGATTCTCTGGTCATTCGTCGCTAGCTCGGCGGTTGCACAAACGCGATTTTGACAAAGCAAACGAGAAATATGCGCAGGGTCATTTCAAAGAAGCGATCTCCGGTTACGAGGCGCTCGTTAGTGCAGGACAATGGAGCGCAAATCTATTTTACGATCTTGGCAATGCTTATTTCAGGACAGGCGAATTTGGGCGCGCGATCTTGAATTATGAGCGGGCGCTCGCCTTGGAGCGACATCATCCGGAGGCCACGGCCAATTTGCAGATCGCCCGGGACGAGGCGCACGCGCTTGAGTTGCGGCAGAGCTGGCCAGAGCGCTACTTGCAATTTGGGAGCGTCAATCAGTACTGCATCGCAGCGGCAATCGCTTTTTGGCTCGCCGCGTTTGCGATTGCCATGCTGATCTTTGCGCGTCGCAGATCGACAACGTTGATTGCCGCCGTGATCTTTTGCCTGCTGATCTGCGCGGGTGCGATCTATGCTGTAATTACACTGGAGCGTGGGAGCAATGGAAGTGCTTTGGCCATAGTAACCGGCAAGGACGTCCAGGCGCGTCTTGCCACCGCAGACACTGCAAACAGCGTCCTGGCGTTGCCGCCTGGCAGTGAAGTCAAAATCTTGAGCACTCGCGGAGATTGGATCTACGCAGAATTGCCGAACACCTTGCGCGGTTGGATCCCGGCCAAGAACGCTGAGCAGGTGCGTTTGTAAATGCTGCTCCTGCGCTTCCGTTTTCTTCTAAATCTCCTTTGCCCACGAAACACGCGAAACACACCAAAAAAGCAGGTGTAGTATATAAGATTTTGCGTCCTTTCGTGTGTTTAGTGGATGAATTCTAATGAAAGTTGCGGCCGCCCAGATTTCTTGTTCGCTCGGTGATTCAAAAGCCAATCTGCTCAAGGTTCGGGATTTTTCTCGCGAGGCACGGGACACCGGCGCGGAGTTGATTGTTTTTCCGGAAATGACCGACACGGGCTACTCGATGTCCGTAATCGAAGCGCACGCCAATTCGTGGACCAGTGGTTTTGTTCCGGGACTTCAGGAAATCGCGGCGAAGCTTTCCATTGCGATTGTGTGCGGCGTGTCGGAACGGGATGGCACTTCAATTTACAATTCCCTGGTCTTTGTCGATCAACAGGGCCAAATCGCGGCCAAATATCGAAAAACTCACCTGTATGCAGTCGCGCCAGTTGAAGAAGAGAAGTGTTTTGCTTCAGGCGACGCTTTCTCAAGCTTTGCTCTTGGCAATCTGCGCTTTGGCTTCAGTATCTGCTACGATCTCCGGTTTCCGGAGATGTACAGAAAACTGGCCGTCGAACAGAATGCAGGTGCGTTTATCGTTTCTTCCGCATGGCCGTTTCCGCGCATTGAGCATTTCCGTACGCTTGTCCATGCGCGCGCGATCGAAAATCAGAGCTATGTGATTGCATCGAATCGCGTCGGGAAAGACGGAGACTTATGGTTTTGTGGCAGCTCGGCAATTATCGATCCTCGCGGCGTCGCGATTGCATCTGCATCCGCGGATCGTGAAGAACTTATTCAGACTGATTTGTCTGAAGACCTCGTCTTATCAGTTCGCAGTCGCGTAAAATCGTTGGCTCATCGCCGACAGGATTTATACAAGTAGAAGAAGGGAAATAGCCGGTCTGATTCGACTTGTTCTTCAAAGAATAATGGGGTTGGCGCGCATGGAACGCGCGCCAACCCCGCATCTTTCTGTTTAGCTTTGTCGGTTGTCTTTCCCTTCAAGCCGGTTCGCCTTTTATTCGAAGCGTGTCCCAGTCGCCCTGCCGCACGCGGTAAAGACCAGATTGCCGTCGGCATCGAAGATCTGGATCGTGGCAGTATAAGTGAAGCTGTCGGCGGTGGTGAGCTGTAATGTGCCGGTAATTTCGCCCCTGCCGTCAAAATCGCCCTCCGCGGTATAGCCGTAACTCACAGTCCTGAACGAGTAATCCTGCCTGCCTCGCTCGCGCTGCCAAACACCGTATTCGGTTCCCTGACCGGGATCCCCACCAGGCAGGACCGCATAGCCGGTGTAAGTCCCGCCCTGGTTGAAGGTCATGATAGCCGGAAATGACAATATATCCTGACCAGTTATACAGTTGACCGCGGTTCTGGTAACGCGCCACGTCCCCAGAAGGGATTGGGCGGTCGGTGATGATAACGCTTGTCTGTCCTGACTCCAGACCAGCGAAGTGGTCGCTGTCAGGGCAAGAACGATAACTGCTATTTGCTTTTTAAGATTCATCTTTTGTTCCTTGGTTAATTTGGTTTTGCTTGTTTTGGCCTTCTCTGATTCCTCATCGTGAGGAGCTATTTCTGGCCGTTCGCTGGTGTAGAGCGTAAAAATCGAGCGCGAGGTTACGCGGAAAATTGTAGAGCCGCTGCACCGTTAGAGGCACCCAGGCCGACTTCGAAAAGACGAGCTCTCGCAAATTCAGGCGACACGCCTGCCACCACAGTTGTTACTTCAGAGGAGTCCGCTTGGCTGCGGCGACTATGGTTTATGCGAAAAACGCATCACGGCGCAGCGGATCCCATACCGGTCTGAGCCACTCCGACTGGTTAGAATTTTTTCTTTAGCTGGACGTAACAGAACCGGCCTTTGATTGTGGCAAGCGATTCATCGTAGCCATTCTCAGTTCCGTTTACAAACGGCGGGTCTTCGTCGAACACGTTCTGCATCCCAAGAGAAATCGTGGTGTTATTCAACCATGCACGCCATCCACAGGGATTGTATTCGGTCGTTGATACAGGCATGACATTTTTCTCCTTGCCATCCTTCATCTTGACACTTTTACCGCCATCTTTGGCAAGGCCAGGCACTTCGGCTGCCGACGGCGGCGGCAGATTGAACGTATAAGAAGCAATCAGATCCAGCGTAATCCACTCCCGCACTTTCCGCGCGCGCCAAGGCAAAGGCCCATTTCTCGGCGTTTGTGGCTTGGAGAATTCCCCAGTATTCAGATTTGCTGTCAGAAATAGATTGTCATCTTCGTATTGGCCGGTGTAGTGGACTACCGCGCCGATGTCCAAACCCTGCATCGCCGTATCTGTTGGGCCGTCGTAGAACAGACTGAAATTGGCGCGATTGCGTGGCAGCGAGCCCGTCAGGGTGAATCCCGGCGGTATGACTTGGCCCGCGATACCGAACCGTTTTGTATCAGGCAAAATCTGAAGCTCGGCCCGGGATAGCCACGTACCATTGACTGTTGCCGTTAGTCTACCAAAGTCCCCGTGGCCAAACATCGAAGAGTCCAGAATATAGATGGCTTCGTAATCGAGACCTTCAAAGATCGTACCGGTAAGATTTTCGTTAGGATCAATGACCAGGATGATTGGTCCCGGTTCACCAGGAATCGGAGAGGGACCACGGATCACTAGACCGGGGATGTTAAGCTCGACAATGAATTGCGCACCGAGGAGCGAAGCGATTGAGCGCATATCTATGTGCCACCAATCCGCGCTAAGGGTCAGGCCCTTGATCCATTTCGGACTGTAAACGGCCCCGTAAGACCATTCATAGGCCACCTCCGGCTTTAGGTTGGGATTTCCTATAACGCGAACCTCGAATTGAGAGAACTCGCCTGTTAATGGGTCCGAAGCAAAACTGAAATCCTGGGAGGAAGCGGGTGAAATCTCCGATAGAGCCGGAGCATGAAACGCTTCGGTGTAGCTGCCACGCAAGGTAAGAGCGCCGATATATTTTGGATCAAGTGGCTGCCAGCGAACCGAGACCTTCGGCTTCTGCGCGTTATACTGGCTGTGCGCCGCCGGCTGAGCGGGGAAAGCTTCAGAAGGTAGAACAGCAGAGGTGTTCTGGCTGTACCACTCCTCGCGTTCGGCAAAGTCAACCTCGAAGCTGTAGAAACCCGGGAAGTTCCACGTCGGACTGGTGAAGGGCACTCGCACTTCTTGGTAGATAGACCAAACATCCCGGTTCACCCGTGCGCTTCCTCCATCCGCCGAGCCTATCGATTGAAATATGATATTGAGTGGGTCACGATCACGCGTCCACCTGGGAGCGTCATACTCACAGCCGATAGCAAAGGAGACGGGTCCGGCGGGAAGGTTGAACAGGTCGCCATTAACGGTGGCATAACCAATGGGCAGCTCATATTCGCCTGAGTTATGAAGGGTGACATAAACTCTTTGCTTGGCCGCCTTGGTGTTGTGAGCGTTGAAATTCAGGAACGGATCAAATGCCGTTGCTGGGTCCGTATCCAAAAGCGCTTCCCGTAATCCCGGCTGACTGGCTTCGCCGACCGCCAAGTCCTGCCCTTCATTCCGGGAATAACGAAAACCCAGCTCCCAGTTCCACGTCTTGAAATAATCGCCAAATTCTCCCATTTCGCCACGCAGCCCCACGTCGAACAGCGAATCTTGGTAGGTGAACTTTTCATGTCTGGGACCGGTGTCGTTAATTCCGCGAAAGGAAACTCCAGTAGTCATCGGGATACGGCTTCCGTTAACAACAGAGGTGTCATCCGGACCGTGAACGGATTAAACGGATTCGAGATTGGCACGCTGATGCCGAAGGGACTAAAGCCTATGTTAGTGCCTGGGATCTTGAATGGATCGGGCACAAACGGGACAGCCGCGAGTGACGTATCAAAAAATGAGCGGACATACTTAAAGTCGGCAAACACCGTCAGGTATTTGTCGCATATGTCGCGAATGAATGAGCCATAGAAAGCTCTGCCGATCAGCCGGTGGAAGCGCTGGCGTAACAGCGGCGAAATTATAGAAGAAGTAGTCGCCGCCTCCCCTATATTTGGTGCCGAACTGTGGAAAGAAAAAGGCTGCATGCGGGCCGATGACACCCGGGGCGCCTGGGTATGCATTGGGATTGAAGCCCGGCGTGCCGGGTGGGATGCCCGGACCAACGGGCGGAGGTGGATTAAAAAAAGGAAAATAGGTTCTTATAAAATGGAGAAGTCGCCGCGTTCGGAGCTGAATGCGGCAACGGCGTGTTCACCCCGGGTAGCGGTGTACCGCCAGGGCCAAAAAACATGCTCGGGATCAAGCGGCGGAATTGAACCCGGCCAGGGAAATTGGAGCTGCGAAAATCGAATCCGCCCCAGGGTATTTAAAACGCGTTACGCCGACAGGTCCCGGTCGCGCTGAAGATCCCGCCGGTGCGCTGCCAGAAATCGGCAATGACCACAATCTCGGTCTTATCATCTCCCGTGCCGGCTTTGATCCATGCCTCCCACTCGCCCATCTCGTTAGATGCTCCCAAGTTGGTGTTTCCGTAACTGCCTCCAATCTCCAGTCCGCGGAACTTGTGGACCAAAAAGAAATTGACCACGCCGGTGATCGCGTCGGACCCGTACACAGCCGAGGCGCCATCCTTCAAGATGTCGATGTGATCAATCATCGGAAACGGAATCAGGTTAATATCCACACCACCGCTGAAGCCGACTGCGTTTAACGAACCAAAGGCGACACGTTTTCCGTCAACCAGCACCAGGGTTTCTTTGGCTAACAAGCCGCGCAGATTGAATTGAACAGTGCCGTCCCCGCCATTGGCGATGTTCAGATTGGTAGTTCCGCCAGCCTCCTGTGGCAGAAAAGTTGTGAGGTCCGTTGCATTGCGGATGCCCAGTTTCTCGATGTCTGCTGGACGATACGTATCCACTGGATTAGGGCCGGTCTCTTCTGCAGTGGGAATGTTAGAGCCAGTGACGATGACCCGTTCCACTTCGGCCGTTGCGCCGGTTGTCACCTGTGCCGGAGGCGGCGACGATATCGCCGCTGATACGATTGCTTGAGCGGAAACCTTGGGAGCGATAAACAGGCTAACGCCGACAACAGTGACAAAGGCCGTCTGACTTACTCGGGGCAGGATCAGTCTAACTTTCATTCCCAGTTGTTCTCCTGGCCGCGACGAGTCTGGGTTAGCAATCGGAATACATGCAAGCTAAATCGAGGTTGTCCGGATTTGGCGCGCATGGAACGCGCCAACCCCGTATTTTTCTGTTTAGCTTTGTAGGTTGTCTTTCACTTCAAGCCGGTTCGTCTTTTATTCAGTTCTGGCCATGTCTTGCCGCGGTAGCTCTTGCCCCACCAACAGGGTCAAGCTACCGTGAGCGACGGTTCGGCAGCGTATGCCGACGCTCAGTATCCTCTTACGACGATGGTGCCGCTGATGGTACCGCTGCTCTCGCCGGTCACAAGGTTCACGCATCGATCGGTGGTGAAGCTGCCTCTAGCACCAGCGTACCGGCCCGTTCCGCCAACAATGGTCGCCCTTCCCACAGTGTGAAGATCGCCGTTGGCGCATGAATCAGGGTTACCAAGGTTTCCAAGGTCCCACGTTAGGATGCTGTCACCGTTGGCGGCGTCTCCCACTATTAAACGACTTCCCCCGGTGTTCCCGGGTGGCGTACCCAGGAAAGCGAGGTCCACTGGGACCGTCCAAAACACTGTGAATGGACCAAGCTGCGTGTCGGTTGACGTGAAGCTCCCATTAACATAAAACCCTTCCGCTGGATCGGGAAAAGGCGTGTCAATTTCGCTCCCTGCGATAGTACCATTAATTCGTATCACTCCCGCTTCCAGCGCGGAGCTGACCAGCGCCACGGTCAGGAAGATTGCTGTCATTAGGCTGATTCTTTTAACGTTATTCATTATTTAATTTCCTTTAATTGTTTTGGCCTTCCTTGGCCTCTCGTCATTGAGAAGTCATTTCTGGCCTGTTAACCGGTGTACAGCGCAAAGTCCTGGCGCGAGGTTACGCGGAAACTGAACTTCGCCTTCGCCACGTTGCCTCCTTCCCCAAGGCGTCGGCGAGCCAGGGAATCTTGCTTGCTCGCGAATGCTTCGAAGTTGAATCGGAACGATATAATTCCAAAGGCACCTGAATGCAGCGGCGCGCAGTGGCGCTTAGGGAAAATCAGATGTTATTTGGAAACCATTTCTTTCGGCACGAGAGAGGCGACGATTTTTTCGAAGCGCGGATCACCGCGCAGCGGATCCCACATCGGACTCAGGCGTAAGTTGCCGTAAGTATAGGTGCTCGGAGTTTTGGTAAGGGCTTCAAGTTGCCCAAGCGCTAATTCACGTTCGCCTGTCCAGGCACAGATGATGGCAAAGCATTTCTTTACGTACGGCTCAGTACCTGAGTCTTTGACGCTGGGCGCCAGTTCCATCGCACGCCGGCCTTCGTTTAGTGCCTCTTCTTTTCTTCCCAAGCCTGCATCGATCAGCCCGAGATCGGCAAGCAGACTTACATCATCAGGGTGACCACGGATTTCTTCCTCCTGTTGTACGCGTGCCCTCATAAAGGCAGCGCGCGCAGAAGTTTCGTCTCCTTTCAAACGAGCGATTACACCTACCCAAAAATCGCGGCCCAGTTGAGGAAAGCTCCACTGGAGCGAATGCTTCTGGGAAAGCACCGGCGCAGCACGCTCGGCGGCGTCCCAGTCGCGATCGTACAAAGCAAGAGTGTAGCGCTGGCTCGCCACAAATGGATCTTTCTCTGACCCAGGTTCATTGGTGAGCATGTTTTCAATTGCCGCACGCCAAGGCCCTGTATCCGCTCGCCGGTATACTTCGACGGAAGCCCGAAAAAGCCGCCCTACTCTCCGCTCTGGATGAAGCGCAACGATGCGATCCATAATTCTGATGTGTTGGTCATAGTCGTGCAAGAACAAGTAGGTCGATCCGAGGTTAATCAGGTAAGGAAGATTTCGAGGATCGAGTTCACATGCGCGCTCGAGATTCTGCTTGGCGTCAGCCCAGCGACTCTGACTGCGGTCCATCGATCCAGCTAACTCGTAAACCACCGGGTTGTTGGGTAAACTCTGCTGAGCAAGAGCAAGTTCGGCGCGGGCGCGGTCATAATCGGATTTTCCCAAGTAGAGATGCCAGCCCAGCGCCAGGTGCGCTTCTCCCGAATTGGGCCTCAGCCGAAATGCGGAATCTATGGCCGACTGTGCAAGGGCCAAACGAGCGGGAGTGTGATCGATCTCAGAATCGTAAACCATATCGTGTGCAAAGGCTAGCTGGCAATAGGCGAGAAAGAAGTTGGGATCACGAGCAACTGCCTTATTAAGCAGGTCCACAGCCTCGGAAAGAGTCTTGTCTGCATTTAAAGGCGTATCGGCGGTGCTTTCGGAGGGTACCTGGACGTTGTAAATCATCGAGACAGCTCGGGCATAAAAATCATAGGCGATCAAGTCCTCGGTTGGTCGTTCTTCAATAGACGCCTTCTCAGTAGCTGACAGCTTTGCGTGAAGGCGCTGGGCAACTTTTTGCGCGATCTCAGCTTGGACTGCGAACAAATCATTTAAATCGCGGTCGTATTCCTCAGCCCAGACGTGTGTATCGGTGCGCGTGTCGATCAACTGCGCATTCAGATGAAGATGGGTTCCGGCTCTGCGGACGCTCCCCTCCAGCACGTGAGACACGCGAAGCGCATCGCCGATCTGCCGCACATTTCGTTTGTCACGATATTCCATCACACTGGTCCGGCTGATTACTTTGAGATCGCCGATCTTCGCCAGCTTGGTCAGAATGTCGTCCTGCACACCATCGGCAAACGCCGCGTGTTCTTTCTCGTCGCCCAGATTTTCAAACGGTAGAACAGCGATCCCAGTTGCTAGGGGTTGTCGGATGAGCTCGCTTTTCCAAACGATCCAGCTGGCGGCTGCTGCCAAAGCGACGACACATGCCACAAGTAGTGCGCTGGTTGGATTGCGCTGCACCCATTTTTTACCTCGCGCGAAAACTCCGGTATGCCGCGCCTGAATCGGTTCATGTTTTAGCCAACGTTCGAGATCTTCAGCCAGCGCGAGAGCGGACGAGTATCGGCGCTTTGGATCTTTCTCGAGACACTTGAGGCAGATTGTTGAGAGATCGCGATCTATTTTCGGATTTAAAAGCCGCGGTTGCTTCGGCTCAGTATCCAAGAGTAGCTTGATGGTCTCGTAGGTTGCTCCACCGGCAAAGGGCGGCTGGCCTGTTAGCAATTGGTAGAACACGGCACCGAGTCCGTAGACATCCGTGGCGTTGCTGATGGCCGCGTTGTTTCCCACTGCTTGTTCTGGCGACATGTAACTGGGCGTGCCCAAAACTTCCATCGTGCGCGTCATCGTGCTCTCCGTTTCCACTAGCCGGGCCAGTCCGAAATCGGTGAGATGCGGTTCGCCTTTTCGATCCAGCAGAATATTTCCCGGCTTGATGTCGCGATGCAGGATGCGGTGTTCGTGCGCGTAGTGCACGGTGCGCGCCACCTTCGCGATCAATTCCGCCGCCTGGCGGATCGACACCGGCGCACGCCTGACTACTTCGTCCAACTGTCCGCCTTCGACGAACCTCATGCTGAAGTAGCACTGGCCGTCCCGCTCACCCACCTCATAGATGGGGACGATGCATGGATGGTCAAGGCTGGCGGCGGCTTCTGCCTCCCGGCGAAAGCGCTTCAAGTGGACTTTGCTCGCCCACTGACCAAGGCTAATGACCTTTAAGGCGACTATGCGGTTGAGACTTTTCTGCCGGGCGCGAAATACCACACCCTGGCCGCCTCGACCGACCTCTTCCAGCAATTCGTAATCGCCCAGTTCTCCGAGAATCTTCGCCAAGCGCTCGCTCCTCGTAGTCCCGCGTGCTGGTTTGTCCACGTCGCCGGAGTCATCGACCCCGGTTACAGATTCGCTCGCGAGTGCATTAAGTGCGGCTTCGTAGAAACATCCTGGGCAGCCTCCTTCTGGCGCGTCGGCTGGAATTTCCGCCCCGCATCTTGGACAAAGTCTCAGTGCGCTATTCATTATCGGAGAGTCGCTAGTGCGCTCCCCTCTTTTACTGCGTCAAAGTCTACCAGAGGTTACGTCCTGAACACAGCAATTAGATAGCGCAACTCATCATCAATATCGCTGGGTATGGCAACCGTGTGGGCAATCTCCTCTCGGAATAATGTTTGGTAACGCTGACGAAATCGGTAAAACGCTTGCTTGACGGCGTTCTCCGTCATGTCGAATTCGCTGGCAACCTGGGCTTGCGAAAGCCGGCCCGGTTCGTCCATGAGCATTTTCTTCATCTGATCAAAGAACCGCAGATTGCTCGCACTACGATACTCGTCTCGCAGCCGCGCCATCACTTGCTCCAGAACCGTAAGCGCCCAGCGACGTTCGTAGACTGCGTCGCCGGTCAACCTGTCGCTCCGTTCATCAACGCGCTCCTGGCCACGAATTTCCTCCAACGGAATGAGCCGTTCTCCTTTTCCGCGCTTGATCGCCATGGCACGACGCCGTTCGTCGATTAGAAAGTTCTTGAGCGATGCAAGGAGATAAGGACGAAGTCGCTTCTTCTCCTTGCGGACGGTATTCAGGTCTTTGCGCTCCAATAGCAGTGCGAAAAATCCCTGGGTGAGATCCTCTGCATCCGCTGGCCCAATACCCTGTCGCTGTACAAAGCTGTAAACGGGTCGCCAATAAATGCGGCAAAGCTTCTCCAACGCGTCTCGCGCCGCTCGCAATTCACTTTGCGCGTCCAACACCATGCTCCAGTGCGTTGCAGTAAACGGCATCGCCGCTTCTTTTTCGGGACCCTCGGCAACCATCGCGGTCAGATTTCGAGTCTTAAACGCGCTCGACTTATTAGCATCGAGATCTTCCGTGCGCTTAATTCCTTCTGGCGTTAGTTCAAACGCCCACGCCAGGATCAATGCCACTGGAAAACCAATAATGAGCAACAGCACTACCAGACGCACCGCCCAATTTGGAATTTCGAAAAAAGGAAAGATTTGGCTGGCGACCTGCATCAAGACCCAAGCCACGACTGCGTAGGCGATGCCAACCTTGTAAACCTTGCGCCGCTTGAGCTCGGCAAAAAAATTCCGCGAGTTCATTGACCCATTCCGAGGCGTTCTGTCGGGCGCTAACGATGTCACCCTGGCCAGTTTTGTGGTTTCACGGGCATTTTGTTGCGCATCGGCTGCGATTCCCATACTGCGCCTTTGCCAAGATTTGAGTATACTGGTCATTATCGGAGAGTGGCTGGTGCCCTCCCCGTTTTTACTGCGTCAAAGTCTATCAGAGGTTACGTCCGGACCACAGTAATTAGATAGCGCAACTCATCTTCAATATCACTGGGTATGGCAACCGTGTGGGCAATCTCCTCTCGGAATAATGTTTGGTAACGCTGACGAAATCGGTAAAACGCTTGCTTGACTGCGTTCTCCGTCATGTCGAATTCGCTGGCGACCTGGGCTTGCGAAAGCCGGCCCGGTTCGTCCATGAGCATTTTCTTCATCTGGTCAAAGAACCGCAGATTGTTCGTGCTACGATATTCGTCCCGCAGCCGCGCTATCACTTGCTCCAGAACTGTAAACGCCCAGCGACGTTCGTAGATTTGGTCGGCCGTCAACCTGTCACTCCGTTCATCAACATCGATCCGCTCACCCTCACGAATCTCATCCAACGGAATTAAGCGTTGGCCTTTGCCGCGCTTGATTGCCATGACACGACGCCGTTCGTCGATCAGAAAGTTCTTGAGCGATGTAAGCAGATAAGAACGAAGTCGTCCTTTTTCCTTGCGAACGGTATTCAGATCTTTGCGCTCCAATAACAAGGCGAAGAAGCCCTGGGTAAGATCTTCTGCGTCCTCGGTTCTTGCTCCCTGTCGTCGAACGAAGCCATAGATAGGTCGCCAATACGTGCGACAAAGCTTTTCTAGCGCCTCTTCTGCCGCTGGCGATTCGCCTTGCGCCTCTAGAACGACACTCCAGTGGGTTGTCGTAAACGCCGGCGAGCCGTGATGAGCGATTCCGCCAATCGCGCTCAGTGAAGTCACCTCTTCAGCAGGAGGCACAACGCGATTCAACTAAAAAGTCGCGCGCAAGGCAAGCCTGCAGAATTCAAAATCAATGGTTTCTGCCAGACGCAGGCGTTGATCTAAAACTGTGCGAGCTGCGCAGGGGTAATTGCCACAAACTCACTCTCGTGCAAAACGACGCGCTTGGTTCCGCGCAATAATTGCCACCATTGCCGCGCTGAGCCCAGAACGATCAGCAGCACAAGGACAAGGAAGAAAACAGCTACAAACGCGTCGAATCGCCAGATGGTTGCCTGCCGCGCCAAATTAGCCGCTTTGACTGGATCCGTAATCGCCGCCGCCTGACTTAACAGCGATTGGGCGCCGCTCAAAAAACCGAGCCTTGGGTCCGGTGAGAAAACTTTCAAATAGCCAGCCGAAAATGTGACCGCACACATGAAGCAAAGTGGAACCAGAGTTACAAAGAGGTATTTACTCTTTCGCATTTTGATCAAAAGGGTCGTGCCCAGACAAAGTGCGACCACCGACAGCAATTGATTAGCCAGTCCGAACAGCGGCCAAAGCGAGTTGATACCACCAAGGGGATCGATTACGCCCTCATACAAAAACCAGCCCCACGCAGCAACGAGCAAAACGCTGGAGAAAAAATTCGCGGTCCACGAACGCGTGTTTCCCAGAGGTCGCCAGAGATTGCCGAGAAAATCCTGGAGCAGAAATCGTCCCACGCGTGTTCCGGCGTCTATGGTTGTAAGGATAAACAGGGCTTCGAACATGATGGCGAAGTGATACCATAGCGCCAGCGCAGTTGGCTTGTTAGAGACTCGCGAAAACATGTGTGCCATGCCGACGGCAAAAGTCGGCGCTCCACCGGCGCGGTTAAACATCGTGGATTCGCCCAGGTTTGCAGCGAGCTTCTGCATTTCCGCTTCCGTTACCGGAAAACCAGCCGCGGAAACTTTTGCGACGACCTCGGTCGGTGCGCCTTTTGTGTTAATGGCGAAATATTCTCCCGGTTGAAGCACACACGCTGCGATCATCGCCATCAGGGCAACCATCATTTCGGTCACCATCGCGCCGTAGCCGATACTGCGTATGTTCGATTCGCGTGTGATCATTTTCGGCGTCGTCCCAGAAGCGATTAGGGAATGAAACCCGGAGACTGCGCCGCAGGCGATGGTGATGCATACAAACGGAAACACAGGACCCGCAAAGACAAGACCGCTGCCATCGATGAATTTGGTAATCGCCGGCATCTCCAATGTCGGATTGATCAGCACGACAGCGGCCGCAAGCATGGCGACGGTGCCTAGTTTCAAGAACGTGCTGAGATAGTCGCGCGGTGTGAGGAGCATCCACACGGGCAGGATTGAGGCTGCCAGCCCATAGATCATGATGGCCCACGCCAGCCATTTCTGGTCGTGACGGAACCAGCTCTCAATCGCGGGAAAATGCGCGAGAAATTGTCCGCCCCAAACGCCAAACGCCAAACCAAGTAACCCGAAGATCGTGACTGCCGTCACGCTCACTTTGCCAGTGCGCAATCCAATTCCCATGATTAGCGCAATTGGAATCGTCGTCGCGATGGTGAAAACACCCCAGGGGCTTTCCGCCAGAGCTTGCACAACGACCAGCGCAAGCACAGCCAGCAAAATGATCATGATCGCCAGCACACTGACAATGGCGAGCAGGCCAACGCCGCGCCCGATTTCTTCTCGTACCATTTGACCCAGCGTTTTGCCGCCGCGCCGGATTGAGGCAAAAAGAACAATCATATCGTGAACGCCGCCGCCGAGCGTTGCGCCGATCAAAATCCAGAGAGTGCCGGGAAGAAAACCGAACTGCGCTGCAAGTACGGGCCCAACCAAGGGTCCCGGACCGGCGATTGCTGCAAAATGGTGCCCGAAAACCATCCAGCCGTTTGTTGGCACATAATCCTTGTTGTCGTCTTGCAGCACGGCCGGTGTGGCACGCTGCTCGTTCAGAACCAGCACTTTTGTCGCCAGCCATTTGCTGTAAAAACGATAGCTGATCGACAACGCGCAAAATCCAGCGGTAACGATCCACAGGGCGCTGATATGCTCGCCGCGAGATAAACGCCAGCATCGCCACCGCCCACGTTCCCAACGCGGCCACCGCGAACCAGAGCAGTTTTTTCCAGAGGTTCATTCCTGTGTGCAGTTTAATTGAAGTTGTTGCGCTCCGCTACAAGGTGTGATCTTTCTTCAGGTGCAATTACGACATAAAATTCGGAAGCTTGTAGATGGCCGGAGCCTGGTCAGCGCGAGGAAACATACGCTCAGACTTTTCCGAACTGGCAGGTTCCCGCTGAATAAAAACCGGGTCATTGAAACGATCGATCCGGTTGGTTTCGCGCAGATTCGCAAGCGTTACGCGGTGGCCGATCCCGGCGCAGATTGGCCGAAATATCTCGATCTCGACCGTTGGATCGGAATCAACATCAGGCGAATTCGCCAGACCGAGCTCGATTTGTCGCGTCCCAAGCGCATCCTCGATCTTGGCTGCGGCGCAGGATACTTCCTCTACATCGCCCAATTGCTGGGTCATTCAGGACTCGGCCTTGATATGGACCGCTTGTCCATGTTCCGGGAGGTTACGCGTTTGCTCGGCGTTCGCCGCGTAGTCCAGCAAATTGAAGCTTTTCGGCCTTTGCCCGATTTTGGACAAAAATTCGATCTCATTACGGCTTTTATGATTTGCTTCAACAACCACAAAATGCCGGATCTCTGGAAGGTGCCGGAGTGGGACTTCTTTCTCGACGACCTGGCAAAACATCTCACGCCACGCGGCCGGGTTTGGCTCGAACTCAATCAGGAATATGACGGGACCTTCTACACGCCTGAGTTAAAGGAATTCTTTCAAAAACGCGGCGCCAGGATAAACGAGCAGAAAGTGATCTTTAATTCAGGCATTCGCGCGCCTGCTTCAGCTTCTGCCAGTTGCGCGCTGAAATCCTTCAAGCCGCCGGCGATGTTCCTCGACGACAGCCGCAGGAGCACGATCAACGAAGGATTTGTTCGTCAATTTTTGCCTCCGCTGCGCGCGCTGCGGTTTCGATTCTTGCAATTTCCTTGTCGAGCCGCTCGCTGTTCCCCTGCTCTGTCGGCCGCGGCAACGGTCCAGAAAGATCTCGCCTAGCGGTGTAACCGCAACTGGGTTTCCGGCACTGCGCTTGATATTTTGGGTCCAGCTCCACTTCCTCTGCATTCAATAGCCGAGCTCAGCGTCGGCAATTGTGATAGGAAATGATTTCTCATCGGTGCGTAAAATAAATCTGTATCTTTCTGTTTGATGGCAGTTTGGACTCTGCCCGCAGATTGCGTCCTGCCTGTATTGTTTCGTAAATGGCGGAAACAAGCTCGTCGTTTGCCCGCAACATCAGAAACGTCATCCAAGGCGATCTTTCTCCGGTGGCGCGGCAAATTGAATTGAATCGCTTCCAAGGCCCAGCAACGACCAAAGCTCCTCGGTAATGTGCGGCATGAAGGGATGCAGCAATCGCAACGTTGCAGAAAGGACAAAATCCATCACTGCCAGCGCGGATTTCTTTTTGGCCTCGTCTTCGCTGAAAATTTCGGTCTTGGCGGCTTCAACAAACCAGTCGCAATAATCGCTCCAGACAAAGTCATAAAGTCGTTGTGCGACCGTATTGAACTGATATTCGCGATAAGCGGCTTCGACGGCGTCAATCGTTTCGTTCAAGCGCGCAATCAGTTCCAAGGCGTAAATCGATAGCGTCCGATTATCGATTCTTGGAGCGGCATCGCTTGGGCCATGCATCTGCCGGAAACGAGCGACATTCCAAAGTTTGGTTGCGAAGTTTCGACCTTCTTCAATTTGCTTTTCGTCGAAGCGAATGTCCTGGCCCCGGGGCGCAATGCGCATTAGCCCAAACCGCAAACCATCGGCGCCATACTTGTCGATCAATTCAAGTGGATCGGGCGAGTTACCCAGCGACTTCGACATCTTGCGACCGAGTTTGTCGCGAATGAGCCCTGTAAAATAAACATCGCGGAAAGCAATATTGTCCTCTACGCGGTCCGACTTCCCGGGCTTGAACTCCAACCCGGCGATGATCATGCGCGCCACCCAAAAGAAAATGATATCCGGCGCGGTCACGAGGGCACTCGTCGGATAAAACTTCTTCCGCGTTTCACTGTCCATGGTCTCATAAGCCCACAACCACGATGAAAACCACGTGTCGAGGGTGTCGAGGTCTTGCGTCCAATTTTCACCCGGCGATTCGATCTGCACACGAATGTCTTCTCTCTGTAGTGGCAGCCGTGTCGGCTGCATTCCTTTGGTTCGCAGGCGACACGCCTGCCTCTACAGTTTGGGTTTCCGGTACCAAGCCGGTATCCGGTGTCCCCACCACACCTGTCGGCTGATGCACCAATCGCGAATGTTCTCCAGCCATTGCGCATAAACTTTCTCCCAATGCGGAGGGAAAAACCGGATCAGGTGATCGCGTACCACAGCCAGGGCCTCTTTTGTTTTGGGATATCGTAGAAACCACTGTTCACTGATGCGCGGCTCGATTGGCACATCGCTTCGGTCACTGAACCCGACATTGTTTTCGTACGGCTCCGTCTTTGCGAGCGCTCCCCTCGCCTGCAATAACTGCCCTGCCTTTTCCCGCGCTTCGAACCGCTCGAGCCCATCCAACTCCGGAACTGCAGGACAATTGATGCGGCCATCAGGGTGCAGCACATCGACAATCGGCAGGTTATGGCGTTGGCCGATCTCAAAATCCAGCGCGTCGTGCGCAGGAGTGACTTTCAAAACGCCCGTGCCGAATTCCGGATCGATTGCTTCGTCAGCAATGATTGGAATCTTCTCCCGCGCCAGCGGACGCCACGCGTGCTTGCCCAGGAGATCAGCGTATCGCTTGTCGCCTGGATGAAAAGCCATCGCAGTGTCGGCCATGATTGTTTCCGGCCGAGTAGTCGCGACCTCGAGGAAGCGACCAGGCTCTTCCACAATCTCATAGCGAACAAAATAGAGATTCCCTTTCTGCGGCTTGGAAATCACCTCTTCGTCTGAGACCGCCGTTTGCGCGGCAGGGTCCCAATTGATCATTCGCCGGCCGCGGTAAATCAGTCCTCTGCGATAAAGATCGACAAAAACCTTTTGAACGGCTGCGACGTAAGCGTCATCGAGTGTGTAACGTTGGCGCGACCAATCGCAGGAACAGCCCAACCGTTTGAGTTGGTCGATGATGATGCCGCCGTGTTTATCCTGCCACTCCAGCACGCGCCGCAGGAATTCCTCTCTCCCGAGATCATGCCGCGTTTTGTTTTCGGTTCGGCGCAGATATTTCTCCACCGCGGTCTGCGTCCCGATGCCGGCATGATCCATCCCTGGCAGCCAGAGAACTTCGAAGCCTCGCATCCGCGCACGGCGGGCGAGAATGTCTTGAATGGAGTTGTTGAGCACGTGACCGAGCGTAAGCATGCCGGTGATATTCGGCGGCGGCATCACAATCGAGAACGCCGGTTTTGACGAATTCGAGTCCGCCACGAAATCACGATTTTCCATCCAGTGCCGATACCATTTCGGTTCGACCAATTTTGGATCGTATCTCTTCGAAAGCTCAGCCATTGCGATCAATCATCCAAAGCCGGAGCGCGTTTGCAAGGGGACGGGCGCACACCGCATGAACAGCTTCCGCCTCTCCCTTGGTGAAGGGAGAGGCGATAGAAAGTTGCAGCGGGTCGCAACCACGGTGAGTTTCGCGCTGCATGACCGATTCGCGTCCCATTGGCGTTTTCGATTCTGGTATCGGCGGCCTTACTGTGGTGAAGGCGCTGCGGGATTTGCTGCCAAACGAAAACATTTTTTACCTCGGCGACACCGCGCGTGTTCCTTACGGCCCGAAAAGTCCGGAAACCGTGCAGCGCTACGCGGTGGAACTGGCGGGAATGCTGATGGGGAAGGACGCAAAGGCGCTGGTGGTTGCTTGTAATACGGTTTCATCAGTCGCGTTGCCGTTGCTAACAAAGAAATTTCCTGTGCCCGTGATTGGAGTGATCGAGCCGGGAGCGCAAGCTGCATTGCAGGCGACCCGCAACCGGCACATCGGCGTGATCGGTACCCGTGCGACGATTCGCAGCGGCGCATACGAAAAGGCGTTGCGCGCAGCCGACAACGGTGTGCGCGTAAGCAGTCGCGCCTGTCCGTTGCTCGTCCCATTAATTGAAGAAGGACTGCTCAACGACGATGTGACGGACCGAATAATCATGCGCTATCTCGAACCGATGCTCGCTGATGAGATCGATACCCTGGTGCTTGGTTGTACGCATTATCCACTGCTCACCAACGCGATCGCGCGAGCGGTCAAACGCCAGATCACGCTCGTCGATTCCGCGCAAAATTGCGCGCGCGCGGTGGAAGAAACATTGGATCGACAATCACTTCGCGTGGCGCCGCCAAACCGCGGCGAGCTACACGTCGCTCTTACGGACGCCGCCGATAATTTCCTTAACGTCGCCCGCGACGCACTGCAGTTGAGTTTCGGCGAGATCGAGCTGCAACCTTTGCCGTAGATTTCGGAAGAGTCCTGGCCACAAGATTGTAGGAGTCATCGATCATTTTTCGCACCTCGGCATCCGGAACGCCGCTCTCGATCTCGACCGTGTTCCAGTGTCTTTTGTTCATGTGATAACCCGGCGTGACTTGTTCGTAACGATCGCGCAGCTCCAGCGCCAAGTCGGGATCGCATTTTAAGTTCACTCTGGCCGGCATTTCGTCGAGAGCCGCCAATGCGAACATCTTACCCCCGACTTTGAACACGAGAACGTCGGGGCCGAATGGCGTGCTCTCAGTTGCGCGGGCTTTGCTTAGACAGTATTCGCGGAATTGCGTGAGATCCATCACGTGAGCCGGTCGCGTAGAATTCCCGGAAGATCTTGAATTGCGACGCGTTCTTGTTTCATCGAATCGCGATCGCGCAACGTCACTGTGTCGCGGAGCGCGGCATCCTTCTCTCCGAGCGTTTCAAAATCAACGGTCACCCCAAACGGCGTGCCAATTTCATCCTGACGCCGATACCGACGGCCAATGGCGCCGCCTTCATCATAGAAAACGGTCATGTGCGGCCGCAAGAGACTGACAATCTCCTTTGCTTTCGCAACCAACTGCGAATTGTTCTTTAAAAGTGGGAATACACCGCACTTAACCGGGGCCATCCGCGGATGGAAACGCAGCACGATGCGCGCCTCCATTTTTCCTTTTTCATCTGGCGCCTGGTCTTCCGAATAAGCCTCACAGATTAATGCCAGGACTGTGCGATCAACACCGGCGCTCGGCTCGACAACGTGCGGCACAAATCGTTGTCTCGTTTCTTCATCAAAGTACTCCAGAGGCTTTCCGCTGGCCTTCTGATGTTGTGACAAATCGTAATCAGTACGATAGGCGACACCCTCGAGTTCCTGTCTTCCAAACGGGAAATCGTATTCAATATCGTACGTCCCTTTTGAGTAAAAGGCGCGCTCCTCGTCGGGAACTGTCAACACGTGAAGTTTACCGCGCGAAATCCCAATGTTTTCGTAAAATCTCAGGCGTTCTTCCTTCCAGTATTCGAGCAATTCCATCCCCTGCTCCGCACGGCAAAAATATTCGAGCTCCATTTGTTCGAACTCGCGGGAGCGAAATGTGAAATTGCGCGGGTTAATTTCATTCCGAAAAGCCTTGCCGATTTGCGCGATGCCGAATGGCAATTTCTTGCGCGATACTTCCAGGATGTTTTTAAATTGAACGAAGATCGATTGCGCTGTTTCAGGACGCAGATAGGCGATGGAAGTTTCGTCAGCTGCGGCACCTACATGCGTCTCGAACATCAAGTTGAACTGCCGCGGCGCAGTCAAATCCTTACCGCCGCAATTTGGACACTGTTTAACGCCTTTCTTCTCGACAACCTGGTCAGTGCGCAAATGTGCTTTGCAAGTCCGACAATCGATCATCGGATCAGAAAATCCTTCGACATGCCCGGATGCCTTCAGCACCGCAGGGTGCGTCAGAATCGAGCCGTCCATGCCGACGATGTCGTCCCGCTCATGCACGGTCACCTGCCACCAGTAATTCTTGAGATTACGCTTTAACTCGACGCCGAGCGGACCGTAATCCCAAGCGCCGTTCAACCCGCCGTAAATTTCGCTCGACTGGAAAATGAAACCGCGCCGCTTGCACAGGCTGACGATTTTTTCCATGAGTTGGGCGTCGGACGAGAGGTTCATCTCTTATGAAACAGATTATCGCACCTTTCTGTCATTCCGAGCGAAGTCGAGGAATCTCTTACTGTTTCAGAAATATCCAGAGATGTGATTCGCATTCGTCCCCCTCGCTCAGCCTCCGGCCTTCCCGTCTATCTCGCGGCTTCCCTAGCCGCTCGATTCTCGACTCCGCTCGACATGACAGCAGACAAACGCGGAGGTCGTGAGTTATTTACGTTTGCGTCTCGACGGTAACTTCGGTCTTCACCGAATTAGCAATGAAGCATTGCTCGTGCGCGGCATGATTCATCTCCTGGAGTTCTTGCTCAGTCGGTTGTTTTTCGCCGGAGAACTTCAATCGCTGGTTTAAAGTCACACGCGTAATTGCAAGCCTGCCTTCCGCATTTTTCTCCATGTGGCCGACCGCATCGTCAACGTACTCATCGAGGACGAACTTCTTTTTCGCAGCTATGGCAAGAAAAGTCAGCATGTGGCAGCTCGAGAGCGATGCCACGAATGCTTCCTCCGGATCGACCAGCTTTGGATTCCCGAGATACGCAGGAGCAGCCGATGCCTGCATTTCGTGCCCGCCTTCAAATTTCCAAGTGTGATCGCGTGGATATTTTTGATATTCGAACGGCGTGTCGCCACGCTTCCAAGTAAGAGTCATCTTATGTTCTGACATGCTTTTAAATAGAATGCGACATGCCGGAGAGCAAGCGAGCGGGCAGCAATATGCGCGATGCTGGTATCGAACCCCCGCCCGCATCGCTACGCGAAGCGTTGCGGGCGCGGAGCGACCTTCAATCCAGACGGCGCTTGAGATACGCCCGCCCGAATCCGGTCTTAAGTTGCTTTTCGCGCGCCCGGGCGGCTAACTCAGAACGACACGCCTGGTAATACTCCAGTCTGACTGGCAGCCGATGAGCAGTGGCACGTACTCGACCTGCACGGTGCTGCGCGAGTCGTCTCCGCAGGTCAACGGCCGAACCAACATACAATTCGCCATCGCCGCATCTCAGCACGTATGTGTAGAACATTCGACAGCCTAGAAAATGCGCGATGCTGGTATCGAACCAGCGACCCCTTGCGTGTGAAACATATTCGATGACTTCGCGTTCATTCGTGAATTTGCGCTAATATGTTGATCATATTCGCGTTGGCAACCGCAGCGGTTTTGCTGTGTTTGCACAAGCACGCATATACGCGAAAGGTTTTTGTCAGGAATTGTCGAGAAAAATGCGCGTGCCCAAACTGACAGTTGCGATAGTAGCGGTTGCAGTCATTGCAACGCTCGCCGTGCTGCCGACCGTCCGCGACGTATATCGTATATCGCAAGTCGCCAAACAATACCGGCTTGAGAGTGCAGTTCAGAAGCAGATCGAGACGGATGCCGTGCACAAAACTTCCGTGGACGAGTTTCTCGATCTGAAGTTCATGATTAAGTACGGCTTGGATTCGAGACGCTATCTCGACGCACAGGGTTACTTCTCGCCCACAGGAAACGACTGGGCGAAATGGTCGTTAGAGACTCGCACCGCAGCGATTCTTATGTGGAAGGGGACGTCAGGACTATCGGCATGGCGCATCTATCGGGCGATTCGGCACGTTGATGATTACTATCGCACCAATGATCGCTCGGTTCCTGTCGTCAAGGTCGTAGATGCCAGCGTTGCTCAATAAGGCACGATCGTGCTATCGCTTGATTCCCGTGCGCAGGATCGCGCAGGAATCGTCGGAACGTGCTGCCTAAGGTCAAGAGAGCGGGAGCGAGAACAGATGAATAAGAAACGAAAGATTCTCACGCTGGTGGCACTGGTGGTGTTCGGCGCAATCATCGCGCTGCATTACACTACGCAGTTTTCCAATCTCCACTTCGGCTACACGTTTCCACTATACAACCAGTACATGAACAGATGGGAATGGTCATATGGCAGGCCAATAATTGAATATGTGCAGACACCACTGTTCGCGCTAGCCGTGTTCTACGCAGGGTTGTTCGCAATCCTCGGCGACAGCAAGCGAAAGGAACAATGATTCCCGCGCTCAGGATCGCGCAGGAAATCGTTTTTGATTGCCCTTCAACATCCGAGTGCGTTGTGATTCAATCTCTGCGCGCGTTGATTAAAAAATGACTAATACGAATAACGCCTTGCGGCAGAGAAGCTGGGGGAAGTGGTTCCTCATGGGAATGTTGGGTTTGGTCACGTTGGCCGTTATTATCGCTATGGTGATCAAGTCCAGAACAGCGGGTTGGGATACTAAGTCTGTCTCGGTCGTCTGGAGCGAAGCGCACGAGTCTATGACGTTAGAGAACGATTACCTCAAACACGATGGATTTTCGCTCCAGTATGCGCTTCAGAACAACACTGACCACGACATCACAATCCCGCAGGGCGTGACTATCATGCAGCAGCTAACGAAGGGCGGGGTACTTGTGGAATATTCAAACGTCGCGAAGCTCCATGCTTCTACATTCCTTCCGGCTCACCAGCGGGCGCAACTCTCAGTCGCGTTGCAATGGGACTGCACAGATTTTAGCGGCAAAACACCGATCTCGAAGGAGGAGGCTCCTGAGGCTTGTTACGCTCGGTGTTTTGCTGACTCGGATGGTTTGGTTCTCTTCGATCACGGCAATCATCTTGAGGTTTCGCTCCCGAAGCCAATTTTCTCTCAACCAAAGCGATGAAGCTGGCAATGTGTTCGTGCGTTTTTATCGCGTGAAGCATGAAGAAAAATCCTCAGGATCGCGCAGGAACCGTCGGAGCGCGTTCGCAGGGTCAGTGTGCCACCCGAAACGATTCCGCTTCCTACGCAACCGAACAGTTCGGCACAATTGTCCCCATGACTCCGCTTTGTCGGATTCCCCCAAGCGAGCAAGCGGATTAGACGGAATAATCGATGCATAAGTTACTTCATTGGGGCGATCACCTGAATTGGATGCCTATAGTCTGTCTCGCGCTCGCGGTTGTTCTCGTTTTTCTGACGCGAATGCTCACGATTTGGTTCTACATGCGGACATTGCGCACTATCACTGGTGACGAGTCCAATGAAGACGCGCGAAGCAAACTCACTGAGTTTTATTCCACGCGAACGACCGCTGTTCCTCCGATCGTTTCCGGTCTCTATTTTCTTTGTGGCATTGCACTCATTCTTGTCACTATCTGGGGTTTAGTTACCACTGCTTGGTGGGTGCTTCCGTTGGGAGTCCTTTGTTGGTATCTCGTTCACATTCCGTTTCGGGAGGTGATGGAGTCATGGGCAGCATTTCAACGCACTTCGACGGTCTTAGAGGATACAGACACACTGCTGAAGGGCGGACTGACCACAGAACAAGAAACAGCAATTAAGAAACGTTGGGATTGCACAAGTGAAGACGTGGCCCATCAGGCTACATCTGGAATTCCTAATGCTTGCCGAACGATACTCGCACCAGCCCCCAAGAATTCCTGATTCCTCACAATCCATTCCTTCCCTTTTTCAATCAAGCTTTGCTTCCTCTCGGGCGGACTGTTCTTCAGTGCATCAAAAATATTCTTTAGTTCGTCGCGTTCACTCTGCGGAACGTTCAACTGTTTCAATTCCTGATGAATTGAATCGAAGTCATACACATTGACGTTGGAGTGAGTGACGTTGCCTAGAACGCCCGTAAGATTTAAAGTTTGGATATGGAAAGTTTGACTCCGGGCAGCCTCCTTTTCGGCTTCATCGAACGACATGTCTTCACCAGCAATCCCTCGCTTCTCTAATTCGATACTCCAGTCCAAGAGACGATTCCGAACCGCATCAATCATGCCCTTGAAAACAATCCCCGAAAAACCGACGCGTTGAGGCAACGTTGAGGCAATTCCCTCAAGTGAGACATGGGTCTTCGGTGCAAAGTCCATCCTCTCGCGCTTCGAGAACTCTTCAATTTCTGCGATAGAATGTTCGAACGGCATCTCAATGGAGCCACCTGTGACTGTGATCTAGCTGCCTTGGTAACGGTTATGAACTTCGAGAGTGCCTACTGCGTGTCGATAGTAGGGACTGAAAAAAAGTAGGATAAAAGATAGACTATACTAAGTTACACTACTAGATATCATTAAGAAAAGTTTTGCAGATATTTCTTTTGCTGTATGCAAGATATGTGACACTATAAGTAGTATCAAGAACATCATTTTGAAACAATAAGAAGAGGGAAGATATTTTTGCATAGGTTTAAAAAACAGGGTGGCTGCTTGTATAAAAGAAGCAATGAAAGAGAAATCTTAAACAGAAAAGATATATAAGATAAAAAACATAGAAGTTTTAGGAGTAAGATAAAGAACATTAACAAATAATACTGACACACATAGTAATATAGTGAGTATAGAAAGTGCTGAGAGACAGATGGATGTACTGAATACAATTAATGCAGAAAAGAGATAAAGAGATAAAGAGAGTCTAAAGCTTATCAAGCAGATAAACAAGCAGAACACAGCGAATAACTAGAAGACTATGAACTATTGCTGACTCCGACGAGATTTTCTTCTAGAACAACAAAAAGATAGGATAGATGAAGATATCAAGACCTCCTCTGATCCTGCGCAGCGTAGGACAACTGACAAGAGTCCTGGCTGTTGTCGTTCGATTATGTAGTTGTGGTGCTCTAGATACTAAGAGAGAAGCTAGGATAGAGATAGCTATAGTGTCAGAAAGATTAACACTGCTAAAAAAGAGTAGTTACATGATATCTTCTACATAACTATAGGTACTTTGAAGCTTTTAAACAATTCGTAAAAAAGATAACAGATAATAATTTAAAGGAGTCTCAGAAACTAAAAAGTTATAAGAAGTAGGTTTCTACTACAAAGATAAATCATTATACAATAAATAGCTACACTAAAATTTTTAGCAAAGCGCAACAGATAGTCAATAAACACAACAACTCAAGCGCGCAGAGACTAAGAAAGTAGAGAAAGAAATTACACACTAAAATTAGCTAGCAAAAAACAGAGGGAAGGTTACTATACAAAGAGATAGAAAAAGAGACAGATATTTTTTCATTCACTGACTAGCGGACTCTCGAAAGAGAAAAGCAAAGGTGAATAAAGATACAGCAGCAGCTGAAATGAATAAAGAAAAGAGATAGAGTTAAAGAGCTAGTTAGTAAATGCAAAAAGGCAAAAGAGAGAGATAAAGAAGAAGAGAGATAAGATATAAAGAGAAGAATATGAAAGAAGAAAAGAGAGGCTGGAAGAAAGGATAAAGTAGAGAGGAGTTGCTGTAGATAGAGACAAGTTACAATGGTTAGGTAAGAGAAGCTTTGAAAGGTAGATAGAGGCTGATAAAAAAGAGAGCTATAGCACTGCAGTAAGAGATATGAAGAACTAGCAAGGAAAGCAGAAGGAGATAGGAGCTTAAAAAGAATAGTCTGTAGGAGAGAGAGATAGAAATAAACAAAACATAACAGCAGCAAAAAGCGGGAAGAGATGCATCGAATCGCAGGCTTTGACGACTTGTTCAAATCGCGAGCGAGCGGCCTGAAGTCATCAACGACATTTACGCTTAGCGGGACGCGTTCGAGAGACTTTGTTTAGGACAGAGACTGCTGGAAGGATTATAGCGTGACAATCGACTGCGCTAGCGATTGTTCTGCGGTGATAGAGAGCGAAAAGTAGAGATGCTGCGTGATTGGCTGAGCGTTGTGCGAGACTGCGCAAAAGTTGACGGGCGTGAAATTAGCTCGTAAGCGTCAGACTCGAACAGCCGATTTTTCGCTTGATAGCTTGGCTGAGCAAGGAACAAACGCCGCCGCCTTCACTGCGCGATCTATGCCGCGAATAGTAAGGCGTGAGTGTGACATCTGAAACGCAGATCGCCATCGCGCGAGCCATAATCAACGGCTCGTTCTCGATCATAGTGAATAGCAGCTCTGGCGACACGTCAGCAGAGCGACGCGCACACTGATGAACGAAGAACTGTTGTCAACTTGGCTACTCAAACTGAGTAAACGCTAAGGAGAGATCGCGACTTTCTTCGATGAGCTGCGCGCCATGTTCTACACGAACATCAATCAAGGTGATGTTCGCTACGCGCACAGCGAATTTAATTAGGCTGCGTATCGCGCTTAGCTCGATCGCATGATTCAAGAACGTCTTGCTTGTGCTGCAGCAGTGATAGCGCTAGGGCTTGACGAAGTTGAAAAAGGCGCTGTAGTGGCGCGCTTCGAATAGCAAGTGCACATAGACGGAAGATCAAGCTCGCAGACAAGCGAACTGAGATTCCAAGATCTCTGGCAGTAGCCTTTGAAGGCGCGTTAGAGCTGCAATTCGAAGAGATAGAAGCATGAAGACGCGCTCGACACTAGTCTTCATTCGCGCACACACGATTGGCACTCGACAGTTTCGTCACGCTGAGGAGCTGCCGCTGAACGTGCTCACAGCCGAGGAAATAGATCAGTGGCTCAACAGCGGACGACTTCGTGAATACGAACCGACAAAGCGACGATCACTTTATCGCTTGATAGCTACCTTGAGCGGCGTATCAGAGCGAGAGCAGCTAACACAGCAAGAAAGGGAAGCTTGATGCATCATCTGAACGAACGACTTTTTCATGCGAGTAGTGAGAAACAGCGCAAGGCTCAACGAAATGTAGAGCTGGCAGAGAGATAATGCGCATGCGCCCGCGAGCTATTGTCGCCACAGCAGGCGAGAACAGCGAAATTTCGAAGCAGCTGCGAGAGAAGACGAGAAAGAGAGCTGGCGAACGCCTAGGGCAGCAACGACAGACGAAGCAGAAAGAAAAGCCAGACAAGGGAGCAGGCAGGCAATACATGCTGCATACGTAGAGGTGAATGCTCAACAGAAGACACTCTCACAGACACAGCCGCAACGTGTCACGATGCCTCTGCAAGTCAGCGAAATTATTCTACTGCGTAAGCCAGACTCATGCTTTGACGTGAAGGCGCAGTTCTGCGCATGAACGACAGATTCAAGCGCATTACTCTCTGCTTTTTGCACCGAGCTGTAAGAGCGCGATCTTGTCTTTCATGACGCGACAAGAGCGATCTCTTCGACACAGCGTTGTATGTTTGCGCTCCAGATCCGTTGTGCCTTAAATTGACTTACCACGCCGTTTGGATTTTTTCAAGATCGCGCGATGACAACGCAGTTCTCATCAGCACTACTTGGCAGCTTTGTAAATCTATTAGAGCCTGACATAGACGTACTACTTCTGTTTGCTGTTGTAGCCTTCACGGCCTGGATGCTGATTGATTGCCTTTTGTTTGAGCACAGTAAAGGTGCCAAGATTGGCTATTAGTTATGATTATTTTCTTTACCCTAATTGGATAGCTGGCGTATTGCTTTACTGTTAGTGCAGGGCAGCAGAGAAAAGCTGACAGCGCATGACAGTTTAAACAACGATGAGCTTAACCGCTGCAGCTGCGTGAACTCAGGCTGCTTCACGACGTAACATGATCGTTCATGCTGGCGATCTTCGCGGCTCGCGCTCTAGTGATTGCGACACATTGATGCTCTGCGTCAGACACTCGCGCGACTGAGCGACGATTGACGCTGTGCAGTCGTTCGATGTTCGTGCAGCTCGCGACAGCTGGCGACTCGACAGGACCTTTCCTACAGCGCTTCAGCTCGAGCCATAGAATTGCTCGAAGGAGATCAGGCTGCTAGAGAGAGTGCGCCTGCCTGTGGCGTGTCATGAGTGAACTTTTCATTGTCGCCAGCTAAGTTTTAGCAAAGCTGGCTATAATAGAGAGAGCATAGAAGATACAGTTTAAATTAGTGACTAGTTAGGAGAATAAGCATAGCAATGGAGAAAAAGCAGTTGTGATATAGAGAGTTTATAGATGAAAGTAGTAGAGATATAGAATGAGAAAGAGCTGAACGAAGAGCAGATAGCTGAAGTATGAGGCATCAGAGTTAGTAAAGTATATAGACTGAGAGATAAAGGTGTGCTGCGAGAAGGGGAGAGAGGGTAACGCAGAAAGAAAAATAGCAGAGCTAAGAGAGGCATAGAGAAGAGATAAACAGGAAGGAATGATAGAAGACTGATGGAGGCTACAACAAGGAAAGAGAGAGAAGTATGAGAGAGAAAGATATAGAAGAAGAATAGAGAGATGGAGAACTAGAAGGGAGACTATAGAGAGGAGAAGAAGTAGATAGAGAAGTGATGAAAGTGTTGAGCAAAGTGAGATAGAATCTGAAGGAGCTGCAGAGTAGAGTCACTAACTAGTTGCTGAAACAAGTAGCTGCTGAGACTGGCAAAGAGAATATATAAGAGATATATCAGATAGTCACAGAAGATGTGAGGCGCAGCTAGAGTGAAGCTAAGAAGCTAGAGGAGAAAGGCATCAGCAGGCAGAAAGATAGAGATAAGAGCAACGGCACAGAAGAAGATAGCTGAGGCTCTGAAAGCTAGACTAGTCTATGAGCAGAAAATAGAACTAGAAGAGACTGATAGATAAGAAAAAGATAGGCAACGAAAGAGGCTATACATTGTTATAGAGAGCTAAAAAGAGGTGCGATTAGAGCAATAGGCACAAAAGAAAAGAGGAACTACGATGCTGCAAATAAGTAGATACAAGTAATAAGACTCAAAAAATAAGATTATAAGGACTTTAAAAACTCAGAGAGTTAAGACAGAGAAGAAAATGAAAAGCAAACAAATCATATATTAGCAACGCTGGCTGTAGAGAAAAGCATCTATAGTAATAGCGCAGCAAAGGGAGTTTACAATCAATGAACAGAATAATAGCTAAGACGGATAAAGCTGCGGAATAGATAGGTATAGAGATAAAGGGCTATGTAGTGTAAGAGATAGTAGCAGTTGTGAAGGAAATAAAGAGAAGAACTGTAGGCTGGATAGTAGAAGGAAGAATCTGCGGCTTTTTACTCTAGATAAAGGTTATAGAGTTGACGGTGAGTTTGATTATCGGATTGATGACAGCAAAAAGTACAACACTGGATAAGACACAGATAAGGCGGTGGATAATTCTCTAGAATGAAGGCTAAGAAGAAGCTAAGAAAAATATAGACGATACAGACAGTTCAAGGAGGTAATAAGGCTAAGAAGAAGCTAAGAACAATATAGAAGAGATAGGAAAATCAAGGAGGTAATCTGGCATATACAATCACGCTGAAAACAGAATGGACTATAAAGAGAAACGAAGAAGATAGAAGTGGTAGAGAGGCATAGCAGTATATATGTAGAAGTCAAAGAAGAGGAAGAAGAGCTAGGCTAAACTGAGAAGATAGCTAACAAAGAGAGAGAGAAGATAAAGAAAGCTGAGACTGATATACGCTGGAGTGAGATAGTGACTATACTGCTAGACGGAAGCTCTAGGCTACAGTAAGTAGAGCGCTGCAGCTACAAAGGCATTAAGGTAGACTAACAGTTCTATGTGTAAACAGGAACTGAAGGCACTTATCAGGTAGAGGGTTGGACTGCACAAAATCTATAAGACAGAGACTCAGGGCTGATGCGCGATGTGATGCGGACGTTTCGCTACTCTACGCGGTGATGGTCGGCGACGCTCTACGGTTCTAGCTGTTCGTGTTGATAAAAATTCAGCTGATTACCAACAACGGCGAATGAAAGGCTCTAACCTTAACGGATGGCAGCGGGCGTGGATTGTGGCAGCTGTTATCTGGGCGGCGATCGTAATGTTCGTCGCGAGCTTTGATGCGCCGAACTACCAATGCGTCTTAAGGAGTTGAAGGACAAAGCAAGGGTGGATCAACTCCTGGAGGTCACCCAGATGTCCAGAGAGGAATTAAAAAAAAAAAAAAAAAAAAAAAAAAAAAAAAAAAAAAAAAAAAAAAAAAAAAAAAAAAAAAAAAAAAAAAAAAAAAAAAAAAAAAAAAAAAAAAAAAAAAAAAAAAAAAAAAAAAAAAAAAAAAAAAAAAAAAAAAAAAAAAAAAAAAAAAAAAAAAAAAAAAAAAAAAAAAAAAAAAAAAAAAAAAAAAAAAAAAAAAAAAAAAAAAAGATTGTCATTTATCTGCTAGGCTAGGGAATTGACTGGGTGCGCTCTGGATTTAAACAAAAGACAGCGGAAGCGCCGTAGATGTGCGTCGTTATCACGGTAAAGTCGCTCGAGCGCGCTTTCGTGTGACTGCGACGACGCTTTTCGCACGATTCTGGCTCGGCGACGCCGTTTGTTGTTGCTGTGTTTTACTGTTCGTTTTCATTGAATTTCGAGCGGAATCCTTCGTAAGTCGTTGAAGTAGTGACAGAGTGACGACTTGTTCCATATTCTATAGGAGAAAGAAGAAGATATAAAAAAGACGCGCGCGCGTTGCGCTAGACAGGCTGTCTCTCTGCTCGCTCAGAATAGACAAGACAAATAGCTCGTCACTCTGTCAATGGCTCAATTTTCTATGTGCGAGCCTTGGCGCTTCTGTTGTAGTTAAAGCGCGCTGGGTACCTTCGCAAGCAGCGCGAGGTAGACGCCGCACGCAGTGTTGAAAGTAAAAAGCTTGCGCGCTTCATAGCGGTTTTGCTGTATGCGCTTAGGAGTTTTGAGTTGCTCAGCGCTGCTTATGTACGTTGTATGCGTAGAAAAGCTCTTCATCGATAGGTGAAGCAGTGAAATACAGCGCAGATGTTATGTTGCAGAATTGGGTGATGAAAATGCGTTATGAATCGCTCACTTGAGAGTTGCTCAGGAATTTGCACTTGTGAGCTGAGAAATGCGGTAGCTGCTGCGAGTGTTGAAGAACGCAGAGCGTTGCGCGTTGTGCGTGCATGGTATGGAACTTCTACTGTGCGAAGCAAATAATCTGTTCAATGCTGTGTGATGGTGGGAGCCTCAGGTTCTGGCTCTCTTGACGCTATGCTCAGTGCAGAACGGTGAGAGACTGATGCAGTGCGATCTGGTGTGACAGCGCTGCTTCTGTGCGGTGATGTTTGAGCTGCGCGCGAAGTTGCGTGCGAGCGAATATGAATGACGCTGCTGTTGATATCAATGCTCGGCTTAAACAGGTGCTGTGAATGGTGTAGGTAGTATGAACTGATACGGGCGCGCGGCTCTGCGCGAAGATGAGAGTGATCAGATTGCGCAGAGACACATATGGATGCTGCTAAGAGAGAAGTGTGGAGAAGTGAGCGCGACACGCTCAAAGCATTCAGCAACGTAGAGGTTATCGTTCAACTGTGTGCGCAGCGGCATGAAAGTGCGCACGTTGGCTCGCGTGTTCGGCTCGATGAATGTGGCGATCTGTAAAAATTCGCGCTGCAGCGTGTAACCAGCGGCGTACAGCAGTGCGCGCTATGCCGTACCGTGCTGTTCTCGATCAGTGTCAAACGGTGAGAGTAGGAGTTTGGGCCTGTGGCGAACGCCGCTGCCAGTTCGCTGAACTGCGTGTAAGGCGATCAGCTGCGGCGTTGATTGAGTTCAGTAGGCGTGCGTGTATGAAAATGCGCTGGCAGATCGATCTGTGCCTGAGCCGCTTGATGACTGTGAGCAGAGTGGATCTCTGTTGACTGCGTAGCGCGCTGTGCGAGATCAAAGTGTAGGCTGTCGCACGTGTGAAGTGGGGCACAGCGAGCTGGCTTGATCGCTGCGACGCAGTGGCTTGTTAGGTAGGGTGCTGTGAACTGATCGTTGTCTGCGGCATGATATCGCGCGCGCACAGTCTCGCGCTGCCGCACCACAGGTGCGCTGTCTCGCGCAGATCACGCGTGTCGTCGGAAGTGCCGTAGTGTAGCTCGCAGATGAGAGCGCTGTGGTTATCAGAGAGCGTGAAAAGCAGCGCTGCGGCGCTCAGAATGTGCGCTCGTGATGAACGCAACGTGAAGCGCGCAGTGCGTGCGCAAGGCCACAGCGAGGCGGCGCCGCGCAGCGCGCGAACGCTTGACGCTGGGAATAGCAGCAAGAGAGAGCGGCGCGATGAGAGAGAAGCGCTGTTGCGCGCAGCGTAGTAGCGTGAGTGCGCGACTGGCGCGCGTGCGCGACAGTCGCTCCGGTAAGCTCTCGCGTACGTCGCAGTGAAACGTTCGCACACGAACGCGCGAGACAGGCGAGCGGAGAAGCTAGAGTCCGAGTGATCGCAGCGCAACGGTGAAGCGCGTGATGTGATCTGCGTACCGACGTCTGGCGCTCGCAGCGCGCAAGCCCGGCGCCGATGCCGCCGTGATGCCCCGCCAGTGCGTCCCGAAGAAGAGTGAGAGCTGGTGCGTGGCGCGCTCTCGGCGATCTCGCCGCGATCTGAAGCTGCGTCGCGTCTGACTCGGCGAGAGATGCGAAGTCGCCCCACGCGTGATCGATCACACAGCGCGCAGTGTGCGAACAGTAGTCAGTGCGCCGCGTGACATCGAGGCCGCGGAGCGGAGGATCGTGGTGGCTGAGTGGCCGGCGCGCGAACCAGCAGCGTGAACGCAGAGTCGCGTGGCGGCTGAATCGCGCGTGGCGTACGCCCGCGGCGCCGCAGACGGCGTGACGACCGCGAGGTAGGCGTGCCCAGGGTAAGCGCCGCACGCCAGTGAGTGCGGAGCCGCGCCAGTACGACGCGCCGCGACAGTGTACGGCGCGCCGAGGTATCGAAAGCCGTGAAGTGGCCGCCGTGTCCGAGCAAAGTAACAGCACGCAGATGCGTAAAAAAACGTCGTAGTCACAGTTTAACCAGTGTCCACCGTGCAGCGTTGAGCGCCGTGCGCGCGCGCGGCAGAACAGCGACGAGAGGACACGTCTCGACTCGACAGGCGCGATCGAGACCAGCGTCGCCCAGTCTCGGTAGTCAGTGCCGAAGTGCGAACAGATGTCGGCCGGAGCCGAGCGCGTCTGATCGCTCGCGTCAGCGCAAGCGATACGAACAGAAGCTGTGTCGCAGCGCGTGCGCCTCCACGCTGAGCGACGCGCCAAGCGTGAAGCGCGATGATCCACGACGTCACGACCGCCTGCGGCTGCGAGTGGCACACCACTGATCGCGCGTCTAGCAGTGGCGCGAATCGGCGCGATGCGTCTGCTCGCCACCGAGATAAGAATCATCCGCTGGCGAAGTCGATCTCCCAGTCGAGTCGCTCGCTCAGCCGGACGCAGCCGCTGAAGCCGCAGACAATGATGAACGGACGCAGTTGTGGCTCGAGTTTCGAGCAGCAGCGACATTCAGCCGAGCTGTAAATCTCGATCTCGTGCCGATGCTCTTCGCTTCGCCGACTCTGTCGCAGCCGTCGTCTTGTCAGGCAAGTAGCCGACACGCCTCGCATGATTGAACAACGTCACGATCTTGCGCCTGTAAATGTTGCGGCTCGCTGGCGAACTGTCCAAGCCACGCAGGTAGGCGTCGACGTCGGCGGCTGTGATGTTGCCGATGTCGCACTGAAACGTGTCTGCAAACCGTTTAAGCACGCGCTCCATCTCGACTACGTGAGATTCTGATCTGCCATCTCTGCGAAGTCCGTTCACCAGCTCAGCGACGACATCAGCCACGCGCTTGTCGGGAACTGCGTCGTCGTGGTGGCGCTTCCAGAACTGCAGTGCTTGAAGCAGCGGGTAGTCGCCGACGATCTTGCGAGCTGCGACGATCTCGCGAACAGCCGAATCGAGCGCGAGTCCGAGCTGGCTTGAGTTCGCTCACAGCGCCAGCATAGATGCGAGCGTCTCGAAGGCGACACGGCGAGTGCTTGGCGCTCTTGATTCTCAATCTTTCGTCGCAACAAGCCGAGCGTGTGTGCGCGCATCGACTTCGTTCGCGAAGAACTTGCGGCAGCGCTTGCCGCCTTCATACCATGCAACTGTGAATCCGCTGTAGCTGTTGCTCGAGGCTGGGTAAATCGGGACGCTGACATTGCCGACTTTTTCTGTGATGCGTTTCGTGCTCATGCGCGCAATTGTCGAGAATTTGTCGAGAATTACAAGCACTCTCTTTTCGGCGTTCGGCAAAGCAAGCCGTTCACGAGGTATGCGCGATGCTGGTATCGAACCAGCGACCCCTTGCGTGTGAAGCAAGTGCTCTACCACTGAGCTAATCGCGCGTATGGAGATAGCAATTAGAAACAAGGAATTGGAAATTACAAGTCCGCCACATCGCAAAGCGGTCGCGTCGCGGGGACAAGTCAGAGGTTCAAATCCTGCCTCATGAATTCTCAGAAGCTCTTTGATTGACACCAACGGGGCAACCCGTCACGCTCCTGGCCAGCTACGACCTTGATAGTCCCTTATGAAGCGTACCGTCTACATCGTCTGGGGTGTGGGCCTTGCAGTAATCCTCGTTGTCTGGGGGTTCATTTGGTTGAAGGAAAGCCGACGCGCTTCGGCTCAGGTGAACACTCCGCCAAACAGAGTGCGCAGTTACGGAACCCAAAAGTACGTAACCGATATCCGGATTGGCTGGTGTAATAACGATGGTCACATAATCGAAAGTAATCTGTTTACAGATTCGCTCACCGTAACGGTTTTTCTGCAGAATTTTGATGGCTGGTTATTAAGTAAAGCTCGCGTTGACCAGCGATTGTTGCCTGAAGATTTGAAGCCAGAAGAGCTCAAAAACTACGTATCGTTAGCGGACTTAAGGAAGTCGTCCAGCCTGTCTCCGGAGCAAGAGATGGCCCTCCAATCACTGCAGGTCAAAGTTAATCACTGGATGCTTCAGGAACGATCAAATCTGCGCTTAATGATTGCAGGCCAGGTATTCGAGACAATTCCGCCTTTTGACGCAACTTCGCCCCCAACATATGGCTCGGGAGAATTCGAAGGCGAGACATACAATCGTGTTGTGTATCACCTCGCCGCTCCAACCGATGCGAAAGAGCTCGAAAAATGGCGTGCGATAATTCGTGCTGTTGGTCCGACTTGTGATGCTCAAATCTCCCTCGCCCGACCCATTGTCGGAGGCGCCGACGCCTTGAGAATGCCGACTTTAGTAAACGCGGAGGCCATGTACAGCTCAGGAGCCAAGCCCGTATATCGCAGTTTGCCCATGGTGCCTCCAATGCGGCAAGGTGCGGCTATTACTGCAGTCATCTTCACAATTTGCGCCGTCTTCGCAGCCGCTTTGGGAACATCGGCCCTTCGTGACGCGCGCGATGCAGGACTACAGTCCGATCAGGAGGCGCCATGGAGTTTGTCGCGAGTTGTCTTTGCGTGGTGGCTGACAATCTGTGTTGGGTGTTTCGCCTACCTTTGGGCGTTGATGGGAGAGCATCGCAATATCTTGAGTGGAAGCGCGCCACTATTGCTGGGACTTCAAGGAGCGACTCTCCTGGTCGCTACAGGATTTGGACGGAGCCAGGCTACTCGCAGGCCTTCGCAAGGTTTCTTCAATGATCTCATTTCGGAAGGTGGTGAACCTGAGATAGCCCGTCTCCAAATGCTGGTTTGGAATTTCATTCTTGGGCTGGTCTTCATCTGGCAGTCCATCTTCCAATGGACGATGCCCACGTTTGATCCAACTTTAATGACGTTGCTTGGGATTAGCTCGGCAACTTATGTGGGGTTCAAATTGACCCCGAAGCGTCGCGCCAAGGCGTCCTAGATCTTCATAGTCTCGACAAGATCGGCGCTGTCCCCGGATTTCTTGTGCGTCGATTTGTGAGTCTGCTAACGTAACCGCCTTATGTTCCTCAGGACTTGTAACCTTTGAACCTTGCTTCGCGCATGATCATTTTATTTGCCCCCGAGGCAATTAAACTGCAGAAATAACACCCTTATGGGCCTGGTGCAGCAAGTTCTCGAAATCGTTAAAAAGCGTAACCCCAACGAGCCGGAGTTCCTCCAGGCGGTGACGGAGGTCCTCGAATCGATCCGGCCGGCCATCGAACGGCACAAGAAATACAGAGACGGAAAGATCCTGGAACGTCTCGTTGAACCGGAGCGGATGATTCAGTTCCGCGTTCCGTGGATCGACGACAAAGGCCAGATTCAGGTTAATCGCGGGTTCCGCGTGCAGATGAACAGCGCGCTCGGCCCGTACAAAGGAGGTCTGCGTTTTCATCCGACAGTCTGTGCCAGCATCATTAAGTTCCTCGCGTTCGAACAGGTCTTTAAGAACTCACTTACAGGTCTGCCGATGGGTGGCGGCAAGGGCGGCGCGGATTTCGATCCAAAGGGGAAATCTGATAACGAGGTCATGCGTTTTTGCCAATCGTTCATGACCGAATTATTCCGCCATGTTGGTCCGCACACCGACGTGCCGGCTGGCGACATTGGCGTGGGCAGACGTGAGATCGGGTATCTTTTCGGCCAATACAAACGCCTGGCAAATGAATTCACCGGAGTGTTGACCGGCAAAGCGCGCAACTGGGGCGGCTCGCTGATGCGCCCGGAAGCGACCGGTTATGGCGCGGTCTATTTCGCTCAGGAAATGCTTAAAACGCGCAATGAAACAATCGAGGGAAAAATTTGTACCGTCTCCGGCGCTGGCAACGCTGCCCAATTTACCGTGGAAAAGTTGATCGAGTGCGGTGCGAAGCCCATCACTATATCCGATTCAAGCGGCTTCATTTACGACAAAAACGGGATCACGGAAGAAAAACTGGCGTTTATCCAAAGTATCAAGAACGTGCGGCGCGGGCGCATTAGCGAGTACGCCAAAAAATTCCGCGGCTCAAAATATGTGGCCGGCCAACGGCCCTGGAGGATCAAATGCGATTGCGCGTTTCCTTGCGCTACGCAGAACGAGGTGACCGGCGAAGATGCCAAGAAACTGATTGAGAACGGTTGCTATCTGGTTTCCGAAGCCGCCAACATGCCGACCGTCCCGGCGGGCGTCGATCTTTTCCTGGACAAAAAAATTCTCTTCGGCCCCGGGAAAGCAGCCAATGCTGGTGGCGTGGCGACTTCGGGGCTGGAGATGAGCCAAAACTCGATGCGTTTGCCTTGGCCGCGCGAAGAAGTTGATTCACGTTTGCGCCACATCATGTTCACCATCCATAAGAACGCCTGGGAAACGGCCGAAGAGTATGGGCATCCAGGCAATCTCGTGGTTGGCGCGAACATCGCTGGATTCGTGAAAGTGGCCGACGCAATGCTCGATCAAGGCGTTGTGTAGCCGACTCGACACGCAGGCGCGTAAAACTCTGTCGAAACCGAATATTATTGTATGAAGATAAAACCGATCGTTCTTGGGATCGCTCTGGTTTGCGCCGTGCTGGGTGCAAGCGGGTGTGGAGGTTATTACACCGCCTACCCGGGCTATGGCCCTTATTATGGAGGCTACGGCGGCGGCCCCTATTATGGCTCCCCCGGTTCAGTTGCAATCGCGGTTGGCGATCGACCTTACTATCGAGGTCCTGGATATTGGTATGGACGCACGTATTACGTCTGGAGACCGGGTCACTGGGTATGGCGGAATGGCCAGCAAGTGTGGATTCGTGGCCATTACGTCGTGCGAGGATACTGAGCTGCGCGAGGGTAGCATCGGCGTGACGTCAGCAGTCTACCAAACCGTGACCAGTCCACCTGCCAAACCGAGGGACATTCCCACGAGCATTTCCAGAAGATCGTGGCGCCTCAAATAGAGGCGCGACCAGAAGACGAGCAAGGCCAGCGCGAATGCAATCGCCCCCGCGACCGGATTGACCACACACAGAATGACTACGCTGTAGAAAGCAAAAAGCGCGTGTAACGACAACTTGATCCCAAAATTGACCAGTGCAGCCACAATCAGCAGAAATAAGGTCACCAACGCCCCGCGCAGTGCAAAAGCCGGGGCGCGCAATATCCAAAGAGCAATCACTGCTGTCGCCGAAATTGGAATCGCACGTGGATAAAATCGCGCGCGTTCCGCGCGAACGGAAACATCCGGGTCGCTCCATCGGCCCGACCACGTTCCCCAAAAAAGCAAAAGTGCCATCGGCAGAATAACCGTCACCAACAGAGTCAGCCAAAGTGTCAGCCCGGTGCGATTAGCCGCGCGCAGGGCGATGATAATTGCGATCGACAGGCTGATGAAAACTAATGGATGCCCAATCCAGGAAACCCATCGCGCAAAGGTAACAGTCGACGTGACGTCGCGCTTGCCACTGCTCACTTGTGGCTTCCAATAATTTTCCCGCTCACTTCGCCGAAACCGACGCGGTAACCATCACCCTGGCACCATCCGGCAATTGTCAGTCTGTCCGCGTCTTCGAGCCACTTGCGCATTTCGCCATTCGGGAGCTTCAAAGGGTTCGCGCCGCGCCACGTCAATTCTAGCATGCAGCCGCGCGATTCCTCAGTTGGTCCGCTGATTGTTCCGCTGGCTAGCAGATCGCCGGGCTGCAGATTGCAGCCGTTGACCGTGTGATGAGCAAGTTGCTGGCTAATGCTCCAGTACAAATTTTTGAAATTGGTGCGCGTGATAACATGCGCAGCATCCATCGATGAGGTTTGCAAGCTCGCTTCGAGTTGAATGTCGTACGTGAAATCATCCTTTGCCCGCAAGTATGGCATCGGCTCGGGATCCTGCCGCGAGAGCGGTTTTCGGAAAGGCTCAAGCGCGTCCAGCGTCACTACCCATGGTGAAATGCTGGTGCAAAAGTTTTTCGCCAGAAATGGACCGAGCGGCTGGTACTCCCACCCCTGAATGTCGCGCGCGCTCCAATCGTTCATCAAAACCAATCCGAAGATATGATCGACCGCGCGATCAATCGGCATCGATTCGCCTAACGAATTTCCCGGGCCAATCAGGAAGGCCATTTCCAGTTCGTAATCGAGGCTCTTTGTCGGGCCGAAAGTCGGCGTCGGCGCATCGGGCGGTTTGACCTGGCCATTGGGCCTCCGCACATCGGTTCCGCTGATCACAACCGAGCTGGCGCGCCCGTGATAGGCTACAGGCAACCATTTCCAATTTGGCATCAGCGCGTTTTCGGGCCCACGCAACATCGTGCCCACGTTGTGCGCATGGTGATAGGACGAATAGAAATCGGTGTAATTCGCAATACGCACGGGCAATTTCATGGTGACACTCTTTTGCGTATGAAAGACCCGCGCCCGCAGCCTGGCGTTGTCTCGCAGAATCGGCGTTTCGGACGAGAGGAGACGCTGAAGAACCGCACGCGCCTTGCGCCATGCCGGACGACCTAGCGCGAGGAATGCATTGAGCGAGTCTTCTGAAAAAGGTTTTCGGCCCTGAAATTCCGGTGAGCGGAAATGGCCGAGTTCTTCGAGAGCAGAAAGATCGACAATCAAATCGCCAATGGCGACACCAGGGCGCGGTTTGCCTCCTTTTGGCTGAAAGACCCCGAAGGGAAGATTCTGGATAGGGAAATGCGAATCAGGCGAAACGTCGATGAATGATTTCAGTAGCATCCGTGGAATTGTAGGGCGCTGCTGCTGAAGCGCCAGCCGGCACGGACGTCTGGACTGCGCAGCGCGCTGCCCGTACCCTACAGCAAATTCAACGCGCGCAAATCATCGCGCGGCTCATCGAAGCTGCAACTGCCAAACGAAACCACGAATCGGCGGCGATATTGCAGGCGTTTGGTCTCGAGCCTCCATTCACGCCACGAAAAAAAATCGTCGGTGAACGAAAACGAATCCGCATTTTCGTCGTCTAGCATAATGGCGGTTTGATTTGCGTCCCACCGATGCTCCGCAGCCAGCACCGCCGCGCCCAGCACATTCAGAAAACCGTGCATCTTTGTTTTGACCTCCTCTCGGGTACTGTCGCAGCGGATGGTGGAGACCGGCTGTAAACTTGAGTGGCAGTTGATGCGTAGCCGGGGTCACCAGCGCTTTAGCAATCTGCATCGAAGTTGGAAATGCGTCCGCAGTCACGCCGCCGGTGCGCAGTTTGTACCCGAAAGTCGCCGAGTCGGCATCGGAGTTAAATTCAGCGAGCAACGTGATAGTTTGCTCCGTTCTATCTGGCGGCGCTTCCCAGAAAACTGGCAAATCACCGAGAATCGATCGGGCCTCATTCAGCGACGCGACATCGACGTCCTTTGGCAGAAACATCTCGAGGTGACTCATTGAAATAAGATCAACGTTGTGTCTTGATAATGAGCGAATCGCCGCATCTGCATCGTCGACCGCTTCAAGAAAAACATCCGCGCTCACAGTCTTAGGTCCGAGCGCAGCAACGCGAAGTGGATGTTGAGCGTCAAATTGGGAAAGGAGTTGTCTCGTAGCATCGAATTTTTCGACAGGGAGAACGAATGCTCCAAGCATCCACGCTTCCGTAGAGCGGACATATTCAGCCTGATTTCTCAGTGCTGTGTCGAGCGCGAGACTGCAGGGCGGGAACATCCCCGCATAATCAATTGAGTGCCCGAGCAAAGCGTGAAGTGAAGCGGCTGGCATGGTTACTCAGTAATTCCTTCAATCGTTACTTCGTAGTTCGGTGGCGAGTTACGAGTTTCGAATCACGAATGTCAGATGTTGAATGTCGTATTACAAATCTCTATTTCGTGGTCAGTTATCCGTCTAATCAGACGAGGCAAGTTCCGGGCCCATGCTGAACGACGCCTGCAATATGCCTCCGGGAGCGATTGTTTGAATCCCTTCTTTTTCTTCAAAGGCGCGCTGTTGGTGATGGTCAGTGAGCCCCCAGCATGGTTCAACACAAAGGAATGGTCCGCCGTCGGACCACAGTGTCAGATACGGCACACCCATTAAATCGAGAGTCACCCAGCGGCCGCTGGGCGGATCGACATAGGAAAATTGACGTCTCGGTACATCCAGGAGTTCCAGGATTACGGAGCCGGGTAATTCCGTTTTAGGAAACGGCATTTCACCACCGGCGAACTCGATATCACGCGTCTCGCCCGAAAGATAATTTCCAGGCGAAAAATGACGGCGGTAAAGGCCCCTGGGCATTTGTAGATGAAAGCTTTCGAACGAGGTCGCTGCGAATCCAGGATGCAACCCGAAAGATACATGCGCAGTCAACTCAGGCTCGTCGTTTCGAAACTCGAAAAGCACGCAAACCTTATTTGCGTCGATCTTGTAGGTCAGGTTTACGCCGACTTTTAGCGGATATTCTTCGGCTGAGAAATCATTCGGCGTAATACGATATTCCAGTGACGCGCCGCTTCCGTGAATAGAAGTCCCGGCAAGCTGCCACGTTTTGGAGCGGAGGAAACCGTGATTGCCGCCTTTGATCTCGCGGCCCCGGTACAGACTATGTCCGTCTTTAAGCCGATGGAGATAGTAACCCATCACCGTCGCATGATTCGCCCATCCTCGTGAAGGGAGTTGAAAGGTCGTTGTCGCGGTAAAGAAACCCCGCCCATTCGCCCTCCTCGTTTATCCGCGCAAGGCTAACCAATTCGGCACCTAGTCGCGAAACAATGATCCGCAGACCGTTCTCCTCATCGGTCAAAACATCGAGGTGCTGTTCCTCCCGTTGCTCCTCTGCGTGCGAAAACTTCATTGTAGTTGAGTTAGCATGCACTCGCTGTAGTCACGGCGCTGTGCGCCGTCCGGCCGCTTTGCCACTGAACAATGCAACGCCCCACAGGGGCGTGGCTACAACAAAAGACTCACGGAAACAAGCCGCGTACCTTTTTAGCTTTTAGAACGCGCTCGACACCAATGGCCATGGCCGCTGTGCGATGAGAAATCTTATGCGCTTTTGCGCGTCTGATCACCTGCGCAAACGAATGTTCCAAGATGCGGAAAAGTTTGTCCGTCACTTCGATTTCCGTCCAGAGATAGGATTGCAAGCCCTGCACCCACTCGAAATAGGAAACGATCACGCCGCCGGCGTTACACAAAATGTCCGGGATCACAAAGATTTCGTCCCAGCGTTTTTCAAGAATCAGGTCGGCCTCGGGTGTTGTCGGGCCATTGGCCGCTTCGGCGAGGATGCGGCATTTGAGTTGAGCAACGTTCTTTGCATGAATTACGCGATCGACTGCGGCGGGCACCAGAATGTCGCATGGCATGGTGAGAAGTTCGTTGGGATCGACATGATCGCCCTGGTCGAATGCGCGCAGGGTCCCTTTCTTCAAGACGTGCTGTTCGGCGGCCTGGATATCTATTCCTTTCGAATTGTAGATCGCCGCATACGCGTCGCTAATACCAACGACTTTGACACCGCTTTTGTAGGCCAGCGAGAGAGCTGCCACTGATCCAACATTGCCGAATCCCTGCACAATGGCCGTGCATTTTTCAGGATCCATTTTCAGCATGTTCATCGCCCGCTCGATCAGATAAACGGCACCGCGCCCGGTCGCTTCCCGGCGGCCCTCCGTTCCGCCTATGGCCACCGGTTTCCCGGTCACGATCTCACTTACGGAATGGCCCTGGTGAACCGAATAGGTGTCCATGAACCACGCCATGACCTGTTCATTCGTGCCCATGTCAGGGCCCATGACGTCGGTGTGCGGTCCAACAAACGGAATCATCTCCTGCATGTAACGACGCGAAACCGCCTCCAGCTCAGTGCGCGACAGTTTAGACGGATCCACGGCCACCCCGCCTTTCGCCCCGCCGTACGGCAAATTGGACAACGCACATTTCCAGCTCATCCACATCGCGAGCGCCGCAGTTTCGCCCATTGACAAGGATGGAGCGAAGCGGGTTCCACCTTTTGTTGGACCGAGCGTCAAATGATGCTGAACGCGGTAACCCTGAAAGGTTCTTGTGCTGCCATCGTCCATGTGCACTGGCAGCGTCACTGCGACCGCGCGCTTTGGATACATCAACCGTTCACGATCATTCTTATCGATGCTGAGGTAATCGGCGATGACCTGAAATTGATCACACGCCATTCGAAACACGTCGTCGTCGTAAATACTCATTGAAATAAACTCGCAGGCTGGGCCAGGCGGCAGCCAAATGCAGTTGCTATTTGCGCCGGGCGATTGGAGCCGTCAACTCCGAACGCGTTCGTGAGTGAGCCCCGAAAGCCGCACCACCATAAAGTCGACAAGCGCATTTGCAACCCGTAGCGTCCCCTCGAAAAGCCGACCACGATGAAAATTGAGACTTTAGCTGTCCACGCAGGCCACACCGTTGATCCGGCCACGGGCGCGGTTTCGTTGCCGATTCATCTTTCAACAACGTTCGAACGAGACGCCGAGGGCACCTACTCGCGCGGGTTCATGTATACGCGCAACAACAATCCAAACCGCCAGGCACTGGAACAGGGAATCAGCGTCCTGGAGGGCGGCGCGGCGGCGGCCGCTTTCGCGTCCGGGATGGGCGCAAGCATGTCGATCTTCCAGGCGCTGGCGCCGGGCGATCACGTCCTCGCGCATGTGGATGCGTACTATGGAACATCGCGATTACTGCGAGAAATTTTTCAGCGCTGGGGACTCGACGTTAGCTTTGTCGACATGAGTGATCTTCCCGCGGCGGAAAAAGCGCTGCGCCCGAACACAAAGCTCGCCTGGATGGAGACTCCATCTAATCCGTTGTTAAAAATTGTCGATCTCGCGGCAGTCACGAAGATTATCCACGCAGCGGGTGGGATCTGCGTTTGTGATAATACCTGGGCGCCAACGATCCAGCGCCCATTCGATCTGGGCGCGGATTTAGTCCTGCATTCGACGACAAAATATTTCGGCGGTCATTGTGACGTGCTCGGAGGAATCGTTGTTTCCAAAGTGGAGGACGATTTTTTTCAACGCATCGGCAGCATTCAATACGAAGGTGGGGCAGTCCCCTCTCCTTTCGATTGTTGGCTGATCCTGCGCGGTATGCGCACTCTTCCCTGGCGGATGCGCGGGCATTCTGAAAACGCAATGAGAGTCGCCGATTTCCTTTCCGGACATCGAAAGGTCTCACGCGTCCACTATCCCGGATTAAAGTTGCATCCCGGACATGAGATCGCTGCAAAACAGATGTCGACGTTTGGTGGAATGCTTTCCTTTGAGGTAACGGATGGGCGTGACGCAGCAATGTCAGTCGCTGCTAAAACAAAAATCATTACTCGAGCCACCAGTCTCGGCGGAGTGGAAAGTTTGATCGAGCATCGAGCATCGATCGAGGGCGCAGGAACAACTTCGCCTGAAGGCCTGTTGCGATTGTCCATCGGTCTGGAAAACGCCGATGACCTGATTGAAGACCTCGATCAGGCGCTGGGATAATTGTAGGGCGTTTCCGTGAAACGCCATTGCCTGATCGGCGTCTGACACAGACGCCCTACAAATCTTTACAGTGCGCGATTTATTTTTCGGCGAAAGATATCCACGATATCCTGCACCTCGCGCACGCGCAGTAAATAGGCGCAACCAAAGAACGCCACAGCGCCAAACGCGATTGCAATGAGCAGCTCGCATAACTTTGGGAAAAAGCGCAGCTGCGACCACGCGCCAAGCCACCAGTAGTTTGCCGCCCAGCAAACCAGTGTTAGCACTGCGCCGGCAAGACACATTTTTCCAAGGCCGATCAGCAGTTGTCGCGTCTCCAGCCTGCGCACGTGGCTGCGCATTAACGCGTACAGCAACAGGAAATTGATCGTTGCAACCAGGCTCGTCGAAAACGCCAGACCACGATGTCCCCAGCCAAGCCGAAACGTAAAAAGCCAGTTCAGAAAGAGATTCGCCGCAATCGCAAAGAAACTGATGATCATCGGCGTATTGCGTTTTCCGATCGCGTAAAACGCAGGCGTCAGCACCTTCAAGGCTGCATAGGAAACGAGACCGACTGCGTAGTATTCCAGTGCGCCGGCAGTCTGTCGTGTCATTTCCGCGTTAAATCGCCCGTGTTGATAGATCACGCTGATAATTGGCGAAGCAAACATCGCCAGCCCAATCGCCGATGGAATAGTGAGCAAAAATGCGAGTCTTATCCCACGAGCGAGAATCGCGCGAAACTCATCCACGTTTCCAACGGCCGCGCTTTTCGATACCAGCGGAAGAGTCACTGTTCCAATCGCCACGCCGAAAATCCCCAGCGGCAACTGCATCAGACGAAACGCAATGTTCAACCAACTGACTGGACCATTGCCAAGGCTGGCTGCGAATCCGCTGTTGATGAGCACATTCACCTGCACAGCGCTCGCGGCAATCACCGCAGGCCCCATTAAGGTAAGCACCGTGCGCACGCCTTCGTCACGCCAATGAAAATCAGCGTGATACTTGTAGCCAACGCGCCAAAGAGACGGGAATTGTCCTGCTAATTGCCAGGCGCCACCGATCAGCGTCCCGATTGCCAATCCTACCAGCGACCGTGCACCGAAATTTGGATCAAGCCACCATCCAATTGCGACGCCGCCGATGATTGAACCAAGATTGAAATAACTCGATGCCATCGCCGGCGGGCCGAAGACGTGTTTCGCGTTGAGCATGCCCATCACCAACGCGGCAAGCGACACGAGCAACATGAAAGGCCACATGATGCGCGTGAGCAAAATGGTCAGATCGGTCTTGTCCGGCGACCAGCTCCCCCAGGTTAAGAGCTCCACAAGTTGCGGCGCGAACACGATTCCGAGCAGCGTGATCATGCTCATGAAAACGGCCGTGAGCGTGGCAACTTTGTTCGCAAGTCGCCACGCCGATGTATCGCCATCGACCGCGATTTTCTTCGAAAACGTGGTGATGAATGCCGTTGAGAGCGCGCCTTCTGCAAACAAATCGCGCAACAAATTCGGCAATCGAAACGCCATCAGGAACGCATCAAGATTTCTTCCCGCGCCGAAAAGACCGGCAAACACCATCTCGCGGACCAATCCAAGGATGCGACTCGACAGAATCGCCATCCCCACGATTCCGGCCGCGCGCGTGCTTCCTCGCCGATCTTCAGCCGCAGTCATCGGCGAACAAAGAACAGCGTCCGAAGATTTACGAAAGCAAAAACTTCACTGACAAAGGCAAGCCACAGCGTGAAGCTTCGCTGCATTGGCTATTTCAAAAACAGATTCATGCTGTCGAGGTCGATGATGCCACGACAGTCGTATAGCGTATCCATCCCCAAGATCCCGCTCACTCTGGCGCTGCCTTGTCGCAATGTGAAGTTAGGCAACGACGTAACACCAAATTTTCCTGGCGGCGTTTTGAAGTTGCCAATTTTAAAGTCGTTAATTTTCCCTGCACTGATCTTCCGCGAAGCACCAGGCGCAAAATGTGCGGAGACTCGTGTTGCCTCCATCGGAATGCCGACCGATTTAAGGAACGCTTCATGGAAAATCGTAAGAAATGCTCCCGTATCGACGAACAGACGTGCGGGCTGCCCACGGATCGAACAGGGCACAGTTAAAGCGCCGTTTTCCTCTCGCCGTAAAGGAATTCTGGTGAATTTTTCCTGCGAAGCGACAGAATTGAGATCCACTTGTCGGGCTTGATCGACTTTAAAGAAAATAAGTTTTGTCCGGCAATTGATCACGGCTTTGTGCCGGGTGAGAACATCCAAACCCAGAACACCATCAACGGGAGTGCCGCCGGTATCAGAATGGCTTGACTCACGCAGCGTCACCAGAGTGCTACCAAAACTCATGCCGCCAGCTGTGAGACTTTGCGCGAACCCGACAGTGAGTAACTGCCCGTTAACTCGAGTTTGCCGGGTATAGCGCAGACCGCCTTGCGACGGTTGTACCCCAAATGATGCAGCTGCAAGCGCGTCTAGGATGATTTGGTTGGAGCCGGTATCAACAAGCAAATTTGCTCGCCGCCCGTTGATGCGGACGGACATTACCATCTTGTTTAATGGACTGTAGTGCACTCGAACAGCCTTATATCCACTTAGCTGCGTCGGCTTGCCTTTGACTGAAGCCAAAGTGGAAGACGGAACGATCAGTAGAACAGCTAAGACGAAGCGAAAATGTCGAACGCGCGTCGACAGTGCTTCCTCAGTGATCATTCTGATCACCGTTACATTCCCGTTGGGCAATCGATGAAGGCCCAGGGAATTTTGAACCGTTTGGACAGATGCGCCGCCAGCGCTTTTACACCGAAAACTTCGGTGGCGTAATGGCCGCCGAGCAGGAGATTCATCCCCAGCTCGTCGGCCGCCACTGCCGCCCAATGCGGCGCTTCTCCGGTGATAAATGTGTCAATTCCCTCCTGCGCAATCTTGTAGATTTCCGAGCCGGCACCTCCAGTGATGATCCCGATTGTTCCAGTTTTCTTCGGACCGAACATAAAGGCTTTTACGGGGCCAGTGAGTGCTTTTTGCAATTTGCGATCGACTTCATCGCGCGGCAAGGAAACGCGCGCCTTCACGCCGATCAACTGACCTTTTTCCTCAAAGAACGGTTGAATTGACGTAAGTCCAAGCGCTGCTGCGAGCTGTGCATTGTTACCAACCTCGGAATGCAAATCGAGCGGCAGATGTGCGCTGTAAAGCGCGATGTTGTTTTCAAAGGCGAGTTCCAGTTGCCGACGCAACGCGCCGGTCACCGGTTGCAAACCTTGCCAAAACAAACCGTGATGGACGATCAGGAGATCGACGTTCTGTTTTGCTGCGGCTGCCAACACCCGTGTCGACGCGTCAACGCTCACTCCGATCTTGGTCACATTTCCCGAGTTTTCGATCTGCAGACCATTGAGCGCGTTGTCCCAATCGCCTATTTCGCGAATGCGCAAAAAATCATTTATATAATCAACGATCTCAGGGAGCGACGTCATGATTAGGTTTCGTATTGGACGGCGAAGATCGACAATCGCCCGTCGATGCCGCGGACTTCCTGCGGCGGCAGTTCCTCAAAAATAAACGAATCACCCGAACGATCTCGCACCGCCGCTGTCACCAGCAGTGGTTTCCCGGTCGTCTTCGTTAGTCCCTGCATGCGCGAAGCGATGTTCACGGTGTTCCCTATGGCAGTGAATTCTAGTCTTTGAGGGGAGCCAATGCTGCCCACGATCGCCGGCCCCGAATGAATTCCAATTCCGATTTGGATGGGAGCGCGACTCTTTACCGCGAGATCGTTGTTCAGCTCTCTTACTGCCAACAGAATTTCCCGGCCGGCGGCAACTGCGTCGCCCGCGTGATTAGAGCGGGAGTCCCCCACTCCAAAAATCGCCATAAATCCATCGCCCAAATATTTGTTTACCAACCCACGATGGTTCTCCTCGACGACACGGACGGTTACCCGGAAAAAATCGTTCATCACTTCGACCACGTCGCTCGCTGCAGACACGCTTGTTCGTGCGGTCCACGAACGCATGTCCACAAACATGACCGTGATCTCCTCCTCGACGCCGCTCAATCCGGGGTCGTGCGCCAGAATTTGTTCGGCTGCGCGCTTGCCGACATGCAAGCCGAATGTTTGCCGTAATTTCTCCTTGTCCCTCAGCTCGCGGACCATGTTGTCGAATTCGCCCAGCAACCGCCCGAATTCATCCGCCCGTGCTTACGCCGAGATCGACATCAAATTTACCACGTGAGACCGCATCCGCGGCGGCACGGAGTTGATCGATCGGTTTGGCAACAAGCCAGCTCATCATCAATGCGGTGAAAATTCCGAATGCGATACCGACGACACCCACAAAAACAGCAAACCACTCCGCATTCATCGTCGGTGACCGCGGCGCAAACATAAGCAATAAAAGGGAAGCGATCGGGCAAATCGACGCGGATACCGCCCACAAGATTCCGCGGCCGCGCAATGACAGCGTGAACACACCCGGGATCAGATCGGCGCGCTCGCCTCTAAAGAAGACGGGAAACAATCCCCAGTAACTGGCCAGTTCGACTAAAAAGAATGAATGCGTGACCGCTATAAAACCGGAAACGCAAAATGAAATCGGCAAGTGCCAGAGCAATCGCTGATCAAGTGGATTTTGAACCTGCAAAAGCGCGCCAATAAAAACAGGAATGCATAAAAACCAGGCAGCACCGCAAATCGCAGCGGCAAACCATGGCAGATGAATCAGCCGGCGGCGCGCTGTTACGAGCGAAGCTGAATCCATGGCCATTCCCGCGCAAAGACCATGGAACAATTCACGAAACGACATGATTCGTCTGAGCCACAGGACAACCCCGATGGGATAAGCTACTACATTGTAAATAATGATCGTCTCGAAGAAACGCTCCTTTAAGGCAGGGGAAACAAGTAGCGGCTGAATAACAGTCGTGTTGTACCATATGTTGAACGCACTCCCGAGAATTTGCGGAACCACCGGCGCCAGTGCGGTGAGTAATAGGCCGTAGCGTTTGCGCGCGGGAGTCACTTTTTCGGGAGTGTCCATGGTCGAAAATAATCGAGCAGAATTAAGCGGCCACGATTTGCTTGCTCGCAATCGCGGCGCACGCGCGAGAAATCTGTAAGCGGTCCGAATTGAAATCCAGCGTCCAATGGCCGGAAGAAATTGTCCTGGTGGCTGGGCAAAACATAGCGCGGCTGTAAACGCTCGACCGCACCAGGCAGTCGCGCGCGTGAATCTGGCAGGGCCATACCCAGAATTGCAAGATCGACGCGCTCCTGGGGCGGAAATTGCGCAGGTGTTCCACCAGAATCGATGTAGATGCGCTGATCTCCAACTTCGATGAGAAACGCTAGCGGCTCGCCACAAACCCAATCGGCCGGATGCAGTGGCGGGTCGGAGCCGCGCATTTCTTTTTGATCGAAAGGCACCCTGCCAAAAAGCCGATCGTGCGTGGCAGACAACACGCGAATTTTCCATGGCCCAATCCACCGCACATCTCCGGCCGTCACCGCATCGCCGGATGAAGCGCCTGCTCGTTTCGCAAGTTCGACGGCTGAGGCCGAAGCGATAAGACGCGAGTGCGTTCTCGACATGACAATCGGAACATCGAGCAGATGATCGAAATGCCCATGAGTAACCAGAATCGCGTCCGCCTTGGGCGCGAGATATCGCATTCCCTCTGCGATTCGAGACATGTCCGGTCGAATGCGCGAGCCAAGCGCAATACTCAAAAGATCAACACGCGAAAAGTAGGGATCGACCAGCAGAGCGCGCCCGTCGAATTCGAATTGGTAACCATTTGTACCCAGGTACGTCACGCGCACTCCACCCTGTGGCATTGCGCCAGCGTCCTTTGCAATCAGGTCAGTATAAGAATGCAGCCCCGCGCCTAAGACTTGCGCGGAGAATCCAAAGAAAAGAAGAAGCGCGCCTTTCAATCCTCGGAGCCGATTCTACCGAAGCGTTCTATCGCGGCCAACTGCAAGTTTGCTTGACGAATTCCGCGCTCCTGCCTTCAATGATTGAAATGAGTGTGGAGTACACGGATGCACCAACGGTTCGGTCTGAGCCGGGCACCGGAGACAAAATGGCCTGTCCATACTGCGGGCATTTGCTGCCTAAAGATGCCACAAAGTGTGATCGCTGCGATTGGACGCGTGGGGCAAGTGAAACGGCGGAAGGCAAAGCGAGTGACGCCGTCGCCGTTATCTTTAGTATCATCCCCGGCTTGGGACATATTTATAAGGGCCACAAGCTTGCGGGCTTTCTCTGGATGTTTGGTGCGATCCCAGTCGGGATTTTTGTGTTGTTGGCGGCATTCGCTTCTGCGGGTTGGGGCCTCGGCCTGTTTTTCTTCTATCTCATCGCGGTAATGCTTCATGCCTACGCGGTGGACGATCGCGTAGCGCCACCGAAAGAAGACGAAGGCGAAGAGTACTAACATCGTCGAAGCGTTAAAGCATTGAATCGTTAAATCGTGAATCGATTCACGAATCTCTATCCTCGAATTACGATTCCCCAATGATCCATGTCACATCTCCGGCGTTTGGATTCACTCTTGACGCCGGAAATTGCGGGTCGCCTTCGGTGACGCGCTCAATCAAACTGGCGTTTTTCGCCGCGCCCACCAGGAAACATACATGCCGAGCCTGATTGATGAGCGGGAATGTGAATGTTAATCGCCACGCATCTAACTTTGGAACAAAGTTTGCAGCAACTCGCCTTGTCGTTTCATCCAACGCGACAGTCCCGGGAAAAAGCGACGCAGTGTGCCCATCATCCCCGAGGCCGAGAAGAATGAGATCATGCCGGTAAATCGGTTCGCCTCGCTGCGTGGCCATCAGATCGAGTTGGTCCTGATATTCCTGCGCCGCCACTTGTGGATCGATCTCACCGCGCATACGCAGGATTGATTTTTCGGGAACCGCGGCAGGCGCAAGAAGAGTTTCCCAGGCCATTCTGAAGTTGCTCTCTGGATTATCTGGGGGGACGCAACGCTCGTCTCCGAATGTAATCCGGGCCAACTCCCATGGCAGATCGTGCCCGATTACGGCAAGCCGGGTGTAAATCGGCGCCGGCGTCTTTCCACCCGAAAGCGCAATTCGGAACTCGCTGCGCTCTCCAAGGGCTTTATGCGCCTGGTCGAGAATGAAGTCGGCAGCGTCGGCAACGAAATTCTTCGTTCGTATTACGTGGCGACCCATTCGCGCTTAAAGTCAGATCGCGCAATGTGACTGCCCGCGCTTCTCCAGATAACGCTGATGGTATTCTTCCGCGCGCCAGAACTTCGGCGCAGGTTCGATTTGCGTTACCACTGGCTGGCGAAAACGCCCGCTCGCATCGATCTTTTTTCTGGACGTTTCCGCCGCCGACTTTTGCTCGGGCGAATGATAAAAAATTACTGAGCGATACTGGGTCCCGACATCCGGACCCTGCCTGTTCAATGTTGTGGGGTTGTGGTTCGACCAGAAGACGTCCAAAAGTTCCTCGTAGGTGATTTGCGATGGATCGAATTCCACTTCTACAACTTCGGCGTGGCCTGTCTTGTCAGTGCAAACATCTTCGTAGCTGGGATTTTCCTTCTTCCCACCGGCATAACCGGCCGCTGTGGACAAGACTCCCTTCAAATTGCGGAAAGTCTCTTCGACACCCCAAAAACAGCCTGCGCCAAATGTTGCCTTCTCCGTGCCCATCAAAAACAAAATGGAATGATTATGATAGGAGTGCAAGCGTGCGAGATGTTGCTTGTGTCTCTTCACGATGTTCATATTGCCCTAAAGTCTTAGTAGCCAACGGTTGCCGAATCTGGCAGAACAGCGGCCAAACCTTTTATTGAATGAATTCTTCCAGCACGACTCTTGATCAGACTCGCCCGACTTTGCCTGTGCGGCTTCTCAATGGCTGTGGCGCCTTGCTGGATAAAAGCCCAATTCCGCGTACGCCTCTTCGTGCAGTTGATGTAATCGAGACGGCAAAACGCCGTTGCGGTCTCGATGATTTTGGAGGAGGCGACTTTTTCGAGGGCATCTCGCGGTTGCTCGATTCCTGCCAGCGCGAGGCGCAGCTTAACCTGATCGGAAGGATTGTCCTTCGAGCAGATCTCATACGCATCCTGTGTTCACGCTTGTTCATACAACGAGATCGGACGGCGTATCCAAGCATCGTCCGACAGGAAATTCGTGAACCGCTCTTCATCGTCGGTTTGCCCCGCAGCGGTACCACCTTGTTGCACACCTTGCTCGCGTTGGATCCCGATCACCGAGTCCCCCTCACGTGGGAAGTCATGACGCCATCCCCACCTAATTGCGATAATGAGAAACGACGAATTCAACGGGCAATTAGCAGTTGTAATTGCTTCAACTGGCTGGCGCCCACGTTTCGCCAGGTGCACCCCGTTGGTGCAGAGCTTCCGCAAGAATGTGTCAGCCTAATGGCGCCGACATTCATGAGTGACCAGTTCGATGCGATGTATTATGTCCCTTCGTATCGGGCCTGGTTCTTTCGCCAGGATTTGCGACCGGCGTACGAATATCACCGCCGATTTCTTCAACATCTGCAGGTCCGGCAAAACGCGCGGCGTTGGGTGCTCAAGGCCCCCACGCACATGTTTGCCTTGCCAAGTCTGCTGTCTGTTTACCCTGACGCGCTTTTTGTCCAAACCCATCGAGCGCCACTCGATGCCATGGCTTCAGTATCGAGTTTGATAACGATCCTCCGCCGTGTGTTTAGCGATGCAGTCGATCCACTCACTGTTTGCCGCGAGGCGATCGATTATTGGTCGAACACGCTGGATCGATTCTTGCGGGAACGAGATCGATTGGCACAGCGTCGCATTTGCGACGTGGATTATGCCGAGATCCGTCACGATCCTCTCGCGGTAGTGCGACGAATTTATACGCACTTCGGTTGGTCCTTGTCCGCGAAAGTAGAGCAACGGATGCGCCGGGCACTGGCAAGCCAGTTGCAGGAACGAAATGGGCTTCATCAGTACGATCTCTCACAGTTCGGAGTGCAAGAAGCAGAGAGCGCCGCTCGATTTGCGGCCTATTGCGACCGGTTTGGTCTCGCTGCGCGCAGGAAATATTCGTCTGGCGAGCGAGCGGAAAACCTCGCTAAGAGGTAGGGTCAACAATTCTACAAGAGCGGGTCGAGTTGCTGGAGCTACTGGCATGAGGAAAACTTTGCTGACATGACCTTTGAATTACGCCGCTCGATTACGGCCGATCATCCCAGCTTGCCCGGACATTTTCCGGACGCGCCCCTCGTACCAGGCGTATTGATCCTCGATGAAGTTCTCGCAGCGTTGCGTGATTGGCAGAAAGACTGTCAGCTTACGGCGATCAGGACGGTCAAGTTTCTGCAGCCACTAAAGCCTGAGCAGCCATTTACCATTTGCCTTTCCACGAGCAATGATGACGCGAGTAGAGTCAATTTTTTCTGTCGCGCCGAAGGCCACTTAATAGTTGAAGGCCAACTTGAACTTTATTGCGGAACATAGATGAATTCGTGAACGCACCCTCTCCCGACGCGCAAACCTTTAAGGTAGGCCCAAGCGATCCGCGCCTGGCTGAATACCTCAAGGAATATCCACCGCCGGTGTTTAGTGAACGACTGTATCAAAGCATCGAACTATTGGAGCGTTACAGCGTTGAGATGGCTATCGATCTGGCGCGCCGATTAAACGTGATCGATCATCTCAGCGAATGGCGATCGGTCGATGATTTGTGTCGTCTACTTTCGTTTCAGCCTTCTTTCAAGTTCGCCTTACAATGGATCCTCGAACGTCTGGCCGAAATCGATTGTGTTGAGGCTCGGACCGACGGGAACATTCGCCTTTACCGTCTGCGGAATACGTTGCGCAAACCGGACATCGAAACCTTCCGTGCAGCAGCTCTGCAAATCGATCCTGCGAATGCGGCGACCCTGGATTTACTGGATCACGCCGCGAGCCTTTATCCTGCTGTCGCCAGTGGCGAACAAAGCGGTGATCGCAACTTGCTCGGTCCGCAAGGAGTGCCGTTGTGGCTGAATTATTTTCACAATGAAAATTTAAGCTATGCAGTGAATAACTGGGTCGGCGCAGCGCTTGCTGCTGAGCGGGTTTCCGGTCGGCGCGCACTTCGGATCCTGGAAGTCGGCGCAGGCCCCGGCAGCGCCAGCGAAATTTTGCTACGCGTGTTTGATGAACGCGGGCTTTTGCCACGGGTAGAACGTTATCTCATCACAGAGCCGAACGCGTTCTTCCTGCGATGCGGCCAGCGCAAACTGGCAAGGCAGTATCCGGGCCTTCCGGTTGAATGGAGTGCGCTCAATCTCGATTTGCCTTGGAACAATCAAGGCATCAACCCGGGTGAATTCGATTTGATCTACGCCGTTAATGTCATGCACATTTCCAGGGACCTCTTGTTTAGCTTGAACGAAGCGCGCTCGGCTCTGGCTAGCGACGGCTGGCTCGTGATCGGCGAATGTCTGCGGCCCTATTTCAATCAACCAATCTACCCCGAGCTGATGTTTCAGATTCTTGAGAGCTTTACAAACGTCCAGACGGATCCAGAGATTCGCCCTAACCCGGGGTTTCTAACTGCAGAGCATTGGCGGCGGGCGTTTACTCGCGCAGGCTTTCAGTGTGTCGAAGTTGCGCCGAACATCGATCGCATTCGCGAGATCTACCCACACTTTTTCACCGGCGCAATTTGCGGACAAAACGTCGTGCCCGGAAAATGACCTCGGACGTTCTCGAGACGAAAGCCTCCGATCCAGTGCGTTGGACAGGCCTGCCTGAACGCGGCACACTCATTTCGCTGCAATTGATCGCCTGGATCGCGACGCACATCGGGCGTTGGGCGGCAAGGCTGCTGTTATATCCGGTCACAACATATTATGTGATTACTGCGGGCGCGGCTCGCCGAACTTCGTACGAATACCTTAGGCAAATGCGCGGCTACCCCGCCCACTGGTGGCATGTGTTCCGTCATTTTCTTTGCTTCGCCGCGACTATTCTGGATCGCGTTTACCTGTTGCGCGGTGAGTTCCAGCGCTTTGAGGTAAAACTTCATGGCAAAGAAATCCTGCACCGCCGCATGGAAAGCGGAAAGGGCTGCATTCTGTTGGGCTCACACTTGGGCAGCTTCGAAGTATTGCGAGCTCTGGGCGTGATGCAGGGAAAGTTTCCGCTCAAGGTTTTAATGGACGCAAACCACAACCAAAATATTACCCGCTTTCTGGATGCATTGAACCCTGTGATCGCCGGCACGGTAATCGCGCCGGATCGGATGGATACGTTGCTGACAGTTAAGGAGAGTCTCGATGCGGGATTTTTCGTTGGCACGCTGGGCGACCGTGTGTCGAACGACGGTAAGACGGCCCGATGCCAGTTTCTTGGCCGGTCAGCCGCGTTCCCGGTCGGCCCGATTGTGCTTGCCGCCATGGCACATCGTCCCGTCATTTTGTTTTTCGGTCTCTACCGCGGGGGGAACCGTTATGAAATTTACTTCGAACATTTTGCCGATGAGATCACCTTGGATCGCGATCGTCGTGCTGAAGAGATCCAACTATGGATGCAGCGCTACGCGGAACGGCTGGAGTATTACGCGCGTCTAGCGCCATACAACTGGTTTAATTTTTATCCGTTTTGGGACCAGGCTTCGCCGCGTTAAGTCGTTTTACAATCGCATCGGCAAATCGAAACACGGATTGCGAATTACGATTCACGAGGGTTTTCTCGCCGCGCTAACAAATGTAACGAATCACTGCGAGTCCCAATGGTTTACGAGGTTCCAATTAACAAAGCAGAAATTCGCACATTGATCCCCCACTCCGGTCTGATGTGTCTGTTGGATGAGGTAACTCAGTGGGACGATGGATCGATTACATGCGTCACTAACACGCACCGTGATTCCGCTAACCCGTTGCGCCGCGACGGACGTTTATCTGTTGTCCACGCTTTCGAATACGGCGCGCAAGCGGCGGCAGTCCACGGCGGGTTGCGAGCCCGCTCGGTCGGCGCCACTGCACCACCGGGCTATCTGGCTGCTCTGCGCGACGCGCGTTTGCATGTGGTATTTCTGGATGACATCCAGTCCGCGCTGCAAGTACGCGCCCTGCGCTTATTCGGAGACAGCGTCAATTGCGTCTATGAATGTTCCATCTCAGCAGCCGACAGGCTTCTCGCAAAAGGTCGGATTACGATTATTCAGCGCGATCGGTAAATGACAAATGCCGAATGTCTAATGACGAAGGAATGACGAAATCCGAATGACAAGAAATGTTCGCGTCGGGTTCGGATATTAAGAATTCGGATTTGATTCGTCATTGGTCATTCGTGCTTCGTCATTTTCTTCACATCACAATTCCGCCGTCGACGCACAACACCTGGCCGGTGATATAACCGGCTTCGGAAGACGCCAGAAATGCCACTGCGTTTGCGATGTCTTCAGGCGTGCCGGTTTTGCCAAGCGGAATCTTTGATTGGATGGATTTCTTAACTTCATCGGAAAGCCCGGCAGTCATGTCCGTTGTGATAAATCCTGGAGCCACAGCGTTGACAGTGATATTGCGACTCGCCAGCTCGCGGGCAAGAGACTTGGTAAAACCGATCAAGCCCGCTTTGCTCGCCGCATAATTTGTCTGTCCTGCATTGCCCATCAAACCGATCACCGAACTGATGTTGATGATGCGCCCGCTGCGCTGCTTGATCATGCCGCGAATGAATGCCTGCGCAAAACTAAACGCGCCGCGCAAATTTGTATTAACGACCGAATCCCAATCCTCAAGCGACATTCGCATGGCAAGGACATCTCGAGTAATACCTGCGTTGTTAATCAGGATGTCGGCCCTGCCAAAATCGCCGAGGATTTGAGCACCGATTTTGAGTACGGCTGCATGGTCAGCAACATCGACCGTGTAGCCCCTTCCCGCGTCGGCGCGAATTGCGTTGATCTGGTTCGCGATGTTCTTTGCGTTCGCTTCCGTGCGACTCACGCACGCGATCCGCGCGCCCTCATTTGCCAGTCGCAGGGCGGTAGCTTGGCCAATCCCTCGTCCGGCGCCGGTGACGATCGCAACTTGATTTTCGAATCTCATAAGCTTGGACTCCAACGTGAAAAATAGCTTCTTACATTGCGCCGTGTCGAGGAAGCGAGGCTACACCACGACTCCATAACGACGCTGGCGTCGCCCAAATTCGTCCACGGCGGCAACGAGATCTTTTTTTGTGAAGTCGGGCCAAAGTTTAGGCGTGATATACATCTCGGTATAGGATGTTTGCCAGAGAAGGAAGTTCGACAGACGCATTTCGCCCGAAGTGCGAATGAGTAGATCGGGATCGGGATAGTACCGTGTGTAGAGGTGTTTGCTGAACATCTCCACATCGATCATCGCCCTGTCGATATGACCCAGTTCGATCGCGCGAATCAAACTCTTGATGCCATCGATGATTTCGAGACGGCCTCCATAACTCAGAGCGAGAATAAGAGTCAAACCGGTATTGCCAGCGGTTTGCTCGATGGTTTTATGAAGTTGCTCCTGCGAACTCGCGGGTAAGTCAGTCAATCGGCCAATGGCCTGAAGACGCACATTTTTCTCAATTAATTCCGGCGTCTTCTCTTTCAGGAATCTTTCGAGCAGGCGCATGAGCGCGAGGACTTCTGTCTTGGGACGCTGCCAGTTTTCAGCGGAGAAAGCGTAAAGTGTGAGATATTCTACTTTTAATTCGCCACATCCCTCTACGCACTCGCGAACAGCCTGGGCACCAGCTTCGTGTCCTTTGATGCGCGGCAACCCCCGACCCCTGGCCCATCGGCCGTTACCGTCCATGATGATAGCGATGTGACGAGGAACGCTCTTCACGTTCGAAGGCATGACTACAGGATGATTGTCTCACCGCGTGCCGGCCCGACGCTAATCATGGACAATTTTGCCCCCGTTAATTCGGAAATGTATTTGACGTATTTCCTCGCCGCAGGAGGAAGCTGCGAAAGAGTTCGAGCAGAATGAGTAGGCGTATTCCAGCCGCGCACGTCCGTATAGATTGGCTCACAATTGGCCAGCTGTCTCGCATCACAGGGCGGAACACTAAGGCGCTTTCCATTTAGCCGATAGGCTACGCAAACCCGGATCGGATCAACATGATCCAGCCCGTCCAGATTAGTGATGGTGAGCTCGTCGATCCCATTGATCATTCTGGCGTAGCGGGTCGCCACAGCATCGAACCAGCCACAGCGACGTTTGCGACCCGTGGTAGCGCCGAATTCCCTCCCTAGATTGTGAAGCATTTGGGCCAATTGCATATCTTCGGTCGGCAAAGCCCCCTCGCCGACGCGAGTTGTATATGCCTTCATCACGCCCACCACCTGGTCGATCCGGTGAGGCGGCACGCCGGTCCCGGTGCATGCGCCCCCGGCGGTTGTGTTTGAAGAAGTCACATACGGATACGTGCCGTGATCGATATCGAGGAATGTTCCTTGCGCTCCTTCGAAAAGAATGTTTTTGCCCCGCTCCATGGCGCGATGCAGATACACGACCGTGTTGTCAACGAATGGACGTAATCTCTTGCCTGCCGCCAGATAACTTTCATTGACCTCTCGAAAACTGACAGGCTTCGCACCGAGTGCTTGGAGAATTCTGTTGTTCTCGGTCACCTTGGCCTGCAATTTTTTTGAAAACACAATCGGCTGCATCAGGTCGGACATGCGCAGGCCCGTGCGCGCTGCTTTGTCACCGTAGGCTGGACCAATCCCGCGTTTGGTAGTTCCAATTCTGGTATGGCCTTGACGCAGTTCACGCTGCTCATCGAGCAGTCGGTGATAAGGAAGGACCAAATGGGAGCAGTCGCTGATCAACAGATTTTTGCTGATTGTAATGCCTAGTTTGCGCAAACCATCGATCTCGCCAAGCAACGCGATCGGGTCGATAACAACGCCGTTTCCGATTACGCAGACTTTACCGCGTCGCAGAATTCCTGAGGGGATCAGGTGCAAAATGTATTTAACGCCACGATGGAAGATCGTATGCCCCGCGTTATTGCCGCCCTGGCTTCGAACAACGATGTCAGCCTTCGCGGTAAGGACGTCAATAATCTTGCCCTTACCTTCGTCGCCCCACTGCGCTCCAATTAAAATTGTATTGGCCATTGCAATCAGAAATGGGCAAAAAATTTTCCCGATGCATCCGGCAGGACACAGTCGGGACTGCCTACGAATAATAGGTTGGCGGCATCTCCGTGCAACAAAATTCGCGTTTTGTCCTACTCCTGCTCCTTAATATTCATATTCGTGCTCTGAGAAGGCGAACTGACCGAAGAAACCGAGTAAGAAACGAAGCCTCTGCTTAGGGCGCGGGCGTTTGCCCTTTTGACAAAGGCGTAGGGCTGGGCTCCGCTCTTCCGGATTCCATAAACGTGGGCCGTACCACGCCACTCGCGTCCGGCTTTGCAGTTCGTGAACTTGGCCGATGCGATGGGTTTGTCTGTTCAGAGCGGCTTTCCCTTTTTACCGGCCTTGGAGTTTCAGGGACAGCTGGACTCGGCGTTGAGGCAGCCTCGGAATCTGACTGGCCAGATTTCCTCGCTTGTGATGGATTAGGATTGTTGAGGCGCTCGGCCGCAAGTGCTCCTGCCCTTCGCATTTCATCAAGCGTCGGCTCTGCGGATGCAGATTTTTTGCGTGGCTTTGGTTTGGCTCTTTCGGGCTCCGGTGTCGCTGACTCCGCAGGAGTTTGCTCCGGAGGTGGCGCTTGCTTGGGAGCCTCCGGTTTCGTCTCGCGAGCAACGATTACCTCCTGTGAATACAAGTGGCCGACCAGAATGAAGCTGCAGAGCAGTACCATGAAAAATCCCCTCGGCATAAAGCGCCGCGATAGATAACTCCAACCCGTTCGCAAGCCCCCATTCACAAGATGCCGCTTATCCAGTTGGCCGCACGATCTTGATCACAGGCAGAGGAAAACGTAGTTGCAACTCGTTTTCCAGATAAATCTCAATGTGGTGTAGTCCGTACTGCTGAAACTGCACTCCGCCAAAATAATGAACGTTAGTCGCGTGGCCTTCCATCTCCTTTAAAACAAATTCTACTTCCGCCTGCGCGATGACCTGTTGTTCGTCGACACCGACGATGCGGGATTTTTGGCGGAACTTTCCCGCTCCGCTGCACCAGCGCGTCCAGATGCAGAGCCGGATATAATTGATCGGTAAGGCCGGCGCGGGGACAACACTCAGCACGCCCACGAGCGTTTGCATACCGTTGATTTCGCACCGGACGTCCTCACAAAGAACAGCGCTTTGCAGATCCGGAAGAATAACGTCGGTCGCCATGGCTGGTTGATTACATGATGCCACGCATCAACAGCGTCAATAGCGCTATGCCGAGAACAATCCGGTAAATCGCGAATGGTACAAATCCACGGGCACGCACCCAATTCATAAACCAGGCGACAACGGCAAGTGCTACGATGAACGAAACAATGAATCCGATGGCGAGCACACCCCACGTGTGCGAATTCATTGCCAGCGGCGCAATATCCGCCTCGTGATGGTGTGGCATCACAGTCTTCAAAAAATCAAACCCCGTAGCCACCACCATCGTCGGCATCGATAAAAAAAACGAAAATTCGAGCGCGGCTGGACGCGACAGACCTGCGACTTGGCCGGCGGCGATGGTGGACATCGAACGGGAAGTCCCTGGGAAAATGGCAGAAAGAATTTGCGCGGCACCAATCCAGACTGCCTGCGGCAAAGTCATTTCGTTCATTTGCATTGTGCGCGGCCGCGTGAAAACAACGTCAACGATCCACATCACGATTCCACCGATAAGAAGCGCGAGGGCCATCACCCAGAGATTTTCCAGGTTTTTGCCGATTTGTTTCGTCAGTGCCCATGCTGGCACTGCGGTTACAACAAACGCAATCAAGGTCAGGCTTAACGGGTGCGTGAAAATCGTGCGATCGCCGCGTTCGCCTTTTGGAAACGTGCGAACAAACTGCAGGATGCGGTGCCAAAAGTAAACGGGTAACGCCATAATGGCGCCGAGTTGGATAACGATCGTATACATTTTCCAGAAACCGTCGTGAAGGTCGATATGCAGCAACGCTTCGCAGATGCGCAAATGCGCGGTTGAGCTTACCGGAAGAAATTCCGTCAGCCCTTCGACGACTCCCAGGAAGACCGATAACAGATACTCTTGCATGAGTTTGTTTCGTTACAGCGCCGAAGCGCTAAGAAATTGAAAGAGGCAGACTCTTAAAAAGGTTGGATCTTTGGATCGCATCTCGCTGTAACGTTTCAACGATTCAACGGCGTAACGCGAGGCGCCTCGCGCCTCACAGTGCCTCCGTCCCGCGTTCACCGGTTCGAATGCGCACCGCCTCTTCGACCTCGGTCACAAAGATTTTGCCATCGCCGATCTTCCCTGTTTTGGCTGCTCCCAAAATTGCCTCGACAGCCCGCTGTGCGCGGTCGTCTGGAACAATCATCTCGAATTTTATCTTCGGAAGAAAATCAACGGTGTACTCCGTGCCGCGATAGATTTCGCTGTGTCCCTTCTGTCGGCCAAATCCTTTCACCTCGCTAAGAGACATTCCTTCCACACCTGCTGCCATTAGGGCTTCCTTCACCGGCTCTGCTTTGAAAGGCTTGATGATTGCCTCGATCTTTTTCACCGCGCCAAAACTAGAACTGACGTACCAAATGGCAAGCAATCCGATTCAAATGACAGAATCGAATTGCTTTTGTTCACTCGACTAGGGCTATCCCCCATTGCCTCAAGGTTGTAATTCTGCACCATAATCTTCGCCTATCTGCGGAAGAGTCGGTGATGGCATGACAAAGGATAGTGCATTATCGCACTCGAACGTCATACCCTTGGATTTACATGACTGCTTTACTTGAAGGAAAGTTCCGAAGTTGATTACGGAACCCGCACAGCCTGCCTCCGTTCTCAATCGCTTACCCGCTTGCCGTGGTTTAATCTGCTACTTCCTCCTCACTTTTAGTTTCTCCTGGCTCATGTTCCTGCCGGGTCTGCTCACGTATTACGGAGTCCTGAATCTGAGTTCACAGGCGGTGCGTTGGTTCGCCATCGCCGGTTTGCTCGGACCAGCCCTGTCGGGATTGATCATGACGGGCGCAATTGAAGGGTGGCCGGGCGTGAGTCGCTTGTTGCGGCGGATCGTGCGCTGGCGCGTGGGGCTTGGATGGTACCTGTTTGCCCTTATTGGTCTGCCGGCAGTAATGGTGCTCGCTACTATCGTCCGACCCGGGGCGTTGGAATCGCTCGATGTTTCCGGCCAACCGTTCCGCGTGGCCTACCTGCAGGCCTTCATCACCATGGCAGTTATCGGAGGACCACTCTTCGAAGAACCGGGATGGACCGGCTTTGCGCAGTTTCGCTTGCAGCGTTTGTACGGTTCGTTGGTCGGGGGCCTTGTTCTTGGTGGTCTCTGGGCGCTCTGGCACCTGCCCGGATTCTTGATTCCGTCCCAGGATCTAAGCGACATACCCCCGAGGGGAACCGTCCTCGACTTCGCGGTGTTCGCCTTCGCTCTCGTGGGTCTGCGTTTGATTATCATTTGGGTGGTCAACAACACGAGAGACAGCGTACTCATGGCTATTCTGGTGCACGCCTCCTGGAACACCTTCTATGCTACGAGTCTGATCCGGCTTTTCCCCATTCCAGCAGTCCTCGGCAGCTACTCGAACCTCACGATAGGCGCGTGCGCATTGGCGCTAGTGCTGATTGTGGCGACCCGGGGGCGGCTGGGTTGCCAGAACGAGGCCGACACGCTAGCTAAAGAGGCAGTGGTTCCGCCAGGATGACGAAAAGAAGATCGCGTTTGCGCCCGCGGATTCATCGCGCATAACTTCCGCCGATGAAGTTCGTTTTTTGTATTTTCGCGATCACCACGGTCACAACCTTCGTGCTGGCGCAGGAGAACACCACACCGCCGGAGGAGAAAACCACTCCTCCGCCTCGCGTTTATCCCGTCGCGTTGCCGAATTACGACGAGGAGACCGCTACGCGACTGCAGATTTTTTTGGACAACAGCGATTTCGGGCCTGGGAAGATTGACGGACGAATGGGCGAATTCTTTCGCAAAGCGCTCATCTCATACAAACATGCGCACGCTATGCCGAAGACTGGTGCGGTCGATCAATGGATGCTCGATCAAGTGCCGGTGACTTACACTACTTACACGATCAGGGATGAAGATCTAAAGTTGGTCGGCAATGTGCCGGGAAGCCGTGCCGAGCAGGCCAGATTAAAATGGCTGCCCTATACATCCTTCCTCGAGTTCGTCGCCGAGCGTTATCATTCGGCCGAGTCTTACATTCAGAAACTTAATCCCGGAAAGAACTGGGAGCACCTTCAGCCGGGCGAAACTTTGAAGGTGCCGAATGTATTGCCCTTCGAGGTTGAGAAGTTCACCGAGGGGAAAGTTCCTGAAAATCCGGCGTTCGCTTCTCGGAAGGTTTTTGTCGATACGCACGAGCACCTTCTGGAGGTCTTCGACCACGATCAGTTGGTCTGTGTTTTTCCGATTACGCCCGGATCGAAAACTCTGCCGGCGCCAGTGGGCACGTGGAAGATTCTCGGCGTAAACGTCTGGCCGTGGTTCCGCTATGATGAAGGCATGCTCAATTACGGTGTGCGCACGGAAAATTTTTACAATCTCCCACCCGGTCCGAATAACCTCGTTGGCGTCCTTTGGATGGGTTTGAACAAGCCCGGCATCGGCATCCACGGTACGAACAATCCCGAAACCATCGGCCGCGCCGCCAGTCACGGCTGCATTCGGCTGGCGAACTGGGATGCCGCGCGCGTGAAAGACCTCGTAAGCGTAGGAAATACTGTCCTTATTTTCTAGGTGGAACGGTCGCCGCGGCGACTCCTCGACGCGTTGCCAATGTTGCGGCTTTGCCATCTGATATTTGCGCCTTCGGTGGTTTGTTCGTGATCGTCTTCGGGACAAGCCGATCCACCTAAAATTGCCGAAGAATTTTCGCGCGGAATCGTGGTGTCGAGCGTCTAGGCTTTAGATCGAACCAATGGATCCCAGTGAACGCGAACAGTATCGGGCAGCCATTCACGGCGATCGAGAGGCGTTTGAAATGATTATTCGCACCCATAGCCGGACACTTTTCGCTATTGCTTACGGCATTCTGCAAAGCCGCGAGGAGGCAGAGGATGTGGTGCAAGATTCGCTGGTCAAAGCATGGAAAACACGCTGGCGCGTGCGCGATCCGGAAAAATTTCCTGCCTGGATCGCAACCATCGCACGACACAAGGCGCGCGATGTTTTTCGCAAACGCCGCACTGTTCCCTTGCCGGAACACGTGACCGAACCGATCGAACCGGGCCCGTCGAACACGAGTGCTTTGGATCAAAGATTGCAGTCCGCGCTCGCAGCGTTACCGGAACTCCATCGGGCCGCGCTCACATTGCGCTATTTCGAAGAAATGGATTACCGCACCATCGAAAACACCCTGGGTCTGACAAACGGGGCGCTGCGAGGAATTCTCGGACGGGCGCTTGCATCCATGCGCAAAGAACTTCGCCCTGCTCTCGCTTCAATGGATTAAACGTATGGCGACGATTCACGACGAAATCGACACCTGGCTGACCGCCGATCTGCACGGCGAGCTTTCTAATAATGAACGAAGCGCGCTTCACGCGCACCTGGTCGATTGCGCCGTATGCCGAAAAACTCATCAGGAAATCAAAGTTATGAATAAAATTCTGGAAGAAACTCTCGCCCAGGAAAAACCCGATCCAGTTTTCGAACAACGGATGCTGGCGGGATTTCGAAATCGCGTCCCTCAACGAAGTGGACTTGTAAAACTGCTCGTCGCTTTAATGCGCATGCGCGCTACTCAAATCGCAGCGGTCGCTGCCGCGTTGCTCGGACTTGTGCAGATCGGACGGATGATCACAGGAGAATCTGTAACCGCGCCGCGCGAACGCGAACGCTACGTCGGGGAACAATTTGCTGCGCAATCACGCCAGTCAAGCCGGGGCTTTAGCCAAGTCAGGCGAAGTCGCCGCCGGCCGACCACAAGGTTTGGCGCTGAAGGAACCACCGCCACCGCCACCGGCTCCAGCTCAGTCGAAAGACCAGGAACGCGCGCGTGCTGAGGTGGAGCGAACGATCGTTACTGGTTCAAATATTCCGTCTGCTGCCGAAGACGTCGCGCAAGCTCCAGTTGCAGGAGCCTGCTTCGGCACTCGCCAATCGCAAGCTGATTCGCAACGCAACTGTCGAACTGGAGATCGTCAGTTTTGATAATGCTGTCCAGAAGATCACTGTATTTGCGAACGAAGAACACGGTTACGTCGCTACAACGGATTCTGAGAAACAGGCAAACGGGAAGCTACGTGGGCAAGTCGTCGTCAAGCTGCTGCCGGAAAACCTTGATCGCTTTCTGCAAAAGATTCGGAACCTTGGCGAACTGAAAAACCAGACGTTGGGCACTGAAGACGTGACCAAGGCTTATTTCGATACCGATGCGCGCCTGAAAAATGCCCACGTAATGGAGCAGCGCCTGATCGAGATGTTGAAAACCAAGACAGGCAAGGTTTCCGATTTACTTCAGGTGGAGAAGGAACTGGGCCGTGTCCGCGAAGAGATCGAGAAGATGCAGGGCGAGCTAAAATATTGGGATTCGCAAGTGCAATTCGCCACGGTAACGATTTCGCTCGCCGAAAAGGACATGGAAGAACCAGCGGCTTTCCTGGTCAAGGAGCGCGCGCAACTCTCTCTTTATACCCCTGACGTGGAGAAAATTTACAACGAGGCCAAGAGCCTGGCCTCGCCAAAGGTACAGATCACAAATGCGCAATTAAACCGCGATTACTCTGGACGCGTTTCAGCGCAGCTGAGCATGCTTATCGCGCCGGAAGAAAGCGATGCTGTAATCGCCCATGTCAAAGGATTTGGGCGCGTGGAAAATTTCCAGACTCAGACCCAACGCATCGCGCAAGGTGGCCGTGGAATGTCGGAAAATGCCAGGACCAAACGGGACAAGATGGAACTCAACATCACGATCTCTCGCGAAGAACAGGAGCAAGCTTTCCAGCAAACCAGCCTGCGCATTCGGACCTCTTCGGTAGACGAAAAGGCAAAGCAACTTCGCACTCTTGCCGAGAAGCAAGGCGGCCGCGTCCGCAGCTCAACTTTCAGTCGTGACCCGGACGGGCGCGAAGTGGCAAATGTTTCGCTGCGCGTACCGCTGAAAAATTACAGGGCGCTCATGCAATCGCTCGACTCGTTAGGCAAGGTTCAGAACGTGAGCGTGCAACGTCAGGACCGCGCGGAACCGCAGGTCGATGAATCAAACGCACCGGCGGACATTTCGATCCAGGTTTACAGCCAGGGCAATATCGTTACCGAGGAAAGCGGCTTGCTTGCCACGCTGCGACGTACACTGGGGCAAAGTGCGGGCGCAATTATGTGGAGCTTGCGAATGATTGGTGTGGCGATCGCGTTTCTCGCGCCGTGGGTGATTGCAATTGTCGGCGTCATCTGGCTCGCGCGACGCGTAATTCGCGCGCGAAGGAAACTGTAGCTGACGGAATCAATCTTGCTCCCTGGCGAAACGAGTCATACGTTACTTTAATTTCCCAAGGAGCTTAGCGATGAAATCTCGAGGCGGTATCACCTACAGCAACGCGGCGGTCGCTGCTTGTCCGAAACACTTACTCCAATTCGCGGTCGATCAGCGATACGACGATTACACATCGGTCGATCACGCGGTCTGGCGATTCATCATGCGTCAGAACATTTTTTTCCTGAAAGAATACGCGCACAAAGTTTATTTTCAGGGCCTCCTCAACACGGGCATTTCCTTCGAGCGCATTCCGCGCATTGAAGAGATGAATGATATTCTGGCAAAGATCGAGTGGGGAGCTGTGGCAGTGGACGGTTTCATTCCCCCGGCGGCGTTCATGGAGTTTCAAGCCTACAAGGTGCTAGTGATCGCGTGCGATATGCGCCAGATCCATCACATCGAATACACGCCGGCTCCGGACATTGTGCACGAGGCCGCCGGTCATGCGCCGATTATTGTCGACCGCGAATACTCAAATTATTTGCAGCGCTTTGGCGAAATCGGCGCGAAAGCAATGTCGTCCAGGAAAGATTTCGAACTGTATCAAGCGATCCGGCACTTATCGATCCTGAAAGAGCGGCCGAACGCTGATCCGAAAGAAGTCGATGAAGCAACGAAACTGGTGGAACATCGGCAGAAAAATCTCGGCACGCCCTCCGAAATGGCCCTGCTCTCGCGTTTGCACTGGTGGACGGTCGAATACGGACTCATAGGCACACTCGAGGATCCAAAAATCTACGGCGCTGGATTGCTTTCCTCGATCGGTGAATCGGTGTCATGCCTTGAGCCTGAGGTAAAGAAGATTCCCTACTCAATTGACGCTCAGAACTGCGCGTTCGATATCACTACGAAACAACCGCAACTTTTTGTCTGTCGCGATTTTCAGCATCTCAAAGACGTGCTTGAAGAATTTGCCAGCAAGATGGCATTCAAAGTTGGCGGGTTGGAAAGCATCAGCAAAGCCATCGAATGCAATAACACCGCCACCTGTGAGTATTCGTCCGGTCTCCAAGTCAGCGGAATTTTCACCGAGGTCATAACAGACGAAAACAATTCGCCGATTTATCTGCGGACAACCGGCAAAACGGCACTCGCATTTGAAGGCAAAGAACTCGAAGGCCACGGCATCGATTATCATAAGGAGGGCTTCGGTTCACCGGTCGGCAAATGGAAACAAACATCAACGGCGCCGGAGCTGCTCACTAACGACCAACTGCACGCCCTTGGAATTGTTGAAGGTAGAAAGGCGAAGATCGAGTTCGTCAGTGGCATCATCGTATCCGGTAAGGTTGAGAAAATTCTGCGTCACGATGGGAAATTACTGTTGATCACGTTTGTAAACTGCAGCGCAAAATATCGCGACCGCGTCCTGTTCCAGCCTGACTGGGGCTTTTACGACATGGCCGTTGGCGAACGAATTAGCTCGGTCTTTAACGGCGCTGCAGACAAGGACGCTTACAACCAGGTGGCATTGATTCCAAAAGAACGCACCATCAAGGTTCCGTCGGACGCGAAACGCAGGCGACTGGAAAACCTTTACGCACAGGTCCGCAAGATTCGCGAAAGCAAAACTGGCTATGAACGCCTCGGCGAAATTTGGGAGACACAGCAGGCCGAACACCCGGAGGACTGGCTGTTGTCGATGGAGATTTTCGAAATTCTCGACACGACTGATCAACAGCCGGAACTGAAAACCAGAATCGAAAAGTTCCTAAACGAGAAGAAGACAAAGACCAAAGATCTCGCGACACTAATCGGTTGGGGATTCCGCCTGGTCGAGTATCACAAGAAACCGGAATACCAGGCAGCGCTCCACGCTTCGCCGGAATGACGGTCACGGTTTGGCGCGGCAGCACTCTTCCGCTTTTTTACTTTCGATCCTGGCCAGTCAGCGGCGGGTCCATCTTCGGTTTGACGACCAGACTCGACCCATAGGTGGCCGATAGATGACCATTTCGCGCGAAGTCGCGCATCATGGCGAAGTAGCCCGGCGCGTATCGCGTCGAGACCCGCTCCCCATTTGAACCCACTTCGTATTCGGTCATTCCGTGCTCGGCATCAGGAAATAGCGCAAGCGTGATTGGCTTTTTTTCCGCAATCAGCATCTTGATACGGCGACTCGTTTCAGCGCTCGGCGCTTCGAGATCGTCTTCTCCGAGAATCCACAATTGTGGCACATCGACAGCTCGAAGCGTAGGCATTGGGTCGTAGCGGAATGGCGTGCCGGGGAGAGAACCCTTAAACTTCTCGCGCGCCTCAGCCGCCGTGTACGGCAAAATAAAATGCGTATAATTACCATGCAAGTCTTTATACCACGGCTCATTGCGGTATTTTGCTCTCACAGCATCGAAACGTTCGAAGCCTTTGCTGAAATCGCTCTCAAATACAGCCTCGGCCGCAGATGCAACCTCCAGCGCCTTTGCAATCTCCTCCTGGCTGTGACCCTTGAGGCGCATCTCAAGCGCCACCTCCTCCTGGTCTTCGTCAATAACGGAAACAGCCAACCCAAAACTGACGATAACGAAATCGACGGGCGCGTGTGTTGCGGCGATGGGTGCGACCCAGCCTCCCTGACTACCTCCCTGATATCCAATCCTGGCGCAGCGCCTGCCAGCGATTCGCTTCGCTTCTCGCATGGCAGCGACGGCGTCATCCGCCAGCGTGTCGAAATCCTGCGTGTATTTGCCTGACGACCCACCTGTTCCGCGTTTGTCGTAGACGAATGCGCCAACATTCTCGGCCGGTAAGAGTCGTTGGAGCGCGTACGAATCGCGTGCAGAATCCCTTTCCGCACCGTGAACGAGAACCACAATCGGAACCGGAGCGTTGGTCTTCGGCAGCACCAATCTGCCAGCAAGCTTAATTCCGCCGCGACCTTCGAACATCGTGTCAGTCGTATCGAATGGAATCCGGTCGGCTTTCTTACCATCGAATTCGATTTCACCCGCCGCGCAACGAGTAAAAGACACCGCGTGCCCATCTGGATGATCCGTCCATCCCAATGTGCTTGTCCACGAGCCGTTGTCCTTCTTATGCAAAACCCCGGTTGTGCCATCGAATTTACGCCAGCGAAATGTGTCACCTTCGGATCGCGCGATATCGACAATCGTTCCATCCGAAAAGCGATACGTCCCGATTTGGCAATCCTCAGGCTCCGCGCTTTTAGATTCACTGGCAATAACTGCGCCGATACAAACAACTGAAAGCGCGCAGACGAACAAGCGCCGCCGCATCAAATGAATTCCAAACCACGACATCTCTACTTAGGATGCAATTCGTCGCCAATTTGGATTCGAATTTTGTCATTCATGCGATCAGTTTCTCCGTAGCGGGAACAAGTGACCATCATCGCGTCCAGCTAAAACTGAGATCTGATACAAGAGATCTCTCGACTGCGCTCGAGACGACAATCTAAACAGCTTCGTCCTTGAAATGGCGTTTGCCTTTTAGTGCCTTCGCGTATTCGTCCTTGCTAAGAATGTTTTCGTCCAGTTGCATGTCGGTCCGAAGAAAGTTTCGGAACCATGTTTCGATTCGTTGCCGATCTTGCAGCACTTCTTCGGTGATATAATTCGCGTCGATGTTGATGCAGATCGCACCAACGATTCCAAATTCCTTTCGTTTGATCGGGATCGTCGTGCATTTAAATTTTCGCGCTCCGATGTTCAGGTCATAATTCAATTTGTCTTCGTTCAGGAGCTGCCGCCGTTTGAGATCAATCAGAAGATTCGTTGTGCCGTCGCGCAAATGTCTGCCGGTAACATTGTTTTCGAGCGTAATAAGGGAATGCGCTGGATCGGCCAGGTTGTGCAGTAGGATTTCGACTCCGGTATTGGGAAAGGATTTTCCGATCAGGCGAACAATCCGTTCGTAGTTTTCGAGAAATTCCTGCGTGTCGTCGGCAATTGTCTTGCCATCATATTTCTCGATTAACTGTGCGTATACCTTTTGCTCAGCGGGCTCGAGTTGTGCACGAACATTGTTTTGTTCGCCGATGAAAATGAGCTGCCGTGCCGCCGTGTGATCTTGGTTCTTGAGGAAGTAATGCATGCCCAGCCGAAAATCTTTCAGGCTGAACTCGCCAAAATTCTCGCGAGTGATGGTGAACGGATAGAAATCTGTACTCTTCCAGGTTTCTCCCAAACTTGCGGCGTTGTTCCTTGTATTTGCCCCAGAGAAATCCGGTTACCAGAAAGAGCAGTGATACAATGATCGAGGCGATAACATTGATGCTCAGATCGCTCTGGACCACTCTGCTCATAGGAGAAGCATTTTATCGGCTATTTTAGCCACCGACTTGCGAGGCGACGTGTCCTGGAACGCAGTCCTTGGAAAAACGGCTCACAGAGCCGTGGCTACAATATTGTGTTGGGGCCAAGGCTAATGGGTCACAGATTTCCAGCCAAGCTGGAAATGCTGATACTCTCCAAGGTGACGTCCGCGGGGCGAGAGAGCGCGTACGCCACAGCGCTGGCAATCTCTCCTGGCGAAATCATTTTGTGACGCGGCCACTTTCCCTCGATCTGACTCCAGATGTTCGTGTCTGTCGCGGCTGGGTAAACGTTGATCACTCGGATTTTGCGCTCCCGCAATTCTTCGCGCACGCATTGAGAGAAGCCGTCGAGTGCGAATTTGCTCATGCAATATGCACTCCAGTTTGCAAACCCAGTCTTGGCGGCGATGGAAAGAATATTGACGATGCTGGAGCCGGGCGGCATATGCGGCGAAAAGTGCTGCATTAGCATGAACGGCGCAGTGATATTAACACCGACGGTTTGCTCCCATTCAACCGATGTGATTTCGCAAAAGGGCTTTACAATTGCGATGCCCGCATTGTTCACTAGCAGATTCAGCGGCTTCTTTCCGACTTGATCGATGAGATCGGAAACACCGGACGGGACAGCAAGGTCATGGATCAAGCGGACCACCCGCCCACAATGATGCTTTACTGCCGTGCACACTTCCGCCAGAGCGACCGTATCGCGGCCATGGAGAAGCAATTCAACATCCGCACCCGCAAGTTTCTCGGCAATCGCGCGGCCAATTCCGCGGCTGGCGCCGGTGATAAGATAACGCTTCATCGGTTGAGGCAGAAAGGTTGAACGTCCAGCTCTCAACGTCCAACGCCGAATTGAAGACTTGGGTAGGGCGCGCTAGGCGGGCAGGATGGCTCGGCAAGCCGCCCGTGCCAAACCTTCAGATCCTCCGCAGGGCGAACCGGTTGTTCGCCGTCTCCCATAAACGCAGCCTAACGAGTTGCTGATTGAGCCGATTATCGATCTTCGGCCAGAGCGCGCGCACAATATTTTCTCCAGTTGACGGTGCGTTGCGGAAATCCTGTGTTTCCAGATCGAGGTGCCGGTCCCGCCACGGTTCCAATGACTCCTGAATAGCTTTCCTGAACGCGACAAAATCATAAAGCGTTCCGCTGCGCTCATCGGTACTCGCCGCCGATGGTTGTTTCGGTCAGATAGCCATGGCCGTGACCGAGCGGATTGTTGCACTTGCCGTAAAGCTTCGCGTTTTCCGCGTCGGAAAGAGTGGCGGCACATAACCGGTGTGCGGCATAAAGTCCCATCCGCATCCCAAGAAACACCGATCTATTCTTCCACACCTCGGCGAAGAAATCTTCGCGTTCGTGCAGGCGTACGCGGTCCAGTGGTATCATCGAGTTTGCCCGTTGGTAGATGTACGCGGCCAAACTCTCCGTCGTGATAGGATGATTAGTTAGACTTGCAACATCTTCATTGAGATAGCGGTGATCGAGTTCGTCCCGCAAAGCGTGCAAACAAGGATCGATCGCATCGTAACGAACCAGCGGCCGATCTTGAGTGCTGAATAGTTTGGTGGATCGGTAGGTCAACCGAACGCGATAATTATGCCCGTGAATCGAAGTGGCCGGCCCAAACAAGCGCGCATTTTCCTCAGGGCTCAGCTGAGGCGACATGGTCTTGCGAGCAGCTGAAAACTCGAACCAATAGTTCGCCTCGCAGGCGCCATTAGAATAAATGGTTGCGCTTCGCTCGGACGACTCGGTCACATGACAGGCAACGAGTTTTGCTCCGTTGTCAGAGAACAACGGCGCGACATCGATGTAGAGTTGCCGCGCAATATTTTCGGCAGTCGGCGGAACGGCACGGAAGGAAGGATTGTCTTCGTTGAGGAATTTGTGGTCGAACCGCTGTCGCACGATTCTGCCGGCGCGCTCCTTGATTTCGCTGATGTTAATCAGCATTCCCGTGGCAGGATCGACAGGACCGGTGAAAACGAAATAGGCGACGTAATTGCGACCGCTCCCGTAGCGCGCATTCGTTTCGGGGCCAAAGGCCGCCAGATTTTCGCTGTCGCTCCAACGGTCGACGTGCAAGCGGCGGGAGGCCGAAAATTCGAGCCGCTTGCTGACGGTTAGAAGCATGGCGCCATCCCCTCTTCCGCAAATGGTGACCGCCGATACAGCTTATCAGCCGAAGAATTAGTCAAACATGTTTTTGACTTACTCGGGATCCTCATGATCTTAGAATTAATGAAACATATAGGCTGGCGAGAGCGGTTGTTCAAAAGCACCAGGGGAAGAATTCTCAGCCTCTTGCGCGCCCGAGAATCGACGGTCAACGAGCTGGCCGAGAAATTAAACCTGACTGACAACGCCGTGCGCGCGCATCTCGCCAGTCTCGAACGTGACAGGCTTGTGACGCAGTCAGGACTGAAGCGCGGGGTGCGCAAACCGCACGCAACGTACGGTCTCGGACCGGACGCCGAACAGATGTTTCCCAAGGCATACGGGCTACTCGTCTCGCTTCTTATGGCAATGTTTTCCCGGCGGATTACACCAAGAAGTTTGCGCGCCGGAATGCGCGCGGCCGGACGAGAAGTCGCCCGGGAACATTTGCATGAGTTGAAGGGTAAAACCCGCCAACAAAGAATCGATGCGGCTCTTGGGATTCTGAAAGAGCTGGGCGGCGCGGCCGTTTTTCGTGAGGAGGATGGGAAACACTTCATCTGTGGCTACGGATGTCCATTAGCTGCTGCCACAGCCAATCACCCCGAAGCATGCCTGCTTGCGGAATCATTGCTCACAGAAATAATCGGATCGTCCGTTAAAGAACATTGCATTCGTGGACCAGCGCCATCGTGTCGGTTTGAGTTGAAATAGCTGCGCGATCGGGGTCTTCCCCTATACGCCGCAAAAGTTCACGGAGAAGCTCCTTGGAATCAACGTGTGCGCGACCATGAGACGCAGTTTTCTTATGATCGCAAATATGCCCGACTCCATTTTGTCCGTTGTTCGCATCCAAAGTCCCGTTGACGCCGGGACAGAGATCGATCGCACGTATTCATAAGGCAAAAGGAATCCGGTTGATACTAAATAGTCAAATAATTTATTGACTTATTTCTTATCAACAGCAAGACTGCTGATCATGAACACAACTACTAACCAATCACATGTCGCGGACGTTACATCCGGTTCGCCGGCTTATCAGGCGTTCTGGATCCTTCGTTTCGGATTTACCGTTGCCCCCATTCTCGCCGGGTTGGACAAGTTCTTTCACCTGATGGTCAACTGGGACCAGTACCTTCCTGACGTAGTAGCGAGAGTTTCGCCGATACAACCGCACGGGTTAATGCTTCTTGTCGGCGTGATCGAGATTGTGGCCGGAATTGGGGTCGCGCTCAAGCCCCGGATCTTCGCTTACATCGTTGCCGCCTGGCTGGCACTAATCATCATCAACCTATTATTGATCCCGGGTTATTTCGATGTGGCATTGCGGGATCTCGGCCTGTTGCTAGCCGCCCTTGCATTGGCTCGGTTAAGCCAGCAGTTTTCCCGTGGTTAAGCGGCAGGCGGAGCGGAAGCAGCTCATCCCGAGTTCGCGCGGCACCAGACATGCACAGGTGGATCGGCTTCTCGGAAGACGATGCCAAAATTATTCCCCGAAGGCGCAGGCTGGATGACGGAGCGCCGCATGCGTAAAATTTGGCGGCAAGTCGCGTTCGCTATTGTCAACGCATTGTGGACAACGCGTTCCACCTAATCCTTCAGAAGCGAGAGAAATTCGGAACGCGTTCGCGCGTCTTCTTTAAAGGTGCCCAGAAGACAGGAAGTTTTCATAACGGAGTTTTGTTTCTCAACGCCCCGCATCATCATGCAAAGATGCTTCGCTTCCACCACCACGGCCACCCCCGACGGCTCGAGACAACGCATCAGCGACTCGGCAATTTGAGTGGTGAGATTTTCCTGAATCTGCAAACGACGGGCAAAAACATCGACAATCCGCGCCACCTTGGACAAGCCGATCACTTTGCCGTTGGGAAGATAAGCCACATGCGCACGGCCGATGAAGGGAAGCAAATGGTGCTCACACAGCGAATAAAGCTCAATGTCTTTGACTAAAATGATCTCGCTCGCCCTCGACTCGAAAACCGCTCCGTTAATGATCTGATCGAGATCTTGCCGATAGCCTTGCGTGAGAAATTCTAATGCGCGTGCCGCGCGATCTGGGGTTCGTAGCAGGCCCTCTCGACCAATATCCTCCCCAATGCCTTGAAGCAGTTCGCGGTACACGTTCGCGATTTTGTCGAGGTCTTTCTCGGGCAGGCGATTGCTCTCGCGGGTGAAGGATTCCTCAACATCCAGATCGGAATTTCGTCGCTGAATCATGCGTTCTATTTTGCTAACTTAGCATCAAGGGGCGGCGGGCTCTAGTCCGCCGCGTTACGCCCGGAAAGGTGAATCGCCTTAATCGAGCCAGCTCTTGGGATAGTTGGGGTCGTCTAACCCGAGCGATTCCTCAGTGAGTTCGAGCGTATGTTGCGTGTCGAACATTACAGCCAATTCTTCTGTGCGCGTTGCATTCTTACTCGCAACAATCGTCCCCGGATGCGGCCCGTGGGGAATCCCGCGTGGATGCAATGTGATTGAGCCGCTCTCGATCCCGCGCCGTGACCCAAAATTCCCGCGCACGTAAAAGAGAACCTCGTCCGCCTCGACGTTGTCGTGCACCCACGGAATTTTTACGGCTTCCGGATGCGTATCGAGCATGCGCGGCGCAAAGGTGCATACCACATATCCGCGGATCTCGAATGTCTGATGAATCGGTGGCGGTTGATGCAGCGTGCCGGTGATCGGCTCGAAATCCTGTGCGTTGAAAGTGAACGGGTAGAGATAGCCATCCCAGCCGACCGCATCAAAGGGATGATGCGCCAGCGTCACCCGCGTAAGTCGCGATCCATCCTTTACGAGAATATCGACGTCTTCCTCCGTATCGACAGTAATTATCTCGCGAGGACCGTGAAGATCGCGCTCCGAGTACGGCGCGCCCATTTTGATTTGGCCCTCGTGATTCAGGTAACGCTGAGGAATCCGAACAGGACCGACTGATTCAAGAATCAGATAATCTTCCTCTTCAATTTTGTCCGGCACCAGCCTGTAGGTAATTCCACGCGGAATGACAATATAGTCCTCGGCGCGATAAGGCAGTTTGCCAAAAACGGATTCCATCACACCGCTGCCGTGAAACACAAAAATGATCTCATCGGCGCCGCCGTTTTTATAATATTGAAACTTGTCGTACGCCTTCGCAGGCTTGGCGCGGTACGCGATCACGTCCTGATTAAACAACATCGGAATGCGTCCGGTGTAGAGATCGCCACGCCGCGGAATATTAGCTGTCTTCAGGTGATGATGTCGCAGCGGACTATCGGCTACTTTTTTTGGCTGCCAATGTTTGATCAACTCAACATTGCGCACTCGCGTGGGCGGCCGCAGGTGATACACGATCGAATACGCCTCGTCGAATCCCTGTGTCGTGAAAACGTGCTCGTAGGCGATGCCTTCGTTCTTGTAGCTCGGCGTTGATCCGTTGCGATGAAACCAGATGTGATGTTTTCTCGGGACTTGGCCCAGTCTTTGATAATACGGCATAGTCGTCTCCTCCCGTTTTACAAATTACCTCGCGCTTCCTGTTCGCGTTCGATGGCTTCGAAGAGTGCCTTGAAATTGCCTTTGCCAAAGCTCTTCGCGCCCTTGCGCTGAATAATTTCGAAAAACAGCGTCGGCCGGTCTTCTACTGGTTTGGTAAAAATCTGCAGCAAATAACCTTCATCATCGCGATCGACGAGGATCCCCAACTTCTTCAATGCATTGAGTTCTTCATCGATGTGACCAACCCGATCGAGCAGCGTGTCGTAATAGGCGGTAGGGATCTGCAGAAATTCAACGCCCCTCTTTTGTAGGTCCGTGACTGTTTCAATAATGTTTTTTGTCGCCATGGCGACATGCTGGACACCTTCGCCATCGTAAAAATCGAGATACTCATCAACCTGCGATTTCTTTTTGCCTTCCGCCGGTTCGTTAATCGGGAACTTCACGAAACCATTCCCGTTACTCATCACCTTGCTCATCAAGGCCGAGTATTCGGTGGAAATGTCTTTGTCGTCGAAGCTCAGGATGTTCCGGAACCCCATCACGTCTTCATAAAACTTCACCCACGGATTCATCCGGCCAAGAGCGACGTTGCCCACGCAATGATCCACATATTGCAAACCGGTTCCGGGCGGAGTGTAATTCGACTCCCATTTGCGAAAGCCCGGCATGAACGGCCCGTGATAATTTTCGCGCTCAATGAAGAGATGAACGACATCGCCGTAGGTGTGGATTCCGCTCATCACGACCTCGCCATGCTTATCTGAGAGAGTCTTCGGCTCCATGTAACTCTTGCCACCCCGCTTGGTTGTCTCTTCCCACGCCGAGGTGGCATCTTCCACCTTCAACGCCAGTGCCTTGACGCCATCCCCGTGCTTGTAAATGTGATCGGCGATTGGATTATTGGACCGGACGGGGGTAGTCAGGAGCAAGGTCAACTTGTTCTGCCGAATCGCATAGCTGGCGCGATCTTTCACCCCGGTTTCCGGCCCGGAATACGCCAGTCCTTGAAACCCGAATGCGGTCTTATAGAAATGAGCCGCCTGCTTGGCGTTTCCAACATAAAACTCGACGTAATCGGTGCCGTGCAGTGGGAGAAAATCTTCCTCGGTTACAGGTGTCTTTTTAGTTCTTGGAGCAGCAATTGTCGTTGGCATAATGACCTCCTAATCTCTCGCGCTGAATGCGCCTGTTAAATATAAGTTCGACAGCAGCCAGTCGCAAGGACGTGTGGCGCTGTTACCTCGCGCTTGTCATTCCGAGGGAGGTGGAGGAATCTCTGGACACTTCCGTCGTGAGGTCGAAAAACAGGGAGTGCCATCTGATTTTGCTGCGCACCTATGCTGCCGCTTTGGCTCGTATTTACGCTATATGCTACAATCGCGGCGTCAGATAAATCGTCGCGATGATGCAGCGAGCGCTACCGCCACCAAGTTCAATGGTAGGAAGTTCAAGCGGCACCAGACGCACGTAGCGGGTTAATCTTGCGCGTTGTTCTCCAGTCAAAGCCCGAGCGGCGCGCTTAGACAGCACCAGCAATTTTTCACCATGTCTGTTATGTAATTCAATCGCATTGCCCGCGAAGTTCTCAATCTGATGCGGCGACAGCTCGACAATGTCTTTTCCACTCCGTTCCAATCGCGCTCGCACTTGTTGCCGCTCGGCTTTGTTCAGAATCATCTCCAAACCAACCAACGCGAAGGCAGTCCCGATGCACATCATTACGTTGGTGTGATAGATTGGCTGGCCATCGGAGCCGATGCTGGTGAAGGTGACCGGCTCGTAACTGAAATCCTCGGCAAAGCGGTGGATAACCTTCGGGTCGGAGCGATTTGAGAGCGAGACGTACGCAATTTTGTCAAGGTGATCGAGTACCAGACTGCCTGTGCCTTCAAGCCATCGGCCTTCCTTCTCGAATACCGAGTAGTCAATTACGTCCGTGACGCGATAGTGTTTGCGTAGTTCACCAACGACGTCGTGCCGTCGCTCTTGCCGCCGCAGCGCTGAATACATTGGGAACAGGGCGATGCGCCCATCGTGATGTGTGGAGATCCAGTTGTTGGGGAAAACTGCGTCCGGCTTCTCAGGCTTGGCGGTGTCTTCAAATACATGCACCTTTACGCCAGCTGCACGGAGTGTTTGCACGGCTGTGTCGAATTCTTTTCGCGCGACCGCGCTGAGCGTCTCAGTAGCGCAATCAACTCGAGCCTGAAACGCGTTGTCGGCCTCCGTCTCGGGGTTCGGATAAAACCAGAACGGCCGAACCATCAGCACTGAGTCGGTGCTTTGCATGAGCGTAACACTCTGCATCATTGCAGCTGCATATTACCCTGCTTGCCTGGATGGCGCATGAGCCAGAGAAGAATCACCACGTGTCGAATCTTATCAATGCTTTTGCTTGTCACCCTGAGCGGAGCGAAGGATCTCGGATTCTATTTTCAGGGGACGCTCAGACAACAAATCAGAGATGTTTCGCGAAGCCTGTCCTGAGCGAAGTCGAAGGGCTCAACATGACAGGTGCTAATCGCCGAAGGAAATATCGACGTCACGCGCGGTCTGTGCCATTTCGCCGTTGGGCGGAACCAGTTTGAGCCGATTGACGGCTTCCGCGATCGGCACCTGGCGCACCTGATAATTCTGGTAGCTGACCATCGACCCAAAATGTCCTTCGTTAGCTAGTTGAACGGCTTTCACGCCGAAACGCGTTCCCAGAATTCGGTCCAACGTCGTCGGTGCGCCTCCACGCTGCAGATGGCCAAGAACGACGCAGCGTGTCTCCTTCCCAGTGCGTTTGGCGATCTCGCGCGTGACGATTTCGCCGATTCCGCCAAGGCGAAATTCACCGCTTTCGACGTCGCGTTTGACTTGTTCGCCATGTTTTGGTCGCGCGCCTTCAGCGACCACAACAACACTCCCCAAATATCCAGCCGCCTCACGCGCTTTGACCACGCTGGCGATTTTGTCGAAATCGAATGGAATTTCGGGAATCAAAATAATATCGGCTCCGCCTGCGATGCCGCCGTGCAATGCGATCCAGCCGGCATGGCGACCCATTACTTCGACCACCATGACTCGCCTGTGACTCGTCGCCGTGGTGTGCACCCGATCGAGCGCGTCCATTACGACTGCGACAGCGGAATCGAATCCGAACGTCGTCGCAGTGGCTTCGAGATCGTTGTCGATTGTCTTTGGAACGCCAATGCAATTAATGCCGGCTTCCTGCAATTGCTGCGCCGTCACCATCGACCCGTCGCCCCCAATAATGATCAACGCCTTCACATGAAGCTCGTCCAATATCTTCTTGGCGCCTGCAATGATGTCCGCCGGCACAATGGTCCGGTTGCCGGCACCGACCTTGGCAACAAAATGACCGCGATTGGTCGTGCCGATAATCGTGCCCCCCAGCGCCATGATCCCGTTGATGCTTTGACGATCGAGAATGGCCTGATTGCCTGGTGGAAGGAGTCCTTCGAATCCATCCCGAAAACCAACTACTTCCCAGCCGAGCTTCTCGGCCGCGAGTACAACGCCGCGCAAGACAGCGTTAAGTCCCGGGCAATCGCCGCCACTGGTTAGAACACCAATCCGTGGCTTCATCTGCGCAAACGCTCAATCAAAGCATTTTCTTTGAGTCGGCCACGCGGCCGCCGGCAGCCCATTGATCGTACAGCTGCCACCCACGTTGCAAAAGGGCTGTTCCTTCACCGAACCGATTTGTGCTGCCCAGGAGCACGACCATTAAATGACGCGGATAAACCGTTTCCATCTGACCCTGGCGAACAACTTCCGCCTGACGATTGGCATAAAGGATCAAACAATCACCGGATCGCGCCGTGCGACCTGTTTTGACTCCGTCGATGCCCATCTTTCCCAGAAGTTCGTTTGTATTCCGAAGCATGTAATTGATTCGACGCCCGGCTCGATCGAATGAGATTTGGCGTTCCTTTTGCGACACATAAAAGCGGAAGCTGGCTTTGTTCATTGCGTAGCGAGTGAGACGCGCCATGTCTTCGGCTGTCGAATACGGCATCGGCTTGACCTTGTAATCGACGCCGTGTGGATTAACAAAACGCGTGCGGTCCATCTTTAACTGTTTGGCCAGCGCATTCATCTGAGCGACAAACGCATCAACTGGCGTGTATTTCGAGCTCGCCTGACCGGGCGCCAGCGATTCTACCTTTGAGCCGACGTGGTACGCGAGCGTGTAGGCCGCGATATTATCGGACTGAACGAGCGCAGCGTAGAGAAGATCTCGCAGAGTGATGTTATCGCCCGGCTGAAAACCAATATTGTTTTCAAGGGTGCCGACAAACGCCTCCTGCGGGATCGGGACTGCCTGGTTCAGATCGCCCGATCTGCGCTCCGCCCAATCGAGCACCACACTCGCGGCGGCGATTTTTGTCAGGCTACCGACCTGCAGTTTTTTCCTCGATTCCTGCTCTTCCAGAATGTAGCCCGTTTGCGCATCGGCAATGAGATATGCCTCTGCGGCAGCAGCCGAGCGTAAAAGCGCCGCGCTGGAGAGAAACACGGAAAAAACGATGAGAAATCGACGTGATAAATGCATAAACACCCTCGAACCGGAGCACCTTAATCGACGTGTTCCGATTGGCAAACGCCCCTCGCGACGGGTTCCAGCCGTCAAAGGTGGATCGGCTTCTCCGAAGACGATGCCAAAACAAATCAGCGAAGCTGCAGGCATCAGACCGCAAAAGTCGCCATTTTTTGCCAACGCGTTGAGGACAACGCGTTCCCACCTTTGGCTTCACGCCTTCTTCTGCGGCATCCGAGCGCGACTCAACAGCAATCGCATGAGAAAATAAATAATGATTGCCGAAGGAAGCGCGAGGAACATTGAGCCGACAAACGCCGGCCAGAATGTGGGCCAGACCACGCGTGAAAATACATGCCAATGCATGTAATCGTGCAGTCCAAACTGGCGAAAATGAACACGCTGCGCTGGCGGCCGCTGCAAACTCCAGCAGCCCAATTGATATTCGGCAATATAGATCGCGGGCATTGCCCAGATCACCACGTCGTGCAGGGTCACCGCAATCGCAGCTGCAATCTTGTTGCAACGACAAACCCACGCCACACCGATCGATAATAAGGTCTTTAGCGGATAAAGCGGTGTGAACCCGAAAAAAATTCCAATCGCCGACCCAAGAGCGATGGAGTGCGGCGTGTCGGCAATTGTCATCAGAGTCATGTGATGTGCCACCAGCCAGCGTTTCAGCCGCGCAAGCGGCCCCGGTAATCGTGACGCGTAATTCCCGGAAGATTTCCGATCCGGACGCAAATCGTGCACCGTTGAACCTAAACTAGAACAGATCCGCTGTCTGTGCCGGTATCTGGACGATTTGACCCAGCGCCTTGCGCAAGCGAAGCGCCGCGCGCGGCGCGTAGTCGAGATTGTTATTGTTAAAGATCACGTGCAATTCGCGCGCTTCTCGCGCCATCTTCCTGCTGCGCTGAGCGACTTCCGCGATTTCATTCTCGTTGTAATCGTAATCGAAACGCGCAGCCACCGTTTTACCGGTGAGGTAAGCCTTTGCGTTGCGTCCATGCAGTCGAAGATACGCGACATTCGAATTCGTCACTTCATCCACGTCCGACGGCATAACCATGAAATGATCCGATTCCGGCGCGTCCACGTTCACAAAGATTGCATGATGCTGTTGCAAAAAATCGATTGTCGCTTGCAACTGATCGCCCACTGCCCAGTTGCGGTTTCGCAACTCAATCGCAAGATCGTAATCGCTCAACATTTCGATCAATTGAACGAGCTCGCCTAGCTCATGCTTGCGCGGAGAAAACGCCGGGGAGAGTTGCAAAAGAAAGACGCCGAGCTTGCCCGAATCGCGAAAAATCGACGTCGCGCGCAGAAAAAGCTTGAGCAGCGCTTCTTGTAAATCCGGCGTCGATTTCACGCGTCCCCTGGCATCTGTCTCCGCGCGTCGTTGTAAGGCAGGCGGCAAGAGCTTTGCCTGTGTCGAGTGGAAGGAGAACAGTTGGTGTAACTTTACGTCGAATGTGAAATGATCCGGCGTGGCCGCGCACCAGCGCTCCACCATTCTTGGTTCCGGCACGGAATAAAATGTCGAATTCACCTCGACCAGGTCGAAATGCTGCGCGTACCAGTGGAGCCGCTCGCCGGCTGGCATCTTTTTCGGATACCACCGCTCGACAAAGCCAGGATCCGACCAACTGGCTGTGCCGACGAGAATTTTTCCGGTTTCGATTTTGCCAGAAGATCCTTTGGTCACACATCAACGAAGTCACACGCGACGGCTAACGCAAATGGGAACGCAATTTCATGTGGTCGCGGTCGGACAAATGCTTTTTCGATTTGCACAACGTCGATATCGAAATTATTCTCGAAATGCGGGGTGGAGCAGCCTGGTAGCTCGTCAGGCTCATAACCTGAAGGCCGCGGGTTCAAATCCCGCCCCCGCAACCAACTTTTTGTCACTCGCGGTGGCCTATCGCGTTTACGTTATCCAAAACCGTGAAGGACAATTTTATATTGGCTTATCCGATGATGTGGTGCGCAGAGTCAGACAGCATAATGCGGGCCGATCACATTGGACAAAAGAACGCGGCCCCTGGGAAATTGTCTGGCAAAGTGAGGAGCTGCCGTTGACTGACGCAAGGAAACTGGAGAATCGGCTGAAACGACAGGGACGTGGCAAGGGTTTCTATGCGATCACTGGTTTACATCGACGCAGCTCATAATCCGGCAACTGCCGGACCGCGGGTTCAAATCCCGCCCCCGCAACCAAATTTCTATTCAACCGCGGTGGCCTATCGCGTTTACGTTACCCAGAATACCAGAGGAAGGTTTTACATTGGATTTAGCGAAAACATCGACATTCGAGTTCAACAACATAATGCTGGAATGTCTCGTTCTACTCGCGGCAGAGGTCCTTGGAGAATAGTCTGGCAAAGCGATCTTCTGACATCGTCCGCCGCGCGAGAACTTGAACTCGAACTCAAAAAGCAAAAAGGAGGAAACGGCTTTTATAAGCTAACTGGTCTCCAAAGACCTTGAGGACCGCGCCCCGCCATGGCGGGGCCACCCCCGCAACCCAATCAATGTCGAAGATTTGGAAACGAACTTGCCGCTCGCGATTCTCTGGGCAAACTGTATCCCCGCCGTTCGGCCAGAAAATTTGATCCAGCGTAGCTCAGTGGTAGAGCGGTCGGCTGTTAACCGATTGGTCGTAGGTTCGAATCCTACCGCTGGAGCCAATTTCAGGGATTTGACGGTCCCGGTCAGTTTGCGCCAATCGATGTCCTAAGCCCTTCTGCTCTGGTACTTTTGATTCCGCGCCGTCACTCGCAGCTGTGCCAGTAGGAGTCATTTGGATTCGCAGTTTGGCAGATTCAAATCCTCGAAAATGCGGTCGCTGCCTATCTCGTTTTTGTCCACAAAATCACGCCAACTGTAGCAAAGAGCGAAGCGGAACGCAGGCTCGCCAAAGCAGGCAAGAGCACTCTGGGCCAATTGTTGCGAGAAATCCACGCCCTTCGTTGGCATGCAAATCGGAAATACCAAAGCGGCACTGGAACCGATCGTACGCAAACGGGTCTAGCGAACAAAGAGGTTTAACGGCCGGGAGAACTTCGTTCTGCTGTTTCCGTAGAACAATTTTGGAAGGACGTGTTTCCTTCCCGCGCGGCGCTTTGTGCTTGGAGCTGGGTCGCGCGTCAGGAAGCACGAAAGGCCCCACCACTGGGGCCCCGCGGGGGGTGAACTCATCGGAGGGTAAGATGGCTCGCTTGGTTGTGAACCGCGAGGAAGCTGATCTTGTAACGCATGAGTTGACTCGCGACATTGTCACGATCGGCAGTGCTCCGTTGAACCACATAGTCATTGACGATCCAGCGGTATCAGCGCAGCACGCGATACTCGCAAGAGTCGCCGACTCCTATTGGCTGAAAGATTTGAATTCAACAAACGGGACACAGGTCAATAGCGTTTCCATTAATGACGCTGAGTTGAAGGATGGCGACAAAATTCAGTTCGGTTCCGTCGTAGCGGTTTTTTGCGGGACGTTGCAAACATTGATGAAACAGATGTCGTCCTCACCAGCAGGTCCCCTAATCTTCCCCGGGCTAGCTCAGAGCGAGAGAGAGAGACCGATGGCAAGGGCCCCAATTCCCCCACCATCTTCGCGTAAATCAACTCTGATCGCTGTCGCCATTGCAGTCTTAATGATTGTCGGCGGTGCGGGATGGTATTTTGGACACAAAAGAGAGGTAGCACCAGAGAAGTTGAGCGGATCCGCCCAGGCTGAAAGACAGATCCCAATTGTTAACCGGACGGAAGATGAAGCGGCCAGCAAACAGCCGGAGCCGATTGCAACACAACCGCAACGCAAGGCCGCCAAAGATCTGACGGTGTTGCCCACGGAAGATGTCGCGCGCGCTCAGCAATCGCAGCAAGAAGTCGGGGCAAAGGAAGAGTCTCCTATGAGTAACTCACCGACGATTGCTCAGCCATCGATTGCGCCCGCGAGCGGACCATGGCTCTTCCCGGATTCAAGCTCTCGCTATCTGAGTGCGACCGACCTTTCGAGCCTTAGCTCTGCTGATTTATGGCGAGCCCGAAACGAAATATTTGCCCGGAAGAGCTACAAATTCTCGACTCCGAGGGGAATCGCTTTTGCCCAAACGCTGGGCGATTATTACCGCGGTGTAGATGATGATCAGGGTCGCGTTTTCAATAACATGAATCAATACGAGCGTGCCAACGTAACTCTGATCCGAGCAATCGAGAGAGGTCGGTAGCCCCGTGAACCCAGACCATCGAACGCGTCTTCGGTTTTCGGCTGTCAGCAAAATTGCCAGCAAACCGCAGTGAAACAGCTCGCGGAAGTAGTGCGCGAGTTCGCCTGATTACCGACGTGTAAACTGCTTCAGTTCCGGCAAAATACAGGGGAAGACAGCGCCGAATCCTACCACTGCAGCCAACTTTATCGCTGTTGATGTGCCTTAGGTGCTGCGTACATTCGAATGCCACAGCCGGAGCGAATTTTCTCGACGCGAATCAGGATCTTCATACGGCTATTAATGACGCTGCAACCGAATCGGGAGAACACATTTCCAAAACAGACGTTGTAACCGTTTGAATCGAACTGCTGTCTTTTTCCGGGTATCGCATGGGCATTCGCACGCTGCTTAGCCAAATCTACGCGAGTAAGTTTATGCGGTGGGCAGTGCTTGCGTTGTTAATCATTGCCCTTTTTCTTGGTGGCGTTCAGCTACGCCGATGGATCGGGGGAAGCACGAGGCACGTGCGTTATCAGCACGACATCGTGAATGCTTTTTATTGGGGCAGCGAGACCATGAAGGAAGCACGTCGGTTATCGCCCGACGAAGCTTCTGCTAATTCGTTGGCGGGACTCGGCCGCGGTTACCTGGCGCTCTACGACCGGGTGAAACATAAGGCATACAACAAGGATTATGGTCTCGACTATCCGCCGCTGCGACTTCTGGTCATGGCAATCTGGGCAAGAGAAGTGCGCAACCAGTTCCCAGGCGTTGATGATGGGCACCCCAAGCTGGTGAATCCATTATTGAAGATCAATCTCCTGTGCGAACTGCTTTCCGCAGTGGCGATCTTCCTTCTGGTTCGTTTGTGTCTGGAGCGCCAGTCACGCGCAACACAGTCGGATTCGCTTCGGAACCCGACGCTTCGACATCGCGCTTCGATTTGCGGACTCGCTGCTGCGAGTGTGGCGTGGCTTGAGCCGTCCATGATTCTTGACGCGCATGGATGGCCGCAATGGGACGTATGGATTCTGCCGTTTTATCTGTTTGCTGCGCTCTCAGCGCTGAAAAATCGATGGTTCGTATGCGGTTGTCTGCTGGCTACAGGCGCAATGTTCAAGGGCCAACTGTTGTTCGTGGCGCCGTTTTTTGTGCTTTGGCCGTTGTGGCAAAAAAGATGGAACCGCGCGCTGCGTGTCCTTGCTGGGTTCATATCGACGGCGGCACTAATCGCATCGCCGTGGCTTTTGCGTACGCCAGCGGCGTGGGTCGCACTTCTTGCTGTCACTGGCTTTAGCGCGTTGTTGTTTCTGCAACGCGAGTTACCGCATCGAGCAGCGTGGATCGGCGGAATCGTCGGCTGCGCTGCATTTGTGATTGGCGCCTTCGCGGGTGGAAGCTTCGCCTGGTTGCAAGTCGGTTTTATCTATGGCAGCGAGCATTACCCGTATCTTTTCATTAGTTCGTGCCATAACTTGGCGTCGCTTCTCTCCAATCTTGGCTGGTCGCTGAAGGATCCTTTCTGGTCAGCTGATGTCGGCCCGCTGCACTTCTCACTCACGTTGCAATGGACACTGCGCTTCCTTTATCTGGGTGCGCTGGCCCTGTGCGCGTACGGTGCGGCACGGCATACGCGTAATCGGGATCCCCGGCTTTTGGTCGCGATTGCTGCGCCTTGGCTGGTGATGTTCGCGTTGTTAGGGCAAATGCACGAGCGCTACCTGATGTGGGGGGCGGTGGTTAGCGCCGTCGCTCTGGGAGTCAGCCTCAGAGTCAGCGTCATTCATTTCATCATCTCGGCTGCAAGCACGGCGATGATTGTCCATGTGATGTTGATCGATAAGAAACTCGACCCAACGCTACGGGCGATTGATGTACTCAACAACGTTCGACCTTACGCGTCGATCCTTCTGCTGACCTGCGTGGCCATCTTTTTGTATAGTATGCTTTCAACGCGTGCCCCGGTTTTCCAACGTCGAGCAGGTCATTCCGCCGCCTCACGTTCGCTCTCGCTGGAACCAGAACCTGAGGAAGCCTGAATTGCGCCCAGAGTGCAACTCATCGGCTAATTGCGCTAGCAGTGTAGCCACGGCCCTGTGGGCCGTCTGCCTAGTGTGAATGGCAGCGTGAAGGTCGACTGGCCACAGGCCGGTGGCTTGTATCTTGGCAATTAAGCGGCTGTGCTGCAAAACAGAGTGGCTGCGCACAAAAAGGAAATATAGCCTCAGCACAATCGCGATCGTTTAAGTCAGCCAGCTGATTTCGCGGGCACGGCCGCTGAAGGCCTTAATGATTGCATAGCTGATGAAGCCAACCGCGAGGCCATGGGACCGGTTCCGAGCGTCAATACTACCGGCCTGGTCAACCGTTCTACGCTCCGAGCTGGGAGCTGTCCTGCAGTGCAGATCTATTGCCGTGCCAACCGCCGGAACAAAAGCCAACCAAGTATGATGAACAGAACATTCGGAAACCAGACCAGCAGTTCCGGGTGCGCACGCGGATTTCCTCGCAGCGTATCGCCGATGATGACAAAGAGAAAATAAGTCGTGGCGACGATCAAACCCATGGCGAACCCGATTGAGGTCTCCCGGCGATGTGCCGTGACACCAAGCGGCACCCCGATGATTGCGAACGCAATGCACGCAAATGGAAATGAAAACCGTTTATTGATTTCGGTGCGGCTGGCGCTGCGCTCACGCTTATCCTCGCTTTTCAATTGCTCCAGCAACTGTTCGATCGACAGCGCAGACCGGCTTGGCCGCTTTTTCTCCTTGTCGTACAACTCATCGAGACTGATGGGAAGAGTCCCTTCCACCATATTGATTCCATCGCGTATCTTTCGCAGGTTGGTCGGGTCCTTGGGATCGCGCTCCTGGTAACGCGCCTGGTACAGGTGCATGAGAATCTGCTTATTCGCCAAATCGGCTTCGAGCATGCCCGTGCGTGCGTACGTCACCTTTACCGGCAGCGAGTTCTGGTTCAATTCGAACACCGTGATGTTCTCGAGCTTGTTACCTTCTTTCTTTCCAACGTAAATTTTGCGCCCGGGAAACTGATCGATCACCTGATCGCTGCCAAAGAGTGCCATCGGATTGCGCGTAGCGAGATCGAATATCGTGCTTCGCAATTTTTCCTGTGCTGCCGGCGCAACCTGAACGTTAAGCCAGAGACAGATCACAGTGCACATCACTGCGACACCCCAAAGCGAAACGCACACGCGGGGAACGCTCACTCCGTTCGCGCGGAGCGCGATCAACTCATTGTCCGCGGAAAGCCGCCCGAACACCAACAAGATCGCGGTCAACAATCCCCAGGGAATCGTGAAGATAAGTGAGAACGGCAACACGTAGGCGATGAAAGTGATCAGGTATTCCATCGGCACGTCATGATTCACCAGCAACGGAAGAAGCTTGCGAAAAATATTCCCTACCACGAGCACTAGGCTCAGCACGGCGATGGCGAACAACACGTTCACGATCAGCTCGCGACTGACAAATCGATCGATCAACTTCATCTTCTGGCCCAGAAGTTAGCACAAATTGGTAGCACCCGCCGTGTTGTGATAAGGGCTGGCGCGCTGCGCCAAGCGAACGAAACAGCTCGGCGTGCTACCAAAATCTGGACAATTTGCTAACATCAATCAGACGATGAGGATCGGATGAACGAAAAAACAGGAGGCGTCGACGCCGGCCGAACTGGTTGGCGCAATATCATGGGTCTGATTACGATCCACAGGACCCTGGCTACGGTATTTGTGTCCTTTTCGACGTTTACCGTGTTTTGCGTAACAAGCTGCGCAACCAGTTCATCCCACCGCTTTTCAAATCCGACGTCCGATTGGCAGAGCAAATCCGGTCAGCTAATGTATCACGCGCCAAACACAACGCTCATTGGCGAGGTGCTCGTGCGCTTTTCTAAAGATGGTGACTTCGAATTAACGGTCTCCAAGGGCCCGGGAATCACGCTGCTATCGCTGCGGCAGGACGCGACGTTCGCCGAAGTCAAAGGAGGATTGGCCGGCCACGGATGGTCCGGCCCTGTAACACAAGCCCCGCTCCAATTGCGCGGTTGGCTTGGCTTGCGAGATCGATTCCTTCACGAGTCGGATCGAACGAATCTGCGATACGCCACCGGCAACGAGACGTTCGTATTTCGGTTTTAGACCTCTAACTATCCGCTGAGGACAGCAGACTCTGCAGCATTGAGGGGCTGTAGTGTGCGCTGTCCTCAGCGCACCTTCACAGAACCAAGCAGGCAAAGATGCCCGCCTGCCGAGTCAGGCTGGCAGCCTGACTTCCAAGTTCTGCGACAGCATTGGCGTACGGGCGTCGATTCGTGTTCAATGGTGGCTCGGCTCATGCGCATTAGTGATTTCATTGCCCGAACCATAACCCAGCGCCGTGCGCTGGTATGGTGCGGCGTTGCTTTGCTGACCGCCGCTTGCATTGCCATTCTTGTTAGCTCGCTGCAGCTTGATTCCGAAATCTTCAACGTTTTGCCCGGTAAGTTTTCGTCCGTGCAAGGCCTCAAGATTTACGATCGCGATTTCGAGCAAACCCGAGAGCTCACATTCGCGCTTCAATGCGAGCCGAACGACGTAGATAAGCTGGAGGAGTTCGCGCCAGTGTTCGCCGACAGATTGCGACAACAGCCCTGGTGCACACGCGTGCTCGCCGGTTCCCCAATGTCCACGCCTGATGGAATTCGCGATCTTCAATCGATTGCGGTTCCCTTGCTTCTCAATCTGGAACCAAACTCCTTCCGCGAGACCATATTGGTCCTGCAACCGGAGAGAATTCGCGATCGTCTTCATCGTTTGCGCGAACAGATCGAGGCAGGTTCGCCGCGCCCGCAGTTCGAGCTTTCGTTCGATCCACTCGGTCTGATCGCGCCAGCGCTAAAGCCTTTTGCGGAAAGCACGATCATTGAGCAGGAACAACCGCTCACGTCGCCAGACGGGACGATGCGAGTTTTCCTGGCGGAAACGAACCAGCAGTCCCTCAGCGCCTTTGAATGCCAGCGTTTGATGCGCGAAGTAAACAAGTTTCGTTCAATCGCCGCTGAGGGATGGAATGGCGGCCCGTTGCAAGTCCTCGTCACTGGGCGCTCGGCCTTTGCATCGGAAATTTCGCTGAGCATGCGCCACGACGTCGTGGCGACGTTGCTTGGTTCGGTACTCCTGGTAGGCGCGATTTTTTTTGTTGGCTTTCGACGTTGGCTTCCCCTGCTTGGCATGGCCCTTTGCCTTCTCCTCTCTTGCCTGGTCGCTCTAACTCTCGGTCAACTTCTTTTCGGACGACTCAGCATGATCAGCGTGGGATTTTGCGCGATTCTCGTCGGCCTTGGAGTCGACTTCGCGATTCTCACCATAGGACGCTATCACCAGGCGCGCTCCGATGGAGAGGCGCATCGCCAGGCAATCGCAACATCGATAGCAAAACTTGGAAACGCGGTTTTCTTCGGTGCGCTCACCACGGCCGTCGGCTTTCTTGCCCTGGTCCTGAGTGGCTCCATGGCCTTCTCCGAGTTGGGCGTGCTAATTGCCATCGGCATTTTCGTCGCCGGACTGTTCATGTGTTCGATTTTGTTCTTATTCGTTCGGGAACGGCAGGCGGCAGTTCCTCATGATTGGCTTTTCGAAAGCGTAAGAAAGTATGTGCACTGGACCGTGCGAAGACCCATGCCGATGCTGATTTTCTCAAGTGTTGTCTTGTTGGTCCTGACCGCGATCGGTTTTTCGCCCATTCCGCCGCTTCATTTCGAGGCCAGCGCTCGCTCGCTGCAACCAAAGAACATTAGCGCAAGCCAGGCGCTCGAAAAAATCATGCAGACAATGCCGGTGCGTTGGGAACCGGTATTGGCAATTGTGCGAGCGGCGAATCCGCAGGAGTTGCATGATTACTGGCAGAAGCTTGTCGCCCATTGGCGAGAGCTTCAGGCGGCCGGAAAGATCAAGGGCTTCTCCACTCCGGCTGCGCTTTGCCTTTCACCAGATTGGATGGAGACGAATCGGCGACAGCTAAGCACGATCAATTTCCAAGCGGCCCGCGAAACATTGGTACAAACTCTGGACGCTGAAGGTTTCAACCGGGATTCATTTGCGCCAGCGTTCACTCTGCTTGACGACTTACAACATCTTACTGATCCCAACCTGGCTCTGCCAAACTGGCGCGACCAGCTCCCCAAATCATCCAGCTGGTGGTTCCTGGTTGATCGCTACTTTGGTCACGATCCGACGTTGACCACCGGATTCGTTACAACCAACCAACCCATCTTGGCTCACGCCCAAAGCAAAGACCTGAAACGCGACCTGCCGGTAGCCGGAGTTCCCATGATTCTCTCAGGCTGGAGTTATGCGCTTGCTGATCTGCTGCCGTGGTCGCGTCACCAACTGCTGATCATCAGCGCGTTAATGGCGATCTTCGATTTCTCGTTACTGGCCCTTTTGTATCGGAATTTTCGCTTGTGGATGATCCAAGTCGTCACGCTGGCGTTCGGGATTGGAGCGATGATCGCTTCGATGAAGCTGTTACACATCAATTTGAATCTCTTAAATGTGCTCTCGTTCCGTCTTGTTCTCGCAATCGGCGTGGACTACGGGATATACGTTGTACTGGTGTGGCAAAAAACGCGCGAGATTGAGCACGATGTTGCGGGCGTGGTGAAGCCCGTTTTGCTCGCGGGTTTGACTGCGGTGAGCGGGTTCGCGTCGCTCGCCCTTGCCCGAAACCCGGCGCTCACCGGTCTCGGTATTGCATGCGCCATTGGGATCTTCTGGAGCCTGATCGCCACAATTTTCTTTGCTCTCCCGGCAATGGCTGCCATTCGGCCAAAAACATAACAAGCGAATCGCGCCACCATATGCCGGCACTTTCGAACTGGTGAAACGCTGCTAAACTGGAAACAAAATGCGCCTCCGCGGGTTGCTGTGGTTTAACGCACTGTTTTTCATCACGCCCGTTGCGCTATTGGCGGGTGCTGTCGTCGAAGGGCGCGTAGAACTTCCGAAATCCCGTTCGGCTCCTGTTCAGGCTAAGAGATACGAGATCGTCACCAAAGGCGGTGTACTTTCCACCCAGCCGCCGCTGGCGGTGGTTTACCTCGACGGTGCTTTCCCGCGACCAGCTTCGCTCCCAACGAAAGAAGTCGCGCAAAAGGATTTGACGTTTATTCCAGCGCTTCTCCCGATACGAGTTGGTACAAGGGTTGAATTCCCGAATCTTGACGACACTTATCACAACATCTTTTCCTACTCGCCTGCCAAGCGATTCGACCTTGGCCGTTATCGCGCGGAGGAACGCCCTATCCCGGCAGAAGTTTTCGATAAGCCGGGCCTGGTCACACTGCGGTGCGACATTCACGACCACATGCGTGGACTTATTCTGGTATTGAATAGTTCGTATTTTGTGATGACAGACACAGACGGGCACTTTCGATTAAGCGGACTTCCTGCAGGTCATTACACACTTAAGGCCTGGATCGACAGCAGGACCACGCGCGAAAAATCTGTCGAGCTGAAAGACGGCCAGACACTGCACGTTGATTTCCCATGAGGCCGGCGGTTCAAGCGAGAGACGAAGGTGTAGCAAGCTTTCGAACTCGGTTGTTCACCGCAATAATGGTCATCGTAGTAACGCTAACCGCCCTTGGTTTTTACCTGGCGCAGCGCAAGGTTACGGCCGATGCGGAACGAAATTTGCAGGATAATTTCCAGGCCGAGATTTCGTCGCTGCATAAGCTCGAAGAATTACGTCACGCAGCCCTGGCAGAGCGATGCAACGCCCTTGCGGCAAAGCCACGGATCCATGCGGCCATAGAAGATAACGCAATCGACCTGCTCTATCCCAGCGCGAAAGACGAGCTGCGCGATTTAATGGAAGGCGACGAACCGCCGCCGGAACAGGCGACGCAATCGCTGCATGCGAGATTTTATCGGTTTCTCGACAGCACAGGTGCAGTCATTAAGCCGCCAAATATCTACGACGTGGGTGAACTGGATCCGAAAACGGAAGCGCAACTGGCCTTGAGCAGATTGCCCGATACGCAACAAATCGGTTATATCCGGGGAAATACCGAAACCGACAGAGGAACCATCGACGAAGTAATAGCAGTGCCGATCTTCTCCAGCTATACGGGCGACGTTATCTCTGCGCTCGTCATCGGGTTCAAACCGCTTGAGCTTGAAGAGAAAAACGCTGAGGTGGGAATGAGAAGTGGCGTCTGGGTTAATGGCCAACTGCATTTGCCTTCCCTGCCAAAATCTGCGCAGGCATCCCTCACCGAAAGAATAACGAGTGCGGTCGCAAATTTTGATCGCGAGCAAGACAACTTTCGCGTCAATATTGATGGCTCGCCTCACCTTCTGTTTTACAAGCGGCTTAATCCTGGGTCGCTGTTCCCAGCCGCTTACGAAATTTGTGTTTATCCCCTCGCCTATTCGATGGCTCAACTGCATCGCCTCCGCTGGCAAATTGGCGGCGCAGGCGCGTTGCTTTTGTTAGGCGGTTTCGTCGCAAGCCATGTGGTAGCGCTCAGGTTCTCGGCACCCGTGAAAAAACTCGCGCTGGATTCGGAGGAGAATCGCGCGCAACGAAAACGCGCCGAAGCGGCGCTTGCCTCGACCACGCAGGAATTGGAAAGGTCGGCACGATATTCGGCCGATGCCTCGCACCAGCTGAAAAGCCCGGTCACAGTTCTTCGTGTCGGCCTGGAAACATTGCTGACTCGCGAAGGCTTCAAGCCGGAAATTTACGAGGAGTTGTCCGGCCTCCTCCATCAAACGCATCGTTTGACTGGCGTGATTGACGATTTGCTTCTTTTGTCGCGCATGGATGCTGGACATCTTCAAATTGCGTCCACACCTGTGAATCTTAGTCAGCTCGTCGATGAGTGGCTCGATGATCTTAGCGCGCTTCCCGATGCGCCTGATGTGAAAATTGAGAAGGAATTTACCACCGGTTTATTTGTGGCCGGAGAAAAACGGTATACCTCCCTTATTGTGCAGAATCTCCTCGAGAACGCACGAAAGTACAACCGGCCTGGCGGGTTGATCCGGGTCAGTGCATCCCGCGCTCGCGGGACCAGAAATGTTGTGCTGAGTGTAGGGAACACGGGCCGCACAATTCCGCCCAACGAGAATATCTTTGAGCGTTTCCATCATCGCTCGACGCCCTCGTCTGTTTCAGGTCACGGAATAGGTCTAAATTTGGCTCGTGAGCTCGCCAGACTGCACGGGGGAGATTTATGCCTGATTCGCTCGAAAAACGACTGGACTGAATTTGAAGTGCGCTTTCCTGCTGCGGACGGTGTTAATGCTGTTGCATGAAGCTGCGCGCCCTCAGTCTGTGCGTTTTTGCCTGCACAGCCTGCGGCTTTGACATCGATGATTTTTTCGATCAGCTCGACACTACTCTCACCGCCTCGGCATTTCATGATAATCTGCGCGTGCGTTTAAGCGGCACTCTCGATTTAGAATTTTACAATTTCGAACAGCCGCCGCCCGGCCTCATCATTAGCGATGTTGATAATCTCTTTAATCCGCGACTCACGCTTTTTCTCGACGCCCAAATCGGATCGCAGATTTATTTCTTTGCACAATCGCGGCTCGATCGCGGTTTTGATCCGAGCGACAACGGCGCTCAGGTCCGCGTCGACGAATACGCGCTGCGTGTCACGCCTTGGGATGATGGTCGCTTCACGGCGCAAATCGGTAAGTTCGCCACGGTCGTCGGCAATTGGGTTCCGCGGCATCTCTCCTGGGAGAATCCATTCATCAACGCGCCGCTGGTTTATGAAAACGTCACGCCAATTCGGGACAAATCCTCCCCGGTTTCCGTGTTCGATTTCATCTACGGACCCTACTATTACGAAAAGTACGCATTCAACCCAGTGATCTGGGGACCCAGTTATGCGAGTGGCGTCTCTCTGTCCGGCCGGCTGGATCGATTTGATTACGCGGTGGAAATGAAGAACGCGTCGCTGTCGTCGCGTCCGGAATCGTGGAGGGTTACAGAGAGCGGATTTGAGCCTCCGACTTTCAGCACGCGCGTCGGTTTCCGGCCTAACGAGGCGTGGAACTTTGGTTTTTCAGCGAGCGAGGGTCCATACTTTCGGCGCGAGGCTCAGTCCACGCTGCCGCCGGGACGCGATATCGGCGATTACCAGGAATTCGTTCTCGGGCAGGACGCCAGCTTTGCATGGCGACATTTACAAATGTGGGTTGAGTTTTATGAAGCGCGCTTTCAAGTGCCCCGAGTGGGAGACGCAGACACTTTTGCTTACTACATTGAAGCGAAATACAAGTTTACGCCGCAGTTCTTTGGTGCGATTCGGTGGAATCAGCAACTCTTCGGCGACGTTAGTAATGGCTCCGGACAAAGCATTCGCTGGAGTCCAGACCTTGCCCGAATCGATATCGCTGTAGCCTATCGCTTCACATCGCACACGCAGTTGAAATTGCAGTATGATTACCAACATGAGACGACGGCTCCTGGTGATGACAATCATCTGCTGGCTGCGCAATTTACGGTGCGTTTCTAATTATCCACTCAGCCTTAAGAATCCATGCATATCCTGGTAGTTGAAGATGACACGGTATTAGCGCGGCGAATCGCATCGACGCTCACCGAAGCCGGGCACGACCCAATTGTCGTCCACGACGGTGAAAAAGGTCTGGATAAAACGAAGGCGACGTCGTTCGATTTGATCGTGCTGGATATTATTCTCCCAGGAATGGATGGCTTTGAAGTTCTGCGGCATCTGCGTGCGCAACATCTTGCCAGTCGGGTGCTGATGCTGACCGCTCGCGGCGAAGTGAAGGATCGCGTTACCGGGCTACAACTCGGCGCGGACGATTATTTGCCAAAGCCATTCGCAATGGGAGAACTGGTGGCACGCGTAAATGCACTGGGACGACGGTACCCGGAAGAACCTACACTCAAGCTTCGTGTTGGTGACCTGACACTCGATCTGGCAAGCCATGAGGTACATCGCGGCTCGCGCCACATTCATCTGTCTGCACGCGAGCTGATGCTGCTAAAGGTGCTCATGCGGGAACCAGGCCGCGTGTTCACACGTACTGAGTTATGCGAAAGAGTATGGGAGCACCCGCACGAATATGACACCAAGCTGGTGGAGGTTTTTATCGGACGCCTGAGAAGAAAAATTAGCGATCCTCCGCTCATTCATACGGTACGCCACGTAGGCTATTCCATCCGGTCTCCGGAAGTTAGATCCCCAGCGTAACTCGGCCAGGGCGGCTTCACTGCCACAGTTTCGACTGCAGAGTTTGAGAAGGTAACAACGCCGTTACTTTTTTGGTGCGTCACGGGGCGACAGTCAATGCGATTCTGCCTGTATCATAACAATCATCAAACCTATGAAAACAACTTCTTTTTATTTGAAAATTGCTCTGCCTTTATTGGCACTGGCAATTCTAGCGGCCGCCCCGAAAGCTTCGGGGGACACTTACTCGTGGACAAACTTCCAATCCGATATCGCGGGTGTAGCGCAGCATATCGATGAAAACCTTGTTAATCCGTGGGGTATGGCAGTCTCGCCAAACGGCACGATTTGGGTCAGCGACAATGGCACCGGTGTTTCCACCCTTTACGGGCAAGACGGCACGGCACGTTCACTAGTGGTGACAATTCCGACGGCCGCTCGAAACCGAGAAGGAGGGAATCCTACTGGAGTCGTGTTCAACGGCACGCAGTTCTTCCAGGTGACAAAGAACGAAACCTCGGCCCCTGCCCTGTTTATCTTTGTCAGCGAAGACGGTTCCATTTCAGGCTGGAACCCGAACGTGGATCCGACAAACGCCATTATCGCCGTTGATAACGGCAGGAACCGTGGCCGTAACAGCGCCATCTACAAAGGCGCAACACTGGGTGTGGCCAATGGTCACAACTTCCTGTATGTAACAGACTTTCACACCGGCAAGGTCGAAACCTATGATGAAAGTTTCCATCGGGTTAACCCTGGCGGCTTCGTCGATGCAAGTCTTCCTGCGGGTTACGCCCCATTCGGCATTCGGAATTTCAATGGCGAAATCTTTGTGACTTATGCGCTTCAGGATCACGCGAGGGAGGATGACGTCCCCGGTCCCGGCAACGGCTTTGTCAATGTGTTTGATACTAGCGGTAATTTCCTGAGACGCCTTGTCTCAAACGGCAACCTCAATTCTCCATGGGGCCTTGCGCTCGTGGAAGGCGAACTTTGGGTTGGCAATTTCGGTGACGGCCTCATTAACAACTACGACCCAAACACAGGCACCTTCATTGAGACCCTGATGCGCACCGATGGAACGCCTCTCCAATTCGACGGCTTATGGGATCTTCTGCCTCAGGCTGATGGAGTCTTTTTTACCGCTGGAATCGCGGACGAAGAACACGGTCTCTTTGGCATAATTACCGAGGACTAAGACCGAGGAAACGCTAACCCAGACCGAGCGCCAGCGTGAGTCGCGAGTCAGGCCTAAGGCCTATCGCGGTGGAGTTGGGCGGGGAATGTTAGGTACCGGTGGTGTTGGCAGAAAGTGCACCGCTCCCGATGGCGGTGTTGGTGTTGGCAGTGCTGTTGTCGCGGAGCGCGAACGCACCGCTGGCCGCGTTGTTGGTGCCTGTAGCGTTGAAAAACAGCGCATCCTCACCGATGGCCGTGTTGTTGCTGCCAGTGGTGTTACTAGTCAGCGCAGCTCTTCCAATAGCCGTGTCAACACCACGGCCAATAACATCCGTTGGCGGCGTTGAAGGTGCCCGTGGTATTACTCAAAAGGGTTCCGGCGCCTATGCAGTGTTGAACTTCCCAGTGGTGGTGACGCTCAGCGAAAGAAACCTACTCCTGTATTGTATGTGCCGGTCATAAAGCTCAAGAGTGCGTTTTGACCCTCTGCGGTGTTGCCACGGGGATACCCTCCATCCGGCGGCGGACTGACCGCTTGCGCTGATATAAGCAACGAGCAAGCTAGCAGCGGAATCAAAAATAATCGCTTCCGCAAGCTCGTGGATAGAGTCGTCGCTTTCATGAGACGATCTTGAAAAATCGGGCGGGACGTTGCCAGGTAAAAAGAAAGCTCGTCTCACAGAATAGGTCTAAACTCCGTACTTTTGCATCGTGGACATCTGCCAGCGCTTTCCAGGGGAACAGGCTTCGTAAAATTCTTTATGTATTGACACCCTTTGCATTTCCATCGCATGGAATGCTCTTCTTGCCACGGTCCGAGCTGGTTTAACGCATTTGCCGCCATGTCTCGAATTGCTTCGAGCGCTGCTATCAGCGCCTTGGGCGTCGAGTCCATAAATTCAATTCCATCTGCTGAGGTTTCCGGGTTATCTTGCGCGACACGCGCGCCCATAGGCGCAGTAAAATGGTTCTCATGTTCACATGAACATATCCACCGGAGAATGACTGTCTAGAACAAAAGACGGCAGGGTCTACGTTTCGGTGAATCGTTAAAAAATGAGAGGAGCGATTAAACTGCAGCGGCGAAAGCGACTATGGCAGAAGCGAAGGTCGCCAATTAACCGCATCGGATTGTTTGCCGCTCTACCGATCCGAGCAGGCACGCCGATCATCGAGTTTAAAGGGCGCGTGATCCCGTGGGAAGAAGGCGCAGTCATGCTGCTGCGCGGCGCGGACCATGTTATCAAGTTCGATGCCAAGCACGACATGGACGCCCGACCGCAGTGGAGTCCGGCAGGTCACGTTAATCACGGTTGTTATCCGAATTGCGTCATCAAAAAGAAGCGCGGTGGCCTCTGGTTAACCAGTATCAGGCAAATCAAACAGGGCGAAGAGCTCTTAATCGACTACGGCTTCGATCTGGGCGAAGAATTTGAGCCGTGCAGATGCGGCCACCCCCGCTGTCGCGGGCTGATGCTCAGAAAAAAAGACTGGCCGAAATTGCGCAGACTAATATCTAAGGTCTTACTTTGATTGCTGTCACTGTGCCTGATCTAAGTAGGCACGTGACGATGATTTCCGGTTTGCCGTTAATACAAAGTGATTTTCCAGATACGTTTGATCGACCGCGAAGGTGCGCTCGAACTGCGCAGCATACCGGCAGGGGCCTGCGGGCCCGGATCGTCAAAAAGCGCCTCCCCGCAGGCCCCCAATGCTCAACTCAGCGCGCCGGCATTGCTCCTCCCCACGCCGCGGGCGAGGGGTTGAGTGGAGTGACTCAGCGACCGGGAAACGTTCGCCTTAATTTCCGCCCCCGTCTGTTGTGTCGGCGGTGTGCCTCTGACGCGAGCCAGGAATCCGTGGGCGATGCCGGAAGCATCGACGTAACGACCAACAATAATCCCCTGTGTAATTGATTCCGTTAAGCGATGTAAAGGTCGATCCGGGAAAATCGAAAGTGAAGAATTGGTTTGGCGGGATAAAGAAGAGTCCATGAGTCACGCCTGCGCTGTCCGCATATCTGCCTACCACCCAGTTCCTATCGTTAAGTCCAAACAGGACCGTGCTAGTGGAGCCCGAAGGATCGATCGGGAAGTGCAGCGTCCCACTGGAATCCCGGTAGTAGCCGTGAAGGATTACTCCATCTATATAGTATCCCACCGTCAATTCTTCTGAATTATTGATCTCGTAAGCAAATGTCCCGGCAGCTCCCGGGACGCTAAATGACGATAAGGTTCCGTCGACACTGATGAACCCCTGGAAGATCCCGCTGCCCGTCAGGATCAAACCCGCCGGTAAAGTCGCCGGCATCGTTTATCGAAAGCAGATTGGTTTGGACCGTGTTGGGAACATCGTATTCCGTGAAGGTACCGCCTGACAGGAAGAACGAGTGAAGGGTACCATCGCTGATGACGTAGTCACCGGCCACTGTGCGTGAGTTATTGATGCCTCGTCCTTCGGTAAACCCGACCGTATCGTTAGGGTCGACGATCGGATCGCTAAAGCTACCATCGCTGAACCGGACAAACCCGCGCGTCACCCCGTTCGAATCGATGAATTCGCCGACGACGTCGCCTCTTTCGTTAATCTTTTGCGGCAAGGTCAAATTTCCGGCCCCGGGATAATCAAAAGTCGTGATTACTTCGATAGAGCCCGAGTTCGCTGCTTGCTGAGCGAATGCTCCCATTAAAGGGAACAAGAATAGAACTGCCAGAATGCTGTTAAGTAATTGTCTTGGTTTCATAATGTTTATTTCCTCTTTGATTGAATTGCCCCATTCCTAAAACGCGGATGTGGCAAGAACACCAGATCCAGATCGCGAATTTCAACATGGCCAGTTTGCGAGTTATTTGGTTTCGTGGGGCCCACTTTTGGGTTGCCGGCACATCGAAATGAGTGAGCAGAGCCGAGAGCACGAGATACAAAACAGCCCGCAATCGGGTTGTGCGTCGGGCTATAAAACACGTGCCTCGTTTCCGGCGGTTTAGCCGTTCTGAATACTGTTCAGAATTTTTGCCACCACCAGGCTTGGTGCTCCCGAAACGTCTCGGACTTTACGCCTGTCCCCTTTGCCTCTTCCCATTGCTCTTAATCTGTTTTCACTTGTAAAACTTTTTGGAACCTTCAGTCTCGAGTTTCCGTAGAAGTAAGTATAAATAGGTTTCCCAACCCAATCCCTGCGCCTCACGAAAGCCACAGCCTCACTGAGCTCCGGGAACAGATTTACCGCTATCCGCGGTTATGGAGACGGGATGTAATCTCTCCACGTCCTCATCCCTTCTCCTTGATTCCTATCAAGAAACTGGCAGCCATCATCGTAGTGCTGGGCTTCGTCTTCTGGCTATGGTTCGGTGTCTCCACATATCGCGCACCACTAGCAAGCTACCCGTACTACGATATTCAAAAGCCTGTGCCAGCTTGGAGTGAGCCCAAGCCGCTTAAAGGCAATTACGGCAGAGAAGAAAGGCACAATTGAACTCCAAACCGGCTGGCTGACGGGCAGGAGGAAGGGTCAGAGCAATCTTAACGGCTTCCCACCGTGAGGGCCGCGATAAGGTGTATTCCAAATGCTTTGCTGTTCTAATTTCTTAGTCGATTGACCCCTTAGCGTTTATTGAAAACCACTCGCGGTGTCACCTTGCTCTCTTCAAGCCGCGCGGTCATCTTCTGAATTTGTATCGCCTGTTCGTCCAGTCGGTTAGCAAGTTACGTCACAGTTGCTCGGAAATCTGACACCTAGGCAAGGCTTACAGCACGACACGGCGGGAAAGGAATTTTCGCCTCGGGGTTTCGAAATACACAACAAAACTGTCGAGTTAGGCGATCAGCTATGTATTCAAGCGGAATGGGCCCTTCGCCGGTAAGCCCTATTAGGAACAGTGTAGTGACAACGACTGCGGCTGAACTGTTATTTTTCGGAAGTGTCAATTAATCACTTCAAAGTGAGGTATGTTACGAATTCGCCGGCGCGTTTCGCCGTCAAAGTGTGACGGAGACGGTCTGCGCGCGGAGCAGCTTTCCATAAAAGACGAATCCTGCGATGAGAAGAATCACGGAAAGCACCATTGAGCAAAGGTGAATACGCAATGCTCCTGAATTAGGAAACGACAGGACGGCAATCGAACTTAGGGTGACGTGGATGGCTAGCAACGTGATGTAAGTCCAAAAGATAAGCCCCCGGAAATCGAGAGTGATCCAATTGCCGCCCTCCTGTTGAGCAAAGGCCACATCGAGGAAGTAGATGGGAACCGCCAGCAACCCAAGAAACAAGCAAATGATCAGATGTTTGCGCCAAGTGGACGTCATATCCCTCGAGAAAACCGGATTTAAAGAAACTGTCAGCGACAGGCTCGCTGCCGGCGACCTTATTTTTTCAGACTGCACGCGCGCATCTCAGAAATGTGCAGCACGTTCTAGACAGCGATGCAGGGAGAACGGTTGTTACGCAGGAGATGCAACGTGCGCGGCACTAGTTTACTCGCGCAGCCGAATCGGTCGCGACGTGAGATCGAGTTTGCCCGATGACATGACTCGCTCGATGAAACCGGTGTCGTAATTTCCGGCCCGGAATTCTCCATTGCGCATCATGGCGGCATGAAACGGCACGGTGGTCTTAATGCCGGTGATGTAGTACTCGTCGAGTGCACGCCGCATTCGCTCGATGGCATTGATTCGAGTCGCACCCACCGTGATAATTTTTGCGATCAATGAATCGTAATAGGGCGGCACAGTGTAACCGGTGTAAACGTGCGAATCGATTCGAACGCCGCGACCACCTGGCGCATAATAGAAATCGATTCGGCCCGGTGTTGGCTGGAAATCCTTCGCCGGATCTTCCGCGTTAATGCGACATTCAATCGCGTGAAGCCGTGGCGTTGCATGCGCGACGTGTTCCGACAGCGGCTCACCAGCAGCGATACGGATTTGCTCCTTTACCAAATCGCATCCGTAAACCTCCTCCGTAATCGTGTGCTCGACCTGGATGCGAGTGTTCATCTCGATAAAATAAAAGTGCCTGTCCTGATCGACCAGGAACTCGATCGTGCCTGCGTTTTCGTACCCAACAGATTTGGCGAGTTTAATCGCAGCATGTCCCATTTTTTTGCGCAGGCTCGCCGTCATGAGAGGGGATGGGCATTCTTCGATCACTTTCTGATTGCGCCGCTGAATGGAACAATCGCGTTCGCCCAAATGCACCATGTGACCATGACTATCGGCAACAATCTGAAACTCGACGTGATGCGGATTGACGATGAGCTTCTCGAGATAAACCTGTTCGTTACCGAAAGCTTTCTCGGCTTCGTGGCGCGCACTGTGAAAGGCTGATTGCAAGCTCGGCTCATTGTGCGCCATGCGCATTCCCCGTCCGCCTCCGCCAGCGGTCGCTTTAATCATTACCGGATAACCGATTTTCTTTGCGATCTGGATCGCGTCGCTTTCTGTCTCGACGATCCCATCGCTCCCTGGCGTCACGGGCACGCCGGCTTTTCGCGCCGCTGCACGTGCGGCATTCTTATCGCCCATCGCTTGCATGGCCTGTGAAGAAGGCCCGATGAACTTGATATTGCAGCTTTCGCAAACTTCCGCGAAATGGGGGTTTTCGGCGAGAAATCCATAGCCTGGATGAATCGCATCCACGTCGCCAATCTCCGCTGCGCTCATGATGCGATCGATCTTGAGGTAACTTTCCGTGCTAGGCGCCGCGCCAATGCAAATGGATTCATCCGCAAGTTGCACATGCAGTGAGTCGACGTCGGCTTCCGAATAGACCGCGAGGGTTCGGATTCCGAGCTCCTTGCAGGCGCGAATTACGCGCAGCGCGATCTCACCGCGATTGGCAACCAAGACTTTCTCGAACATAAGGTCGCGCGATTCCGGCGCGCCTGGCGGTCGCGCCTACCATACCGTGCTAACGGACTTTAAAAAGCACTTGGCCGAACTGCACTGGCTTGCCGTTTTCAGCCACGACTTCGGCGATGACACCGCTGGTTTCCGCCTTGATTTCATTCATCACCTTCATCGCCTCGATAATGCAAACCACTGTTTCCTCCGTAACCGTTTTTCCGACATCAACAAAAGGCGAGCCGTCCGGTGACGCAGCACGATAGAACGTGCCCACCATGGGGGAGACAATTTCCCTTAGCTGAACAGTTTCGATCGCCTTGGGCAAACCAGATGCAGCATCTGTGGGCGCCAGGGCCGCTTTCGGCGGAACCGCCGTTGGAAGCGGCGCAACAGCGGCAGCCTGACCTGACGGACCTCTTTGAACCTTTATGCGGAGCCCTTCCTTTTCGATCTCCAAGACCGAAAGATCGTTCTTCTTCATCAAATCGATGATGGTTTTGATTTCTTTGATGTCCTTGGGCTCCACCACGTGCTCCTGTCAAAAGTTAAAGAGGCTAGGTAAAACAGTTTTCGGAATGAGGTCAAGGCAATCGTGGCTATTATTGCCGTGAAATGATTGAGTCGCCGCCGTCACTTGATTTCAAAATCATTGATGAAACCGACGATTATGCTGTTGTCGATAAACCGCCGTTTCTCCTGATTCATCCCACGAAACCGGATGGTACGCGAACGTTGTGGCAGGAATTGCGTGGATTGTTCGCGTTCGAGATTGCCGCAGGTGGCCAGGTATCCATTGTGAACCGTCTCGATCGCGAGACCAGTGGCCTGGTCTTGGTGGCGAAGAAAGCCGATGTCGCGCGCCGATTTGGGCTGCTGATGCAACGGCGGCGACTTAGAAAAGAATATCTGGCCATTGTCTTCGGTTGGCCCGAGTGGGAAAGCAGGCTCGTTGATGCGGCCCTTGATAGACAAGGCAAGCATCAACGCTCAGCGATCTGGCTAAAACAAACGATTCATCCATCTGGTGCTCCGGCGCAGACGGAGTTTAAAGTTGAACGCCGATTTCTCCGATCACTTGGTAGGGCGCGACCGCCGGGCGCGCCGCAAGAGAGCGTCGTGCGAAGCCGACAAATTTAGTTTAGTACGCGCAATTCCACACACAGGGCGAACCCACCAAATTCGAGTGCATCTCGCGTCACTTGGACATCCTATTGTGGGAGACAAGATTTACGGATCTGACGAACAGCTTTACTTGCGATTCATCGAGACGGGGTGGACCTCTGAACTCGAACGCCATCTGCTCCTGGCACGCCATGCTTTGCACTCGGCGAAACTCGCAATCGAGGGCGAGCATGAATGGAACAGTCCATTGCCGTCCGATCTTATGGAATTTATCAGGTAGGGACGCTGCTCTGAGGCATGCGACAGCGCAAGGGGCTGGCCCCTATCAATTGCAATCCGGTCAAGGGTACTTATCGTAGCCGCGCCGAATGAAACCGCTTCGCGCTTTCACTGCTTGTGCGATTGTTCTCGTCTACTCGCAAACATTCGGCGGCACGGAGCCGCCACTTGCCGCGGCGACAACAGAACTGAATCCGCAACGCTTCGAATTGGCAGTCGAGTCAGGATATTTGCTCGGCGCGATCAATCCGCCACAGGATTACCAGGTCGGCGCGGAATTCCTAACCGCGCGCATTCGGTGGGGGGTTGTGCAGCGCGACATCTGGCTGCGCGGCTACAACCAATTTTATATTAGCGCGATCGCGGAACCGATTTTTCGCGGAATCGAGAACCATTACTTCGGGCTCAATCTCGGAATGCGTTACAATTTTGTCCGACCGGGCAGCCGGTTCGTCCCTTACTTTTCGGGCGGGCTCGGTTTGGGATGGATCGACAGTCACCCGGAAGTTCCTGGGGGCCAGGGACAGGATTTTACATTCAACATTTTAACGGCCGCCGGGATCTCCTATCTCGTGGACGAGCACTGGAAGATCAGTGTGGGAGCGCTTTATCAGCATCTATCGAATGGCGGGCAAACCGATCCCAATCCCAGCCTGAACCTTTTCGGCCCGCAGGTCGGCATGAGCTATTCGTTCTAGCGCCGCTCTGGTCATTCTGAGCGAAGCAAGAATCCTTGAAGATGAACGCACCTTTGGAAAATGTTCTGGTTGTCAGGCGAGAACTCTTCGACGAGCTCGGCAGTTTCCAGGGATTAAGTTTCGAGCCCGAAAAATATTTGAAAGCAATACTGTCGCGCGGAAGCAATTTCTTCATACCGCGCCCCGAAGCTGAGAACGACCCAGCCTACAAGCAAATCATCCCTTATGCGCTGATCGCCTTTGGAAAAACGGTGCTTCACTACGTGCGCGGCAAAAAGGCAGGGGAACAGCGACTGGTGGCGAAAGGCTCGATCGGTATCGGCGGTCACATGAACGAAACCGACGAATCTCTCTTTGCGTTGGACGAGCAGGCTTACCGCGCGGGCGTCGAGCGCGAAGTGAACGAGGAAATCAAGATCGACACACCGTTTGAAGATCGAATCGTTGCGCTTTTAAATGACGACTCAACCGAAGTCGGACGCGTTCACCTGGGGATCGTGCACATCTTCAAATTGAAAGAGCCCAACGTGCAGAAACGTGAGGCTATGATCACAGGCCTTGCATTTCTGGCCAAAGAGGAATTAATGGCCCGCCGCGAATCGTTGGAGAGCTGGTCGCAAATCTGTCTCGATTCGCTGGAGCGTCTATTGAACTAACAACTCTCGTGCTTCGGTAGGATTTGACGATTTATCGGCGCGTAGCCTATCGCGGCGTCTCGGCCGTGAAATTTAACTCGTCAATTTGCCAACGACCGACTGGATGGGAAACGGCTACGTTGATATCAGCTCCTCTGGTTGGATAATCAATGTGCGCGTGGAAGTTGCCGTTCGGCTCGAAAAAATGTGACTGAAACACAATATCACCCTCCACCTTTGGCGCAGACAGCGGCGCTCCAAGCTTGGCCAGTTGTGTCAGGAGATCCTGTTGCGCTGACGGCGGATACTGGAGACGCATTGCGGGACTCAAATGATCCGCAAAAAATTTCACATTGCGTTGCATAATGAGTTCCTGGATCACTTGCCTCCCGAATTGGTCCCCTTCCCGCGTCATTTGCCGTTTATTGGAATCGAGCCACCAATATGCAATGCCGAGTAATACCAGCAATATGATTACAATGACCAGAATTTGTCCTGATGATTTCGATCGTGGATTTATTTTCATTTTGTTTAAGATTATTTGTTAATAACCGAAACCCAGGCCTTTAATCACCTGGCCGTCACGGATCAAGGCACCGTGGGTTTGCATTCCCGTGTAAGCGCCAAAGCGATTTCGAGCGTTTACTTTGAAGTTGACCAGATAGCCGGAAAGAGGTTTGTCTTTTGTTCCCAAATCGGCGGGCTTGGGATCGCCAGTCCACTCGATACGTGCACTCCCAGCGTCGATTAATTGTGTATCGAGCCATTTCATGACGATCTCCTTATAAGTTCGTGGGATACGGTCCATAGCGTTCCGTATCGGCAGGTTGCGTTTCCGCACATAAATTGCCGAGGACGCACGTTCCCATAAAGAACACGCAGACCAGCGACACAAGCTTTTTCATCTTTGCATCTTCTAATGAGCGACGCCGGTAGTCCAGCTTATTGAGTCTTGCGCCAATCTGGTCGGATGGATCTGTCTCGCGTCCGAAAGTCGTCGCTTGAATCGACGATCTCTCGTAGCCAGATCACGCTGGCGCTGCTTCTTTTGAATTCCGCCTTATTATGAGCGCATGACGCCCCGAGGTTCTATCCTAATCTTGCTCGTTGTTACCGCGGCAATGACTTTGCTGGCTGCTTCCGCGCAAGAGAAGCCAGCAGAAAGTGCCTCACGCGCGATCTCGGAAAAAGTTAGCTCTTCTGGACGGACTGCCGGGGTCAACGACCCCGGCTACAGTTCGACCGCGACAGCCGAGCGTGTAAGATCATTCGATCCTGCTGCCGCGACGCAAGCATGGCTGGAGAGCGTCCCGCGGAATGAACGAGAGAAGTCTAACGCCTATTTTGAAGGTGGTTACTGGCTGATCTTCTGGAACTTTGTTCTCACAGCTGCAATTTCCGTCCTTCTTCTGAGCTCGCGGTTTTCGGCGCGACTGCGCGATTTTTCCGAACGCATCACGAAGATCAAGAATGTGCAAATCGCCTGCTATGCGATCCTATATCTGCTTTTAGTCTACGCGCTGAGTTTTCCTCTTAATCTGTACGAAAACTTTTTTCGCGAGCATCATTACGGCCTGGCGACCCAGAGTTTTGCCCCATGGTTTCGAGAACAGTTACTCGGTCTGGCGTTAACTTTAGCTGGCGGAACACTTGCTGGTGGTCGTTCTCTACGCCGTCTTTCGGCGGGCCCCGCGCACGTGGTGGATTTGGGGGACTATCGTCATGCTTATTTTCTCGGCAACCCTTGTCCTTATCGCGCCGGTTTACATCGAACCGCTCTTTAACACTTATAAACCGTTAACCGATCCAAAGATTCGAGATCCAATTCTTGCGATGGCTCGAGCGAATGAAATTCCCGTAAACCAAGTTTTCGAAGTGGATGCCTCTCGCCAGACGACACGTGTGAGCGCGAATGTCTCAGGGTTACTCGGCACGACACGCGTCGCGCTCAATGACAATCTGCTCAAGCAATGCACGCTTCCAGAAATTCGCGCTGTCATGGCGCACGAGATGGGGCATTACGTCCTTAATCATGGTGCAAAGCTGCTCACCTACCTTGGAATTTTCATTCTTATCGGCTTCGCGCTTACTCGAATTCTCTTCGATGCCGCAGTAAAACGCTGGGGAAAAAAATGGGGCGTGCGCGGAATCAGCGACCCGGCCGGACTTCCATTGCTCGCCCTGATCCTGAGTACATTGCTCTTCATCGCTACCCCGTTTCTAAATACGGTGGTACGCGTCACAGAACGAGAAGCAGATGCTTTCGGAATCAACACTTCACGCGAGCCCGACGGCATGGCCAAAGTTGCGCTAAAACTGGGGACCTATCGCAAGCTCAATCCAACGCCGCTTGAAGAATTCATCTTTTTCGATCATCCCAGCGGTCGCGCACGCATCCGCATGGCAATGGATTGGAAAGGGGCGAATTTGCCGGCTGGGGAATCGCGTGCATCCGGCAAGCAACCTGCCACTCACTAGCCAGCCATACCGTTCGAAACCGGCCGCTCCCCAACCTCTATCCCGTCTCGCGCGGGTGTTGCGAAGGCGCCGCGGCAGTAAAGGCGAACTTGCGCTTCCGAATCAACATCAAGTTACGAATGTAAATCAGTGAGTTCGGGAGATACGCGAGAATCCCGACCGGATCGCGTCGGAAAATAAAGTAAACACACATGAGTACGCTTCCGGCAATACTCCAGTACCAGAATGAGACTGGGATAACGCTTTCGCCTTGTCTCTCTGACGCGAGCCATTGGACAAGGAAACGCATCGAGAAAAGAGCGTTCCCGACAAAGCCAAGGACCATGAGGTAACTCCAGTCCAAGCCAAAGAATCGGTATTCTTTTCCGACCCAGGTAATAGCGATGAATGCAAGTGTGTTCATAGGTAATATTTCCTCAAAGTGAAGATACTAAAACTCATCTCATAAAGCGCCTTGTCATGTTGAGCCCTTCGGCTCGCTCAGGACAGGCTACGCGAAACATCTCTGGTTTATTTCCGTTGGGTGAGCCATCCGAGAGCGATCCGAGATTTTTCGCTTGCTCAGAATGACATATTGAAATGACTCACGATCGCGCCTTTAACTGCACAATCAGTGTATCGGCAATGGTCGCTGGTGTATCCGCGACCGCAATTCCTGCGTCTTTAAGCGCCGCGATTTTCCCAGCTGCTGTTCCCTTCCCCCCGAAACAATCGCACCGGCATGCCCCATCCGTCGTCCTGGAGGGGCTGTCATTCCCGCAATGAAAGCTGCAACCGGTTTCCTGCAATTCTTTTTGACCCACTCGGCGGCTTCTTCTTCGGCCGATCCACCAATTTCACCGATCAAGATCATTGCGTCCGTACCGGGGTCTTCGTTGAACAGTTTCACACAATCGAGATGCGACAGGCCGCCAATGGGATCGCCGCCGATTCCGATGCAAGTCGATTGACCGTACCCACGCGAAGTGAGTTGCCAAACCGCTTCGTAAGTAAGCGTGCCGGAACGCGAGATGACGCCGATGTTACCTGGCTTATGAATATACCCCGGCATGATGCCGATCTTGCAAGCGCCTGGAGTGATGATTCCCGGGCAATTCGGCCCGATCAGTCGCGATGGTTTTCCACGCATCAGCGCTTTGACTCGCATCATGTCCATCACTGGAATTCCTTCGGTGATGCAAACAACCAGTTCCACCCCGGCATCCACGGCTTCAAGAATTGAATCAGCAGCCGCCGGTGCAGGCACAAAAACCATCGAGGCATTGCAGTCGGTTTTTTGTCGTGCCTCCCACACCGTATCGAACACTGGCACCTTGCCATCGAAGATTTGTCCGCCTTTGCCTGGAGTGACACCCGCAACAACGTTCGTGCCGTAATCCATGCACTGCCGTGTGTGAAACGCGCCTGCGCTGCCCGTGATTCCCTGCACTACGAGCCGCGTGTTTTTATCGACAAGGATGGACATGATGAAAATGACGAATGGCTAATGACGAAGCCTTAATGACGAAATCTCGGGAAACGCGTGCGCTGTCTGTTCGAACCTCGTCATTTAATCATTCCTTCGGCATTCGTCATTCGTCCTTCGTCATTGTTTTCGTTTGTGCACCACCAGCTTGTTCCCATCTGGGTCGCGAAATTGCGCCATCCAACACACGGGCGTTTCAAGCTTTTCCATATCGAAAGTAACACCGCGCCTTTTAAGTTTGTCGATCGCGGCATCGATATCTTCTACCTCAAAGGCGATCGTCGTGCCGTCGCGTGACGGTTTCCACGCTGGATGACAGCCCACACCGATGGTGGTTGAGCCAAGATCGTACTCGACCCATGCGCCATCCATTTGGGTTCGCGCGGGTTTTAGCTCAAGCGTTTCCTGATAAAACTTCCGCGACCGCTCCTTGTCTGAAACGGCTACGGCAACAAATGCAACTTCCTTAATCATGATGTTATGCCTTTTTTAGTTTGTGAATAATAATCTTATTACCGTCCGGATCCTGGACGACGGCCATCCAGCATACCGGGCTCTCAATTCCTTCGGCCGCGAATCGGGCGTTCGCTTGCTTCAGGCTCTTCATAGCGGCGTCAAAGTCTTCGACTTCGATGGCGACGCTTGTGCCGTCTTCGGATGGCTTCCATTGATCGCCCACGCTGCCGATAGCCAGCGTGTCCGGACCAATCTCGTATTCAATCCAAACACCTTCGCCAAATTCACCCGAGACCTTGAGTCCGAGCACGCCTTCGTAAAAGGCGCGTGCACGTTTTATGTCCGTTACCGGGACTCCAGTAAATGCAATCTTCTTCGCTTTCATTTTTTTCCTGCTGCCGCTTCAACGGCCTTTTGGGCGGCATCGGCCAAATCATCAGCCGCAATGACGGCCAGACCCGAATCCGCGATCAATTTTTTTCCTGCTTCGACATTGGTTCCCTCGAGGCGAACGACTAGCGGCACCGATAACTTTAGCGTCTTTGCTGCGTTGATGATTCCCTGCGCAATGATGTCACATTTCATGATACCGCCAAAAATGTTGACCAGAATCGCTTTTACTTTCTTGTCGGCGATCAGAATTTTGAACGCTTCAGTCACCTGTTCTTCTGTGGCGCCACCGCCCACATCAAGGAAGTTGGCCGGCTCGCCGCCGTAAAACTTGATGATGTCCATCGTGGCCATCGCCAGACCGGCTCCGTTCACCAGGCAGGCGATGTTTCCGTCGAGACCGATGTAATTAAGACCATGCTTCGACGCTTCGACTTCGCGCGGGTCTTCCTCAGCAATATCGCGCAGCGCCGCGACTTCTGGATGACGATAAATGGCATTGTCGTCGAAGTTGAACTTCGCATCGAGCGCCAGCACATCGCCTTTTCTTGTCACAACGAGCGGATTCACCTCCACCATCGAACAATCGTACGCAATGAACGTGCGGTAGAGTCCTTCAAATAATTTCGAAGCGCTTTTCAACTGTGACGACTCGAAGCCGAGTTGCTTCGCCAGTTTCCGAGTCTGAAATGGCTGCAGACCTGCCAACGGATCGATTGGTTCGCGAATAATTTTCTCGGGCGATTTCGCCGCGACGGCTTCAATTTCAACACCACCTTCGGTACTGGCGACAATTACAGGCGCGGCTGTCGCCCTATCGAGCAAGACGGCAAAATAAATCTCGCGCGCAATGTCGGCGGATTCGGCCACGAGCACTTTGTTTACCTGGCGACCGGCTGGTCCTGTCTGATGGGTAACCAGGATCTGACCTAACATCTTTGCCGCGACATCGCGCACTTCCGCCGGCGTCTTGACGAACGTGTACTCCCCCTTTGAATCCGTTCGCGAACGTGCCTTTGCCACGGCCGCCGGCGTGAATCTGCGCTTTAACGACGATATCAATATCGCCGAGTTCGCGCGCAATTTGCTCCGCTTCGTCTAGTGTTGACGCGACCCTCCCTGGTGTCGTCGCTACATCGAATTTTTGCAACAACTCTTTGGCTTGGTATTCGTGAATATTCATTAACAGGAATCGGCGGCCTGCTCGCGAACCCTTTCGGAGCCTCTAGTCCGCCGTTTTTGGATTTCAGAAGGCAACTGCAATAGCCTGCAGAATACAAATCGGCAAAGATTTTTCTGCTATTCCTGTCATTCCGACCGAACTGGAGAATGGAGCGGCTGGGGAAGCCGCGACATGGACGGGAAGGCCGGAGGCTGAGCGAACGGGAGTGAGTGAATCAAATCTCTTGGCGGAAGCGGATCAGACAACAATTAGAGATGTCTCGACTTCGCTCGACATGACAAACAGCTGAATCGAATTGGCTTGCCTGTTGAAAACTAAACCGACTACGGTTTGCGCCATGAATACCTCCATCAAAGTCCTCAGTTTAGTTTGCGCATTAGTTGTTACGACCATGTTGTCGATTTTTGCTGGCATGTCCCCGCAAGAGAAAGCGTTTACTGATAAATACAAAACTGCGTTTGAAGGAAAGGATACGGCCACGCTGGAATCGTTCCTTTACACGCAAGGCGCCGACCCGGCGATTGTCGGCTTCTATAAGATGATGCAGTCAGGAGAAGCCGGGGAGAAAATCTCCAACATCGAGCTGGTCGATATCACGCCGGAGGACGCCAAGAAAGCGGCAACACCAATGGATTCGCCGACCGGCGGTAAAGTTTGCCTGACACTCAAACCGACCAAGAAACTCATCATCAAGGTCGAGAAAAAAGACGCCAACGGCAGCTCAACCAGTACGAGCGAAAACTTCATCGCCGAGAAAGACGGCAAGTTTGTTATCCCTGTGCCGGGACCGTGTAAGTAGACTTGTCGGAAGCAGGTCACAAGAATGCGAATGCTGTAGCCACGGCAGAGCCTGCCCGCCGCGGCGGGTGCGCCGTGCCGATCTACACAGGCAACGTTGCCCCTATTTTCCTTCCGCTTCGAAAAGCGTTCCCACAGTGCGCTGCTCCGTGGGAGGTTCGAGAGAGTTAACAAAATTCCGAAACCGCTCGGAGAAGACTTCAGGACGAAGCTTCCAATACTGAGCGATGCCAGGCGCGGCGATATAATGCCGGAGAAGTCCATGCCAGCCTTCCCAGAGCTGCTTGTCCATCATTCCATAAACATAATGAAAATGAATCGTCTCGAACGCTTTCAAGAATTGATAGGCAGCGTGGAAAAAACGCGCCCGCTCCTCGACGGAGAGCGAGCCGATGTCTTCCAGGCCAATCCGCCAGATTCGTTCCACTTCAGCGTTCTCCATGAAAGGTTTGGTGACCTCGCGCAGGGCTGTCGCCGCGGCGTCTTGAGTCGCGAGCTTGGCCACACGCGTGCTCCGATGGACTTGCACCGCGAGGTATAACACCGACAAGACGACAGCGATCGACCCGACTAATTGCGAGATTGCGCTGATCGCGTCCCAATTCATCACTGTGTTATACCACAGGTGAATACCTTGTCGCTATTTCAGCTCGTCAGCGACTTCAGAACTATTTTGTCGCGCATGGGCCACTTCATAACTCTCCCCACCTGCACCACAATTGCTCTTTTGTTGGCTTGGATGGTTGCACGAGGAGCCATCATTATTGTCGCAAAGAAAACCAAAAAGCGTTCAGCGTTACTGCGTTTTAACAAACGTGTGCAACACAGCTAGCCACTTGCCGCTTCGTTTGTTCCACACTGTGGCCGCGTAATACGTACCCGATGTATCACGACCGGACGAAGTCGATTGGGTAGTAACTTTGTATTTAACTATCGCCATTTTGGGACTCAAAAGCGTCACTTTCATATCGGCGAACGAATAATTCCGCAGATCAGTCTTCTGCATGTCCTCAACTTCAGCGTCCGCATCTTTGATTCCTTCGGCGTCAACCGCGCTGAACTCAGGGTCCAGATATTGTTTAAACAAATTTGTCTGCTTGTTCTTGAACGCTTCGGTGATGGATTTTTCCAACTTCTCTATTGCCGCCTCTTTGGTCGCCGATCTGATCGTCTTAAAGGGAGACTGAGTCGAAGTCGGACTTGGGCTCGGACTCTGCTGAGCAAAACAAATGGAAGCAGCCGCAACCAAGCTGAAACAACAAAGAATAAATTGCCTTTTCATAGCTGAATTCTTAGGACACTCGGGAAGCCTGGTCGAATCTTTTTTGGATTCTTAGATCTGCGCTCGCCTCCCACCTTTCACACGCTTGAAGACGGGGGCGGTTCGGGCGGCAGATTCGGCGCAGATGCTACTGATGGCGAGGGCGGCGCACCTGATAGAATCGGCAAAGACTCCGGCGGCATAGAGTTTGCCCAAACGTCGTAATCCGGACCGAACTGGCGAAGGAACGAGAGCGAAAACGCCTGAAGTAAAACAAACACTGGTAGTAAAATCACTGTGCCAATGTAAGGGATTGCCGCGATGCAGCAGGTGGCACAGATCGCGAAACAACTGATCAGTCCGGTCGCAATCACCAGGACAACCAGGAACAAGCAATAGAGAACAATCTCGCCGGGGTGTGTCGCGATCAACGACACTGACGTGCGAAAAGCCTCATAAGGTCGACAACGACGGCGATACATCACTGGCACCATGAAGCTCGCAATCAATGCCCATGCGATGATCACGACCAGGATCGCAAATACCCATGCCCCGATTGCCAATATGACAAAGAGATCCAGGCTATCTCGATGTAGATAGTAGAAACGACCCTTAATTCCGAGGATGATCAGCGGCAGCGAGACCAATGCCGCAAAAAGGAGAACGACAAATGCAATCAGTAACCAAAAGAGGAAATAGCCGTTACCCTCTTTCCGAAATTCGCGCCACGGTTCGGCAATCGCGCCGCGGTTCTTTACGATGCAATCAATAAACATGAATCGTCCACGTGCCCGCAGCCAGGCACACAGGACGATCAGCGCAAGGAGGGACAATATCAGGACAGAAATGCCAAGGACCAGAATTGGATGCGGAATCTGGCTGATCGCGTCGTTTATCTTCTGCGCTTCTTCGCGGCGATCGAACTGATAATTGAAACTACCGCCGCCACTGCCAAGGTTCGCCAGCCAGGCGCAGAAGCCAATTACAAACCATTTCTTCAAATTAAACGGCTGAAAAAGAATCTTCTTCATCAGCTCGACTGCTTCACCAAACGGCTTGAAGATTTCAATGTTGCGTTCGGTCCCGTTCATTCACCGGATTCTGAAATGTTTTCAACCAAATGATCAAGCCTGGTGTAGTGCAGGCGCTGGTTTGCTGCATCTTTAACCCGCGCCCTGGTGTTGTTTCACACGATTTGAGCAGGAGAACCAGAACCGTGAATAAATGACTATACGCACGAACCACACGACAAGATCTTTCAAACGTCGTTACCCCATTGGCGCGGAACTCATCGGGCCTGACCAAACGCACTTCCGCGTCTGGGCGCCAAAGGCCCAGCGTGTCGATCTTGTTCTGGAAGACAGTGCAGCGAAAACTCCAGGGCAGGAATTTCATGTGCTGGCACCAGAGAAAGGGGGATATTTTTCCGGTTCTGCCAACGCTGGCGCGGGCGCCTGCTATCGTTTTCGCGTAAACGACAGGTCTTATCCAGATCCCGCATCACGCTTTCAACCCGATGGTCCACATGGTCCTTCCTGCATTGTCGATCCGGCAGGGTTTCGGTGGACCGATTCGCACTGGCCGGGAATTACCTTAAAAGGCCAGATCATTTACGAAATGCATATCGGCACGTTCACGAAGGAGGGAACGTGGCGTGCCGCTGCGCACCAATTGGAAGAGCTGGCACGTATCGGAATCACTGTGATCGAGATGATGCCGGTCGCGGATTTCCCCGGCAGGTTCGGCTGGGGATACGATGGCGTTAACCTTTTCGCCCCTTCACATCTGTATGGATCTCCGGACAATTTGCGCAGCTTCATCGATCGCGCGCACTCGTTAGGCCTGGGTGTCATTCTCGACGTCGTCTATAACCACTTCGGGCCGGAGGGAAATTATCTGGGTGCCTTTTCCGACGATTATCTGACTCGCGGAAACGAAAATGAATGGGGCGACGCGATCAACTTCGACGGCCCGAATTCAGGACCGGTCCGAGAGTTTTTTATTACCAATGGATGCTACTGGATCGAGGAATTTCATTTTGATGGTTTTCGCTTCGACGCATTGCATGCAGTCCGCGATCGGTCCAACGAGTACATCATTGGCGCCGTCGCGCGCGCGGCGCGCGAGGCAGCCGGCACGCGCTCAATTATTCTGATCGCCGAGAACGATCGGCAGGAAGCAAGGATGGTGAGACCACGCAGCCAGGGCGGTGACGATTTAGACGGAATGTGGAACGACGATTTTCATCACAGCACCGTGGTCGCATTAACCGGGCGCAAGGAAGCTTACTATGACGATTACGGCGGAACACCGCAGGAATTTATTTCCGCCGCGAAATACGGTTTCCTTTACCAGGGTCAGGCGCTCTCGTGGCGAAAAGCATTGCGTGGATCGCCTACTTTCGGCATTGCGCCGGAGGCTTTCGTCTGTTTTATCGAAAACCACGATCAAATCGCGAATACCGGACTCGGTGGACGAGTCCGTTTTCAAACTTCACCCGCGCGTTATCGCGCCATGACTGCTCTACTTTTGCTTGGGCCCTGGACACCCCTCCTGTTTCAGGGAGAGGAGTTCGGCGCGTCGAGCCCGTTCATGTTCTTTGCCGACATAGGCGATGCTCCTGTGCGCGATGCAATACGGAAAGGCCGCGCCGAGTGGCTGGCGCCATTCCTGTCACTTACTGAGAAAGAAGCGTTACGAGCTTTGCCAGCGCCCGATGATCCGGACGTATTCGCGCGCTGCAAACTCGATTTCTCCGAGCGGGAAAGAAATCAGCAGCTTTACGATCTGCATATCGATCTTTTGAAATTGCGCCGGGAAGATTCGCGATTTCGTCAGCAAATTCCTGATGGTATCGATGGCGCAGTGCTGGGATCAGCGAGTTTTGTTCTTAGGTATTCTTCGAAGGAGGAAGACGATCGCCTGCTGTTAGTCAATTTCGGAGAACGCCAGGTCCTGCACCCTGCTTCAGAACCTCTTTTGGCGCCGCCATCGGACTGCACATGGGAGATACTCTGGACAAGCGAGGCTCCGCGCTACGGCGGAGCAGATGCCACTGTCACCGCAAATAAGGAGCAATGGGTTCTGCCAACTGACACCACGGTAGTGCTCCGACCCACGCAAATGGTGATCAATGAATAAGTGGTCGTTGCCAAATACTGCCCGCGAATAACACGAATAGATTCAAATAAAAGCAGGCTGGATGGCAAGGCATCGGCGTTAATTCGCCTGATTCGCGGACAACAATTACATCTTTCGTCCAAATTTTTTCTCTAACTCTGGAAGCGAAATCTGGATCATTGTAGGCCGTCCGTGGGGACAGCAATAAGGCAGGTCGCAGTCGAGCAAATCGCGAATCAGTTTTTCTATCTCGGGATAACGTAAAGGATCATTGGCCTTGACGGCGTGCCGGCAAACTGTCGTGGCAATCATCTCCTCGCCCAAGCGCATTGGCGAGGTGCTGTTGCCAGCGCTCTTCAAGTCGTCAATCACTTTGCGCATGAATTGCGCCGGATCTGAGACATTCAAGAAACCAGGGAGACTATCGATCTTGAACGTGCCGGGGCCGAAGCTCTCAATCCCGATCCCCATTTTTTGCAGGATCGTTATGTTGCGTTCGATCCAATCGGCGTCTCGCGGCGGAACATCAAAGGTCTGAGGCAGGAGGAGCTTTTGCGTTGGGACCCCCTGCTCTTCCATTCTTCGGCGCAGTTCTTCGAAGAGAATTCTCTCGTGCGCGGCATGCTGGTCAACGAGAACGAGCCCGTCGGCATTTTCCATCAAAACATAAAGCTTGCTTAACACACCGATGATCTGGAATTGCTGCTGAGCAGAGAGCCGTTGTGACCGTTGTAGGGCAAGCGCATCGCTTGCCGAATCAATCTGCTCGGATGGCAGGCGGAGCGCCTGCTCTACAGTTTCTGGAACTCGTGCGCGGCCAGCGTCAACGACCCCGGCTACAGTTGGCCCAAGGTGTGGCAACTCACGATGACCCTCTCGTGGAGTTGCTATTTCGGGTCGTAACTTGAGGTCGGGAGTTGTTTTTTCGGGAACAGCCGCAGGTGCGATCAAAGGTCCGCGGAATTTTTCCTGCCAGGCCACTCGGCCGCGCTCCAAGGTTTGTTGGATTGAATCAACGATCGCCTCTCGGACTGCAGTTGGATCACGAAAGCGCACTTCGCGCTTCGCCGGATGAACGTTTACGTCGACAGCCGCAGGATCGAGTTCCAGAAAAAGAAAGGTAACCGGATACTGGCCTTTCATTAGCGCGGTATGGTAGCCCTCACGGATAGCCGCCGAGAGAAGCACGTTTTCAATAGCCCGCCCGTTTACAAAAATGAGTTGCTGGGCCCTGGTCTGCCGACTCAGTCCTGCCTGACCGATGAATCCACCGATGCGAATGTTCCGCGAGGGCGCGTCGTTTATCTCCACAAGACGTTCCAATAACTCCGTACCATAAAGGTCCCGGATTCTATCGCCCAGTGTCGCCGCAGCCGGTAATTGGAATAACATGCGGTCGTCTCGTAACAGCGAAAAGCCAATCTGAGGATGGCCGATTGCCTGCAAATGGATCTGATGTTCAATGTTGCGACTTTCGGTATTTTCGGAGCGAAGAAATTTTCGGCGCGCTGGCAGATTATAAAAAAGCGAGCGTACCTCTACTTGCGTCCCTGGCGCTTCGCCGCCATCGCGCACGATGTCGATCTTGCCCCCATTGACGACGATTTCGGTTCCTGCCACTGCATCTCGCTCGCGAGTGGTCAGACGAAATCGCGACACACTGGCAATGCTTGGCAATGCTTCGCCGCGAAATCCCAATGTGGCTACAGCTTGCAGATCGGCAGCCGACCGAATCTTGCTTGTGGCATGTCGTTCCAGAGACAAGAGCGCGTCATCGCGATCCATACCGCAGCCGTCATCGATCACTCGGACGAGCGAGATTCCTCCGCGACGAATCACTGTATCGATTTTACGCGCTCCTGCGTCGATGCTGTTTTCAATCAACTCTTTCACTACTGAAGCCGGTCGCTCCACGACTTCGCCCGCTGCCACCTGGCTGGCCACGGTCTCTGATAACAATCGGATCCGGCTCATTTTCTATTTCAAATTGTAGATTCCAGATCGCCGATTGCGAAGAAAAACGGCGAACCCATCATTCGTTCGCCTTTGGCTATCTAATTTGCCATCGTCTTCACAGAAGCCGATCCACCTCGCTAATTGCCGAAGGTGGAACGCGTTGTCCTCAACGCGTTGAGAAAAATGCAATGATCTGCCGTTTTGACTTGGTTACGGCGCAGCCGTATTTTCTCGAAGTATGATTAACGTCACGGACAACGCTGTTCGACAGCTCCAAAGTTTGCTTCCGGCGCAGGACGAGAATTCGCGAAAGGGTCTACGCGTCCAGGTTGCGAAGGGCGGTTGTTCAGGTCTGCATTATGAGATGACTCTCGAAGAAAAAAAAGATGGCGATGCCGTGGTGGAGCGGGATGGAATGCATTTTTTTATCGACAACGAAAGCATCCCTTACCTGCGCGGCGCGACCCTGGATTTTAGCGGTGGTTTGGCCGGCACCGGTTTTCGGGTCGTGAATCCAAACGCATCGCGCACTTGCGGATGCGGTTCGTCGTTTGAAACGACACAATCAGCTTGAAATCGGGTAATCTTCTCGTGCTGGCCTGATGGACTATGGTGGTTATCCATATGACGAGCCATACGCTCGTCCACGACGGCGGATCAATTATTTTGCCTGGACAGTTGTCATTCTGCTGCTGACTGGTTTCGCGTTGGCTGCGTGGCTGGGCAGTTTTTACATCTTCAGTCAACCCGAACGCCCCGACAGCTATCGGATTTTACAAAGGCTGCACAAGATCGAGGCACCCAAGCGTTTTGAACTGACGGCCGCCCCCGCAGGCGAATTTCTAAATTCGAAGCAACTCTACGAGCGCTATTCGGAACTAGGCAACGCTGAACTCGCGAGGACGAATGGGGAGCTGGCACGTAATTATATTCGGAATTATCAGACGGTGCGTGGCCTGGTTCCCTACGTGGTTGGCAGATTCAAGATTGTCGCTGTCCGAGAGCTCGGACCCGGCGATGTGTTTACCTCCGGTATGGTCGCCTTAACCAATGCTGTCGATAACGGCGAATTGCTCATGGAACATCTTTACCCTGCGAATCCGGAGGCTCTGCCACTCATGAAACAGACGCTTAATGTCGGATTGGAAATCAAGTTGGAGCGCTCACACGACATTTCTTCGGTGCTTCACGCCGAGCGTTTGGTCGATGGCCGCATGTTGATTACGGCCGTCCCCCTGCTTTACGGGAGTTATACCGTCACACGTGGTCTGGGGACCTTTCGCCTCGAGCCGCCGCTCAGTCTCAATCTGGCTGCCGGCTGGCCATTGTTTAAGGCGCCAGAACGCAAGGAAATCGAACAACATTACGCAGAGAACCAGCAAAAAGCGGCAATAGCGCAAGGCGGTCCGGTTTCCGTACCTGGCATCGGCGCCAGCGCGACGCCTCCGCCCGCGGCGAATGAATTGGTGCGAGTCGAGCAAGCGATTGCCATTCGGCCATTGCCGGCTGCGCCTGTCATAGCAAAGAATGACAAGCTCGCTAATCCCACGCCGCCGCCAAAAGGTAAACGGGGCAAGAAACAAAAACTCGAGTCCCCACCTCCGGCATCGACTCCTCCCCAGCCCGTAGTTGCACAGAAACCCGCTGCTCCAGGCGCGACGCCCTTTACGCTGGCGTCTGCAGCAACTCCTGCGAAGGTTCCTGTGACTACACCTGCGCCAGCTGCGAACCCCGCCAATGCTCAAGCTCCAGCAGTCGCCCAAGCCGCTTCTGTTCCGACCGCAACGCCAGTGCCAGTTCTGCCAGCTCAACCGGCTCCGCCGGAAGCTTCCAATGTAGCTCTCGCTTCAAACGCGGGCGGTGGCAGTTGGAAAACATTTTCGCCAGGCAAAATGCCGCTTGGCCGGCTGATAGGAGCAGGCGATCTGCGTGACGTTGCTGATCACGGGCTTGCGGGTGAACGCGTTTATTTGAAGGGACAATTCGTCGTGAATTTTTCCGACGCCAACAAGGCTGTGCTGCGTCCGCGCACGAAACTGACGGACAAGGTGCTGCACTTCGGGGGCGGTTCTTCCACGCGGATCATTGTGGAATTTCCAGCCGGCTATGTTCCACCGCGGCAGGGAGCGGAAGTGAGCCGCGATGAACAGCGGCCATACGAGATCACCGAAGTGCGCAGACAGGAAGACGGACAGCTTAACGTCTTTGTGCGCGAGATCATGCAGCCGAATTAACTCGCGAACGCCTTTCGGGTTAGTCGGCGTGCGGCTTCAGAAACCAACCTGGTTCCAACGAAATGAATGTGATCTCCTCCAGCCACAGATGAACACAGATCAACACAGATTTAGAGGATGAGCCGTTTGAATTCGACCGTGTACCTACCAAAATTGAGTAGAACGCCAAGCTTTAGTCCGGTCGCTTTCAGAACATTCAGGAGCTGAGCTTCATCGCGCTTGTCGTATTGCGGCGCGATTTTGATTTCGACAAGCACCACGTCGTTAACGATCATGTCGCCATCGTATTCGCCTACGATTACTTCCTTATAACGAACGATCGTTCTATTCTCCAAGTCTCCGCTAAATCCGCGCTTCGCCAGCTCGACTTGAAGCGATCGCTAATACACGCGATGGAGAAAGCCGTAACCGAGATGGTTGTAAACCTCAAAAGCAGATCCAATAATTCCCTCGGTGATCTCTTTGTGTGGAAATGGAGTTTCGTCTCGCTCGAATTCCAGCATCTCTTATCTGTGCAAATCTGTGTTCATCCGTGGCATCGGGATTTCTTCACTCAGTGCGTGACCGCAGAATCAATTTACCGTCGCGGATCTCCATCGTGCCGACGCCAGAGCCGTTGCGGTACTCGGCGAGATAATCTCGCAACTGCTTGGAACGGTATTTCCAGTTCAATAGGTCGGGCGGAACTGTCTCGTTGTTTACACTAATTCGGCTCAACTGCAGGTTCTCAAGTGATTCCGCGTTTTGTAGTTCGATCGCAATATCACCGTTAAAATAATAACCCGACCGGCCCAGAAACTGTCCTAGCGGAACGCTCGCCCGGCACCGCAAGCTCTCCCCCTCGATCGAGACAAAAGTCTTGCCGCGCATGTCCTGGTTAGTGGCAATCAAAGTATTGATGTCATCCGCTGTCAGTTCGAGCTCGGCGGCCTGACCCGCGCGGGCTTTCTGCTCGAAATCCTCACACCGCTCGTGGACAGATTGAATTTGCGCGTCCGACGCGGTGAACCCAGGTACCGGCACCTGCGTTTGGCCAATGGCGTGCGCTTTCGCCAGCCAATAAAGGCCGTGGAAAATTGCCGAGTTCCGGTACATACCCCAATACATCCCGGCAAAACAAGCGATTCCCAACACAATCGCAAACACCGCAAGAATAAGACAACCTCGCCCGAAGCAACCCAATCCCCTTCTTCGTGGCGGCGCGTCAACCCAACCGTTCATATGACGTCATTAGTGATGAGTGGCCAGTGATAAGTGAATCCTGTGGTGTATCACAAGCCGAATTTGCCGATCACCGTTCACGGATCACAGTTCACGATTTCCGCTCTTCTATCTTCGCCTGCGTTTCCATCAACTTGTCGTACAGCGCGCCTAGGCCATCACCAAGCACACGCGTTCCCGCGAGGATCGGCATGAAATTCGTGTCACCGCTCCAGCGCGGGACGATGTGAATATGCAAATGATCCGCCACACCCGCGCCTGCGCATTCGCCAAGATTTAATCCAATGTTAAAGCCCTGAGCCTTTACGGCGGCGCGCAGAAGCGCCTGCGCGTGGGCAACCAAATTCCACAGCTCAACGATCTCATTCTCACCGAGCGCGGAAAGCTCCGCCGTTTTGCGATAGGGCACCGCCATCAAATGACCGACCGCATATGGATACCGGTTCATCATCAGGAACACGTTCTTTCGCCGTGTGATCACCAAATGCGCAGCGTCATCGCTCGCCTGCGCCGCCGCGGAAAGAAAATTCAGGTCGCGCGGTTCTTTTTCGAAATATTCCACCCGCCACGGCGCCCAAAGCGTCTCCAGCTCTTTCTTTGGAAATTCCGCTGACATACCTGACGGCCAACGAGATTAGAATCGCGGAAACGAAAGTCGAGCCAGCATTTACCCCGTGAGATATCGTCGCAACCTGGTCTTGATATATCGCTTCCCCCACGCGGTCTTCAGATACTTCTCGCGCTGAGCCGCATCGCTTCGTTCAGACAATCTTCCCGGTATACGAGCTGGAACGGAGCACGTTTCTTGGTCGAGGGAACCAGCCCTTGATTATGCATTCGCAGTCGGGTTGGCAAATTCCGCGTTAAGCCAACGTAGAATTGATGGTCTGTCTCCGAACGCAAAACGTAAACGTAGCAATAATTTCCCATCTCATTATCTCACGGGGTAGACCTTAAACGGGAGTACCCACAAGATGTGAAGCAAATTTACAACTTATAAAAGGTGGCGGCAGCCGTGTCGGCTGCGGAACTATCGTTTCGGCTTGCCTCGGCTTTAGCCTGGATTGTACCTTCGAAAGTAAGAACTGGGCTGCAAAATGCTGCGAAAAAACGGTTAGGCCGCTCAAACACAATAGGAGGTACCATTATGCGACGCGTTCCTTTCGGAGTTCTGCTTGTTAACGTGTTCTTTTTGTCCACCCGCCTCGTTGCCGGTGATGAGCCCGTAGCCGAAGACGAACTCGTCAGACTCAAGCGTGAGTACGCCGATGTTTTTGCCCTTCAGGGCACATCAAAAGCCGAGATCCTGGCCATCGCGAGGATTTTGCATGCGAAGCCCGAGATTGCGATCGATCAAACAGCGGCGAGTGGCGAATACTGTTTCAACAGCGGCCTCGGTACAATGGTTCACTTTGCTACCCAACCGGAGCGCACGCCGGAAGACATTGTTTACGAATTCGACGCCTCTGGGCTGATCACGGCAGGCTTGGACCCGGCTCGACTGCAACAGCTGCCTGAACTAGGCCGAATGACGCCCGGCGTATGGTATTTCCTTCCACACGGACAGCAAGATCCACATCACACACATGCGATGCCTCGTCCTACGATAGCAATTGCTATCAACGTCAAGTGAATCAAAGAGCGGCTTAATCGGTGGCAGCCCGTTGGCCTCCTCCCCTGACTTCTGGACTTACGCGACGAATCCAATTACAAAATCGAATCATGCGAGCATTGATAAAACTAATCTTGATCGTCATGTTCCCGCTGGCCACTGCAACCGTATTGAACGCCTCTCAAGAAGAAGATGCGAAGGCCGTCGCCGGATTGGATACAAAATATCAAGCCGCGGTAAAGGCTAATGATGCCGCGACCATGGACCAGATTCTGGCTGACGACTTCGTTCTGGTAACAGGCCGCGGCAGTGTCTTTAGCAAAGCCGACCTGCTTGACTCGGCTCGAAAGAAAGAAGCCACCTATGAGCGCCAGGACGAGGAACCGGGAACACAAAAGGTGCGGGTCTGGGGCGACACTGCCGTAGTAACCGCTCTCCTATGGATCAAGTCGATTCAGGCAGGGAAATCAGCCGATTACAAACTATGGTTTAGCGATACTTATGTTCGCACTCCAACAGGGTGGCGCTACGTATTCGGTCAGGCTTCCCTTCCACTGCCTAAAACAGAGTCCGAGTAATCGGTTTAGGCTTGTTTTCCCTGCGCTCGGATGGCGATAAAGAAGAAGCCATGCACTCTTTTTATCCGGAGTCTCTCCTGAGTAAGGGCCGAAATAGGCGAAACAACCTTTCGTCGAATTGTAGTTAGGCGACAACGCGCGCATCGCTTGTGACTTCCGACTTTGTCTTCGACGCAATTCCCCTCGCTCTCGGCACTGTCGGGGGGAATCGTTTTCATTGTCGCGCCGTTCACACGGCGCACGAGAGCCGCCGGATCGCGACTCTTCAGAACAGCGCTTCTTTTTACCGGCATCACGACGGTCACGTGGGGCGTGCTCGGCCTATTGGATAAGCCCTTGCATTCGCACCTGTCGAAGCATGGACATTATCTGCTGCACCACTACAAAGACATGTGTTCTGGTGCGTCGCTCAGCGTTTTGCTGATCTTATTTTATCTGGTGAGCTTTGGGTGGTCATCCGACGTGACCGACAGCTTAGAATGGATGCAATCAATCGCTAGCTCTTGACCCAAGACGGCAGCGAGTTGAGGCGGCCCGTCTCGAGTCGTAACGTAGGCGGAGATTTAACGCTGGAGAGAAGTGAGCAAATGCCAAAATATCTCGACCGATAAACTGGGCAGGCAGCAAATGATCATCATCGCAACGTGTGCTGGTTTCCCAGAGACTGACGGTGACGCGATCGCTACTTTTTATCTTTTCCAGTGCCGCAACTTTCGAATCCCCGGGGTTTCAATCTTTAGAAACCGATGACACTATGAACTGGAGAAAATTCGTTTTCCTTGGTTGCGTGGTAGCATGCATTTTCGCAGCCTCGATTGCGAAGGCGCAGATGAGGGGGCACGGTAATACGCCACGTTCGATTGCCCGAATGCCAATGCACCGCGCTCCGATGTCAGGTTCGATTGGGCGGATGCCAATGCGCCGCGCTCCAATGATAAATTCGGCCTCGGACCTTCGACGCTTTAACCGTTTCAACTATAAAGACTTTAATCAAGCTAATCGGTTTCGTCGCTTCAAGCATTTCAACAAAATCATCTTTATCGGCAACTTCGCCTCGCCGTGGTGGCGGGGTCCTTGGTGGGCCTGGAACTGGGCTTACCCGTACGGATCCTACGCATATCCCTATCCATCCGACTACTCCAGCTACTCCGGCTACGGAAACGAGTATGGTAACTATGGTTATAGTTATGGCTATGGTAATGGATCGTCCGGCTATGATTACGGATATGTCTCCCCGCCTCTGAGGTACTACGACTACGCCAATGACGATGAGAGTGCTGTGCGCAATGTTCTCGCGGAATACGAAGTTTCTTGGAACGGCCATGACACGGCCGCCTTGGGTCGTCTCTTCACTGAAGACTGTGACTACGTAAACATCGACGGTGTCCACTGGAAGGGAGTGCAGGAGATTGTCCAGCAGCACAGGGAACTGTTTCAGAAGAGATTAAAGACTGCCGTTCGGAAGCTTACCGGTGTAGAAGTTCGTTTTTCTACGCCCGATGTTGCACTTGTCGATGCTACCTGGGACGTCACTGGTTCGAGTCGTCCCACTGGAAAGGCCGTTCCAGTTCTGAAAGAAATCACCACGATGGCGATGGCCAAAACTAACGGGAAGTGGCTAATCACGTCTTTTCAGAACACGAAGAGCGGGGACTGAGCAGAATCTTGTGGTCCGGCATCTCGCCACCCCTATTTAGCCAGTCTTCCGTTTAAAAGGCTAGAGACAGATGACAAATCGCCGGCTGATTTCCAGGTAAATTTGTGCGCGCGACGATATGGTATCTGAATTGCCGGTCCACTTTTCTCGGAACTTCGCCGCTTCGGCTCCGTAGAACGAGGTGACGAATGCACAACGAAGGCGAGCAAAATTCGATAACTGCGCCAAAAGAGACTGAAAGGCTTGCTGGTGAACTGGAAATCGACTATCAGCGCAATAGGGTGATGTTTTATCCGAACGCGCTGCGCGAGCTTACATTTAGCTTACCGCTCACGCCGTCGGACGTCGATGTCGTCCGAACTCTGGCGCAGATTACTCGAAAACTGGAAACGCACGGTTTGCGCAACTAGAGGGACGGAAAATCAAACTGCCGCTTGTGACGATTAAGCCCCCATTCCGATAGACGAAAAGTTGACTCATTCGCTCCCGCTCGTTTGAAACTCGGTCGCGTTCCCGCTTCCTCGCCGCTACCCTCGCGACTTTGCCTTCTATGTCGCTTTTCCCAAAAGCTCCATTCGGCCTTCGGCTTGCCCATCTATGTCGCACCGCTTGATTCGCCTTCTACCCGGAAGGCTCACCCTCTCGGGTCTGCCCATCCATGTCGCTCGCTTCCCAGCGGCTCCATTCCCGCGGCTCCATTCAGTGTGTTTGCCACCGCACCCTGAATTTCGTACAGGGCCCGGCTAACTGGTGCGATTCTCGTCTTCGCGCTCACGCACTGCAGTAAAGTTGTTCAACGCTAGTCGTGCTTATATGTTTTCTTTCCGCGAAAACACCCTTCGGGCTTCCGCCATGTCGCACCGTCGCGGCTCTATTCTTTCTCGTTAGATGACTCGCCAAAACGACCGCCGTTTTTGTTTCCATTGGCACTGTTCGCTCGCCCGCGGTTTCCATCCGCAAGGAAGTCTTGACGTTTTAACGCGCTGCCAGTAAAAGGCTGTTTGCTTTGCAGGAGCGCGATCAAAGTGAAACAGTGTATTAACCCCGTGATTAGAGCCCATCTTGTTCGACGTGCCTTTTACCTGATTCTGCCTTGTAGCCGTTTGCGTGATCCCATTCGCCGCTCGGGCAGCGAACCACAACCAAGCAAAGCGCGGTCGCGGACCCCCTCCTTTTGGGGATCGGGGCCGGCTCGGGACATTGTCTATCGGCGACGATCCTGCGAGCGGGACCTGGACTGTCACGGGCAGCCTAACACAGCACGCTATATCACACGGCCACCTTACTGCCCAACGGCATGGTCCTTGTTGCAGGGGGAGTAGATGCTTTCCGAGCGCAGAACTGTACGATCCTGCGAGCGGGACCTGGACTGTCACGGGCAGCCTAAACACAGGACGCGAGCTCACACGGCCACCTTACTGCCCAACGGCATGGTCCTTGTTGCAGGGGGATTTGATAACACCTTCATTGCTTCTGCGAGCGCGGAACTGTACGATCCTGCGAGCGGGACCTGGACTGCCACCGGCAACCTCAACACCGCACGCGCTTATTCACACAGCGACGTTGCTGCCCAACGGCATGGTCCTTGTTGCAGGGGGACATGATGGCCCCACTTTCACCCCTTCCGACCTCCTCTCTAGCGCGGAACTGTACGATCCTGCGAGCGGGAGTTGGACTGTAACGGGCAGCCTCAACACTCAGCACGCTATCATCACACGGCGACCTTCCTGTCTAACGGCATGGTCCTTGTTGCAGGGGGAATAACCGGCTTCAACGCTTTTAGCGAGCGCGGAACTGTACGATCCTGCGAGCGGGAACTGGACTGTCACGGGCAGCCTAAACACAGCACGCTATTCTTCACACGGCCACCTTGCTGTCCAAACGGCATGGTCCTTGTTGCAGCGGGAGAAAGTAGCAGCAATGCTTCTTTTCCGGTCGACCCCGACCGTGCTCCGCTCCTGGTCACTGGGTGTCCCGGGTGCTGGCTGTTGTTTTATCTTCCCAGTGGCGAGCGCGGAACTGTACACTCCTGGACCAACCCCAACGCCCACTCCGACGCCAAGGGCGACGCCTAGACCGCGTCCCACTCCGCATCCCCGTCCAACGCCTCCGTTCACTCCCACGCCTACAGCCACTCCCGTTGCGACACCAACCCCAACTCCGACAGGTACCCCTACGCCTACACCGATTGCCACTCCACAGAGTCTCGCTGCTTGGGAGAGGCCTTTTGAGAAGCGACACAAATAGACCTAACCAATCGATGAGACTAACGCCCCACCTCGAAACAAGTTGACTCATTCGCTCCCGCTCTCTCGGCTTTCGGCTTTCCCATCTATGTCGCACCGGTTGATTCGCCTTCTACCCGAAGGCTCACCCTCTCGGGTCTGCCCATCCATGTCGCTCGCTTCCCAGCGGCTCCATTCCCGCGGGCTCCATTCTCTTTCTCGTTAGGGCTGCGCATGAAGCTACTCTTGGCCGTATTAGCTCTAATCAGCGTGGGCCCAGTTGCCGCTGATTGCCCGAAGGCTGCAGATTGGGCCCGCGCCTTCTACTCCGAGCACTATTCCTTTTATGCCGACCCATCAGATCGTGTCTTGCAGTTCACCACGCCAGAGTTTGGAGCGCTGCTCAAGAGGGAATGGGCATATTCGAAGGGAGAGATCGGCCATCTGGATTACGACCCCTGGCTTGGAGGCCAGGACGGAGAAATTAGCAAGCCGGTTCGCTTCTCTGTCGAGACGGAGTCGCCGGATACGGCAATTATTTCCATGTCATATCCGTTCGTGCTTGACTCCAAGCACCCGCCCGAACGGCACACGGTGCACTTGGTACTGCGCAAGCGAGAACACGAGTGCTGGCAGCTTCAAGATTTCATCACTCCGCGCGGCGACTCACTGTCATATGTGTACTCACTTCCGCAGCCCTAACCAATCGATGGAGCCGGCGGCCCTATTGCCGAAAACATTGACTCATTCGCTCCCTCGATCTTCGGCTTGCCCATCTACGTCGCACGGGTTGTTTCGGCTTCAGCCCGAAAGCCTCACCCTCTCGGGTATGCCCATCCATGTCGCTCGCTTCCCAGCGACTCCATCCCCGAAGGCATCATTCAGCGTAATTGCCACCCAGCCCGTCGTGGCTTGACTCTGTTTCGTTAGACCTAATGCGTGAAGGTGAAAACTTTGACGAACATTGATCCCATCCGTCGAGTTACCTTACTGGTGGTAGGTCTTCTTAGTTTCGGTTGCCAAAGACAAATCGCGCAGAAGGAGGTCCCGCCGTTTCGTATCGTTGCGACGGATGCCGGATTCGAGGCCCCTGACAAGCTTGCCGCCGGGCTGCGTCACATCGTTTTCGAGAATCGCGGAACTGAAATTCACGAAGGTATGCTCGTTAAGCTGCCGGAAGAGATGAGTGCAGACGATTACATGGCGGCCGTAAAAAAAGGCTCTCTCTTTCCGGAAGGTGCCTTGGACTATTCCGGTCCGGGACTAACCTCGCCTGGAGCGACCGCCGAAATGTGGTTAAGAGTGGATCCCGGAAATTACATCATCATTTGCTGGAACAAGAATCACGACAAGACCACACCCGTTCACAGTTTCACAGTCGAAGGCACCGGAGCAACCGATGATCAGCCGCCGAAAGAAGATGTGGTGCTAAAGCTGTTTGATTATCGATTCGAGCTTAACCGCGCGTTGCGCAAGGGAGCCCAGGTTATCCGAGTCGAAACTCCCGGTCCTACCATGCACGAGGTGGACATTTACCGTCTCCACGAAGGCAGCAGCGTGGCCGACCTGAATCGCTGGCGTAAAGAGCACGAGAGCGGTCGATCTCCTGCGGAAGCTTTAGGCGGTGCGCTCGACAATCATGACATCAAGAGGGTCGTTTGGCTGCGAAAGGAATTCGCGCCGGGGCGGTACGTGCTGCACTGTGAAATGCCGGTAACAAACACCAAGCTGACTCATGCTGACGTCGGCATGGTGCAAGAGTTCGAGATCAAAGAATAGCTGAAGCCGAAAGATAAAAGATGAAATGGAACGAAAGTTTAAGGAGGAAAACCCATGATCTCTAGTTTTGCAGGTCAGAAATACAAAATGCTAATCGCCTCAATAGTGATACTGACGGCCGGCGTCATTGTTCCGGGACGTTTGTTGGCGAGCGCCTGTGAACCACAGAAAGTGATTCATCAGCTACGGATCTACGAAATATTTGATAGCAATAAGAAAGCATTTCATGACCGCTTTCGAGATCACGCCATGCGCATCATGGCAAAATACGACTTCAAGATCGTTGCCACCTGGGAATCGAAAAAAGACAATCGGACCGAGTTCGTCTATCTGCTCGAATGGCCCGACGAGGAAACGATGAACGATCGTTGGGAAAAATTCTTGCGAGATCCGGAATGGATCAAGATCAAGAAGGAGACAGCCGAAATTAACGGACCGCTCGTGGGAGAGATTCAGGCTCGGACCTTGTATTTGACGGACTATTCGCCGCATAAAGTGCTGGCAAAATGAGGCTATTGGCCATTCGTTGACGCTACTCTCGCCTCCCCTCGGAAAAGGGGAGAGGATGAAGGTGAGGGGTCGAGCGACTATCCCCCTGGATCAACCCTCCCCTCCCCATCTCTCCCTTCGAAAAGGAGAGGCGATCCGCAACATGCGCGTAGTCACTCGAAAACTTCCTCGCAACACGCTGGTCCTCGCGATGGCTGACTTTTCTTCAGTCTTAAAACTGTCGGTAAAAGATTTTTCAAAAAAAAGCTTGCGCGTGATCTAGTGATATAGTTAACTATATCACCATATGAGGCAAAGCGAGCAATCAACAGGGCCGCGCGCAGCCTTGGGCGTTTGGAGAACCGGATGAACCGTGAATGGAATGATAATCAGCCGATTTATCGACAGCTTCGTGACCGTGTCGTCCATATGATACTCGACGGCCTGCTCAAAGAAGGCGATCCCCTGCCCTCGGTGCGCAATGTCGCCGCCGAATATCGACTCAATCCCCTGACCGTTCTAAAGGCTTATCAAGGACTGGTCGACGAAGAACTGGTCGAAAAGCGGCGCGGTCTCGGCATGTTTGTGAAAGAGGGCGCGCACAAATCGTTACTCAAAGACGAGCGGCAGAAGTTCCTTTCGGAACATTGGCCCAGGGTACACGCAACAATTCAACGGCTCGGACTGGATCCAAAAGAACTGCTCGATGCCGCAACCCGCAATTCAAAGAGAAAGGACGGTCGCTGAAATTATGGCAACGATAGAAGCGCGCGGACTCCGCAAAGCTTTCGGCACAACGGTCGCGCTCGACGGAATCGATTTGTGTGTTGAAGAAGGACGCATCCTCGGACTTGTCGGTCCCAACGGTGCAGGCAAAACGACCGCGCTCAATGCGATCCTCGGCCTCACTTCCTACCAGGGAGAATTAAAGGTGTTGGGACGCGACCCATGGACGGAGCGCGACGGACTCATGCAAGATGTCTCTTTTATCGCCGACGTCGCCGTCCTCCCACGGTGGATTCGTGTTACGCAATTGCTCGACTATGTCGCCGGCGTCCATCCGCGATTCGATCGCGCCAAAGCAGAAGGTTTTCTGGCGAAGACTACGATCAAACGCACGAGCAAGGTAAGAGAATTGTCCAAAGGAATGGTAGCCCAACTGCATCTCGCATTAGTGATGGCGATTGACGCGAAACTGCTGGTGCTGGACGAGCCAACCCTTGGTTTGGACATCCTTTATCGCAAACAATTCTACGACTCGCTGTTGAACGATTACTTCGATCATCGCCGCACGATCGTCGTAACGACGCACCAGGTGGAAGAGGTCCAGGACGTCCTTACGGATCTCATGTTCATCAACCGCGGCCGGATTGTCCTCCAGTGCAGCATGGAAGAATTCGACTCGCGCTACGTGGAAGTGATGGTGAATCCGGAACATGTCACGGCAGCGCGCGCGTTGAAACCGATTCACGAGCGTCCCGTGTTTGGCCGCAGCGTGCTCTTATTCGATCATGTCGATCGCGACCAACTCGCTGCGTTTGGCGAAGTGCGCAGGCCCAGTATCGCCGACTTATTCGTAGCCGTGATGAGTAATAACGCCACCGCACCACCGCCCCTCCCGCGCCAAGCTACAGCACCCGAGGTAACCAAATGAATACTCAATCGAATAACACGCCTGAATCTGCCGGCGTCAGCCACTCCGGCCACAACTCTTCGGCGACCCAGCCGTTCTTTTGGTCGGTGCGGCGCGAGTTATGGGAGAACCGTTCGATCTACGTTGCACCACTGATCGTCGCCGCAGTCGTGTTGTTCGGTTCTTTTGTCGGCTCCTTTCATCTGCCAGGTCGCCGGCGGTTAGCAATGTTGCTTGATCCAGCCCAACGGCGGGCCGCGATCGAGATGCCGTACGATATCGCTGCAATGATTATCATCCTGACAGCATTCGTCGTCGGCGTCTTCTATTGTCTCGACGCGCTGTACGGCGAACGTCGGGAACGAAGCATCCTTTTCTGGAAGTCGCTGCCGGTTTCGGATCTCACAACCGTCCTCTCGAAGGCCACCATTCCGCTGGTGATCCTGCCGCTCACCATCTTCCTGATCATTGTTGTGACGCAATTCAGCATGATGCTAATCAGTAGTGCGGCATTAATGCCTAGCGGTCTCGCTGGAACGACGTGGACAAATTTCAATTTGTTTCAACAATCGTTGATACTGCTCTATAGCTTGATCGTAATCGCCCTCTGGCATGCCCCAATCTACGGCTGGGCACTGCTGATTTCTGGATGGGCGCGTCGCGCGACATTTCTGTGGGCGGTGTTACCGCTGCTAGCTATCGGCGTTCTTGAGAAGCTTTCGTTCGATACTTCGCATTTTCTATCAATGCTGAAATATCGCGTGTTCGGAGCCGGTGACACAGCTTTCGCCTTCCGCCCACAACACGGCGTTGCAATTGATTCTCTGGTTCAACTAACACCCGGAAGATACCTGACCACGCCCGGGCTCTGGATCGGACTCATCGTTGCCGCGGCGTTGGTAGCCGCAGCGGTCCGACTCCGTCGTTATCGTGGCCCATTGTGATTTCAGATGAACCCGATTTCTTATGCAATCGCGAGGATGAATGAAGAGAATCGCTGCTACCTGATTGAGCGATGGAAAGAACAAGCCGCGCAGTTCTTTGTTAGGTCTATGAAGCTAGTGAGAACTGAAAGCTGAAACTCATGCATCCAACCAAGAAAGCCGGCCATATCGCCGGCGCCATCTACGCATCAATGGTGTTCGTCGCGCCGTTCAGTCTGCTCTACGTGCCTAACAAATTGATTGTCCGCGGCGATGCCACGGCGACGGCGGCCAATATACTAAATCATGAGAGTATGTTTCGGTTTTGGATCATCGGTGATCTTTGGATGCCGGTAATTTTCATCTGCCTGGGGGTCGCGCTTTACCATTTGCTTAGCGGCGTCAGCAAGCCTTGGGCGCTGCTGATGCTCAGCTTCGTCCTCGTTTCCGCTGCTGTCGGTTTTCTGGATACATTGAACAATATCGCCGCCGATCTTCTGTTTCGCGGCGCGGACTTCTTGAGTGTTATCGATAAAACGCAGCGCGACGCGCTCGGCATGCTCTTTATCCGGTTGCACAGCAAAGGAACGTTTATCAACGAACTGTTTTGGGGTCTGTGGCTCTTTCCGTTTGGCCTTCTCGTCTATCGCTCCGGATTTTTGCCGCGCTGGATCGGAGTCTGGCTCATGATCAACTGTTTCGGTTACGTGATTCTCAGTCACATCGCGTTGTTCTATCCAGCCTACTACGGCACTGCATTTAAACTCGCGCAGCCTGTCTTATTCGGCGAACTCGCAATCATGCTCTGGCTTCTGATCAAAGGCGCCAAGGTACCGTCAGTCGCAGCCTCTACAGCACAAATGAAGAGCGCATGAATAAAATCGACAATTCACAACGCGTGGCGGCAAAAGTCGCGGGAATCAGCGGGTTGCTCGCAGTCGTGATCGTTATATTCGGAAACTACGTGTTGCTCGGACCGCTGGTCGTCCCGGGTAAAGCGACTGAGACAGCGCAGAACTTCGTGGCGCACTCAACTCAAGTTCGAGCGGCGCTCATCTGCTTTCTCACTTACGGCCTAAGCGTTGTCGTTTTACTTGCGGCGCTTTATGTGATCTTGAGACCGGTAGATCGCTTACTCGCATTGATCGGAGCGCTCTTTCGACTTGTGTTTGCGCTGTTGTGGCTTCTTACGACACTCAATTTGCTTGGCGCGCTGCGGCTTGTAGGCAACGCACCTTATCTGCAAGCTCTCGAGGCAGCTCATTTGCAAGTGCTGGCCAGGCTGCAGATCGCAGCGAGTTTCGACGATTATTATGTCGGTCTGCCATTCTTTGCCTTAGCAGCGACTGTTTGTGGCTATCTGTGGTTTAAGTCGGGTTACATCCCACGAAGCCTGGCTGCTTTCGGTGTGGTCGCGTCTGCGTGGTGTGTTATCTGCGCCTTTGTTTTCCTGGTTTTCCCAAGCTTCGACAAAACAGTTAACGCATATTGGTTCGATTCGGCCATGGCCATCTTCGAACTGGTCTTGAGCGTCTGGCTGTTATCTAAAGGGATCCGAACACCAAATCATGGGAAAGCGGACCATATTGCCAAGCGCTCGACAAAATCCATTTCGCTGCGCTTACCCGTGTTTCTTTAACCCTTGAAGTTGAAACGCATATTGAAATGGAGTGCGGTTGTCATCCTGCTCGCATTAAGTTTGTGGATTTTAATCGCTTACTGGACGTCTACTAACGACTGCAATCGCAATGCCGCTCCGCCAAGTAACCCTATGAAGGCCATACGTTATTGCGAATACGGCTCGCCGGATGTCCTCGAGCTCAAGAGCGTTGAAAAGCCGGTCCCGGAAGACAATCAAGTCTTGATCAAGGTTCGGGCGGCTTCACTCAACGCGTTTGATTCGTATGTGATCCGCGATTCGTGGCTTGGTCGCTTGATTTTCGGGTTGCGCAAACCAAGAGACACACGCCTTGGGCAGGACGTTGCCGGCCAGGTGGAAGCCGTCGGCAAAAACGTGACGCAATTCAAACCAGGTGACGAAGTGTTCGGTATCTCTCGCGGCGCTCTGGCCCAGTATGCATGTACTCCCGAGCGAGCATTGGCCGGGAAGCCGCCGAACGTCTCGTTTGAGGAAGCCGCCTCCCTCCCCTTGGCCGGACTTACTGCGCTGCAGGGCCTGCGCGAAGGAAAGATTCAGGCCGGGCAGAAGGTGTTGATTAACGGCGCCACCGGCGGTGTAGGAACCTTTGCCGTGCAAATCGCCAAATCTCTTGGCGCAGAGGTCACGGCTGTTTGCAGCACACGGAATGTCGATCTTGTCCGATCGATTGGCGCCGACCACGTCATCGATTACACAAAAGAGGATTTCACCAAGAGTGACCAGCGCTACGACGTGATCTTCGATAACGTTTGCAACCATTCCTTCGCCGAACGCCGTCACGTGTTAAGTCCCAAAGGCATCTGCGTTTTGGCCGGCATGGGCGGAGCCGGCGTAAAGGGAAGCGAGGCCATGAGACGCATCGCTGGTAATATTTTCACAGCGCGCGCATTGTCGTCATTCAGCGATCAAACATTCGCCCAGTACCGTACCAAATCCAGCAAACAGGATCTCATCCTGCTGGCCGACCTCATTCAGACGGGAAGGATAACGCCGGTCATCGATCGGCGTTACAAATTAAGCGAAGCTCCGGAAGCTCTTCGTTATCTCAATGAAGGACATGCCCGAGGGAAGATAATAATTACTGCGAACTAGCAAGAGAGGAAAGAATATGAACCCAATTAAACAAGCAGCCCGAATCGCAACAGCATTTTACCTGGCCCTATTGCTAGGCGCGGGTCAGCTCTTCGGCTCGACCTTGCAGGAACAAAACAAAGCCACGGCGAAGCGCGCATTTGAGGAAATTCTAAGTCACGGACGATTCGACCTTGCCGAACAACTTTACGCCAAAGATTTCGTCAACCACGGCCTCCATTCTAACGCCAGCTTGGACGAAGACCAAACCGCACTGAAAGGGTGGCACGCGGCGTTTCCGGACGTTGTCATCGTACCTGAGAAATTGATCGCCGAAGACGACTTGGTCACGATCTACTGGACTGCGCGCGGTACCAATACCGGGACAGGTAATGGCCTTCCGGCGACAGGAAAAAAGGCCGAGCTGGCTGGGATTACGATTTGGCGAATCGTCGACGGCAAAATCAAAGAGGAATGGTCGGCATTTGATCAACTTTCGATGATGAGGCAGCTCGGACTACTCTCGGCCGACAAGTAACCCGTGTTAGCTATTAGGTAATGCGGTCAGCAAAAAAGAAGAAAGACTAGTTATGAACGATGAAACACAACCAAAGCCCCGACGGAAGCGATGGAAACGCATACTAAAGTGGACCGTAGGCGTAATTCTGATCGCGTTGATAGCCTGCTTTGAGATCGCCTACTGGACATCAACCAATGACTGCAAACTCTACTCCGCTGCTCCCACCAATCCTATGAAAGCGATTGTGTACTGTGACTATGGTGTGCCGAATCTTAAGTTTCAGGAGATTGAAAAGCCAACGCCGGAGGACGATCAACTGCTGGTAAAAGTTCGCGCCGCATCGGTTAATCCGCTCGACTGGCACTTTGTTGAAGGCACGCCCTACTTCATGCGCCTAATAGGGGTAGGCCTGCGCAAACCAAAGGACACACGGCTGGGCGTTGATTTTGCCGGCACAGTGGAGGCCGTCGGGAAGAATGTCACGAAATTCAAACCAGGCGACGAGGTATTCGGCGGTCGAACAGGGGCGTTCGCCGAGTACGTATGCGTCCGCGAGCCTCGAGCAGTGGCATTGAAACCGGCCAACATTACGTTTGAGCAAGCCGCTTCGGTGCCTATCGCGGCAATCACTGCATTACAAGGAGTTCGCGACAAGGGCATGGTTCAGCCCGGCCAGAAAGTTCTGATTAACGGCGCGTCGGGAGGTGTAGGCACGTTCGCTGTGCAGATCGCGAAATCGGTGGGTGCAGATGTGACCGGTGTATGCAGCACGAGAAACCTGGACATGGTCCGGTCGCTCGGAGCAGACCATGTGATTGATTACACGAAGGAGGATTTCACCAAGGGTGACCAACGCTACGACGTGATTCTGGATAACGTTGCGAACCGTTCGTTGTCGGAATGCAGGCGCGTCTTAAATCCAGATGGTAGATACGTTTTGATTGGAGGCGGAGGAGCAAACGAGGGTCGATGGCTCGGGCCGGGGCTTACTCAGGCGTTAAAAGCGATGGTGTTATCGAAATTCGTCAGTCAGAAGATGGGGATGATGCTGGCGGAACTAAATCAAAAGGACCTGACTGCCCTGGCCGATCTCATGCAGTCCGGAAAAGTCACACCGGTAATCGACAGAACTTACAAGTTAAGCGAGCTCCCACAGGCTATCCAATATCTGGAACAAGGACATGCTCGAGGAAAAGTAGTAATAACAGTCGACTAACAACGATTTGATTAACGCGTGTTGTAGCCACCGGCCTGCGGCCGGTCCCACGACTAGCGCAGTCTTCACACTTGTGCGACGGCTCACAGGGCCGTGGCTACAGAAGTCTTATTCGTTGTCCGGGTTCGGCTCGCCTTCGCTCGATGGCTGCGATTGATCTTGTGCCAGCGCGTGAATGATTTGCCGCCCAATCCCGGTGGCATGCTGCTTACCGCGGTTAACAAGAATAACAACGCCAAGCTTCCGCTGCGGAGCGAACCCTATATATGTCGACGTGTTATTCAGTCCGCCGTTCTTATCGATGATAGTGAAGTTGCCGGCGCTGACAATCTGCCAGGCGAGACCTATTGTTAAGCGCTGGCTGACGGTAAAGACGCCCTGATGAGCGAAAGCCATGGCATTTTGGATGGGCGCATGACCGGAAAGCTCACCGAGATTGGCAGCCAGGAAGGTAGCCATGTCGCGCGACGACGAATAGATTTGACCGGAACCCGGCCACTGGAAGGTTCCCCCTTCCATGCCCGGCCGTCCGGCCGGTCTGCCCGATGGATTGTAACCCTGCACGGCGCGGCCAAGCAAATCGCGCGGCAAAGGTAATGCGGTCGAAGTCATCCCAAGCGGGCCTGTAAGCCGCTGGTGCATTAGAGCCGCGAACCGGGTGTTGAATCGGCGTTCGAGAACCACTCGCAACAGGACCATGGCGGCATTGGAATATAGATATTGTTGCCCAGGTTCATGATTGGGGCTGGCCTTCCAGGAATTAAGGAAGCGAACAAAATCTGGCCAGGTATATCTGCCTTTGTGCCACGTCTCGTATTGCTGCGGCACGCGCGGCAGTCCTGAGCTATGACTGGCAAGCTGTCCGAGAGTTATCCGGCGGATATCGCCTCCGCGCTGTAACTCAGTGACATATTTGGCGACCGGATCGTCCAGGCTTAGCTCACCCTGCTTGACGGCTTGCGCCAGCAATGTGGTCGCGAACACCTTACCGACGGAGCCGAGATTGAAGATTGAGTCGGCTGTGACCGGGCGATTCTGCGCATTATCAGCCATGCCGTAGTTGAAGAACTGAGTATTACCATTCATCTGCACTGCGACCGCAACCCCTCCTCCCCCACCCTTTGGCAATATCGGCTGAACCTTTTGCGCAACGATTTGTCCAACATTGACCTGGGCTTGCATCAAACCAGCAGCAAGCAAAGCTCCCATTGCGGTTGCTATAACGACGTTCGTTCGGATCAAGGTGTGATTCTTCATCGGCGCGAGAGTAGGTTTACCCTGCCGAAAGTCGAGCCATCATTTTGTCTGTTCTTCTGTCATTCCGAGCGGAGCCGACAATCAAGCGGCTGGAAAGCCCGCGACACAAACGGGAAGGCCGAAGGCTGAGCGAACGGGCAGTGAGCGAATCAAATCTCTCGATCGCCGCCTCGCCCACGCTCGCGAATTGACCAAGTTCCGGGCGTGATCAATTAGTTTCAGCTTGCCCACTTTTTTCCGGACACTACTCTCGATCCAATGCAGTTTTTTACGGTGACTTCCGCCTACCAGGTGGGTATTAGCGTGTTCGCAGCGATACTGGCACTAGTTGTGCCTTGCTTGGCCGAAGATCTTCCGAAAGAAGCAAAGCCGCTCCCCAAGAGTTCCGCCGTTATTCCTGAGATGGCCCGGCTTGCCAAAGTGTTCGCCGGGGATTGGAACACTGTGGAGATCGTCCAGCACGGTAGCCCTGTTTCTAATGGCGCAGGCCGACGTGGAATAGTGCACGCTAGGCTTACTGGCGGGGGACAGCGCTAGTGTCTGAGGGCCATTCTGTGGGAACCGTTGGAGGAGATCTCCAGTGGTTCATCACTATCTGGTGGGATCCAAACGCGAACTACTATCGCTTTCTTACATGCTTCAGGACGCCGACTGATGCGGGGTGCGAGTTGCGGGGCACGGCGCATTGGAATGGCGACACGTTCGTAAACGACTACGAGGAGGTTATCAATGGTAAGCGAATAAAGGCGCAAGATGTCTGGACCGACATTACCGCCAACTCGCACACATTGACTGAATCACATGATGTCGGTAACGGCGTGATGAAGCCGTATGTCGTTTCCCATAACACCCGACAGTAAATTGTGTAGCTCCGCCCGTTCATTAGGCAAACCATGAACAAATTGGTCCTTGCATTCGTCGCGATAAACTTCGCATCGGTCGCGTCGAAGGCCGCCGGGCCAGAGATCAATCCATCGCACATTGATGTCTATGTCACACCCTACTACAATTCAAAGGGTCCGGCGGTTAGCGTAGGTCGATTTAGTTCGGGTCTGGCATCGCCGAAATTGGACGAGTTCCTGACTACCATCGTCGAAATGAAGAAGGATTGGGACCGGCTCACATTCCCCGAACTCTATGTCGCCGCGATCCGGCTATACGATCTGGGCTATCGAAAGGAAGCGGTTTACTGGTTTTATTCCGCTCAGTATCGGGGCAGACAATTTGGCGTTCTCCTGGATCAGGCCAAGATGGGAAGTATCGGTAGCCCTGGGTTCGAGCTGTTGCATGCTCAGAATGCTTTTTATCAACTTGTGGGGCCCTACATCAATGGTTACGCCTTCGGAGACATCGACGGGCTCGTGAAGATCGTGGAAAGGGTCCAGAAAGAAGGCCGCCGCATACCGGATTTGCAGGTCGCCTATCCCGGCGTCACATTCAAGAGCCAGAGCGAGTGGATGTCTGCTAACACTGATCTCGCCAATGGGATGAACCAGTTGATATCCACCTTGAAAGAGAAAAAGGACGAGATAAGACGCCAGCGCATCGAGCGAGGGATGGAGGAGAAGTTCTCGAAACTGACAAGCAAGGAGTTACCCAGTCGTTAGGGCTAACGCCACAATCGGCGCGAAACCACAGTCTGTAATAAACCTTAGAGGAACATGATCACGGCGCTTCTACTCGCATGGATCTTTCTTGGTCTGCCAACGCTCTACTTCGCCTGGCGTAGCAGAGAATTTCGCAAATTTCTGGCAGGCGCATTCTTTGTAAGCGCAGGCATCCTGTTTTATCTTTATCTCGCCAAAGTATCGGTGCCGCTGCTGGGCACTAATCTTGTCGTGACACCCGAAATTAGCGGGTGGCGCTCTATCGTCCATTTCATCTTGTTTGGGCTCTGCCTTTACTTTGGTTTTATCCAAAAGCCGAAAAGCAAGGAATAAAAGGACCAAATGCCTAATCCAGCAGAAGGATATGAAAGCTACATGGTGCCTACCCTCTTTGGTCCGTGCGCGACGAATCTTATTGAGGCCGCGGATCCAAAACCCGGCGAGCGTATTCTGGATCTGGGCTGTGGAACGGGGATTGTTGCTCGACAGGTTGCGTCGCGCGTGGGAGCGACGGGCAAAGTCACAGGAATTGATGTCAGTCCGAACATGCTGGCCGTTGCCAGGGTGGCTGCGGACCGGAAGGGGTTGACAATCGAATGGCGCGAAGGGAATGCCGAACAACTCCCTTTCCCGGATAGCAGTTTTGATCTCGTGCTATGCCAGTTCGCACTGATGTTCGTTACTAACAAGACAGTTGCTCTCGCCGAAATGCGCCGGGTCGTAACCGAAGAGGGCCGCGTTTTAATCAGCGTCTGGCAAAGCCTCGATCGCCACCCATTTTACCAGACTCTCCATAAAGTCATTCAGGAGCGTCTCGGAATGTCAGCGCTGCAGGACATCTTTGCACTCGGCAGTGCAGACGAACTCCGCGCACTGGCCGTTGGTGCTGGATTTCGCCGCGTAGAGCTTAAGCCCTTTTCACTAACGGCGCGTTTTCCAAATCCGGATGCCTTTATAGCGGGAGAAATCGAGGTAGATACCGCTGCCATTCCTTCGATGCAGCATCTGGACTCCCGAAGTCGGGAAGCAATGGTCGCAACCATAACCGCCGATATGCAATCACCTCTCAAAGAGGTAACACACGAGAACCATGTGGTGCTACCGTTCCACGGGCACATTGTGAGAGCATGGCCATGATATGCGAATCTCACGTTTAACAGGCCGCACCGTGACACACTGCACATGACTAGTGTCAACCATCTCAGGCTCGCGTTCATTCCTACACTTTATCTGGCGATCTTCCTGCCGGGTTCGATCTCTGCCAAGCGAATCGCTCCAGCAGCAGTAGAGCCTGTTATTCATCAAGGGATACGCTTCGTCGCGCCGAACGATGATGGTCGCCGTGCCTATGTTGAAGCGTGGGACGTGCGGACTAACAAAAGGCTGTGGGATTTGACGGTGTTTACAAACCGCATTGATCCAAAGCTGGAGGAAGATGTCCAGTGGTTTTTCATTAATGCGCTGAACATCCGCGATCACACGCTCATCGTAAAATCCGAGCGCGGCACGACCTACCAGATTGATCTAGAGACGAAAGCGATTACCCAGTCCGAAGCCGCGTGGTCTGCGGCGGCGCCGAATGTAATTGCACATTCCCCAGACATTCCCAAGGTGATCGATAAAGCCATCTTAAACGAATCGCTCGCCAAGAAATACGAGCTCTCCTATCGCATGAACCCCTCCTATCTGCGCGGAGACTTCAATGGTGACAGCAAGATTGATGTGGCCGTCTTAGTGAAGGAGCGCTCGAGGGGAAAAATCGGGATTGCGATTATTAGTGGCGCGACCAACAAGGTAACTATTCTCGGGGCGGGGACCGCTATCGGTAATGGCGGTGATGACTTCGAATGGATGGATACGTGGCGAGTTTATTCCAAAGGCCGCGCCGCCGAGGAGGTTAAGGGAAGTGTCCCACATCTCCGCGGTGATGCGCTTTTGGTCGGTAAGAGCGAGGCAGCCAGCGCGCTGATCTACTGGAATGGCAAACGCTACGTTTGGTTTCAGCAGGGCGACTAGGCTGTGGTCGCGCCCTATCAAAACAAAATTACTAGCCGGGCATTTTCCGTAGCCGGGATGCGCATTCACTCCAGATTCACGTTCTCCCAGTGAATCTGAATCGCGTTCCAAGCCGTTCCACAAAAAGCCAGTTCGTCGTATTGGTAGTTGAAAGCCACATTACCCAGGGCATCGAGACCAACGATGCCGGTATAGATATAGGGTCCGGCCAACGTGTAATCGATAAGGTAGTTATCCGGCGCATCTTCATAAACGCTACTGCAGAACGGGCTATAGACACTTGGGTCAGCGTAATAATGCCAGGTCTCAGTCGCCTGGAAAGCGCTGAGATCGATCTGATATTTGCGAGGGGCGCTGTAGGTGCGTGTTTCTCCCGGAGGTTGCTGGTAATTGCTGCCTGCTCCGTCATCGAAAAGGAGCAATTGATCGCCCGGCATGGACACAGCATGCTGGCCTATCGGCGGTAATGTGTCCGGGGCCAGGGTTAAAGAGAATGCACGCAGCGACGGGAACTGATACCAGTGCTTTGTCGGATCGCCCAGAATCCATTTAATGTTTCCGGAGTCGTAGTCGATCGCGATGACAAAGTTTTCTCTGCTGGAAACGATCAGTGAGTTATCAGAGCTGCGGTAGGCACAGGCATTGTTATGAAACCAATCGATGGGGGCCGGATGAACGAATTGCCTTGGATCGTCCCCGCCGGCAACCATCGCCGCGCTGATGATGTCCGCCAGGTTCCAGGTCCGGAGCACATTGCCTGCGGCGTCGACCTCCAGATTGACGCTCTCAGTTTGGTCGACGGTATCGACGTCGAGGATCATTCCTTCCCGGCCCGGATCGATATTATGGTGGAAGCCGGTGACCCCAATCCCACTGTAATCAGCCACGGGAGTAGTCACGCCATCGAACTCAGTGCGAAGAAGCGAGCTGCCGGAGGTAAGGTAAAATGCATTATCAAAGAGCATACAGTTCTGGGCCCCTACTCCAGCCGTGCCAACCCAGCGGATTTCGGCGTCACTGTCGATAATGATGGGCGTGTTATTTTGGGCATAGGCTTTCAGGAGGATAAAGTCGTAGCTCAGCGTGGTGCCTGGTAAGCGTGGTTGAATAACGGTTGGATTGGAGTACGTGCCTCCGTCGTAGGCAGGCGTCGTGATGCTGATGGCAAGTCTTTGGATCCGGTGAAATCGTCCGCTGAAACCCAGGTTAATGATGACGCGATTTAGCGCGGCCGGCGTAGAGACCGAAGACCGGGATGGTGAGTTTGCCATTTTGGGGATCGAAATAACCCCGCGCTTCCAAGTAGGATCGCGCGTAGCGGACCCTGATTGGACGCGTGGCCGATCCCGCCTTTGGCAGGATAAGAAACTGGGCGAACTCGAAACGTGCAACATCACTGACGTTGGTGTGGGCGAAACGAATGAATGGGGTTGGGCCGTCGGACACTTGGATGTTTCCAACGATCCGTCCGGGTTCGGCTGCAATCGAAAGCACGGACAAGAGAGCGGCTACAGCAGTAAGCAATCGTGCGTTCATGCCGCCTTTTGTCGGTCGGCACAAGGAAAGTCAAACCAATTCCGCAACGCGGCGTCTGTCACACAGGATGGCTAAGAGCAACTAGCGTCAAGTGTTTTGCATCTCAACGTACAATCAAAACGTAACCTGTCCCCTCCTCTTCCTTTCGCTCACTTGATTTCGACCGAGAAACAGCTCCTCGAAGCCGAGGCACAAGACCTGCAGCTTTCTCCATCGAAACTACAAGCGCATCGAGATTTCCTGCGTTCCATTCGGCAACCGCGTCGTCGGTCTGGATGTAGTGTGTTTTCTGCAAATAAAGCAGGACGCCCTCGTCCTTCGCCGAAACGACTTCATAACGCCAGTGACGCGCTTCTGCTTCGCGACGAACATCCCGCCCAAAGATAGCCAGCGCGTCACGACGATCGCGATACCCGGCAATTGCCTTCCATGTTACGTAGCCGCCTGTAAACAGGATCGACACGATGAGCGCCACAGCGGTCCATCGATGGATATGCGTCGCACAACTTTCTGTAGCCACGGGCCTCTCAGTCTCGCCGTGGTCAGGCGAAGACGGGTGGCCGACCACGTCAATTCCAGAACGGCTCACCGCGTCGTAGCTATAGGACAAGTACCTCCCAACCTGTGCCGCCAAAAGTAAACAAAGCGGCGGGATAACCGGAAAGATTCTATCAACGCGCTTGGACGGAATCAGTGACATCACAATCAAGCCGCCGAGACCCCAACAAAGCAGCCAAAAAGTATCGGGCGACATCTCGCGAAATGCCGTACCTATTCTCCACCGGCGCGAAGCCAAATCGAAAATTGCAATCGCGATGAGCAGAATGCTCCACGGAGCAAACTTGTGAAGTAGATGCGGGAGATAAAAATAAAGCGGCTGCGGTCGATGAATTGTTTCGCCAAAGCGTCCCAGGAATTCGCGCATGACCACTTCGTTGTAGAAGCCGGATTGAAACAAGATGCCGCCACTAACCCATAACAAAAAAACAGCGAGCGATGCGATCCATGGCCACCAGCCAGACCAGGCGCTGCATGGGCGGCGCGCCCGGCGGTCGCGCCCTACCACGCCACTGAAAGAGCGCAATCCCAGGAAGCAAAAAGGCGTAAACAATCGGGCCCTTAATTAACATTGAGACGGTTAGTAGTGCGAAGAGGTAAACTCGATCGCGCAGACTCCATTCGTCCTGCCTTTGGATTTTTTTCCAGATCAGCAGGCCGATGAGAAAAATCACAAATGCCAGCGGCATGTCTGTGCGCACGAGTGTGGCCAAGCGCGGAGTCAGCAAATTCAATCCAAAGGCACTTAGCGCAACGAGACCGGCAATTGATCCGTAGACGGAGCTGGCGGTGCGAAACAACAGAATCGCCAACGCAATCGCAGCAAGGAACGATGGCAGCCGCCAAGCCAGCTCCCATGATCTGGAAATTGCGAAGAGACCAGCTGAAATCCATCCTACCAATGGCGGTTTGGTTGCCACGCGTTCGTGGGGCGTCTGCTGATAGAACCAGTGACCTTCCTTGATCATCTCAAAGGAAGTGAATGCTTGCTTCGCCTGATCGTAGTCATCGAGCTGCCACGGCAAATTCCCAATGAGAAACAAAATGAGGATGAGCGAAGCGACAGCCCAGAATGTCCGACGATTGTCGAGGAGACTCCTTGTCATTACTGAGTTAGTGGAGACATGACCCTCGAATGACGAAATCCGAATGACGAATGTCGAAATAATGTCGAAGCCCTAATGACAAGTCGCGCCAGGTGACCTTTGAAATTGCTTGAATAAGGTTCGGGATTCGTCATTCCTTCGTGCTTCGGCATTGGTCATTCGTCATTGATCCGAAAGAGCTTCATCGACCACGGTGCGCTAAACTCGGAATGATAGTCAGGGCGGGCAATGTTCACTGTGCTCACTCGCGCCAGAGAATTGCGCGCATCGGTGCGCCATCGCCCCCAGCGATTTTTAGAGGCAACGCCGCAAGGTTATAAATACCGGGAGTTACATTGCTCAGGTCGAGCGATTCAATAATCGCTATGCCGGCCTGGGCCAGGGCGTGATGGTTCTGCAACGACTTCGAATCGATTTCATCTACGGACGGCAGATCCAATCCCAGCAGTTTGACGCCATTTTTCTGCAACCACGCCGGGACATCAGCGGCGATCACAGGAATCTGCTTTGGAAACACGGTGGAATCAGTCCATCGGCCGGTTTTTACAAGGATCCGAGAGGTAGCTGCTATTGCTTCGGCGGACGGCCGGAGATCCTCGATGGTGATCAGGTGCTTCTCCTTCGAGTCTAGAAAAGCTTGCCAAAGGTCGACCACCGTCGCGCGGCCCAGATAGGTTTGGAGTGACGCTTTCTCAATGGATTCGCCGCCCGTATCGAAATGCAATCTGGCATCAGCGTGTGTGCCGTTGTGCACGCTCATGCTAATCGCGCCCAAGTTAACGCTTGCACCCTTCGTTTTCTCTCTCGTTAATCGAAAACGACACGGCTCGTCACCGGGCCACTCTGCAAGATCATTCGAAAGCGTTCGTGAAATATCCCAGACTTTCATGGCGTGATTAGTTAAGTGGCGCTTTCAATCTCTTCAATAATCGCTCGCGCAGCTCTCTCGCTCGCCCCGATATCGCCGAGTTGAGGGACCATCGCATCAAACTCAGAAATCATCCGCTCGCGGGCATTTTCATTCTCAATCAACGGCTGCAGGGCTTTGACAATCGCATTCGGCTTTGCGCGGTGCTGAATGAATTCGGGAACCACTTCCTTGTCTGCGAGCAAATTAGGCATGCCCAGATACTTCACATTCACCACGAGTCGCGCTGCCACGTAGGTCGCCCAGGCCACTTTGTAAATCAGTACAAACGGCAACCGAAAAAAAGCAGCTTCCAATGTGGCGCTTCCGGAGGCGACGATCCCAGCCCGTGCGCGCTGCATGATTGCAGCTGTTTCGTCGATTTTAATTAGAATCGCTTCCCGGTTTTGTGATTGATCTAGCCCGGCGATGGCTGGCTGCATCGCTCGAGCGAGTTGCTCAGAAGCGGCCGCGACTTCAAAACGCAAATTCGGGTTGTGCTTTCGAAGCTGCCGCGCCGCTTCCAGCATAACCGGGAAAATTTTTCGCACTTCGCGCAAGCGACTACCGGGAAAAATACCGATCAAATTCCGATCACGCTCTGTGTCGATCTTCCGAGCCCGTAGTCTTTCGATCATGGGATGACCAACGAACAACGCCCGCAAGCCAGCCTGGTTGTACAGATCGACTTCAAACGGAAAAATGCACAGCACCAGATCGATGAAGTGCGCCATTCTTTTGATGCGTCCGCGGTTCCAAGCCCATACCTGGGGGCTGATGTAGTAAATGATCTTCTGGTGCCGCGCCTTTCCGCGCAGTGCACGCGCGAGACGCAAATTGAAACCCGGGTAATCAATGAGGACGACTGCGTCGGGTTTGCTCTCTCGAATTTCCCGGAGCGTTTCGTGAAATTGTTCCCGAAAATAACCATATTTCCTGAGCACCTCCCATAAACCGAGAACCGCCGCCTCGCTGATCCAATTTTTGAATTGTCCGCCAGCGCGGATCCGTCCTACGGCGGACTCGCCGGCGATCTCCTGCATTTGCGGGCCGCCGCGCCCGACAAGATTGAGTTCGCCATCCAACTTGCGCAGGGAACGCATTAATGCAGCGCCGTGATTGTCGGCGCTTACTTCACCGGCAACGAAATAAATGGTCTTGGATTTCATGTAGCCGCCTCGCTGTGTCGAGGCGCTCGGCCGGCGTTGATCCCCTCGACACGGCGATACCCGCCACGGCGGGCAAGCTTTGCCGTGGCTCCAACGCCAGAATAGATCGCGATCGTCTTACCCACTGGGCGCGATTCGCTTTGTTATTTCGACTGCCAATTTCAGCGCGGCGGTCGCTTGAGAACCTGTAACGAGCGGCTCGCGACCGGTGGCCGCACATTCGATAAACGAAGTAAGCTGACGCTTCAGCGGTTCCTCGCGTTCAATATCGACCCGGTCGCGCGTGATGCGTCCTCCAACCCGTCGGTAGATTTCGCCACTTTGATTTTGGTAATCGAGCGAGAGATATGCGTCCTCTTGAAAGATTCGAATCTTGCGGAGTCGCTCGGGACTGATACGGCTCGAGGTAACGTTTGCCACGCAGCCGTCTTCAAAATGCAGCCGCGCATTGGCAATATCTTCGCTCCGGCTAAGGACCGGCACACCCACGGCGTCGATGCTCCAAAGGGGTGAACGGACAAAGTGTAAAATGACTTCCAAATCATGGATCATCAGATCAAGAACGACACCGATGTCAGCGCTGCGCTCGGTGTAAGGTGAAAGCCGATGCGCTTCAATGAACCTGGGATGGCTCAGATGCGTTTCGAGTGCACCTAAAACGGGATTGAAACGTTCCACGTGGCCGACTTGTAAAATGAGACCGCTACTCGTGGCTAACTCCGCAAGCTCGGTAGCATGCGCGGTGTTATCGGTGATCGGTTTCTCGACCAGGACATGTTTGCCTTTCGCAAGCAGCGCGCGCGTTATCGCATAGTGGGTATTGGTCGGCGTCGCCACGGACGCGGCATCGACCATCTCAACAAATTCATCGAGCGATTTGGCCGGTGTCGCGCCGAATTTTCCACCGATGGTGCGGCTCCTGAAAGGATCTACATCATACACCCCGGTGAACTCGGCCGATGGGATCTCCGCATACAGCCGCGCATGGTTGCTCCCGATATGTCCAACCCCGACAACTCCGATGCGTAGGTTTTTCATCACCGCTCGCAGTCAACCCCGAAAGCTTTCGGGGTCAACGCGGAAAGCTATGAGGGCCAAAACTTCTAGTCGATCTCATGGGCCGTATTTAACTTATCTTTGCGACGCATGTGGAACATGGTTCGCAAGAAACCATTCATAGGTTCGGGCGATGCCGTCCCGCAAAGGGATGGACGGCTTCCACCCGAGGGCCAGCAGCTTGGTGATGTCCAAAAGTTTTCGCGGTGTGCCATCGGGTTTGTTTGCATCCCAGGTAAGCTCGCCGTCGAAACCAACCACGTCACAGATCATCTCCGCCAGTTCGCGAATCGAGATATCCTCGCCGCACCCGACATTAATGATTTCCGACGAATCATATTGCTCCAACAGCAACAGACACGCCGATGCGAGGTCGTCCACATGCAAGAATTCGCGGCGCGGTTTTCCGGAGCCCCATACGATCAGCTTTGAATCCTTTCGCGTCTTAGCTTCATGCGCTTTGCGCAAGAGCGCGGCCAGGACGTGTGATGTTTCCAAATCGAAATTGTCGTTGGGACCGTAAAGATTCGTGGGCATCACCGAAATGAAATTCGCGTCATGTTCGCGAGCGTACGTCTGGCAAAGCTTGATCCCGGCAATCTTCGCGATCGCGTAAGCTTCGTTGGTTGGTTCCAGCGGTCCGGTTAGCAACGCTGTTTCCGGGATCGGTTGCGGCGCGAGCTTCGGGTAAATACAGGAGCTTCCAAGGAAGAGAAGTTTGCGTGCACCGTTCTCGTAGGCCGAACGAATGACGTTGTTCTGAATCCGTAAATTCTCGAGCAGAAATTCTACCGGATAATCGTTGTTTGCCTTGATGCCGCCGACTTTTGCTGCCGCGAGAATGACGACAGCTGGTTTTTCGTCGGCAAAAAACTTCGCGACTGCAGATTCACCTTTGAGATCGAGTTTCGATCTGTCGCAAACCAGCAGGTTTGAAAACCCCTCTGATTCGAGGCGACTAACGACGGCGCTACCGACCATGCCGCGATGACCGGCAACGAAAATCTTCTCTGACTTGTTCAACATAAGCTATCCAGTTCGCTAGCATTTTCTTTTTTCGTCCGTTGCGCAATCCTGGCGTTTCGTTTCCGCTTGAACGATTCAAGGTTCAACGAACTACGACTAACAGTTGCTCAGAGCGGGAGGGGACGTAATTGTATTGATCGGATGATTGCGAGAGAGAAGGAGACATTTCAGTTCGACGCAATTGACGATGTGGTAAGCGACATCGCCAAGGGGCGCATTGTCATTGTGACGGACGATGCCGACCGCGAGAACGAAGGCGACCTGGTGATGGCCGCCGAAAAAGTGACTCCCGAAGCGATTAACTTCATGGCTACCTATGGGCGCGGCTTGATTTGCGCGCCCATTTCAAACGAGCGCGCGGAGCAACTCGGCTTGCAGCGCATGGTTGCGCAGAACCGCGAGAAACATAAGACCGATTTTACCGTTTCGGTGGATGCCGCGCGGGGTGTGACCACCGGTATCAGCGCTTATGATCGGGCGACAACCATTCTCGCAATTGCGAACCCGAAATCGTCTCCCGACGATCTCAGCCAGCCGGGGCACGTATTTCCGTTGCGCGCAAAGGACGGAGGCGTGCTGAGACGGGCCGGTCATACCGAGGCTGCCGTGGATCTGGCGGGAATGGCGGGGCTACAACCAGCGGGAGTGCTTTGCGAGATTTTGCACGATGACGGCACCATGGCGCGGTTGCCGGAGTTGATGGAATTCCGCAAGAAGCATGGCCTGCGTATCTGCACCATCCAAAGTTTGATTGCTCATCGGCGCGTTCGCGAAAAACTGGTGGAGCTGGAGCAAATCGTGAAACTGCCGACTGACTACGGCGATTTCGACTTGCATCTATATCGCTCGAAGCTCGACGGCCAGCATCACCTCGCCCTGGTCAAAGGCAAAATAGATAAAACCAAGCCGACGCTGGTCCGAGTGCACAGTCAATGCCTGACTGGCGACGTGTTCAGTTCACGCAGGTGCGACTGTGGAAATCAATTGCATGCAGCGCTTCGGCAAATTCAGGAGGAAGGGAGCGGCGTCCTCGTCTATATGCGCCAGGAAGGACGCGGTATTGGGCTCGCGGCAAAAATTCACGCGTACAAATTGCAGGAGGAAGGACTCGACACAGTTGAAGCAAACGTCAGGCTCGGGTATCCCAGCGATCTGCGAGATTACGGGCTCGGCGCGCAAATCCTTTTCGATCTCGGAGTGCGTCAGTTCCGTTTTCTCACCAACAATCCGAGGAAGGTCGTCGGACTGGAAGGTTACGGCCTGGAAATGGTTGAGCAGGTGCCGATACGCAGCGAAGCCAATCCGCACAACGCAAAATATCTCGAGACAAAAAAAACGAAGCTGGGGCATTTGCTGTAAATGACGAAGGAATTAAGAAATGACGAATGACAAAAAGCTGCACCACGAAGCATCCGTTATTCGTGCTTTGTCATTAATTCGTCATTCGTCATTCGTCATTCGTCATTTTTAGATGTCGACCAACGCGCCGCGGCGCCCGCGAGTTGAGAAGGGCAAACGCACATTCCAAATCGTCGCGAGCCAATTTAATGCGCAATATGTACAGGGGCTGGTTGCTCACGCTGCGGAAGAGCTGCGTGAGCTTGCGCCCGGGGCGGCGATTTCGATCCATCGTGTGCCGGGATCGTTCGAAATTCCTGTGGTGGTACGCGAGTTGGCACGGAAGAAAAAAGCGGATGCGATTATCGCCTGTGGCGTAATCATGCGTGGAGAAACAGACCACGCGAAAAATCTCAGCCGTTCCGTGACCGATGCGCTTCAACGCATTGCGGTTGATTATGGTGTTCCAGTGATCAATGTGGTGCTCAGTTTCGATAACCGGCGTCAGGCACGCGACCGCTGTCTCGAAAATACCATTAATCGTGGCACTGAGGCCGCGCGCGCGGCGGTGGAAATCGCCAGCGCCATGTCGAAACTTCGTGGAAAGTAATATGGGCAAAAGACGGCGAGCACGCGAAGCAGCGGTCCAATACCATTTCTGGCGCGATCTCCAGCGCGGCGAGGGACCGGAAAAGATCGACGATTTTTGGGAATTCTGTCCGGCGACTCCGCGAGTGCGCGACTTTGCACAGCCGCTTATCGAGGGAATGGTCGAACATCTACTGGAAATCGACGAACGAATTCGGCGTTACTGCGAGAACTATGAGTTTCGCCGTATCTCAGCGGTTGACCGCAACGTCCTCCGCCTGGCGATCTACGAGATGCTTTATCGCGACGACATACCCCCAGTGGTCTCGATTAATGAAGCGATTGAGCTGGCAAAAACCTACGGTGGCGGCGAATCAGGCCGTTTCGTCAACGGTATTCTTGATCGCGTAAGAAAAGACCTGGACCGGCCCGCGCGCGAACCGGTGATCAAACGGGATTCGTGATCCGTTAAAGCGCCAGATCGATACATCGATTCACAAATCTCAGATCTAGATTCACGAAATGAATTTGCTTCAATCTCTCGCCAAGCATTTCGCCGGTAGACCGATCGACTGGGACGAGCTCGAGGAATCGCTGATTCGCGCGGACCTCGGTGTGCCGATGACCACTCGGATCATCAAAACACTGCAGGAACGGGAGGCCTGGTCGTTAATGGGAGTAAATGATGTTGTGAAAGTTGTGCGTCAGGAAATTTCGCGCGTTTTACCAGCAGACTCTCCCGCCGTCCGTCCTTTGAGCGGCAGACCAAATGTCATCCTGCTGCTGGGCGTAAATGGTACTGGTAAGACCACATCGACAGCAAAGCTGGCTCGTTATCTTCAGAAAGATGGCCATAGCGTCTTGCTGGCGGCGGCAGACACTTTTCGCGCCGCGGCGATCGAACAGCTTGGCATTTGGGCAACAAGGCTGGGTGTCGAAATCATCAAGGGACAATACAATGCCGACCCCGCCGCGCTTTGTTACGAAGCGTATCAGGCAGCTGCCAGGGACAAGATTGAATTTCTGCTGTGCGATACTGCCGGCCGCATGCACACCAAGAAGAATCTCATGGCAGAACTTGAAAAGGTGAAACGCACTCTTTCGAAGCACGACTCGGACTCACCGCATGAAACATTGCTCGTGGTCGATTCAACGACTGGCGGCAACGCGCTCAGCCAGGCGCGCGAATTCCAGGCCGCAATTGGACTGACCGGTGTCATCGTCACCAAGCTCGACGGCAGCGGCAAAGGCGGCATCGTCGTCGCAATCCAGGATGAGCTTGGAATCCCAACGCGTTTCGTCGGCACCGGCGAACAACTGAATGATTTCGCGCCATTCGATCGGCGCGCATTCGTTGCAAACATGCTGTAGGACGTTTGACTCACTCGCCCCCGCTCATTCGGTCTCACGACCTGCCCGTCGGTGTCGCTCGGCTCCCGCCGGCTCCATTCTGCGAAACGCCTTGATTGGATACAGCGTCCCATCAGCTCGGCGTCTGACACAGACGCCCTACAATTACTCGCGCATTTCTTGCGAGCATGTTCTAGTTGGCGAATTGCTGTGAGCCAAGCAGTCAAAGAAGCAATCGTCCCGGAAGAACCCGTTCCTCCGATCACCGCCGGAGGACTGCGAGGGTTTATCGCGAAGTTCACCGTGCTTAAGGGAGCGCAACGCGAGTTGTGGCTGACGTTTCTGATCAAGTTCTTCATCTACACCGCGTACTCGGTCACGAACAAGACCCTGGTGTTATGGCTGTCGAAGGATCTCGGCTTTAGCGATCAAGCGTCAGGAGCACTGGTCGGCTGGGTCTGGGCACCGGCCATGACCATCTTCACTTTGCTCGCCGGCTCGGTCACGGATGCGATCGGGTTGCGCCGCACTTTCTTCCTCGGTGTCGCTATCTGCACCGTCGCTCGCAGTGTGATGGTCGTTACCACGATCCCATCGTTGGCGCTCGCCTGCGGGGTTCTCCCGTTGGCCGTTGGCGAAGCGCTCGGGACGCCGGTGTTGTTAGCGGCCACACGGCGCTATTCCACGACAACTCAACGGTCAATGGCGTTCTCGCTTATCTACGCGGTGATGAACGTAGGGTATTTCGCTGCCGGCTGGATATTCGATTACGTCCGCCAGTTGAATTTGCATGTCACTGTTTTTGGATTTGAGCCAACCTCATATCAGCAACTGTTCATGGTCAGCCTGGCGTTCGAGATCGTGTTGTTTCCGGTGATCTATTTTATCCGCCGAGGCGCAGAAGCAACCAACGGCGGCCCGGTGGTCAATGAATCTTCCCGCGATCGCGGAAGGACACCCGCTTTTTGGACAGGTCTTGGAGAGACGGTGCGAAAAAGTGCGACCGATACGGCGCATCTTTTTCAGCGCCTGATAAGTCAATCAGCCTTCTACAGGCTGCTTGCTTTCTTCCTCTTCATCGGATTTCTCAAAGCCATTTTTCTCCAAATGGACTACGTCTTCCCGAAGTGGGGCATTCGCGAGCTCGGACTGTACGCGCCTGTTGGAAAAATTTCCGCGATCAACGCGGTCATCATTATCTTCCTGGCCCCGGTCGTAGGCGCACTCACACAAAAGTATGCAGCATATCGGATGGTGGTAGTCGGTGGAATAATCTGTTCTGCCGGAGTGTTTATTATGGCGCTGCCGACGCAATGGTTTCAGGCCGCCGCTAACAGCACGATCGGACAATGGCTTGGTCATGGCTACCTCGGAGTGCACGGGAGCATTCACCCTTACTACATCATGGCTGCGCTATATCTGACCGTCTTCTCGATTGGCGAAGCGTTTTACTCGCCGCGCGTGTATGAGTATGCCGCCGCGATCGCTCCGAAAGGCCAGGAAGCATCGTACGGCTCGCTCGCTTATCTTCCTTTCCTCGTCGGCAAGATCCTTGTTGGAACGGGCGGATGGTTGCTGGCTGCGTTTTGTCCCGAACACGGTCCCCGGCGCTCCGGAACAATGTGGCTTATCTTCGCTCTGTCAGCATCAGTCGCACCGATTGGCTTGGTTTCGCTGCGTCGCTACATTCGCGTCCCGGAAGCCGGGCGGCCCGATTAATCGGAAAAATGGCCTAGGACAAAGACGAAAGCCCAGCCATTTTCTAGTTGATTTACGAATTTATTTTAAGGAAATCGCGCCCAACGTGATCCATTTGCCGTATATCATGTTGGAGGTACATTGAAATGTTAACCGCTAAAGGGGGCGACAAATTCAGGGTATGAACAGCACACATTTACTCCGCCCGCATCATGGCTCGCATAAGACACTGTGGTTTGGTCTGCTTGGCACAATCGTTGTGCTTGTAGGCTCGATTTTGTTTGCTTATGCTCAAACGCAGAAAAAAGTAGCTGAGAAAATGAATCCAACCAAACCAGTGCCCGCCAATGCGGATTTGCAAAGACAATTGACCAAGGACCAGTATCACGTGACGCGTGAATGCGGAACGGAAACTCCGTTTCATAACGCCTATTGGGACAATCATAAGGCAGGAATTTACGTCGATCTTATTACCGGCGAACCATTGTTTAGTTCGCTGGACAAATTCGACAGCGGCACCGGCTGGCCGAGCTTCACCAAGCCGATATCGCCTGACAAGGTTGTGGAAAAGCGGGATTCATCCCATGGAATGGAACGCACTGAGGTTCGAGGAAAAATGAGCGATTCGCACCTCGGTCACGTGTTCGATGATGGTCCGGCACCTACCGGCGAACGTTTCTGCGTGAATTCCGCGGCGCTGCGTTTTGTTCCTGTCGAGAAGCTGAAAGAAGAAGGCTACGGTCAATATCTCTCGCTCTTTCAACCGCCACAGGGCCAGCAGCAGCAAGCGCAACGCGATTAGCGACCGGAAAGGGACGTCGAGCTGTGGCGTCCGTCGGCGCGGAGCCTCAACCCTATCATCTCTCGCAGTTTTTCAAGCTTCGTCATTCGGATTTCGTCATTTGCTAAGACTTTCGGCTCCCAGAGTCGCCTTTGAACTCCCAGCATCAGAGCGCTAATTTATTTGGATGGCCATGACCAGGGACGATTTCGATTACGCCATCGAAAACACGCACGTGATTGTTGCTCCTGAGCAACAGATAGCTACTTTCGGTAGCACGAGCTTCAATTTTTATCTCATCTCGGAATTGATGGACCGCGTCGATCAGGTCCGGATTCGCAATGGAAAAATCCACGCGGAGCGCCCGCAAATCCTCACACCGGAACATTATTGCCGGCTGTTGTTGGAAGGATTCGGAGAAAAAGCGGAGCGTTACGCCGATCAACTGCGCGAGCACGCTCGGAAGATCGCCGTGCTCCGTTACGGCTTTCAGTTCCGTAAAACAGATGTTAGCGAGCAGACGCTCCGTGATTCAATCGATACAGTAGTCAATCGCACGAAACGCCGGGTCCAGAGCGCGAATGAACCGCTCAGCGCAGTCATCCGAGGTGTTGATGACGCCTGGGAAGTATGTCTGCTGAAATTTACAATCGATCTGGTCGAACATTCTTCTGGCGGCAATCTCGGCGATTTCAGAAAGCGCGGCCTGCTGTGAACGCTGGGCGGGCCCCGCGGTTTCCGCTTTAAAAATGTTGCCTGATAAATGCGCCGGCGCTGGCAAGCGCGCGGCGGCCTGGTTCAAGCCGAGCATTCCATAGAGGCCATGCGTGAATCATCTGCGGCCAGATTTCCAGAGTCACGCGGACATCGGCCGCACCGGCGACAGCCGCAAACCGAGTCGCATCATCAAGCAATGTCTCGGCTGAGCCCACCTGAATTAGTACTGGAGGGAAGCCCTTGAGATCCGCGTAAAGCGGAGAAACACGCGGGTCCTTCCGATCCATTCCCGCTGAGAGATAAGCGTCAGCCAATTCGAGCAAATACTGCTTGTGAATCAGCGGATCGACGGCCTCCTTGCTTGAAAGGGTCGGGCCCGACATCGTCAAATCCGTCCATGGCGAAATCAACCAGGCGCAACCGGGCAGTTCCTCTTGTGCATCGCGCAGGCGACCGATCAACGCCAACGTGAGGCCCGCACCGGCGCTGTCTCCGCCAATCGCGATGTGCTCGGCAGGAATATTCTGGTCCCGCAAAAAACGCCACGCCGTGAATACATCGTCGTACGCTGCGGGGAACGGACGCTCCGGAGCCAATCGATATGCAATGGCCAGAGTTCGAACTCCAGCGGCGCGACCCGCCTCTGTCACCAAGCGGCGATGACTGACGATTGAACCGGAGCAATAGCCACCACCGTGAAAGAACATCAGAACACGAGAAGGATCGCTGCCCGAAACGATAGACCATTCGCCCGGTACCCCGTTGACATCGACGCAATCGATCTTCACATCGTCAGCTACAGGCCAAACAGAACCGACATCATCGAGCCGTTTTCGTCGCTCACGCCATCCAACCGGTCGCGGCTTGGAACTTAACAAGGCGCGGATCGCCGTGATTTCGCGTTGAGCCATCCCGTTCTAGACAAATGTTAGCCGACAACTCCAACCAGTGTACGAACTTTCGGCTTTTGTCAGCGCCTAGACCTTGTCATTCTGCGCGCTCGGACGGCAAGTGAAAAACTATCTCCAGCTTAATCTAAGTCTGCTCTATTGGATTTTGATTGCGCCGTTTACCGGGCAATTTTTCAAAATCGGACCAGTCTTCAGGCAAATGGTGGCCATCGGCGTGCGCGCGACACCGATGGTGGCACTGACGGCGTTCAGCGTAGGTGTGACGCTCGCCATGCAAGCCGCTCATTCTCTCGAAAGTCTCGGCGCGGAAATTTACATTCCCGACCTGGTCATGCTCACTCTTTTACGCGAAATGGGACCGGTCTTAATCGCGGTAATCGTAATCGGCCGCAGCTGCTCAGCCGTGGCAGCGGAACTGGGGACAATGAAAGTGTCGGAGGAGATCGAGGCGCTCGAGGTCATGGCAATCAATCCCGTTCAATATCTTGTCGTGCCGCGCTTTCTGGCGATGATGGTGATGCTACCGGCGCTAACTATCTTTGGAAATTATATCGGCATCCTGGGCGGCTGGGCAGTCTGCCGTTTTGCGCTTGATTTCAATACTGCCGGCTATGTGCTGCGTGCGCTCGAAAGCGCTGAGCCCTGGGACTTATATTCAGGCATGATTAAGAGCGTCGTGTTTGCGTGGCTTGTCATCACAATTGCATGCAACGCGGGGCTGAATGTCCAAGGCGGCGCGGAAGGCGTGGGTCAGGCGACAACTGCTTCGGTCGTACAGGCGTTGCTGGCGATGTTGGTGATGAACGCGGTGTTAACCGGGGTTTTCTTTTTCAGCGGATGAGATGGCACGAATGACGAATGACCAAGGAATGAGTGATAATGACGAAGCTCGAATGACGAAATAATGACGAAGTCCAAAAATCACAACGCGCGCGCAGAGGACTCGTTTTGGGACGAGGAGGTGGCGGTGGTCCGTGAAGAACCGGAGACCAAGCGCCCTTACGATTTAGAAGAACGTACGGCGCGATTCGGTGAAGCAGTCATTGATTTTGCAAAAGTGATTCCAAAAGATGCGGTGACGAATCGCATCATCAGTCAACTCGTCGGCGCAGCAACAAGCGTTGGCGCCAACTACGTCGAAGCCGACGACGCAGTTTCCAAGAAAGAATTTCTGAAAAACATCGGAACGTGCCGAAAAGAAGCCCACGAAACGAAGCATTTTCTTCGAATGATCGTTCGAGCCATGCCGGAATTAAGACCACAGGCTCGCACGCTCTGGACGGAAGCCAAAGAACTGCACCTAATCTTCTCCAAAATTTGGAGAAACAAATAAGAGCCAATGATGGAACCCTATCGAAACATCCGCGTGATCGGGCCACTCGTCATTCGAGCTTCGTCATTCTTTCGACATTCGACATTCGACATTCGTCATTTTCCCCATGCCCGCTGACTCTCCTATCATCCAAGTTGAAAGCCTTGTCCGAAAATTCGGAGACCGCACAGTGCTCGATAACATTTCTTTTAATGTTCACCGTGGCGAAACGCTCGTTATCATGGGCGGCAGCGGTTGTGGAAAGAGTACTCTGCTTCGTCATATGATCGGTTCGATGAAACCGACTTCGGGATTGTGAAGCTTTTCGGAGAAGAAATCACAGCCATGAAGGAACGCGAGCTTGAACGTGTTCGGTTGCGTTTCGGGATGCTATTCCAGTCTGGCGCGTTACTCGCCTCGCAGACCGTGGGCGAAAATGTGGCGTTGCCACTTTTGCAACATACTGACAAGTCCCCCGACGAAATCGAGCAAATCGTGAAACAGAAACTTGAAATGGTTGGCCTGACCGGTTTTGAAGACCTAAAGCCGGACGAGATCAGCGGCGGGATGAAAAAGCGAGTGGGACTTGCGCGCGCGCTTGCGCTCGATCCGGAACTTCTGTTCAGCGACGAACCGACCTCAGGTCTGGATCCAATCATGACCGCTGTGGTAGATGAACTCACCATGAAACTAACGCGCGGGACGCATATGACCGCAGTGGTAGTGTCCCACGATATGACCAGCGCATTTCGCATCGCCACGCGCATGATCATGCTCGGACATGGCGGTATTGTAGCGCAGGGTACGCCGGACGAAATTCGGAACAGCCCAAACCCGGAAGTGCAGCAATTCATCCACGGCGAGGCTGACGGTCCGATCCCATTGAATCTTTCACAGGAAGAACACGAGGACCATCAGCAAGTTAAACCGCGACCCTTCGTTGCAGCCCGTGCAGATTCCATCGCAAAACAGCATGAAGGAATGACGAAGCTCGAATGTCGAATGCCGAAGGAATGATCAAATGACGAAGTTCGAAAAGGTCCTGTCAAGCGCGAATAACTTTTTTGTCATTCGGATTTCGTCATTCATTCGTCATTTGTCATTCGTCATTTGTCATTGCGCACCGACTTTGCGAAGCGATCCATGAGCTTGATAAAACGCAACCTATCCGATTATTTCGTCGCACTATCCGTGATCGCGTGCAGTCTCGTCCTGTTGGGTGCGCTGACGTTCGCGCTCTCGGGTTATCGCTTCAAAAAGCCAACTCGAACTTTGCAGATCAACTACGAAGATGTGACGGGCATCAAGGTTAATTCCGAAGTCCGTTACGCAGGTGCGCCGGCTGGACGCGTGATCGCGATGCGCCAGCTCACTGCCAAAGAGCGTGAGGCGAGCGCAAACAAGAAGGACGCCGTGCGCGTAACGGTGAGCCTCGATGACGGAGTTCCGCCGCTGCCGACCGATATAACTGCCACGCTCAGCTCCGACACCATGCTTTCGCCGAAATTTGTGGCGCTTTCCGCAGGCACACCGGGAGGTCAAACCCTGGCAAACAATGCGGAGATCGAAGGGCATCCTGCATACGGCCTTGAACAAATCACCGCGGCGGCCGGCCCATTATTCGATAATGCAAATAAGCTTCTTGATAATCTCAATGTGACTGTCACCGGTTTGAAAAAAGATCTCGGGGAATTCACCCCGAAGCTGGGGCCACTGGCCGATTCGCTAAAATTGGACGTAGACAACTTGCAGAACCTGATCACAAACCTTGAGGGCGTAGCCCAGGGCGCAGATAAGGTGTTCGGCTCAGCTGATTCCTTCATTAAAACGACGGACAAACAGCTTTCGGAAGATTTGAAGCAACTGCACGTGACTCTTTTGAACCTGAAAGTGGTTACCACATACGCGAAAGAGCTGGTCGGAACGCTCGCCGCAAAGCCAAACCGCGTCATCTTCAGCGGGAAACCGGCAACGCTAACGCCTGAGTCAGAAATCCTGAGAAGCTCAAAGCCCCTGCCTGCAAGAAAACCGTGATCAAGCTGGTTTTCGATATCGCCACATCAATTTCAAAAAGCGAATCGCATCGCGCAGTGGACGAATCTTGCTCACCTGATCGGTGTAAACGGTCGTGATTGGGACCGATTCAATCCGGTAGCCTTTACGGCTGGCGATGATGAGCACTTCGGTGTCGTAATCAAATCGGTCTCCACCGCCAAGTAATTGCGGAACCAGCTGATGATTCAACATGCGAAAACCGCACTGCGTATCGGGGATTTCCTGCTTGCAAGCGCGGCTGATCTGCCCGCTCATGTAACGATTCACGACGCGCCGGAGGAACGGCATTCCGGCAAGGTTGTTCATGCGGTTGCCAATTAAGAATGTCGGCTGCGTCGAGGAAGCTGCCGCCGTAAGGAACCGATCGATTTCTTCTGGGAGATGTTGCCCATCAGAATCGAGCAGGCTGACCCAAGTGACTTGTCGATCCAATCCGTCTGCCGCATGGAGAGACGAACTCGCCACGGCGAGCCAGTATGCTAGCCCTGTTTTGATCGCTTCGCCTTTGCCGCGATTTTGATCGTGAACAATGACTTCAGCGCCCGCTTCGCGCGCGCGTTGCGCCGTTTGGTCACTCGAGCCGTCATCCACTACCAGAACCCGATCGAGCCGCTCGCGGGTTCGGCGAACGATGTCCCCGATGTGTTTCTCATCCTGATACGCAGGAATGATTGCAGCGGTTTGTAAACGAATCTGAGCGAGCGGATCGCGCTCGGTCTTTGTCATCGTCGTGGCACCGGATGAAAATCGGCTGCGTGATAAGAACTCCGAACCAGCGGGCCGGAGGCGACATGGAGAAATCCTTTTCTGCGCGCGATGTCGCCGTAGTAATTGAATTGCTCCGGCGTGATGTATTCCACCACGGGTAAGTGCTTCGGAGTCGGGCGCAAGTACTGACCCATCGTGAGCACTTCACAGCCGACCTCGCGCAAATCGTCCATGGTCTGAAAAAGTTCTGTTTCCTTCTCGCCAAGGCCGAGCATGACACCGCTCTTGGTCACTACTTTCGACGATAGTTCCTTCGCGCGTCGTAAAACTTCGAGCGAGGTACGGTACATTGCGCGCGAACGCACCAGCGGCGTAAGGCGTTCTACCGTTTCCATATTGTGGTTGTAAATGTCAGGGCCAGCATCGAGAACGATTTGGATGCACCAATCCTGGGCGTGAAAATCAGGAACGAGCACTTCGACAATCACCGAAGGATCCATCTCTCGGATTGCTGTGATTGTTTGGGCGAAATGATCTGCTCCGCCGTCCTTTCGATCGTCGCGTGCGACGGCCGTGATCACGACATGCTTTAATTTCATCCGGCGCACTGCCTCGGCTACACGCTGCGGTTCGTCCTTCTCCAGCGCGAACGGTTTAGCTGTTGTCACGGCGCAAAATCCGCATGCGCGGGTGCAACGATCGCCAGCGATCATAAAGGTGGCTGTGCCCTGGCTCCAGCATTCCCATCGGTTTGGACATTGCGCGCTCTCGCAAACTGTGTGCAACCGCAGATCGGAAATGAGCGCCTTGGTTGAAAAGAAAACCGGATTGGATGGCAATCGCACCTTGATCCAGGGCGGCTTCTGTCCCTGGTGCAATGCGGGATCAATCTTTGCGCACGACATGGAACAAAGTTACAACGTTAAAAAAAGTTACAAAAGTCAAAACGTTTGAGAAACACGTTGGAGCGTTAAACCGCTGAAGCGTTGAAGCGGCTCCTTTATCTAACGCTTTATCGCTTCAACGATCACAGTTTCGTTCTGCCCGAAAGCGCAGCAGAAAGCGTTAGCTCATCCGCGGATTCCAGGCCACCGCCAGCTGGGATACCGCGAGCGATTCGCGTCAGGTCCACCGGCTTGTTCTTCAATAGATCGACAATGTAGTTTGTGGTCGATTCGCCTTCGACATCAGCGGGGAGCGCAAAAATGATTTCGGTAATCTTCTCCTGATCGACCCGTTCGAGTAGTTCTTTAATACGCAAATCGTCGGGGCCAATATGATCGAGTGGAGATATCTTCCCTCCAAGGGAATGGTACCGCCCGCGAAAGACATTGGTTTTTTCCAGGGGAAGAATGTCGGTGGGTTGCTCTACGACACAGAGCAGCTCTGTCGATCGAGAGGAATCGGCGCATATGTCGCAGATTTCGCCGGCAGCAAAAAATCCACAAAGCTTGCAGGAACGAATCGACTGCCGCGTATCCGTGATAGCGCGCGCTATTTGCTCCGGCTTATCATCCCGTGCCCGCACCATCCACAGTGCGATCCGTTCCGCGGAGCGAGGACCGACCCCCGGCATTTGTCGCAGCTGCGTAACCAGGTTCCGGATTGCGACCGGATATTCTGTCCTTCTCAACGCGCGCTCAGCTTTCTTCCGACGGCGACTCTGTTAACTCCAGAACGAGCGGCTCGAGCCGGCGCAAATAGAATTGCAACGCAGGATCGTCTTCTTCTTCGGGGCCGCGTGCTTTCTGAAATTCGGAATAGGCTTCCGCCCACCGTTTTTCCCGATAAAGAACCACGCCGCTCCAGAAAGAATCTCTTCGTGCGACATGCTCTGGTTTAGCTTCTGCGGTAAGCCAGAGTGGCTCATAGATTTCGATTCGATCATGCGAATTCGTTCCGCTTACAAAATCAATTGGACGCGCAACGATTGTCTCGCTCACGCTATCGAACGTAGACGTATCAATCAGGATCGTTGATCCATACCGATGATTCAAGGCACAGAACCTGCGCGCGAGTTCAATCGGTTCACCGCTGGCTAAAAGCGCCGGGTGTACGCTGTCCTTCAGCGCGCCGGCAACGATCGCGCCTGAACTGATCCCAGCGTGCATGTCCCAGTCACCAAAAACTTCTTCGTTTTCCTGCCGCCGCTCGCGAAACTTCTTCGTTAGATCGAGCACAGCACGCACCGCATCCTCGGCATGCTGACTACGGGCGTTTGGAAATCCAAAAATGGCCACGACGCCCTCTCCGTCGGCGGCCTGAAGACAGGCTCCTCTCCCGATCAAATCGTCGGCAGTCTCGCGAATAAATTTCGCCATTGTTTCAGCGAAACCGGCGGGGTCAGACGAATTCGTGAATCCATGTCGATTGGCAATATCACAAACGACCGCGCTCGTTTGGTACGCTTTCGCGTCCCCATCGAACGGACCGTCGCTGACACGGCGAAATTCTTTTGTCGAGAGGCGATCGGCAAAAATCGTGCGCACCAAATGCGATCGGTCTCTTTGCAAAAAGACCATCCAAGCTTCCACGAAGGCCACCGCTAATACGACTGCAAAAATGCACGGAACGGGCTGGAAGAAGACCCGATAAAGAGAACAGACCCACGAAAGCACCAGGAGCTCGACCAATAAAGAGCCGAACAACAGATAGTTTCGCAACCGTGCCGCAGGTGGTGGATTTTTCAAGCTGAGCCAGGCAACGCCAGCAGCTATCAGTAAGACAAAAACGTATTGCCACTTCTCGCCCACGACCCTCGTCGCGCCGGCGTAATCGGAAACAAGCCACGCGACGCCACCTTCAAAGCCCGCTATCGCCTTGGTTGCGTGCAAGATTCCAACCACGATGGCGACAGCAACTCCAATTACGAGCGTTGTGATCAACGAGCGCTTCATGAACAATCAGGCTTTTTGAGTAGCAGCGCCCGGGTAATAGGACTGCACGACCAGTTCACTTAAGAATTTGTCCGGTTCATCAACCGCTCCCGCATTGATGACAAACTTTGTCTGGCCAGTGTTCTTTTTGACCAGATTTAGTCCGAACTGGTAATCCTTAAATAAGTGGGCGCAAAGATCGCTCATGGTCATCCGCTCAGCTTGCGCGCGCTCGACCAGGCGCCGCACCGCAGCTTCATCCAAGACAATTTCCAATCCATGCTCATGACTGAATTTCTCTGCAAATTGACGCGCGCCGGCTTCGAGCATTTGCGCCTCGAGCTTGTGTCCCTCCGCCATCAATCGGTCGAGTACACGCTGCGGCTCGCGCACGAGCGCTGCGGTAACACGCAACTGGCTCAGGCCCGATCCTGCCAGGTAGTATTTGTAATCGCGGAACAACTTTTCGAATACCGTCAGCAATCCACGTGCGCCGGTTCTTTCCTTCGCGGCAGCTTCAGCCAGTAGCCGCAGCGCTTCATCCTCGAAACTGATCTCAATCCCGTAAGCGCGAAAAGCGCGCTCATATTGCCTGAGCAAGCTACCCTCGGAATACTTCATAATGCTGAAAAGGTCATCAGCATCCAGCTCTTCACACACCACGCGCACCGGCAATCGACCAATGAATTCCGGCTCGAACCCGTATTCGATAAAATCCTGCGTGGTCACGTGCTGGAACAATTCGTTGTCCATCACCTGAATCGGTTCCGCGCTGAATCCGATCTGACCTTGACGAACGCGTCGCGCAACCTGTTCTTTTAATTTCTCAAATGCGCCGCTGACCACGAAGAGAATATGGCGCGTATTGATCGTCTCTCGCGTTGCTTTGCCGCGTCGTTGAAATTCGAAAGCCGCCTGCAATTGGGCCTGCAAATCGTTCATGCTGCGAACGGGCACTTCTGTTTCCTCCATTAACTTCAAGAGCGTGGTCTGCACGCCCCGTCCGCTAACGTCCCGGCCGATTAAATTTCCGGCCGCTGCGATCTTGTCGATCTCATCGATATAAATGATCCCGAACTGCGCCAGGTTTAGGTCGCCGTTTGCCTTGTGCACGAGCTCGCGCACCAAATCTTCCACATCGCCGCCGACGTATCCCGTCTCGCTGAACTTCGTGGCGTCCGCTTTCACAAACGGCACTTTGATCAGGTCGGCAATGTGTTTAATAAGATAGGTTTTCCCTACACCGGTCGGCCCAACCAAAATCACGTTCTGTTTGATGTATTCAATCTCCTGCGCACGCGTGGCGTCTTCCTTTTCGAGGTGGCGCAGGTAATTGGCGTGGTTGTAATGATCGCAAACGGCGATCGCCAGCACCTTCTTGGCTTCATCCTGCTTGATCACAAAGCGGTCGAGATGCGCTTTAATATCCCGCGGCAGAAGATTAAATTCGAATTCCTTGTGATCGGTCTTCTCCGGCTTTTCTTCCTCTTCTTCTGCTGGCGCGGGTTCCGGCTCGGCAAAAGTCGCCACTGAGACCCGGTCGCCGAAGTTCTGTTTCATGAACTCCGTGATCTTGGTTTTCAATTCCTCCGGCGAAGGAAACTGCGGTGGCGGATTTTGCTCCATATCGCGATCGGGAAAACGTCGCGTCAAAAATCAATTATGGCAATGACTCGTCTAAATCAGACTCCCAGGACCGGGAATTCGTTCATCCTCCATCTTGCGCCTTCGCCGTGTGAGCTGCCATCGCCTTCGGAGAAGCCGATCCACCCTCGGCAAGGTGGAACGCGTTATCCTCAACGCGTTGGCGAACCAAGGCGCGGCTCTGCCGCCTAACTTTAATTCCACACGGCGCACATGAGGATCGTGTCTCAGATCTTGCCCTTTGCTTATCTGCCATCGTCCCGCCCCGGCGGGCCCATCCACCCTGGCAAAAACAAGGTGGAACGCACTGTCTAGGGCGCTCGGGACATATCCGGGAAGAGAACAGAAATCTGTTCCTTGTATTCAGGCTTCATCTTCGCAGCAGCTTCAGCTAATTCCCTTGCCATTTCGGTCTGCTCAGTTTCACTGGCAAAGACAGCGCAACGCCACTGTCGATCTGCCGCATCTGGCGCTCCTGGATCGATAAACGATTTGGATACGGCCAGTATTTCCTTTGGCGAGAGCTTGTCCCACGTGATCCACGCAATTCCGTACGGAAGCTTCATCGTGAGGCCTTCATCCGAAGCGCTCACTATGCCGGTGTATTGCGCGCCGGAGTTATCTGTAAGTGTGCCCGAGAAATGCGCACGATTGAGATCGTCAATCAGAGTGTTCTTCCAATCGAACATGAGTAGCGCCCGCTTCTCTGCAACTTTCTTCTGAGGGCCTGTAATATGCGCCGATCAGTTTCACATTCCTGATCCCTTCAGCCGCTTGAGCAAAGTGATAAAGAGCGACCTCCTCTCTATAATTGCCAAGCGCTTTATTCCACGGACCGCGATCCAACCAACCTTTGCTCCGTGCGATAACGAATAAAATCCCAGCGGCGACTATAGCCGGTAATGCCACGCGAACAGAACGTGGGAGTCGGAGTAAAACCCCTCTTAACCCTCCCAAGCTGCGCCGAATAAAGCCAGACAAAGCCCGGGGCCAGCGTCGCCGGCGCGCCTCGCCGGCGCTGGTTGCATCCTCCAATGCCAGCGCGCGCCACGCTCCCTCAAGCTCTGCCACCAGATCGTCATAGGAAGAAAAACGCTCTGCCGGATCAGCTGCGATCATTCGCTGCAAAACCTCCGCAGTCTCCGCAGAAACGTCCGGCGCGGTCGCCTGCAAATCGAGTGGTCGTTGTTTTGATTCGAGTAATGCGGTCGCGGAATTTGTGCTGGCTTCGATTGGCGGTTTGCCCGCAATTGCGTGAAACAATGTTGCGCCCAAACTGTAAATGTCGCTGCGGAAGTCCTCGGGGTCGTTGTTCAGTCTTTCCGGCGCGACATATTCCGGGGTTCCCCAAACGACACCGCCGATTCCCCAACGTTGGGTCGCGCTACTGGCAAGACCGAAGTCGCCGATTTTTGCCGCGTGCTCATCGACAAACAAAATATTAGCCGGCTTCACATCACGGTGAATCAGACCTCGCCGTTGCGCGGCACGCAGTCCCTTTGCAACCTGAATGCCAATCTCAAGCACTCTTTTTTCCGGTAGCCGCGGTTGCAGCGCCATGAGATCGTCGAGGCTTCCTTGATCAACCAACTCCATTACCACATAGAACTGCCCGTGATCTGTTCCCGAATCGAATACCTGTATTACATAGGGATGATTCACGGCGGCAGCGATCCGTGCCTCTTGCTGTAATCGAGCTTTATGATCCTCTTCGCCTCCGAGATCTCTTCGCAATAGTTTCAACGCCACGAACCGGTCCAGCTGCATATCGCGCGCCTTGTAAACGGTGCCCATCCCCCCAACGCCGAGCGTCTCGACCAGGACGAAATGATCGAACGTTCTCTCCACGCGTATTTTTTTGCCACACGCAGGACAGGCGATGCGCGCCAAGGGCTCGGCCGCTGTCGTGTCGACAGTCGTTCCGCAACTGGGGCATGCTTGGGCGGCGGGCTCACTCGCCATTGAGCAGATATTGTAACATTCAGAGCCTGTAGAGCAAAACATGGCACTGGCACGCTGGCTGCCTCGTTTGCAGCCATCTCGCCGGCCAATTCACAAACTGCTATTGTGTGTTCAATCGTACGCCATGCGAGATTAAGAGCCGCGGCACGCATTCATCTATCATGAGGCAACTTTCAGGCGAAAATTCGACTCGGATCGACCTTGTCGTCTCAGCGAACGAAGCAAGGATTCGACTCGATCAATTTCTGGCGAAGCGACTTCCAGAATTCTCGCGGTCACGACTCCAGCAGTTGATCCGCGACGGGTTTGTTCTACTCAACGACGCAACGAGCCGGCCACGCCAAATCGTTCGAGGCGGCGACAAGATTCAACTCACCGAACCGCCACTGGAAAAGATCGAGACCCTGCCAGAGCAGATCCCGCTTGAGATTCTCTTTGAAGACAATGATCTCGTTGTGGTGAACAAGCCTGCGGGACTTGTTGTTCATCCGGGCGCCGGTCATCGCGAACATACTTTAGTCAATGCGCTCCTGAACCACTGCTCCACTTTGTCGGGGATTGGCGGGAAAGAGCGTCCCGGCATCGTTCACCGCCTCGACAAGGAGACGAGCGGCTGTCTTGTTGTCGCCAAAAACGACGCAGCCCATCGCCGATTATCCAAGCAATTCGCGGACCGCGCGGTGGAGAAGATTTATCTGGCGCTGGTGGCTGGAAGGTTGCGCGTGGCGGCTGGCGTCATCGAAGAAAAAATCGGACGACATCCAGTGCACCGACAACGAATGAGCGCGTCTGTTCTCCGTGGACGTGCCGCCAAGACCGAATATCGGGTCGTTCGGTCGAGCGATCGGGCCAGCCTTGTCGAATGCCGTCTGCACACCGGACGGACTCATCAGATTCGCGTCCATCTTCATCATCTCGGTCATCCCGTGCTCGGCGACAAAATCTATGCGCGCGCCGCAAAAGATTTTCCGCGACAAATGCTGCACGCATGGAAGCTTGGATTTCGCCATCCTCGCACTGAGGAATGGAAAAGCTTCGACGCGCCGTTGCCTGACGATTTTAAGCAGGCTATGGCGGCAAGCGATTTGGAGTTTCGCCTTCACGCGACCCGGGAGAATCTCACCCGATGACGGCACGCCTTATCCCGATTGGGCGATGGAAATGCTAAATCGGTGAAGCGACTCAGCGAGGTGAATGAAATACTGAGTCTCCGATAGCGAGCCGCGCGCAATGTAAAGAAAGTGAAGGTAATCTTTCTTGCTCTCTCGCGATGCCCCTTCGACGATATTCGCAGGAACTGAATAAGAAGCCCGGCGTAATTGGCTCGTTAACCCGTAAACCTCCTCCCTGGGAAACGATCGGGTGCGTTCGTAAACCGCAACGGTGAGATCATCCGCCAATCTCCAAGCTTCAATTTTCGTATAGTCTCTCATAATCTTTGAGTCGGTTGTCTTTGTGGTCCGTGGTCTTGTGGTCAGCGGTCAGTGGTCTTGTTGTCTTAGGCTTTGGTCCGCTGCGGCACCATCGCGTTTGCCAGCATTGTCTGGACAATCTCGCCCTGTTGGTTCGTAGTCACGTTGCGCAACCGAATGATTCCGTAGCCCGGCTTGGACCGGGATGGCCTTAGATCGAGAATCTCCGTTTCAACGGTAAGCACGTCGCCAGGTCGCACCGCGTTGGGCCAACGCAATTCGTCGACACCCAAGCCGATCGCGCCCTCGGCGAAGTTCAACGTTTTCACAAAAAGCCGCATCGTCAGGGCAGCTGTATGCCAGCCACTCGCAATAAGTCCTTTGAAAAGTGTTCGCTCTGCAGCTTTCCGGTTCAGATGAAACATTTGCGGATCGAACTTGTGCGCGAATTCAATGACCTCCTTCTCCGTGACACTTAGCGGCTCGGATTTAAAACGGTCGCCAATTTTCAAATCATTGAGGTAATGCTCTTTCATTCTGTCTCTCCTATTCGTTCTACCATGGCGACACCAATTGATTCTATCCTGTCGGATTGAGCAATGCCTAATGCTTGCGATGGTTGCAGGCCACTGGCCGTGGACTATTCACAACGGCGTTGCATTCCCTGCTCTCGTTAGTCCCGGATCGGCACGGGTGCACACTAGGAGACCGGTTCCGAGCTCGCCGTGAGCGGTAAAAGTGGTCTGTGGCAAAGGCACCAACTGGCTCTTGTTCGGTGCAGACTTCGTTCCGAAACTTCGGCTAGTAGAACATGTATTAACAATCAACATCAAAGAGGAGGCATCATGAAAAACATAGTTATCACACTCGCCTGGGTGCTACTTGCTCCATTGGCATTTGCGCAGCCGGGATCAACGAACAAGAAACAAACAACCGCAGAACCAATAACGGTAACGGGAGGAATCATCAAAATGACAGCTGGGGACGGCTCAGCCGCCAGTTATCAACCTCTCAGAACGCTCGTCGTTCGCGAGGACAGCTCGAAAAACACTGATCGTTACGTTCTCAACGGATTCGGTCACGTTGTGGACAAGACAGGGAAGGTCGTCCAAACCGCGATCAAACCGGGCGCTCGCTTGCGTGTTTTTTACGCACACACCAGCGATTCGCGTGCGATTGATCACGTGGTTCTGTTAGACTGAGGCTGCGCGGAGCTTCGGATAACACTAATAAAAGCCGCAGGGTTCCAAACCCTGCGGTTTTTTTTCGAATGGGGAGGCGGCGCGACTGCAGACTTCGCTCCAATTCTTGTGAGTTAGCGAATCACTTAACCGCTCCCCAATCGTTGTAGCCATGGCCCTGTGGGCCGTCATCTGGAACGCTCCGCAGGAGCGCGGCTACAGTGTCTTCGAATGCGAGCGCCTCGATCTGCAATCGTTTCAGTTCCTTAAACGGCGGGAATGGCCGGAGACATCCGGATGCCGAAATAAATTCGATCCATTTGTGTCGCACCTTTTATTGAATGATTTGGAGGGCAATTCATGAATGGAAAGTTTTTTTTATTCGGCCGGGATGAGACTGAGAACAGTTTGATGCATTTTGTCGATCGTAAGATTCGCGAACAGCGACGGGACGAGCGGCGATTCGCCGAGCAGCGCACCACAAAGTATCGAGTCCAGGCAAGAAAATCGTGCATCGCCGACGCGCGCAATTATCGCGTCGCTCGACGCTTTCCGATGCTAGCCCTCGCGCAATTCGACTGGAAAGCTCTAATTCCGACGCGCCGGACATATCTATTCGGAATCGGCTGGCTCAAGAAACTTCGAAACGATCAACTCAAGAACTGGCGGCCAGCTAGTGATCTTTCTTAGCCGCACATAAGAGCTGCATCGGCGGCACGCTACGTCTCGACATCCAAAAATGCAGCTTTCGAGCCAGAAAAAAGCTTTGCTTGACTGATCACCATTCACCGATCACTGATCACCTGTCATTGACAAGGGCGGTTAGCTCAGTGGTAGAGCATCTCGTTTACACCGAGAGGGTCGGGGGTTCGAAACCCTCACCGCCCAGTTTTTTGAAGCGAGAAGTGACTGGTGAATAGTGATGGGGGTCATTTCAACCGCGAAATCCGCCTGCGCCGAGGCTACGGCGCGACAGGTGACCATCACTGAACACCAATTTTACGAACTCTTGGTTCTTGATTTGGCAACGGCTTTGTTTGTGCCAATTCGTGTCGATTCGGGGTCAATGATTTGAAAAATTCCGCCGATTCCGGTAACACGTTTCAAGTCCTGGTGCTCCTTATTTCAAGAGGACGAGCAGCTAGTGCGGCGGCGTTGGCCTGGGCGCCGGAGTTGGACTCCTCGACGGGGTTGGACTCACTTTGAAAATGGCTCCCGCGTTGTGAGCGCCGCCTTCCGTCGTCATGCCATAGAGCCATCCGTTAACAAGAATCACGTTGTCGATTGGTTTAGAGCCGTCGTCATTATTTGTCTTCCCACCGAAGCTGTAAAGCCGTTGGTAGTTGTTACCACTGGTGTTGATCACGAAGACCGTGCCCAAGTCATTGTCGCCACCGTTGGCGGTCGTCCCGTAAAGTTTGTCGTCGACCAAGAGAAGCGAGCCATAGGGATTTTTGCCATCGTGATGGGTTTCACCAAACCTATGAAGCAACTGGAATGATTGGTCGTCAATGTTCAGTTTGAAGATCACTCCGTCGTTATGGTGGCCACCGTTGGTTGTCATACCGTAGAGATGGTGACCCGACTGAACGACGTAACCGTGATCGCTCGTCGCGCCGTCGTCATGTCCACCAGCAAAGTCGTGCAGCTCAGAATAAGTGCTGTCGCTCGTGTCGAATTTGAACACCACACCCAAGTCGTGCTCGCCACCCTTGCGCGTCATCCCATACAAGGTCGTCAGATTGGGGTCCAGTGTCAGGCGTCCATGCGGCTCCTTGCCCGTTGATGATGCACACGCGAAAGAGAATAACGTTTCGAAAGATGCCGGGGTAGGTGTAGGCGTCGCTGTCGGGAGTAGGCGTTGGCGCGGCCGGATCAAAGGAAAAGATGACACCCTCGCCGTTGTCGCCTCCGGACGCCGTCATGCCATAGAGAATGTTTTTGGCCGACCACGAAACAGCTATGCGACTCGTCGCCGATGGAGTTGTGAAGGCTAAAGAGCACCTGGTAGTCCGTGCCATCCTGGCCGATCGAAAAGATGATCCCGTTGTTGTGTGATCCGCCGTCCAACGTGGTCCCGTACAACAGATTGTTAAACGGGGTCATCGCGTCGTGGCGGGGATTATCACCGTGGGGCATCAGTGTCGTGACCAGCGAACACGTGATCGATTGAATAACTCGACGCGACATTGTTAGGATCGAAGTGGAAGATCACACCGTAGCTGCCGACGGGCGTGGACGCCGGGCATGGGCATGGTCCGAAGTCGTGGTAGTCGTGCGCCCGAAAAGCAAGCCGTTCACATAAGTCAGCGACCCCTTTGGCACGCCACCATCGATTGGCTGTGTCGTGCCGAAGGAGTAGATCGTACTAACTGGAAGAGGCCGCGACGCCGCAAGGAACCGCCGCCATTACCAGCCCAAGCGCCAAAGCAAACGCAACGACGTGCTTCACCTTTCTCGTAATCATGGGTTGCAGCGTGTCTGAAGTCCCGGCGTTTTAGCAAGAATAAATTGATGTGAAATCTCGCGTCGCAGTCGTGTCAATTAGTGATTACTGCCAGCTGGTTCCCGCTTGTTTAGGATTCGGCAGCCTCCATAATTCGAGACCGCGAATAGTCGGGCGACTTTTAAAACTAGTCAAAGTCACTCACTTTTTTCATCGTGGCGGGCTGTCTGGTTGGTGCTGTTCTTTTGGCGCGAGCGCGGCGACGATTTTTTCAAAGCATGGATCTTTCCGCAGTGGATCCCAAAACGGAAGTAGTTTCAGCTGGCCATAGCTGACAGTGCTCGGGGGACGAACGGCGATTGCAAGCTGTTCGCAGGCTAGTTCCTTCTCGCCAACCCAGGCAGCGATCATCGCCAAATACTTGATCATCAGCGGGCCGTTGATTGCATCTTTTTTCACGGGAAGAAGCTCGACCGCGCGCCGGCCTTCCCGTAGCGCTTCTTCCTTCCGACCGAGACCAGCATCAATTAAACCAAGCACGCACAACGGCGGGGCGTAATTTGGTTGAGCTTGAACCGCTTTCTCTTGCTCCGCACGAGCAGCGGTGAACGCCGCCCGCGCCGTTTCGTCATCATTCGTCATACGCGCGATAACGCCTTCCACCAGCAGACGATTTAAGTGAACCGCATAGTCGGTGAGGGGAATTTCGCCAAATGCGTTTAATGCATCTTTTGCTGCAGCAACATTGCGCTCGGCCAGCGCACTACTCAGCCAATCATTGGCGATATTCGGCAAAGCAGCGGGATCTGTAGCCCGAATTGAATCGATTGTTTGATGCAAGGATTGGGTATCGGCTTTCCAGTGAAATTCTACGGACGCGCGCGCTACTTTTGTATCGACGTCGTCCGGCACAATGGATAACGCGCGATCCCACACGGATTTTTCTTCGGCGTAGCGCCGGAGAACTCCGTAACTGATGGCGATCTGCTGAAGCGTATAAAAGTTGCGCGGGTCGAGATCAATCGCGCGCTCCAGATTTCGTGTCGATTCTTCCCAGTACCCCTTCCGTCTCTGGATGTATCCTTTAAGGGCGAACACGCTGGGAGAATTAGGGAGGGTCTGGCTGGCAACTTCCAGTTCAGCAAGGGCTCCCTCGTAATCGAGGCGTCCTCTGTAAAAATTTTCTGCCCGTGCCAGGTGTGCTTCACCGGCGTCAGGGCGGAGGCGAAACGCAGCCTGGATTGCCGCTTCCGCTAGCGCAAGGCGTCCAGGGGTATGGTCGTAGCCAAGGAAGTAAAGCAGATCATGGGTGTACGCGAGTTGGCAATAGGCCTGGAAAAAAGAGGGATCACGCGCGACAGCCTGGTTTAGCAGATCGGCGGCCTGGAGCAATTCCGCCTCCGCCCTACTACTAAATGGCGACAGAAGACGGTCTCTCGCCCGCAGATAAAAATCGTAGGCGATAAGATCTGAGGTCGGTGGCTCTTTGATGGCGGCTTTCTCGACAGCCGAGACTTTGGCTTCAAGCTGATCTGCGATTTTTTGCGCGATCTCGCTTTGGGTTAGAAACACGTTAGCCAAATCCTGATCGTATTCCGCCGCCCAAACTTGATTGTCAGTGCGCGTATCTAGCAATTGGACATTTAAATGAATTCTGCCCGCATCCCAGCGGACGCTTCCCTCTAGCACATGAGAGACATTCAGTGCCCGCCCGATTTCTCGGGCATTACGTGCGCCACGATATGGCATGACGCTGGTGCGGCTGATTACGTTGATCTCGGCCACCCGGTCCAGCTTGGTCAAAATGCCGTCTTGGATAGCATCGGCAAAAAATGCGCTTTCTTTGGTTTGGCTCAGATTTTCGAAGGGCAGTACCGCTAGCGCAATATTTGTCGGGCGGTGGAGTAGTCCGCTTTTCCAAGTCATTATCCCGACGGCTGTTCCCAAGGCCATTAAAAGCACAGCCATTCCCGCCGCAACCGGATTGCGCCGCGACCAGTGGAGCATGCGCGCTGGGACCGAAACCGGTCGTGCGTTGATGGGGCGGTCTGCCAACCACCGTTCAAGGTCTTCGGCCAAATCCCCAGCCGAGCAATAACGCGCGTTCGGTTCCCGCTCCAGACATTTTGCGCAAATGATTTCCAGATCGCGGTCGAGCGCTTGCGCGAGAGACCGCAGTTTTGGCGCTGGCTTTTCAGCAGCTTGTTGAATGACAGCAAGCACGTTGTCACCCCGGAATGGTGGACGGCCCGTCAAGACCTCGAACAAAATTGCCCCGAGGCTGTAAACATCTGCGCTTGGCCTCACACCCCGTGTGGAGCCTTCCGCTTGTTCCGGTGCAACATAACCCGGTGTTCCAAAAATCGTCAGCGTGCGGGTAAGATCGCCCGCCGTATCGAGCCATTTGGCCAATCCGAAATCGCTCACCAACGGTTCGCCACGTCCATCAAGCAAAATGTTTCCCGGTTTTAAGTCACGATGAAGAATTCCTTGAGCGTGCGCGTACTCGACAGCGCGCGCAACCTTCGCCATGAGCGCCACGCTGCGGACTGGTTCGCTGCGTAAAGCAGGGGCGGCATCGCGCAAGCTGCCACCTACGGCGAATTTCATGCTGAAAAACGGGAGGCCGTCCTCGTCCTCGCCAATTTCGTAAATAGGGAGGATGTTCGGATGATCCAGACTCGCCGCGGCTTGTGCTTCGCGTCGAAAGCGAATCAGCGTTTCTCGCGAATCAGCCTCGTACGCTAAAATCCGTTTCAACGCGACGATACGCCGCGAATGTCGTTGTCGGGCACGATAAATAACTCCCATCCCGCCATGCCCGATCTCGTCGAGAATTTGATAATTGCCCAGCCGCCGATCGGGATCGCGCACATCGATCTCAGAGAGGACGTCTTCCAGCGTTTCATTATTGGAAGTATCGGCTTCCAAACCCCGACAGAGCAGACAATTTAGACAAAGGCCGCGTACAACGCGCGATGTTGATCCACATTCTGGGCACGGGATCGGCTCCTCCCGGAGCGGTGCCCAAGCACGAGTGCCGGCGGGGTTCATGGTAACGTCAAAAAAGTTAAAACGGCCGCAATGTATCCGGCATCGTTTCCCGTGACTTCTCCATGTTCTTCTACGGAAGCTGCCGAGCGAAGTTCAGTACAAAGTTGAAAATTGTCCGGAAACGCTCGCCGCGGAGGCCGTAACGAAGGCTCACCTTCGCAGCGGTCCCCCCCAATGCCCAATTGCGGTCTTTGCCAGGCAGCTACTGCGAATCAATTCGCGCTCGGGTCAACCGGATGAAGATCAATATGTGTGACGCGATAATAAGTGGCACAAGAAAGGTCGGGAGAAGACTGAGCGGAAGTTCCCGCAGCGCGTGCATCGACTGCCAGTCTTTTAAGCCGAACCGAAGCGCGCTCAAGACAACAAAAATGATGTCGATGAGTCCTATCGTGTTCCAGATAAGCAAAAGCGTCTTCGCAAAATGAGTGCGCCTCGCGCCAAGCACAGCCAACGCCAGGACAGCAACCACGATGTCGCCCCAACCCGCGGGTCTTGCGAACCCGCACGGTAATTGGCCGCGCTCACAAAGAACCAAAAAGTACACGCCGGCAAATAGCCGTGTAACATGAAATAAGACCAACCCGCCAAAACCGATATTCAACACCCATGCTCTGATTGGGCCAACCTTCCAAGACACGAGCAAAACAAGCGCAGTTAAGGTCCATACTATCGCTGCCACTGCCGGGGCCGTGGCATCATGAAACCATCCACCTAGCCCTACCGCGAAACATAGCCAGCCAAGAAGAACCAGGGTAACAACCCTGTTTGAATTACCCTTCATCACAAGTCCGCGAGCGAGACCTCACCTAGGATAACATTTCAGTCACTGCCGCTTCACAGTGAATCTCTGTGGTGTCGAGAAGCGGGATCCCTTTGTGTTCCCGGTCACGCAGAATCAACGGCAGCTCCGTACCAGCCAGGATAACACCGTCGATGTCGTGCTTTTCTTTCATGCGATCGACGATCGTCAACAGCCCAGCGAGTGTCTCCGGCAGAAACTTCCCTGAAACCAATTCATGCAGGTACTTGTCATGAATGTAGGTCTGATCCTCCTGGCCTGGCACAAACAGCTCGATTCCTTCTCGCGAGAAAACTTTTGGATAGAAGGTTGCCTGCATGGTGTAGCGCGTCCCGAGCAAGGCAAGCCGCTTACACTTTTTCGCTTTCGCTGCTGTACACGTTGCTTCGACAATACTGATCAGCGGAATCGACGACCTGGAGGCCACCTCGTCGAAGACAATGTGCGGCGTGTTTGCCGAGATAAGGCCGAAGGTTGCACCGGCCAGTATGAGCTTTCCGATTTCCTCCACCAGGTAATCCGCCATCCCGGGGAGATTGTTTGCATCCATGAAATCCAGTCCCTTCTTCATATTAATACTGTTGATTATGAATTGGGGATAACTCCCATCGCCAGTGCGCTCGCGATAAAGCGCGATAATCTTCCCGTAATAATCGATCGTACTTTCAGGACCGAGGCCGCCAATGATTCCAAGAGTCTTCATGTGTTAACCACAAATGGACACGAATAAACACGAATCAATAAGCATTTCTGGTGTTTCCTAGTCAGCTCCCTTATTGGTGTCCATTCGTGTTCATTCGTGGTTAAATGAGAAACAGATCGGCCCTGCATTTTGTCGTCATCATCGGCATCGCCAATTTCTTCGCTGATTTTACCTATGAAGGCGCTCGCGGAATCATAGGTCCGTTTCTTGGTTCGTTAGGCGCGAGCGCGGCAGTCGTCGGATTTGTCGCGGGTCTCGGTGAACTCATGGGATATGGGTTACGGTCGGTTTCGGGATATTTTGCGGACAGATCGCATCGGCATTGGGCCTTCGCGTTCCTGGGATATGCGATCAACATGCTCGCAGTCCCCGCGCTTGCGCTTACCAAACAATGGCCGCTGGCCGCCAGTCTCGTTGTTTCCGAACGCGTTGGTCGCGGTATTCGCAAACCGACTGTGGAAGCGATGCTGTCGTACGCCGGCAGATCGATCGGCGCCGGCTGGGTATTTGGACTGAACGAAGCGCTCGACCAGGCAGGCGCTACGATCGGGCCGTTACTTATGGCGTTGGTTCTTTATCTCAATGGCGGATATCGAACCGGTTTTGGCGTCCTGCTCATTCCAGCTTTGCTTTGTCTAGCCACTCTGGTCCTGGCACGGGTTCTTCACCCACGCCCGCATGAGTTGGAAGAAGGCGCGGGACACACCTTTGCCACGCCTAATCTGAAGCAAACTTACTGGATTTATTTCGTGGCAGGCGCGTTGCTTGCCGCCGGGTTCGCCGATTTCGCATTGATCGGTTTTCACTTTCAAAAGGCGAACATCATGCCTGGAAACCTGATCCCCGTCTTTTATGCAGTTGCGATGGCAGCCAGCGCCCTTGTGTCCATTCCTTTGGGCCGGTTATTTGACAGGCTTGGTCCAAACGTGTCGTTGTTCGCCTTTCTGATTTCTGCCGCTGCTGCTCCATTCATTTTTCTGGGCTCATCGGCCTTTGCATTCATTGGAATGATTTTTTGGGGAGTCGGGATGAGCGCACAGGGCTCGTTGTTTCAAGCCATGCTTACCGGCGTTATTCCACCACAAAAGCGAAGCACGGCTTTCGGTTTGTTTGATACCGGATACGGAATCGCCTGGTTTTTAGGAAGCGCAGTGATGGGGCTCTTGTACGACAAATCGATCCTGGCTGTGGTACTGTTCTCAGTCATTCTTCAATTTGTTGCGATTCCCGTTCTTTTTATCGCGAATAAGAAACGTTAACCTTTCTCTGTGGATCCGTACACAAAGCCAAAGGAGAAGAAAGTCGGTGGGCATCGCCCTAAAATTTCGCATTTGGCACAGTCGGTCGACACACGGACACGAAGAGAACGCTTGGCGGAGAAGGAAGCAGTGGCCGCCGAGCGACGTGCGATTAAAAAGGCCGCGCGTCGTCATTTAAAGCAGCAATTACTACAAGAATTGGATGAAAATGAATGAAGAATCGGATCTCAACCTTCGCCCGCGGTACGACGTGACAACGTATCACGACGAAAGTTGGCTTTATCTAGCATAACGGCTCAGCGTCCCAGCGTGTTCTCGCCTATCCCTTCGTAAGGGAGAGGGTAGGGTGAGGGTTCCGGAGGATTCTCGTAACTGAGAGCAAGCCTGCGATCTCGATCCCCTCACCTCGGTCCTCGCCCCTTTCCAAGGGAGAGGCGGATCCGTTAGCCATAGACACGTAAAAAGCGAACCAGCGAGTTATGGCTTTGCACTTTGCGATTCGGGAGGGCGCATTACAGTTCGTCCCATGCGTCCGACCAATTTGTCGTTATTCGCTTTCGCATTGCTCGTCGTAGCTCCGGTTGTCGCCCGCGCCCAGTCGCCTTCCCAGCGTAACCCGGACGTTTCAAACAAGGCGCTGATCACGAAATCGACTCCCGGAATAAGTACTGACGCATTCAAGAATCAGGGTGCTAACGCCACTGACGCGTTGCGCAAGATGGCGGACGAGTATTACGCCTGGCGGAACGAAAATTATCCGGTCCGTAGCAGCGACGCGGGACTGCATACCTGGGACGACCGGTTGACTGATTATTCGCCTGCAAAAATCGCAGAGCGGGCGCAACACGTGCATTCGCTCCTGGAAAAAGTGCGCGCGATGAAAACCGATAACTGGCCAAAGAATGATCGCATCGACTGGATTCTGTTCCGCGCACAATTGGAGAATGTCGATTTTGGTGATCGTGTTCTGAAATTCGAACGCACTAATCCACAGGTTTACATTGGCGAATGCGCCGACGCGATCTTTTCGCTGCTGAAAAAGGAATACGATACGCCCAGGAAACGGGCGCTGGCTGCGACGTCGCGCCTCAAACAAATGCCGGCGCTGTTGAAGCAAGGTCTGGCCAATTTGCAAAACCCAGTAAAACTTTACACGCAGCTGGCGATTCAATCGGCCCGCTCAATCGATCCGCTTTTAAATAAGAGTTTGATGGCGCTTGATGTAGGTCTTGCGCCTAACGAGCACGATGACCTGATCAAAGCACGCGATGCCGCTCTGACTGCTGTCCACAGTTATGCCGACGAGCTGGAGAAGCGCCTGCCGAAAATGGTCGATTTCACGCCGATGGGCGAAGTAAACTATAATTATTATCTCAAGCACGTTTTGCTGCTGCCGCTCAACGCCGAACAGGTGGAGATGATTGGACGCACAGAACTCGCGCGTTATCGCGCTCTCGAGGCGCTTTTGCCTGACCCGAAATTAGCCGATCCGGATCCGAAACGGGCTGCTCACATTCCGCCCGATCAAGAATCGTTTTTGAAAGCGTACGAAGGCCGCGAAGAAGAAATGATCAATTTCCTAAAGGAACACCGTCTTGTGACCTTGCCTGAATATCTCGGTCCGTTCCAAATTCGACAGTTGCCCGAGGCGTTCAAGCCAACCAGCCCCGGCGGTTTCATGAATCCTCCGGGGGTTTACGACAAGGACCCAACCGGATTCTTTTTCATTCCCACCTACAATCCGGAATCAAAGAATTTTTACATTCGCGCGGCAATCGAAGACCCACGACCGATTCTCGGACACGAAGGTATTCCCGGACATTTCCTTCAACTTTCAATCGCCAACCATTTAAACGACGAGATCCGCCGTCAGCATGGCGATTCCGTGTTCATAGAAGGCTGGGCGCTTTACGGCGAAGAGATGCTCATGCGAACTGGTCTCTATCCCAACGACTCGCCGGCTCAGGGACAAATTCTGCGCCTGTCGCGCTATCGGGCGGCTCGCATTGGCGTTGACGTAAATTTGCACACAGGCCGATGGACTTTCGAGCAAGCGGTCAAATATTTCATGGATGCCGGCGGACTAGATCGCGAAGCGGCGGAGGGCGAAGCGGCCGGGGCAGCTTCGAGCCCCACGCAAAAGATCAGCTATATCACCGGCAAATGGCAGATCATGAACCTGCTTGGCCGTTACAAAGATCGACAAGGCGAAAACTTTCGGCTCGGTCAATTTCACGATGACCTGATCAAGAACGGAAGTCTGCCAGTCTCGGTCGTCGAGTGGATCCTGCTGGATGACCCGACCTCACTGCAGCAGGTAACGAAATAACTCGGAATACAGCCTTCCCAGGCTGTCGTGGTAGACAGGCTTCCCAGCCTGTCGAATCTTTGAAGCTGGGTGGAACAACTCGACAGGCCAGAGGCCCGTCTGCCATGACAGGCAGGATGCCTGTCTTCCATCTTGACATACAGAAGGCAGCAGACGCAAGATCGGCGCCTAACGACCCCGCCCCTTATGAACTCGAATACTGCCAGGAATTTCGCTTTCCGGAACCTGTTCCTTTGCGTCGCGGCAATTGCAATCACGAGTTGCGGCACTGCGACGTTCAGCAAAACCGGAAGCGACGCGCAAATTGAAAGCCTGCGAAATTTTGAACTCGCGTTTATCGACCAGTTTGCAGTACCCGGCAAACGCTTCAATGCCGCCGCGTTCGACGCCAAGGTCAATGAGGGCAATTCGAAATTTCAGCAGGCGATTACTGATGAGAAATTCACGGCGCGCCGTCCGGTGCTGATCGATCTCAAAGGGCAATTCGACGCAGATGCCACACATCTGCGAAGCAAAGCGAGCCGCGGTAAGGTGACGCCCGCGCTGGCAAGCGAGATGAAGAAAGACGTCAACAAGGTTTACGATCATGCCCTCGGACGGTAAGACCAAACGCAAGAAATCATCGCGAAAAGCTTCACGAAAGGGTTCAGCGCTCGATTCAGCTCTCAACCAAGTCACTGATGAATCGGTGGCGGCTTCGATGCAGGAATTTCGAGATTTGCTCGCACAAGCAAAAGGCGATACGAGCGAGCTAATCCGCCAAAACGCGCAGGAACTCGAAGAGCGCCTTGTTCTTCTAAAAAAACGAAAGATCGACAAGGAGGACTTCGATTTCTTCGTAGAAAACCAAAAACGCGATCTAAGGGTCTTTATCGACAGCCAGCCAGCACAGTCGCAAGAACGCGCCGAAAAATTGACGCTCCATATTCTGGAAATAGCAGCGACAAAAGTTGTGCCGGTGTTGATCATGATGATCTAGCCGTCTGTAGTTGTAGCCACCGGCCTGCGGCCGGTCCACGCTTGCCGCTGCTTTTCACGTTGGGTGAGACGGCCCATAGGGCCGTGGCTACAACGGCTAACGACTAGTACGCCGCGGTCAGCGTGATCGCTTCAAAATTTCGCGAAGCCGATCGTGCGGCAGCGCTTCGACGCGATGATTGTCGCGTCCGGTCATGGAGTGGTTATCGACCAAGGCGTTCACGACCGCTTCTTCGGTCGCTTGCACCACAGCAGTAAAAATTGGGTCCATCAGATCATTTGGGATTGTCGTCACACTATGAGTGACTTGATCCGGACCCGCGACATTCGGGTTCGCAGTTGAAAATGCGATGAACAAATCACCGGAACCGTTCCCCGAAACGGCTCCGGTTCGCGCAAGCCCGAGCGACACGCGGCGGGCCAGTCGCTTTAGTTGATTTGGTAGCAACGGAGCGTTCGTCGCAACCACGGCGATACACGAGCCGCTTTCCTGCTTGTAAACGTCACCCGGAATCTCTTTTCCAACAGGTACCCCGGCGATTGTGAGCTGCGCGCGCCGGCCGAAATTTGCCTGTAGAAACACGCCGACAACGAAACTTTGTTCGGCAGTGCCTTTTCCGGAACCTTGCGACCGGATGTCGACCTTGCGGGAGGCCGTCCCGTTTCCGCCTTTGAATTCGTAGCAGACCATGCCGGTCCCGCCTCCCACGCTCCCCTCCTCCAGCGTACCACCGTGGGCACTATCGAGCGCGTGCCAGACATCTTCCGGCTTAACATGAAAGCCATTGATGTCGTTAAGCCACCCGTCCCACGTCTCGGCGACAACTGGCAAGCTCCACCAGTAGCCAGTTTTATCAGCCGCGCCGTGTTTGACACGCCAGGCAATCACAGCGTCGCGTGCCACACCAACGCTGTGTGTGTTCGTGATGATAATCGGGCCTTCGAGAAATCCGCTTTCATCAACCCACGCAGTGCCGGTCATTTCACCATTACCGTTCAAGCTGAAAAAGCCGGCGTAGACTGGATCATTCAACGAAGCGTGCCCGCGCGGCAGGATTGCGGTAACGCCGGTGCGCACTGGACCTTTCCCGACTTCTAGTTTTCCCTCGCCGGTGATCAACGTCGTGTAGCCTACTTCGACACCGGGTACATCGGTAATGGCGTTAAACTTTCCCGGTGTTCCTTCGAAAGGGATCCCAAGATCGCGCGCCCGAACTATTTTGCTTTCAACAGCAGGTGTGGTGGGCGGATGCTTTATTGGCTCACGCCCGCTCGATTCGAGCACGAGCATGAGCATGAGCATGAGCAGAGCACGAAACCGGAGCGTTGCGAGTTCATTGCGATCCATCAACTATCAACTACCAACTATCAACTTTCCCGTTTAGATTGATCGCGTGAGTTACGAGGTCTTCGCCAGAAAATATCGGCCGCAAACATTTGACGATCTGGTGGGGCAGGCGCACGTATCGCGCACGCTAAAAAACGCGGTCGCACAAAATCGCCTTGCTCACGCGTACCTGTTCGTCGGCCCACGCGGAGTCGGAAAGACATCGACCGCGCGAATCCTGGCGAAGTCACTCAATTGTGTGAAAGGGCCGACCGTGACGCCATGCGGAGAATGCGATAACTGCCGCGAGATTGCAGCCGGCAACAGTCTCGATGTCATCGAGATTGATGGTGCCAGCAACAACAGTGTCGACGACGTCCGGCAACTCCGTGAGAACGTTCGATACGTACCGGCCAAGGGGCGTTACAAGATCTACCTGATCGACGAAGTGCACATGCTCTCTCAAGCAGCGTTTAACGCGCTTTTAAAGACTCTCGAAGAGCCGCCCGAGCACGTGAAGTTTGTTTTCGCGACCACGGAGCCGCAGAAGGTGCTGCCCACTATTCTGAGCCGATGTCAGCGGTTTGATCTCCATCGCATTCCGGCAAACCTCATCGCGAAACATCTGCAATTCATTGCAGAAAAGGAAAAAATCACGCTTGAGCCCGCGGCTGCGCACGCCATCGCGCGCGGGGCCGAAGGCGGTTTGCGCGACGCGGAATCGATGCTCGATCAACTCGTCGCGTTTTGCGGAGAGAAGATCAGTGAGAACGATGTGCTCAATGTTTTTGGATTCACGAGCGGCCAAACGGTTGTTGATCTTACCGGGCGGATTTTGCGAACTGAAACTCCGGGCGCGATCGACCTCCTGCAGCAGCAAAGCGACGACGGTAAGGATATGATGCGGCTGATCTCGGACTTGATCGCTTACCTGCGCGATCTGCTCGTATTCAAGGCGAAACCGGATGCGTTGAAGGAAGATGTTGAGGCCGATGTACAAACATCACTTGCGGCACACGCCGAGCTAGTCACCACGGACCGCTTGCTTGAGCTCGTCGATCAATTCGCCGCTGCCGAAGGCCGCATGAAATGGGTGCCGAACAAAAAGCTGCACTTCGAAGTCGCGATCATCAAGGCCATTCAAAGCCTGGGACAAGCGACATTGGACGAAGTAATCGAAAAACTTAGCCAGCTCCGCGATGGTGGTGTTTCGCGGCCGTCGGCCGGTTCCACGCAGTCTGTAGCCGCGGGCGCTGACCGCGGTGGCGAGAATTTGCGCGCGAGGAAGGCCGCAGTCAGCGACAGCGGCTACAACGAGAGCGCGCCGCGGGTGGCCGAAACGCTCCCCGACGCGAATGAACTGTGGCAAAATGTTCTCGCCAAAGTTCCCGCGCAAAAAGCTTTCGTGCGAAATTCTGCTGCGGTAGCCCATGTGCTCGGGATTGAAGGACGCAATTTTCAGCTTGGTTTCGCCCCTGGCGACAAAGCAATGATGGACATCCTGGGTACCCAGGCTAACCGCAGATTTCTTGAAACATTGCTTCATGAGATCACAGGAACGGACTGGAGTGTGAAGCTTAGCCTAAAGGAGGAACTTCCTTCCAAACAGGAGCTACCTTCGGAGGATTCCCGATCTGAAAAATTTAAAGAAGATCCGCTAATTCAAGAAGCGATCGGGTTGTTCAACGCTCAGATAAAATCCTGAATCCGAGGCTATGGTTTTCTTGTCATGTTGAGCGGAGCGAAACGATATCGAAACATCTCTCGGTATTGAATGTGAAATAAGAAATTCCTCCACTTCACTCGAATGAGAAAACCGGTCTAAATCCCATGAACCTAAACAAGTTGATGAAGCAGGCGCAGAAGATGCAGGAGCAAATGGCCAAAACGCAGGCCGATCTCGAAAGCAAAACCGTCGAAGTGAGCGCGGGTGGCGGGAAAGTGAAAGTGACGGCCAACGGCGCCGGTGACGTTCTCGCCATCAAGATCGACAAAGAAGTCGTCGATCCAAATGATGTGGAATTTCTCGAAGAAATGGTTCTCAGCGCTGTTCAGCAGGCAGTGGAACAAGGCAAAGCCCTCGCCCAAACAGAGATGACCAAAATCACCGGGGGCCTTGGAATACCCGGGCTACAGCAATGACGAAAATCCGAATGCTGTAGAGTGCGCTGTGCTCAGCGCCCCGCCTGGGATGTAGCGAACAAGCAACGTGCGTTATCCGCTGAGGACAGCGGACGCTACAGCAACTCATTCCTTCGACATTCGTCATTCGTGCTTCGTCATTTCGATCTTTTCCGCACCGAAGTAGGACTGTAATTTTTCCGGAATCAGTACGGAACCATCCGGCTGCTGATAGCTTTCGATCAACGCGGCAAACAACCTCGGCAGCGCCACGCCAGAGCCATTCAGCGTGTGGCAGAATCGGTTTTTGCCATCGCGATCCTTGAATCGAAGCTGCATCCGGCGCGCTTGGAAATCTTCACAGTTAGAGCAACTGGATACTTCCAGGTACGCGTCTTGTCCCGGCGACCAGACCTCAATGTCGTAGCTCTTGGCCGACGCAAAACCCAGATCGCCGGTGCACAGTTCGACCACCCGATAATGTAAGCCGAGCAGTTGCAATACACGTTCTGCGTCAGCCGCAAGCGATTCCAGTTCGTCATACGATTTTTCCGGTGCCGTGACTTTGACCAGCTCCACCTTGTCGAATTGATGCACGCGGAGGATGCCACGAGTTTCGCGACCCGCCGCGCCAGCTTCGCGTCGGAAACATGGCGTATACGCAACAAATTTCCTGGGAAGATCGGCTGCGCTTAAAATCTCATCACGATGAAGGTTCGTTAGTTGAACTTCTCCCGTTGGCGCCAGAAAGAGCTGGTCCCCCTCCAAACCGTACATGTCCGCCTCGAACTTCGGAAGCTGAGACGTGCCGACCATACAATCGCGCCGAACTAGAAACGGCGGGCTGATTTCGGTGTAACCATGCTCCCGCGTGTGCAAATCGATCATGAAATTGATCAGAGCGCGCTCCAGCCTCGCGCCAGCACCGGTGAAACAGATAAAACCGCTGCCGCTCAGTTTTGCGGCACGTTCGATGTCTAAGAGACTTAGTTTCGTGCCGAGAGCGACGTGATCGGCGGGTTTGGTAAGCTGCGGTTTCTCGCCCCAGGTGCGCACCAGGCGATTGGCGGCTGCATCTTTGCCGACCGGAACACTTTCATGTGGGAGGTTCGCGATCTGAAGAAGCAAATCATTCTGCTTCTTTTCAGCAGCGGTCGCCTGCGTATTTAGCTCGCCAATCTGTTCACCGAACCCGCGCACGCTCTGCTCCAGCTCCTCCGTCGGTTCTCCGCGCGACTTTTTACCGCCGATTTCCTTGCTCAATCGTTTGCGATCGGCGTTTAGTTGTTGCAGTGCGGTTTCAGTCTGGCGACGCTCGACGTCCACGCGCAATACGTCGTCGATCTTGGCTTCGTCTCCTCCCCCCCGCGTGGCAAGGCGCTCGCGAACAAAATCTGGTTTCTCCCGAATCAGGCGAATATCGAGCATGGCGCAGTATGAATGACGAATATCGAATGTCGAATGTCGAAGCAATGACGAAACCCGAATGGTCAAGAGCACGCTGCAATGGCTCTTCGTGTTTCGACATTCGTCATTGCTTTGTCATTCGTCATTCAAGCTTCGTCATTTTAAACCCAGTTCAAGGTCGCGCGTGACAATAAGTCGCCTCCGAGGATATTCTCCCCGTGGAAAGACTCGATTTGCTTGCGGTGGCTCTCGGTCTTGCCGCACTCGCCGGGATCAATCTTTACCTGACGGTTTTCGTCACCGGCCTCGCGATTCACTTTCACTGGATCACGCTTGCGCCGCAGTACCAGTCGCTCGAGATCCTAGGGAATCCGTGGATCATCACAATTGCCGGCATTTTGTATTTCCTGGAATTCTTTGCGGATAAAATTCCGTGGATCGATTCGGTGTGGGACGCGGTTCACACTGTGATCCGTCCCATTGGCGGCGCGTTACTTGCAATTCAGGTGCTGGGTCATCCAAGTCCCGCATACACTGTGATTGTAGCGTTGCTCGCGGGTGGCACGAGCCTGGTGGCGCACACCGCGAAGGCAGCCACACGTCTTGCCACGAATTCGTCACCGGAACCATTTTCAAACATCGGGTTAAGCCTGGGCGAGGACGCGGCAGTACTCGGCGGACTCGCTCTGGTGCATTTCAATCCCATCCTTGCCCTGGTCATCTTTCTGATCTGCATCGGTGCATTCTTCTACTTTGCACCAAGAATTTGGCGTGGGATGAAAGTGAAGATCTGGCTGGCTTGGAGAAAATTGAATGGACCGGCCGACCGCGACGTGCCCCTGAAATTGCCTGTCACCTTGCCGGCGCGGCTCGAACCTGTTTTCGGCAGAGAAAATGTTTTGGGCGAAACGATCGCCTGGGCTGTGCCATGCGTCAGCGGACGCGGCCGGCGAATTCCAGCGAATTTGTTCGGCGGTCTTGTGGCTACCAATGAAGAGCCGCACAGGCTCATTTTTGTCGCACGAAAAGGTGGACGAGCAGTCGCGCGCGCAATCGACCTGGAGGGATTAAGCGTCACTCGCGAACCGAAATTTCTTGCCGAGAACCTTGTCATTTTTTCTGAGGCTGGAAAAGGCCCCAGGTATGTGTTCGTCTTCGCGCGACCGCATGCGGCCTTGGTCGAGCAAATCGTACAAGATCTAAACCGGCGGTTAAGCGAACCGGCGTTACAAGAGCACGTCACGGCGGACTCCGCGAGCTCGGTTGGTTAACGCACGCATCTGGCACGCTACCCGGAGTCAGTGCGTGACATTTGGAGGTGCGGTTGTCATAGTCTTGAGGCGTGGTCTCCATCGCCGATCGTTACGCACAATTGCGCGATACCGATCGTGTTCGTGAACGAGCGCTGTTTGTCTCACCGCAAATCCCATCGGAACTGGAGCTCCAAGCTCGCTGGTTCGCCGGAGATTTCGGGAAGCGTTTCGTTAGCAGCGCTGGAGAAGAAATCGAGGTCGTCCAATTCGGCACATGGAACCGCGAAGCCGGACCAGATTTTCGTGATGCTGCGATTCGAATCAACGGCGGCGATCCAATTCGCGGATGCATTGAGATCGATCTTCTGGATCGCAGTTGGGAAACGCACGGTCACGCGACCAATCCAGCTTTTGACGAGACCGTGTTGCACGTGTTTGTCGAGAGAGGCGACCGCGAATCTTTTACACGCACAAAATCGAACCGCAACGTGCCGCAGGTTCAGATTGATCCTGCAGTTCTACCAGACGCATCCAGTGCGAATATTCCGCTAGCGCGACCCGGTCGTTGTCAGGCGCCGCTCAAAGGCTTACCCGAAGAACGCATCGGCTCCGTCCTGGACGCGGCAGCGCAATTTCGACTTCAACAAAAAGCGGCGCGCATTCGCCACAAGATTGAGAGTCGTGGACGCGATGAGGTCCTTTTTCAGGAACTGGCCGCAGCGCTCGGTTACAAGGAGAACAAGCTGCCTTTCACGCTAATCACGCAACGGTTGTCATTGAAATCGTTGCGTGAAGCTGCGTCCGATATTGAATCGATGTTGTTTGGCGTAGCAGGTTTCCTGCAAAATGCCGATCTCGATGTCTACAAGAAATCGACGCGCGAATATGTTCGGCAGTTATGGGATCGCTGGTGGCCGCACCGTGACGTATTGCAACGTCTGATTTTGCCTGGCAACATTTGGAGCTTCAGCAGTACGCGACCGCTGAATCATCCACAGCGTCGGCTGGCAGCGTTGGCAATGTTGGCGCGCGACTGGACGAATCTTCAGCGCACTTCGGCTAAGAGCAACGTCGCCACGGCAAAGCATTTCTTTCAGACCCTGGATCATCCGTTTTGGAATTTTCATTACACGCTGACTTCCAAAACTGCACCGAAAAAAATGGCCCTGATTGGCGAAGCCCGCGTTGCCGACATCCTGGCTAATGTGTTGTTTCCGTTTTGGCTGGCGCACGATCTCGATCCTTCGGCGTCGCTGGGGAAAAATCTGTGGACGGAGTATGCAAAGCTTCCGGCGCAATTATCGAACCGCCGACTCGAAACAGGGGCGACACGTCTGTTCGGAAACGATCCGCGCCGGAAACAATTCCTGAAAACCGTCGCCCACCAGCAGGGATTGCTTCAGATTTACGAGGACTTTTGCATGCGCGATAATTCCGATTGCGCGCAATGTCCGTTTCCGGAGCAGATGGAGAGATGGGAATGAGTTACAAGAATTAATATGGTTATCAAGTAACAAAAACGTATTGCAAATGTTCCATCAATGGAGCGAAATTCATCAAACAACGAAATGATTGTGAAGACTCATTCGGCGCGACATAATTGCCGCGCCATGCATCCACGAATTGTAGGGCGTCCGCCGCGGCGGACGCCGGTTTGTCCAAGTTTGGCGTTTCACAGAAACGCCCTACAGCAACGGCGGTCACATCGCGCCTTCACTCTTATCGAACTGCTCGTAGTGATTGCGATCATTGCCGTTTTGATCGGTCTGCTCTTTCCCGCCTTCCGCGCCGTGCAGAACCAAGCTAAGCAGACCCAGGCAAAGAACGACCTCACCCAAATCGTGAATGCGGTGAACGCGTTTTACACCGATTACGGGAAGTATCCGCTGGTCACGGCCGATAACACGATAATCAGTGCCACAACCGCTTCCCCGAACAATAACTCCGATTTATTCTACACCCTACGTGCTCAGCCATTCGGGGCCAACCTAGCCAACGCCATGAATCCACGCGGCATCGTTTTTATTAATCCGCCATATGTCAAGAATGACACAGCCAACCAAAGACGATCCGGCGTTAGCAATACAGACGGGCGATATTACGATCCCTGGGGGACACCTTACCTGATCGAGATCGACGGCGGTTACGACAATCAGGTTGGTAATCCCTACAGTGCCAACGCCGGGCCAGCACCGCTTGCAATAGGCGTAATCGCGTGGTCGCTTGGCAGCGATCAAACCGGGGCGACGACAGTAAACAGCGGCGACAAAAACACCGGTGTCTACGCCGACGATGTGATTTCCTGGCAGTGATTGCTTGGTAAAAGCGGCGGAGCAACCGCCGCACTCCTAAAGCACTGCGTGCGAAATCACCGGGAAAGCGACTCCAGGTTGAAGGAAGATTTCGGAGTGCAAAGGCATTTCGTTTGCAATCGTGCGATCGCAAAATCGGCATATTGACTACTTCACGAGTCACCATTCAAATCTGAAATTCCGAAATGCGGGTGTAGTTCAATGGTAGAACGGCAGCTTCCCAAGCTGCACACGAGGGTTCGATTCCCTTCACCCGCTCATCCTCTGAAAATCAGGGATTTAGTGTAGCAGAATCCGAAAGCACCGGGAATCGAACCAAAAAATCGATCCCGGCACGCTGCTACGAGGACGATTACGTAACAACTGGGGTATTATCATCGTTTACGCGACGTTAGGCGTTGATGGAAATAGCCGAGAAATAGGGTCCACGCGTGTTTAGGGCACTGCGCGATGCACTTATCGCGCTCATCGTGGAGCGTAGCGTGAGTTGGCTCGCTCCATCTGCATTGCCATACGCATGGACGGCAATCTTGCTGTGGCTCACATGGGAGATCTTTAGAGTAGAATCGGTGCAAAACCGGCTCGTCAATGCATATTCCCGTCTCAGAATCACAATGGTGTGGGGATTCATAATATTTTTCATTTTAGCCGGCACGTTGGATGCGTTTACTTCTGGATAAGCCAACGCGTTTTTGCCTACGGCGTTTACGAAAGGCGCCATCAAAATTGAAAACGCCGTGCCCTCACCCTCGTGCCTGTTATCACGCCAGAAAACGTCGAATCTAATCTCAATCAATGGTTCAAGGCAGGAAACGCCAATGTTCAGAAAACAAACGATGCCGCTACTTATTTTAGCTACAAACTAACATTCGCAGACGTTACCGAAGTATTTGTTTGACGCAGAAAAGGTCGGTATGAGCAATATTTAGAACTTTATGGAGTTATTCAGCCCACAAAACCGACAGAAAGAACTTGATGGATGGCCCGATAAAAACAACGCGGATTTTGCGAAGAGCGTGATTAGGAAAATAATGAGTCGAAAAATAAGAGCGTTTTTCACAACCGCTTACTATGTCACTCAAGTTCAAAAATTAATTCCCATCGACTCAACATTAACGGAAAGCGTTTATGTCAATGCCACGGAAGACATTCATGCAGAAATTCGCGGATTAGCAGATGTCATTATTACAAGCTTAGAGCAGCAAACGCGCAAATCCAAAGGGCAAGCCCCGCAGACTGGGGAAGCGATGTCTCCCACCGCCTCTGCCACGTCTTCGCCGCTGAGCGCCTCAGGGGCAACGCCACAGAATCCATCGCAATCGGCAATTGCATCTGGGGGCTCAACAATAAATCAGGCCGGTCGGGATATCGTCATAAATTCAAGGGGTTTCGGAAGAGACCGTCAGGGAAATTTTAAGGCAGAAATTGATTTCGGAACACGAGGAGTTGGCTGCTAAATATCCGGCGGGCTATGTAATTCTTGGCATCGCTAACGGCGCGATAGTTGAGGAAGCGAAGCTGACAGACGTTCAGATTAGAGGGGATTGGAACGGATTCCGGGTTACAATCGATGAATCCAACCAGACAGTAATGTTATACGTTTCCGAGCTGTTATATTCAGGGCGTGGGATGCGTTTCGGACTACGCCGCAATATTGAACGCTTTCCGCTTCGTGAAAACGCGCTGGTACGAGCCGGAGGCATGGCTGCGGAGATTTACTACGAAGTGCTCGACACTCTGAAACCTGTCTTCGTGATAGGGTTCAAATAATTTAAGCGCATGGCACAAGCAGTTTTTACGTTTTAGGTATTGTCAGCGTAGGGGCGTGTAGCAAACACCGCAACAATCGGCAACACTTCACAGAAATCTACGTATGACGGCAACAATGAAAAGCATTATGTCTCGGCACGAGGTTCGATTCCCTTCACCCGCTCTCCTCATATCTAGACGGGCTTACCACTCCACTTCCGCGCATGGCGACAGCCGTGCAACCTTTAGATTCCTGTGAGCGCATGAGCGAGCCATAATCTAAAACGGTAGTCCCGTTGGGACGCGTCGGGTTTTGCAGAAGGGCTTATTCGTGGCGCGTCCTCACTTGAAATTACGACGTTTCGATTTATCGCGCTTGTTATTCTCAGGGTTCTCACACCCGGAGGACACACTTGGGTTAGCCAAATCTCAAGTTCAGGCTTCGCGGCACGCCTCGGCCCCGAGTCTGGAACGTTGGCTTGCCAGCCTGCCGCCTTTTCGAAAAATTTAACTTTTTCGAGAACTCTGTTTCATCTTTTCCGGAGAAAAAGATGATAAACGGCGCATGCAGTTGAACCCGGTCCGCGGGCTGGATTGATGCGCCACCTTGGACTCTTATGGACGAAATATTCGGGATCGTAATATCGATTCTGTTACTCGCATTTGCGGTTTTCGCGGGCATGAACAAGTCTCACGAGAATCACAACGACCAATGAACCCTTTGATAGATTTGTCGGAGGGCCGCACGCACGAATCTCTCTCGTTGTCATGAACGGCATCATCGCAACGTCGGACTCTTTCTCGTTAGGTGACATTTCACACTCGGTCGAGTTTGAACCCTTCAAAACACTCGACGGCCTGATCAACCGTTGGTGTGAACGTCGCGCACTCCGTCCCCTACGCTACTTGCTTGGCGCCTACCCGGAAGTCTTAGCGCACACTGACCTGCAGTTTGAGTTGCTTGAAGCGCTGAAAAAAGTGAAAGCCCGGTGTCGTGATGATCTCACACAAGAAGAGCGACGGCTGGTCACGCAAACACATGATTTCTTCGAAGAACGAGTTCCACACGCGTGTCATCTAACATCGAAAAGCCAATACGCTCCAGTTCGCTTTAGGTTAGCGTGTTGCCTAGGCGCTGGATTTCATCTACGGTCAGGCGGAAATCCGGCTGTTGTGGCCTACTTGAAATTACCAGTGTGGTTACTCGTGTTCATCGTCTTCCGTGCCGGCATCGTTGAAGAATTATTTTATCGCGGGTATGCCATCGAGCGCCTTGAATCGCTGGGATTGCATCGGTTTTGGGCAGTTGTAATTCCGCTTGCCATTTCCGGCGTTGCGCACTGGACCGGCGGCTGGGTTAACATCCTCATCGCGCTTGCTCTTGGCGTAATCTAGGCTCACGCGGCGGCCGACTCGCGCACTGACGCGCCGCTCGCGACACGGCACGCCTGACGCGAAGCGAGAGGCCGCAACCGAAGAAGGCGACGACGCCGGACGACGCGGCGCGCCGCCACCCCGGGGGAGCGCCCGCTGCCAAAGACCGACCCCCGCCGCCGCAAACGAGCCGACGCCAACGCGGAGAGCCGCCCAGAGAGAGAGCACGGAGGCGGACACGACCAGGGACCCAACCGCGACACGCCCACAAGCCGCGGGGCGCAGAGAAGGGCGCCGCCTGGCGACCGAGGTAACGACGTACCTATGCCATGATTGCCGAGGCACACTCCGTAGAAAGCTGTAGACAAATAGTCGGCTGGGAGTTTGAGCCGTCTACAGGACGCGCTAGAATGCTAATGAGCGGCTAGCGACCGACGGCGGCAAGCACTCCGCAGCAAGCGAGCACGAATACGCCTACTCCTGCGTCGCGGTGTCCGTGGCGCTGGCGAACCGTCCGCTTGATGTTGGCGCTGTTCACCTGACCTCCTCAGTCGCTCCCCGCCTTTTAAGTTGCTCCGCCTGCCCTCTGGCGTCCAGTGCGTGTCTGACATCCATGTATATTACGCACTTCGCCTGCCCTTTGGTTTGGCTTGTGATCCGATGGGCGCCAAAAGCCTTTTGTTAGCGGTCACTGTCGTGTCGTAATCGAGTTTCTTCGGAGCAAGCCCAAACGCCAAAGGCAGAGTCTGTATCAACGGTCGGCCAACCTTTCTATGGGTGGCATGCGATTTCATAAACATGGCGGAGGACTCGAAAAAGCCTTTTCACTCTAAATCTGATGGAGTGGATAGATTTTCGATTCTCGGCCATCCCGGGACTAGGCGAGAATTCATCAAACGCATAGCCGGTACCAGCGTCGCGATTGCGATTGGGCCAAAGGTTCTAGCGTCCTCGGCTGTCGATCAGCCGGTCTTAGCAGGCGTGACTCCAGCCACGAACAACCTCGTTAAAGTTAATCTAAACATTAACGGCAAGAATTACGCGCTCGACGTGGATCCACGTGTGACGTTGCTCGATGCTTTGCGGGAGCGGTTGCAGCTTACAGGCTCGAAAAAGGGATGTGATCACGGGCAATGCGGCGCCTGCACCGTGCTGGTAAATGGGCGACGCATTAATTCCTGTCTCACCCTGGCGGTGATGCACGAAGGCGATCAAATCACGACTATTGAAGGACTCGCCAATGGCGAAGATCTGCATCCCATGCAGTCCGCATTCGTCGAGCAGGACGGATTTCAATGCGGTTATTGCACGCCCGGACAAATTTGCTCTGCGGTCGCACTATTTGAAGGAAAATCACGCCAACAGCGATGACGAAATTCGCGAGTGGATGAGCGGCAACATCTGCCGTTGCGGCGCCTATGTGGGCATTCTGGCAGCCATCAAAGAGGCAAAAGCGAAAGTTCGCGCATGAATCCGTTTGGTTATTCGAGGGCCGCCGATGCCAACCAGGCTGTCACAACTATTTCCGGGAAGCCGAATGGAAAATTTCTCGGAGGCGGGACAAATTTGATCGACCTGATGAAAATGGGCGTGGAGACGCCCAGCGAGTTGGTCGACATCAACCGCTTGCCACTCGCGCAAATTGAGGAACTCCCGGATAAGCGCGTGCGCATCGGGGCGTTGGCGCGCAATTCCGACGTTGCGGAGCACGAACTCATCAGAACGCGTTACCCCCTTCTAACCGAAGCGCTCCTTTCCGGCGCCAGTCCACAGTTGCGCAACATGGCAACTGTGGGCGGCAATCTTTTGCAAAGGACGCGTTGTTATTACTTTTACGATCCTGCGTTTCCGGCATGCAATAAGCGCAAAGGCGGCAGCGGCTGCGGTGCTCTGGATGGTTACAATCGTATTCACGCGATTCTCGGTCAGAGTGACCAATGTATCGCAACTCATCCGAGCGACATGTGTGTCGCGCTGGCCGCGTTGGAGGCGATCGTGCATGCGCGCGGACCGAATGGCGAACGGGAGATCGCGTTCGGCGATTTTCATCGTTTGCCTGGCGACACGCCTGAGCGGGATACGAATCTCGCACCCGGCGAATTGATCATTGCGGTTGATCTTCCAGCAATGCCGTTTGCAGCGCGATCGCATTATATAAAAGTGCGCGACCGCGCCAGTTACGCCTTCGCGCTGGTCAGCGTCGCCGCCGCGCTGGATCTCGGTCCGGGTGAAAGAATCAACGATGCCCGCATCGCGCTTGGCGGTGTTGCCCATAAACCGTGGCGGGCACATGCAGCGGAGAAAAAACTGACGGGCCAGGAGGCGAGCGAAAAAACTTTCCGCGATGCGGCAGAAGCGGAGTTGGCATCGGCAAAGGGTTACAAGTACAATTCCTTCAAGATTGAATTGGCCAAGCGCAGCATCGTTCAGGCTTTGAACATCGTCACGGCATCATGAACGCGACAATTGGTCAGCCACTTACCCGCGTTGACGGCAAACTGAAGGTTACCGGCACGGCGACTTACGCGGCGGAATTTCAGCGACCAAAACTTGCATACGGTGCACTGATTCAAAGCACTATAGCTAACGGTCGCGTCGCAGAGATCGATCTCTCGACCGCAAAATCCACGCCAGGTGTCATCGGGATCCTTACCCGGGAAAATGCCCCACGATTCAAACCGTACCCCGATAACCTGACAAAAAACGGCGCGCCGGGCGAATCGCGGGTGCCGCTGCAGGATGATAATGTCTATTGGGTTGGGCAACATCTGGGCATTGTCGTTGCCGAAACTTTGGAACAAGCGACACATGCTGCGTCGTTAGTGCGCATCCAATACGAAGAGAAATCGCCGCTCGTTAGTCTGGCAGACGCGAATCCCGTCCAGCCCGACAAATTTATTGGCCGTGAAAAATTACAGGCAAAACGCGGCGATGTGAATGGTGGACTCGCGACTGCTGCGCATAGCATCGACGTCGTCTATTCGACGCCAATCGAAAACCACAATCCCATCGAGACGATTTCGACAACGGCCGAATGGGAGGCGTCGGACCGATTGCTTATCCATGAATCCACTCGCGGGATCAAACAACTGCAGAAGGTTGTTTCAAACTCGTTCGGTTTGCCACCTGAAAATGTGCGTATTGTTTGCAAATTCATCGGCGGCGCGTTCGGCTCGAAAGGATTTCAGTGGAGCCATACCCTGCTCGCAGCAGCGGCGGCGCAACTTGTGCAGCGACCGGTGAAGCTGACATTCAATCGATCGCAAATGTTTGATTCTGCCGGGCAACGCGCGTGACACGGACCAGCGCTTTTCGTTAGGCACAGATAGATCCGGGAAGCTCGTCGCGCTGCGTCACGCTACAACCACGCATTGTTCGCCCGTTTCCGAATTCACGGAGCCGTGCGGAAACATGTCGCGAATGTTGTATTCGTGTCCAAATGTCGACGTCTCCCACAGACTCGTTAGGCTGAATCTGACCACGCCTTGCCCAATGCGCGCACCTGGGGAAGCGCCGGGCGTTTTTGCACTGGAGTGCGCCTTGGACGAGCTGGCACACAAGGCCGACATCGATCCCGTCGAATTTCGGCTGCGGAACTACGCGGAGTTTAACGAATTCGAAAATAAACCGTGGTCGAACAAGAAGCTGCGCGAATGTTACCAACGCGGCGCTGAAAGGTTCGCTTGGTCGAAACGAAGTAGAAAACCGGGATCCATGCGCGCAGGGGACGGTTCACAGATCGGCTTCGGAATGGCGACGGCGATTTATCCCGCCGGCCAGCAAAAGGCCGGTGCGACAGCAATTTTGAACAAAGATGGAACAGTGACTGTACGCAGTGCGACTCACGAGATCGGCACGGGCACTTACACGGCCATGTCGCAATTTGCTGCTGACACGCTGGGAATTCCCATCGAGAAGGTCCGCTTCGAACTTGGCGACTCTCAATTTCCAGAAGCTCCTAATAACGGCGGTTCTTGGCTTACATCGAGTGTTGCGCCGGCCGTCATGGGTGCCTGCCGGGAGTTGAAAAAGAAAGTTGTAGATCTTGTGGGAAGCTGGCCTAACGACTCGACGCGGCTTGCCAATCTGTTCGCGCGCTCCGGGCAGGAACAGATTCAGGCTGACTTCAATTCCGAACCAAATAAGGAGGAACGCGAACAGTTCTCGTTCTTTTGGTACGGAGCGCTTTTCGTCGAAGTGCACGTCGATCCGCTTGGACAGGTACGGGTGAAGCGCGCTGTGGGCGCTTACGACGTGGGGCGAATGATCAATCCGCGCCTGGCGCGCAGCCAGATTGTGGGCGGCATTTTATTTGGTTTCAGTATGGCATTGATGGAGGCCACCGTTCCCGATGAGACCACCGGACGGATCGTCAATCCCAATCTGGCGGACTACCACGTGGCAGTGCACCGCCGACACGCCGGAATTCGATATCGATTTTAGCAACCAACCTGATCCGCATACGCCCGATCTCGGCGCGCGGGGCATTGGTGAAATCGGAATCGTAGGCGCGCCGGCTGCGGTCGCGAACGCGGTTTTTAACGCAACTGGAAAACGAGTGCGCGATCTGCCGATCACACCGGACAAGTTGATTTAGTCGACAACGCCGCTCGTTAGGCAGGGGCGTGTTTGAGTTGTTCGGGCCGAATCGGAAGTCGCCTGATCCGTGTTCCAGTTGCTGCAAAAACCGCGTTCGCGATCGCGGGAACAATCGGCGGCACCGGTGGCTCGCCCATTCCGAAAGGTTGCGGCGCATCCGAATCGACGATGTGTATTTCCATTGCCGGAGTATCGCGCATCCGTGCAACGCTGAAATCTGCGAAACTGCTTTGTTGTGCCGTGCCGCCACGAAAGGTGATTTCACCTTTTAGCGCCGACGAAATACCCCAGATGATTCCACCTTCCATTTGTTGCTCGACGCCGATTGGATTAACAACGAGGCCGCAATCAACGACAGCCACCACCCGATCGACGCGAATATTATTTTCGTGATCGACCGAGACATCCACAACATAGGCGATGTAAGTGCGCCCAGCGTAGGCGTTGCACGCGACTCCACGGCCGCGGCGTTGGTTCATTGAAGGCCCATTCCAGCCAGATTTATCCCGAACCGTTTCAAGGACACGACGCAACCTCCGCCGATCGACAGTGGTGGAGCCGGCCTTAATCACGTCGGCGCCTTTCAACATTTGCAAACGAAACGCGAGCGGGTCTGCCCCCCGCACTTGTGCTACTTCATCGATGAAACATTCGCGGGCAAATACACTTGATGGCGCGAAAACTGATCGCCACGGCCCATGTTTTACCGGAAGATCGACCGCGACGTAGGCGGTTTGGATCGCTGGAAATGCATACGGGACATCATAGCACCCCCACGACCAGTCCTGATACCACGCGGCGTCGCGCATTTCTTTTGGATCGAGCGGCGAAATATTATGAAACGATCCGGCCTTGGTGTGTTTCCACGTGAGAGGGGTTTCTTGCGAATCAAATCCAGCCGAAAGATAATGGACGGATGCCGCCTGAAAATGTCCCTGCTTCATGTCGTCAGCACGCGACCAGAGAAGCTGGATGGGAGCTTTGGCGGCGCGTGAAATGTCCGCTGCTTCAACTGCATAATCGACTCCAAGGCGTCGGCCAAATCCGCCACCAATCAGAGTGATGTTCACATCCACTTCGGCCGGTGCGACACCTAGCAGTTGAGCAACTTGTTTTTGCAATCGTTCCGGCGCCTGCGTGGGCGCCCAAATCGTGCAGCGATTCTCTCGAACGTCTGCTACGCAGTTCATGGTTTCGACCGGCGCGTGAGCGTAGAAGGGATAAAAATAGGTGGCATCGATTGTTCTTGTAACCTCGCCTGTTCCACGGGGCGGTTCCTCCTTGCGGGTAACAAATCCGGTTTCCCGTGACGCGGTTTCGAGCTTTCTCCAATGGGCGTCCGAATCGAAAGCGTCTTTTGGCGGCTCACTCCATTCCACCGCGAGCGCGGTCCGGCCTTTGATCGCCGCCCAGGTAGAATTCGCGACGACAGCGATTCCACGCTCCAATTTGATCACCGACCTCACACCTCCAACAGCCCGAGCCTTGTTTTCCTGAAGGTTCTTCACTTTCGCGCCTGAGAACGGCGGCCGCTCGAGCGACGCGTACAACATTCCCGGAACCTTGATATCAATCCCATAGTGCGCTTTGCCGGAGACAATGTCGGGTCCGTCGATCCGCGCGATGCGGTGCCCTATGATTTTGAAATCGCTCGCGTTCTTCAACGGCGGATTCTCCGGCAATTGCACTTTGGCTGCCTCTGCGACTAACGAACCGTACTCGAGGCGTCGTCCGCTCGCCGTGTGCTCAATTGCACCGTCTATTGCTTTGCAGCTGTCGCGATCGACTTTCCACCGTGCAGCCGCGGCGGTAATTAGCATTTCGCGCGCCGCAGCTCCGGCCTGCCGCAACGGTTTCCAACTACTCGCCATGCTGTCGCTCCCGCCGGTTCCGAGATCGGAGTTCGCTGACGGTTTTGCCTGCAGTAATTTGATCCGCGTCCAATCTGCTTCGAGTTCCTCCGCCAAAATCATGGCCAATGATGTGCGGACGCCCTGACCCATTTCGCATTTACCAATTGTCAGAACGACACTGCCATCGGAATTGATGCAGACCCATCCGTTCGGTCTAAATGAGCCTGCGACACTGGCGTTGCTCGCATGAAGCAGACGCCGTCCGTCAAAACCGATGATGAGCGCTGCGCCGCTAAATGCAGCTGTTTTCAAAAACGTGCGACGCGAAGTGATCATGGTTTCTTCGTCCGCATTTCATTCGCTGCACGTCGTATCGCTTTGCGCATTCGGGGATACGTGCCGCAGCGACAAACTGAGTCAGACATCACGTTGTCGATCAGTTCATCGCTCGGATCGGGATGTTGCTGCAACAACCCACACGCGGTCATGATCATTCCAGCCTGACAAAAGCCGCATTGCGCGACCTCCTCCTGAAGCCACGCGCGCTGACACGGATGACTCAGGTCCGGCGACAATCCTTCAATCGTGACAAAATGGCGAGACGATGCCTCCGCAGCAGGTACCTGGCAGGCACGGACTGCTTTTCCATTTTCCAGCACCGTGCATGCACCGCAAACGCCAACTCCGCACCCAAATTTCGTGCCGCTTAATCCGAGATTATCGCGGATGAGCCAAAGCAATGGAGTATCGTCGTCAGCTTCGACAATATGTCTGGCCCCATTAACCGTGAAGTCGATCTTGCTCACGACAGCGATGGTGACTCCGACTTTGGTCTAAGACACGAACACACACGAGCGTGTTCAAACTTCGCCGTGATGTTCTAGTTTTTGCCGATCAGTGCGCGATTGCTGATTTCGGATCGGCGGATACGACCAGCTCATCTCCCACCAAAGAATCTGCGAAACGATTTGAAGACACGACCGGGCAAGGAGAATGCCTTTTGTGGCGCTCCCTGGAACTGTTGGGCAAAAGGCCATTGCTGTCCGCCGTGCACCTGGCACGCAGTAGTCGGCACCCTATCGGCTGGCAAATCGATGTCATACGCCGACCCAGCCGACATGCATCCCGTCGTGGCGAGTTGATTCGAGATTGAACAGACCGTTGCATGCTGTAGCGGCATGGTCGGGTGCAACTCTTCGGCTGGATAATGTTGCGCAGCTTTGTTCATTACCTGTGTCCAGACCGGGAGCGCGAGCGCGGCACCGTAACCGCGTGAAATAATTGTTGTCGGCTGGTCGAACCCGACCCAGACACCGCATGTCAGTGTACTGGTATAACCCATAAACCACGCATCCTTATAATCGTTGGTGGTACCAGTTTTTCCGGCTGCCGGCAGTCTGAACCCCAGGGAACGCGAGTTGGAGGCAGTTCCGCGGGTCAAGACGTCCTCCATCAATTGCGAGGTCATCCAAGCGGCGCCTGGATCGAGCGCCGGCACCGTAATATGCGCTGCGCGATAAATTGGCTTGTGGTTCGCATCATCAATTCGCTCGATGATGTAAGACTGTTTGCGCACGCCGGCATTGGGAAAAACCGAGTACGCCGCAGTCAAATCTTTCAGGTCGGTCTCGAACGAACCGATGTAAGTGGCTGGACCGTGCGGAACATTTTGCGAAATGCCGAGCGTGTTGGCGACCTTTTGAACGGCGTCCAGCCCGGCAAATTGTCCAACGCGCACACTCATGGTGTTGCGCGAGTGGATCAGGCCATAGGAGCAAGGACGAATTCCGCCGTACGTTCCATCGGAATTTCCAGGTGACCAATTTCCAGCGCCGTCGATTTCACCAGGCTGAATCGGACCGTCACTGATCGCAGCGCCCGGCAATAACCCGTGACTAAAAGCAATTGCGTAGACAAATGGCTTAAATGCAGAACCGACCTGCCGGTTTGCCGGCGCCAGCGCGCGATTGAATTTGCTCTGCGCGTAATCACGGCCGCCGACGAGGGCACGAATTCCGCCGCTGGCATTATCGATTACAACCACTGCGCCTTCCAGATAAGGCATGGCCGAATCCCCTTCCCCGTTTTCAGGCGGATGATAATTCGCTTTTACTGGATGATGAAAATTGGATTGATGCTCGATTTTCGTGAGCTGCGTCTCGAGCCCGTCCTGTGCGGCGTTTTGCACTGCCGGATCGAGCGTGGTGTAAATCGACATACCACCGTCATCGATCTGGTCTTGTGTCAGCAACAGATTCAAATCGCGCTGCACTGCATCCATCGCGTAATTCTCCTGAACAAAAGGCATACGCCTGGGGCGCACTGCGACTTTTGCCTGTTTGGCGGCTTCCGCATCCGCAGACGAAAGTTTTTTTAATGCGACCATTCGATCCAGAACAGCGTTGCGTTGGATCTTCGCGCCTTCCGGATTTTTCAGCGGCGATAGCCGATTCGGGCTCCTGATCAATCCCGCCAGAAGTGCTGCTTCGGGGAGATTCAGTTTTGAGGCGCTCCTGCCAAAATACGCTTGCGACGCCGTCTCAACGCCATAGCAACCGTTGCCGAAATAAATCCTGTTTACGTAAAGCTCGAGGATCTGTTGCTTGGTAAACTGGCGCTCGATTCGCAGCGCTACCATTGCCTCCAACAATTTCCGGCTGAGAGTGCGGCCACCAAGTGGAAGACTGTTTCGGGCGAGCTGCTGAGTAATACTACTTGCACCTTCCTTGGCCGATCCGCTTGCAATATCGCGAACCAAAGCGCGCATGATACCTCGCCAATCGATGCCCTTGTGATCGTAAAAGCGACTGTCCTCGCGAGCCAGTACCGCAGTGATAAAAAACGGCGAGACTTCGCTCAGCGAAACCTTCAGTCGATTCGCGCCCGCCAGGCGGCTATAAATTTTCCCATCGACATCATAAACGGTATTTCGCTCCGGCATTTCGCCGACATTTTTCATGTCGAAGGTTGACGCCCACGTCCCGTAAAAGAGGAAAACCGCAAAACCAGCTCCCGCTAACAGGATAAGCAGCGTGACTTTCCAGCCGTACCGGAAAAGACGGCTTCCGCCTTTCTTTTTCCTCGATCGGAGACGAGCGAAGAATTTCATTGTTGAAAGATTAAAAAAGTTAAAAGAGGTACAAGGTTAAAAGCGGTTTAACCTCTCTGACTCTTCAAACCTCTCAGCGGTTCAACGATTCACCCCATTTAACGTTGTAACCCTTTTAACAAATTAGAGATTCAGCTTCACAACTCCCTCGTGCTGCTCGGTCGGACACGGCGCATTGGTCGGAACCTCCGTGGCAGCATCGCTTGGCTGAACGACTTTCTGCTCGATTAGGTAGCGTTCAACTTCCTCACCACTCACGTCTGACAGCATATGCCCGTTAACTTCTACACAGGGCGAAAGCGGCTGCCCGCTCTTGGTCTCCATCTCCCAGCGGAAGGCGGGGTTCTGGATAATATCTTTCTCTGTGTAGGGAAGGTTATATTTGGCCAGCACGGCGCGCACACCGGCGCTCCAACCACAATAGGTCTTCAAATAGGCGGTGATTTCAGGCGTTTGCATTGGAACAATATATCACAACTTCGAAAATTGTAACCCCGGCCTTGCGGAATTTTGCTCTTGCTGCCGCTCATTCTCACGCACTTGAGAGTGAGTCTTCGATCCGGGACGTTGTATTCAGCGCGCCCGGCAGTTCCACCCTGACACCGCTTAATTCCAGGAATGTTTCTCGGTTACAGATCCTCAAGTTCTCTTCGCATATCTTCTTTCGTTTTACCGAGTTTTTGTTGAAGCCGCCCCAGCAGCTCTTCGTCTTTTCCTTCTGCAAACGAGAGGTCATCATCGGTCAACTGCGCGTATTTCTGCTTGAGCTTGCCTTTCACTTCATTCCAGCCGCCTTTGAATTGTAGTTTCGTCATATGTGATAAAGGTTCGTATGCGGAGCGACGATCAGTCGTTTCAAGTGAAATAAATCGTGAACGCATCCTGCAGCGCCCGCACGGACACATTGACTCTGCGACTGATCGTCAACTGAGCGCTAACGATCCCACATAGCTGGAATCGGCCGCTCGTTGTGCATTTGCGAGCGGAATCTAGCGTTTTTTTCGCTTTGCGGCTTTCGCGCCTTCCTTGCCGAGCGCGGTTCGAGTGCGCTTGGGCAAATGCGCAACGGTACGCTTCTTTTTCGCCGCTTTCGCAGCCTTTTTGATGTTCTCACGAGCTGCTCGTTGTTGTTTCGATGATACCATCTTCGTTACCTCAATTTTGAGTCTTGGTTTGACCCTCAGAGATCGCGCGACAGCACAGCACCAGACTTGGGAAAATTGGGTCATTGATCGATGGGGGAAGGTTGATGCCTTCCCTTTAAAGGGAGTCGCCAGGACTGCTCGACAAACGAGCGGTAACCATTTCGAGGCCGCGCGATTTCCGCATTCGAGAGTCACTTGGGGACTGTGCGTGCAATAAGGCCAAAGAGACTTCGCGATACGTTCTGTTTGTACATGAGTACGATTCTCTTGATCATTCTTATTCTGTTGTTGATTGGAGCCTTACCTTCGTGGCCGTATAGTCGCGGCTGGGGTTATTATCCCAGCGGAGGACTCGGTTTGATTCTCGTGATTGTCATCATTCTCGCGCTGCTGGGAGCAATCTGACGATCGCGCGGACCGACTAGACAACCTCAATAACGCCAACGCACGAAAGAATGAGCGAGCAGAAAAGAAAGAAAGTAGTACTACGGTCGTAAAACCGCCGCCGAGAAGAAGGAAATTCAGACCACGATAATCGATCCACCTTCCACCACTGAAACCAAGGCGGAGAAGACCGAAGTGAACATCAGCACTTCGCCCAGCCCGTAGTGGCAAAAAATTACGCGTGACAAATGCACTGAATGCGAATGGACTACAATCCTATGCGCTTCCTTCTGTTCATCATTTTAATTCTATTGTTAATCGCCGCGCTCCCGACATGGCCATACAGCACCGCCTGGGGCTACTATCCCAGCGGCGGTTTGGGTCTAATTTTGTTAATCGTGTTGCTTGTTGTCTTACTTCGCTAGAGCAATAACGGCAGACGCGGCAGCTTGCCGCTCACAGGAAGCATTATTTGAAATCAGCTGAAACGCGCTGTCCTCAAGCGTTGGCAAAATAGGTCGGCTGTACCACCTTGATGTCTGCCTTCGCCGAGTTATTTCCGCTCGTCTTCGGCAAAGGCGACCCACCCGTGAAGGAGTTTCAGACCTTGTGACGCAGCGGCCTCAGAGCATGGGTGAGTTTCTGCAAGCCAAGTTCCAGCCGCGTTTTTACCGTTCCCAGCGGAGCGTGCGTAGCGGTGGCAATTTCCCTGTGGCTGAGCCCTTTGAAAAAAGCGAGCTCCAGGGCTTCCCGCTGAAGCCGCGGTAACACTCGCATGCACTGCTTTAGAAAATGACGCAGATCATTCAAGACGAAAACATCATCTGCCTCGCGCGGTGAATTGGGACTCTGCTGGACTACGCGCTCTTGATAACGCTCGCGCACCCGAGAATAAGCCTGACGCCGGCGCAGCCGGTCGATGGCACGCCGACGTGCAATGGTCACCATCCATCCAAGCGGCTTGCCAGCCTTAGGTGAATAACGTCCTGCTTCCTCCCAAATCTGGATAAAGATCTCCTGCAACACATCGTCCGCCTCAGCTCCTTCATGTACAACTCCGTCGATCGTTGCGCGTAGGCGTTTACCATGTCGATCGTACAACTCGGCGAGCGCGTCATAGCGACGGCGCGAAACTGCTTTCATGAGCGCCTCATCCGGCACTGATGACATGCCCGGTTGATCAAGGTTTGCTCCAATCATACGCGATAACAACGTGGTTGAAGCGTTGACCGCACCTCACGGTGTGCCGATTCCTTACCGGCACGCCAGCAGCCCGGCTCGCCTATTTCAGAAACGACCAGCGTTTGCGGATAAAACCATTGATTCGGCCGTGAAGGACATCCCAGGGTCGGGCAGTACATTTTATATCTGCCCCCAGCGAAACGGCGGATCTCGACCTGCCTCCCTTTGAACTTTCGCTCGCAAACGCTACAAACACGCTGATCATCGAGCGAATCCCATTTTCTGAATCGATCTCCTGTACGCAGGATCGACAGTCGATCGTCAAGTTTGACATGCGCAGTCATCATAAAAAACACTCTGCGCTTGGCATCGAAACAGACAATCGGGACGGCGGATGATTGTGTGATCGGACAAAACCCTACGTGATTCTCCGCTTGATGATTCAAAGCCGGCGTCTGATTCCTAGCCCTATCACGCGTGCAGAATCCTGCGAACCCGTGTTTCGGCGGGCCATGCCATTACTTGGATGTCCTTAGGCGCAGAAAGCTTGCTTCAGGTGCGTCGCGAGTTTGCGCAATTGCGATGTCGCGCTGGGATCTACGCCGCTGTCAGCCGCCATCGTAGGAGCAATCTTGCACTCGTTAGGCGGAGCTGTCTCTGCCGCAGCTAAAATTTCGTCCGTAGGCAATGCCCAATCCATGGGAATTGAGTTACACCGCTCTGTTGGACAATTTAACCGTTGTAATCCATCTCCGCGTGTGTCGCCTATCACCTCGATCTGCCGGCCGGTGATGATTTTGCCGCAAACGAGGCAATAACGTTTCTCGTCCAGAGAACGCCAATCGCGAAATTGATCGAGCCTCCGCAGCGCAGCCAATTTCTCTGCATCGGACAATGGAGCGGGAGGGGATGATGTCATGAAAAATCTATATCCCAAAGGCGAGTCGCACGACAATCAGGCGCGCGGCGGATTTGCTTATCGGTGAAAATCTTATGGAGCTGTGGTCCGGTAGGGCGCGTCACTCCGTGCGCGCCGTTGGTGAACTGCAGAGCGGCGTGCAGAGGACTGCCCGCCCTACCAAATCCGCTGCCTCGCGTACCAGTCAAAGACCATACATCCAGGGCCACCGAGTGGTGCGTTCTAAGCTCGAATGAAGAAAAACGGTCGGTCTTTGCGCCGGCGCCATATCGCGGACTACGCATTGGCAGCGATGTCACAGATGGAGCTCTACTGCGAGGCTCATCCTGGGAGCCCATCAGCGGTGCGGCGTCCGAGATTGTTCGTTCGCGGAGAACTGTGGATCGCACTGCTCGGCCCAAGCGTGGAGGAAGGAATTGTAGGGATCGGGGCTACCGTTACAGCGGCCTTGAGGGCGTTCGACGCGCAATATCTGGCGGGATTGCGGCCGCGCGCCGAGACAATCGACCCCACGCCACAGCGGAGCGCGTCCTCTGCAGCCGTCTGATCCCATCTGGAAAGATGGAATTCGAGCCGCAACAAGTCTGTCACAACCGGTGTTATATCTTGACACGAACCAATGGTGAATAAAAAAGAACTCACGAGGAGGAACAATCGTTGATGCGATCGGGACGACGGAGGCGCATGCGTTTGAAGTCTAAACACGGACGGGCGGGCAAACGTCACAAGCCATCGCGGCGCATGACGACGCCTAAAAACGACGTTACCCAGATCGAAGTAGCACACAGTCTGCTCCTTTCGTCCTTAAGGTTTTGGGAGGTTGAGCGGGACCTCATCGAAGAACGCATAGCCGCCATTGGTCGGTGATCGCTCTTCGCGAGATAACAAAACATGATTAGAGCCCACGCTCCGGTGTCGCCTGCGTGGACCTAAACACCCAGGCCTGAATTCTCTTGCTACGGCAGGGCGGAATTCTTTTCACTGACCAATTGGCAGCGCCTCACCGCGACAGTTGGCGCAAAACAATTGGCATCTTGAATGTACTGTAGCAACGAAGCATTATTGGTAATTGTTAGGAGCCCGAATGCCCCCGCGCAAACAAGCAAAAAATGCTGCCGCGCATAAAAGGCGAACCCAGCGCCGCACAGAATCGCAAGGCGCTGACTACTACCGTGGAGGCAAAGGCAAGGACGGAAGTTGCCCGATTGTGGGCATCGGCGGCTCAGCCGGCGGATTTGAGGCAGCGATGGAATTATTGCGTCATTTGCCGTCGAGAACGGGAATGGCGTTTGTGATCGTGCAACATCTCGATCCGCATCACGGCAGCCGCCTCGCGAATCTACTCGGCAAAGCGACTTCGATGCCAGTGAGCGAGATTACAGGAACGACAACGCCAAAACCAAACGAGGTTTAGTGCAGCCGCCGGACAAATGCGTGATTGCCAAGAATGGCAAGCTCACATTGGTCCAGCGCACAGAGAGACTCAACATCGCGATCGATCATTTTTTTGAATCGCTGGCTGAGGAATGCGGGTCACGGGGAATCGGTATCGTGCTTTCCGGAACAGGAAGCGACGGGACGGCAGGTTTGCGTGCGATCAAGGCAGCCGGAGGTTTGACCTTCGCGCAAACTGAAGCGAGCGCGAAGTTCGATGCCATGCCGCGCAGCGCGATCCGCTCCGGTTTTGTCGATCTTGTTTTGCCGCCGGACGCAATCGCGCGCGAAATCCGCAGCATTGCAGACCACCCATACATCCGGCGTCCGCTGCCCGACGCGGAGCAAGCCGAAAAAGAGGCTATCGCCAGGCGGACGATCTGGGTCGGATTTTTCTGTCGCTAAAAAAGCAGATGGGTGTCGATTTCAGCGCTTACAAGCAAAGCACCTGATTCGGCGGGTTAATCGGCGGATGGCGCTGCACCGAATCGAAAAGTTGAGCCAGTACGCGCGGTATTTGCGCAATAACAAAAAAGAGAGTGAAGCGCTCTTTGATGATCTGCTCATCAACGTGACGCGCTTCTTTCGCGATGAGGCGCTGTTTCGGAACCTTGAAAAAACGTTTTCTGCCGGCGCTGCTCAAAAACAAAAAGAAAGATCGACAACGAGAATTGCGCGTCTGGGTACCGGGTTGCGCCACGGGCGAAGAGGCTTATTCGCTCGCCATTTGCATTCTCGAAGTGCTTGGCGGCCAACTTTCCAAAATCCGCGTCCAGATTTTCGGCACCGACTTGAGCGAATCGGTCATCGAGCATGCGCGTGCGGGAATTTACCCAGGCGCAATCGAGAAAGATGTGCCGAAGGCGCGACTCAATCGCTTTTTCATCAAGCGCGATGGTTCGTATCAGATCCATCGCAACGTGCGCGACATCTGCACGTTCGCACGACAAAACATCACCGCCGATCCGCCATTCTCGCGACTGGACCTGATCAGCTGCCGCAACGTACTCATCTATCTGAGCCCGGAGTTGCACAAGCGTTGCATCCCTCAATTTCACTACGCGCTCAATCCCGGCGGCTACTTGATCCTGGGGCCGGCAGAATCGGTGGGGTTGTACGACGAGCTTTTCAAACTGGTAGACAAAAAAAATAAAATTTACACCAAGGAAGCCAAGACTGGTCCACGCGCGGCCGATTTAATTCCAGCAGCGCGGTCTTGAACTCTCGCGATTCGGGACGACAGCCCGAGCAGCTGCTGGCGCAAATTTCAACGCCGACATTTTGAAAATGGCGGACCGCATCATCCTCAGCACCTATGCGCCAGCGGCAGTCGTAATTGATTACAACTTCCTGGTGCAACAGTTCCGTGGACGCACTGACCTGTTTCTCGAGCATATACCTGGGCCAGCGACGCTGAATCTCATTCAATTGGCGCGACCGAATCTGCGTGTCTGACCTGCGGACCACGATTCATCGCGCCATCAAAACGGACAAGCCTGCCCGCACAGACCGGGCGAAAGTTACGCTCCAAGGCAAAAACTACGAGATAAATATTCAGGTCGTACCATTCAAAGTCCCCGGGGCCGATAAGTCCTGGTTTCTGGTGATTTTTGACGAAAGCACGAGCGGAAACAAGCGCAGCGAGATTGATGCCGGTGCTGGGAAAAACGATTAGCGCAACGTGAAGTGATGGATCTGCGCCGGGAATTGACAGCTTCGAAGGATTCGCTGCAAACCATCATCGAAGAGCACGAGGCGACCAATGAAGAGTTGAAGGCGGACGAAGATGAGTAGAGCAACGAAGAAGCTGCAATCTAACAGACGACATCAATCAGACGGCGATAGTGGACATGACGAATAGGGAAGGGGACTAGTCAAGAAATGTCGCCAAACAAAAGAATGCCTTATCGCGCAAATAACAAAAAGCGGGTGAAGCGTCGTTGCCCCAGCGCGATCGCAGTCCGGCATTCTAAGAAATTGAGTCGAGTCTCGGCGAAAATGTTGAAAGAAACGTTCCGCGCGGAGCGAAAATTTTCGACCCATAAGGCGGTGGCGCGGGTCCGTAAAGACGGCGCGTCGATTCGTGTCATGCGTAGTCCCACAGGGCAAAGTCCAAAAACTGAACTGGAAGCCGCTACCCAACGATTCGTCGATCTTTACGATTTCGCGCCCATCGCGTACGTCAGCTTCGGCCGTACCGGGCGAATTGAGGAAGCCAATCTGGCGGCGACCGAATTGCTGGGCGAACCGAGGGATCGATTAATCGGACGCCCGTTTGCGTTTTATGTCGCTGATTTGGATTTGTTCATGCAGCACCTGCTTTCCTGCCGCACGTCGGAGCGAAAGGTGGAGACGGAATTGCAGTTGAAAGCCAGAAAAGACCAACGCATCCCGGCGCAACTCCTAAGCACGCCGATCACCTCTACGACAAGAAATGGCGTCCTGCTTTATCAAACTGCAATCATCGATCTTACCGAGCGTAAAAGTTTCGAAGAAAAGATCCAGCGATCCGAAGAGCGTTACCGGACACTATTCGATCTTGTGCCGGTCGCGGTTTATACGTGCGATGCGAACGGCGTCATCCAAGAATACAATCGTCGCGCCGTTGAATTATGGGGATGCGAACCCGGCCAAAATGGAGAAAACCCGCGATTCTGCGGCTCTTACAAAATCTATTATCCCGACGGCCGTTACATGCCGCACGAAGAATGCCCCATGGCACGGGTTTTACGCGGCGAAAAACTGAAGGCGGAAGATTTGGAAATTATCGTCGAACGTCCGGATGGCGAGCGGAGAAACGTGATTCCGGCTCCGCGAATTATTACAAACATTCACGGCAAAATCACCGGCGCAATCAATTCCCTTTTTGACATCACCGAGCGCAAGCGCGCAGAGGCGGCAGCCATGCGCCTGGCCGCGGTAGTTCAATCCTCCCACGACGCGGTCGCAGCAAAAACTTTGGATGGAATTATCACCGATTGGAACCAAAGCGCCGAACGCATCTTTGGATACAAACCAAAAGAGATCATCGGCAAATCGATCCTGACTCTGATTCCCAAAGAGCGGCAAGATGAAGAACAGGAGATTCTGAGAAGAATTCGCCATGGTGAATCATTGGATCACTACGAAACGGTTCGTTGCCGGAAGGATGGGCAGTTGATCGATGTTTCGTTGACGATTTCGCCCATCAAAAACCCGAAAGGCGAAATTGTCGGCGTTTCAAAAGTTGCTCGCGATATCACCAACCAAAAACAAACGGAACGACGCCTGGCTGAACAGGCGCGGCTCCTCAATTTGAGCAACGACGCAATCATCGTCCGCGATTATCGAGATCGCATCCTTTATTGGAACCGCGGTGCGGAGGAATTGTACGGCTTCTCGACCAAAGAAGCGCTCGGAAAAATTACGCACGAACTGCTACAGACGGCGCATTCAAAAAATTACGAAAAAATTCGAAAACAATTTGGAGCGCAATAATCGTTGGTCAGGTGAATTAGTTCATACCCGAAAAGACGGCAAAACTATTACCGTCTTTTCGCGGTGGACGCTGGACCGAGATGTGCGCGGACGACCAACGTCAATTCTCGAAACCAACACTGATGTCACCGCGCGCAAACGCGCAGAGCAAACACAGCGGGCACTCTATCAATTTGCTCAACTGCAACACATCGCCACCAATGTTGGCGAAATTATTGACGCGTCGCTGGACGCGATTCTTTCCGCTATGGACTGCCATCGCGCGTCGATTTTGCTTTTCGATAAAGAGAAGGTGATGCGCTTTGTCGCCTGGCGCGGTTTGTCAGGGAGATATCGCAAGGCGGTCGAAGGTCATTCGCCATGGAACCCGGATGCAAAGAATCCCAAGCCCGTTTGCATTAACGATGTCGATATTGCCGATATTCCGAAGCCTCTGAAATCAACCATTCGAAGCGAGGGCATTCGCGCGGCCGCATTCATTCCATTGGTCAGCAGCCAAAAATTGATCGGCAAATTCATGACCTACTATGACGCGCCACATGTGTTTACCGATGACGAGCTGAAACTGTCGACCACGATTGCTAACCAACTTGCGCAGGCGATTGAACACAAACGCGACGAAGAAGCATTGCGCGAATCGGAAGCGCGCTTGCGCGCAACCGTGGAGCAAGCGACGGCGGGCGTGGCACGCTGCGACACGAATGGTCGAATTGTTTTTGCCAATCGAACGCTCTGTAAGATGCTCGGTTATACAGAATCGGAGCTGATCTGCAAGAGCGTTGCGGACGTGACGTACCGCGATGACCGGAAAAAAACCATGCGTCTCTTTCAGCGCATGATCCAGCGCGGCAAACCGTTCGAGGTCGAAAAGCGTTATGTTCGCAAAGACGGCTCTGTCCTGTGGGCGGACGTCAGCGCCAGCGCAGTGCGAGAACCGAACGGCAAGGCCAAATCGACCGTAGCGGTGATCGTCGATATCACGGCACGCAAGAAAGTGGAAGTAGCCCTGCAAAAATCGAACGAAGCACTGGAAGAACTGGTGGATGAACGCACGAAAGCGTTACGTGTGGCGAACGCCGAATTGAAAAGCGAGATCGAACGACGGAAGGGTTTGGAGGGCGAAATCCTCGAGATCAGCGATCGCGAACAACAACGGCTCGCTCAGGAACTGCATGATGGGATTTGCCAGCATCTCACAGCAGTTGCGTTCATGACCCGATCGATCGGGTTGCGGTTAAAAAATCATCGAGTCATCGAGGTCAAAGACATCGAGAAAATCGCGGAACTCGTGAATAACGCCGCGACCGATACCCGAAATCTTTCCCGCGCTTTGCATCGCTTCGATGTGGACGCGGCCGGACTTGTGGAAGCATTGGAAGATTTGGTTGACCGTGAGATGTGGAGAACGCCGTGTCGTTTGGAAGTCAAACCCTCATTTCATCTCAATGACGATACGGTCGCGGCACATCTCTATCGCATCGCGCGCGAAGCAGTGATCAATGCTAATAAGCATGCCCAAGCGCGGCAGATAGTGGTCAAACTAGAGCGATCCGGCCAGAGGCAAATGGTTTTGAGCGTAACCGATGATGGCGTCGGAGTTCAGAAGACTCGAAACGGAGCGCCCGGGCTAGGTTTTCACATCATGAATTATCGCGCGGGCCTGATGGGAGGGCAGTTGAAAGTCGAATCTCCGGAAAAAGGCGGCACCCGTGTGGCCTGTTATTTGCCCGACGGAACAATCGAATCAAATAAGAGAAAAAAACGTGCTCCAAGGCCTTTGTCGGCAAACTAACGAAAGCGTTACACACCCTAATCTAAATTTCCTGCATCGGACAACTCGCCGAGCTGCGTATCCTTACTGGGGACATACAATGACACGCCGCGCAGGAATCTCGACAAAACCGGAATTCACTTTAGGCCATTCCGATCCAAATCGCGAGAATGGTCGGGATTAAAATGAAAAACGCCAGATCGACCAACCAGAATCCGAAATGCGATCATCCGGAGACGAAACGCATTGTGATTGTCGATGATCACCCGCTGTTTCGAAAAGGCCTCGAGCAATTGATTAGTTCCGACAACAGTTTTGCAATCTGCGGTGAAGCTGGCACTGCCGCCGAGGGGATGCAGGTAATCCGAAAACTGAATCCAGACCTTGCGATCGTCGACCTGAGTTTGCCGGGGGCAAACGGGATTGAGCTTATCAAAAACATTCGAGCAGAATTCGCGAATCTGCCAATCCTGGTGCTTTCCATGCATGATGAATCGCTCTACGCACTTCGCGCGTTGCGGGCCGGGGCGGAAGGCTATGTGATGAAACATGAAGCGATGGCCAATGTGATCCACGCAATCCGCGAGGTTTTTAATGGACGCCCTTATCTCAGCCCGGCAATGGCGGCGCAGGTGATTACGAAATTCGCGCATCGCGAGTCTGAAGGCGAGACCGACGCGGTCGAGAGACTTAGCGACCGTGAACTTGAGATCTTGGAATTTATCGGCAAAGGCAAGGATGTACGTGAGATCGCCAAGCTGCTGCATCTCAGTCCGAAAACCGTGGAGACCCATCGATCGCACATCAAAGACAAACTTGATTTAAAGAACTCGCGCGAGGTCGCGCGTTTCGCGCTGCAATGGTTAAGCACGCGCAACGCCTAGCGTAGCAGGCGAATCTAATGCTGTTGCCGGGGTCGCTGACCCCGGCAACCTCAACGTCGGGCACGCACAGGAACTCTGCGCTCAGCGCCCGCGGCTACAACGCTTGTACGTTCAACCAATCACCTCCGCATACCGATGATTCTTTTTCCTCCAGAAAGCACAAGTTTCGGACGCGTTTTCACAAATAAATTGCAGTCGCGGCCAGAATTTCGGATGATTAGCCACAATGATCCAGCCGGCTCTCAATCTCGTCATTGCCACGCTGGAAAAGATCCGAGAGACCAATGATCGCGCGCCGCGCGCATCCAAAGAGGTGCTCGCGCGCTTGCAGCTTGTCGCGCCAGACAAAACGAAGATTCTCGCGTCCGTTCGCGAACGCGTTCGTTCCTGCACAAAGTGTGCACATCTTGCGAGCTCGCGCACTCAAACCGTTTTTGGCGTTGGCAATCCCGACGCTGAAATCATGTTCATCGGCGAAGCGCCTGGCGCGGACGAGGATCAGCAGGGCGAACCCTTCGTCGGCCGCGCGGGACAATTGTTAACGAGAATTATTAAAGCGATGGGCTTCGCGCGCGAAGACGTTTACATCGCGAATATCCTTAAATGCCGCCCGGACATGCCGGCAGGCTCGTTTGGGAACCGTGCACCGACGCCGGCAGAAATGCAGATGTGCCGGCCCTATCTCCTCGAACAGATCGACATTATTCAACCGAAAGTGCTGATCGCGCTGGGCGCAGTCGCGGTGGAAGGTCTGCTTGGCGCCCGCGGGACGATGCGAGAATTGCGCGGGCGCTGGCATTCATATAACGGCACTCCGTTGATGATTACCTATCATCCGGCTTACCTGCTTCGAAATCAGTCGCCATGCGAGAAGCGGAAAGTCTGGGAAGACATGATGCAGGTGCTCGACCGACTCGAAAAACCAATCAGCGAAAAACAACGAAATTACTTTCTGTAATTTTGTAGCGGTGGAGTGTGGTCGCGCACTCGGTTAGCGCCAGAGGCGCCATATCACTTTCAGCCTGGGGCATCGCCCCAGGGGTTTGATTCACCACGGTACACAAGCGCTGAAGGCGCGATTCATCCAAAGTTTTAATCCCAAACGTAGCGTTCGTCGAAATCGACACCATGCTTGTGTAGTAGCTCACGATATTCTTCTTGGAATGTGCGCCTTCGATGGTGCCCTTGTTGTTTATCTACGTACTCCACCACCGAGTCCAGCTGGCTCGGGCTCACCGAAAAGGCGCCGTACCCTCGCTGCCAGAAAAAGCCGCGATACCGAACATCAAGTGCTTTGATCCATTTTGAGGACGTTTTCTTTATCTGTTCAATGAGTTGAGCTTGAGAAAGGGTTCTTGGAAGAGTTGTCACAATATGAATGTGATCAGCAACACCGCCGACATGTACGAAATCGGCATCGACGTCACGGCAGATTGTCGCCAGATAAGCATGCATGCGCGGTCGCACATCGGAATTGAGCCACGGCTCGCGATTTTTGGTGCTAAAGATTACGTGCAGAATAACTTTGCTTAACGACTGAGCCATGCCGCTAATGATGAATGGAACTTGGCTGAAAGTGAATCGCGCTTTCAGCGCTGATGTCTCATAACTAAAAACTCCTGGGGCGTTGCCCCAGGCTCTGAAATGAATCCTGCGCCTGCAGCGCTAAACGTAAGGGTATAAGACAGCGGTCACGGACCGCCGCTACTGTTTCGCTCGCTCGAAAATTGCGTCGATCCTTGAACGCGATACGAGATGAACGGCCAGTGACACAACGATCGCGCGCACTTCGCGGCGTGGAACTTTAATCGTTTGACGTAGAGCGCTGGCGCCAGCCTGACGGAGAAGCGCAAGTGTGCGCGCCCCGATCAACGCCGGCAAGACCGTGGCTGCACGCACTCGCCGGTTCCGGATCGCGCGCGAATACTGCATCCCGCATGCCAAACCATCCTGCGCTTTTTCCATCCATCTTTGATAGATCGGTTGCAAACGATCCGACTCGGACAAGATCTGCGCCGCACTCAGACCAATGGCGACAAGCTCGTCATTCGGGAAATAACATCGACCTGCTCGCAGATCGGTGCCCGCGTCGCGCAAGACGTTGATCAATTGAAGTCCCATGCCGTAGCGCCTGCCGAGGGTAAGCATTTCGTCCTGGATCAAACTGGCAAAGTCCCCGAGATGCCGGAAGCAAAGTCGCGTCCAAAATTCGCCTACACAGCCTGCAACGAGATAGGTGTATTCGTCCAGATCGGCAGCGGTCTCGAGCGCGCGAACTTTTGTGCGGTCGTTGAAGCGATGCAAATCGAGCATCTGGCCGTGCGTGATCTTCTCAAGCACCGCGCGAATATCGTCGCGATCTGCTCGCTCAATTTGTTCAAGCCATTCCAAACAGTCGGGCAACGAATCCAGAAGTGTTCGCTCGGCCGCATTCTCTTGTAACGGCACGAACGAGGCTACCTGAGTGACAACCATTTCTCGCGAAGCTTTGCCCAGAATGCCGTCCGAGAACATTTTCAAAGCCTCCATTCGCACGGTGCCGGGAACTCGAGTCGTGTCGGCGACGGTGTCTGTTGTCCGGGCAAGCAGATATCCAAGGGCAATCGGTTCGCGCAACTGCCGCGGCAAGAAGCGTATCGAAAGATAAAAGGAACGAGAGACCGAACGCAGGATGGCCGTTCGCAGGCGCCACGATCGCCGGCCGGGATCATCGATCCCGGCTACAGTATCAGAATTCATCGCCCGATATTTTTTACTTCGATCCGATTCGGCGCTGCGTTACCCAAGCCGATCTGACTGGCGTAATCTACATAGGCAGCCATTGGGGCAATCGCTGGCAGACTGCCCCGTGCGCGCCATTGTTCGAAATACTTCAACGCGATGGCATCCAAAGCCACCGGGTCCTTGCTTGCATACAGCGTCGCATGATGAATCGCGTAGTTCGGTTGAGGCTTCGGTCCACCAGCATATTGCGCGATGAGTCCATCCATTAGATTGAAGACTACCTTCTTTGCGATGTTGGGATTCGCATAGATCTCGGCGAGACTTTCCGCGCCAAAACGAGAGCCCTGGGCAAAGCGACGCCAATTATCGATGTTTGGAATTGTCATGTTATAAATGCAACCTGCGATCCCATTCGTTTCACTGATGCTCATCACCGGGACATTAATGACCTTGTCGACTTCAGTGGAAACGATCTTGGAGAAATGACTCACATTGCTCGTGTTCTCGGTATCGGACAGCATTTGTAGTTTTCCTATGTCGCCGAAGTATTCGAGATCGCCCCAAACCAATTTCCCAAGTAAAGGAGCAGAGAGAACTGCCTTTGGATCATATCCGTCGCGCGGTGCGATTGCCTTTAGCTGGTAACCATCGCCTGCCGGCCGATACCCGGCCTCCTTGACTCCCCCAAGAGATCGGTCCCAGACAATAATGCTGCCACGCGGATGTCCCGCCGCAGTGAGCCCATCGACAATCGCATTCACAATGTCGTGATGCGTCGTAAAAAGTTCACCGCCAGCTGCGCAGATCTTGATTCCCACTCTGTCACTCGGGGCGACTAACGACGCCCATGCCTTCCCCACGTCGGACTGGCCCGTCGCGGCCAGGACAAGCCGATTCACCATCTCACGCACGATCCGCGGGTTCGTCCTGTAATCTTTGATTGCCGCTGGATCGTGCACAGAATACACGATTGACGGAGTCGGCGCTGGCTGCGGAGGCGTCTGCCCCGGCATGGAGGCAATGGCGCAAAACAGAATGAGGATTACGTTCCGGAGTTCTGTCATGTCGAACGAAGACCAAGCGATTGTATGAGTAACGCCGCGAATCACAACTCTGGCAGTGTGGTGGCAGCCGTGTCGGCTGCGGGAGCGTGGGCCAATGCAGGCGACACGCCTGCCTCTACAGCAGACGCAATTCGACATATCTACGTTCACATCCCCTTTTGCGCCCGACTCTGCCCGTACTGCGCGTTTTACAAAGATTTGCTGGATCGCTCGCAAACGGGGCGATTTTGCGAAGCGATATTGCGCGATCTCGATCAGCAATGCGCGAGCTTTGCCCTGACGCCGGAAACCATCTACCTCGGTGGCGGCACGCCAACGGCTCTCACCACTTCGCAATTGGAATTTCTGCTCGGAGGTTTTCATGAGCGGCTCGACCTCTCATCGCTTGCCGAGTGGACGATCGAAGCAAATCCGGGCAGCGTATCGGCACGCAAAGCCGAGCTGCTTCACAAACTCGGCGTCACCCGAGTAAGCCTTGGTGTTCAATCCTGGGATGATGAATTGCTGAAACTCTTGGGGCGGGAACACAACTCACAGCAAGCCGAACAATCGTTCCACATTCTACGAGCTGCCAGATTCCCGAACATTAATGTCGATCTCATGTTCGGTTTGCCGGGACAAACCATCGAGCATTGGAAATTCACACTGGAAAAAACGATCGATCTCCGACCCGATCACATCTCCGCCTACTGCCTCACTTATGAGGAGGACACAGAATTCTTTCTGCGCCACGCACGCGGTGAATTTCGGCAGGACACGGACGCAGATGCCGCCTTTTTCGAGATGGCTATGTCCATCCTCGAAGGTGCCGGCTATGATCATTATGAAATTTCCAACTATGCGCGCCCCGGCTTTGCGTCAGTTCACAATCGCGCTTATTGGCGTGGCAACGATTATCTCGGTATCGGTCCGAGCGCGTTTTCGACTGTCGGCATGCAGCGCTGGCAGAATGTTTGTGACTACCGCAGCTACGCCGATCGCGTTCTTTCCAGCCAGTCGCCGAGGGGATTCAGCGAAAATCTCACTAGCGAAATGAAACGCTCGGAGCGAATCGCGCTCTCGTTACGCACACGCGACGGAATCGCTGCCTCGGAATTGAAATACTGGCCAGAAACAGAGGAGTTTATTTCCCTTGGATTGCTTCGAAAATCGGATGATAACTTCTTGTTAACTCGAAAAGGCAAATATCTGGCTGATTCCGTTGCAGAAGCTCTTCTGTAATCGCCGCCCCCTGACCGCCAGACCGACAGTTTTCGACGGTTATCCGCCTGCGCCAAGCTACGGCGCGACGAGTAGACAGTCGCTATAGAACAAGTCCGCGCCTCGCAATCCTTCCGAGCTTGCCTGGTTGCTAAATAGGTTATCCAGGTAGGCGCCTGACACAGGCTTGATTCGGGTGCGGTTTTTGGATTGTAATGGAGCGTGCGTGCAGATGGTGAGGCGGGTTCGGCAGCTGCCTTTGTCACAACCCATTGGAGCGTTGTGCTCACAGCGCAGGAGCGATCTCCCGCAGCTGACGCCGCGCTGGAAAAATTGTGCCGCACTTACTGGTGGCCGCTTTATGGATTCGTCAGGCGACAGGGCTATAGTCCCGAGGAAGCACAGGATTTAACGCAGGGGTTTTTCGCACTGCTCTTGGAGCGAAGAGATTTCGATGCTGTTCGTCGCGAAAAGGGGCGGCTGCGTTCGTATCTGTTGGTGTCGCTTAAGAACTTCCTTGGAAAAGCACACCGTCGGTCGCTGGCTCTAAAACGCGGCGAGGGCCAATCTCTGGTTCCGCTCGATGAGTTGCTCGCGCGCGAGCGCGGCGATCTGGAACCGGCGAGCGCGTTGAGCGCAGATAACATCTTCGAGCGTCGCTGGGCGTTGACTTTGCTCGAGCAAGTGCTCACCCGGCTGGAAGAGGAATATCGAGTGGCGGGCAACGGATTGTTGTTCGAATCCTTGAACGAACTGCTGGCAGGCGAATCTAATGCGCCTTCCCAAGCTGATATCGCGAAGAAATTAGGCATGACCGAACACGCGGTGAAGCAAGCATTCTATCGCTTGCGACAGCGCTACCGGGAGCTACTACGCGAGGAGATCGCGCACACCGTCGCAGTGCCGGCCGATGTCGAAGACGAGCTCCGGCATTTCATTTCCGTTCTGCAAACGTGACCTGGGCACAATTTTCGGACAGGACAAGCTGAAACGGAAGACCGGTAGAGGGAAAAATGATAAGCGCTCCAAGAGTCTGCCCAAAATGCGGAGCTAGAATTTTCGCCGACGCGCCCCGCGGATTTTGCAGCGTTTGTTTGTTCAAGACTGGCCTCGGCGGGTTTGTTGAGAAAAATGGCGAAACCCCACCTGTGCGCATCACCGATGCATTTTGGCGATTACGAGTTAGAGAAAGAAATTGGACGTGGCGGTCAAGGCGTTGTTTACCGTGCGCGACAGAAAAGTCTTAATCGAACAGTCGCGCTCAAGATCATCGGTGCTGGGCCATTGGGCCACGGATAGCGCATTTGAAGCGATTTCGGTTGGAGGCCGAGGCAGCCGCCAGACTAAACCATCCATCCATCGTTCCAATTCATGAAATCGGCGAGCGCGACGGCTGCTGTTACTTCAGCATGAATCTGATCGAAGGCGGTCAGTTGGACGAAGTGGTTAGGCGCGAGGCCGATTTCCATCCGTCGTGCAGCGGAACTCATCGCAAAACTGGCGCGCACCGTGCATTACGCCCACGAGCACGGCATTCTGCATCGGGATATCAAACCGGGAAACGTTTTGCTTGATACAGAGGGCGAACCGCACCTTACCGATTTCGGTTTGGCCAGGCTGGTCGAGACAGAAAGTACCGTTACGCGCACGACGGAAGTGCTAGGCACACCCAGCTACATGGCTCCAGAACAGGCAAGCGGCAACAACGTGGCACTAACAAGCGCGACAGATACCTACGGTCTCGGTGCGGTGTTGTACCATCTGCTGACCGGCTGTCCCCCGTTTGCTGGGGGAACAACCTACGAAACTGTCCGGCTGGTTTTGGAAACTGATCCCCGGCAACCGCGACTCTTAAATCGGAAAGTAGATCGCGACCTTTCCACGATCTGCCTGAAGTGTCTCCAGAAGGATCCGCAGCGCCGTTACGCTTCCGCCCTCGCGCTGGCCGAAGACCTTGAGCGCTGGCTAAAACACGAGCCAATCCTGGCGCGCGCACTGGCCTTTTCACCCGTGGAAGGAAATGGCTACAACGCAATCCAACCGGCGCTACATCTGGTGGTGTCATTGGCTGGCCTAGTAGCGGCTGTGGGTGTGATCATTTGGAAAAGCGATTTAGTCCAGCCGTCCCGCAGCAGCTGGAATCGCGGTGCTTCCGTTTGAAAACCTGAGCAACGACAAAGAGGACGCCTCCTTTGCCGACGGTGTTCAGGACGACCTTTTGACGAAGCTGGCGAAGATTGCCGCTCTCAAGGTCATCAGCCGCACTAGCGTGATGGAATATCGCGGCAAGCACAATACGCGTCAGATCGGCGATGAGCTGGGCGCATCCCACGTATTGGAAGGCAGCGTCCGCAAGACGGGAGCCTGGCTGCACATAAATGCCCAGTTGATCGACACGCGCAGCGACACGCACATCTGGGCAGAGCAATACGATCGCGATTTGAAAGACATGTTCGCCATCCAAAGCGAAATCGCGCAAAAAGTCGCAAAGCGCCTTCATGCCAAAATATCAGACGGCGGAGAAACTGGCCATTGAGCAACCACCAACAGCCGATCTCACTGCGTTTGATCTTTATAACCGCGCCAAAAATTTTCTTCTGGATACTGTTGTGGGCTCTACCGCTACCAGGAAAGCGAATTTGCTGAAGGCGGCCGATCTGTTGAACCAGGCTGTCGCGCATGACCCGACCTTTTTCCAGGCGTATTGCCAACTGGCCTGGACTCACGACAATGCTTTACTTCGATGGCTGGGATCGCACACCTGCGCGCCTGACGCTCGCTGAGGCAGCTATCGAGGCGGCCTTTCGCCTTCGTCCCGATGCGGGGGAAGTGCATCTGGCGCGTGCGTGGAATCTTTATTGGGGATACCGCGATTATGATGCGCGCCCTGGCTGAAGCTCGAAGTTGCTCGTCAGACCCTTCCCAATGACGCGCGGTTATTCGATCTCAAAGGTTACATCGAGCGTCGCCAGGGCCGCTGGGAAGAATCGACGCAAAACCTGGAGCGCGCACTTGATCTCGATCCGCGCAACATTCAACCTGCTACGACAGATTGCGATCCTTTATGATGATCTTCGGCGGTATGCCGACCAACAAGCCGTCCTGGAGCTGTGCGCTAGCTCTCAGGCCCGACGACCTCGAAGTGAAAGTCGATCGCGCGAACGTGGAAATCGACTGGAAAGCTAATACTTGGCCCGTTCATCACCTGATCGATGAAATCCGCGCGAAAGATCCCAGTGCAATTCAAAGTGTTGCCGATATACTGGCTTTTGTGCGCACTGGCAGAGCGCGACCCTGTCGCGGCTGCGAATGCTTTGGCGGCGCTTGGCGACAACAGTGTAGGCAACTGAAAAAATAAAATATGGCCCACGTCTCATGGAAGGTCTTATCGCTCGGATGACTAAAGACGATGCCAAAGCACGGGCAGCCTTCACTGAGCGCGCGCGCGGAGCAGGAGAAACTGATTCGCGCCAACCCCGATGATGCTGGGGCTCTATGCATACTTGGTTTAATCGACGCCGGTCTTGGGCAAAAGGAGGAAGCGCTGCGCGAGGGTCACCGCGGCGTTGAGCTTCTTCCCGTGGAAAAAGATGCGCGCAGCGGCCCGCGCGATGATTGTTTGTTTGGCTAGAATCGCTGCCTGGGTGGGCGATAACGATCTCGCCTGCGAACAGCTTGCCCGCGCCGCCTGCTTCCGAGCAGCATCAGCTATGGCGACTTAAAACTGATGCCGTGGTGGGATCCGCTGCGTGGCGATCCGCGCTTCGAAAAAATCGTCGCCTCCCTCGCGCCGAAATGAACTTAACCGCGGATCGCGCGCCCGCCTGTATTCACTACACGAAGCGTTGCGGGCAGGGATAACACGGATAAAGACGAAATTTACGAAGCGTTAACCACGGATGGACGCGAATCACCACCAATTTCTTCTAAATGCTTTCTGCCTTCTTAATTCCTGTGAATTCGTGCCGGCCGAGCCGTAACTCTGTGAAGGCTGGTTCATTCGTGGTTTGAGGTGGCCGTTCTCATCCATGACATCCGCGTAACCCGTCACGCCGAAGCGTCTCCACTCGCCGTAGCTTTACGCGAAGGCTGGTTGGTGTAGGTGGATCCGCGGTTTCCCGGATTCAAAAAATCCAGCTCTTCCGCGTTACCTTTGCCCGAAATTGGGGCAGTACATCAGTGAATGGCCAAACATGCCTTCTCAATAACGATGAGCCGGAAAGGCCAAAACAATAAAAGAAAATAGTTTATGAAAAATCGAAACATCACATTTACAACAATCTTCCTCGCGCTTGCCTTCTTTGCGCTTTCGCCGATGGCGCAAGCGGTCGCTCCACCGCCGGACGGTGGGTATCCTGGAGGCAACACGGCGGAGGGGCAAAATGCGCTTTTGAGTCTTACCACCGGCGTTTACAATGCAGGAGTTGGTATTTACTCGCTTCTAAGCCTCACCGACGGCAGCTTCTGCACAGGTGTCGGCGCTGGGACACTCCTTGCGAATACCGCAGACGAAAATACCGCCACCGGCGCAGGGGCTCTTTTAAGCAACACCATTGGCCAACAAAACACGGCTAATGGAGCGTTTGCGCTCTTCAGCAACACCGAAGGCGCCTCTAACACTGCCATCGGTGATCGAGCGCTTTTTGCCAACACAACCGGTGTTGCAAACACGGCTACAGGGTTCCACGCACTTCTTTTTAACACCACCGGCATCGACAACACGGCCAACGGAGCATTCGCTTTTCAACAACACCACCGGCGTCGACAACACGGCCACCGGTTACAATGCGCTCTCTAGCAACACCACCGGCAACGACAACACGGCCCATGGAGCGTTCGCCCTCTCCAACAACACCACCGCCATCGCCAACACGGCCACCGGTGAAGGTGCGCTTTTTTCAAACGACACTGGCGAGTTCAACACGGCCAGTGGTATGCAAGCGCTCTTTACCAACACCGCCGGCAGCGACAACACGGCCACCGGGTTTAACGCGCTCGCTCTCAACACCACCGGCGAGAACAACACGGCCAATGGTGCTGCCGCCTCTTTCACAACACCACCGGCGGAGCCAACACGGCCGCCGGGGTAAGTGCGCTTGTCAGCAACACCACCGGCGGAGGCAACACGGCCAACGGTTTTCAGGCGCTCTTTAGCAACACCACCGGCAACAGCAACACGGCCATCGGCGGAGGCGCGCTCTTTAACAACACCACCGGCAGCGTTAACGTTGCGTGGGTGATTTCGCCGGCGGTAATCTGACCACGGGCGATGTAAATATTGATATCCTCAACGGTGTAGCGGTGAGACCAACACCATCCGCATCGGCGTGACACAGACACAAACCTTTATTGCCGGAATCAGTGGGCAAACAGCCTCCGGAGGCGCTGCGGTTTTTGTAAATTCAGACGGCAAGCTGGGCACGTTCAACTCCTCGAGCGCGGTTCAAGGATGAGATTAAGCCGATGGGCAAAGCCAGCGAAGCCATTCTGGGGCTTAAGCCGGTGAGTTTTCGTTACAAGAAAGAGATTGATCCGCAGCGCATACCGCAGTTTGGACTGGTGGCTGAGGAAGTGGAAAAAGTAAATCCTGACCTGATAATTCGCGATCCGAAGGGAAGCCGCACACGGTCGCTACGAGCAGATCAACGCCATGCTGCTCAACGAGTTTCTGAAGGAGCATCGCAAAGTGCAGGATTTGGAGAAGGGAATGGCATAGTGACCGCGCAACTCAAAGAGCAAGCCGCACAAATCCAAAAGGTGAGCGCGCATCTCGAAATGAGCAAGCCCACGACAAAGGTGGTTCTCAATAATCCGTAGACTATCAGTGGATGACAGTTTGTGGCCGGGGTCGCCGACCCCGGCTACATCTGGAACAACGAAAGACGCTTTAGAACCCCCCTCCCAGCGCTGGCAGAAAGTCTGCGATTATCGCAGTTTACACAGATCGCGTTTTTTCCAGTGGTCGCCGAGCGGCTTCAGCGAAAACCTAACCGGCGAAATGAAACGCACCGGAGCGAATCGCACTCTCGTTACGGACGCGCGAAGGAGTTGCTGCGTCGGAATTGAAACGCTTCAAGCTAAACAACTGAGCGAGTTCAGGGCGCTCGGCCTGCTTCGAAAATCGAACGGTAACTTCTTGTTAACTCGAAAAGGTAAATGAATCTGGCTGATTCCGTTGCAGAAGCTCTTCTGTAGGCGGCATCGTTGATGCCGGTTCTGCTGCATTCGAGCGCGGGACCGCCGATTCCTGGCGACAAGTCGCCCGCGCCGACATTTTGATCTCGACAAGCTAACGAAATTGTTTCGAAACTTTGTGTCTATGAAAACACAAAGCTTACGCACTCCATCACTTCTCGTTCTCTTTGTAATTGGCTGCTTCGCGCTTTCCCCAATAGCAGAGGCAGTCAATCCGCCGCCGGACGGAGGCTATCCTGGCGGCAACACGGCAGAGGGGCAGGCCGCGCTTTTGAGCCTTAACACCGGCTTTTACAATACAGCTGTTGGTGTCTATTCGCTTCTAAGCCTCGCCGACGGCAACTTTAACACGGCCCTTGGCGCCGGCACGCTTCTTGTCAAACAACGGCGGACGAAAACACAGCCACTGGAGCGGGGGCACTCTTAAGCAACACCACGGGCGAAGGCAACACGGCCAATGGAGCCTTTGCGCTGTTTAGCAACGCGGGAGCTTAGACCAGAGAATGGAATTTCGATAGGCAACTTCAACACGGCCGTCGGCGATCGAGTGCTCTTCAGCAACACAACCGGTAGCAGCAACACGGCCAACGGCTGCACGCGCGCTTATGACAAACACACGAAGGCAGCTCCAATACAGCCATCGGTGTAGAGCGCACTTTTGAGAAACACCACTGGGGACCACAACACGGCCAATGGAACTGGTGCGCTCTTTAGCAATACCGACGGAAGCGAAAAACGGCGATTGGTTCTTCTGCGCTGCACAACAATGCGACACAGGGAGCAATAATACAGCCAGATGGTTATCAAGCTCTGTCTTCCAACTACAAGCGGTGACCGCAAATACCGCGACGGGTTGGCAAGCCCTGTTTAGCAATACCGGTGCTAACAATAATACTGCCGATGGTTTTCAAGCTCTTTTAAGCAATACAACCGGCAACAACAATACTGGAATCGGCTTTGGAGGCACTCGGAACTAGCATAACTGGAAACAGCAACACTGGCATAGGAGCTAACGCGCTCAAAAACACGACCGGCTCAGATAACATCGCCTTAGGCTAGAGCCGCTGGTAACGCTGTGCTCGCAGGCAATAACAATATCCACATTGGTAATGGTGGTAGCTAATACCGACACCGAGACGATCCGTATTGGCCTTCAGGGAACTCAGACACAAACCTTTATCGCTGGAATTCGCGGGGTGACAACTGGAGTTGCGAATGCCGTCAACGTGCTAATCGACTCCAACGGTCAGCTAGGCACAATGAATTCCTCACGCCGATTCAAACATAAGATCACAGCGATGGAAAGCGCCAGCGAATCAATCCTGGGGTTAAGGCCGGTGATCTTCCGCTACAAGAGCGACAAGACCGACACATCCCAATTTGGTTTGATCGCCGAAGAAGTCGCTGAGGTAAATCCCGACCTGGTAGTGCGCGACGAAAAAGGGGAAATCTACACCGTGCGCTACGATGCGGTGAACGCAATGTTGCTTAACGAATTCCTTAAAGAACACGCCAGGGTAGAAGAACAAGATTGCAAGATTCAGAAACAGGAAGGGACTATCACTCAATTGAAGAAGGATCTGAACACTCTGGTCGTTCACCTAAAAGAGCAGGGCGAAAAGATCCAAAGAGTAACTGACCGGATCGAAACAGCCAATGCTGCATCGCAAATGGTCTTGAACGATTAGTAAAGCTGCCATCGCGGAGACTTGACTGTGGGGGCAGGCGTGTCGCCTGCATGATCCCAACACGTTGCAGCGGCTCGGCTGCCTCCTAATAGATATCCGTGTCGGTCGTATAACCGGAATCGCCACGAATGGAACGCAAGCGGGCGCGACTCCCCCACTCTGACTCCGGTCGATTAATCTGGCCCAGCGTAAGTTTTACAAGCCAGGGCGCCGCCGCCAGCGCGCCGATCGCAACCAATGCAATTGCCGCTCCCTGACGGATCGAGGGCTTGATCTTTTCGGCCATCATTATGCCCAAACCAAGCCCAATAGCGGCCCGTGTGACGACGAGCAACGGGTCAACCGGAAGCTGCTCGGCAGTTTTTGAAATGGATATCGGCAAAGACATCGCCTACCATATACGTCGCGTTTGGGAAAAAGAAACGGCAATTTGTTGCATTTGTCATTTCGAGCGAAGCGAAGCGGCGTCGAGAAATCCCGCTGCTCTAGCGTTGAGATATTCAACGGGATGTCTCGACTTCGCTCGACATGACGGGAATTTAGAATATGCCCACTCCGATATACGCGCTTATTCTCGCCGGCGGCAGCGGTGAACGCTTCTGGCCTTTGAGCCGCCGTACCCGTCCCAAACAACTGCTAAGCCTCGTTTCCGATAAAGTTTTGCTCGAAGAAACATTGGCTCGCCTTCAAGGTCTTGTTCCGCACGAACGCATTTTGATCCTGACGAACACCGAACAGGAAAGCGCAGTTCGGAAATTGCTCCAGGGTTTTCCAAAAGAGAATATCATCGCTGAACCTGCGAAACGTGACACCGCCGCTGCGGTCGCGCTGGGGACTGGATGGGTCGTAGCTCGCGATCACGCAGCCACCATGCTCGTTCTGCCCGCCGATCATGTGATCTCCAACAGGGCAGCTTTCCAGAAAACGCTGGCGTTGGCTTGCGACGCAGCCGAAGAGACGGGAGAGCTTGTAACTATCGGGACCAAACCGACCTGGGCCTGTCCCGGGTACGGCTACATCGAGCTAGGCAAGCCGGTCCCTTTGCGAAAACATCCAGACGCCGACGCGGTCCATCGGGTCCTTCGTTTTCGTGAGAAACCCAACCTTGAACTCGCTGAATCATTTTTGCGAAAGGGAAATTTCCGATGGAACGCCGGCATGTTCGTCTGGTCGGTGCCCACAGTGCTCCGCGAATTCAATCGTCACGCTCCAGAGCTGGCGGATTTTATTTCTCAATTGCGCGCGCCGGAGAATTTCGAGAAGGCTTTACGTGAACGCTTCAGCAAATTACCGCGGATCTCCTTCGACTACGCGATCATGGAAAAGGCGAACCGCGTTCTTGTGGTGGAGGCTAACTTCGACTGGGACGACATCGGTAGTTGGAGGGCCCTGTCGAATTATTTTGAGAAAGACAAACAGGGCAACGCCGCGAATTGCGCCATCACCGCGCTCGATTCCAGCCACAATATCGTTTTCGAAGAAGAAGGCACAACCATCGCCCTGCTTGGAGTCCATGACCTTATCGTTGTGAGAACCAAGGACGCGCTTTTGGTTTGTCACCGGCATGAGGCAGAGAAGATCAAAAACCTGATCGGCAAGCTGCCGCCGGAACTGCAATGAGCCAGCACGCGATGAAGCCGATTTTGGCTCTCGATTTTGGTCGGGCGCGCATCGGAGCAGCAATATCTGATGAGTTGCAGTTGCTTGCGCATCCGCTTGAGACCATTCCAGCAAACGAACAGGCCCCGTCGCGTGTCGCCGAAATCGTCCGCGAAAGAAAAGTCGATCATGTTATAGCCGGCATTCCCCGTCAGATGAACGGCCAGATTGGAGCTGCAGCGACCGAAGTTCTTCGATTTGTCGAAAAATTGCGTGCCATCTTGCCATGCCCGGTGGTTACCTGGGACGAGCGCCTGACTACTGTCGCAGCTCACCGGGCATTGCGTGACGCAGGTAAGAAGACCCGAGACACCCGCAGTTACATCGATCAGGTGGCAGCTCAGATGATTTTGCAGAGCTATCTGGATCGACGCGCCGGGACCGTGGGAAACAAAAGTGATCAGTGATCTGTGATCCGTGAACAGCGAAGTCTTCCGCGGATCACTGCTCACTGATCACCGATCACGAACATCGTTGCCATGTCTCGTCGGCTGAAACTCATCATCGCATACGACGGCGCTCCATTCGCCGGCTGGCAGAGTCAATCTCATCGCAACACCATCCAGGATCACGTCGAGCGCGCGTTTGAACGCGTTCTTGGCAAGCCGGCGCGCGTTCACGGCGCCGGGCGAACGGACGCCGGCGTCCATGCACTCGCGCAATGCGCACACGTCGATCTTCCCGACAACCGCTTATCAGTCGCAAACTGGAGCGAAGCGCTCAATGCGTTGTTGCCTCCTACTATTCGCGTTCTTCGCTGCCAATATGTGTCGAATGATTTTCACGCGCGGCTTTCAGCAAAAGGAAAAATCTATCGCTACAGAATCTGGCTATCCTCCGTTTTGCCTCCATTCGAATATGGTCGCGCCTGGCATATCCCGCGTCCGGTTGATCTCACAATTCTCAGGCGAGCAGCCAGGCAGTTTGTCGGTACTCATGATTTTGCCGGATTCGCTGCAAACCGTGGCAAATCCGGTCGCCGCGGCGACACGGACTCGTCCCGCGGCGAGCAAGAAAAGAGCACGATCCGTACAATTTATTCGGCGCGTGTCCGGAAAACAGGCTCCTGTGTGACCATCGAGTTTGATGGCGATGGTTTTCTCTACAAAATGGTTCGATTAATCGTTGGGGCTCTGGTTAGATCCGCGCTCGGCAAAGTGGGCATCGAGAATGTCGCTGCGCGGCTGAACTCCGGTCAGGTGAGCGCACCCCGTTTTACGGCTCCTGCTGACGGACTATTTCTGGTTCGGGTGCGCTATTGACCCGGAAAACAGCTGTAGCCGCGTCTCTGTGAGACGCGCAATCATCGCGTATCGCGACCTCAGTTCCTCGCTTCGCACAGCGAAGCGGCTACAGGTCGCCGAATTACACAATCGGTTCCACGAGTTTCCAACGCGCTAAACGGAAACGCAGCGCCGTTGCCAGACAGCCGAACCCATAACGCACACTCCTGCCAAAATTAATCGATGATGCTTCGGGCATGTAACGCGCAGGACAGGTTACTTCGCCGATAGCGCAGCCAAGCGCGATGATTTGCGCGATGACCTGATTATCGAAAACGAAATCATCAGAATTTCGTTCCAATGGCAGGCGCTCCAACAATTGGCGCGAGTAGGCGCGGTAACCAGTGTGATATTCCGAGAGCTTCGCGCCGGTAAGAACGTTTTCGGCGAGCGTCAGAATCCGGTTTGAGACGTATTTCCACAACGGCATACCGCCACGCAGCGCACCGCCGCCAAGAATGCGCGAACCAAGCACACACGGGTAAAGTCCGCTGCCCACCAGAGCCGCCATCGCCGGAATTAACTGCGGCGTGTATTGATAGTCCGGGTGAATCATAATGATAATGTCCGCATCAGCGGCCAATGCCAGGCGATAACAGGTTTTTTGATTTGCGCCGTAGCCGCGATTTTCGGGATGAACTTCCATCTGTACATGCGGCAGGGTGCGCGCGATTGCGACCGTCTCATCATGGCTGGCGTCATCTACCACGATGACAAGGTCGACAATGCCGTGTGCCATCACTTCGTCGTAAGTGCGCTGCAGGGTCCGGGCTGCATTATAAGCAGGCATGACCACCACGATTTTCTGGCCGTTTAGCATCGTCGTACAAGCCGTCTCATGAATGTCATTCTGAGCAAAGCGAAGAATCTCGGATTGCTTTTGAGCCCTTCCCTAGCAATAGACAGAGATGTTTCGCTTCGCTCAACATGACAGACCAGTTAAAGCTCCGTCGTAGCCGAATATCCGCTGAAGCGCCAAGTTGCAACTACATGATCATTTTTCACGACGCATCCTGCCTCGAATATTCAGCCCCCAGCCATCCGGAGCGGCCAGCTAGAATCGCACGCACAGTACCATTGCTGAATAAGCGACATCCCGATTGGGAATGGCGCATTCCGGGGCCTGCCAGCGAAGCGGCGGTGTTACGGGCACATTCCCGGGATCACCTGGAAAGGATCAAAGGCGCAACGCGTGACTTCGACGCGGACACGCCTTTTTACCCAAAGATTTACGAACACGCTTTGCATTCCGCCGGCGCGGCGATTGAAGCGACGCAGGCAGCGCTAAAGGGTCATCGCGCATTCAGTCTCATGCGGCCGCCCGGACATCACGCGACTCAAGACCGGGCGATGGGATTTTGTTACTTCAACAACGTTGCGATCGCCGCGCTCAATGCGCTTCCTGTAGCCCGCAACGGGGATGTCGGCCAGCCGGTATCATCGACTCCAACTACAATCGAGGCGCGCGTTGAGCGCGTCGCGATTTGGGATTTTGATGCGCATCACGGCAATGGGACCGAGGCAATCGTAGCCCAGGATCCGCGAATCGCTTTTGCATCAATTCATCAATTCCCGGGTTACCCTGGAACGGGCACAAAATCCTTTGGGAATGCGACCAATTATACACTCGGCCCCGGAACGCCGCGGAGTCATCACCTCGAGGTGGCGAAGCGGGCGTTGGAAAAATTAATGGCCTTTAAACCTGATCTGCTACTTGTCTCCGCAGGCTTCGACGCATACGCGCGTGATCCACTCGTGCAGATGACGCTCGAGCCCGAGGATTTTTCAAGATTCGGTGAATGGCTGCGCCAGTTCGACATTCCCGTAGCTACGATCCTCGAAGGTGGTTACAGCGACGAACTGCCAGAGTTAATCGACGCCTTCTTGACTGCCTGGGCGTCGAAGTAACAGCTAACGGAACCTGCGCCTCAGCGTATTGCATTCCAGGCGGAGAAACGCTTGAGGATGATGGCTTTCATGGCGTCGGACGGAAAGGTTTGCCTCCGACCCAGAAGTGGCAAACAGTATTCGCTCCAGCGGGCCGTAGCACAGCTTGGTAGTGCGCTTGAATGGGGTTCAAGAGGTCGCGGGTTCAAATCCCGCCGGCCCGACTTTTCGTTTTTAATGACCGAAGACAACTCTCAGCATCGACGCTGTTTTTGCGACAAGACTGTTCGTTCACCAGATCTTGTCGCGCTCGCGATGTTTACAGGCCATGCGGGTGAACAGGATGCGGCGCAAGCCATATTCTGTCACAAGAGATGCCTTCATGACCAGGTTTCCAAATCAGTACCGCTCCATCCTAATATCATCGACTGATGCTCAGCGCCGGAATTGTTGGTCTTCCAAACGTCGGAAAGTCGACGCTTTTTAACGCCGTCACACGCACGCATAAGGCGCCAGCGGAAAACTATCCTTTTTGCACCATCGATCCAAACGTGGGCATTGTGACCGTACCCGATCCGCGCCTGAAAAAAATCGCGCAAATTTCGCATTCCAAAAAAATTGTCCCAACTGCGATCGAATTCGTTGATATCGCAGGCCTGGTCAAAGGCGCCAGCGCAGGCGAAGGCTTGGGAAATCAATTCCTTCATCACATTCGCGAAGTGGACGCGATCGTTCAGGTGGTGCGTTGTTTTGAGGACAGCAACGTCCATCATGTCAGCGCGACGATCGATCCAATTCGAGACATTGAGATCATCAATACCGAGCTTGTGCTGGCCGATTTGGCCTCGCTACAAAAAAAACACGATCGATTGCAGAAAGAAGTACGCGCCGGCGATAAAACAGCAAAGAACGAAAACGCCATCGTCGAGAAGCTATTGCCCCATCTGGATTCAGGTAAGCCAGTCATCACTGCGAGCCTGACACCAGAGGAAAAAGCGGCTGCTCGCAATCTCTTTCTGCTGACATCAAAGCCGACGATCTTTGCCTGTAACGTCGCGGAATCGGAGCTGGCGTCTGTAGCCGCCGGCGCCGGCCGCGACGATGGGGCAACTACCCCCTCGGCCGCCGAGATCACCGCCCCCGGCCACAGCGCGGCGAAGTATGTGGCAATGGTTCAGCAATATGCGCGGCATCATTTCGCTACGGAAGCAATCGTCATCAGCGCGCAACTGGAAAGTGAACTGGTTGATCTGAGTGAGCAGGAGGCGCTGGATTACCTGCACGGTTTGGGTGTGGAAGACACGGGTGTGCACGCACTCATCCGGTCCGTTTATCACCTACTTGGCTTGCGCACGTTTCTGACGACTGGCGAAAAAGAGTCGCGCGCGTGGACCATTCACGCTGGTGACAAAGCGGCAACCGCCGCCGGAACCATCCACTCGGATTTCGAGCGCGGTTTTATCGCGGCAGAAACGATTTCCTACGACGACCTGGCCGCCGCAGGTTCCCTGGCAAAGGCTCGTGAAGCGGGAAAGATTCGGCTGGAAGGAAAAGACTATGTCGTGCGCGACGGCGACGTGATTTTCTTCCGGTTCAATGTGTAAGCCAAAGACTAATTGGTAGGGCGCGCTCGCCGAGCGCGTCGTTACGGACGGCCGACGGGTCAGTCCCTAGCCTTGTTCGTAGAGAATACGGCCGCAATTTTCGCAACTGACAATCTCTTTTCCAGCTCTGGCACTCGCCGCCGTTGCACTCGTCACCTTCATGTGGCAACCGGTGCAGACTCCATGCTCGATGGCGACTATAGCGGCGTCGCCTTTGCTCTTAAAAAGACGCTCGAAGAGACCAAGCAAATCCTCATCGATTTTTTCCGCCAATTCTGCGCGTTCCCGCGTCAATTCTTCCAAGCGAGATTCTAAAGCTTTCGACTTTTCATCGAGATCGGCTGTTTGCCGCGCGATTGATTCCCTAACGCCGGCCGCCTTCTTTTCTTCTTCAGCAAGATCAATCTTAACTTTGTCGGCCTGCACCATCAGCTCGAGCTCTTCATCCTCGATCTTTCGAATTTCATTTTCGAACCGCTCAATCTCGTGTCCGAGCGCCTGAAATTCATCATTCTTCCGGGTCTGATACTGCTGGGTCTTGAAACGCGCGATGGACTCTGTGCGTGTCCCCACATCGAGCTCAAGCTTCTTTCGATCCACTTCGATCTGGCGCGTTTTATGTTTCAAGACATCCACCGCGCTCGCGCTTGCTGCCAGCTGCGCTTCGAGACTCTTCCGCCGCAGCGGTATGGTCTCTATTTCCATCTGGATTTGCCTGATCTTCTGCTGTCGATCTTGAAGGACAAGAAGTTGTTCCAGTTGCGGATGCACGAGCGCACAAGGTATTGATACGGTTAGGCTCCGTCAATCCGCGACGGCAACAGCCGAGGCTTACCATTAATGAGAAGCTGGCTGCTCCGTTTGCTCAAAGGCCTCCAACACCTGTTCGGGCCGCGCGCGCACGGCGATGTTTTCGGTGAGATTCACCCAGCGAATTATTCCGTTCGAATCAATGAGAAACTCTGCCGGGCGTGCAATATCCGTGCCTTTGGGCCCTGCGCCGCGATGCAACAGGTCGTAACGCCGAATCACTTCCGCCTTGGGATCTGACAGGAATGTGTAGGTGTAGCCAAGTTTTTGACGTTGGCGCCGGTTGATGTCCGGTGTGTCCACACTAATCGCGACCACCTGAATCCCGCGCGATTCAAGGTCCGGAAGCCTTTGCTGGAAACTCCGCAACTCGGAGTTGCACAATGGTCACCAGAAACCGCGATAAAAAATCAGTGCGACGGCTTTCGATCTGCCGATGAGATCACTGAGAGATACGTTCTTCCCATCTTGATCCGACAACGTGAACTCGGGAGCTTTTTGTCCAACTCGCGGCGCTCCGGTCGAAGGCGGGACCTGCCGCAGTTCGTAGAAGAATATATAAGAAAACAAACCGAACATCGGTACGCCGAGCGCGGCCAGAATTAGTCCGAAGATTTTGCCCCGATAGATCTGCGGTCTGCCAAAGGCGCGGAATAGACCCAGCACGAGCAGAATCCCGCCCACAGCAAACAACAAGAGATTCGCCCACGGAAAATCGCGTGTAATTGGGAATTGCGCGAAGAATGTGTAAGTAAGAAAGCCAGCCAGCACGCAAAGGAACCCAATCCAGAGCGACCAATTCCAGCTTTTCTTTGCGCTCATGCTCATAATCAAGATCGGGCCGCACTATTTGCCGTCGCCAACCGCCAGATCCAACGATACAGCAGGGCCGCGACGACTACGAAGGCAACACCTCCGATGATTTTGCCGGCGGTTTCAAAACCCGGACCGACCAACGCCAGCGGTGCGGCTACGCCGGAAAACGCGACGATTGCAGAGATCACGACGAGGATCACGCTCTCGCCGACGATCAAACCCGACGCGAGCAGCACGCCCAGCTGCTTCGTGGCCTCTGGGCGCGGGCTGCGGTTGGCTCGCTTGTCAAAAAACCATCCAACCACCGCGCCGACCACGACCATTAGTGTACTCGCCGTGGGCAAATAAATTCCCAGCCCCACAGCTAACGGGGGCACCCGCATATGCGGTGTTGTGCGCGCGAGGATTTCATCCAGTAGAATAATGAAAAGACCGATGAGTCCACCGGTCCGAATCAGGCTCCAATCGATATCGGCGGCGATGACGCCTTGCGCGAGCGACGAGATTAGCCCGGCCTGAGGCGCTGGCAGTGGATTCGGACGCAGCTCGGCGCCAGGCGCGCCCATGAAGCCATAAGCATGATTCATCAGATCAAGCACCGGCGGAATCACCAGCGCGCCCGCGATGACACCGATCACGAGCGCCACCTGCTGTTTCCATGGTGTCGCATCGACCAATTGGCCGGTCTTGAGGTCCTGCAGATTATTGTTCGCGATGGCTGCGACGTTGAAGATCACGGCGGTAGTGAAAAGCGCGAATGCCATCAACGCTTTACCCGAGTCCGGTGACACGTACGGTTTCACGCCGATTACGAGCAGCAACGCGGCGCCAATCACCACCAGAATTCCAATACCCGACAGCGGGCTGTTGGAAGAACCAATCAGACCCGCCATGTATCCGCAGACCGCCGAGACGAAGAAGCTCATCAACAGGACGTACGCCACGCCGCCGATGGTGAGCGTCACTACGTTCGCGCCCAGGCCGCTCTCATTGCCGAAATAAGCGAGGATCCAGCCAATCGGCAGCATGCACGCCAACGTGACAAGACCGACGATACCAATTGGGATGTCGCGCTCGGTAATTGGCAGCGTGTCGCTCTTGCCAGCCTTTCGTGCGCGCGAGGCAGCCATCGCGCTGGCGAGACCACTCGCAACCGGCTTTACCAGTTTTAGCAATGTCCAGATCGCCGACACGCCGATCGCACCGGCGCCGACGAAGCGTACTTTGCGGCTCCAGGTACTTTGTGCCAGCGCGCCGGCGGCCGTCGTCACATCCTGCGCGAGAGCGGAGTAATGCGGCACGCCCCAGCCCCAGCCGATCACTGCGCCTATGAGCATCGCAATACCCACTGAAAGCCCAACCAGGTGGCCGATCGCGAGCAGCAAGAATGACAACGAGAAATCAAACCCGCTCACGGCACCTTTGCGGCCGATTCGGAACGTGTGCGCGACGTCGGCGGCGAACATTTGCGTGGCGACGATGATTGCAAACACAGCTGCTACGATCGATCCCCATAACACGGCCAACAGACCTGCGCGTCCATGTTCGACGTCTGATGCGTTCTTGGCATCGCCTCCACTGCCGACCTTGAGTACTTCGGCGCAGGCAACCCCCTCGGGGTACGGCAGGTCGGAGCCGGTCACTAACGCACGACGCAGCGGAATTGAGTACATGACGCCCAGAATGCCGCCCAGAGCGCAGATCGCGAAAGAGATCCAGAATGGAAAACCGGTCCACCAGCCGATCATGATCAGACCCGGCAGCACGAAGATAATTGCCGACAGCGTGCCCGCCGCGGAGGCAACCGTTTGCACGATGTTGTTTTCCTGAACGGTTGCATCGCGGAAACTCCGCAGGATCGCCATCGAAATGACCGCTGCCGGGATCGATGTGGAAAAAGTGAGACCAGCCTTGAGCCCGCAATACACATTGGCCGCGGTCAATACCAACGTGAGGACGACACCTATGATTATCCCGCGAATGGTTAGTTCGACGCGCACAGAGCTCGCAGAATAGTGTGCAATCACCCAACGGGTCAAGGCGTTGCAATCAGTGGCGCTGGCGCGACTCAGCGGAGAATGGAGCGGTTGGGAACCGCGACATGGCCGGTTAAGCCGCGAGGGTAGCGGTCGAGCGCTGCGGGAGCAGCCGAGAGACAACTAGTCTGGAGTCGCCGGACGGGTCAAGATGCATACCCGCCTCACGCGCGATAAATGCGCGCAGCGAATTAGAACATCTCTACAGGCGAGCGTTGCACGCTCTGAGAAGTCACCTGTCTCGCGCGCTCTTCGCCCAAAACGGCAACACGCAGATCCCAAATCTCGTCGTCGATCTTGCGGAAGGCGTCCTCGGAAAATTCGTCAGGTGGTGTGAGCCGTTGCTTAAATCGCGCGACGTTTTCCAAGGCACGATTAATTTGATCTTGTGGCAACGCAGCGAGGATTCGTTGCACGTTTTCGATCTCGGGAATGCGATGGCAGATCATCGCCACGTCGTTCCCTGCTGCGATACCAAGGCTAATCGTGTCCTCAAGCCGGTATCCGGTAAGAATTGCGCCCATGTCGAGATCGTCCGTCATGACAAGACCATCGAAACCGAGTTTGTTGCGCAATAAATCGGTAACGATCCGACGTGATAAAGTTGCAGGCGTCTTTTCCGGTTCGAAACAGGGATACCAACCATGACAGATCATCATGCTGTCTACGTCGTGGGCGAATTCGCGAAATACGGCGAGTTCATTCTGATCCAATTGTTCACGGGTGCGATCGATCCGGGGCAATTCGTAGTGAGCGTCCGAACCCGCGGCGGAGTAACCCGGAAAATGTTTGCCGCAGCTTGCGATCCCCTGGCCTCTCAACGCACTGTTGAACGCGCCAGCGTTGCGAACAACTTGATCGACTGTTTTCCCGTAACAGCGGCCCCGCAGTGAATTGTCAGCATCGTCATCGAAAGAAATGTCCAGGACCGGGCACAAGTCCAGATTGAAACCGAAAAGGCGGAGCAGTCGCCCCGTAATCTCGCCATGACGCCGGATGAGCTCAAGATCGTTCTTGTCACGCAGTTGCTGAGCATTCGGCGGCTCGCTGCCGATCAATCGGAGACGCGAAACGCGGCCGCCCTCCTGATCCACGGTAATGATTGGCTCGATCTCGCTCAAATCGCGCAAATCATCGATCAGTTTCCTCAACTGCTGCGCGCTTTCGATATTGCGGCCAAACAGAATGAAGGCGCCCGGTTTCACCTTCCGGAATAACTTCGCCGTTTTTCCGTCCACTTCCTTGCCGGGCACACCGGTCATGATCAACTGACCGAGTAAATCCGTTTTCATGCGCGGCAAAGAGTAGCGCCCAATGCTCAACATTCAACGCCCAACGACCAATTATAAAAGAGGCTTTCAGTTGAACGTTGAGCGTTGCGCGTTAAGCATTGAGCGTTGAAAAAAATCGCAATCTACGGCGGCACATTTGATCCGATTCATCATGGCCATCTTATCGTTGCACGCGAGGCGCGTGAGAGACTCGGCGCTGACGAAGTGATCTTTGTTCCCGCTCGGGTATCACCGTTTAGAAAGGCCGCGCCGGTTGCGAGAGACGAAATACGGTTGTTGATGATTCAAGCCGCGATTGAAAAGGAACCTGGATTTGCCATGGACGATTGCGAACTGCGGCGGCCGCCACCTTCCTATACCATCGATACCGTCGAGCAAATTCGGCAACTCAAAGGTGTTGCCACGATTTACTGCCTGATCGGCGAAGATAACGTCGGCAAGCTGACAAAATGGCGTCGCTTCGCCGACCTGGAAAAAATGGTTCGGTTTGTCGTTCTCGATCGCACCGGCCAACAACCCAGCCATGTCTACCCGGTTATTCGCCGCAAAATCGATATTTCTGCGACGGAGATCAGAAAGAGAGTTGCCACTGGCCGGTCGATTCGATATTTCGTACCGCCAGCAGTGGAAGAGATCATTCGCCGCGAAAAACTTTACCTGGAGCACCCGAAATAACCCCGGAAAATTTAGCTAGAACCTGCGCCGAGCTCGCCGCGAATAAAAAGGCGGAAGACATCGTCGTCCTCGACCTGCGCGCGATCTCGACGTTCACGGATTTCTTCGTGATTTGCTCGGCTACGTCCGAGCCGCAGCTAAAAGCAATCGCAAACGAAATTGAGACGCGTTTGCGAGAGGACCATTCCATGCGGCCCGTGGCGATTGACGGGTTTCCCGCAAGCCAGTGGATCGTGCTCGATTATCTGCAAGTCGTTGTCCACATTTTTCACCGGGACAAACGATCTTTTTACAGCTTGGAAGACTTGTGGGGCGACGCGCCCCGCCTCGAATGGGAAGCGGCCGCAGCGCGCTGACTGCGGTACAGCGATTTACAAATGTTGTAGCCACCGGTTCGCCACAGGACGAATCCGTCCGGTGTGCGGACCTGCGGCCGGTTGGATTTGGCGCGGCTTTTCACACTAAGAGGACGGCCCACAGGGCCGTGGCTACAGCGGCTATCGTTTTTACTCGCTTCTATTTCTTCGGCGACGGAGGAGCTGCCGGGCTGGGAGCTTTCGCCGGAGCCGCTGGCGCAGGTGTGGGAGCGGGCTTGGCATCCAACAGTTCCACTTCAAAAATCAGAGTCGAATTGGCGGCGAGCTCTGGACTGACCGATCTTTCGCCGTAGGCAAGGTTCGACGGGATAAACAACTGATATTTTGATCCCACTTTCATCAGCTGAAGCGCTTCAGTCCATCCCTTGATGACGCCGTTAACTGGGAAGGAAGCTGGTTGTCCGCGCTTGTATGAACTATCGAACTCAGTCCCATTGATCAGAGTTCCGCGATAATTGACCGTAACCGTGTCGCTGGCCTTCGGTTGCGGGCCGTTGCCGTCTTTGAGGACTTTGTACTGCAACCCGCTGGCCGTTGTTTTCACACCCTCTTTCTTCTTGTTTTCCTCCAAAAATTTTGCGCCTTCCGCTTTATTTTTCTCTGCTGAGTCCTTTTGTTTTTGTTCCATATCTTTTTCAAACGTTGCCATGACTTCCTTGACTTGATCGGGGTTCAATTGCGGTTTGCCGGCGAGGGAGTCCTTTATGCCGGCAGCCAACAGATCGGGATTAATATCCACCTTCTGCCGGGCGAGGTTAAACCCGATCTGCATGCCGATGCTATAGCTGACTTTGTCCTTTTGGTCCTTGAGTTGTGTCGATTTCTCTTGCCCAAACAAAGGCAATACCAGTAAGGATGCGCTGAAAATGACGATAAGTTGTTTCATAGAAGGTGTTTTTCGCGCGGATTCGGTTAAATGGATCGCCGCGGAAACTGGGACGCTAATAAATAAACGTCGTCCGTCAAGACCAGAGCGCCGCCCGCGATATGAAGGGTATTACTTTTTGGCCGCGCTGGTTTTCGGCGCGCTCATTGCCCTTCTGCCGAATCCGCTACACGCGATCACTCTATCGCATGCTGACGTCCTGAGAATTGGAAAAAAAATCTGGCAAAACGAATGCAACGGAACGATTTCCGGACTCACGTCGTGGAACGGAGGTGAAGATTTCGCGTCACTTGGCATCGGTCACTTCATCTGGTACCCAAAGGGGCGCCGGGGACCATTCGAGGAAAGTTTTCCCAAGCTCGTGAATTTTATTTCAAAACGCGGCGCGAAACTGCCAAACTTGCTTCTGGGAACTGGCGAAAAGCCGTGTCCCTGGAACTCGCGCACGGAGTTTCTTCGAGCTCAACATTCGACCGACATGAATCAATTACGCCAGTTCCTCGTCGATACGATCGATCTTCAGGCGGAATTTCTTATCGCCCGGTTAGAAGGCGCACTGCCCAAAATGCTTGCCGAAGCGGCTCCTTCTGATCGAGCAAACGTACAGGAGCAATTCGAGCGCCTCACCAAAACTCCGCAGGGATGTTACGCCCTGGTCGATTACGTAAATTTCAAGGGAGAAGGCGTCCTGCATACGGAGCGGTACCAGGGCCAGGGCTGGGGCTTGCTTCAAGTCTTGGAAGCCATGCACAGCACTTCGAACGCCGGCGCGGTTGATGAGTTCGCGAGGGCGGCAAAGGCAGTGTTGACCCAGCGGGTGCAAAACTCTCCGGCCGAACGCCATGAATCGCGATGGTTATCGGGTTGGATTCGGCGCGTAAACAGCTACAATGGCGGCTAATTCTATGCGACTTTCGACGTTGATTCGGCTGCTTTTGCTGGCTGCGGTTGTGTCTTCTGCCAGCGGTCAATTTCACTTGGGACCGAAACCGCGACAAGCGAGTCCTACGCCGCCACCAATGCGCAAAGCCTCAACCTTCATTAGCAAGCAGGCACCGTTGAAAGTGAATCAGTCGTTGCTCAAACAAGCAACGCAGGACAACACGCGTATTGTCGTTTCGATTCCGAAGCAGCGGGCTTATCTCATGATCGGAGACCAAATCGTAGCCGATGGTCCGGTCTCGTCTGGAAGACGCGGACATGAAACACCGAGGGGGCATTTCAACGTAATGGAAAAGGACCCCAATCATCACTCCAGTCTTTACGGCGACTTCGTGGACAGTTCCGGCCGTACAGGTACGCGCCGGGGTCAGTGCGCGCAGTGATTCCGCGCCGAGCGGAACGCACTTTGCCGGCGCGCCCATGAAATGGTTCCTTAGGCTGACCAGCGAAGGTGTCGGGATGCACATCGGAATTTTGCCTGGCTACCCCGCCTCGCATGGTTGCATCCGCGAATCCGTCGATGGGGCCAAATTGTTTTACGACTACGCGAAGGTCGGAACGTCAGTAGATGTCGGTGACTACTAGCGGAACATCATCCCGCTATGTTTCAATCAATTTTCTGCGTAGCAATTCCAACGCAGCCTGAGTAGCAATTTGCTTAAAGGTTTCGCGGTCGGTTGGAAAAAACAACTTCTTCGCGATCGTTTTGCTCGATGCGGCGAGAGCAATATAAACAGTTCCGACGGGCTTCTCCGGCGAGCCACCACCCGGTCCGGCAACGCCGGTCGTAGCGAGTGCATAATCGGATCGTGCACACGCCCGCGCATGTTCGGCGAGCGCACACGCGACTTGCTCGCTCACGGCACCGTGTCTTCTCGATCAGCTGTGGATCGACATCCAGCATGTCGATCTTGGCCTGGTTGGCGTAGCAAACATAGCCTGCGAGAAAAGCTGCCGATGCGCCAGGCACGTTTGTGATGCGATTGGCAAGCAATCCTCCTGTGCAGGATTCTGCAACCGCCAGCGTTTGATTGCGCTTCGCCAGCAGTTTTACGATCACTTCTTCGAGCGTTTCGTCCTCTGCAGAAAAGATTGAGGATCCGAGCGTCGATCTGATGATGGCGTCTGCTTGTTCGATCGCCTTTGGTTTTCCGACAATGCGCACGTCGACCTCGCTTGGTCGCGCGCAGTACCCCAGCTCGATTCCGGGGATGGCAAGCACGCGGTCGCCAATCGCTTCCTCGACCAGCGACTCACCCTTGTTCGCAATTTTATAGAGGCGCCGCTCAATGAAATCCGAATCCGGCACAATTGAACTCAGGATCGGCATCACAAAAGCTCGAAACATCGGCTGGAGCTCACGCGGCGGCCCAGGCAACAGAAAAAGATGCGGAGACTGAATCTGCGGATTGATGTTCGCGCGCAGATAAAGTCCGGGTGCGCTGCCATTCTGGTTCGGCAGAACCTCTGCGCCTGGGTGAACGTCCGCCTGCCGGGCGATGCCAGGAGTCCATTTGATTCCGCGCATTCGGAGTCTTTGCCGGAGCGAAGCCAGCAACTCCGAAGATTGATAGAGCTCCAACGCGAGTAGTTCGGCAACCATCTCGCGTGTTATGTCGTCGGTGGTTGGACCGAGGCCGCCGGTCACAAAAAGAATCTCGCAACGTGGAAGCAATTCGGCCAGCGTTTGCCGGATCGCGTCAGAATCGGGAACGGTGCGCCGCTCCTCGATCCGCAATCCCAGGGGAAGAATCGCTCGCGCGATGAATACCAGGTGCGCGTCCTGAACATCACCAAGCAAAAGCTCCGTGCCGGTGTTGAGAAGGATCACGCGCATGACCAAAAGGTGGAACGTTAAAAAGCTACAATGTTACAACGGAAGGACTTCTACCGTTTTAACTTTGTAACGCTTTTAACTTTTAACTCCGGCCGAAAGCCGTCAGGCCGCCTTATCCTGTTTCTTGCGAATGAGCGGGAGCTTTTTGCCTTCCACTACCGCCCGATTGATGGTGACCTCGGCGATATCTTCGCGACTCGGCACCTCATACATGATATCGAGCATGATCCGCTCAAGCATGGAACGCAGAGCGCGTGCGCCCGTTCCCTTGGTGACTGCCTGGGCCGCCAGCGCGCGCAACGCATCCTTGGTGACTGCTAAGCGCACACCTTCCATTGAGAAAAGCTTCGTGTACTGTTTCACCATCGCGTTTTTTGTCTCGGTCAAAATCGCGACCATTTCGTCCTCAGTTAGCGCATCGAGCGAGCTGACAACGGGCAATCGTCCGATGAATTCGGGAATCATCCCGAAAGCGAGCAAATCTTCCGGTTCTACATGCCGAACCGCTTGTTTTCGCAATGCCTCTTCAACTTCCAGTGTGGGACTGCCGAACCCCATCACCTTTTGGCCGATGCGTTTTTGAATAATTTTATCGAGACCGATGAACGCGCCGCCGCAAATGAACAGAATTTTCTCGGTATTAACCTGGATATATTCCTGGTGCGGATGTTTGCGTCCACCCTGTGGCGGAACATTGCATGTGCTGCCCTCCAAGATCTTCAACAGAGCTTGCTGCACTCCTTCGCCGGAGACATCGCGAGTAATGCTCACGTTGTCGGTTTTTCGGCCGATCTTGTCGATCTCGTCGATGTAAACGATCCCAATCTCCGCTCGTTTCACATCGTAATCCGCATTCTGTAGGAGTCGGAGAATAATGTTTTCCACATCTTCGCCAACATAGCCTGCTTCGGTCAGCGTCGTCGCGTCGGCGATGCAAAACGGCACATCGAGAATCCGCGCGAGAGTTTTGGCTAGTAAGGTTTTACCGGAGCCGGTGGGGCCGACTAATAAAATGTTGCTTTTCTCAATCTCAACATCAGCAAACGGATCTGGCTGAAACGCGGCAGAAGCATCGGCCGGTTGGGAAGCTTGCAACACCCGCTTGTAGTGGTTGTGGACAGCTACCGATAATGTTTTCTTCGCGGTGTCCTGGCCGATGACATACTGATCAAGGGCCCGGCGGATTTCCGCCGGCTTGGGCACACGAATATTGGAGGACTGGCGGCGAGCATCTTCGTTGAGTTCTTTATCGAGGATGCTTTTGCAAACGTTTATACAACTGTCGCAGATATAGACGCCTGGGCCGGCGATCAATTTGCGAACCTCCGCATGGCTCTTGCCACAAAACGAGCACATGGTGAGGTTGGAAGCGCGGGCCATATTTTTTGAAAGCTCTCTTATGCTCCGACTTTGCGCGGCAAAGCGGTTTCAGCCACTTCTACCGACCGATCGCCGGAAGGAGGAGTCGCCCCATCGAGCAGCTTCGCCTCCTTGCGAGACTTGATAACTTCGTCCACTAGGCCGTACGCTTTCGCTTCCTGGGCCGACATGTAGTAATCGCGATCCGAATCGCCCCGCACCTGTTCCTCGGACTTACCTGTGTGCTGGGCGATGATTTTGATGAGGCGCTTTTTCAGCTTGAACATGTAATCGACCTGACGTTCTACGTCGCTCGCCGCGCCCTGCGCGCCTCCGGAGACCTGATGGATCATGATATCGGAATTCGGAAGCGCGAAGCGCTTGCCTTTCGTTCCTGCGCAGAGCAGAACCGCAGCCATGCTCGCGGCCATCCCCAGGCAATAAGTGGTCACATCGCAGGTGAGAAATTGCATCGTATCATAAACGGCAAGGCCGGCAGTGACGGAGCCACCAGGCGAATTGATATAAATGTTGATGTCCTTTTTGGAGTCCTCCATCTGCAAAAACAGCAACTGAGCAATGACAAGATTAGCAATGTGATCGTCCATCGGAGTTCCGATAAAAACGATTCGGTCCTTGAGCAGTCGCGAATAGATATCGTAGCTGCGCTCGCCCCGGCCAGTCTGCTCCACGACCATCGGAATCAGCACCTGGGAAAGATTTTCGTTCGATATACTCATGATTTTTCTTCTTTGGCAGCGGGTTCTTGCGCCGTCTCGACGCTAACATTCGCCTTGAGGAAATCAAGAGTCTTGCCCAGCAGTATCTGCTCCGCGAACGCGTCCACACCATCGTGTTCCTGAAGTTCTTTGTGCATTTTTTCCACCGGAATGTTGTACCGCGCGGCTTCCTCACGAAGCCGCGCGCTGATGTCGTCCCGCGAAACCTTGATGTTTTCCCGCTCGGCAATCCGATGCAGAATGAAATTGGTTTTCAACCGGTGAGCAGCAAGTCCCGCGGCACTTTCGATAAGCTCCTTCTCCTTATCCTTTAACATCTCATCAGTAACACCGCGTTCCCGATTTCGTTGCACCAACTCTCCCAAAATGCGACGCGTCTCATTTTTCAAGAGAGGAGACGGCAATTCGAACTGAATTCGCTCGTGCAGGTATTTCACGACCTGACCTTCTTTCGCTCGTTCGAGCTCATGCTCTTTTTCATGCGCCAGGTCGTGTTCAATGATCTTATGCAGATCGCTCATGGTCTTTCCAGGGATCAATTTAGCCGCAAACACATCGTCCAAAGCCGGCAATACCTTCTGTTTAATCTCGCGGACAGTGACGCTATAATTTGCCTGTTTTCCTGCCAGTTCCTTTACCGGGAAATCGGTCGCGAAATCGACGGTCACTGTGCGCGTTTCATCCGGCTTCTGGCCGACTATTTGTTCGCAAAATTTCGGCAGGAAATTATCGGACGCGAGACGCAACCAGAATTTCTTCCCACCGTGAAGATTTTTGCTCGCCTGCGGCGCAATTTCGCTGATTGGTTTGCCATCGCTGGATCCTTCAAAGTCGATCACGGCGAAGTCCTCCATCTCCAGGCCGCGCCCGGGAACGTCAACGAAGTCGGCGGATTGATCGCGCAAGCGCTCAAGTGCGGCATCGATCTCCGGCGCGGAGACCGTCGTCTCCGGCAATTGCACCGGAATGTTCTTGTATTCGGGGAGCTCAAATTCTGGTGCAGTAACAACTGTCGCGCGGAACCGCATCGACTTGTCTTCACCCAGCTGGACGTCTTCGATATTGGCCAGCGAAGCAACGCGCAACTGTTCTTGCTCAATCGCTTCATGATAACTCTTGGAGACGAGCTTCTTGGTCAATTCGTCCTGAATTTCCTTGCGAAATCTCTTCTCGATCACCGCGCGCGGCGCTTTGCCAGGCCGGTAACCGGGAATTTTGGCGAAACGCGCGAAGCTGTTGGCGATCGCATCCCATTCCTTGGAAACCTCCTCAGGCGGCAATTCAATTTGCAGCGTCGAGACGGATCCCGGTTGCTTTTCGACTTCGACCTTCATGAACTCACTGTAACGGCGCTGAGCACGCGCCGCAAAATTTGACGCGAATCTGGTAAGCGTGCCGCCTCACTGTTTCTTAAACCCGGTGAGCTGTGTCAGGACGCAGCGCCATTGTCCACCGCGCCTCACAAAAATGTCTGTGGACCGCTCGTGCGTAGTGAATTCCTGCCCCATGAATTTTCCTTTCGAGCGAGTGAGCGCACTCACGACAGCGCTGTCTCCATAGACACGGACACGCATGTCGTCGGACTCCATCATCTCATGCGTGAGAGTGCCGGATCGGATCACCTCAAAAAAGCGCTCCCTGTCAATAATTCCTCCGTCGGCATTGATGATGATCCAGTCATCGGTGACAAACTGTCGGATCTTTTCCGGATTATTTTTCACGATCGCATCCGCGAATTCCTCCTCCAGCTTTACAAGTTCTTCTTCCATTTCGTTTTGTTTTCTTTGCTGTATTTAGAAGCCTCTCCTCCCTTTTACATACACCGAGTGGGTCTGCGGAAATCCAAACCAGTACGCGAGCTCCCGGTAATCGTCGCAGTCGAAAATTGAAAAATTCGCCGCCTTACCGGATTCGAGCGAACCGATTTGATCGCTCCGGCCTAACGAATGGGCCGGATTGATCGTCGCAGCCGAGATAGCCTCTGCTGGCGACATTTTCATCTGTGTGCAGGCAAGCGACAAAATCATCGGCATGCTTGCGGTGGGCGATGAGCCCGGATTGAAATCAGTCGCGATCACGACCGCGAGACCGGCCTCGATCATCTCTCGCGCCCGCGGATAACACGTCGATCCAAGCGCATAGACTGAGCCCGGCAGCAAAACCGGTTGCACGTTTCCAGCGCTCAATGCCGCGATCCCTTGCTCGTCGGTCTTTTCCAGGTGATCTGCCGTTGCGGCCTCCAATTCGGCCGCCAGTTTCGCCGCGCCTGAATTACTCAGTTGATCAGCGTGAATTCGCGGTTTCAATCCAAGATTTTTCGCCACATTAAGAATCCGTCTTGATTGTTCGATATCGAAATAACCGCGCTCGCAAAATACGTCGCAAAATTCGGCAAGATGGTCCGAACTCACTCGTGGCAGCATCTCGTTTACGACGAGGTCGATGTATTCATCCGCATGGATCTTACGCGGTATTGCATGTGCGCCGAGGAACGTCGGCACAATTTCCAGCGGCGTTTCCTGATTGAGCCGCCTCATAACCAGCAGGATTTTCAGCTCGTCTTCGAGGGTAAGTCCGTAGCCCGATTTGGACTCCACCGTTGTCGTTCCGCAGCGCAGGAACCAGCCTGCATGCTTTTTTGCCTGCACGAGCAGGTCGGCCTCACTCGCTGCCCGGGTCTTTTCAACGGTTGACCAAATTCCGCCCCCAGCCTTCGCGATTTTCTCATAAGTGTCGCCGCGCGCACGACGCTCGAAATCGTCCAACCGATTTCCGGCAAAAACCAAATGCGTGTGCGCGTCGACAAATCCTGGAAGAACGACTTTCCCTTGAGCATCGATAACTTCCGCCTCGCCTGCGTTATTCTCGATTTCGGCGCTGAGCGCCGACGAGTTCGATTATGCCGTCGCGAATCAGCATGCCGCCATCTCGAATGATTGCCAGCTCACACAGTTCGCGTCCCACACGCGGTCGCTTGGGACCGGCCACTGTGACTAATTGCGAAGCGTGAAGAACTGCCAGTGACTTCACGATTCGCTTAACTGCTTTTCGACAATTTTGGTAATCTTCTCGAACTGCGCATCGGAATCGGCGCTAATATTTTGCATTCTCTGGGCAAGCGCCCCCTTGAATTTTTCGTCCTTTAACTGTGTGAGATTGATTCTCACGTTTAACGCCGCACCCTCGATGCATGCGCGGGTCGCCAGTGCGCCGACACCGACATCGGAGACAGAGGCCGGATTTCCCTTTTCGGCCATTTCGGCGAGCAATTCATAAGATTTCGACGCTGTCTCCATAACCTTCAACGGAACTTCGGCGGCATATTTAGTTGCCTGCTCAATCGCAGCCGACCGCGCAGCTTTCTCTTCAGCAGACTCTTTGGACAGTGCGAAAGCGTCCATTACTTTGTTAAACGCGGCCGTATCCTCGTCCACCAGCGAGAGCAATTCGTCCTTGAGTTGCTGCGCTTTTACTGCCCAACCGCTGAAATATTCGAGTTTGTCGTCCCAACCGCGTTTTCCCGCAGACAGGTTCGCGACCATTCCGCCTAACGAAGCGCCCACGGCTCCCATTAATGCTGCGACAGATCCCCCGCCCGGCGCAGGAGAGTCGCTCAACGTTTCATTGCAAAATTCGCGTAGATTCATCTTCGCGAGAGAACTCTTTGGTTCGGCAGATTCGATTTTGAATTCAATCACCTTTTCTTTTGGATCGAAAGGCCTCAGTTCACTCAAGCCCATTGAGCGAATGGCAACGTCGATCAATTCTTCATCGGACACGCCTTCCGACCATTTTTGCTTGCGCAAGAAATATCGCCCTGCGTCAACGAGACATTTCTTCGGAACCATGCCGACGATCTCCGAGCCGGTGACGCGCAGGCCGCGTTTGGCTGCGGATTCGCAACACGCATCGAACGCCGCGTGTAGCGGCGTTTCTTCGATATTGGTCAGGTTCATCGACACCTGAGCGATGCCATATTCTTTCACGAACCAGCCAATCGCCTTGACGTGCTTCAGCATTCCGGGAACTCGAATCGGCTCGCCATTCGCATCCAGCACCGGTTTTCCTGCTGGCGTTCCGTCTTCGGTCTGCACCCTGCCCTGCTCTCGCACATCAAATGCAACCGAGTTCGCGCGCCGCACTGATTTCGTGTTCAGATTTACATTGTAAGCCACAAGAAAATCGCGAACACCGATTACAGTTGCCCCTGATTTTTCGTTGAATACGGCAGGGCCAAAATCCGGTTTCCATTCGGGCTGTTTTATCTTTTCGAAAAACCCTTCGTATTCGCCCACGCGAATTACAGACAAATTTGAGCGCGACTTATTTTTCGCCGCTTTTTCATAGAGATAGACGGGGATTTTCAATTCATCGCCGACACGTTTCGCCAAGCGATTTGCACAGTCGATTGCTTCTTCCCAGTCCACGTTGCTTACCGGAATGAATGGACAAACATCGGTCGCACCCATGCGCGGATGCGCCCCCTTGTGTTTGCGCATGTCGATTAACTCGGCCGCTTTCTTAATCCCGCGAAATGCCGCTTCGACCGCCGCATCAGGGCTGCCTACGAATGTTACCACGGTCCGGTTGGTGCTGGCGCCGGGATCAACATCCAACAGCGAAACGCCATCCACCGATTTAATCGCATCCGTAATCTCTCGAATGACGTTTTGATCACGACCTTCCGAAAAATTTGGGACGCATTCGATCAATTTTTGCATGACTCCAAAGGCGACTGACAGTTCTTCCTGTAGCGGCAGTCCACGACAGCCGCAAATTTTTGAAGGTGCGGACGGCGAGCTGGCCCCCTGGCCGGACGAAACGCTATTGATTCGGCGCTATGAAAACGTCCTTGCGCGGAAACTTTTCGAACAAGGATGCCGGCTTGCCAAAATTTGTGGCCAGAACATCTACCGGATTGCCGGCAATCCACGCAGAAAGATCAATTGCCTGGTAAGTTCCTGTGTTAAAGCCGATCAACATCCGGCTCGTCTTGCTACCAACGTTTTCAATCGAATGCCCGTATCCCTGCGGGATGTAACCGACATCGCCGGCGTGCAGTTGCTCCGTTCGGAATCGCCCGTGCGACCCAAACATTGTCACGGTTAGGTCGCCATCGATGACGTATTGCCATTCATCGGCGTTTGGATGCCAGTGAAGTTCGCGCAGCGCGCCTGGCTCGAGGTCGAGAATTACCCCAGTGACTGTTGTCGAAATTGGAAATCGCGTGGAATCGATGCGCCATTCGCGGCCGCCTTTGAAAATCGCGTGTGGCGCACCGGCAAGCATTCGAAATTTGTGCGTTTCCGGCGGCGCGATGCGCGCTCCCTGCAGGTTTTCCTGCATCGGTTCCGGTGGAATGGAACCGCGCGCAAAATAAACTTCCTCCTGCGGAAAGCCATCAAACGCTGAGGCAGGCAGGCCAAAATTTTTCGCCAGTAACGGCTTGGGCGCATGCCCGATCCAATCGGTGATACTAAACGTGCCGAACTCAGAGAAATAACCGTTATCAAAAATCAAAATGAAATGAGTCGGTTCGTTGCCGAGGCACTCGAGTACGTGGGCATGGCCACGTGGAAAGTACCAGATATCGCCAGGTTCGAAGTCATTCGTCTCGGTTTGACCGGCCGGGTTAATCACAGTTGTGCGAGCCCGGCCCTTGAGCACAAACGCCCACTCGGCCGCAGTAGCGTGCCAGTGAAGCTCGCGCATCACGCCCGGCTCGAGTTGCATGGATACACCGGCGATTCCCTTGGAGACGGGAAGTTGCTCGATAGTCGCTTCCTTTCCAAAACTGTTTCCCATTACCTTCCCTTTGGATTTCTCCAATTCAAATTTAAAAGACGGTAATTCTTTCCCGGAAAGTAAAGGATCCGGCACGTTATTTTGAAAACTCAGATCGCTCATAGACAACTTCCTAAAACGTTTGCCCCGGTATCAGCAAGCGAATCCCGAGCACGGTCTTGTTGGAGTCGTCGACCTTTGGGCAGCGCGGTGCGCGGATTCAAGCACCTTCGGCGTCGCGCTTCGCAGAGCAAAGCGTCTACAGAATCCCACCGTGAGGCCTAATACAAGCCAAGCAATTCAACAGTGGGTTCGTCAATCGCTCCAGTAACAATTAGCCCCTGGTCGCGCTGGAAATTCACAAGAGCTGCTCGGGTCTCTACGCTTAGAGAGCCTGTCACTGCCCCAAAGTAGTAACCTGCATCTTGCAACGCACCCTGAACGTTCGCGATCACCTGGTCAGGTAGCAGATCACCATAGGTGTAAATTGGCCCATCGTAATCGTAATAGCTGTTAAGCGGATCATAACCGTAAGCTGGATACCAATAGCTCGCGTCGAGGAAATAATACCCTCCGGTGACGAAAACAATGGTATTGCAGTTTTGCTTCCACCAATCGCGATTGTGCCATTCGTGCCAATTACGACGGAGCGCATCGGCGTAGCTGAGCCGATTACGTCCAGTTTGGTGATTTTTCTTGGCCTTGTTCGGTTTAGAATCACGATTCGCCGAGTCACCTACGATCGGTTGCAGATCGCCATTTCGTGCGCCGCGAAAGTTGTCAGTTATCTCCAAGTCTTCTAAAATCTCTCGCTTCACCAATACCTCGCTGGCCTGCTTTGGATCGTCGGCTCTGACCGCGGGCTGATCATCCGTCATCGATAGCGGAGTTTGGACAATTCCGCTTCGTGGTAACAGGTCGCCGCTCGGTTGCACATTCTCGGTTCGCGAGGGTTGTTGAACTCTCGCGGCCACCAGCCTGGGATTCAATTGCCGGGGTAACCTCGGATAATTAGATCGAAAATTCGGCGGCGGTTGATTTTGCATTTGATTCGGGAGCGCACCGATTGGGCGTTGACCAACGTTAGCGGGTCCACGGGGAACGCGCTGTCCATTTAAATTGTTGGGGCGCACGTTACTCCCTCGAACACCATTACTCGGTGCGACACGAGCGGCGTTCTGGGCCACAGGTCCGTTTGTTTGTCCTGTGCTCGTGCAAATTCCCAATCGCGAGTACCACGACTGAACTAAGAGCCGCCAATCCCGATAGCTTCATTAAGTTCCTCTGCTGATTAAACATCATAAACGCCATTTTGTTGCAAGCTTCGACTGAAATACTTTCAAAGCCGTTCAGGCATTCCACAAATTATTTGCTCGTCGGCAACGCGACGAATGAGTTCCATCTGCAATCATTTTGAACGCTAAAACACAGAACATTTTTCTCGCGCTTCTGATCGGGGCGTTTAGTCTAGTAACCGGACAAAATCTTCTTTTTGCCGATGAGCAATCTGCCACAGAAAAGAGGAACGGGAGTGTTAACGTCTCTGTCTCTTTGATGCCGATCCCGGGTCTTTTTTTGGCAGGTTGCAATCTGCAATCTGAAATTTACAATTTCAAAATCTTTCCCTGGGGGTCTTAGCTCAGTTGGTAGAGCGCCTCAATGGCATTGAGGAGGTCACGGGTTCGAATCCCGTAGGCTCCACTTTCTTTGGAATGAATAACGGATTCGCCGCGAGCTCACGACGTGCGCTAGAAATATCGAGGGGCTAAGGCACCTCCGGCGCGGTCTTCTGGGAAGGACCCGCGATAGCGCAAAGGTTACAGACCGGTAACCTTTGGATTGTGTGAGCTCGGCAGCGCCACTCATACCTTCAAACCAGTCTCCGTGGGGACACGTCGGGCTTTTGAGCATTTTTCAAACCGGCGTGTCCTCACTCTTTTTCATACGCTGCGCGGTAACAACCGCGTAACTTTTCGCGAGCGGCACGAAGCACAACCCGCTGCGACTCTACGGGCATGAAAGCAACAAGTTATCCTGCAGCAAATGATTTTGGGAAGAACGAGAATCATCCTTTGAGCAATGATGTGGAAAAAAGAGCTAAGCGTCGAAAAAGTTCTATCAGTCGTCGTTTGTTCCTGGGCAAATCACTCGTTATGGGGGCCGGGACAATTGGCGTCGGATTACTAGGGGGGACTCGAACCGCAGAAGCAAGTCACGGGCTGACACCGGGAGATGCAGCCCTGCTGCGCTTCGCAGCAGCTGTGGAGCTACTCGAGGCGGACTTTTGGATCCAATACAACGAACTCGGCGGCATCCAAGATGATGAAGTTCCCGGCGGCAGTGGCAATGAAGCCTACGCGGACGCCTTGGAGGTTATTGAGGATGAAATGCAAGACTACATCCATGACAACACCGATGATGAGATTACTCATCACCAGTTCCTCAACGCGTACCTGGTCTCCAAGGGAGCGGCTCCTGCAAACCTCGATCCGTTTCGCACCCTGATGGGCAGCACTGCGACAGGAGTCAATTCAGACTTGATCGGACATCGGCTCACTAACCTGACGCAACTTACCATCGACACCAGCTGGTGGACGCGCTACCGCGACGACAGCCATAACCCGGATCTTGAGCCAAACCACGTCTTTCCGCAGGCTGTCCCGACTTTAGGGGTAAACCAGCATACGGCAATTCCCAGGACCGATGCGGATACAACAGATCCTAATTTCCTACAGGCCATCGCGAATACGGCGGCTTTCCACTTTCCAACCATTGAACAAGGTGGCACTAGCCTGTACCCGGCGATGGCACTAAGGGCCACGCAAACTGAAGTCCTGCGCATCCTGATCAGCATCGGACCGACCGAGACGATGCACTTCCAAACCTGGTCGGATGTGGCGGGTAATGCGCCTCCTCTGACTGCCGTCGATCCGGTAACCGGGGTGTCGGTGACATTTCCGGATCTGGAGGTGGAGGACGAGCTCTTCGATAAGGCTCTGATCATGCCCGAACCGTGTCCGTTCCTGGATGAAAGTCTCCCTATTTGTTCGATCATTCGACCGACCAAAACGGAAGGCGTTGCGATGGGCACTCTGCAGTTCCTGACGGACATGGGGCTCTTCATCGGGCAGTCTCCGGCATTCTTTGCGTTTATGGCCGAACTGGCTCGACTCGCGGATCATGCCAGAGCGGGTGGTCGTCGGCCCTGAGAAATGTGGCGGCTGGCTCCACAGTTACACCGCAAGATCACGGACGGTCGCGTGTAAGGGATACGCGGCCGGCGAAGGGCGAGGGTCCAATCCCCTTGCCTTCGGAATCGCGATAGCCAGATCTGTTTCCGCCAGCAACAGCTCATGCTTTGATGTTTGGCGGGACAATCTTTTCTCTTTCGTCAGGTTACTTTTCGGGGAAGTATGCCTTGTCCCGCGAAAGGCGCGCAACATCGATGGCTGAGTGGGTTTTTATTTGCGGTGGCGATCACTTCCAATGCACAAGACCAACTCCATCATCATGTGCGCACCGAGAATGACGATTTTCGAGACCGCGGCGAACCTGGAGCTGTGGCCGCGCATTCTCCCCCACTATCGCTATATCCATTACCTCGAACATAGTCCGAGTCGAAACGTCGTCGTAATGGCTGCGACCCGCTCGGGCATTCCCATTTCGTGGACTTCCGAACAAATCATCGATCGCGACCGCATGGAGGTCCGCTTTTATCACATGAAAGCATTCACGAAGGGAATGCGCGTAGTTTGGACGTTTCAGGAGGTGCCAGACGGAGTGCTAGTCGAAATTAAACACGATCTTGCATTTCGCGTGAAGATTTTGGCACCCATCGCGGACAAAATTATCGGCGACTTTTTCATTCATAACGTTGCAAATAAGACACTGCGCTGCATGAAATCGTACGTTGAGACAAACACAAATAAGGTCATCGCATGAGCCAACGACGCGCTGTTATCACTGGGATTGGTCCAATCACTTGCATCGGGTACGGACGCGAGAATTTTTGGAACGCAATTCTCGCGGAAAAGAGTGGCATCAACACCATCACCAGCTTTGATCCCACCATTTTCCGCGTGCGCTCAGCTGGCGAGATTGGGGATTGGGATCCGGAGAAATTCTTCTCGCCCCAACGTCTGAAACGACTGGACCGCTACGCGCAGTTCGCGGTCGTGTCGGCGAAGCTCGCGATTGATGATGCGCAGCTCGAATGTTCCCGTGAAAAACCGCAGGATCGGGTCGGTGTTAGTTTTGGCACAGCACTTGGCGGGGTTTGCAAGGCCGAAGAACAGTATCTCAGGTATTTAAAAAAGGGTGCGCGCGGAGTTCAACCTACACTCGCCGTTCAGGTATTCGGCGGTTCGGCCCACTCGAATATCGCGATCGAGTACGGATTTCGCGGCGTCGGCACGACAAATTCGAACAGCTGCGCCAGTGGAACTGTATCGGTCGGCGAAGCCCTACGTTATATCAGAGACGATTTTGCGGATGTGATTGTTGCCGGCGGCGCCGAAGCGCCTCTGACTACCATTACCGTCGGCGCGTTCGACATCATCAAAACCATGAGCCGGTGGCCGGGCGATCCCGCTCTGGCATGCCGACCGTTTGATCTGTTGCGCGACGGATTTGTAATGGGCGAAGGTGGTGCTTCTCTCGTTGTCGAAGAACTTGAACATGCCCGCGGCCGGGGCGCGCACATTTACGCTGAGGTGCTCGGATACAGTCTCAACAACGATGCTTTCCATATGACTTCGCCTTTGCCAAATGGCGAATCGTCCATTCGCGCGATGCGCGAGGCGCTCGCCGACGCGCAATTACAGCCCGACCGGATCGATTATATCAACGCGCACGCTAGTTCGACCCAGCTCAACGACAGCGCGGAAACGGCTTCGATCAAACAAGTGTTTGGCGAGCATGCGCGACGAATTCCGGTTAGTGGGACAAAAGGTTATTACGCGCATCCCCTCGGCGCTACCGGCGCGATCGAGGCGGCGCTTTGCGCGCTCGCTTTAGACCGGCAATGGGTTCCACCCACAATTAACTACGCAAATCAGGATCCCTCATGCGATCTTGACGTCGTGCCTAATCACGGGCGCGAAGCCGAACTGGAATACGTAATCAGTAACTCGTTCGGTTTCGGCGGAATTAACGCATGTGTCGTAATGGGGAAGGCGCCTCAACTTTGAGATCGCAATCATCTGCGTGAGTCCTTCGCTACGCCCGGGATGACACGCTAGCGTATTACAGATTCATCCGAGCAAATCCGGCCGGTTTTCTTGCGTGCGCTTTATCGCCTGCTCTTCACGCCACTTTGCGATCTCGGCGTGATTTCCGGAAACCAAGACTTGCGGAACTTTCCAGCCGCGAAATTCTGCCGGGCGAGTGTACTGTGGTGCCTCCAGTAATCCGTCGTTGAAACTGTCATCGGCCGCGGATTGTTCATGACCAAGCACACCAGGCAATAAACGCACGATTGCATCAACGAAAACGGCCGCTGCAATTGCTCCGTTTGTGAGCACGTAATCGCCAATGGAAATTTCCAGGTCCACCAGATGTTCAATCACCCGGTGGTCGACTCCTTCGTAGTGGCCGCAAATGATGACTAAATGTGGTTCGCGTGAAAGCTCTGTGGCCATCTGTTGATCAAACCGCCGACCAGCCGGCGACATCACAATAACCTTCGGTTTTCCATTCTCGATTTTCGATTGTTGGACCTCGAGAGCTGGACGCTGGGTATCGGCCGTATTCTCCTTTGCACCACATAGCTCTTCGACGGCCGCAAAAATCGGCTCCGGTTTCATCACCATTCCCTGACCGCCGCCGAACGGTGCGTCGTCCACAATGTGATGTTTGTCCGTGGTCCAGTCCCGCAGATTATGAATCCGAAGATCGATAATCCCATTTTCCTGAGCGCGTTTCATGATGCTTTCGCCAAGAGGCGCGCGACAGATGTCGGGAAACAATGTCAAAATATCGATCTTCACTTGGGAAGAAAACGTCGAGCGGCCTGCGCCTAACGTCCAATCATGAATCGGAGATGAGCCTTACTCGACGATTTCGAGGATCGCCCGCTGGCCATGGCGCGCGGCCGAACTGGCGAGCAAGGCGCGAATAGCTTGAATGGTCTGGCCGCCCCGGCCAATAACGCGACCGACATCTCCTCGTCGAAGTTGCAGCTTAAAGACCGTGGTTCTGCCGCTTGGAATTTCCGTCAAGACCATGTCGTCGGGAAATTCGATCAGTTGGCGAATGACGAACTCGAGGAACTCTCTCATGCGCCAGAAAGAGTAATCACGAATGCTCCTTCGCACAATAGCCATGGCGCGACAGGGAACACGAACGAACATGAATTTCGCTTGTCCCAAATTCCAGCGCTTTGTCGCATCGGTTTTCCTCAGAAACCCTGCATCGCTTGTTGCGCCTCGCGGGAGCGAACGCAGTTGAACAAATGCAGCTATGCTAACTGGCGTCCTCAGCCGGAGGCGCCGGAGGGGATGACGGTTCCGGGACCGATTGCTGCTCGCTTTGCTCTGTTTTGGCTGCCGGTTCCGCGGTTGCTGCCGGTTTCTTATTCTTCTTGATCAAGCTGCGCACCGTATCGGATGGCTGTGCACCTTTGCTGATCCAGTATTCGACTCGATCAATGTTCAACGTGCTGTTGCGACCGGGTATCTTGGGGTCGTACGTGCCGATGATCTCGATAAATTTCCCATCGCGTGGGCTGCGCCTGTCGGCCACTACCACTTTGTAGTAGGGGCTATTCTTCGCTCCTTCTCTGCGTAATCTGATTGAAACTGCCATGTTAACTTCTCATTCGCGCCATTTGCGCCATCATTTTTTTCATTTTGCCTGCGCTTTTCATCATCTTCCGCATCTGATCAAAGCGTCGTAGCAAATCGTTTACCTCCGTGACAGTGCAGCCGCTGCCGCGCGCGATGCGCTGACGACGCCGCGCATTCAAAATGTCGGGTCGCGTCCGCTCTTCGTTCGTCATCGAAAGCACGATGGCTTCCGTGCGCTTAAGCTGCTTCTCATCAACAGAGAGGCCCTGCATATTACTCATGCCGGGCAACATGCCAAGAATATTCTCCAGCGGCCCCATCCGTCGCATCATTTTGAACTGCGCCAGGAAATCATTGAAATCGAACGACGCAGTGCGCAGTTTCCGCTCCAACCGAGCGGCTTCTTCTTCGTCGACCGCTTCCGCCGCTTTTTCGACCAGGCTAACGACGTCACCCATGCCAAGAATTCGGCCTGCGAGTCGTTCCGGAACAAAGAGTTCAAACTGATCCAGCTTTTCCCCGGTTCCCGCGAACTTGATTGGCTGCCGCGTCACTTCCCGCATCGACAACGCCGCGCCGCCTCGTGCGTCTCCGTCAAGTTTTGTCAAAATGATTCCGGTAATCGATAGAGCGTCGTGAAAACGGGATGCAACGCTCACAGCCTGTTGGCCAGTGGCGGCGTCAACAACCAGCAACGTTTCCTGTGGGTTTAGAAATTCTTTCAACCTTTTCAGCTCCTGAATGAGCGTTTCGTCGATCTCCTGACGACCTGCTGTATCGAAAATTTCCACAACTGGCGTACCCGCCGATTGCGCCCTGCTGGATGCGTCAGCAGCCGCCCGCTCCACATTTTTCTCGTCCGGACCAGGCGTGAATACATGGACGTCGATTTGTTTTCCAAGCGTTGCCAGTTGTTCGATCGCCGCTGGTCGTTGCAAATCGCAGGCAATTAAGACTGGCGTGCGACCCTGTTTTTTCAAAAGACGCGCCAGCTTGGCTGAGGAAGTTGTCTTCCCCGAGCCGTTGAGACCGACAATCAAAATACGACCTGAATCTCCCAGAGTAATGGGTGCGGCATCGCCCCCGAGCAAAGTAGTTAACTCGTCGTGGAAAATTTTGACGATCTGCTGCCCCGGCGTAATGCTGCGAAGAACGGCTTCTCCAAGGGCTTTCTCTTTGACGCGTGCAATGAATTTCTTGGCGACCTGAAAATCGACGTCGGCTTCGAGCAAAGCCAGCCGTACCTGGCGCAACGCGGCATCGATGTTCGATTCGTTGATCGTGCCGTGTCCACGCAGGTCTTTGAAGACGTCCTGGAGTTTGTCAGAGAGTTGAGAAAACATGATGCCAGGCGTGCGGAACCGAATAGAGAGTGCGATTTCTTAATCGCCCATGGCGTTAAGAAACCATCGCTTCTTAGAAACGCGCGTTTATTTCTTAGGCGCTACAACCGGTGAGGACGACGCCGTGCCTCCCGCTGCGCCTTCTTCGATCCCAAAAGTCCAATGCGCCTCGACCTTTTTTCCCTGCGATTTCGCGCCGATAATTACACTGCAGGATTTCTCGTGCAACTTCTGCGTCACCTGGTATGACACCGTACCAGATTTCGGATCGTAATTCGCAGGAACAACACCGAGACCGCTCACGCGCATCTGCACGCTGCCAGGCTCGATCTGACCAATTGCGCTGAGGTTAGCTTTGATTAGCGGCAGCGCAGTACGCACCGTTTCGCCGTCTGCCGGCTGCGTCGAGAGATCTTTTGCACCGATTTCAGCAACCGCTGCCGCTCCTCCTGTGGACGTGCCGATCATTTGTACAGCGTCGGCAAAGACCTTCGGCTTGTTCGCTTCAATCGCATAGCGACCGATTGAATCCATCGGGGACGTGAAGGTGATGGGCTGGCCGTAAACTGTAAACATCGCTTCGTAACCGGAATTTCGGGCAATTTCTTTAACGTGCTCGTTGTAATTTCCGAACGGCACGGCGAAGCAATTTACTTTGATGCCCAGTCGCTGCTCGAGTAGTTGCTTGGATCCGACCACTTCGTTTTGCATCCATTCCTCGTATGGAGGCCCGGTCAATTTCGTCCGGGTCCTTTTCCCGCCGGGATTGGCTATCATTATAGTATGGCCCTCACGCAAGTCCTGATGCGTCGCGGAGTGTCCCTCAATATCAACTCCATTGTCGCGCATATCGGCAAGCTGTTCCCAGGTGATCGCTTCCCCGCCGCCTAACGACCCACCGCGCACGCCTTCGGTGTAAATGAACATGGTAAACGGATAGCCATATTTCTTCATGATCGGCCACGCGACCTCGTACTGGGATTTCCAGCCATCATCGAAAGTAACAACTGCGCATCGCGGCGGTATATTCTTTTCGCCTCGCTTCCACGCGAGCAAATCCTGCATTGAAATGACCGTTATGCCGCGGTCCTTTAACTCCTTCATCTGCGCTTCAAACGCGGCGGGCGTAATCTCGGTCCCAGGATAGCGGATCTTGTCCACCAAACGGTGATAACAAAAAATGATCACTTGAGCGGTTTGATCGACCACCGGTTTGGTAATCTTTGGAGACGCCGCCGCGACCGGGGCGGAAACGGCAGCCGGCGTTGGTGACGAGGCGCTCGCCTGCTGTGAGCCCGGGGAGACACTTTCCTGCTTCTTGCACATCGAAAGATTCAGCGCCAGTAGCAAGGGGAGAATCGCAAATCGGATTATCATAAAAGAAGTAAAGGCATTAAGCGCGTAAGCACAAGAAACAAGTGCTTTTTCAAACTGCTGTCAATAGACAGTCTCTTCAGCCAATTACGTTGCATTGTTTACGCTCCACGCGAAAAATTTTTTGGTAGAAGACGTGTTTTTTGCTATAAAATCAGGATGCGACGCCAGCTCACTCGTCTAGTTACAATCGCTTTTTTCGCTTCGTTAGCTGCTTGCAGTACCGTCACAACTAGCGGGGTCAAAAACACCAGTAAGACTTTTAATACCGTGGTAGTAGATGCCGGCCATGGAGGTAAAGATAGCGGCGCATATCGCCGTTACGGTCCACCGGAAAAGGCGATCGCCCTCGATGTCGCCCAGCGCCTCAACCGAAAGCTCCGCGAATCTCAGTTGAAAACTGTGATGACCCGTAACTCGGATGTCTTTATCGAATTGAACGATCGTGTGGCTATCGAGAATAAGCAGAAAAATGCAATTTTTGTGAGCATCCACTTCAACGATTCGCGCAAGCGCCGGATTCGCGGATTCGAGACGTACTATCATTCGGGCGCCTCGTCCGATCTGGCGAGCCAGATCCAGGCAAAACTGATGACCATACCGAATTCTTCAAATGGCGGCGTGCACACGGCAAATTTTCGCGTCCTGCGCCTGGCAAGCTATCCCGCGGTGTTGGTGGAATGCGGATACTTGAGCAATCGCTCCGAGGGTAACAAGACGCGCGATTGGGAATATCGTGAATTACTCGCTGACCGAATCGCGGAAGCAATCGTCGAGCAACGCTTCGGCTCCGGCGTTTACCGCCCGTCGATTCAGGTGGCTGCGCAATCGCAGCCACAAGCAGAATCGTCCACGGGAGGAACCGGCCTGGCGCCAGGCGCTGCCCGCCGCTAAAATTCTTTTCCGCGCTCTTCACGGCCGATTGCGGCGAGGAATATCAACACCAAAAAGATCACCAGCGTGAAAAGCGCGAGCGCTTTTGCGTAATCCGGATGCCCGCTTGCGTCACGGAAATGATCGGCCAACCGGGCTTCGATGACGGCCGTGTTGGCGGCGAACAAATTTCCAAGTTGATAGGCAACCCCGGGAAAGGTCCCGCGCACTGTGCCGGGCGAAAGTTCATTCAAATGCACGGGAACAATTCCCCAGGCTCCCTGCACCATGAACTGCATGGCAAATCCACCGACGACAAGGAGCCCGAAGCCCGGCGGAAAAACCCAGAGAGGAATAAAAATTATTCCAAAAACCGCAGCCAAAATAATCGAGCGACGACGTCCCCATTTTTGCGACAGATGACCAACCACCGTTCCCCCACAGATTGCACCAACAGCGTAAATGATCCCAGTCGCGGCCTTCTGTGTCACGCCATAGTGGCGTTGTTCACCCAGAAAAGTTTGATACATGTCCTGGGTCCCATGAGACATGGCATTGAACGCCGTCATCAATAGGATTACATAAACAAACAGAACCCAGTGACGTTTTAGGACAACCAGCAGATCCCTCCAAAAATTACTCGTCTCGCGCTGCCGCTGCAGCCAAACGGGCGATTCGGGCACCCGCGCCCGGATGTACAACACAAGAACCGCAGGCAACGCTCCTGCGACGAAGAGACCGCGCCAGCCGAAGAACGGAAACACGATCCAATACACAACTGCCGCGAGCAGATAACCAAATGCATAACCTTGTTGTAAAATTCCGGAGAACAATCCGCGCGCGGCGGTCGGCAAGGTCTCCATTGCCAGCGACGCGCCCAGTCCCCATTCTCCACCCATGCCGACTCCGTAAAGCGCGCGGAAAATCAGCAGCCAGGTGTAATTCGGTGAAAACGCCGTCAGCAATTCCATGAGAGAATAGAAAATGATGTTGATCATCAGGGGGATGCGCCGTCCGAACCGATCGCCGAGCAATCCGAAGATGAACGCCCCCAATGGGCGCATCGCCAGTGTCAGCGTGATCGCGTAGGTCAGCTCGGCGATGCTCGTGCCAAAGTCGCCCGCCATCGGCACGATCACGAACGTGAGGAGGAAAAAATCGAACGCATCGAGTGCCCACCCCAGAAAGCAAGCCAGGAAGGTATTTCGTTGATTACGGTCAAGCGATCTGAAGAGTCGCACCGCCTCCATGGCGCATTGAGCTAATCGTCACCCGGAGAGAAGTCGAGAGAATTGCTGGATCCGACAGCAAAACCGTAATCGCAACAAACTCGACAGATGCCGGATCCCGATAAGCGTTGACATCCCAAAGCGCGGCTGTATAGCCTCCGCAGGTTAAAAGCGCAACGAAACTCTCTCTTCGATTCCGTCCGGGATCCTGCGCTGCATCCAAGAGTAACGTTCAACATTAAATCAGAGAGAAAAAACATTCATGAAATCAATCGTCAGTATTACCGCCATTACATTATTGAGCCTGTTGCCTGTGACATTTGTTCAGGCGCAAGACACTCCAAAGGCTGCAAGTGAAAAACGTCCTACAATCGCCGGGGCCGGCAAACGAACCGATGTTTATCACGTCCATTTCACGAAGGCTGCTCTTGGTAAAGCCGTTCAATTAGGCGATTGGCTCAAGACGCCTAATCCCAACGACCCAATGCCAGGACATTTTATTGTCCTCCGTCACCAGGATGGTGACGCTTGGGATTACGTAGTCATTACCCATCTCGGTACCAAAGCGACCGTAGAGGCTGCAGGCACCGCCGTGCCTGCGGACAAACGTGACTTGAGCGAGTGGCACACCGATACGTTTGTCAATGGTCCTTCATGGGAAGAATTCAGCCGCGCCATGGGTATTGGCGGCGACTCTGCTAAAACTGCCGGCTCGGTTTATTCCGTCTCGTATTATCGCCCCGCTCCTGGTCACCGCGAGCAGTTGGAAAAAATGTTAAGCGAAACACCGAACGCGACCGGCGACACGACTGCCGGCAATGTTCTGATGCAGCACTTGGAAGGAGCTGACTGGACCTTCCTAAGCATCGCTCGCTACAATTCATGGGACGACTTTGCCACCGGCGAAAAAAATGCCATGGCCCAGACTACGAAGAAGGACAGCCCCTGGTTCCGTTTGCGCGACCACACTCAATTTCATACGGACACTCTGACCGATCGGATTGCTCCGTAAACTGCGCGCACTTTTTCAGTAATACGCGGCTAGAGGGATTAATCCTCAATCGCCCAGTGACACTCCGCCTCTTAATTTCGGGGGCAGAATGCCATCTGTTTCGCTTTGGGCATTCGCGCTCTTTTGGCATCCGGTTTTGCCATCACTCTCGAGAAATCGAACAACATTCCCACGGTTGGGCTCGATTACGATCAGGAGCAAGAGCATATGTAGGATCCAAAGAAACACATCTACGCATCATGATGCGTCAATTTGTTGCTTGATTCCCGAGGGAAACGCTCTTTAGTTCCCGGACAATCGTGGCTACAAACGGTCTTCATCCCTTGGAAGCGCTTCTGCGCGAACGCATCGTCTTACTCGATGGCGCAATGGGCACAATGATCCAGCAGTACAAGCTGTCCGAGGCGGAATATCGAGGAGAACGGTTCGGCGATTGGAAAGGCAAAGACCTCAAGGGCAGCCTGGAACTGCTCAATCTAACCCGGCCGGAAATCGTAGAGGAAATTCACGCCGCTTATCTCAATGCCGGCGCTGACGTTGTCGAAACGAACACCTTCAGCGGAACAACCATGGGCCTGAACGATTTCCTGTTTCAGGGCGAGCCCACAAGTGGTCGCAAAGATCAGGAATTCTTTCAGCGCGTGGTGGACGATGCCGATCTTCGTGCGCTCGTTCTCGAGATGAATTTTAAAGCCGCTCAGATCGCGCGTCGCGCCGCCGATCGCGTCGCGAATGAAACCGGACAGCAACGATTTGTCGGCGGATCAATGGGACCGCTTCCTGTGGCAGGTTCCATTTCACCGGACGTAAATAATCCGGCATTTCGCGCGGTCTCGTTCGATCAACTTCGGCAAACTTACTTCGATGAAGCCAAAGCTCTGCTCGAAGGCGGTGTCGATCTATTCATTGTCGAAACGATTTTCGACACACTCAACGGAAAAGCAGCGTTGTTCGCCATCGCGGATGCTCTGGAAAAAACCGGACGCAAGGTGCCGTTGATGATCTCGGGCACGGTGATTGACAAATCCGGCCGAAACTTGAGCGGGCAAACCGTCGAAGCATCGCTCATATCGATCGCGCACGCGGAGCCGCTCATTGTCGGTTTGAATTGCTCACTCGGTCCGGATGAAATGGAACCGTTCGTGGAAGAGCTGGCGCGCGTTTCGCCCTACTACATGAGCGCATATCCAAACGCGGGTCTGCCGGATCCCCTCTCGCCGACCGGTTTTCCAGAAACAGCAGAAACTTTCGCACCCAAGGTCGCGAAGTGGGCGGAGAACGGCTGGCTCAACGTGGTGGGTGGTTGCTGCGGCACAACGCCCGATCACATTCAAGCGCTGGCAAAACTGACGCAGAAATTCTCACCGCGTGCTGTGAAAAGAAACACCAGTTATACATGATTCTGCGACTATCCGGACTCGAACCGTTGAACGTTACGCCGGAGTTCGGCTTCGTTGTCATCGGCGAGCGCACCAACATCACCGGATCGCCGAAGTTTTCGAAGCTGATTCTCGCCGGCGATTTTGACGGCGCGCTCGCTGTGGCTCGTCAGCAGGTGCAGGGCGGCGCGAACCTTCTCGACGTGAACATGGACGAAGGGATGCTCGACTCGGAGGCGGCCATGGTCCGCTTCTTGAATCTGATCGGCAGCGAGCCTGAGATCACGCGAATTCCAATTGTGATCGACAGCTCGAAGTGGAGCGTCATCGAAGCAGGGCTTAAATGCCTGCAGGGAAAAGCGGTGGTGAATTCTATCAGCTTGAAAAACGGCGAAGAAGACTTTCTCCGACAAGCCCGACTAGTCAGGCGATATGGCGCTGCAGCGATCATCATGGCGTTCGATGAGCAAGGTCAGGCGGATAATTTTCAGCGCAAAATCGAGATCTGCACGCGCGCCTATGATCTCTTGACCAAGCAGGCAGGTTTCCCTGCGAGTGACATTATCTTCGATCCAAACATTTTGACGGTCGCTACCGGGCTCGAAGAACATCGGAATTACGCGGTCGATTTCCTCAAAGCGACGCAGTGGATCAAAAAGAATCTTCCGGGTGCGCGCGTCAGCGGCGGCGTGAGCAACATTTCTTTTTCGTTTCGCGGTAACAACACCGTTCGCGAGGCGATGCATGCCGCATTTCTCTTTCACGCCATTCGCGCCGGTCTCGACATGGGAATCGTCAATGCCGGACAACTGGCGGTATACGAAGAAATTGACCCGCCGTTACGAGAACGCGTCGAAGACGTGTTATTGAACCGGCGAGATGATGCGACCGAGCGGCTGGTTGAGTTCGCCGAAAACGTCAAAGCGAAAGGCAAAACACCAGTCGCCGACAAAGCTTGGCGAAAAGAGCCTGTCGAAGAGCGTTTGAAACATGCGTTGGTGAAAGGGATTGTCGACTACATCGACATCGATACCGAGGAAGCGCGTCAAACATGCAAACGACCTCTCGATGTAATTGAGGGACCGCTCATGGCCGGAATGAGCGTGGTTGGCGACCTATTCGGCGCCGGCAAAATGTTCCTGCCGCAGGTCGTCAAGAGCGCGCGAGTAATGAAAAAAGCTGTCGCCTATCTGATGCCATTCATGGAAGCGGAGAAATCCGCCGGCGCGAAACCGCAGGGACGCATCGTGATGGCAACGGTGAAAGGCGACGTGCATGATATCGGCAAAAACATTGTCGGGGTAGTGCTGCAATGTAACAACTACGACGTTGTCGATCTTGGCGTAATGGTGCCGGCCGCAAAGATTCTGGAAACAGCGCGAGAAAAACAAGCGGACGTGATCGGCCTGAGCGGCCTGATTACGCCGTCATTGGACGAGATGGTGCATGTCGCGCAGGAGATGGAGCGGGAAGGATTTCGCCTGCCACTGTTGATTGGCGGGGCGACCACAAGCCGGGCGCACACCGCGGTGAAGATCGCACCGCATTATCAAGCAAGTATTGTCCACGTTCTGGACGCCTCCCGCGCGGTGGGTGTTGTCAATTCGCTATTGAACGAAGAACTCAAGTCCGCGTTTGATAAGAAAACGCGCGAAGACTATGAACGCTTGCGCCGGGAGCATTCCGCAAGAACACAGCGAAGGAATTTGCTCACGCTCAAAGAAGCACGCGCAAAACGGACGCCGATTGATTGGAGCAACTATGTTCCACCTAAACCGGAATTTTTGGGCGAACGCGCTTACCAAACTGCGGGATCCGCTGACGATGACACCGTACACTCCTTTTCGCTGCGGACGCTGGCCGAGTATATCGATTGGTCGCCGTTTTTTCACGCCTGGGAATTGCGGGGGCGTTATCCCGCGATTTTTGAAGATTCGAAGATTGGCAAACACGCGCGGGAACTTTTCGATGACGCGCAGAACCTTCTTGATCGGATCGTCGCAAAAAATCTGCTCGTCGCGCGCGGTGTTCACGCTTTTTGGCGAGCAAACTCAGTCGGCGATGATGTGGATCTTTATGCCGACGACGATCGCGCGAAGAAACTCGCCACGTTTTACTTCCTCCGCCAGCAAATGCAAAAGCCGGCGGAACAATTGAACCATTGCCTGGCAGATTATGTTGCTCCAGCGAATGGTGGTCACGGACCGCCGCTACAAGATTACCTTGGCGGATTTGCGGTTTCCGTTCACGGCGCAGACGAACTGGCGGAGGAATTCAAACAGGAGCATGATGATTACAGCGCCATCATGACCAAAGCGCTGGCAGATCGATTAGCTGAAGCGTTTGCCGAGTATCTGCACAAACAAACACGGATTGCATGGGGATTCGGACGCGACGAACAGCTCTCTCAGGCCGAATTAATCCGCGAAAAATATCGCGGGATCCGGCCGGCTGCCGGTTATCCCGCCTGTCCCGATCACGCAGAGAAGGGAACATTGTTCGAGTTGCTGAATGCCGAGCACAACGCTGGCGTCAAGCTGACCGAATCGTTTGCGATGCATCCCGGTGCCAGCGTGAGCGGCCTTTATTTTTCGCATCCCGAGGCGAAATATTTCGGGGTCGGACAAATTGGGCGCGATCAAGTCGCGGATTATGCAACCCGGCGCGGGGAATCGGTGCCCGCGGTAGAAAAGCGTTTGGCCCCCAATTTGGATTACAACGTTTGATGCGACCATACATGTCGGGGCGAGAGGATTTGAACCTCCGACCTGTCGCCGCGGCGACCGCTCTACCACAGCCTATCAAGTTCGTCTCGACCTCGTCCGGTCTTGTAGTATCGCTCGCGTTGCGCTGCTTCTGATCGACTGGCAAAACCTTCGCTGTGAACAAGCACCCACGGAGTGCCATGTTTCGTGGCCTTGGAATCACCAGTGTTGTGGCGACGAATTCGCTCAGTTACATCCTCGCAAGAGCCCACGTAGCGTCGTCCAGTTTTCTGGCTTCTCAACACGTAACAATAAAACATCGCTCAGCATCAGATGATATATGTCGGGGCGAGAGGATTTGAACCTCCGACCTCGTGGTCCCAAACCACGCGCTCTACCAAGCTAAGCTACGCCCCGTCCTTCGGCCTCGTTCTTTATCACGGATAGCGCCTTCCCGCATCCCGAAATTCGATTACATTACGGACAAAATTGGGAATGAAAACATACGGGTTAATCGTTTCAGCGACTCTAATTGGGATGGCTCTGATGTTGCACGGACAGGACGCCGCTCCGCCGTCTGTGGATCTTTATGAGGAACAAAAGGAACTGGAACCAACGCCCTCCCCTCAGCCTCCGAATGGCCCCGATCTGCCCGAGATCTCGCAGCTTGACCAGAATTTTTCAAAGCCGAGGTCGCTCGGGCCGCAAGCGGATGCATTGCGCGTGCATAAGGAATGGCGACAACTAAAAAATCGGACAGTGAATGACCCAGAGGTACAGGCGGCGAAGGCATATGCGCAGTCTGCGCGAACTGATTTGGAAAAGAGGAATCGGCTCCGCAATTACTACGACATCTACTACCAACGCATGTCGGCACTGGCTACGACTCCGGAACTCAAGTTGGCATTGCAGTCATTAAAGACGTCGCATCAGGGTTGGCTGGCTCAGCCACGCGTGAGGCCAACCCCGGATACCTCCACGCCCTCGCCAACCTCGTCGAGCACACCTGCGTCTAAGAAGAAGCCCGCAGATAAACAGAAGAAGAAGAAGAAGAAACGCCACAAGGGGTTTTGATTGGCTACCTTGCCAGTCCACAGTCATTGCGGTATTCCTAATCGCACCCTGTTCTTTGGCGCGTTCGTCTAGTGGTTAGGACACAGCCCTCTCAAGGCTGGTACACGGGTTCGACTCCCGTACGCGCTGCCAACAATAAGCGGCTGTTTTCCGGCCAACAAGGTGGAAACATATTGCGTCATAAACGCTTGTTTCTATCACTTTGTGTGTCCCGCGTATCAGGAATAGTTCTCAGACGATCATCTGCCTGCAGGCACACACTTGAACCGAATCTCTTGCCCTGTGCTGTTCAAGGGAACCATCACACCACCCTTCTTCCGACAAAATCAGCGGCTGCATGGAAAAGCCGGCTTAGACGTCACGCCGGAAAATCTGTGGAATTCCAAGGCGCGCGGATCCTGTAATGTTCGGTCCATTTAACGACGATTTGTCCGTAGCAGCACATTCGAAATAAAGACAACATGCGATCGCGCTCTGAGAGATAAGCACTTCGACTAAAGCAAAACGAGCGCTGCTCGAGTCACCGACGGAGAGTAAAGAACCGCGATGGCGACTGACTAGTGCGATTAAGCGCTTGCTCGATCGAAAAGATGCTCGCCTTAACCGGTAAAAATCACGTCTCGGGCTTTCCTAATCAGAGCGTCCCGCTGAAACCATGCAACACACTGCGAGGGAGGAAGCCAGGAATTAAACGGGGACTTAACCTAGCACGGTGTTTATGAATAAGCACGGCCTCCAAATAGCCGCCTCTCCGCACCTAGTACATGCTCGCAGCGGCCGCCTTATTATTTCGTTTCCCGCAACGGATACGGCCGCACGAATTGCTTAAAAAAACGATAGATGATTTCAACCAAAAAGGCGCAGTTGCGTCGTCGGTCGTTGGAATGACGCGCAAGATAGTTTCGGACGCGCGCACATTCGGTTGCGCCTGCAGGCGATGGCAAACATCGATGCGATTTGCTCGGCGAAGATACCTTCCCCAGTCATACGCGTGTGCCATTTGGAATTGTTTAGCCGGTTTCCTCGCAAATGGCGGATGCGTCCCAGCACCTTCTCTTTGCGCTCGGGAAAATGTTCCTCGAGCCAATGTTCAAATAGTGGTGCGACCGCCCATGGCAGGCGGACAATTGTGTATCCGGCAAATTGGGCACCCGCTTGTGCGCAGGCGTCCATGATCTTCGGAACTTCATGATCGGTGAGTCCAGGGATGATCGGTGCAACCATCACGCCGGTTGGGATTCCGGCGCTGCGAAGTTGGCTGATCGCATCGAGGCGCGCTTGGGGTGACGACGTCCGCGGCTCGAGCACTCGCTGCAAATTCGAGTCCAGCGAAGTTACTGAAATATTCACAGCAACTCCGTTATGCGCGGCGAGCTCGCGCAAAAGATCGACGTCGCGTGTAACAAGACGGTTCTTTGTGATGATCGCCACCGGATTGCGAAATCTGGCGAGCACTTCGAGACAGCCACGAGTAATGCCCAGCTTTCGCTCGACCGGCTGATAGGGATCGGTCACGCCACTCAGCACCAGCGTTTGCGGCTGCCACCGCGGCGATTCCAGTTCAGCGCGCAACAACTCCGGCGCGCTCGTTTTCACCATGATCTTGCTTTCGAAATCGAGTCCGGCGGAAAAGCCCAGATATTCGTGCGTTGGTCGCGCATAACAATAGATGCAGCCATGTTCGCAGCCTCGATACGGATTGAGGCTTGTCTCAAACCCAACATCCAGACTGTTGTTACGAGTAATGACCGATTTGGTTTCGTCGCGAAAATATTGCGTTCGGCGTTGCGGTCGTTCTTCCGTTTCAAGGTCAACGTCAATAACGTCGGGGTCATTTAGATCGACATGCAGCTTTTCGAAGCGATTTGCCGGGCTCCAGGAGGCGCCACGTCCGCGAATAGCCGCGCGGCTTTGCGGCGTCTCTATAACGACAGGCCGGAGCTTCTTTGCCATGCAGTAAGTTCACATGAACATATCACGGTGTCGACCGGAATCTTGTCATTAATTCAATACCCATCAGTCCGACACTCCATTACTGAAGCGATGCGTTATTTCACTTTGAGTAATGAAGTAATTGGGTAATGAATTTCCGACCGCAAATGTGCGACTTCGGAGGGGTGGCAGAGCGGTTGATTGCGCCGGTCTTGAAAACCGGAAGGCCGAAAGGTCTCGTGAGTTCGAATCTCACCCCCTCCGCTCCGTCGTGGAAGCAAACTAAAGGCAATTGCATAACGACCTGTCGGCGTCCGCCATGTTCGAAGCGCGCTCGCGTTGAAAAGGTAACTAAATGGTAACCTAATTTAGTCGGCCATTATTCGGTATCAGTGCGATTCTCGAAATATGAACCCTATGGTAAGACTCTCAGCGTCATTATTCAGCACGTCGACATCAAATCTCAAACCGCCGAAAAGCGCTATCAGCCGCCGTTCCTTTTTAGGCACGTCACTCGTTGTTGGAGGCGTAATTTTCGCCATTGTAGCCATTGCTCAATCGGCCCTGGCCCAGAACTCCGTGCTGGCCCAGAACTTGGTCAGATTCAGCGGAGGGATCGGCGTTATTCCCACTGGTTCAGGAAATACTGCGGTGCGAGGCGTTGCAGCCGCTGGCCAGATCTGGGTGATCCGGGACCTTTCAGCCGACGTGAAGCAGGACGGGAGGATTCGACTCAACGGCCGGGGCCTCCTTCTGGGCTCAGGCAATGGCGTCGGAAGCAATGCCAACCAGAGCGTTTTCGCGACCTTGTTCTGCGCAAATGATGGGAATGTCCAACACAGCTCAAACCTCGCAGGCGTTCCGCTTGAAGTGAATGGTGATTTTCGCATTGACGACACGCTTTCGCCTGCGCCCCCGAATCCTTGCACTAGTCCTGTGCTTCTCATCCGCTCAGCTGGATCCGGGTCGTGGTTCGCCGCCGGGATTCCCAGGTGATAACCTACTGAGGGTGACGCGTATTATTCTTATTAGGCGTCGAGGTAATGGACACTTCGTAGGAGCGCCCGCCTGCAATGTCGACATACGCGCGCGCGGGATTGACGCCTAACGAGTAGAGTGTTGCCAGCCGTTTTCAGAGCGGTTGTTATGCCCGCCCATTATGCTTTCGTCGAAGCGCCCCGCTTCACGAGGTAAAGCGGCTGCCACAAATTCGAACTCACGTTCGAGTCTCACCCCGTCCGCGCCTTAACGTCCTATTCCAACTCTTGCTCGTACTCTTCGATTTTTAACGAGCGTGGTTCTGATCTGAATCGTGAACAGCGATCAGTGATTGGTGGTTACTCGGTTCGCGCGCGAAAAACCGCCAAATTAGAGCAGCACATAGAAACCCCAGTACCGCTGCGCACACAACATCGGACAGGTAATGCGCGCCAAGATACATTCGGGAGAACCCGATCAGAATCGGGATTGGAAGACACGCCAGGCCGACACGGCGGCGCGCGAAGATCAAAACACCAAAAAATGCGGTCGACGCCAGAACGTGACCGGAGGGAAACGCGTGATATTTCGTGCTGAAACGCGGACCTCCCCAGCGCAGCTCCGATTTCACAGACGGGCGGGCCCTTGGAACCGCGCGTTTGATAACGGTGCCGGCAACCCCCGCGATCGCCATCGCCAGCAACATGGAAAAAAAAATGCGCATCCATTTTTTGCTGTGGCGCCGCCAGGCGGTTCCTAAAAGGAGTAATCCAAGCACAACGTGCGAAGGCCAGTCACCGAACAAACTAACGTTGCGCATGAAGTTACGCGTCGTGGGGCTTTGATGCTGCGCCATGAAATCGCGCACGGAATCGTCGAAATGAAACGCAATTGCGATCGCTATCGCCGCGATGACGATTCCGATCAGCCAGTAAAAAACGGCGGCACGCTTCACAATAAAGTTCCCGTCAGTTTTAGCGGGCGCTATTTTGAGCGCGGTCTTGAAATCCGCAATACGCAATTCTGTTCTTCTGTTTTTCGGTTCCGTCCTTTTCCATCTGGCCGGTACGTGGAGCCTGCCATTGATCGATCGTGACGAGCCGCGTTTCGCGGAGGCATCACGGGAAATGATCCAGCGCGCAGATTACATCGTTCCCCACTTCAACAATCAGCTACGACTCGACAAGCCTCCCCTCGCCTATTGGGCGCAAGTGGCAAGCTACCGAATCTTTGGTGAAAGCGATTTCGGCGCGCGTTTTCCATCTGCGATCGCGGCTGCACTGACGGCACTGGTGATCGTTGCGTGGGGCTACCGCATCGGCGCGGGCACAGTCGGCTGGTGGGCGGCGATCATTTTCACGCTGTCCTTACAGACTTTCATTCATGCAAAAGCCGCGGTCGCCGATATGTGGCTCGTGTTGTTCATGACGCTGGCGAGTTGGGTCGGGTACGAACTAATTCAACGTCCGACGTCCAACGCTCAACGCCCAATATTCAACAGCCAATGGAGATTGTGGTGGGCATTTTATCTCTCGCTTGCTCTAGGTTTTCTCGCGAAAGGACCCATCGCGTGGATACCGCTGCTTACGGTCTTAACAACAATCGTCTTGACGCGAGATTGGCAGTTGGCTCGGCATTTCAAATTCCTTCGTGGAATTTTGCTGATGGTCGGGGTTGTTGCACTCTGGGGAATCCCAGCGCTGATTCAAACACACGGCCAATTCTTCACGATTGGAATCGGACGGCATGTCATTGGTCGATCGCTCGCAACGATGGAAGGTCACGGAGCGAGCTCGTTTGGGATGTATCTGCTGCTTCTACCGTTCTATTTTGTAACGATTTTCGTCAGCTTCTTTCCCTGGTCGATCAAGTTGCCGTGGTTGATTCGGCAACTGCGGAGACAAAAGAAGGCCGGAATCAGCAATCCCGGTAATAGTGGGAACGAAATCGACAACTATCTGCTGACAGGCATCGCAGTCATTTTTCTGATCTTCACGCTGGTCAGCACTAAGCTGCCTCATTATACCCTGCCGGCCTTTCCTTTGCTCGCGCTGTTGCTTGCGCGGCATTGGCAAGGAGCCGTGTCCGCTACAAATCACGGCTTCTCGTTCCGAACCATCGCTACCAGCGCAGCGTGTGTTTGTATCGCGATCGCTTTGGTGGTGCCCCCACTCGTTGCGCGGTTTTTTCCCGCTTACCAGCTTTTTCGTGAATCGCACACATATTTGCAAACGAACACGCAATTTGCCGCCTTCGAGTTCGAGGAACCAAGTGTGGTTTGGTATTTTCGCTCGCGCGTGAAAGGCTTCCTCACGCGGCTCAACAAAAAGAATGCAGTCGACTTCATGTCCAAGTCCGGACCGCGTTTTGTAATTGTGCCAACATCTGCTGCGGGAACACTCTTTGCGGATCCGCCGCGAGACTGGAAAATTTTCTCGACGCGGGGTTTCAATGTCGCCAAGGGTAAATTTGTCGATCTCACGCTCGTGCTGAAACCGGAATGATTCGTTGAAGTGATGAGACATTGAAGCGGTTTCCTTCGTCTGTCATGTTGAGCGAAGCGAAACATCTCTGGCTATTGGCTTGCGGCATATGAGGCTCCAGAAATAATCAGAGATTCTTCGCTCCGCTCAGAATGACAGAGAACACATTCTCCCGCTTTAACCCTGCAACGCTTTAACGTTTCAACGATCCACCATGATCACTTTTCTCAATGGCAAATTGGTGAGCGCTTTGCCGACGCATGCAATCATCGATGTCGGTGGCGTTGGCTACGAGGTTCTCATCCCGCTTTCAAGCTACGATCGGCTGCCTGAACCGGGTCAACCCATTCGCATTCTCACACATCTGGCTGTTCGTGAAGACGCACATGTGCTTTACGGATTCATGACACCCGCGGAGCGCGATCTCTTTCGTTTGCTCGTCAACAATGTCAGCGGCATCGGGCCGAAACTGGCCCTCGCAGTGCTTAGCGGAATGAGCGTGAATAATTTCAAAGCCGCTGTCGTGAACTCCGATGTCACGGCAATTTCAAAAATCAGTGGGCTCGGAAAAAAAACGGCGGAGCGAATCATTTTAGAATTGAAAGACAAGCTCGGGGTGGCGGCAGCATGGGAAGCAGCCAGTGCGGCACATGCACCGACGCCCGAGCAGGAGCAGGCCAACGAGGCCGTGCTCGCATTGATCGCGCTTGGCTACAAACAGATCGATGCCCACAAAGCAGTGCGCGACCTCCAGGAGAAAGGCGAAGCGAATTCGGCGGAGGAACTGGTCAAGATCGCGCTGAAAAGAATTGCGGCCGGGAGATGAGCCGCAAACGCCCGACGCTCAACGTCCAACGCCCAATGTTCAATTCAGATGTTTTCATTCGGCGTTGGACGTTCGGCGTTCGGCGTTGGACGTTTGCTCCGTGCCAAAGGTGCATACTCAGGACCACAGACTAGCCGCCATCCGCGCGGCTTTCCCGGAGGAAGGTCTTTTTGCAGAAAAGGCATGGCTTCTTTCGCCTGATGCTTTTCCGATCGAGAAAAAATTTGTCACTGAAGTTGAACAACTTGGACATCGGCTCTTCATTTTTCAGCGCGCCTGCAATCAACTTTATCAGCTGAGCGTTAAGGGCAAACAGCCTGCATGGGTGGCGCGTTATCTCGATGCGGGTAAACCAAAAGAACTGATTGAGTTTTCGAGGCGCAAAGAAATTCGGGACGACTTGCCTCGTGTGATTCGCCCCGATCTCATTCTGACCGAGAAGGGCTACATCATTGCCGAAATCGATTCTGTGCCGGGTGGAATCGGCCTGACTGGTTGGCTCAACCAAACCTATTCAACATTCGACACCGAGATCATCGGGGGCGTCGACGGAATGCTGGATGGATTTCGGGCTGTGCTTCCAAAAGGCGGTGACATCGTCATCTCGCAAGAGGCCGCCACCTATCGACCAGAGATGGAATGGATCGCCGCGCGATTGAATCAAACGAAGCCAGGCAACGCCCTCGCTGGGAATCCCACTGTGGCCGCGGGCGTTGACCGCGGCTCGCATGGCACGACAACGTCGGACGGGGTCAACGACCCTGGCTACAGCTGGCGTGTGGTAGTCGCTGAAAATTATGAGCCGAGGGACGGACGCGCTGTGTACCGTTTCTTCGAATTATTCGATCTGCCAAACATTCCCGGGATCGAGAACACGCTGCAGGCGAATGCCGAAGATCGCATCACGATCACGCCGCCGATCAAACCATATCTCGAGGAGAAAATGTGGTTTGCGCTTTTTTGGATGCAGCCGCTGCGCGAATTTTGGCGACGCGAACTAGGCGACAAATATTTCGTCAAACTACAAGAAGTGATCCCCTACTCGTGGCTGCTCGATCCAACCCCGTTGCCGCAACATGCGGTCATTCCGCGCCTGGAGATACATGATTGGCACGAGGCAGCGAGATTCAGCCAAAAAGATCGGGATCTTCTTTTGAAAGTGAGCGGTTTTTCACCGCTTGGCTGGGGCAGCCGTGGTATCGCCCTGGGTGCCGATTTGCCGCATGCAGAGTGGGAAAAGCGAATCAATCACTCTCTTGAGACGTTCGAATCGTCGCCAACGATCATGCAACGCTTCCACAAGGGTCGACTAGTCGAGCATCCATACTGGGATCCGGATTCTAACGAGTTAAAGACAATGAAAGGTCGCGTGCGCCTTTGCCCTTACTATTTCGTGGAGAGCGATCGGGTGAAATTATGCGGCGCACTTGCTACCATTGTTCCAGCGGACAAGAAATTTCTGCATGGAATGAGTGACGCGATTTTGGTTCCATCGAAAGTGAGCTCCGCGCACGCGGCTTGAAATTAAGCGTGCAAACATGGTGGCCTTGCCTCAGAACGAAGCCATGAACATCACCAAAAACCTCGGAATGCTCCTGCTCGCAATCTATCTGATCCTTAGCGGCTTGATGGGACTGATTGGTTTCAGTCTCGGCATTATCATGCCCATCCTTGCACTGGCAGCCGGCATTTTGATTCTCATTGGTAAGTAGCGACCCAGTTCGCAGGACTTCCGGCCTCCGCCTTCGATACAATCCCAGTGACGACGGCGATTTGGCGAATCGCTAGCGTGCCGCATATCACGAGAGCCCCGGCACCAAAACGCGATTCTAACGTTACAATCGAATCGGCCGATACTGCTGAAATAATGTCATGTGCCGTTGAATCCGTTTCGAGTCGTCTGACGCAATTCCCTTCATTGCCAGGGCTCGCGCTGCATACTGCGCGGCAGAATCAAAATCGCCTGTCTCTGCGTATGCCGCGGCTAGGGTATCGATCGTGTTCTCGTCCTTCCATTCGAAAATGCTGCAACCGGCCTTAGCGTCTTTAACTGCTTGCTGGCCATTGCGAAACGCCGGATCCGGGCAAGTCGACTGGAACCAAACGCGTTGTTTCAACACTTTGCCCAGGGTAAACGCGCAGGGTGCATCGAAATGAGATAGTTGCGGCGCGGACCGCTTAAGCTGTTCGGAATGTGAACAACTCCATCGAACCCCCTGATCCAGCCTCGACTGGTTTCAAGACCGCGCCCACCAATGAATTGGCCGCAGTCACGCTGCGGAAAGTGACGTGGCGGCTGATCCCATTTCTATTCGTGCTTTACGTTATCGCCTGGCTGGACCGCGTAAATGTGGGTTTCGCGGGGTTGCAAATGAACGCCGATCTCGGGTTTAGCTCGACAGTGTTCGGTTTTGGCTCGGGTATTTTCTTTCTTGGTTATTGTCTCTTTGAGATTCCAAGCAATATCATCCTAGAACGAGTTGGAGCCCGGCTTTGGATCTCGCGAATCATGGTAACGTGGGGCCTGATCTCAGCCGCTCTGATGTTTGTGCGGACACCTGCCGCCTTCTACCTGCTGCGATTCCTTCTTGGAGTAGCTGAAGCCGGATTTTTTCCTGGGGTAATTTACTATTTGAGCCTGTGGTATCCTGTGGCTCATCGTGCGCGAGCGATCGCGGCTTTCATGACTGCGGTCCCAGTGACCGGGTTAATAGGAGCACCGTTATCGGGAGCCTTGCTGGAGTTAGATGGTCTTCGTGGGTTAGCGGGCTGGCAATGGTTGTTCTTGCTGGAGGGGTTGCCCGCGGTGATCATGGGCACCAGCGTCCTTTTCTATCTGAAGGATCGTCCCGAAACAACGCAGTGGCTGACTCCAGCAGAACGCGACTGGCTGGTAGAAACACTTGCTGCCGAACGAAAGGGTTGCCCGCTAAGACCGAACATTCGCGTAGCGCTTACCGATAAGACTGTCTGGAACCTGGGGATTATCTTCCTTTTGGTCGCGGCTGGATTTTATGGTTACTCGTTCTGGGCCCCGCTCATTATCAAGTCGCTTACCGGACTTAGTAACTTCAAGGTAGGTTTGGTACTTGGTGCGATTAGTGCCGTAACAATCGTGGGGATGCTTTTGAATAGCTATCATTCAGATCGCTCCGGTGAGCGAGCGATACACATAGCTGTGCCGCTGTCCGTGATGGCTGTAGGTCTTATAGGATGCGCCTTGCTGCGCCAGCCCTTCTTAGCCATTATCGCTCTCGCCCTTGTTCCGCTGGGGCATTGCGCGAGTTATGGCCCGTTTTGGTCGATGCCGACTCAGTTCTTTACCGGGCCGGCCGCGGCTGCCGGGATAGCTTTAGTGACGGTGATTGCAAACGTCGGCAGTTTCGCGGGGCCAACGCTTATCGGCGTCCTGAAGGCGAAAACTGGCACTCACACTGCTGCGTTCGCCGTGCTCGGCGGACTCGCAGTTATCGCCGCACTGCTAGCACTAAGACTAGGCCCTGCCCAACCACGAAGCAGCGAACAACCAACCTAAGGCGGGCAGCCGCCAGTAAATTAACTGCCGGCGCCGTCGCTCTCAGATTCGGCGTGGATCCCGGGAGCCTTGGGACCGCGCTCATGCTCCTTCCCCTGCCCAGTTGAGGTGGATTTTGGTTTTTGCCGGTGCTGAATCGCTTCGTCCGGAGGCTCGCTGACAGTGCGCCGTCGCGGAAGACTTTCCGGATAATTACGACAAAGAAATTCAATGAGCCCTTCGCGCACTTCGCAACGAAGATCGAAAACTTTGCCAGGATCGGTGCTGCTGACGAGCGCGCGTACTTCGATTGTGTTTTGCTTCGTATCGGTGACCTGCAGTCCACACACCTTTTTGTCCCACTTTGGATTTTTCTCAACAAGACGCTTCAATTCCTTGCGCAACTCGCCAATGGGTGCCTGATAATCGAGGTAAAGGACAATCGCGCCAAGCAAGTCGGTAGAAACACGGCTCCAGTTCTGAAACGGTTTTTCCACAAAGTAGGTGATCGGCAAAATCACCCGGCGCAGATCCCACGTTCTTACGGTGACGTACGTCAGCGTGATCTCCTCGATCTGGCCGAACTCACCTTCGACGACCACGATATCATCGATGAGTAACGGCTGTGTTAGCGCAATCTGAATTCCAGCGAGCACGTTGCCGAGAGTCCGTTGCGCGGCAAACCCAATCACGATGCCTGCAATTCCAGCTGATGCCAGAATGCTGGTACCGAACTGCCGCACCGGATCGAAAAGCATCAGAACGGAACCTGTCGCGACGACTACAATGGCGGTAACGATAACTTTGCGAATCACCGAAACCTGGGTGTAGATCCGGCGCGCGGAAAGATTGTCCGGCAGGTCCAATCGCTGCTGACTCAATAACGCAGCCTGCATCGCGTTGATTCCGTGAATGATTAGAAATGAAAGCGCAACAATGAACAGGATGCCGACACCTTTTTGAGTTACCCATGTCCAGTTTTCGGGAAGCTTGAGCAGCGGTAACAATAGAATGATGCCGAGCAGAGGCACCGAGAGCCGCAATGTTTGTCCAACGATTGGAACAACGATTCTGCCTAGTAAGCTGCGCGTTCGCTCCGCCCACATGCGCATGCGTTTTTCAACCGCGCGAATGGCACGAAAAACCAGCCACAGCAATGCAATAATCCATCCGGCGTAGAGAATCGCTGTTAGCGCGCGTCCCCAAAAGATCCGCGTGGGCCGGTCAACGATGCCGGCAACTATCGGCAGTAGCGCAAATGCGCCCCCGCACACCCAGAGGAAAAGCGCGACCGGTTTGCGAATCGCGGCAGCGCTCAATGCCAACCAGGACTGATATCGCGTCGATTCAATCTCGCCGGCGCGGCGCCTGACGATCCAAACAAACCAACCTGAGAGCAGTGACAACAGGGCGAGCGCGGCGGCACAACTGAGCAAACGCATCCAGGTCACGCGATCGAAAACAGCTCGTTGAAGAAAAGAGTCCGCCGAATCTTTTGCTATTTCGTCGAGCCAGCGACCGTAAGTCGCCCCGGCTCGGTAAATCTTCGATCGTTCAGCGGCGGCCTTTTGCGCGGATAAGTCAGCAACCGACTGCGTGATCGTCGTGGAAGGCGGTGCGGACGCCGCCGGCGATGGTGATGGCGAAATGACCGGTTCCGCCCCAACTACGTTGGCGCAGAGAAACATCAAAAGTACGCAGTAGATTCTCATTAGCGTCATTAAAACTGATTGAGATCATTTCTTGCAAACGATCATCTCTCCCGACGGTTTGAATGCTGCCCTGATTAGTTCGTTCTTAAATGTCAGAATGGCTCCCGACCCATGCGGATTTGTCTTCGTCCCTACTTAACCAGTCGATCCGTAATCCAAAAGGCAAGGGTGTAACAAACAAAGATCGAAAATCCACCGCCGATTCCAGAAATGACAGCTTTGCGCCAAGTGCCGTGTCGAAGTGTTCGCGCAAGCAACGCGAGGGCGATCGCAATCCCAAACTCGCCGAGAACAATGTACCACGGCGTAACGAAATCATGCGGCAACCGTTGTATTGCCACCAATGAATTCTTCGCGCCATCTCCTCATAGAAGGGAATATTGATTGCGCCAAGCAGTCCGATCATGAGCAACCCAATCTTGGCCAAACCGTTCCCACAATCGCAGTCCGACGTATCCGAATTGCACTGTCACAACTTCCCAGGCCAATGGCATCCAGAGCGGCGATCGCCAGATCATTGGACCGCCGCCAGTTGAGTAATCCAGCGTGCCGGTATAATCGACCAGTCACGCATCGGCAGGAAGCTCGCAAAATCCGACTACGATTCCAAAAAGAAGGAATCGACCAAGCAATGCGTCGCGCCTAACGAGTGTAAAGCCGACAAGAAGACAATTATCGACAATGTTGAGCGCTGCGCCCGTGCGCCAGTCCGACCACGGCGCGAAGGTCAATAGCAAAACCGCGACGACGTTGATGACAATCGTCGCAACCACGACGCGAAGACGTCCACGTTCGAGCGAGATGGCATGCGTATTCACAGTATCACCGTCCGATCCCAGTGATGGCAGCAATAAGAGTCACTTGCTGCAAGATCATTCTCGCGCTTGACGTAGGCTGCCAGGCGCCGACTTGATAAAAGTGGCCTCCAGTAACGCCATTGGCAAAAAATCTCCTGCGAATCTGAATACTTTTCGTCAGTTAAAGTTCCTGGTTTGGTTTCAGGAACGGATACGACCAACTGACCTTCAGGCTACGTTGATTTGGGCCGGTATTATCGGCTTTTGCGGCGGCGTTTGCTCAATCGTGTTCCGTGTCGCAACAAGCCTCGTTCACAAACTCCTTACCGGCAGCTCGGAACCCGGTTTGGTTGAAAGTTTTTCCCAGTTGCCTCCGTTATTACGCCTTGGTGTTCCAGCGATCGGCGGTCTTGTTGCTGGCGCAATCATTCAGTTCGGCACACGATTGCGCGGGCAGGTTGCAACCACCGACTACATGGAAGCGGTGGTGCTTGGTGATGGGAAAATTGCTGCGCGGCGCACACTGCTGAAATGCCTCTCTGCACTTTTCACCATAGCTTCCGGCGGATCGATCGGACGCGAGGGCCCCCTCGTGCAGCTGTCAGCGCTGGTCGCATCAGTCACTGGTCGCCTGCGAAACTGGACCACGCCGCGGCTTCGATTGCTTGTCGGGTGTGGTGCCGCCGCCGGGATCGCATCGGCATACAACGCCCCAATCGCCGGCGCCGTATTCGTCGCGGAAATCGTACTCGGTTCCGTAGCCATGGAGATATTTGGCCCTCTGGTTTTTTCGTCGGTCATCGCGACGTTGACAGTGCGGGGGTTTCTTGGACCAGATCCGCTGTACAAGATCCCGCCATTCCAGCTCAACGGTAACTGGGAGATCGGGCCCTATCTTTTGCTCGGCCTTGGCGCCGGGTTTCTCGCGCCATGGTTCATTCGGCTGCTGCGTGCAACTGAAAAATGGGCTGGTCGCATCGCAGCGCCTGTTTACGTAAAGATGTGTGTTGGCGGTCTTATCGTCGGCGCGCTGGCCATATTGCATCCCGAAGTCTGCGGCAACGGCTACAGCACGGTAAGCGGGATTTTGCGCGGCGAATGGCTCTGGCAAACTCTCGCGGTCATCCTTATTTTCAAAGTACTCGCCACCACTTCTACTTTCGGTTCCGGCGCGGTTGGTGGAGTGTTCACGCCGACACTCTTCATCGGCGCAAGCTTCGGATTCCTGTTTGGAACAGGCACGAACCATCTGCTCGGCCATTTTTCGGTCAATCCCAGCGCGTTTGCGCTCGTTGGCATGGGCGCATTCCTCGCGGCCGCCACGCACGCTCCGATCATGGCCATCGTCATGATCTTCGAGATCACGCTCGATTATCAGATCATTCTCCCGCTGATGCTAGCCTGCGTAATCGCCTATTACACATCTGTGAGCATCGAGAAACAGTCTATTTACGCTGAAGCACTGAAGCGAAAAGGCGCCGGCGATTATCGCAGACAGCTCGCGGAACTTCATGTTCGTGACATCATGAAACCGAAACCGCTGACCATTTCACCAAAAGCTAAGTTTTCAGAGATCGCGGAGAAATTCGTACAAACCCGATTCAACTATCTCTACGTGGCGGATCACGGTCGGTTTATTGGCGCTGTGTCGCTGCATGACGTTAAAAATTACCTGAACACGCCGGAGCTAGCGAAGGTCGTCATTGCCGGGGATATTCTTCACGATTCAATCCCAGTGGTCCGACCCACTGCGTCACTGACTGTTGCCCTGGAGCGATTCAGACAGCACGACGGTGAGCGGTTGCCAGTAGTAAATGACACGGTAACGAAACGCTTGATCGGGACCATCGCGAAAACCGATGTGATCCTCGCACTAGCAGGAAGCACCACTCGATCGGCCACCGTGGTCGGTTCACAAGCTATTTAGTAAACCGCAACTCTTCGCATATCGGGTCGGTGCAGGATCAGCACGCCTTGACCAAGGCGGCTTCGGCCTGCTAAGCCCATGCTGTGAAACGCCTCCTTTGGATTGATATCTCAAAGGGTCTGGCGATTCTGTTCGTCGCTTACTTTCATTTCTTCACAACGTATTTTCAGCACGGCGTTCTTCCGCCGACCGATTGGAGCAGCCTCGGCGCTGGCGCGGTAAGCCTTCTTAGACTGGCGTGGCTCAAGGTCTCAGGACTTGGGTTTCATGCGGTCGGTGTTTTCATCATCCTGAGCGGTTGGACGCTGATGCAATCGACAATGCGCCGTGCCGAGTCCGGTGCAATCGGATGGAGTGCGTGGTATCGCGCGCGGTTCCTGCGTCTTTATCCCATGTACTGGGTCGCACATTTGGTTTATCTCTTTTCGCCCTTCGTTGCGCGGCTGGAACCAGTGGACGACCGCATCATCCTGAGCCTGCTCGGTCTGCGCTTCATCGATATTCAAATGAATTTCATGTACCTCAACGCAGCGTGGTGGTACTTTTCAATGCTGATCCAGTTTTATCTAATCTTTCCCCTGCTCTTTCTGGCGGCGCGCCGCTTGGGTCCATCTTGGTTTTTGTTAATTACATGTGCAGCCGGATTTTTCGCGCGTTACCTATTGCTTGTTGTCTGGCAGGTAAACGGCCTGTGGGTATTGGGCGGCTTCGCGATCTGTCGCTTGCCCGAGTTCGCGCTCGGAATGTCGCTCGCCGTGTGGCACGCGCGGTCGACCGCACGCGCGGAATGGTTTTTACTTCGCGGCGCCGGACTCGTTCTTGGACTAATCCTCTACCCTGCAGCGCTGCAGCTCTACAACGGTCTTTATGAATATATCTTCGTCGATTTCGCTACGGGCACATGTTGCATGCTCGAAATTGTCGGCATTGCTGGAATCATTTTGACGTTCAAAAACCCAGCTAACCTTTTCGGACTGGTGGGACTTTATTCCTACGGCTTGTATCTCATTCATCAACCCTACGTCATCTGGCTTGGACTTCGCATTCGTGAAGTGCCGATCTGGGTATTCCTTCTGATCTGTGTGCCAACTCTGGCTGTGCTGAGTGCATGGGGAATGTTTCTAGAAAAGGCTACAAACAGGCTTGTGAACAAACTCGCTGCGCTGAGAACACGAATGCATACACAGTGAACAGATGCTTCCTGGGTGCTAAGGCCAAATCCATTGCGCAAAACGAAACGGATTAGCTATGGCTCGAATTGTAGGGTTAGAGAAGAAAGAGGCTCCCTGGCATCTGCGTTGGTTCTATGGAGTGATGCGCAAGATGTTCAGAAAGGATCTTACACCAGCCAAGATCCAGATGCGCCTGCCAGGTCTCGTGTGGGGCGGGATAGCGATGGAAGCCGGCCTGAGCCGCAAGCGACTCGTATCACTGCGCTATATCCAATTGGGAAGAATCCGCGCTGCGGCCCGCATTGGGTGCCCGTTTTGAATAGACGTCAATTCTGCGGTCGGCAGGAAAGCAGGCTTGAGCGACGAGAAACTGCGCGCCGTCAATGGTGACGACAGAGCACCCTTCAACGATACGGAACGATTGGTCATCGAACTGGCCGATGCCTTGACGGACACACCGTCAAATGTTTCCGACGATCTGTATGCGCGGTTGCACAATCAGTTTTCCGAGGAACAACTGATGCAATTGGGAGGACACATCGCGTTCGAGAATTATCGGGCGCGCTGGAATCGGCTGTTTAACGTCGAGAGCGACAATCTTTATCAGGGCGGAAAGGCTACCTAGATGGGCGAAAAAGGCAGGATCGACGCGCGGGCCGACCGAACGGTTCGAGCGGGACTGGCATTGCAGCGCGGTGTTCCTACCCTGCCAGATTTAGCTTCGTCTCGATCTCTTCAACGAGCTCTTCCGGAGTCCGTCCCAATTCGATCGTTACTGCATCCTCATCCGATTCCGGTTCTTCCAAATCTGCAAATTGACTTCGCAGTAAGTCTGAGTTCATGAAATGCCCGCGTCTGCTGTGGAGTTGTTTTTCAACAAGCGCGTAGTCTCCGCGCAACAACACAAACTTCACATTGTTGCTGACGCGTAATCGCTCCCGGTACTTCCGCTTCAATGCAGAGCAGGCAAGTACCGCATTCTCATTTGCAGCAAGAGAACGCTCAATCTGTTCGCGTAAAAGTTTCAGCCAAGGCCATCGGTCTTTGTCCGTCAGCGGAAGACCGTCGCGCATCTTCTCGATGTTGCCACGCGGATGAAAATCATCCGCTTCAAGGAATCGCCAGCCAAGATGTTTGGCGAGCAGTTTGCCAATCGTGGTTTTCCCTGCGCCGGAGACACCGAAGACAATTACAATCACGTTGCATTAATTTGCCGCCGACTTCCGATTTTCTCTATGCCGAAAGCGACCACTACAAAGAGTGTGTAGAAAATCCAAACGCCCATGACGGTTTCCTTGTCCGTCAATGGATTACGAGGAACGTAGGTATCACCTATCTGGATGACAACGAGAACGACTCCGAAAGCGATCACCGCTCCTTTGCGGATTGCCGGCATCGCGTTTCGCGCCAGGTAAAGGACGATCCCGATAGCAAGCAGTGCGATCTCCAACGCAAACTCCGGGTCGCGATAATTCCACAAACCAAAACCTACTTTCGACGTGTTGTCATAGATCGCGAGATCGCGGGGATGCGCAATCAGATCGAGAATCCAGTGCGAGAAAACGGCGCCGCCAATAATCAAAGAGGCTGACTTGGCGTAGGCTAATCCGAGCCACCTACAAATTGGCTTGTAAACAATAGCGGCCATGCAGCTCCAAAGAATCGCCGCGATCAGGCTGTGCGAATACGGATGGAAATACGAGTCGAGCATACTGCCAGCAGTGAAGCCTTTGATCACGCGCAGTTTCTCAATGCCAAGTAGCACAAGGGTCGCCCAGATGTAATCGAGGAACTGAACAGCTATAAACAAAACCCAGAGTGGGATTTTGTTCTCATCACTCTTAGCCGCGAAAGCGACGCTGTAATGTCCAACGAACATTGCTTGAATATTGCCGCGAGGCTTTAATCAGACCCCGCGACATTCGCGGAAGATTCGTGAGGAAATCCTGGCATGCAGGTTAAAAAAACGCAGCCGACCGCAGCGGCTATAATGGCAGCGCGAATGATATGATTTCATTCGCGGCGCGATGATTCGACCAAAAGTTCGTGCCATCGAACGTTAACGAGCGACACGCGAATGGGACACTCGCCATGTCTGTAACTTTCGGCTTTTGCTCTCGCGGGTCGAGTCGCGCGATGCTCCAGCTCTCACCGTTCTGTTCGGTCCCGCGCAAGACGTAGATCATGCCATTAACGAACGCGTGGCCCGAGATCTCCGCGCCGATGTCGACAGCGCGGACGATATTGACCTTTCGCATCCAACTTAAGAATCCGATGTTTGTACCATTGACTAAGATAGATATTCTCGCCGTCATAGCTGAGGTATGATCCGGTAAATTCCGGGCACGCGATCTTGTCCCGCTCCGAAAAACCAGTCTCGGGAGCGAACCTGCGAATATAGCGATCGTCGTTTGGGCCTTCTCCGATGGTAAAACGAAGCGTTCCGTTCGTCGCAACAGCCGCCCATGGGATGCCGGGCGGTTCTTTTTCCTGGAGCACTTCCCATTTCTTCGGGTCGATTACATAAATTCGGCGCAGATCGCGCGATCCCATCCACAATTTGTCGCCCTGCCATGCCAGCGCCTGTGGCGCGGGCGCCGGTGAGGGATATCGTCCCCGTTCGATGGTCGTTGGAAGTTTCAAGTGGCTACCTAAACCTCAGTTCGAGTTCAAGGTCGCGCAACAACCAAAGAATAGAGTTGTCATCGGTCGGTCATCTTGTCAGACTCGGCGCGGAGGTGCCTATGAAAACACGAAACATTTTCCGACAAATCACTTGGATCTCGCAGTGTGTGGCCCTTGTGTCCATCGCTCATTTCACAGAGGCTGCGGACTCAGGGATCATCGAATTTCAAGAATCAAGTGGCTCTACTTCCGAAAATTCGAATGCCTTAATTGGACACTGGCGAAAAACTACCATCAGCTATACGGGCCCGATGGACGAGCATCTCGTTCTTCATGTCGATGGCACTGTTGAAAACTGGACCGCTACAGCCTACGAACGCAGGGCGCCCGTGACAGGCCATTGGAATGTTGAAGGCAAGACTCTGATCTTATCGTATGGTGGCAACGACCGATCCAACCCGTTCACCTTTTACCAGGGCCAACTCGTTTTTCCAAACATTCCGAATCGCCGCGGGTTCTGGGAAAAGATCCAGTAGCAGGGTATTGCAGGGCTTGCGAGGCAGCGCGGACCGATGTCCTCGACGCACATGTTATAAGGTGACCAGCTAAGGTAACAGCCTGGTAACCTTTCTCTGAGTGTCTTGCCGTCTGCCTCCTTGGTAGCCTCTCGTCTTACACCCGCGGCACGTTGCGTAAATAGCTATGTTTGAAAAAAAGACTTGTTCAGTATGATTGGCTAAACGGGTGATTCAATCGTAGCTCGAAGATTAATATTGGGATCGCACCGCCAAAATGTACGCCACGATGGCGTCGCGCTCGGCCGGTTTCAGACTAGAGCGATGCGACATGCTGCTGACAATACCCGGCCATTCGTCGGTTCTGTAATGCCAGACTAAAGGCAGCGTGTGGCATTCGATGCATCGGTGAACGAAAAGCGTGCGACCTTCGCGTAACATAGCAAAATCGGCATGTGACTCTTTCCTGACGGAAGCGGCCAGCATTTGCGAGGTGACAGGTGGAGGGGGCGCATAGCTGTCTGATTGGCAGCCGCAAAACAACCAGATAAATAAAGCGACACAGAGTGATTGTTCTTTCATTTCAAAATCCGAAACCGAAGATCGTCCGCAGTTGAAAGTCCGGCTCATCCGGTGTGTTTGTTGGTTGCGCAAGCGCGGTGACCGTCACGAACCAGCTTCGATGGCGGTAAGAAACATTCGGACCGATGAAGACGTTCCTGATTCTTTCCGCGTCGTCCCAGTCGGGAAAGACGAATTCATGAAGAAACTCCAAGCCAACCGAAATTCGCGGCGAAATTTCGTAGCTCGCGCCGAGTGCTTGCTGAAATTCGCCTTCGCGTTCAGCTAGTCCTTCTCCTTCCCATACAGCTTCCAGCGTCGCGTTGTATGCGAGAATGAGCGGTCCCAAATTCTTTTGCGCGATCAATTTCGATTCCCACTCGAACAATCGGTCGCCGACTTTGTATTCCTGATAGAGCGACAATCCGATCGGATCGATAACGGGATTCGTTAGGTTATAAATCAACTCGAGTGCCGAGTCGGAGTAGGTGGAACCGGAATGCCCTGGGCCATTTTCGTAAAACCAATCAGCCAGATAAATACTTGCTTGAAGTCGATCGGTGACGCCGATTTCGATTTCGTGCCGGAAGGAGACTTCATCGGAATGCTCTGGATTGGTTGTGCGCGCCCACGTGACCCAATTTTCTAACTCGAAGCTTCCAGGCGCCGAGGTTGGCGCTTCATAGATAAAGCCGAAGTGTCGCGCACCCCCAAAAGAGGACACATGCGGCAAAACTACGAAGACAAATATAACCACGCGCAGTGCAAGCCTCATTTTGGGCTCAGAGCCTATCAAATCGGTTTCATGGATTGCTGCCGATCAATTGCCTTTTTTTAGCGTTTGCTTGCGTGGCGTCCGGCTCGCCATCTCAGGTCCCCGCCTGGTAGTGCGCGACCAGGAAGGCAAACTTTACAGCCTGCAATAGGATGCGTGCTTGCGATGCTGCTCAACAAGGTCAAGCGGATTAAGTTGATACTGCGTTTGCAGAGAGCGATTCGCCTTCAATTTCATCAATTGTGAAATCAACAAGGATTTTGATACTCACGCTTCTGGCGATGATTGCCTTCGCGAGCAATTCCCTTCTATGCCGGGCCGCATTGAAAGAAACCAGCGTCGATCCCGCCTCTTTCACGTTCCTTCGTATTTTCTCTGGCGCGATCGCGCTGTGGTTGCTCATGTGCGTTCGAAGAAAGACATCCGCTGATAGGACACCTGCGGTTTTTTCGGCACTTCTCAGCCAGCGCCCACTGGTTCGGGACGGCAGCTGGCCTTCTGCTCTTGCTCTTTTTGTTTATGCCGCGGCTTTTTCTTTCGCATACCTAGCACTTTCGGCGGGAACCGGTGCTTTGCTTTTGTTTGGAGCGGTTCAGGCCACGATGATTCTCTGGGGGCTGCACAAGGGCGAGCGCTTAGGCATGATCCAAATTGCAGGCTTCTTTCTCGCGGTCACTGGACTCGTCGTACTTGTATGTCCCGGACTTTCCGCTCCGCCTTTAGCCAGTTCGATCTTGATGCTGGGGGCCGGTGTTGCCTGGGGTATTTACTCGCTGCGGGGAAAAGGAGAACGAAACGCAGCAACTGCGACGGCCGGAAATTTTGTCCGCGCGGTGCCATTCGCGACTGCTCTCATCGTTATTTTCGCTCCATGGACGCATGTCGATCTTCCAGGAACCGCCTACGCCATCACATCGGGCGCGGTTACATCAGCTCTGGGTTATGTAATTTGGTACAAGGCGCTGCCCGGGCTGAAAGCTGCTAGCGCCGCGACCGTTCAACTCAGCGTTCCAGTGCTGGCTGCCACGGGTGGGATCCTGTTACTCGGTGAACCAATCACGCTGCGTTACCTGCTCGCCTCTGTCGCTGTGTTAGGCGGAATCGCGCTCGTCGTGATAACTCCGCATTCCTCGCTAAGCTTGGCCAAACGCTAAGGGATCGAGATTTGAAGTAGCGCCTTAACGAATAACTTTCATCATCTCTTCGGTCGAAGTAGAGGGAAAAGGATCACGTCACGAATCGATTCTGCGCCGGTGAGCAGCATGGTCAGCCGATCCATTCCAATGCCGATACCGCCCGCGGGAGGCATACCGTGCTCGAGTGCGAGGAGAAATTCTTCGTCGATCTTTTGCTTCTCTTCGCCCGCCTGTTCAAGCAGACGCTGGCGCTGCACGAGCGGATCGTTTAACTCGCTGTAGCCTGGCGCAATCTCGGCCCCGTTTATGATCAGTTCGAAAACATCGACGAGCGAGTTATCTGCTGTGTTTTGTTTGGCCAGCGGCACCAGCTCTTTTGGGCAATGCGTAACAAAGAGTGGATCGATCGTTTTCTCCTCGACGAGTTTTTCAAATACATGCTGCGTCACTTCGAAATCGGCAAGTTGCGGCAGGATTTCCAACTTGAATTCATTGGTGGCGCGATCGCGCCGCTCTTCGGGGGATAACTGAAACCAATCTTTCCCGGCAACGTCCCGCACGACATCGTGATAACGCGCACGGCGCCAGGGCCGTTTCAAATTGATCGTGCGGATAATTTTTCCATCTGCGTCTTGATGCTCGATGGTTAGTGAGCCGCAGATTTTCTCAGCGAGAAAACAAATCAGTTCCTCAACCAGATTTGCGATCTTTTCCCAATCGGCATACGCCCAGTAGGCTTCGAGCATCGTAAATTCGGGATTGTGCTTTCTGGAGATTCCTTCGTTGCGAAAGTTACGATTAATTTCGAATACCTTGATGAACCCGCCCACCAGCAAACGTTTGAGATAAAGCTCCAGCGCAATGCGCAGATAGAGATCGAGACCGAGCGCGTTGTGATGCGTTACGAAAGGTTCGGCCGCCGCTCCTCCAGGGATTGTTTGCAAGATCGGCGTCTCGACTTCAACAAAACCGCGCTCTTCCAAGAAGCGCCTGGTTTCGCGCATAATAATGGCGCGCTTTTCGAACACCGCGCGGGAACGTTCGTTCGTGATAAGATCTAGATAACGTTGCCGGTACCTGGCTTCGATGTCCTGCAATCCATGCCATTTTTCAGGGAGCGGTCGCAGCGCTTTCGCCAGCAATTGAAACGTGCGCACCTTCAATGTCGGTTCCCCACTTTTGGTGACAAAACAGGTTCCCTCCGCCCCGATGAAATCGCCAAGATCGAGTAATCGGAAAAGCTCGTTCAGCTCCGCGCCGACTTCTTTCGCGTGAATATAGACTTGAATGCGCCCTGTCGCGTCGCGCAGGTCAAGAAAATGACTCTTCCCCATGTCGCGATGCGCGGTGACGCGGCCCGCTATGCGAAGAGTCTCGCCTTCCTTGAACTTTTCGCGAACATCCGCAATCGATCCGGTTACGTCAAAGCCGCCGCCAAATGGATCGACACCTTTCGCGCGAAGCGCGTCGAGCTTCTTGCGTCGGAGTGCGATTAACTCGTTTTCTTCATCCATCGAGGGCAAATCTAAAGGGTTGCGAGATTTGGGACCAAGGTCTCGCCTTTTTCAGGCCGAACGCGCTCCATCCCGGTCTTTGCTGTAGAGAAGTAAATGCGCTCCCGAAATCATTACGCCAGTATATTGATGTCGCGCGAAATGAACAACCTCATTAAGCGCTCAGCGTTCAAACGCTGAGCGCTAAGGGTAGATCGCCTTTTTCCCAAGCCGAAGACAACGCGTTCACCTATTCGCTTCAACGCTTTAACCCTTCAACGAATATATTCGTTTGCCAACGAAAGACCGAAAATGAGATAGTTCGCTAGCGCGCCTTGGCATATTCTAGCAGGGTATCGCTATCGAAATGACCGCGGATTTACCGGAAATAACTTCAAAAATAGAGGGGCCGCTGGTGAAGCAGTTCTCTGTTTTTCTCCCGAACAAGGTGGGGGCGATGCTGGATGTCGTGAAGCTGCTCAGCACCCAGAGCACTCACGCTGTGGCGCTGAGCGTCTCCGAATCGACCGATTCGGCGATTGCTCGAATCATCGCGAGTGATCCGGCCCGTGTGGAGAAATTGTTCAGGGAGAAAAACGTGCCATACGGCGTTTGTGAAGTTGTGGTTGTGGAAATGCGAGAAGTCGCCACACAACTCGTAAAGCTGCTTGCCGCATTGGTCATGGCGGAGGTCAACGTCCATTTCGCGTATCCGCTGCTCATCCGGCCGCGTGGTTTTGCCGCGATCGCCCTGCACGTGGACGATACCGAATGCGCATCGTCGGTTCTGATGGGTGAAGGCTTTAAGATGCTCAGCCAGGACGATATTTCGCGCTAGAGCGTTCGCGATTCGTTAAAGCGGAAATCGTTACAACGATTCCGACTTACGGTTCAACGCTTTACTGAGTTATGCGGCGAAGCCGAGTTGACAGCTTGGCGAGGGCGCGCTTACAGAAGTGGGGTTTTATTGCAGCATGCGGACTCTTCTTTCACGGGCTACGCAGGTCGATCCAAGTTTTAATGTCGGGCTCGGCCTGGTTGTGATCCTGGCATTGGCAGAAATCTTCGCTGTCACCTCGTATTATGTAGGCCGGATTCGACCTGTTCGAACCCCAGCGCAGGCAGTCGCGACGACGATCGCACGCCCCGCGGCTCCTCCGGTCTCAACACCGGCCCCGCCGGCGACCCAGACGGCTCCTTCACCCGAAACGATTGCCAAACCGCCCCCTCCGTCTCTTGTCGATCAGCTGTTGCGGGAGGGTGTCGAGCTGCGTGACCGCGGCGACACAACAAACGCGCTCGCCCGCTTCGAGGAAGCGTTGGAGAGTGAACCCAGTAACGTCACGGTGCTCGAAGAAATAGCCAAGACATATGATTCCATGCAGCTTTATGACAAGTCGAACGACGTGTGGCGTAAACTACACGACATGGGCCCGTCTGCCGGACAGGCGTATGAGTTGGCTGATCAGCGCTTAAAGCTTGGAGTCGTCGCCCCAGCGACAACAGACGCCGGCATGACGAGCGCATCACTCAATGCCGCATCGCACCGGGATGTCGGCGGTAATCCGGAGGGCTCCGTTATGGGCATCACCGAGGTCAAAGCTGCTGAGACACCGGATCCGGACGCCGAGACCAATCTCACACTACAGATCGGCATAAAAAAACAGACCGGCACGACGGTCGATCATACCAAAGTAAAGATCTTGGTGGAGTTTTACGACACCGTTGGCGACAAGGATGTGAAGCTCACCGACGCGGACGTGAATTACGAATGGCTGACGCCAACGCACGATTGGGCCGGCGCGGATCCCGAGGTGCTATCGGTCAGTTATCTCCGCCCGAAAACAGGAGTCGGGTCGCCGGAATCATCGCTCTCCGAGGCGGCAGCGAGCGTCCGACCCGGGCAAAAAGGTAGAACCAAGAGTTCCTTCGCAGACAGCGGAAAGCGAAAATATCTCGGATATCGGATCCGAATTTATTACAATGATAAATTGCAGGCCGTTCAGGCCGAACCGTCGCGGCTTTTGCAGCTTTTTCCTGCAGCCGAGAACGGCTCGGCACAATGAGGAAACGTTAAAACGTGCTCCGCGCGCAGAACCAAGCAAGATCAGCGGTCGCAACGCGCAAGTGAGTTCTCCAAATGACGAAGCACGAATGTCGAATGACGAATTAATGACGAAACAGGAATGACAAAAAGTTGGACTAAAATGGAGACCTTATTTCGGGCTTCGTCATTCGTCATTCGGATTTCGTCATTTAAGACTGTGATCAGGCGTATTCTGTTGGTCGCGTGCCTTCTCCTTTTAGCCGCGAAATCCGAAGCACAAATTCAGGTCGACCTGAAATTCAAGCGATTACAGTACATCGCCTACGAACCGGTCGTGGCGACACTCAGCATCACCAATTTGGCCGGACGCGACATCGACCTTCACGATGCCGAGGGGCAATCATGGCTGGGATTTGAGATAACTGGAAGCGAAGACCAACCCGTTGCGCCGATGAGTACCCGAAAGCGGTCAGGCGCCGTTAAAGGTCGCAGCCGGCCAGAGAGTCACGCATCAGATCAATCTGACTCCACTTTATCCTGTGCATGATCTTGGCACTTATCATGTGCGGACGAATGTTTATTTTGCCGACTTGGGGAAGTTTTTTTATTCTCCAACGCGAGTTTTTGAAGTAACCGACGCGCGACCAATTTGGCAGCAGACAGTCGGCATTCCCGACGGCGTTGCGGCGCCTGGTAACGTGCGGACCTACGCGCTTCTCACCAACCGCTTTCCGGACCACACTTCTTTGTACGTGCGCGTGCAGGACAAGGACAGTGGAGTTGTGTATGCGACTTATTCGTTAGGCCGAGCCATCGCCTTTGAAGAACCACAGACGGAGATCGATCACGCAAATCAATTGCATGTTCTGCATTGCTCCGCGCCCCGCGCCTGGGCGTATTCGCGCATCGGATTGAATGGTGAATTGCTGGCACACTCCTCCTTCATGGAAACCAAAACGCGGCCAAAACTCGTTCGCTCCGGAAATGGCGAGGTGGCAGTGCGTGGCGGCACGATTGAATCGCCCGCCGTGCAAAGTTCCCGTGGCACAGCACCGAAACTATCAGCTCGCCCGCCTGAACTGCCGAAGGACGATTAGTGATGCCGACAAATCTTTACCGATTCAGTCTGTTTGCCTCCAGTTTGCTGATTGCATTTCTGGGGACTCTCTCCACGGCTCATGCGAGGCGAGCTTCTAAAGACAGCGGACTCGACTACTACCGTTGTAATCGATGCGGGTCACGGCGGTTATGACCGCGGCGGAATTCCAGGCCAGAGGGTCGCAGAAAAAGAGATGACCCTGGATGTCGCGCAACGGTTGAAGAAGGTGCTGGCAGCGAACGGGTATCGCGTAGTAATGACCCGCGATAGTGACGTGTTCGTGCCACTCGGAACGCGCGTTGCAATCGCCAACTCTTATGCCAACTCGATTTTCGTTTCCGTCCATTTCAACTCGGCCAAGCGCAGTGGCGCCAGCGGGATCGAAACTTATTTTTACGACCGGGAGAGCCTCCCGCTGGCGTCGGCTATTCATTACTTTGTGGCGGGCGGGGCGCCCTCCTCAAATCGCAATGTGCGACGCCGGGGTTACTATGTTTTGCGAAAAAACAGGAACCCTGCAGTGCTGGTGGAGTGCGGTTTTCTTACCAACCCGAGCGAAGCAGCGTTGGCGCAAAGCGCTTCTTATCGTCAAAAGCTCGCAGAAGAAATTGCAGCCGGCGTCCGCGGCCGCAACACCGTCACGAGCACGCGCTCGACAACGCGAGTGGCGACGGGTGAAAGCATTCCGTTGCAACCGTACATCGATCAAACCAGAGTTGCGAAATCAAAGAGCCGCCGGTCCAAGCGTTCACACAAAAAGAGCACGCGGCGGAAGAAAAGCTCATCGAAATCAAGCGGGTCAGAGGCAAAAAGAAAGTCTTCAAAAAGTCAGGAGGGATGATTGAACCTTCCGATTTTGACTTCGGCGCAGATGCGAGCGGCAGAAAAAGCTGCTTTCGCGCGGGGCGTAGAAGTTGAAGCGCTAATGGACAAGGCCGGTGCCGGCGTTGCACAAGCGGTCACCAGATTTTTCCGCAAGCCTGGCAAGTGCATCGTATTCGCTGGAAAAGGTAACAATGCCGGCGACGCGCTGGTTGCCGCTGAACGTTTACGGCGGCTCGGATGGAAAATTGAGGTGCGACTTGCTTTTCAGGAAGCCGATTGCAGCGGATTGATGCGCAAGAAACTTGAAAGTCTGCGCCGCGGGCCGCCTCAAGTTTTGGGCGCGGCGTCAACCCGCAGCCGCGGGACCGATTTCGGCGTCATCCTCGTTGAACTTTTCGCGGAAGCCGGTGACCAGTTATCTGCCGCTCAAGAATCGATTGCGACGGAGGTGTTTCTTGGCACGGCAGCTCCGCTGATAATTCTCGACGGCTTGCTCGGGCTGGGCGCGAAGCCGCCGCTGCGCGATCCGATTCGCGCGGCATGTCGCTTCATCAATCATTTGCGGACAACCAGGGGCGCTTACGTATTCGCCGTCGATCTTCCGACCGGTCTCGACGGCAATTCGGGCAAAGCCGATCGCGACTGTGTCATCGCGGATTTTACCGTCACGATCGGGTTCGCAAAACCTGGATTGCTGGCCGACGACGCGCTGAACTTCGTGGGCAGGCTGGAAGTTGCGCACCTCGATGAACTGCGCTCTCCGGAAAAAAAACCGAAAGAAGTTGTCGCCGCGTTCCCAGCTCTTCGCGAATTACTGCCGAGGCGCAAATTCAGCACATACAAGAACCAATGTGGCCGCATTGGTGTTGTTGCCGGTTCCAGGGGATTCATCGGGGCGGCCCTGATGACATCGCAGGGCGCGTTGCGTGCAGGCGCAGGTCTGGTCGAAGTTTTCGTTCCCGAGGAAATCTACGAGATCGTTGCAGGCGCCGCGCCAATGGAATCGATGGTCAAGCCACTCCGGTCCTACCGCGATTTGCTCAAGCAAAAGGCCGACGTCTGGGCAGTGGGTCCAGGTCTTGGAAAATCGCACGCCGCCGAAATACTCGAGCTGATCGAAAAAGCGAAGCAACCAATGGTGATTGACGCTGATGCCCTGAATATTTTGGCCGAAAAAACTTCGACGCTCAAACATTGCAAAGGCAAACGTTTGCTCACTCCGCATCCCGGCGAAATGAAACGGCTCTGGCCCGATGAAAAGGAGACACGCGCCAAAACGGCAACGAAATTCTGCCAGCGTTTTCCGGTCACACTCTTATTAAAAGGCAGCCGGACGATTGTGGCTGAGCGGGATCGCCCGCTAAGCTATAACACAACCGGCAATCCGGGACTGGCCACAGGCGGAATGGGCGATATTCTAACTGGAGTCTGCGCCGGATTGGCAGGACAAGATTTGTCTCTTTATGATGCGGCGCGACTCGGCGCATGGCTATGCGGCCGTGCCGCGGAAATCGCAATCTTCAATGGCAGCCAAAGCGAGCAATCGTTACTGCCGCGCGACATTCTTGATCATTTAGGGGAAGCGTTCAAGGAATTACAAAATTCATCTGTTTAAATTGTCATGTCGAGCGAAGTCGAGACATCTCTGGATCCTGCTCGGAGAACAATTTGAGATTCCTCGACTCCGCTTCGCTTCGCTCGGAATGACAATAGACTGATACGGAGTGAGAATGAATCCGCTCCATGGATCTTCAAACTGAAAGAACCGAGTTCGAACCTCCCAAGACCGAAACGGCGTGGAGCCGGGTGAAGAAGGCCCTGGGACCAGTTGCAGTGGTCGGCGTCGTGATCGCAAAGTTCTTCGCGAAGCTGAAGTTTATTCTGCTTCCGCTTCTGAAATTCTTCCCAATCCTGCTGAAATCCGGCGGGACCATGCTGTTGATGGTGTGGGTCTATACCCAGATATGGGGCTGGCAGTTCGCGCTCGGATTTGTCCTGCTCCTGTTAGTGCATGAAACGGGTCATTTGCTTGTCGCTAGAAAGTTCGGACTCAAAGTCGGCGCGCCTGTCTTTATTCCGTTTATGGGCGCATTCATCGCGCTGAAAGAAGCGCCGCGCAATGCGTGGATGGAAGCATGCGTGGGGATCGGCGGTCCGATGCTGGGGAGCCTTGGCGCCCTGGCCTGCAATCTCATTGGCGAAGCCTTCGCCGCGCCGCTTTTCATCGCACTCGCCTGGTTCGGATATTTTCTCAATTTGTTTAATCTGACGCCGGTAGGAATGCTGGATGGCGGACGGATCGTGACGGCGCTCTCACGCTGGCTTTGGTTGCCGGGATTCGCCTTGCTCCTTTGGTTCGGGTGGAAATACCCCAATTTTATCATTTGGTTGATCGTGCTTCTGTCGCTGCCGCGCATTTATTCGCTCTTCCGCAAACGAACCGAGGAAGAACAGCGTTATTTTGAAGTCACACCGGCCCAGCGCTGGACGATGTCGATACTCTATTTCGGTCTGATTGCGATCCTGCTCTTCGGAATGCACGTGGCGCAACAGGATTTAAACAAACACGGTGTGCGCTCTCACGGCCACGGGCGAGACGCGATCGTGCAATAGTTACGATTTCTCGACCGTTGCCAGTATCTGAGTTTCAAATTTCGAAAGAGCCTCCTGAGCGGTCATTGAGGACCTGCCACCACTGGCAGACTTGCAATTGCTCTGAGACCCGGTCGCTCTCGCCAGCGAATTTGCGAGTCCGCGACACCCAACTCGAGTTTCGGCCAACGCTTGAACAACGCTTGCAGCGCGCATTTGCCTTCGATTCGCGCGAGCTGGTGACCAAGACAAAAATGAATACCCGTGCCAAAAGCAAGATGGCGATTAGGCTGCCTTGCGAGATCGAGTCGTCCGGGATGCTCAAATGCGTGCGGATCCATGTCAGCGGCGGCCAGCATGGCCATGATCTTGTCACCCTTTTTCACCCGGACACTGCCAAGATCCACATCTCTTTGCACAAAGCGCGGCTTGGAGAACTGCACCGGTGAGATGAACCGAAGGAATTCCTCGATCGCCAGATCGGTGCGGCTCCAGTCCTCGGCCAGCCAATCACGGAGGCTCGGGTTCCTGGTCAACTCGTAGACGGAACCGCTGATCAGATGCGTGGTGGTCTCCGTGCCTGCGCTCAAGAGCAGAAAGACCATTGCCACCATTTCGCGCGACCTGATGCGACCGCCTTCCTTCTCAACGCGGACAAGTTCCGCGATCAGGCCATCCCCGTCCTCGGTTCGCGCCGCCTCGAGGCGCCGCTCGATATACCGTTTCATTGCGGCCAGGGCCGGAATCAAGCCGAGCAAGCCAAACAGGCCCGTGAGGCGCGTAAAACTTTTCGTCCAAGCCGTGAACCTCGGCCTGTCCGCCTGCGGCAAGCCCAGCAGCTCACAGATAACGGAAAGTGGCAATTTGCGCGCATATCTTTCAACAACGTCAGCAGGGCTTCCAGCGACAAATAACTGACCAGCAAGCTCGTCGGCGATGGTCAGAATCCGCGGTTCCATCTCAAGAATGGCACGGCGGCGAAAGGCTTCGTCCACGATACTTCGCAACCGGGTGTGGTCTGGCTCGTCCATCGTCAGCATGTTGTCGGCAACCGCGCGTATCAACCCTGGCATCCACCATCGCAGCCCGGCAATGATTCCGCCGTCTCTGCGCAGGGTGAAAGTGCGGCTGTCTTTGAGCACGCGGGCGGCCAATTCCTGCGTCGTCGTGATCCAGACTCTGCCGACGATCGGGAACGTGACTTCGACGATTGGTCCGGATGCCCTCAGCTTGTCGATTCCAGCGGTCGGGTTGCGGAAATATTCCTGGCTCGTGAAATCAGTTCGCAGCGTCATAGCTAAAGGAAATGCGCTCAGGGGCCAGGTTAATATCGGGCGGTAGCGTGCGCGATCCACCTCTCAGGGATCTTCGGTAAGCCGCTTAATCAATTCATGACCGGATCGGTGTAGCCGCGAAGACTTTATCAGGTTCGAGTCCGATTCTATGGAGAATTGACCTGAAACGTTCGTCCGAACGAAGCGGCACGAATTCGGGAGCGATGCCAACCCCGTGCAAAGACGACGAGCGTTGCTCGCACGCGTGTTCGAGTTCGCGAATTGCATCATCATGCGCGCCAAGCGTTACGTGGACGTGTGCAATCGCATCACCCGGTCGATAGCCCCAGCCCGCGATAGCTCCCTCAAGAGCGTCCAGCGCCTTCTCGCGCTGCTTCATGCGCGCGTATGTGATCGCCAGACCGAACCCTGGTCTTCCAGTGAATTCTCGCGCCTTTTGGTAGAGCGCAATCGCATCATCGAATCGTCCCATCTCGCGATACAGCGCTGCGAGCGCCGGCTCACCATAGTGGGCAAATGTTGGATCCAGCTGGAGTGCCCGCTCTCCGGCTGAGATCGCTTCGTCGTAAAGACCGAAATAGCGGTAGAGCTCGCAGGCGAAGTTACTTACCCAGAGCGAGGCCGGATCGATCTTCGATGTGCGCTGTAAGTAAGCCAGAGCCTTGTCGCGGTCACCGCGCGCAGCGTAGAGCGCAGCACTGAAGTAATTCGACGGCGTCGAATTCGGATCGATCTCGACCGCGCGATTGAATTCGGCTTCAGCTCCATCAAGGTCCCAGTCCAGAATGCGCTTGGTCTCGGCAAGATAAACGTGCGCTTCGGCCTCCTCTTCGTCCAGTTCCAAAGCGCGAAGGGCAGCGTCACGAACCCTGGGATACGCTTCAAGCGGCGGTACGTAAGAATCGGCCAACCACAGCCACGCCTTCGCGATTCCAGTCCACGCCCGACTAAACTTTGGATCTTTTTCGAGCGCCTGCTGAAAAAATTCGAGACTCTTGCGCAACTCGGGTTCGGTGTTTTTGTCGGAATAAACCAGTCCCTCCAAGATACGCATCGTAGGCATCCGCGCTCCGAGCTGGACGAGATGGCGAGATTGCAAGTTTGAGCTTGAGTGTATCGACAATCGAACGGGTAATCTCATCCTGTAACGCGAAAATTCCGTGCATTTCCCGCTCATAGGTTTCCGACCAAATGGTAAATCCGTCGCCTGCATCAATCAGTTCCGCGGTGATGCGCACCCGATTGCCATCGCGACGAACACTGCCCTCGAGTACATGTCCCACATTTAACTTTGATGCGATCTCCCCAAGCTCGGCCTCCTTGTCCTTAAACCAGAATGAAGACCGCCGCGCCGCAACGCGCAGACCATCAACTTTCGCCAGCGCTCCCAGAAGCTCCTCTGCAATACCCTCGCCGAAGTAGGCATGGTCTTTGGACGGGCTTAAGTCGTTGAAAGGCAAAACGGCAATCGATTTTTCGGTTGAATCGTCTCCACCGGAATCGCGCACAGATCGGACGGTGTTGATACTGCGAGCGTCGAGATCAGGCGTTCGGACAATTCCGTACCGCGTGAGATCGAAGAACCAAGAAAGTAGGAGCGCGACCGGAAATCCCAATATGATTAGCAGCACAATAAGGCGCACCACCCAAATCGGGATGTCGAATACCGGCAAGACTTGAGCAATGCCTTGAGCAAGCGCCCACCCACCGATTAGATAGGCGACCGCGACGCTATAGACTTTTCTTCGCTTTAACTCGGCAAAAAACTTTTTTGGATTCACTGCTCGATCAGCAGGTCAAGCCTCATATTTTGCGGACGATTGGCAATCGACAAGTTCGGAGTTCAATTGAAACTGCCGAGCCCTGAAAAGTCACTTCGCTGGTTGTTCAAGCAGTTTTTGAAAACGCGGATCGCTTCGAATTGGGTCCCATTCCCAACGATGTTTCAGGTCGTTAACGGTGATGCTGTAGTCGACACTGTCCACTGCGCCCGGCGTTTTGAGCAATCGCGCGAGGAGCGGAAATGCCAGGTCCTTTTCACCGACGCGAGCATAAATCAACGCGAGGTAGCAATTCACAATCACGCCGTCAACGGCATCTTTAGATTCCGGCTTCAGTTCGACTGCACGGCGGCCCTCCCGGATTGCGTCGTCCTTGCGCCCCATAAACGCGTAAAACCAGCCCAGGTTAGCATGACGAATGGCGCTGGAAGGCGCCTCTTTGACCGCGTCTTCAAAAACAGGTTGCGCATCTTGAAAATACTTTTGAGCCGACGGGACATCACCTTGGGCCAGGGCGATGCAGCCCTCAAAGAAAGTCCGCGGCGTCGAGCTCTCGCCCGTGTACGAGAGTTCTTTGGCACTTGATGCATCGATCGCACGCCTGGCTGCCGCGTAATCTCGATCCAGCATCGCGACGTCCCATCGTACCGAGGTAACGCTGCCATCAGGATCGACATCGGGAGGCACCTGATTCAACAAGGACTTCAATAAACCGGTGTCTCCTTTCCACCAAAACTCAACGTAGCCCCTTTGAATTTTCGCAATAATAGACGCGGGCGCCATTGCGCGCAGTTGCTCCACCCATCGCGCAGCCTCCGGCCAACGACGCATCGCCGTGTTTGTAAAGATAAGTTCCCGGACGGTATTTGGATTTTGCGGATCCAGCTTTGCAACCCGCTCGTACTCTTCGAGCGCTTGTTTCCATTTACCCTGCCGGCGTTTGATTGCCGCAATCAAGCGGACAATATCGCCGTCGCTCGGCGATAAACGGCTAGCGATATCGAATTGTTCAAGAGCGCGCTCGTAGTCCTGGTCCATCCAGTAGATGCACTGACCAAGGGCAAGGTGCGCTTCTGCCAGGTCGGGCTGGAGACGCAGAGCGATTTGCGCTTCGGAGCGAGCCTTGGTTTTCCAATCCTCAGTCGGCTCGTAATAATGGAAAATCTCGGCACAAACAGACGCAAGCCGTGCGTGGGCGAGCGCAAAGTTCGGGTCGAGCGCAATCGCCTGCATGTAAAGTTGCTCCGCGGCTGTGTAATCCTCCAGCAGTGTGTCGGGGTTTCGCGAGAGTTGATTGGCCCGTAAATAAAACACATATGCATCCGGATTCTGCGTGGGCTTGGCTGTTACTCGCGCTTGCTCATCCGTGCTCAACGTAGCGCGCAGAGCATCGGCGATTTCACTGGCCAACTCGCCTTGCAATCCCAGCGAGTCAGCCAGGGTGCGGTCGTAACGATTGGCCCAGATCTGCCGGGCACTCTGCGCATCGACCAATTGCACATTGACCACGACCCGGTCCCCTTCCCGCCGCACACTACCCTCGAGGACATTTGCCACGCCAAGCGCTTTGCCGATCTGCCGCAGGTTCTGCTCTGCGACGTCGCGAAACTTCATCACAGACGAACGGCTAGTGACCCTGAGGTCTTTGATCTTTGCCAGGCTGGTGAGGATGTCGTCCTGAACGCCGTCTGCGAAAAATGCATTGTCCTTGTCTGGGCTAAAATTTTGGAACGGCAATACCGCAATAGTTTTCTCCGGACCTGGCGATGTGACTGCCGCTTGTTTGAAATAGAGCCAAACGCCAAAGCTGGCGATGGCGATCAAGAGAACAGCACCGGCGATTAACACATGTTTGCGTGGGGGAGTCGATGACTGATCTACCGCCTGCGCGGCTTGCTCCGATTGCCATTGTTTGACCTTCTCCGGCAATTGCGCGTTCCCAATTTCATCCGTGTAGAGATTCACGAGAAAGATGGGAACACCGTGTTTTACGGCGCACTCGCCCAGATCATGCAGATATGCACGCCATTGACGAGAGTGCGCCAGGTCTTCGGCGACCCGCTTTGAAAGAAGGATGTGTCCTGCATCGCCGCAATCCATCACCCGCTGTGCAATGTTAATTCCAGCGCCTGCAACATTTGCTCGATCATTGACATCCCGAACTTCATTGACAGGCCCACTGTGAATCCCCATCCGGAGCTTCAGCTGAGGATCTTGCTTTAGCCGTTCACTGATCTCGATCGCGCACCTCACCGGCGCCTCGGGACTACTGAAAAAAACCAGCGCCATCCCATCCCCAACAGGAAGACGAATCAGTTTATCTGCCGCCTCCGCAGAGCGGACTTGCTCGGTATCGCGGACGATCTCAGTGAGGCGTTGTAACTGCTCGCGCTGCTCGTCCAGGAGTAACTTGGAATAGCCGACCAAGTCCATGAACAAAACATGGCCAATTTCCAGCCGATGGCCGGCCTCAACGCCAGTGGACATATCGTTTCAGCCTGCCCAGCAGCTTGTGAAATTCATAACCGCTTCTGTCTGCTCGACTACTATGCATCACGCCGCTGCCAATGCCGACACAAATTATCATATTGGACCGAAGCATGACAACGCGACATCAGTCTTTGAAGCGCTTGGTTGGTGTTGCCGCGTCGACACTAACCGTGCCGATGATCAATGCGCATGGCTGTTGACGTCGCGCATTGCGGCGACCGCACTACACTTGATGATTTCGAGATCTCCAAAGCGCCATCGCCGCCAGGCGGGCACTGGGAATTATCAGCAGTCGCTGCTAGATTGTTTAATGCCGTTTCAGCTCGAATCGAATTACAAACCGCGAGGCGACCAGGCCCAGGCGATCGCCAAGCTGATTAAGGCCGTTGAAGCTGGTAACCGTCACCAGACGCTGATGGGTGTCACCGGTTCGGGCAAAACTTTCACGGTCGCAAACGTGATCCGGGAGCTGGACCGACCTACCCTCGTCATTTCGCACAATAAAACCCTAGCCGCGCAGCTTTACTCCGAGTTCAAGCAATTTTTCCCGCGGAATGCTGTCGAGTATTTCGTCAGTTATTTCGATTATTACCAGCCGGAGGCTTATATCCCCCGCTCCGACACCTACATTGAGAAGGATTCCTCGATCAACGAAGAGATCGAGCGGTTACGACTTGCGGCGACAAGCGCGCTGCTCTCGCGCCGCGACACCATTGTGGTAGCCAGTGTTTCTTGCATTTACGGCGTCACGTCGCCGGAAGACTACTTACAGATGCTGCTGACGGTAAAACGCGGCCAGCACATTTCACGGGAAGCGGTGCTTGGACGCTTGATCGATATGTTGTACGAACGCAACGACGTTAACTTCGCACGGGGCAGATTTCGCGTCCGGGGTGACGTGGTCGAGGTTTATCCCGCTTCCGCTGATGAAGAAGGCATCCGGATCGAGTTCTTCGGCGATGAAATTGAGGCGATTACGCGGTTCGATCCTCTAACCGGGCACTCGCACGAGTCGCTGTCCGTCATTACCTTTTTTCCCGCTAAACAATTCGTGACACCCGCGGACAAACTCAATCGCGCATTGCGCACGATCCGCGAAGAGCTGGAAGAACGAATCAAAGAATTGGAGTCGCAAAGCAAACTTCTGGAAGCGCAACGGCTGCGGATGCGCACGGAATACGATCTGGAAATGTTGCAGGAAATGGGGTTCTGCAACGGGATCGAAAATTACTCACGCCATTTGTCCGGACGCCCGCCGGGCTCCAAGCCGTACACGATTATCGACTTTTTCCCGAAGGATTTTCTGGTCGTCATCGATGAATCGCACGCCACCATCCCGCAGATCGGCGGAATGTACGAAGGCGACCGCTCGCGCAAGAGCGTCCTTGTAAATTACGGGTTCCGCCTTCCCAGCGCGCTCGATAATCGGCCGCTCAATTTTGACGAGTTCATGAAGGTGACCAACCAGGCCATTTACGTCAGTGCAACGCCGGCAGAATTTGAAATCCAAAACAGCGTGGCTGGAAACAAAGGGTATATTCCGCACCGGCGACAAAAGATCGGTAAAGATGAACTTGTGCCGTTTGCTGTAGCCGGCGAAAAACGCTCGACGCTCAATTCCGATAAGTCGCGAGTTGGCACCCGACGCCCAAGGTACAATTCAGAAGTTCAGGTTTCGCGTACGGACGATCCTCCGGAAAAATTCGACGTGCATACGCCCGGTGCACAACTCATTGTCGAGCAGATCATCCGTCCGACTGGACTTCTCGATCCGAAAATCACACTGAAGCCGCTCAAGAATCAGATCGACGAGACGATTGAGCTCTGTCGTCAGCGCGTGGAAAAGGGCGAGCGAGTTCTGGTGACAACCCTGACCAAGCGGACAGCGGAAGATTTGGCTGATTATCTACGCGATGTCGGATTGAAAGTCCGGTACTTGCATAGTGATATCGACGCAATCGAGAGAGTGGAAATTTTGCGCGGATTGCGCGCGGCGGATTTCGACATTCTTGTGGGCATCAATTTACTCCGCGAAGGTCTCGACCTTCCCGAAGTTTCGCTGGTGTGCATTTTGGACGCGGACAAGGAAGGTTTTCTGCGCAGCGAGACTTCTCTCATTCAAACCGCAGGTCGCGCCGCACGACATGTGAACGGTGAAGTAGTGCTCTTCGCAGATCAGGTCACCCAAAGCATGGAAGGGCTCATATCGATTTCGGAATATCGGCGCGCGAAACAGCTGGAATACAACGAGAAGCACGGCATCACTCCGCAAACGGTTCGGCGCGCCGTCCAAGAAAGCCTGCACACCATTCTTCGCGGGCGAGAAATCGCCGCCTCCGTCATTCAGGAGGCCGGCGGCGATTTTAATGTGACCGAATTGCTGCGCGAATTGGAAGACGAGATGCAGGAAGCCTCGGCAAATCTCGAATTCGAGCGCGCGGCGCTCTTGCGCGACCAGATCATGGAAGTAAAGAGCGGCACCGGCATTTCGAAAATCGAACCGAAACGAAGGCCAGTGAAATATTCGCGCAACTCGAGTCGCCGCCGATCGCGGGTTTAGAACGTTTCGCACGCGCACGTCCATAGTTCCGGATCCAGCGCTCCGCTGGCGCGTTTCGCCACAGAATCCGCGTCTGCATTTGCGCTCATCACGGCAAACATTGTCGAGCCGGAACCAGACATGAGCGCAGCGCCGACTTCCGATTGGCTTAACAGCCACATTTTCAATTGCGCGAGAAAGACGAACTTTTCGACGACCGGGCGTTCAAGATCGTTCACAAAAGTCTGATCGGCGAATTCCTGCGCTTCGTAACGAGTTCCCGGAATTTCTCGAGAATCTCGCCAGCGCGAATATGCCCACGCTGTTGAGACAGCAAACGCCGGTTTCAGCAACAGAATCGAAAACTGTGTGTTCAATTTCAGCGGCGAGACCATTTCGCCATGTCCCTTGCACAACGCTGCGGATTGAAAGAGAAAAAATGGAATGTCCGATCCAATCGGCTCCGCGATTTCAGTGAGCGCTTCTCGTGATAATTTCGCTTCGAAGAGTTCATTGAGCGCCAGCAATACGGAAGCGGCGTCGCTGCTCCCACCGCCGAGTCCGGCCCCATGCGGGATTTTCTTGTTGAGCTCGATGGAAATCGCAGGCTCGATCTTAGTTGTCTCAAAAAACGCCTTCGCCGCCCGAACAGCCAGATTGTCGTCATCTTGTGGGACTGATGGATCGTCGCAGCGAAACTTGATTCCGCTTCCCGGGCGCCTTTTCTCGATTCTGAGTTCATCGTATAGCGAAATCGGCGCGATGAGCGTCTCGAGCTCGTGGAAACCGTCGTCCCGCCGGCCAATGATTTTCAGCGACAGATTGATCTTCGCAGGAGCGAGGATTTGCATAGCTTCTTGCAATTTGTTCTGTCATTCCGAGCGAAGTCGAGGAATCTCTTATTGTTCGGCAGAAATATCGAGAGATGTCTCGACTTCGCTCGACATGACAATTACGGGCTCGGAATGACAAAAGCAGCTGAAAAAATCATCGTCGCACTGGATGTGCCGACAAAAACGGAAGCGCTTGAGCTCGTTGAGAAGCTGCGCGGCCAAATCTCGTTTTTCAAAATCGGGCTGCAACTTTATACCGCGGAAGGTCCGGAAATCGTGCGCGCTGTTTCGTCCACAGGCTCCAAGGTTTTTCTCGATCTCAAGCTGCACGACATTCCAAACACGGTCGCGCGAACAGTCGAATCCGCGGGACGCCTTGGTGCGCAGATGGTCACCATTCACTTGAGCGGCGGCAGTGAGATGATCCGTGCCGCGATTGCGGCACGAACAAACAATACCTTACTCCTGGGTGTCACAGTTCTAACGAGTTCGACAGAAGAGACACTGCGCGAAATTGGAGTTCAGGACAAAGTCGACGATCAGGTGCTGCGCCTGGCGAAACTGGGTGTTGATGCAGGCATCGATGGAGTTGTAGCCAGTCCACACGAAATCAAGCCTCTTCGTCGTGAATTCGGTGACAAAATCAAGATCGTTGTCCCGGGGATTCGACCGAGCGGAGCACAAGCGAATGATCAAAAACGTACGATGTCGCCACGCGATGCCCTGGACGCAGGCGCGGATTATCTGGTAATCGGACGACCGATTACTGCCCATCGAAATCCACGCGAGGCGGTCGAGAAGATTTTAGAGGAGCTAAGCTAATGCGTTGTCATTCCGAGCGCAGTCGAGGAATCTCTCGATCTTTCTGAAACAACCAGAGATGTCTCGACTTCGCTCGACATGACAAAAAGGCTTTTCGGCACCCTCGAGGCCTATCACGACCAAGCCGCGCACTCGGCCGCGATGAACATGGCAATCGACGAAGCACTGCTAGAATGCGTCACGATTCCGCTAATTCGTTTTTATCGCTGGCAGTCCCCCGCTCTCTCATTTGGATACTTTGGCCGGTTTACCAATGTCGCCAGCTACCAGTGCGAGCGCGATTTGGTTCGCCGTTGGACTGGCGGTGGAATTGTGTTTCATGGAGAAGATCTGACGTATTCCCTTCTGATTCCCAGTAGCGACACCGCCTTTGCTGAATCATCGACATCGATTTACGAAAAGGTTCACCAGGCCTTGTGCGATGCGTTGAGTGAAACAGGACAACCTGCAGTTGTAGCCGCGGGCGCTGACTGCGTCCCAGGCAGCGCGGGGGTAGGTAGTCGCACCGGCATCAGCGATGCCGGCTACAGCTGTTTTGCAAACCCAGTGCGTGCGGATGTGATGATTGATGGTCGCAAAATCGCTGGGGCAGCCCAACGCCGGATCCACCGCGGTCTGCTACAGCAGGGCAGCATTCAGGGAATCGACCTTCAGAGCGATCTCGCGCAACGATTTGCACGAGAGCTGTCCACAGATCGTAGAGAGCGAAAGGTCGATGAAAAAATCTTGAATCGGGCAAGAGAGCTCGCTGAACAAAAGTACGGTACCGAAAGTTGGCTGCGAAAACGCTGACGCTTGTAGGGCGTCTGTGTCAGACGCCTGCTCTTCTGGCGTTTCACAGAAACGCCCTACAAAATTTGCGTGTTGCTTTGACAACACACGTCTCGCCCAGCTATTCTCGCCTCGTGGAACTCTTCGCGCGCTCACGGCCGAGCCTGACTGGGACTGCGGCGGCCACTTCTTCCGCTGGTTCGCTGGCCAAAGTGGCGGCGTTGGTTCAGCCGCATCTTGAAAAAGTCGAGGCCCGCATTGTGCAACAAGCGGCAGCGTTCGATCCGGCAATCGAAGGCTACGTTGTGTACGCGCTTGGCAGCCGAGGCAAACGTTTGCGGCCGCTGCTGACGCTTCTGGCTGGTGGCGCAACCGGAAAGATCAACCCGGGACACATTGATCTTGCCGTCATTGTCGAACTGATTCATATCGCCACGCTGATGCACGACGACGTGATGGACGAAGCAGAGCGCCGTCGCGCGCAGCCAACTGCAAATGCGCGCTGGGGAAATTCTTTAAGCGTTTTGTTGGGTGATTGCCTCTTCGCACATGCGCTCACGTTATCGACAAATTTTGAAAATGCCGGCATTGGACGTGCGATTGCGCGCACGGCTGCAACGGTCTGCTCCGGCGAAATGATCCAGACGCAGCGCAAATTCGATCTCAACCTGGGCGTTCAGGATTACTTGCGAATCGTAGAAATGAAGACGGGTTCCCTGTTCTCAGTAGCGGCGGAGTTGGCTGCCGTAATCAGCGAGGCGGATGCCGGTGCGATCCAACGATTCAAGAATTTCGGGTTTCAAATTGGGACGGCGTATCAGATTTATGACGATTGTGTTGATCTTGCCGGGAACGAAGGAGCAACCGGCAAGACGCTCGGGACCGACCTTCGCAAAGGCAAGTTCACGCTGCCGGTCCTGATCTTCCTGCGCTCGGCAACGGAGTTTGAACGGGAGCGCTGCTGCCAGCTTGTGCTCGAAGAGCGAGTCGAGGAAATGATTGAACTCTTGAAGAATGGCGCGACTAACGGCGCGCTAAATGAATCAATTGTAGCCGGCAGCGATTTGATTCGAGAGGCGCAAGGCGGGCTGGATGGAATGGGATCCAATCCTTACGCCGAGGCGCTGTTCTTCCTCGGTGATGCGCTGTGTGAGATGTTTGATCAACTTCGCGTCTGATGCCTCGATGGAGGGTCGAACTCCTGCCTGCCACGCCGTAGCCGAGCGAAGGCGGGCGAGACTCGGGCTCGGCGTCGCGGGAGCCCCGCCCTCCAAATTCTGATATGCCGCAGCTGAAGATCCGCGAGATGCCGCAGGATGAGCGGCCGCGTGAAAAATTACTCGCACGCGGTCCCGATGCGCTGACCAATCCGGAATTGATCGCAATCCTGCTGCGCACTGGCCGGCGTGGAATGAACGTGATAGAGGTCGCTCGCGAACTTCTGAACAAATACAAGTCCTTCGCGGAATTGAGCCGCTGTTCTGTTAACGAGCTTAGGGCAATCAAGGGAATTGGTCCGGCCAAGGCATTGGAATTGGTAGCGGCGTTTAATCTGGGAAAACGTTTTGCGCAGGAACCTTTGTTCCAACAAAAACTTGATTCGCCGGAATTGATTCATGAATTGCTGGGACGTGAAATGCGCATGCTGCGAACTGAGTCGCTCCGGGTTGTTTTGCTCGACACGCGTTATCGTTTGATGCGCGTCGAGTCCGTGTCGGTGGGAAGCATGAATGAGAGCATTGCTCATCCGCGCGAAATCTTTCGACCAGCCATTACTTATTCAGCTTACGCGGTCATCGTCGTGCACAATCATCCTTCCGGTGATGCTTCACCCAGTCAGACCGATCACAGCCTGACAAGACGCCTGGCTGAAGCTGCGGAATTGTTGCAAATCAAATTGCTCGATCACATCATCATCGGCGCGCCATCGGAAGGAAATCCCGGCTACTTTAGCTTCAAGGAAGCAGGCGTGTTATGAAAGTGGTATGCAGAAATCGCCTCTCCCCTTGCCTGAGGGGAGAGGATAAAGGTGAGGGCTTCCAACAAATCTGTCCTGGACCAGCCCTCACCCTCCCCCTCTCGCTTCGAAAAGGAGAGACGACCCAATACGCCCGGGTTCACTCGAAAATTTTCTCGCAAGTATGAGCGACACCAAGATTCATCCAACAGCCATTATCGATCCAGCTGCGCAAATCGGCGCCGATGCGGAGATCGGACCGTTTTCAATCGTGGGACCGCAAGTGACGATCGGTGGAAAAACGATCGTGCAATCGCACGTCGTCATTGAAGGACAAGTCACAATTGGCTCTGGCAATCTTATCGGACACGGCGCCGTGATCGGTACGCCCCCGCAGGATGTCTCGTTTTCGCCGGATCGAAAAACGAAGGTTGCGATCGGAAACAACAACATCATCCGCGAGTACTGTACCATTCATCGTGGGACCGCCGAAAACAGCGCCACAAAAATCGGTGATAAAAATTTTCTGATGGCCGGAGCGCACATCGGCCACAATTGCGAGATCGGAAACAATGTCATTATCGCCAACAATTGTTTGCTTGCCGGTTACGTTCGGGTCGATGACGGCGCGTTTCTCGGCGGTGGCTCGACATTTCACCAGTTCATCCACATTGGGCGCCTCGTCATGGTTCAAGGGATGTCCGGCTTCGGCAAAGATATTCCGCCGTTTGTAGTCGCAGCGGAACACAATTCTGTGTTTGGCCTGAATGTCATCGGTCTGCGCCGCGCCGGTTTCAGCGCAAAGGATCGAGAAGAAATCAAAGCGGCGTTCAAGCTCGTGTATCTGAGCGGGCTGAATATCTCACAGGCGATTGAAAAAGCGGCGACGATGAAATTGAGCGCGGTCGCGCGCGAATTCCTGGACTTCGTTGCGAACGCAAAGAAGCGCGGCATTTCCCCACTGAAACGCGGGAGCGGAAAGGACGTGGCAACCTAACGAACCAAGCTTAGCGACCCGGACCGCGGGACGCCACGATTGCAACCCGAACGCGATGGCCGCGTTCGCTGCAGCGCATGATTAGGCCGCGTTCGTAATCTCATACAGACTCCTCAAAAATACATCCGCGTCACTGAAATCAGGGAAGACACGAACAGCACCCTCCGCGGACAACCGTGTTGCTCGATTCCCCGTGCCAATGCCAATGAACGGAATGCCAACACTGCGACAGGCACGAGCATCCCAAACTCCGTCACCAACATACACGGTGCAGGCAAATGACTCGCCATAGCATTCGGCTGCTCTCTGCTTGGAAAGCCTCATAATGGACTCCTTGTCGCGGGCGTCGTCCGCTGATGCCGCCGGATGGTCGTCAAAGCACATCCCGGCACTGGCCATCTTGAGTCGGGCGGAATCACGCCAACCTCCAGTAGCAAGCGACACGCGATGCGGCCGCCCTGTGCGAGCCGGGACAACAATCTGTCAGCCCCTACAACCGGTGCAAATGGAGAATGTGAGGAAGCGGCGGCGAGCAATTGGATGAAATGCTGGCGAAATCGCGAAACTTCCTGCGCCGCTGGTGACCGGCCAATGCGTGACGTGAAAACATCGTGAAAGATGCCGGAATCCGTCGTGCGTGGATAATGTGACCAATCGGTGTCAATGTCGTCGAAACCAAGCACGTCCCTGAATGAGCGAACGAAGCACTCTTCGTCGACCTTCATGGTCTCGGTAAGCGTGCCGTCGATATCGAACATGACAAGGCGCATGGGGACGTGGCCTAACGAGAATTAGACGAAAGTTCGTAATTAAAGGTTAACATTTTTCGCCCAATTTTAAATTGTCGGATCAAGTCCGATCAACGCAAGCATGCGGCCGGTTTTTCCTTTTTCAGCGCGATACGAATAGTAACGGTTCAGATCGCAGGCAGTGCATACGCCGGAATCATGAATTGTTTTCACACCGAGCTCGCGAGATTGCCGGACAATTTCGGCTGCGAAATCCACTTCGTAATGCGGCGGATGAATACATGGGCTGAGTTGCACGATCATGTTTGCAGGATCGGAGCCGAAGCGATCAATCATTTGCTTGATTGCGTTACTGACGACGCCGAGCTCGGTGCCTTTGCGACCGGAATGGACCAGACCGACGGCCGGCGTTTTTGAATCGACAATGTAAACCGCGCAGCAGTCGGCAACGTAAACCCCCAGGATGATGCCACGCTGATTGGTAATGAGTCCGTCGCAGCCGGGGAATTCACGGCCCACAGGACCGCGGCTACAACTATCGATAACCGCAATCTTGTTCCCGTGAATTTGTTTGGCAGTAAACAGGGGCCAATCACCCATGCCGATTGCGTTGCGAACTTCGCGATGCGCGGCATCGAGCCGCTTTAAAACTTCGCCCTTATCGTGCGAAACGTCGATGCCGGGAATCCTTTGCGTAAAAGCGTGACGACAGATTCCAAACCCGCTCAGTGCGGGAAATTGTTCGAAGGGTAACTGCGTCATCGCGGTCGAAATCCCAAATTGCCACACCAAAATCCAAAGGGGAGGCCAACATCAAATTCAAAAAGGGTGGCGATCGGCCGATTTGGAATTCGAATTAGAGCCTTATTTGGAATGTGATGTTCGGGACCTTCCAGATGAAGTTCGCACTGTGCTGTCGTCGTCCGCTTTTTTCCGTTTCCCTTCGGCGTCCACGCCACTGCCGGTGTAGTAGGTCTTCGTTTTCGTGGCGCGCGGCGCCAAGTCTGCGAACATCTCCTGATAGCTGCTCTGCGCGCCCGTCGCGCGGTCAAATTCAGCCAACGAGGAGTTGTAACCGAAGAGCGCCTGCAAACGCGTCGATTGTGCCGTGAGCAGCTGCACTTGCGCATTAAGCACATCCAATTGGACTCCTGCGCCTGCATCCAGGCGCGCCTTGGCCAGACGAAGCGCTTCCTCGGCTTGCTCCACGTTTTTCTCCTGACTTACAATCAACTCGCGGTTTTGCTGCAAATTTGAATACGCGGTCTGCACTTCCAGCTCAACCTGCCGAACGTCGTCGTCGTAAGTGATCTTGGCTTCTGAAAGGAGCGCACGCTGTTGGACGACCTGGCCGGCAATCGCGCCGCTGTCCCAGATCGGCATGCTGCCCTGCACCCCTGCGACCCAACCTTTGGAAATATCATGCCAGCTGGAATTGATCGGCGAGCTGACCCATTCGCCGCCCCCGGTCGCGGTGATAGTTGGGAGGTACTGGCCCGCTGTTGCCCGCACTTGCTGGAGTTGATTCAAGACGTTTGCCCGCGCCTGCTTAAGAAAAGGGCGCCGCTGTTTTCCCAGCTCAATCGCGTCGGCCAGCGCGATCGTGCGAGGGTTGTACGGCATTTCACCTATGACGTCGAGCGGCGGATTTTCACCGCGCCCGGGCTGGAAATCGAGGCCCAGTGTCTTGGCCAGAGTGATCTTCGAGATTCGATAGTTGTTCTGAGCGGTAATCAGTTGCGGAATCTGATTGTAGAGCGCCACCTCAGCTTGCAACACGTTGAAGCGTGGAACTGTTCCTGCTTCGAAACGGTTTTGCTGGTCTTTCAACTGACTCTCCAGCAAGTGCACGGATTGTTCCTGCACTTTGATAAGCTCTCGATTAACCACGACCTGGTAGAACTGCGTTTTCACGGTCGCAAGCAGTGAATCCAGAATATTGCGGAACGAGAAGTAGGCGCTGTCCCGCTGAAAGAAAGTTCCCCTGATCTGATTGAAAGTGGTCCCGTTAAAAATCAGCTGCGTTCCGATAACGGAGATGCTGTACGATATGTCGCTGAGCTCGGTATTTCTGACCCCTGGCGTCGCCGTCGGGGCGGCGGCGGCGGCGGAGGAGGTCCGAGCGTCCCCGACCTGCGATTGCGGCGACTCAACGAGAGAACCGGATGCGCCCGTGCCCGGGGATGTCGTCCCAATCGGGACCCCAGCCGTCGTGCTTACGGTTCGAGCGTTAACGAGGTTCGGATCAGTCCAATCGAAATTCGCATTTACATTGACCTGTGGCAGCGCCTGGGCTCGGACCTGAATGATCACGCCTTTGGTTCGTTTGATCTCTTGTTCGGCATTGAGAAGAGTCGGATTGCGCTGCAGCGATGTCAGGATCGCTTGATCAAGTGTGAACGTGGGAACCTTGCCTGAAGAAGAGGTGCCATAGCCCGTCGATGTCGATCCTTCGCCTGTGCCGGCGCGCGCCAGCCAGCTTGTAGCAATCATCGACGCGGCGAACCCAGAGATTACAAAATATTTTCGCATAAAGAAGGTTTAGCCCGAGAGATTAGACGCGTAAACGTAGGCACGCAGATTCAAACTGCGTGCTTTTTTACTGAGGTGTGATAACACCGCCGGCCAATAGATGAAAATCATTTCGATTGGCAGTAATCATAAATTTTAGTGTAAATCTGCAACCACGCTTTTTGCTCATCGGGGGTGAGGTGCTCCAAAACCTTCATCAGATTGCCAACCATTTCTTCGCGAATCCGCCGGACCAGCGCCGAACCCTTGGGCGTAATGCAAACCATTACTTTGCGACGATCATCAAGCGCAACAGAGCGTACCACGTAACCGAGATTCTCAAGGCGCGCCACCAAACCGCTGGCCGCCGCAGTGGTATGCCCCATCTTCTTTGCAATCGCAGACATGGTAAGGACTTCCTTCTGGTCGAGGAACGCGAGAAGAAAAAACTGCACAAAGGAAACGTTCCCTGGCGCGAGTTCCTTACAGAGACGCAGCACGAAACGGCGCTGCATCTCCAGAACGATATGTGACAGCCGTTCCGCATCCGCACGAATTTCATCGGTCGGAGTTCGTGCAAACGCGGTCAAGGCTCCCGTATTCAAGGCGGTTAAACTAAAAATGCGCGCACGACCTGTCAAACCGCTCCGACTAGGAGCATTGGTTAATCCCACGTTTGAATATCGACAATTTCACCTGCTCTTAGCGACTGGCCGACAGCAATGCGCAGCAGCGCATTCGACTGGCTCAACCCAAAAAGCGCGTGCGATTCCTGGCGCCCGATGGGCACGAACGTCCCGTTGTCGATTCGGCCGCGAACGTAATGGGGGCGATCGCCTTCGTTTGTGATATCAACGGCCAATTTTGCGGGCACTTTCAGAAGGTCAACATTCTTCGCGCCCACCATTTTCAAAATCGCAGGACGCACAAACTGCAAAAAAGTTACAAACGCTGACACCGGATTTCCTGGCAAACCGAATACAGCGCATCCCCCGGCTCGACCGAAGAGAAATGGTTTTCCTGGTTTAATCGCGACGCGCCAGATGTCGATCTTGGCTCCGAGCGTGCGTAACGCTTCCTGGACCAGATCGTGCTCGCCGACTGAGACGCCACCGGTAATAACAAGGATATGACTTTTGATTCCGCGCTGAATCGCTTGGATCAAACGTTCGCCTTGGTCGGGGCAATGTTCGGCTGATTTCACACATGCGCCGCAGTGTCGTACCAGAGCCTGAAGTAATATCGAATTGCTGTCGTAGATTTGCCCCTGATCGAGTTTACTTCCTGGCGCGACGACCTCGTCGCCAGTAGAAACGATTGCTGCGTTTACCTGGTCGCCGACTGTCACATCAGCAAAACCCTGGGACGCTAGAAGAGCAATCGTTGTCGGACGAATCCTTGCGCCGGACCCGAGAATTTTCTGGCCTTCTGCTAAGTCGCAACCGCGCTGCCGAATGAATTCTCCGGGATCGACATCCACGTTCACCACTATCTCGTCCCCTTCGCGCGTCGTGTCTTCCTGCATGACCACGGCATCCGCGCCGGCAGGTATCGGTGCTCCGGTAAAAATCCGAACCGCTTCCCCAGGAGAAATCCGGAGCTGCCGATCGATCCCAGCCGGCTGCTCGCCGTTCACATGTAATCGCGAGCCTTTTGTGGATGAGCACGCCACGACGGCGTACCCATCCATGGCCGAATTATCGAACATCGGCAGCGGCAATCGCGCGACCACATCACGCGCGCTAAAACAGTCCAGGGCTTCGCAAAGGGGAAGAATTCGCTCTCCTAGCGAGTGGACGTTCTGCAAAACTCGCCGACGCGCTTCGTCTTCGCTAATCATCCCCAATCATTTCAATTAGCAATCGGCGATTGGCAACTCCGATGAAATCGCGAGGATGCGACCGAGCCCGTACCGACGGATGGAAATTACGAATTGGAAATCCAAAATTGCCTGCGATATTCTCGCTTTGCTTTTGGTGAGGTGGCTGAGTGGTCGAAAGCAGCGCTTTGCTAAAGCGCCGTAGCCCAAAAGGCTACCGAGGGTTCGAATCCCTCCCTCACCGGTTCCATCGTATTGCGCAAGCGACCCACTAAAAGCATAACGTTTCTGCATAACCAATCCTGTGAAATCTGCCACTGTCCGTTGATGTCCAGGAACGAGAGTTTTTTGCTGGCTTTTCGTTGCGCTCACTGATGCAATCCGCCGCGTGAATACGATCTCGCTATTGATTACATCATCGCTCGCCGCTGCGTTCCTGGCCGGTTGCGCATCAACTGATTATCAAGCAGTGGAAAGCAGTGCGCCGATCATAGGGCAAGGGCAATGGGGAACGCGCAAGGTGGTGGACAACGTAGACATCTGGACGGTTGGCGCGCCGCCGAGGAAATACCGCGTGTTAGGCGTAATTCACGATACTCGCCCTGATACCCCTTATCAGGTCTCGCGGTATTACCCACGACATCGCTGCCAAGGTGACACAGTCCGGTCACCTTGCTAGATTTCCAATGGATCTTGAAAACCGGATTGCTGAAGCACGATGCCACATGCGCGCGGATCGCCGCTTTCCCTTCAATTATCGGTTGCCCTGGAAAAATGAGCACCGCATCATCAGTCCAATATGAAACGACCTTGTCGACATCCTTACCGGCAGCGGCAAGATCTGCCCACTCAGCGTCCCGCCGCAACAGTTTTTGTTCTTCTGTCTTAGGATTGAAACCTCGCTGCGAGCAGCTAACAAAAGCAAACGCGAGGCCGACCAAGTGTAAATGACGTATTAATTGCATAGCGTAACTTTTTAGGGAATACCGACGTGTATAACTCACTTTCGGGCTTTCAGTTTTTTCGTCACGCCGGCCGCCTGCTGGAATACGGGTGAGCATCTCACTTTTCTTTCGTCCACTTCTTCAGAGTGATGGAGAACCATCGCCATTTACATCCATCATCAACAACTTCTAACGTCAGCTTGTCCCCCTCAAGCCTCCACTTGTATATTCCCGTCACCTTACAATGGCCCGGCCCGGTCTCATCGGTTATCACAAGGTGCTTTGCCGTTGATGCATAGCGCGCAGGCGGCATCCAGTTCGCCGTTTGCGACGGTCTTGAATCGACCGTCGGCGCTGAAGGTCAGCACGTACTTGGCGATGAGTGCTCGTCTGACCTCGGCAGGAGCATCCGCGGGAACTTCCCGCGCGTTTATCGTGATAGAATAGACACCTGCCGGGAATGGCTGCGGTTCCTCTGCCCGGCCGACAGAGAACAAGACTAGTGAGGCCACTACCGGAAGCATGAATCGTCGGGTTTTGGCAAACATTCTTTCCTGCGCTCAATAAATTATCGTGCTGGGATCATACGTCTAACGAGAAAGAGATAAGCCATGGCTGGCGAGAGCGAGCCTAATTCGCAATGAAAGGGATGAGATCATGTGAAAGCTACACATCGGAGACGGCCATCGGTGGGCTGCATCGCTTGATTAGACCTTTGCGGGCGCGTTCTAAGATCATCGTTTTTATCTGCGGTGAAAATGAATTACTTGGCTGGTTTCAGAAGCGGGTTCTTCCCGAGCTCTTTGTAGGAAAGATGTTTGTCAGGGAACACGGCTATCAGATTAAACGGTTCGCTCCCGGCATTGCGAAAAGTATGCGGCATGCCGGCCGGAACACGCGCCACATATGGTCCTTCCACGGTAAATCGCCGATTGCCAATCAGGTACTCAACCTGGCCGTGTAGAACGATATGCGATTCCTCACTATCGTGCGTATGCAAAGGTGGCCCACCCCCCGGCTGGGTTCAGTCAGGATAAATGAAAGCCCGTCGAAGCCGTAATCTTCGCCGTTGATGAAGTAGCCGGCTTCGCCCGGAACGTCATAAAAACTCGTCATCTGCTTCAACTTGATCACGTAATCTGAGCGGTTGAACGGCTCCTCCGGTCTGCGCTCATAGCTTTTCGTCGGCAATGAATCTGGCCCGATGTGGACGTATTGGGGCGTGCGCTTCTTTCCGCAGCCAACCAGGAGGAGCATCATTGCGATCGCAAGCACGGCCTTCGCGGCTGTGGTGGAGCGAATATCGGTCATAGGTGTATAGCTATTTAGTTTAACGAGACGGAGATAACGCACAGGAGAGGTAGGTGGCAAGCTCGCTCGCGTTGATTAGATAGGGGGTAGTTACTTCTCGATTGGTTAGGCATTTGGTGTGACTGCTTATTGGCGCGTAGTCTGGGAAGAATAATGGTTGGCAAACAACCGCTAGCGCATTGCTGCTTTACGCACACGCTGGTAAAGAGAGTGTAGCGGGGGACAGTTTGGCCTTTATATTGCGTATTCATTATTGAGCGGTTAGTCTCTACAGCAGTGTTTATATAGAAGCGCACTTGAACGTCATAGGTAGTGATAGATTGAAATTTCAAATCACCTGAAGTGAAATCTAAAATCACTTGCGACTTGGTTCTCAGTCTGTCACTTTCAACTATCCTATGAAATCAGCAGCGTAGATAAGATCAAGGGCAGTCGCATGAAAATGAATCTGTGCTTAAATGTGTTAGTGATATAGTTTAATGATGATCTCCTCGACACTTGTTCTGGCGACGCCCATCGCGCTCTGATATTGCACTATCGCCCATAGGATTCAATATATGGACGAGGACAGCTATAAAGAGTGCTGATTCACGTAGAGCGCTCTATAGCGTAACGAAAATTAGAATGCAACTCGCTATTTATTCCTGGTGTTCCGTCAGGGAAAGGCGCGCAAAAGGCCGCATGGCGAGGATTGTGAGGAACGAATCGACATTTAGGAAGCGATATGACTGCGAGTGACGTTCGGGTTCGACGCATGTCTCAGTATTATTCTGCACGAATCAAACGGGTTGCCACTCAAAACGATGGCTCGTACACTTGGGATGTTGAATAGCACGATTAAGGAGTTAAGAGAATAGGAGAAAAGGCACTTCTACAAGTGAGAGCAATGCGGAGACATGGTAGATATGAGTGAACTGGGATGATGTTCTCTTTCAAGAGGATCACGTACACAGAAGAGACATTCAATATGGCTGCTCAGAGGAACTTTGATCTCTTACTACTCATAGCATTAGATAAGTTTGCTTTCACGGCTTAAGGGGGATAACAGCGGCGTTCTTGTTGATTTTTATGAAGCTTTAAGAGCTTGATGTAGTTTCGCTTCAAATTGAGATTGTTTTTTGCAGTAGTAGCACACACTAACAATTGTCTCTGATAATTCTTTATTAGATTGGATGAGAAGCACGCACAACGCACAGATGACGCGGAAATATACTTTGTATGCGCTTATATAAATAATTTCGCACGTCAGTTGGGCGTTCGGATCGCGTTGTCAGGAAAACTTTAGAGATAGTCGAGGCTCCGCTAGAATGATACAGCTTGACGCCCAGAAGAAGATATGTTCGAATGAACATGATCGACGCGACACGGCTTCAAGACGCACTGGAACGACTCACAGCGGCGATAAGTGATGTCGAGTCCGTGCTTGCGGCAATGAAAGAGGATCACGACGCACTCGCGTGACACAAATTCGTTTCGCGCAGTTATTACTGGCACGTCAACGACACAAAAAGTGGTAAGCGTCGCGAGAAAATCGCGATGATTAGTGCCAATACGCCTGTGAGCTTGGGTTTAGTGGTAGTCTCGACGAGTGGGAACGGCTGGATGGGAGCAGTTGCGAGGCGGTGAACGATTGCAGCAAGACTATCGCTTTTGCCCGGAATAAGGCTCAAAGCTTCGGAAGCCTCGAACGCCCTGGCAGCCCGATGGTGCGATTTAATTCACTGACTGTTATTAAGACAAATGTTGTCGTTAGAAAACCTTAAGATTTGTCGGAACATGTAGCGGCATCGGTGTTATTTAGAACGAAATTTTAGGGAGCAACGACTGCGCTGGGCTCAACGGTGCGGAGAGGTGGCCTCTTGGAGGCAGTGCTAATTCATAAAACACCGGCTGGGTTAAGTCTCAGTTTAATTCCTAGCTCGGCGCAGTCGTTGAACCTATTTTCTAATAGCATGTGCGGGCTGTTCTGACTGTTAGACCTTAGTCTTACGATGGGGGATCCGGTGTCAGGGGCAGCAGGCTGAGTCTGCTATCTCTCGCTAATTGCAGATTCCAGTTCAAGAAACGCAGTTAGCTTTTATTGGCGCGTACAACGAACCGCTTTCCGTAGCCGGGATGCGCGTCTGCAATCCAGATCGTTCCCCCCGTTGGAGTCGACGGCTGAGACGCAGCCCCAACTCCAACCGGCTCTGCTGAGATTATTAGCGATAGTCTCCCAGTACCGTTTCACGGCTGCTTTTCCTCGCAGAGTTTTTGGAAACGCGGATCATTCCGAAGCGGATCGAACATCGGATCGAGCCGGAGCAGCGCGGGAGTGAGCGGCACGCCTGCAGCGAATGCGCCCTCGTACGGGATCGAGAGTAGTTTCTGCAAAGCGGCGATGGCGCGGTCGGGTTCCCCCGTGCGCGCCGCCACCCGGGCGAGGATCTCGAGCGGAACGGGACCATCGACGCGTCTTTCTCGATCGGGTTCACGGCCATGGCCCGTTCGGCCAGAGCCAATGCGGCGGCTTTGTCACCGAGGCCCATATTGGTCAGCGCGAGATCGCCAATGAGGACAAAATTTTCCGGCTGTTCTTTGAGTAAAGATTCCAGTTCGCTGCGCGCCTGCCGCCAAGTTTCCTGGGCGGCGGCATGGTCACCGGCGACTTCTTGCGCCCAGCCTAACCAAAAGCGCAGTTCGCCATTGACGATAACCCAACGCTGGATCAGGCTTGGCCAATATTTCCTTTAGCCGAGGGATGATTTGTGCAGGGCGACGCTCCAGGATCGCCTGGTAAACTTGTGTTTCCAAGGCGCTGGCGTCGTCGGCGTTCGGATGCAGCGGAGCGAGGAGTGCCGCGGCCCGCGGCAGGTCGCCCTCGGCTTGTGCGATACGCCGCCTTAACCGTCAGCATATCCACGTCGTCCGGTGTGATATCAAGAACCTGATCAAGCTTTCGCAGCGCTTCGGGGAAACGACGAAGGCCGATATAGGAAAACGCGTGCTGGGTGAGTAGGTAAACGTTGCGCGGGTCGAGCCGCTCGGCTTCGTTGAAGTACGACTCGCTCCGGTCCCACTGGCCTCGCCTCCGCGCAACATAGGCCAGCGATTCAGGAATCCGGCTGCTATTAGGCAGGAGCTGACGTGCTTGCTCAAAGTAACGCACTGCGGTGTCGTAATCCTTTAGGCAAGCGTAGTAATAATATCCCTTGGCCAACACGGCTTCGCCAAGATTGGGCTGAAGAGTGAGCGCGGTTTCGGCTGCCTGCCGTGCTTCTTCACGGAGGGCGACCGTTGGTTGAAGACTCTGTGTGAGGTAGCCGCGCGAATCAACGTATGACAGCAGCGCCCAACCAAGGGCGAACTTCGGGTCCAACCGCACCGCTTCTCTGAGATATTTCTGTGCGCCAAGGGCGTTGGCGGGTGTGGTTGGCAGTTTTCAGACGTATAAGCCAGGCCACGCAGGTAGGCATCGTAGGCCTCAGGATTGTCTGTCGGTTTGGCGGCGATGACTTGCTCTTCCTGACCGGTAAGGTGCGCTCGCAACTGCTCGGCGATGGCTTTGGCCACCTCACTCTCGACCGAAAAGATGTCGGTCAGTTTGCGATCAAAGGTATCGGCCCAAAGATGGGAATCATTAGCCGCTTTGATCAACTGCACGTTCACACGCACGGCGTCGCCGCTCTTCTGCACGCTTCCTTCCAGGATGTGGGCAACGCCAAGTTGCTTGGCGATCTCGGGCAGGTTTTCCGGCGCGCTCTTGTAATGCTGCGTCGAAGTGCGCGAGATCACCTTCAAATCGGCGATCTTGGATAAGCGCGTCAGAATCTCGTCCTGGATGCCTTCGGCAAAGTAGGCATTGGCTTTTTCTTCGCTCCGGTTTTCAAAGGGCAGAACCGCGATGCTTTTCTGAGAAATCGACTCGTCAGTCTGCCGGTAAAACGGGCGTTGCCCCACAATCAGCATTGCAATAACCAACAGCAACACACCGATAATAATGAAGTCGAGGATCCGTCCCGTGGCACGCTGAACCGATCTTGCCTGTACTGGGTCGAGATCTTCCGTCCGCACTATTCCTTCAGCGGTGAATTCGTAAACCCATGAGACTAGCATCGCGATTGGAAATCCGATCGCGAGCGCAATGACCACAAAACGCACTGCGGAATTGGGAATTTCAAAAAACGGGAATACCTGCGTCGTAAGTTGGGTGAGAAACCATGCAACGATTCCGTAGGCAACCGCAGCGCGGTAAACGTTACGCCGCTTCAGCTCGGTGAAGATATTTTTTCGGTTTCACTCTGCGCGCGTCATGACGCGCTCGTCACTCGACTCATTGTGCCTGTTTTGCTCTCTACAGAGCAACGACAAAATGATATGAACGGGCGCAAATGACGCGGGCAATGTTCATGAATCGCGCCTTATTCGCTCTACTCGCGTCCCTTGTCGCTGCCTGCGCACCTGGAATTAGTTAGATGACACAGAAAAACAGCACTTCTATAGATGCGAGCGATGCGGCGAAATGGTCGATATGCGCCAACTCGATGATGTCCTCTTTCGTGAGGACCACCAACCCAAGCCGGACATTCCATACAACGGCTCGAGAGCTTGGGAAACTTCGTTCCGCTGTTTCCGTAGAACAATTTGAAGGACCGTGTTTCCTTCCCGCGCGACGCATCTGCTTGGGGGCTTTTAGTCGCGCGTCAGAAGACACGAAAGGCCCTACCACGGGCGCCCGAAGAAGGGCGAAATGCTGGATGCGCTTCTTCGGATGCAGCGTAACGGATTGATTCACAAAAGTCGGCCGCCGCTCTACCGTGACCTGACAAATCATGAAACAGAAAAAGATCGAGACGCACAAGATCGGGTTGGTCGGCCAAGCGCCGTCGCGACGCGGCGACCCGCGCAAACCACTCGCCGGCCCGAACGGGCGAAAGATCGCGCGACTCGCCGGAATGAGTTACGACGAGCTGATCGCGTGTCGCCGGAAGCACCTGAATACGCACTACAACGGGAAGCATGCTAAAGGCGACTCGTTCGACCACGCGAAAGGCAACGTCAGCGCTGCCGACGTCCTACTGGATTGGCGCGTCGAGCGCGTTGTGCTGCTCGGTAAGAACGTTGCGCGCTGCTTCGGCTTCCGCGACTTACCTTTTCTGGCGGAGATAAGTATTTATGGACGCCGGTTTCTGATCTTTCCGCATCCTTCTGGCATCAATCGGTGGTGGAACGAGCGACAAAACCAACAACGCGCTCGACAACTTCTGCAGCGGTTCCTACGGGGCGAGACCGTTCCAGCTAAGTTCCGAAAGAATCGAGGTTCCACTCGGACCCGGTCGCAGATAAGTTCGACCGGCACCTAGGCCGCGGCAATCTTTCGACGCGCATGAACTGGGAGATGATCAGTGCGGTAGGGCAGATGCTTGGCGCTATCGGGGTCATCATTTCGATCATTTATCTCGCCGCCCAAATCCGCAATCAAAACAAGGAAAGCCGGCGCGCAGGGATGAACGTTTTGACGACGCACTGGAGCGATTTGAATAGAAGCCTTGTCGAGAACCCCGAGCTAGCCGCGCTTTGGATTCGTGCTCTGCGATCATTCGATGAGTTGGACGGCACTTCGAAGCTGAGGTTTGGCGCGCATTTGGGACGTTTCTTGCGATTTGCCGACAGTCTTTATCTCGGTGTCTTAGATGGAACGCTCGATAAGCGGTTATGGCGAGGATATGAGCGGACAATTGCCGACACGGTGGCATATCCAGGATTCCAAGCCTGGTGGGCCACACGAAAACACTGGCACACCGACGAATTCTGTGCGCTGATCGATCGGCACATTAAAACCGCGAAACCGACGATCTACGACGGTTACACCTGAACCTACCGCAAGAGCCGATCCTTTGGCACCGGCCAGAAGGCGTTCATCAAGCGGCTGCCTCTAGCTGAAGGACGCCATCGTGTTTCAATTCGAGTGTCTCTTAGTCCATTTTTCGGGTCCAAAATGTCACTGTTCGCTGACAATACTGTCAATTGCGTTTATCGAGTTTTTTGCGCGAAATTCGCGGGAGGGGGCTGGCTGGCTCATCCTTCACTTTCGGGAAAATCTTTCGTTCCATACAAAATGACGTACTTCGGCCTCGCGTTTCCGTAGACACTAGTATGAGAAAGGTCCAGGGATTTCCCGAACTGGCGGACATGAAGAAGGATGCTCGGCTGACGATTCGAATTCCGAGGGAATTAAAAGACAGGATCGAGGGGATCGATCGACTCTACGGCGTCGCATTGCCCAAGATCGCAAACGAATGTCTCAAGGCATTTTGCGCGTACGTTGAGCAAAAGAAACAAACGCCAACTTTCCCCCTGAGCATTAGCCCATCTTCGCTCGGCGATAAGGCGCCTAACCAGGTTTCAGTTCGCGGTCGAAAAGGAAGTCACAACGGTCACGCGCGCAGAAAATAGGAACGTTATGGTCTCACGACCCGGGCGCTGCTGTTTTCCGTACATGTAAATGAGACGCGCCCGGCCAGCCGTGATCTGCGGAGCCTGCGTTGCAATCTCACATTGAACGCTCACCGCGCCGTAGCCCTCTCAACTCGCTGTCGGTCCCGCGACTGCGGGCGAAGGTTGGTTGGCGAAGGCGGGATGAGCGCTTAAACTCTCACGTGCGCACCGAATCACCGCAGATCCAAAATTTCATCGACGGTCAATTCGTAGAGCCAATCGGCGGAAAATACCTCGACAATATCGAGCCGGCGACTGGCAAATCGTATTCGCAAGTCGCGGATAGCGACGCCCGCGATGTCGATGCTGCTGTCGCGGCGGCAGAAGAAGGCGTTTTTTGATTGGTCTAAAAAATCCGCAGCAGAGCGATCGAAATTTCTGCTCCGTATCGCCGACCTGATTGAGCGCGATCTGGAAAAACTGGCGCGCGCCGAATCGATCGACACGGGCAAGCCGCTTTCGCTGGCCCGCACACTGGATATTCCTCGCGCCGCGAGCAATTTCCGCTTCTTTGCAACGGCAATTCTGCACACGGAATCCGAAGCGCATATCACCGACAATGTCGCGTTCAACTACACGCTGCGGCAGCCGCGTGGCATCGCCGGATTAATATCGCCGTGGAACCTGCCGCTTTATCTATTGAGCTGGAAAATCGCGCCGGCCATCGCCGTCGGCAATACTGCGATCGCCAAGCCGAGCGAGCTCACGCCAATGACGGCTTACATCCTTTGCGAGATCATCCGCGAGGCCGGTTTGCCGAACGGCGTCCTTAATGTCGTACATGGCACGGGCCCAAATGTCGGTTTTGCAATCACAACACATCCGAAGATCAACACCATCTCATTCACCGGCGGCACGGTGACGGGTCGCAAAGTAGCAGAGGCCTGTGCGCCGTTGTTCAAAAAAGTTTCGCTCGAGCTCGGCGGGAAAAACCCAAACATCATCTTTGCCGATGCTGACCTGGAGGCTGCAATTTCAGGAAGCGTACGTTCCTCGTTCGCTAACCAGGGGCAGATTTGCTTGTGCGGGTCGCGTGTGTTTGTGGAGCGTTCAGTATACAAAGATTTTGTCCAGCGCTTCATCGAGATGGCGTCGCAACTGAAAATGGGTGATCCGCTCGATGAGAAAACAGACCAGGGTGCGATCGCGAGCAAGACACAGCTCGATAAGATCAAGTTCTATGTCGACCTTGCGCAGAAAGAAGGCGGGAAGGTGGCTCTCGGGGGTAAAGCGCCGGAATCGATCAATGAGCGTTGCCGTGACGGCTATTTCTTCCAGCCAACAGTCATCACTGGCTTGCCGGTTTCATGCCGCACAAATCGCGAAGAGATCTTCGGTCCGGTGGTCACGATCACGCCGTTCGACACTGAAAAGGAAGTGATCACCCATGCGAACGATTGCGACTACGGCCTGGCCTCAAGTGTTTGGACACAAAATCTGGCTCGCGCTCATCGTGTCGCAGAGCAAATCAACACCGGCACGGTTTGGGTGAATTGCTGGCTTCTGCGCGATCTGCGCGTTCCCTTTGGCGGAATGAAACAAAGCGGCGTCGGCCGCGAAGGCGGCGAAGAAGCGTTGCACTTCTTCACGGAGCCCAAAAACGTCTGCATCGCCAAATAGTCCGCGGTTGATTCCGGTCGTTGATGGTTGAGTCCTTCGGCCAAGGCTACGGCATGCCGAGGAGTTGGGTTATTGAGAGAACAAATCCGTTTTCATTCGCGTGATCAGCGAAACACGAAGTAGTTGATCGTTAATCGAGAATTGTTGATCGTTGTGACATGTGCCGAGCCATCAAAACACTTCATAACTTCAGTCCACCTGCGACGGATGACGAGATTCGCGCTTCGTCACTTCAGTTCGTCCGCAAGCTGAGCGGTTTTACGAAACCTTCCAAGGCAAACGAGGCAGCTTTCAATCGTGCCGTCGATGATGTCGCACACGCGGCGCACCATTTGCTCGATTCTCTCGTGACCAATGCGCCGCCGCGCGACCGCGTAGCTGAAGCGATGAAAGCACGCGCCCGATCCGCGAAACGCTTCGTTTCTGCGCAGGCCATCGCGAACGGTCATGATCATAATTGAGAAAATAGCTGCGTTCCTGTTTGCGGCGCGACCGAGTAAACAACCGGCCAATGAAAGATCCACAGCTCGCTCGGATGATGAAGGAAAAGAAATGCCCTTCGATTCGAAACGCATGGCTTACGGCGGATCACGGTAATGGTAGACGCCTAGAGGTTACCGCCGCTTTGGGCAGATGTTGTTCCTGTTTCTCAGCGGCTAGTGTAATACTCTGCTAATGGAGCCAGGGAACATTGGCGGGAAAAGATTTCGCACCGCCTTTGTTATCATTTTGGTGGTCGCGGTCTCCGCGCTTTTTCTGGCTGTAACCTGGCCTTTCCTGAAAGCTCTCCTGCTCGGGGCATTGCTGGCCGGACTGTGCCACCCGTTTTACCGGTGGATTACGCGACTCCTTCGAGGTCGGCGATCGCTAGGCGCGATCGTCACGCTGGTAATTCTCTTCATCGTCGTGGCCGGACCATTGAGTGCATTTCTCGGAGTGGTCGTGCAACAGGCGCTAGCCGTTAGTAATCAAGCGCTTCCGTGGGTTCAACAACACTTCGGCGCCGCAAGCACTTTCAACGCACACGATTGGCTCGTGCAAAGGTTTCCAGCCCTGGCCGATCACGTGCCAAGCCAGGAACAACTGGTCGAGAGCGTGGGTGCGGCGGCCAAATCCATCGGGGGCTTTCTGGTCACGGTGGCATCGCGAATGACGGCCACGACGGCTGCTTTTCTTTTGAATCTGTTCGTCATGGTCTATGCGATGTTTTTCTTCCTGAGGGACGGCGAGAAAATCCTGGAGAAAATTTTCTATTATCTGCCACTCAGTGACGAGAACGAAGAGCTGATGCTGCAACGATTCACCTCGATCACGCGGGCCACTGTAAAGGGCACACTCGTAATCGGCATTATTCAGGGCGCTCTGGCCGGTCTTGCGTTCTGGGTAGCAGGCATTGATGGCGCCGCGTTCTGGGGCACGATCATGGCGATCCTCTCGATTGTACCCGGAATTGGCGCAGCCCTCATCTGGGTTCCGGCCGTGATTTATTTGATGGTGACCGGTGAGCTTCTAGCTGGACTGCTCTTGTTCGCCTGGTGCGCCGCGGTGGTGGGAACGATTGATAACATTCTGCGTCCGATTCTCGTCGGGAAAGATGCCAGGATGCCGGATCTTCTAATTCTAGTCGGCACATTGGGAGGATTGTTTCTCTTCGGTCCAATCGGGTTCATTGTCGGACCGATCGTGTGCGGACTATTCCTGACCGTGTGGGATATTTATGGAATGACCTTCAAAGATCTCCTGCCGCCGGTTAAAAGCTTCCGGTCTGGAATCGTCAACAAACCGGATTCTGAAGCTTGAACTCGAACGTTGAACCGAATCCAATCATCGATAAATGAGCAAATCATTCCAAAGTTCGCGCGCACCTGAACCCGTCGGTGCATTTCCGCACGCCAAACGAGTTGGCAATCTTTTGTTCCTTTCCGGCATCGGGCCGCGCAAGCGCGGCAGCAAGGAAATACCCGGTGTGACGTTGGGTTCGGCGGGCGACGTCGTCGATTACGATATCGAAACACAATGCCGTGCGGTATTTGAAAACGTACGACTCGTGCTGGAAGACTCCGGCGCGAGCTGGAACGACATCGTCGATGTCACCGTGTTTCTCACGAACATGAAAAAGGATTTCCCGATCTACAACAAACTTTACGCGCAATATTTTTCCGGTGAGGGCAAACCAAACCCCACGCGCACGACGATTGAAGTCGGCGCGTTGCCGACGCCGATTGCTATTGAGCTGAAAGTCATTGCGGCGGTCGGATAAGCGCAGGTCATCCTGAGCCGCGAAAACGGTGAAGGATCTCACAGCACGCGCGCAACGCGCAACGCTGAATAGTGTGACCACAACGCGAATGTGAGGTCCCTCGTCGCCTGCGCGACTCGGGATGACGCGCTGTTTTGAATTGGGAGTTGGACGTTGAGCGTTGGACGTTGGACGTTTGCTTTCGATTACGATCGCGATCATGAGCAAGAGCACGCCCAAGAGGCCTTCATCTCGCATTCTTACCGCCGACCACACGGGTATCACGGTCTCGAATCTTGAGCGATCGCTCGCGTTTTGGCGGGATGTTCTGGGGTTCGAGCTTTCACATACCGCGCATCAAACTGGCGAAATGGCCAGTGAAATCACTGGAGTCGAAGGCGCGGAGATCAAGCTTGCAGTCGTGAAAGCACCGGGCGGTCACAAGGTCGAACTGCTCGAGTATCTCGCGCCGCTAGAGCGTAAAGGGAAGGTCGATCTTCGCCCCTGCGATGTTGGCTTCGTGCACGTGGCGTTCATCGTTGATGATCTCGACGCAATTTTGAGCGCGATCAACGCGTCCGGCTGGGAAGCTGCTGGTAAACCGCAGACTCTTCAATCCGGTCCCAACGCCGGAAAACGTGTTGTTTACGTTCGCGATCCAGATGGCACGACCATCGAGTTTATGCAGCCGCCGAAAAGCGGTTGATCGTCGAGCGATAAAACGCTCGGAGATCGATGCGTTCCAAATAAGCTCTGAATTGAGCATTGGACGTTGGGCGTTCAGCATTGGACGTTTCTTGCCCGCCTTATGTCCATGACCTTCTCCGATGACGAAGACTTCGCCATTAAACTGGATGCGGAAGACCCACTACGCGCCTTCCGCGAAAAATTTTATCTCCCACTCGGCGAAGACGGCCAACCGCTGATCTATTTTGCCGGCAATTCGTTAGGCCTGATGCCAAAATCTGCGAAAGGAATCGTCGAAGAAGAATTAGACAACTGGGCGAAGCTCGGTGTCGATGCGCATCACGAGAGTGGAACGCCGTGGTACGCCTACCACGAAGCATTGCGCGAACCGATGGCGCGGCTTGTTGGCGCAAAACCGCTGGAGGTAATCTGCATGAACAGCCTCACGGTGAACCTCCATCTGATGATGGCAACGTTTTATCGGCCAACCAAAGCGCGTTTCAAGATTCTGATGGAAGAACCTGCGTTTCCTTCCGACACCTATGCAATCAAGACACAAATCGCGCACCATGGGCTCAACCCAAACGACGCGCTGATTCTCGCACGGCCGCGTAAAGGCGAGTTCACAATCCAGACGGACGATATTGTCGATCTGATCGAGAAGAACACAGATCAGCTCGCCGTGGTGATGTTTGCCGGTGTGAATTTTTTCACGGGCCAATTGTTCGATATCAAGCGAGTCACCGCTGCCGCGCGGGCACGCGGCATCGTCGTCGGATTCGATCTTGCCCATGCCGCCGGCAATGTGCCGCTCTGTCTCCACGATTGGAATGTCGATTTTGCTGTTTGGTGTTCGTATAAATATCTAAACGCAGGTCCCGGCGCGGTCGCAGGCGCGTTCGTGCACGAACGACACGCGACCAACACGAAATTGCCGCGGTTCGCTGGCTGGTTCGGAAACGATCCGAGCACGCGGTTTCGATTGCATCTGGAACCCGAATTTATTCCAGTTGCGTCGGCCGACGGCTGGCAAATCAGTAACCCGCCGATTTTCTCGATGGCGCCATTGCGCGCCTCGCTCGCGGTCTTCAATGATGCGGGCGACATGGATCCACTACGTGTGAAATCAAGCAGGCTTACCAGTTATCTTGAGTTTCTGTTAACGGAGATTGGATCGAAAAAATTCGCCGTTATCACACCGCGCAATCCCGATGAGCGCGGTTGTCAATTATCGATCCTGGCACATGAGCACCCGAAAGAATTGTTAAAGGAGCTCGAAGCCGCCGGAGTAAAATGCGATTTTCGCGAACCTAACGTCATCCGCGTCGCCCCTACGCCGCTCTACAATACGTTTCACGAAGTCTGGCGCTTTACGAGGATTCTGGCTCAGCATCAATAGCATGTCCGTCGACTAGCACTCTCTCTAAGGATTCTTGCGTTGAAGCGCGACCGCAAACGGGTGCAACTCCGCCGTCATCAATCCGCCAGCGACGGCCGGATCTTCCTCCATGAACTTTCTCGCTGCGTCTTCATCGGGTGCCTCAAAAATGGCAATGCCAAATGTCTTGTCGCCTGGTTCCGATGTGCGCCCCGCAAGAATCAATTGACCGGACTTGGCGGCCTGTTGAAACCGAGCGAAATGGCGCTCGAGCACGGCATTATCCTCTTTCGTCCAGGCTGAATCCGCGTGCAGCCGGGGCACCAGCCTCAACACATAAATAAACTGCTTCGACTTGGCGACCTTGGGCTCTTGCGCGTTCAGCAATTGTACGATTGCAAGAATGCAAATCAGCGAAATGAACAATCGGCGAGATCGGTCTTTCATGTGGTGATGTGAGTTACCGTGTGCCCTTGCCGCACTTTGTGCCAGCTTTCTTTGCGTTAATCCTAAATCTAAATCCGCTAGTACGGACTCAGACTCGTCGAAACAGCGGGCTTGACACGCCAGAAGGATCTACCCGCGTAATAGCGGCGAAGCTCTTCGTTCTCGGTCGGCCCAGATCCAATGCCCAGATGACCTTCTCCACAACTCCGAGGTGAAGGGGAATTTGCCGATGTGCACATCTGTCCTCGAGAGCGTAGACGGTGCCGCGTTCGGTCCGGACTAGAACGATTGGCTCGCCGGCAAATGAAACGCCGTTAGATTTTCCCGTTTTGACGTTGTCTGAGCGAGCGACCGGATACCAGAAATTGGGATGAATTCCGGTTTTGCGAATGTCTGGCCGTTGCAAGACCTTCGTCCCGAGCCGAAAGTTTAAACGCTTCATCGAGCACCATACCAACTCATTTATCGTCTGATAGTCTGACAAGTATTTCCGGTAAACGCAGCAAAAACTTGAGGGCATACGGTGCGAACTGCCAAGATGGGGGCGTACTCAAGTGGATAAACAATGAATAAAAGACGCTCCGAACCCGCTGCTCCCACGTCCGTTCCGCCCCCGCGAACTCCAATGCACGCGGTGGCCCGCTGGTGTATTCTCCCGCTGGTTAAGACCTCGATCATGCCGAATCACATTACGCATCTTCGTCTCCTGACGGGCATTGGGGCCGCCGTGGCTTTTGGCGTTGGAAATTATTTTTGGTCAGCGTGGGGGGGAGCTATCTTTTTCATTTCGGCCATGCTCGATCGCGCTGACGGAGAACTGGCCCGGGTGGCGGACCGCGCTACGCCGGGTGGACATTGGTATGATCTGGCGTGCGACATGATCGTGAACGTCCTGGTTTTCCTTGGAATCGGCGTCGGACTAAGGGAACAGATGGGCTGGTGGGGCCCGGTGATGGGGGGCGTCGCAGGGTTGTCGGTGGGTGTGACTTTCCTGATCGTATTTCGGCTGCACGCTCTCGGCACTCATCCGAGCACCGCATTCAAGCTGCCGATCTACTTCGATCTCGATGATTCGCTGTTTCTGGTTTCATTCTGTGCGTGGCTCAAGGTTTTGTTACCATTGTTAGTCGCGTCCGCCATCGCCGCTCCGCTTTTCCTGATTATTGTTCTGTGGCGCTCGCGCCAGGTGGCGAGCCAGGCGGGATCCAACCCTGTTCCCTGTACCACGTCACCGCGTCGCGAGCAGATTCCTGGATCGAACGCGGTTTAAGACCGAGCTCCGCGAGAGATGGTGCCGGGTCAAAATACATGCAGCGTCGCGCCAGTCGGACGCCGGTAACCGTCGCCATTGGCATACGGCCAGTCACATAGTCAGCCCAAAGCTCACTCAACCACCCCACGGTGAGCGCAAGACCGAACGGAACTTTCCAACGGGGCGCCTTGCGTCCCGCCGCGCGGCCAAGAATTTGCAGCCACTCATGAAGGCGATGATTAGCTCCGCCGAGCAGGTACCGAATTCCGGGGCGTCCACGTTCCATTGCCCGAACCATTCCCTGGGCGACATCTCTCGCATCGATCAAGTTGAAGCGGCAGTCGAGATATGCAGGTAACTCTCCGCGACAGAATGCGACAGCCATTCGCGTCGGCGGTGTTTGATTCCGATCACCCGGGCCCACGGGTAGAGTTGGTGTAACGATCACGATCGGAATTCCCTTTTCGATCATGCGATGAACCGCTTGTTCCGCCCGAAGCTTGCTCAGGCAGTAAGGGCCGACCATATCTTCCTCCTTCAACTTCAAGTGCTCGACAGAACCGCCCTTGAAGTCCGCGGATGAAAGGATACTTTCCGTGCTCGTATGGAGGATCCGTTGGGCGCCGCTCCGAACAGCTGCCTCCATCACATTGATCGTTCCCAGATGGTTAACCGCGTCGAATTCCCGACGATCCCTGCGCCACAGGTTAGGATCCGCGGCCAGGTGGTAAACGGAGTTGCACCCCGTGGTGGCCCTCTGCACCGTGGCACTATCCCGGATGTCGCTGAAAACCAGTTCTATCTTGTCCAGCGGCAGATGATCCACCACCGCCCCCGGTCTTTCCAACACGCGAACGGGTTCCCCTCTCGCGAGTAGTTCGGTGACGAGATGAGTTCCCAGAAAGCCGGCGCCCCCGGTAACCAAGTTCTTCATACCGGTTCTCCTTTCAGGGCTCCCTCCAATTCATGCAGATGGGCACGCCCGGGTATCAGCCGGTCGCGAACGATCTTATTGACGAGCGCAAGAGCGGCACGGTTCAGAGGACAAGGCAATCCGCCCGCAAGCCGAATCAGGTGTCCATTGTATGCATCGATCTCGGTTCGGTCGGTGACCATATCAGGAGCCATCGAACAATAGGTGCCCCGCAAAGACCGACGAAAGAAAGCACCCATGATCGAGGGCAAACCCGGGATTCTGAGAATAAGTGAGACGGTGTCCGGATGAAAGGGACCAATCTTCGACAAAGGTATGCGAGCGTGACGAAGGATAGTGTAGTTTTCTCGCAGCAAGCCAAAGAAAAGCCGCTTAGCCACCGGGTCGGTTAGCAGTTCACCATTGTCGACACCCGCCGCCGCCGCAAGAGGCGAGATGGCGGCATTGTACATCAGCTTTGTCGCTTTGTACGGCCTGACGTCGTCTACCGATTGGACAGCAAATAGCGCGCCTGGCGAAAGTGCGTGAGCCAACTCGGCAAGATCATTTTTCTCAGCGGCAGACACACTACGCCGCGCACCCAGGTGGAGGTCGCCGGGGCGGGTGATGCGTGTGACGGGCCGATCGCGCAAACATTCCGAGACAAACGATGCAATTCCTTCGGCCGCATGATTTCGCTGATCAAGTTTTGGATCGAAGCCGTTCTGCACGGGCACAAGGCGCGATGTCTCAGGCAATGCGGCAAGCACCGCGGCGTTGTTATAGGTCTTAGTGCATAAAAGAACCAGCGCATCGGTTGGGAGCAACCAGTTTTCAAAAAGCGTGAACGATGCCTGCTCTGTCCCGTGCCCGACCACAGTCAAACCTTCGCGCCGTCCGTGCTCGACTTTTTGCGGATTGGCATCCACAACCGTCACACTACAGCCAGCGCGACACAACGACCACGCCAGAGCAACCCCGATTCCTCCTGCGCCAACAACGTGAATAGGCCTATTGATCATTGGGTTGCGGACGCTTTGTGCAGGGCGCAGTTGGAACCGGGGCGCTTCATAATCTCACCGCCCTATCCTGTAGCGCCGTAAGGATGATATTATTCGCATACGCGACATCCTCGGGAAAATCGATTTCGGTCCACGGAATACCCGTTATATCTTCCGCGAAGAACCTGCCGGCTCTAACGAGCGCCCGAAGAATATTGTCATAAGATTCCCTCCGGCCGGCCCGCACTAAGTCGAGCTTTCGTCTCCTCGATCAGGAGAGGAATGTCCGGGGCCGCCACGCGAAAAAAGCCGATGGATTCGCCAATCGCCTCCGCCTCGCCACCACACTTCAATCAGCGATGCTGCGGCAATGATTGCCGTCAGGATTAGAGCAAACCGCGTCCGCTTGGAACGCCATAGCCCCGGCATGAATACAACGAGCGGCAGCAACCAGACGAGGTTGCCAAAATACCAACGAAACAGCGTGAGCCAATCCAATGGACGGTCAATAAAAAGGCGCCAGCTCCGCGCTCGCTCGTACGTCTCGCGATTTCTCGACTCAAGATCGAAATATCGAGAGGTTCGCGGAGTCTTGGAAATCGGCACGATCCTGGCCGAGGCAGTTTTCGCAACCACCCCAAGAATTCCAACTAGTACGAAGCAATAAATAAGTTGCCGAAGATGCATCTAGCGAAGAGACCATTTTTATCATCAACGAAGTCTGGACACGAGCAGCATTCACGCGTAAACCATCCATCGAACTGTCTATGACGGCCGCATTTGTTGTTGCAATGCCGACGCCGGAGTGAAGATGCTTAGAGGGCTAAAAAGAATGTTTAAATTAAGTCTTGGCATTTTGTTCGTGTGCGCGTTTCTGCCTCTCGCCGATCAGGCATTCGCCAAAGACGAGAGATCGATCAGGGATTTGAGCAAGGCGCTTGCAGGGCTTTCGTCCGACGTGGATCCCAAGGAAGCCGAGCTTGTGTCGGTTACGGCGCACACGACGGCGCGCAAACTCGCACGCGATTATCACGTCGTCTTAAACCCGGAGTTTCAGGCTTTCCTGGTCAACGTCGGGGCTCGAAAACGCGGCTGGTGTGGCCATTGGGCACAGGATATCGGCACACAATTGAAAGAACTTAAGCTCAGGACGCTGGTGCTTCACTGGGGCGTCGCCTACGATCATACGTCGAGCGAAAATAATTGCCTTGTAGTGACTGCGCGGAACCAGCCTTTCACCGACGGCATCATCCTCGATGGCTGGCGGAGGGCTGGCCGGCTATTCTGGTGCTCTGTCGTAAAAGACGACGAGTACGAGGTCGAACAGCATTACGGTCATTCCGGAATTACGGCGTGGAAAGAGAACATGCAATGGAGTGCGTGGCTGCAGGATTATGAACCCGGTAAGCCGAAGTCGAAAGCAGCGGCCGCGAGTAAAGCCAGTAAAGGTGGCTCCGAACGCAATGAGCGGGTTAGTATCAGCGATTTGACGCAACCCCCGACGCCCTAAGCGGGCGCGGAGGCAGACAGAGCTATTCCGTAACGGTGTACCACGGCGCTCTGTCGCTGTAAGATGCGACTCGAGAATTGCGCCATCCGCCACCGTTTGAATAACCGTGATATCCGCGTAAGCCACGGTTAAGAATTCCCTGATGCCAGCTAAGTTCGTTCTCGTCGGTAGCGGCCTTGCCGGTGGATTACTTGCCGCATACTTGGGACGCCGAGGGTATGATGTGGATCTCTACGAGCGCAGGGCCGACCCACGCGAGGGCAACATTGTTGGTGGACGCTCGATCAACCTGGCAATTTCGACCCGTGGGATTCATGCGCTTGAACGGATCGGGATCGCTGACGAAGCGTTACGGCACGCGATCCCAATGCGCGGTCGGATGATTCACGATAAATCCGGCACGCTGCATTTCGCCCCTTATGATGTCGATCCCAAAAAATGCATCAACTCGATCGGGCGGGCTTCGCTTAACGCCGCGGTAATTGAGGCGGCGCAGCGTTACCCGAATGTGCGGGTCCATTTCAATCACAAATGCACCGACGTCGATTTGGACAAAGCGGTCTGCCATTTGGAAACCGAGACCGGCAAATTGACCGCACGTGGCGATGCTGTGATCGGCGTCGATGGCGCGTTCTCGGCTGTGCGCGCGTCCATGCAGCAAAACATCGACAATTTCCAATACGACGAGAGCTATCTCGCTCACGGCTACAAAGAATTGACCATTCCGCCCGGGCCGGACGACTCCTGGCAAATGGAGAAGAACGCGCTCCATATCTGGCCGCGTAAAAGTTTCATGATGATCGCGCTTCCGAATCCTGACGGTTCGTTTACCTGTACGCTTTTCTGGGAATTCGAGGGGCCGCGCAGTTTCGCCGCAACAAAGACAGAGGACGACGTCCGGCGTTTCTTCGATGAAGAATTCCCTGACGCAGTTCCCCTCATGCCGACACTTCTCGAAGATTTCAATAACAACCCAACCGGCTCACTTGTGACGATTCGTTGCGCGCCTTGGTATTACCGTGACAGGGTTTGCCTGCTCGGCGATGCAGCCCACGCAGTTGTTCCATTTTATGGCCAGGGAATGAACGCCGCGTTCGAAGATTGCGTCGTTCTCGACGAATGCCTGGAAAAATTTCCCAACAATCGCGAACGCGCATTCGCGGAATATTTTTCACGCCGAAAAGAAAATGCTGACGCGCTCGCTGATCTGGCGATCGGCAATTTTATTGAGATGCGCGATAAAACCGCATCAAGAGTCTTCCGGGCTAAGAAAAAACTCGATCACTTTCTCGAGGCTGCGCTGCCTGGCATGTATCTGCCCCTTTACACAATGGTCACCTTTACGCGCGTCCCGTACGCCCAAGCGGCGCGGCGTGCTCGCCTGCAAGATCGAATTCTTTGCGGAACCTTCGCCGTCCTGATTCTAGTGCTCCTCTTCCTCTTTATCCGCGCGTTTAGATGACCTGATTTGTACCACTGCATCTTTTGCGCTGGCCGAGCACCCCAGCGCCCAGCCGCGGTCGCTCCGCAGATTAATCCGCTTGCTCGAAATTATCTGACAACCTTAATTCCAAACTTGACTGCTTTAAGCAGTCGAGTCTACATGATCTGCCATAGTGCATTCTGAACGCGCGATTTTAGATGTCTTGTTTCCAAAAGTACGGGCGCAATTGTTGCGATTACTTTTTGACTTGCCGCAAAAGCAACGCTACGTGCGCGAACTCGCCAGCATGAGTGGGCTGGCTCTCTGCACTATTCAGGACGAACTGCGTAGGCTTACCGCCGTTGGCCTGCTGACTACCTGGTCCAACGGCTACCATCGATTCTATCGCGCGAACAAGAATCATCCGCTCTTCCCACAATTGATTCGCTTGGTTCAGATAAGCGCACGACTTCCGCGGACAAAACACTCTGCGCTCAATCGACAACGAGGCTCGGGGAACCAAGGCAGACGCCGGCGGCGCAGAGTGGATCCGCTTCCTCCAGACCGGCCCATAAAGTGGGGCCTGTTCTCGCGGAATAAACCTTGACTGCTTTAAGCAGTCGAGTTTAGCCCGACCCGCGGATCTTGTGACGTTATAATTCGAAGGTCAGCGACCTCTCGCACGAACGCGTTGATGCGCTTCCTGTTCCAGAGTCGCGACGACCTTGTTGAAACCCTTGATATTGGCGGCACTGACGCGACGGACAACGGCGCGTTCCAATGCAGATAAATGACGCTGGACGCGCTTCGCAACCTTTCGCCCTTTTGCCGTTAATCTCACGACGAATGTGCGGCGGTCTGTTTCGCCGACTGCGCGCGTGATCAAGCCGCGCCTTGCCAGGCGATCGAGAATGCTGGTCAAGGTCGATCTCTTGTGTGCAAGGCCACGATGGAGTTCGGCGACGCTGGCCGGTCCGGAATGGGCAAGCAGTCCTAAAATATGCGCCTCGCCCTGTGTCAATCCGCGCTCGCGCAAATCATCAAGATAAAGACCGATTCGATGCGTCGCGCGGTGAACTGGATGAACAAGTCGCAAAGGCATCGATTGAAAGCAGTTTCAGATCGGGCTCTACCCATGAAGTTCGCGCTTCGTCACTGAAAAGCCGCTCTGGCGAATAATAAGCGAGTGGAAAATTCTTTTCCAGCAATTGCGGATTTGCATGCACGATGTCTTCCAAGCGTTCCGCACGATTGGCCGCGTGCGCGCGTGACAGAAGATGTACCCAAAACAATGTGATGGTCTCGTGATATTTTTCCGGTTTGCCGGCAGCCGCAGTGAATCGACGCAACGTATTTCGCATCTTCCTGGCAGCCTGTTGGACCGATGAGGATTCGGTCAGGTAGACCCAAGCTACGTGCAAATGCGAAGCATGATGAAAATCCTTGATCTGGCCTCGCTCGAGCGCACGCGTCAATTCCACATCAGTCATGGATGCCGCCCTTTGTTAGAGCTTCGTTGATCGCCGTTTCCCAATGAATCCGCTGTTGCTCCGCCCAATGCGCGTCCAGTTTGATGACCTCAGTATTCCCCTCCGGGGCCAGCGCGGAACGCCGATACGTTATCGTCGCTGTGGAGTGCCGTTCGCCGTCAGAAAGAACGCGGATTTTGATCTCGCTGGCCATGAATGCCGGCGTTATCACTACGTATTCCACCCTGCCGTTTCTAAGGTCGTATGTTGTGAGCAGCCAAAGTCGATCCCTGCCGTCGCCACCTGTCGTAGTGAACACGACGCCCTCGCGCTGTACGCCCTCTGCAGGGTGAATGAAACGCGGGGTCCAATCCGGCGCCCACTCCGACTCACGTACCGGTCCAAAAAGCGGCGTCACATCGGCGACCGAGCCGTTTAACCCGATCGTGAACGATTGCGCCCGTTGTTCGACTGGCGCCGTGCCTGCTTCTCCAGCCAATGCCGCTTGAACCAGCGCAAGGCAGCATGCCCACATCGTAAAATAATTCTTCATTATGTATTACGATATCGTACTATTCGATATCGTCAATACATTCCGAATTCGCGGTGCGGATGCTTTTCGGGACAGATGACCGAGCGCGCGAAAAAAGCGGTGCAAAAGCGACCCCTGATAAAAAGCTCGATTCGTCTGATCGCGGCTTTGGGGTGGTCCCTAAACGATAACTTCAGTCAGTCCAATTGAATTGTAAGGAACCTGGCGAGCTTGCTATTCTCCTGCGATGCACCCACAAATTCGCTTGTTCTCTATTTTCGTTATCAGCTGCCTGCTTTTCGCCCCGCACCTTCGCGCACAGGACAATCCGCTGAATGATCCCGACTTGAAGGACATGTTAAAGCAGGCGCAGGAAATGCAGAAGGAAGCCAAAGAACTTCAGAAACAGAACCCGACGTCAAAGGACACAAAAAAGAAACTCACTGAAATGCTGTCCCAAGCGAAAGAAGAAGAAGCGCGGCAGGAGGAACAGGAGAAACGTGAAAAGGAAAAACTGCAGGCCGCGCTGAAGAAGCAACTCGAAGCGCCGGGACCGGTCGTCTTACCGGATTGGACTCCAGCTACTCCAGAATTCAAGGCCGCTGGGCCGCCAGCACGAAAGATCGTGGATGACGAAGTAAGGATCGTCCAGGCCGGCACTTCGTCGCTTACTCCAGAGAAAATAGCGGACAACTGGCAAGCGGCAGCAAACGCAGCGAACAATCTCAATCAAAGTCTTAACAAGATCAGTGTGAACGGAAAGATCACGAGAATCTTGTTTCTCAGCACGCGCACTGATCCAAGGCAAGAAGTGGAACTCGAGGCCAGCCGCGAGCCCGACGGTAAAATTACCCAGGTAGAAATCTCGTCGCCGTTACCAAAGCCGAATATCGAAAGCGAATAGGACGCCACTTGGCAGGGCGCATGAACTTGCAATTCGCCTAAGCTGGGATTAACAAAATTATACTATGGCCGATACATACGTTCCAATGATCAGCTCCGGCGTTGCAGGACCACTTGGTGTTTTGCATCTGCCACGTCTATGGCTCAAAGTTTCGCTTGAAGAGCAAGGAAAACTCGCGCCTGGTTATCCGGGCATCGGTAGAGGGTTTGATGCCATGACTTGTGCTGCGCTCGGACTCGAAGAGCAGGCGGTAAAAGATTACATCAGGCAAAACAAGCCGACCTATCCCGAGTTCGAAGCCTGGGTGAAGGAGAACGCCAAGTCTCTCAATCAAGGCGCGATTGAAAAGCATAACGCCGCAGTGCGCGGTTACATTCACGATGACGAGACGCGCAAGGGCGTCCTGGATGCATGCGACATAGCGGATGACGCTTCGGCTCCGAAGGACGCGGTGAATCTAAACAATCTGGACGACTGGTACGAGTTTCATCAGGTGGTCCTAAAGTAAGGAGATCACCTCGGACCCAAGAGGTCGGTGATCAGTCGAGCGGTGCGTGTGCGATTACCGCATTGACGCAAACGCAGCCGGCGTGGAGCATTCTCAAATGCCATCGATGCAGACCAAACCAGCGCCATCATCTCGCAAGACGGCTGACACATTCACGGTCGGCGCCAAGAGTTTGTCACAACGCTACTTTGTCTCGCCGGAACTTTTTGGGGAGGAACAAAAGAAGATTTTTTCCAAGCAATGGGTGCTGGTTGGGCATCAGAACCAGATCGCACGATCCGGTGATTACTTTATTTCGGAAGTCGCGGGCGAAAGTTTGATCGTCGTCCGGGATAAAAGATCGACGATCCGCGCCTTTTACAACGTTTGCCGTCATCGCGGGACGAGGCTCCAGGAAGATCAATCCGGCCACGCCTCCGCAATTCAGTGTCCGTATCACGCATGGACGTACGCACTCGACGGACGACTGCTTGGCGCGCCGCACATGGATGATGTCCCTGGGTTTGATAAAGCCGACTATTCACTGCATCCGGTGCACCTCGGTTTGTGGGAGGGATTGATTTTCGTAAATCTGGCGGATTCCCCTACTCCGCTGGAGGAATGGTTTGCACCGCTGGCAGGGAAGTTTTCGCATTGGAACTTGCCGATGCTGCGCTCAGCGAAAGCGATCAATTACGACGTGCAGGCGAATTGGAAGCTGATGTTCGAAAATTACTCGGAATGCTATCACTGCCCGGGAGTGCACCCGCAGCTCTCGAAATTATCGCCATACGACTCGGCAGAGAACGATCTGACAGAAGGACCGTTCCTGGGAGGATTCATGCGGATCACGAAAGGCAACAGCCTGACCGTCAGCGGCAAATCTTGCGCCTTGTCGGTGGGCGCTTTCGGCGAGGACGACTTTCATCGCGTTTTTTATTATTCCGTTTTCCCAAATACGCTGCTCAGCTTGCATCCAGACTATGCCATGGTGCACCAGCTTCATCCCCTGTCACCGGCACGTACTTTGATATTGTGTAATTGGTTTTTTCATCCGAAGGCGTTCGACCGAACAGATTTCAAACCCGAAGACGCGATCGAGTTCTGGGATATGACGAACAAACAGGACTGGCACGTGTGCGAGTTGAGCCAGCAAGGCATTGCCTCACGCGCGTACGCGCCAGGCCCGTACTCGTCACGGGAGAGCATTCCCGCCGCGTGGGATCGTTATTATCTTCGCTCCATGGATTAAAGCGAAAAAAAGATGCTACATAAAGACCGAACAGAATCGCGCTTTGTTATCCAGTATCCAGCGTCTTAGTATCCAGTCCCGATATGCCGCCGCCTCTGACTTACGCGAGTTACCTTGATCTGGAGAACTTGTTTACGCTTCAGAAACCGCGCTCAAGTCCGCCAGAGCACGATGAGATGCTCTTCATTATCATTCATCAGACGTACGAGCTTTGGTTCAAGCAGTTGCTGCATGAGTTCGAGAAAATAAAAAGAGACTTTTCTGCGGGCGATCTTTTCGGCGCGATTCACACATTCAAACGTACCCGCACAATCATGAAGGTCCTCGTCGCCCAGGTAGATATTCTTGAAACAATGACTCCTTCTTCGTTCTCGAGTTTTCGGGACCGCCTCGAAACTGCATCGGGATTTCAATCGGTACAGTTTCGAGAAATTGAATTTGTGCTTGGATACAAGCGCGAATCGACGGTCAGATACCTGAAGCCGGATTTCCCGGGATACGATCGGCTGCAACAACTGCTTCGAGAACGTAGTGTGGTCGATCATTTTTACGATTTCCTTGCTACCCGCGGCGCACAAATTCCCGCAGACCTAAAGGATCGCGACGTCACCAAACCAAATGAACCCGACGAGCGTGTACAGGAGCAAATCCTGCAGCTGTATAAGAATTCGCCTGAATGCTCGATCCTTTTCGAATTGATGACCGATTTTGACGAAGGCCTGCAGGAGTGGCGTTACCGGCACATCAAGCTTGTTGAACGAACAATCGGAGCGAAGAAAGGCACAGGAGGATCACCTGGCGTGCCTTTTCTGAAAGAATCACTGTTCAAGCCGGTGTTTCACGATCTCTGGGCCATCCGACGCGAAATGTAGCGCGGAAAACACGCGTTGAGCGCTTTGACGCTCTAACACCTAACGAAGCCCAAGAAATTCGCGCGCTGTTCCGGAAAGCAGCTGTGCTTTCTCTTTGGCCGAAAGTTTCATCGATTCGATTAGCTGGCCTGGTTTCGTTTCGCCTAACGGAAATGGATAATCGGAGCCCAGCGCGACGCGTTGCGCGCCGAAGAGCTTTACCAAAAGATCCAGTGCATCGGTGTCGTGGACCAGTGAATCGACGTAGAACCGCGCGGGCTCCTTGCCGCAAGCCAGATATGCGCGTGGATTTGTACTGTTTTCCACGGCGACCAGGTCGGGCCGCACGTGAAACGCGCGCTCGACACGACCAATGGTAAAGGGAAATGCTCCGCCACCATGGGCGAAAGCGACGCGAAGCTTGGGAAAACGCTCGAACACACCGCCAAAGACCATCGAGCAAATCGCCAGCGAGGTTTCAGCCGGCATGCCAACAAGCCACGGTAACCAGTACTTGGGCATGCGTTCTTTGCCGACCATGTCCCAGGGGTGAACGAAAATTGCGGCGTTGAGTTTTTCGGCGGCGCTCCAGACAGGTTGAAGCGAAGCATTATCGAGGTTCAAAGGATCGATGCGTCCAGAGTGAGGATTCGCGTCCACATGCGTGCCGATCTGTGCGCCGCGCAATCCCAGTTCGCGGATACATCGTTCCAATTCGCCTGCGGCAAGATCCGGATCTTGCATTGGAATCGTCCCCAAACCTGCGAATCGCTTCGGATGTCCACGAATGACCTCCGCGATGTGGTCATTTAGTCGCCGCGAAAGATCCAAAGCGTCAGCCGGTTTCGCCCAGTAGCTGAACATGACTGGCACGGTCGAGAGTACCTGCATCGAGACGCCATCGCGATCGCATTCCTCGATCCGTTGGCGAGGATCCCAGACGTTGTCCGTGATCTCGCGGAAGACACGGTCTCCGATCATCATGCGAGCGCAGCAGGGCTTGTAATGATCAAGCCTGACGAATCCGCTGTAACCGTATTTTGCGTCGAGGTCCGGCCACTCGCGCGGCAGAATGTGGGTATGGAGGTCGATCTTCATTGTAGGGCGTCTGTGTCAGACGCCATCTTCTTGGGACCGGCGTTTCACAGAAACGCCCTACAGACCGCGCATCGCCTGCGCTTTCTCAACTTTCTTGCCACACTTCTTGCAGGTACGGCGCGCGTCGTCATTCCAGAAATCGAGCATCGCCTGGCTGAAGTGCTCAACGATATCTGCGCAGTCGAAATGGATGTCTTCCACCAAAGAGCCGCAATTCTCGCAATAAAAAATAACGTGTTCTTTTTCTCCCGGTGGCCGACGGCGTTCGACCACAACACCAATCGTATCCGGCGGGCGCTGCGGCGAATGCGGCACATTCGGAGGGATAAAGAATGTTTCGCCTTCTCTGACGATGTGGTCCACAATGCGGTCGCCTTCGCGGACGCGCACTTTAATGTCGCCCTTTAGCTGATAGAAATACTCTTCCGAGTCGACGAGGTGAAAATCATTCCGCGCGTTCGGACCTTTGATCACCATCACGAAGAAATCGCGGCCGTCATAGAGATAACGATTGCTGACCGGAGGTTTGAATTTATCGGCGTTTTCTTCGATCCAATTCTCCAAATTGATTGGCGGTTGCACAGTCTGCATCAGGCAGAGCGTATTGGGACAAACGGATAGCGTCAAACGGGGATAGTTGATGGCAAATACAATGGCGACCCCCCGGCAGATTGGGCTGCATAATTTAAGTTGAAGCGGCCTAACTAAACGCGGATAAATATCGGCCCTCATGAACCCTGGCTGTTTTATCCGCATTGCAGGCGCATGCCTGATCGCACTAATCATTTGCGGTTGCGAGACTCTTCCAGAGGGTCCCTACCCTCGGGCCACTGAGATCGGTTTTTGGAATGACGAAGGCGCGTCCGGGCCGGCCAGGATCGTTGTTCATATCGGCGAACAGAAAGCCTACTTTTACAGGGGCAAGACTTTGGTCGGCGAATCGACTGTTTCCACCGGCAAACCAGGGTTTTCCACGCCGCCCGGAAGCTATTCCGTTCTCTCAAAGAGCCCGGATCACGTCTCAACGATATTCGGCGATTATATAGACGATTACGGCAATGTCGTGGTATCAAACATTGACGCTCGGAAGGATCGACGCCCCCCGGGGACGCATTTCGACGGTGCGGAAATGCCGTATGCCATGTTTTTCCGGGGCGGCTACGCGATGCATCAGGGTTATGTGCCCCCCTTTGCCGCTTCTCACGGTTGTATTCGTTTGCCCAGGGGAATGGCGAGTAGGTTTTACGAAAACGCCCCCGTCGGCACGCCCGTAAAGGTCACAGAGTAGCGAAAATAGCGGAGGGGTTGTTGGTCCGATGCTTTCAGGCGATGCCCATCCGCTGAAGCAGGGCTCGGTTTGATTGCTTCGCCCATCCCGGCTACAGCCCCAGGACTCTGTGCTAAGGTACAGGCTGCATATGAATCGGAGCATTATTGACGAAAAACGCAGCCGCGCGATGCACCTGGACGTCGAAGAACTGCAACGCTACTCGCGTCACCTCATCATGCCCGAGGTTACATCCGACGGGCAGAGTCGACTTAAAGCTGCGCGCGTTTTGTGCATCGGCGCCGGAGGACTCGGATCGCCAACCGCCCTTTATCTGGCAGCTGCCGGCGTTGGAACGATCGGTATTGTGGATTTTGACGATGTCGATCTTTCTAATCTTCAGCGCCAAATTCTTCACGGAACAAAAGATATCGGTCGCGGCAAGCTGGAGTCGGCCCGGGATCGCTTGCACGACATCAATCCGCAGATCGAGATCGAATTGCACAAGTGCCGTTTCTCGAGTGAAAACGCGCCTCATCTTGTGTCCCGCTACGACGTGATCGTTGACGGATCGGATAATTTTCCAACGCGATATTTGTCAAACGATGTCAGTGTTTTTGCACACAAGCCGAATGTCTATGGCTCAGTATTCCGTTTTGAGGGACAGACAACGGTCTTCGCGCCGCATCTCGGCGGCCCGTGCTATCGCTGCCTTTTTCCCGAGCCACCGCCGCCGGAGTCTGTTCCGAACTGCGCGCAAGCCGGTGTCCTGGGTGTTTTGCCAGGGATTATCGGAATGCTGCAGGCGATTGAGACATTGAAATTAATTTTGGGGATCGGCGAGCCACTCATTGGACGTCTTCTCCATTTCGATGCGCTCAAGGTGAAATTTCGCGAACTCAACCTGCGACGCGATCCGCAATGTCCGGTGTGCGGCGAGAATCCGACAATCTTCTCGCCTATTGACTACGAACAATTTTGCGGAGTGCGCGACGATGGAGCTATACCGGGGATATCCCCGCACGAACTAAAACGGAGAATGGATGCAGGCGAACGATTGGAATTAATCGATGTCCGGGAACCGTTCGAATACGAAATTGCGCAGATTGATGGCGCAAAATTGATACCCCTGGGAGAAATTGCCGAACGATTAGATGAGCTGGAACGCGAGCAGCCAATCATAGTTCATTGTCACAGTGGAATGCGAAGCGCTCAGGCGGTACGGCTGCTACAGCAGCATGGTTTCGCCAAAGTTTACAATCTCGAAGGCGGAATCGATGCGTGGTCGGACCAAGTCGATCCCAACGTGCCGAAATATTAAGGAAATCTGCGTTAAGCCAGGAAATTCGGAAAGGCTGTAGCGGGAAATTTATTTGAGCGCGGTAGCCAATTGTTCGGCACTTGGCACTCCCTGCCATTGAGCGATTAATTCGCCACTTCGGCCAAATACAAAAACGCGAAAATTCGCTGCTCCTTCCGCCTCACCAAGCTGCGACGATATGGATCCATCAAAATCGGTCGCAACGAAAATGTCTTTCCGTGCATCACGTGCAACCTTCTTTCCGTCATATCGGGTCTGAAGCCGGTTTGCTTCTTCGTTAACGCGATGCCGGATGAACGCTGTAGCGATCCTTCGCCCGACCACAGAATGTCTTCTGACAAACCGAATAATTGTGATCATCCTGTAATCCGGGTTGCCCAGGCAACGTTCTGGAACGCGGTCCCCCACAGTGCGCGCCTTTTCTCTTTCTGCGGGGGTGGTCAGTACGATCACAGTCACATGTCCGTCAGCTGTGGAATGTTTGTTTCCATCAATGTCGACAAAGCCGACCGAGTAGGTTGTCCCGATGGAAAGGGCTCCATTTAGACGTGCTTCCGGAAGCAAAATGAATGTTCCGATAAAGAAAAAGAATTGAAGTGCGCGTGGGGTCACAAGTAAGCAAATTGGCGACAATGTCGTGCTCTGACAAGATTCGACCTGCATGCTCGATTTTTCCATTGTTGGGGACGACGCGCGAGGTCTGTATTTGGCTATCGATCCTTTTCGTTCTTGGCTTAACCGGCTGTGATTACATGGGCGCTTCGCGCCGTGCCCAGTTGGTTCAGGACGCGGACACCAAATCGGCACAGGGAGACTTTGCGCGCGCGATCAACTTGTATGAAGCCGCGCTCGATGACAGCCCGCGTTGTGCTGAGGTTCACTACAAGCTGGCTCTTCTTTATGACGACAAACTAAGCGACCCCGTGAGCGCGCTGCATCATTTCAGGCGTTATCTCGCATTGAGTCCAGACGGCGCTCATGCTGCTGATGTCAAAAACTCGATCAAACATGACGAGATCGCCGCGCTGACGGTGTTGTCTGGCGATTCCGTCATCACTCGGTCCGAGGCGGCCCGCTTGCGAAACGAAAACCTTAATTTGCACAAGGAACTTGAAACGCGCGCTGTGCCGGCGCGAAGTGTGACGGACAAATCGCAGGAAGGCGACACGAGCTCAAAGAAAACCGCCGCAAAAAAAGGCGATCGAAGCTACGTTGTACAGTCGGGCGATACACTTTTCTCTATTTCGCGAAAATTTTATAAATCGCCCAAGCGCTGGAAAGAAATCCTGGAGGCGAACAGGAAGAGTATTCACGATCCCAAAAGACTTACGGTTGGTCAGAGCCTGGTTATTCCGTAAGTGTGTTCGGGTTATCCCGGACCGGATCGAGGAATCTAGAACTTCACCTGGAGGGCCACTGCGCCACCAAGGTTGGCCACTTGATAATCGAAAACGCTTTGGTTGGATTGGCTTGCCGCCAACGTACTCACAGCGCTCACCGTAAGATATTTGTTCACACGATAGTTTGCGGTAAGCGCAAGAACTTCGCTGATGTCGTCGCGGCCTCCTTCGTAATATTGGCGCACTACGACCGTGCCCACGGCATTGACGAAAAAGGAGCGGGTGAGAACCGCCGAATACCCAAGATAGAGTGCATAATCGCTTCGCTGGGCTGAGATCGCATTGATGTTTGGTGGCTGTCCAGATTCCTCGGCCGCGATGCTGATATTCAAGTCGGCGCCCAGCGTGAGCGTTTGAGCGCGACCAAATTGAAACGGAATCCCAGCGTCTATGATGATGGCGTGGTTTTGAAAGAAAGCTGCAAAACTGTTTTTCTCAGTCAACCGGTTGTAATCATACTCAAGGCGCAAAAGCAGATTATGCCACTGCGGCACGAGATACCTCAGGCCGACTTCAACATCAAAACTCCCGAAATTAAAGTTGTCGAATTGATCATAATAAAACAGCTGCTCCCGGACATCGATCAACCCGTACAACGTGTTGGTAATTCGCGGCTCGTAAAAGGCCGCTACTGCCGGCGCAACGACAAAATCGCTTTGCTCGCCGCTTCGCGTAAGGGCAACGTTTGAAGTCCAGTAAAAGGGCGCTCCAGCAGAAATCGTGAACGGCTGATACTCGTCGGTGCGCTTTAGGATTCGCTGTTCACCCAAATCGGCGTCGCCCGGGGCGGCGGCGACATTCCCGTCTTCGGCACCAGTTGGAGGAACTGTGGAGGGAAAGGCTGATGGAGCCTGCTCGCGCGTCAACTGTGCCTGGTTCGCGGTCTGGGCCCAGCCCTCACTTACTGAGGTGAAAAGGAGCACGCACAACGTCGTGACAAACCCGCACAAATGACGGTCAATACGAAGTCTCACGAGCGCGACCACTTACTGTCTGGTTCGTCCCTGATGCCTCTCATGTTCTCAGCCATATCAATAAGCAGGTTTGAAAACGCCTGTTCCCTGATATTAGAAGGCTCGTGTGCGTGAACCAAGACGATTGTTAATCATTCCGCGATCTCGCATATGCCGAATATCCGCCACGTCGCGGTCTGCCTTCGTCATGCGAGAAACATTCAGGCGATCGGGGTTGCCGGCATTGCGGCGGTTGTGACGCGAAACCCTAAGTCTTCCATCTGGGCCGGGAAGAGCACCGTCGAGCAGAGATAGCAACTGCCCGCTATTTTTGATGTTCATTACTGTCCTGGTCCTCTTTCCGTTCGTGGGATTTCCTGGCCTCACAGGATCAAACGGCGGCGCTTCCGAGAGCGGGCGTGGCCTGTTCGCGCCTGCGCCGGCAAATGTTCCGGTAGTGGAACCATTACCACCGAAGCCCGTATAATTGGGGTTGTTTGTATAAACATCAGCCGGAGCTTTGCCGCCTATAGTCACTACGACGTTGTCGAAAATCGTAACCGAATTCGCCGCAAGAATCTTTTTACTGTTCCCGTCAAGCGTGACATTAGAAAGGAAGTTGAGCTGGCCATTACTCCCCGGCGCATAAAGCTTTAATGTCGTATCAGCTGAGAGTGTGCCGCCGCCGATATTGAGCGTGCCGTTTGTGCCGAATACCCCGGCTTTCAGTACATCTGCGTGAGCGCTGGCATTGTTGAATGTGATCGATCCGTTCCCGTCGATGTAGCTGAGAAATGTGTCGCCGACGTTATAATTACCACCGTTAACCAGAATCGCGCTCGCCGCCGCGCCATCGCTCCCATAGATCGCAAGTGTCGCGTTGTTGGTCACCGTTGCGTTGTGGGCGATACTCATAGAGATGACCGCGGCACCGTCGATGACGCCGTCATTACGGTTATCGATCTGAGCCAACAAAGAATTTGCACTAATGTTCGATGCGGCTACCCGCATCGGTGCATTCTGACCCATTGTTCCGCCGTTGTTTTGGATCTCGAAAGTAGCGTCCCCTTGAGCGGTTAGGTTTCCGGAGACCTCCAAGCTAACATTGCCTCCCGTATCGATTTCTCCCCCATTGTTCAAGAGTTGAATCGTCAGATTGTTGGTCTGAAGATTCCCTCCGATCGTACCGAGAATCCTCGCGCCGTTGGCAATCCGGTTCATGTTGTTGTTGACGAAAAGAGTGGTGTCGCCGCCGGAGTCTGTAGTCAGGTTATGCCCGACGCCTAGGAAAAGATTCGCACCGGAATTAGCTGTCTGCTGAGTCGGAGTGATGATCTCGAGGTCAACGCCGCCGGAGTTACCATCGTTATGAGCGACCAGATCATTGCCAACAAAGACTGTCACATTTTGGCCGTTGGCTCCGTTTCCAGATTGAGCAGCTGTCGATGTTAACAATGCCAGCGATCCACCGATGGTAAGGTTCCTGCCCGCGAGAATACTAATGTTAGCCCCACTTGTTAAGTTACTGATATCAGTAGCGATCGAGAGGTTGCCGCCGACCGACAGATCGGTTCCTGCATTAAGGATGATATCGAGACCCGAAGTAATTCCCCCATTTCGTCGAACGATGGTCAGATCATTCGCAATGTTAAGCATCTGACCAGCGGAGATACTTACGTTACCGCTAGAATTGAAGGCTGTTTCGTTAGAGATTTGGCCACTCCAATCCAAGTTCTGCCCAGCGTGTAGACTAATGGTCGGAGCGTGGATAAGCGCTTCACCATTAATCGAAACGTTACGGCCGACGAATGCGTACAGATCGTCGGTTGTGATGCTCGAGGTCATTGACATGTCGCGCTCGGAAAAAAGGCTCACTTGGCTTGCTGTGCTGATGTCGGAGCCAAGAGTCAAATCGCTGCTGGAACCGCGAGCATAAATGGTCAAGTCGTGCAGCCCGGAAAACGAAATGTTGGGACCGAGGCTAATCGAACCGTTTTGCGTTGCGAGCAAAAGACCGCGAATACCTTCGAAGGTCAGCACGCCGCCAGCGCCTCCGGAAGTAATGCCATTAACGGCGATCAGTCCCAGATTGATCTCACCATTTGTCGTATCGATGGTTGGATCACCGTTTAGCTGGAGAGCGGTGAACTTGAATGCTGCCCCCGAGTTATCCCCGATTAAGTCATCGAATCCGCTTGCAGTATCAAAAGCCGATGTCGATCCAAAGGCCCACGCGGAAACCGGACCGTCGATCGATCGTCCTCGATAAATTTTTCCTAGATCGGTTACGCCGTTGGTGGTGATTGAGGGGTCGGTGGAAATCACTGTGCCACTCGTTATCACGTAAGGATTCGGGGAAGTAATCGTGCTTGGCGTACCAAACTTGGTTGGAGTCGGCGTTGGCGGCGGAGTGGGCGGCGGCGGAGTGGGCGGCGGCGGCGTGGGCGGCGGCGGCGTTGGCGGTGGCGGCGTGGGCGGCGGCGGCGTTGGCGGTGGCGGCGTTGGACTCGACGTCGAGTTTCTCACTAAAAAAACCGGGTTCGCATTAACGTTTTGATCAGTCGTGCCGATCACGTCTACCAGGTCTCTGGCAAGGGCCTGGCTGTTTAAACCAGCCAATTGCTGCTCCGCGAGCTGAAGGTCCACGACCGCCATGACTAACGGCATGTTTTCGAGCGGCGGAAAATCCTTAATCAAACGCGACGTCTTGAGAACCAGCTTTACATCAAACTTCTCTGGTTTCGTCATGCGCCCGTTTGCCGTCATCGTCATCATTTCGCCGCCATTTATGGTCGCGGCTCTTTCAGGATGACCAGCCGGATAAAACGTGCCGATCCCTTCCAAGACCATGAATTTCGTGGGTGGGCCTGTTGCGAAGAGGGCCGTCCCACCTGTTATCGCCGCAGTAACGGCCGATGTGCTGACCTTGACTGCCGGTGCTTTGGGCGGCACCTCTAGAAGAACCGCCCCACTTGTCAGATCAAGTTCACGTGCCCCCTGTTTAAAACTGAAAATCGTGTTCGCGCCGAGTCGCGTTAGCGTAAGATCAGCGAAGGTCAGTTCCGCGCGCGATTCGACGCCTGTGCGAACTCCCATTCCCTGGGTGACCTTGTCGTTCACCGCTGCGGGGCGCGGGGCGCCACGAGTTTCCAGCACTCGCACGTCCTGAATCACCTGAGATACACGCGCTTGCTGCAACTGGTCTGCGGCAACGAGGCGCGCTGCGCCAACGAGCCAAAACAGCGCGATTAGTCCGGCCCAAAAGATTTGCACAAAAGATTTTTTCATATCGGGGGTCACTACGGTAAAGTGGGAGCTGCGTTAGGACTCAGGCTCTGCACTCGATGCGGCGTTGCCAGTGCCGCAGTTTGGTTTTCGGCGGTGCCGGGCTGCCCTTGATCGGTAACCGACACTTGTGTCCCACCTCCAAAAATAACGAGGTTTGTGTCGACTAAATTCTTGGTCGATTTCTCGCGTTGCTGCTTCTGGCTCTCTGCCACAATCGACTTCACGCTGCGCAGCGGAGGAAAGTCTGTAATGAATCGGCTGGTTTTCATGAAGTGCCCAATATCGACATCTACGGGATCGCTGAGCGCAGACTCTGGGTTGCCGAACACCATTTGCCCGGGTCGAACGAGAACTGAATCGCCAAGATGTCCGGGGCGATAGGTTCGCGCGGTGCCTTCCAGCACCAAAAATTTGTAGAAGCCGGGGTGGTACTCGATCATGACAGTCGTGCCCGCCACGGCTGCAGCGACGCTACCTGCGTGAATTGTTGCCCCATTTGCTTCCTTTGGAGCCTGAACAACCACTGCGCCCTCCCCCAGATTCAAACCACGCGTCCCCCGATTAAAATCAAATGCGGTATGGGCCGCGAGCCGCACAACGGTCTGGTCGGAGAAAGTCACTTCACCGCCTGATCCGTTGCCAGTTCGAACAATAGTCTGCTCGCGGACGATGTCGTTTACCGAAGCACTCCGCGCGATGTTCTTGGAATTCCCTAATTGGACCTGATTCTTTACTCGGGTAACCCGCGCTTCGTTAGTCGAAGCGGCATTCACGCGCCTCGGGAACGACATCGCAAGCGACGCGATAACTGTTATGAATACAAAGAGGCAAAGCCGACGGTTCATGCATTTTGCTCAAAAGACCTAATTCCGGCAGGCTTTTTGACGCCTAAACCTCGCTAGGTCAAGGATATTTTACACCCCTACAGGTAGTTATCCGGAAACCGCCGCCTAAAGTTTCCTAAAAACTTTGAATTCTTTCTTCGTCTCTTAAAAAACGGAACAAATGCCCGAGCAGCGACTGGTCCCCGACTATCAGAACACCAAGCTTTTTACGCATAAACCCGACTACGGATTGGTGGGCGGCTCGTTGCTGAAAATTGAAACGCCCAGGAGCTCGCGCTGCCATGGAACGAGCAGCGCCGCTGTTCGCGCGCCATCTGCGGCGATCGCCTCGAGTGTGCTTCGCGGCGCAATGAACGAAGGTTCCAGCCCGAGTTCCTCAGCCGATCTGTTGCGCCGGCGTTGCAGCTCTTCGGCGCGCTGGACTGTTTTATTGCTCGGTCGGGTTCCGAAGCGGCGACGTGGGACCGGCCACTCTGATTCAGGCGCGCGCAAAGCAGTCTGCGCTGCCTCGAGGAATGCCTGACGGCGACGGAAGGAAAAATGTCTATAGTCAGGAACGCTTCCCGAAGCGAATTGCACTGCGGCCTTCAAGAGCTCCTCGTTGCGCAAAACGTGAAACGGAGGGCGATCTGCCTTTTCTGCTTCTTTTTCACGCCAGTGCCAAAGCGCGCGAAGTACCGCAGCGGACTGTCCACGGTGTAAGCCCGATCCGCGGATACGCCAACGTTCGTCGTGGTCACGCGTCCGCGCGACGGCCGCCTGCTCAATGGCACGCTGGCATGACTGTCGGAGCCAATCCCCACGCTCATAGCGAACTAACTCAGCTTTCAATTTTTCAGCAAGAGGCAACAAATAGCGCACATCATTGATCGCGTATTCCGCCATGCGCGCCGGCAAAGGGCGTTGTGCCCAATTCGCCTTTTGCGAACCCTTCAGCAGCGTGAGACCGAAATAACGTTTCACCAACGCGGCCAGGCTAAATTCACGAATGCCAAGGAGACGAGCTGCAATCAGTGTGTCGAAGATTTTGCTAGCTGCCAGATTTAGACCACGGCGCAGCATTCGTAGATCATAATCGGCGCCGTGCAGGACGATTTCCCTTGTTTCCAGCGCTCGACGCAATGGCTCCAGATCGATATTGGCCAGTGGATCAACGATATGATCGCAAACAGTCCGCGCGGATTCATCACGTGGGGACACGCTTTGGCCGGCATCAGAGATGCCAGCTACGGCATCGGGCGCGGGAACGCTGATCTGAAGCAAACAAAGTTTTTCCCGATACGAATGCAGACTATCGGCTTCGGTGTCGACTGCGACACGATCGGCAGGTTCGATTTGCTCAATTAGACTTGCGAGTCGCGCAGCGTCCGTAATCACGTTTCGCGTCAGCGCAATCCGCTCAAAAGCAATTCAGCGTTGGTTTTGGTCGCATGGAGGTTATCGATCAGCTTTTCCATCGCTTCAAGAGGCGGAAGCGCTGCCATGGTTTTTCGCAGCATCAACACGCGTTCCCATTCATCGGGGTGATACAACAGTTCCTCACGCCGGGTCGCTGAAAGCATCGGGTGGATAGCGGGATACAGGCGTTTTTCCTGCAGAGCGCGATCAAGATGCAACTCCATATTGCCGGTGCCCTTAAATTCTTCGAAAATCAATTCATCCATTCGGCTGCCGGTTTCGGTCAAAGCGGTCGCAAGCACGGTCAAGCTGCCACCTTCTTCCACGTTGCGCGCCGAACCGAAGAATTTCTTTGGCTTAGTCAGTGCCTTCGCCTCTACTCCGCCCGACATGATTCGTCCCCTTCCCGGCTGCAGATTGTTGTACCCGCGCGAAAGCCGTGTGATACTGTCAAGTAGAAGCACCACGTCCTGTTTCATTTCCATGAGACGTTTGGCACGCTCCATGACCATCTCTGCCACTTGCACGTGTCGCTGCACGCTTTCGTCAAAGTTGGAGTGATAAATCTGGCAGTCGACTTCCCGCTCCAGGTCCGTCACCTCTTCCGGCCGCTCGTCCACCAAAAGTAATATCAGAACGACGTCAGGATGATTGACCCGAATCGCTTTGGCGATTTCCTTTAACAGGATGGTCTTGCCCACTCGCGGTGGCGCGACGATAAGTCCGCGCTGGCCGCGTCCCAGCGGTGCCAGCAAATCTACCGCGCGCGCGGTAATTGAATTCGTTTTTGGATTTTCCAGAATGATCCTCCCCTGCGGGAACTGAGGCGTTAGCTTGTCAAAATCAGTCGGCTCCGTCCATTCTTCGGCCGCATGGCCCTCAATCCTTGTGACTTTCTCGAGAGAGAGGAACTTCCCGCGTTGGCCGGGCAATTGCACAGCCCCCGCAATCTTTTGGCCGGGCCGCAAATGATGTTGCTCGACGAGCGCGCGAGAGACGCAGACATCCTCAGGGACAGGTAAAAAGTTCAATTTCGGCCAGCGCAACATGGCGAACGAATCGCCCGTCTGGTCGAGGAAACCTTCCGCGGTGACAGCAGCGCCGCCGACTAATGCCGCTCGGAGAATATCGAGAATATGCTGATGACGGGAGCGGGCGGGGTGCAGATAGACATCCAAATCCTGCGCCAGTGCCTCGAGCTTTTCGCCCGAGGACTCTTGAAGCTCGTTTAGGTCAAGTGCGAGATCCGTTTTCAATTTTCGCTCTTCATTGGAGCGCGTCCCCATTGATTGAGGCGCCTCAGCCGAACTTTGACTGTGGACAGTCGACACGTCTGCCTCCATTGTCTCCGTCCGCGAGGTCGAGCCTTTTAGCTTTTCTTCCATGATTGCTCTTGCCAAAGCGCGACAAGCTTCTTCGCTTGCTCCATGAGTGTCGCATGGTCGCCGTTATTCCAGACGACGTGATCCGCACGCTTGATTTTCTCCTCCAAGGGCATTTGTGAGTTAATCATTTGTTCGGCTACCGAGGCTTTTAGGGATTTTCGCTGCGCCAATCGGTCTAACTGCACCTTTCGCGAGCAGGCCACCACCACCACTCGTTCGCACAACGTCTCGCCACCGGTTTCATAAAGAAGTGGAATGTCAGCAAAGAAAAAGTCGGGAGAATTACGATGCTTTTTCGCCTCCGCAATCCACTGGCGACGAATCCGAGGGTGAAGAATTTGTTCGAGCGCGTGTCTCTTGGTCGCGTCTCCAAACACTATCGCCCGAAGTTTCGTTCGATTCAAGTCCCCATCTAGCGAAAAGACGTCACTGCCAAACTGTCCGAGGATTTCCTGTTTCACTTCGGGAAGGTGGACGAGCGAACGCGCTGCCTGATCGGCATCAAAGAATTTCGCCGCCCGCACAATCTCGCGCAGGCAGTCACAAAACGTGCTTTTGCCTGTCGAGATTCCGCCCGTGATTCCGATCGCAGGCATGGCGCAACTGTCACCGCGGGGTGATGCCTTCGGCGAGATCAACGTGAAACGTTTGTTTCATCTTCGTTGCGCCGAAAGTTAACTCGGCGGTGTACTCTCCGGCTGGGAGAAGTCGCTTGGGATCGTCACCGCCGTATTCAGCAATTACGTCTTTTGACGGCCGCAGGTCCCAGTTTAATCGGGTAAAGCCCGGCGTGCCCGGCGCTTTTAGATTTGCCACCGGCTGTCCGGTCGATTTGGTCACGACAATTTTAATTTCGTCGCCGGTAAATTCTCGCACCCAGACCGTGAACAGCGCTCCCTCGGGTGGATTCTGGCCGCGATAAATTCCCTTGCCATTCGAATCGACAAATCCAGGCTGAAGATAAGCGCCGGTGGGCGAGCGTACACTAAACAATTCAGCCGGTTTGGACGCAATCTCCGGCGTGAATTCGCGAAACGGGATGGTGTCGTCAAGGATGGCAATGCTGCGGCCATGTGTTGCGATCACAAGGTCTGACGTCCGCGGATGAATCTGGATATCATCCACGCGTACCGAAGGAACATCGCCAATGCGCACCCAATGCGCGCCTTGGTCGAACGACGCGAATAGTCCGAAGTGCGTACCGGCGTAAAGCAATTTTGAATTAACCGGATCCTCGCGGACCACTTCAACTGGATCCCCTTGCGGAAGGTCGCCTGTGACAGATTGCCATGTTTTCCCCAAATCAGCAGTACGCAAAATCAAGGGGCGATCATTCCCCGAGCGATAGGCGTTGATCGCAACATAGGCCACATTCGCATCGATATTGGATGGCTCAATTCGCACGATCCAATGACCGTGCGCCGGCTCTGGTAAGTTGCTCGTCAATTCGGTCCATTTGCCACCGTCATTCTCTGTAATCCAGAGCCGCCCATCATCCGTCCCAGCCCACAAAAGACCAGCGCGTTTCGGCGACTCGGCAAGCGAAAAGACGACTCCGTAATTTTCTGCGCCGCTCCCAGTGGCGTTTGTTTTCGCCGGATCGTTGTAAGTGAGGTCGGGACTGATCACGGAATATTTTTCCATCCGGTCGGTGAGCTTGAAGACGCAGTTGCCGCCAAGATAGATCACCCCCGGTTTATAGCCGGCTCATGATCATTGGTGAATTCCAATGGAAGCGATAGCGTGGTTGACCTTCGGCTGGTTCGGGCCGCAAACGACGTATCTCGCCATTTCTCAAATTAATCCGGTGGACTTCACCCTGCTGACTTTCCGCATAAAAGGTGTCGCGATCGGCTGGATCGAACAGGACATAAAAGCCGTCGCCACCGGCAAGTGCAGTCCAATCGCAGTTGCGAATTCCTTCCTTACTCTGGACTCCACTCGGTCCCACCCAATTTTCGTTGTCCTGAAGGCCGCCCGCGATTCGGAAATACGGTTTCGTGTCGTCGAGCGAAATCCGATAATATTCTCCCGAAGGAATCTTGTTCAGATGATCCCAGTTTTTGCCGCCGGCGAAACTTTGATACACACCGCCATCCGTACCGAGCAGCAAACGCTGGCAAACAGGCGGTTTCGGTGGCTTGTTTTTATCTTCCGGTTTGGGCGGCTTCGGCGGTGGCGCTGTGCCAGGCTGAATCACGAGCGCGTGACAATCCGGATGAACTTTCTCGCTTAGGTCTTCGCGAAAATTCTTGCCGCCATCATCAGACACCAGCAGGGCGAAGCCGAGGACATAAACGCGCTGATCATTTGCGGGATCAATGCGGATCTGGCTGAAATAAAATGGACGTGGATCCATGGCGCTCATGCGCGTCCATTTTTCCCCTCCGTCGTCGGATCGAAAAACGCCACCGGTCTTACTGCGCAGATCATCCAGCCTGCCAAATCCTCCTTCGTAACTTTGCACGACTGCCATGACGATCCTCGGGTTTGACGCGCTGATCGCCAGACCGATGCGGCCGGTTTGAGCGGGCAAACCGCCGCCAAGCTTCTTCCAAGTAGCGCCACCGTCGGTGCTCTTGAAAATTCCCCCGACATCTTCACCGCCAGTCACGCTGGGACCGGAAGCGAAACTCCACGGCGTCCGCTGTCGTGCATAAAGCGCAGCATACACTGTCTCCGCGTTCGTTGGATCGAGCATCACATCGCCACATCCAGTGCGCACGTCGTGTGGAGCAGCTGCTTTCAAAACCAGTTTCCATGTTTTGCCCCCATCAGTGGTCTTGAACAATCCGCGTTCGCCGCCATCCGCCCAGAGGTTGCCCATTACAGCGGCGTAGGCGACGTCCGGTTTTTTGGGATCGACAACAATACGCGCAATGGTACGGCTATTTTTCAATCCCACGTTCTGCCACTTCTCTCCGCCATCGGTGGACCGATAAACACCATCGCCCCAGCCAGACGAATTCCGATCGTTCGCCTCACCCGTTCCTACCCAAATCACATCTGAATCCGATGGCGCAACCGCGACCGCACCAATCGAAAGCACCGGTTGTTTGTCGAAGATTGATTCAAAACTAACTCCATTATCGTTTGTTTTAAAAACGCCGCCGTGTCCGAGGCCAACATAAAAAATAAACGGATTTCGCGGATCAATCGCGATGTCCGAGACGCGTCCACCCATCACCGCCGGTCCAATCGAGCGCGCTTTTAGATTCTTGAAGAGTACATCGGTTAGGTGGGGTGGAGTCGGTGAAGGCGTCGGTGTCACCGACGACGACAACAGCGCGTTTGGAGAAGGCGAAGCCGCAGGCGATGGGCTGGCGATCGGGGTACCGCCTGACGGCGTGTGCTCTTGTGCCGTCAAAATCGAAATCGACAAAATCCAAGCGAACAGCGCGCAGAAAAAGCCAGATCGAGTAGTCATAGGCTGCAGACTTTATCTAACACCGGCATCTTTGCGATGTTGGAAATGTGCGACACTGTAAAGGCAGTCCAGCTCGCAAATTTAGCGGAAGCGGCGACGGTTTGCGATGCTCGGAATCGCTGCAACGTTGTAACTTTCGAACTCTTTTAAATCTCTTATGACCCAGCCAGTTTTGGAAGGAAAAGTCGGCCTCGTTTTCGGGGTAGCAAACAAGCGCAGCATCGCGTGGGCGATTGCAAAAGCATGGGCGAACGCTGGTGCACGCTTGATTTTCAATTATCAAGGCGAACGACTGAAGGAAAACGTCGAGGAATTGGTGAGCGAGTTTGGAGAGAACATTCCGTTGTTTCCCTGCGACGTTTCCAACGATGATGAGATCAAAGCATTCTTCGAAAACGTGCGCGGGCAAACCGACCGTGTGGATTTGATGCTTCACTCGCTTGCGTTCGCGCCGCGGGAAGCGTTGGAAGGCGATTTCGTCAGCACAACGCGCGAGGCGTTTCGCGTAGCGCACGATATCAGTGCGTACTCGCTCGTGGCGCTCGCTCGCGGAGCGGCACCCTTGATGACAAACGGCGGCAGCATCGTGGCCATGACTTACTACGGATCAGAAAAGGTCGTGCCGCACTACAATGTAATGGGCGTGGCCAAGGCTAGCCTCGAAGCGAGCACGCGTTATCTTGCCTACGACCTCGGCCCGAAAAAAATTCGGATAAACTGCATTTCTGCCGGACCGGTCCAAACGCTGGCTGCGCGTGGCATCAGCGGCTTCACGTCGATGTTGAAGCATTATCAGGACCGCGCGCCTTTGAAACGCAGCTGTGATCCGGCCGAGTTGGGCGCCACCGGAGTCTTTCTTGCCAGCGATGGAGCCGCGGCAATAACCGGCCAAGTCATCTATGTCGATGGCGGGTATCAAATAATGGGAATGTGACCGGATCGTTGCTCTTACTCTTACTCTTGCTCATGCTCCTGCTCGTAATCGAGTCGTGGAACGGCGCGCCCGGCGGTCGCGCCCTACCATCGTAACAACATATGATTGCGCGAATCTGGCATGGCTGGACGAAGCCAGCTGACGCGAAGACCTACGAGAACATGCTCCGCAACGAAATCTTCCCGAGCATTGCTGCGCGAAACATCAAAGGCTATCACGGCGCAGAGTTGTTCGTCCAGGAGGAGGAGAATGAAACCGAATTCGTCACGCTGCTTCGATTTGATTCAATGGATGCAGTGAAAGAATTCGCCGGCTCCGATGAGACCAAGCCGGTGATTTTTCCAGGAGTCGAAAAACTCCTTACGCGAATGGAACCGGCGCGGCACTATCGAATCGCGATCTGAGAATCGGATGTTAGCTGCCAGGCTGACTTGCAGGGCGGGTTGCCATCCTGCCGGTTTCCAGACTGGGAGCCTGGCGACTGAATCAGCCAAGCCGACATCCGAACTCACTGATCCTCGCGCTCCTAATCAAATGACAATCTGTCGAGCACGATTACGATCACGAGCATGAGTCTGGCCGATAGGCTCCGCCAATTGTTGGGCAGTGACGCCGTTGTTGATGACAGCGAGTCGCTTGCAGCTCACAGCGGTGACAAATGGTTCGCGGCTCACGAACCGGACGCCGTCGTTTTCGCGAGATCGACAGAGGACGTCAGCAAACTTCTCAAGTTTGCATCGAGCGAAAAAATTCCGGTCACAGCGCGCGGTGGCGGTTATGGATACGTGGGCGGATGCGTTCCGGCACACGGCGGAATTGCTCTGTCGTTGTCGCAGATGAATCGGATCACGCAAATCAGCTTCGTCGACGCGGTCGCGATTGTTGAACCAGGAGTCTTTACCGCCGACCTGAAAGCGGCAGTGCGTGCCCAAAAATTATTTTATCCGCCCGATCCCGCGAGCATGAAAAATTGCACTATTGGCGGAAATGTGGCCACGAATGCAGGCGGACCGCGTTGTTTGAAATATGGTGTTACCCGAAATTACGTAATCGGGCTCGAAGTGGTGCTGGCTGATGGCGAAGTGCTGCGAACAGGCGGTCGTGTGCACAAGAACAAGACTGGGTTCGATCTGATCGGTCTCTTCGTTGGGTCGGAAGGACTCCTGGGCGTAGTAACCGAAATCACCATGCGTTTGCTCCCGCTTCCGCCTGCGCGTGCGACCTTGTCCGCTGCGTTTGCGACTGCGGCGAAAGCTGCCGAGGCGGTGCAAGCAATTTTTGCGGCTGGATTCTTGCCTTGTTCACTGGAAATCGCCGATCATTTCACGTTAGAAGCGGCGCGGCGGGATCTGGGAAAAATGCTTGTACCGGAGGGGAACGCACATCTGCTCGTCGATCTCGATGGACAAGAGGAAAGTGTCCGCGCCGAATCTTCAGCGATTCGTAAACTGCTGGAGAAAAGAAAACCGAATGTGCTGGAGCTGGCGATCGGTGAGGTGGATTGCGAAAAACTCTGGACTCTGCGCCGGCAATTCAGCAATTCACTTCGCGCAACCGGACTGACGAAGTTAAATGAGGATGTGGTAGTCCCGCGCAGTCGTCTGGTCGATCTGATGGAATTCGCGGAGACGTTGCAGACTAAATATGGATTTCCGATCGCCTGCTTTGGTCACGCCGGAGACGGCAACATCCATGTCAACATCATGGCCGACCGGTACAATCGCGACGCAACAGTGCGTGAACAAGTCGAGCACGCGCTCGACGATCTTTTCGCACAAGTCCTGGACTGGGGTGGCGTCATTACGGGCGAACACGGGATCGGTTTGGCTAAAAAACGCTGGTGGCCGGAGGCGACCAGCGGCGTTGCGCGCGAGTTGCATCGCCGGCTCAAACAAGCCCTCGATCCAAACGGAATTCTAAATCCGGGAAAATTTGTTGACTAATCTGAATCCGTATCGACATTGGATGAGCATTTTACGGCGCATCCAAATTCGGGTCGACTGACACGCATCCGCGTCCTCGTGAACGAAATAAAGAAGGATGCACTTCCTTTTTCGCGCTGCCTTAACAACACACCAATGAAACCAGGAAAAATTACCCACACGATTGCGGTCATCCTATCGTCAATTTCATCTCTTTTTGCACACGGCACGGGCGAAAAAGCGGAACCAGCCAAAACAAAATTCAGCAAAAAATCCGACAAGTCGGAAGACGATCGTTCAAGCGGCGCGACTTCAATCTCATTCATACCGGGACAATTATTCAAAGCGCAATCGGAGGCCGCACACCGGTACTCGTGGAAAAGCAACATCGTCACCACCGTTTTTTGGATCGGTGAACAAGCGAGCGGAAATAACCTGGTGCCGAATCGCACGAGCTCATGGGACAAACAATGGACAAGGAACTATGGCGGCTTTGACGACCCGAATCCCGTGCGTCGCAGCAATTACATGCCGGTGAAATTCACACCCCGACAGAATCCATTCTACTGCGCTCTTCCCTATAACGATAAGGCTCGGACGGGCCATCGACCGGAAGCGTCGCGCGTTGTTCCCTGGTTTCAAGAAGCGTACCAGGGTCCCGCTGTTTCTACTTGCAAAGATCGATGGATCGCTATTCGCAAGGGCAACCGCACGGTTTATGCGCAATGGGAAGACGCTGGGCCGTTCCGCACGGATCACTGGCAATACGTATTCGGCAACGAACGGCCGAAACCAAACCTGAACAAGGGAGCAGGTCTCGATGTTTCGCCTGCCGTGCGAGATTACCTTGGGTTAAAGGAAACGGATGTGACCGACTGGAAGTTTGTAGATTTCAAGGAAGTGCCGCGTGGCCCGTGGTCAACACACGGCGAAAACAACACGTTTGTGATTAACGATCGCAAAAAAGGGAAAGCACTGGCGGAAAAATTACCCCCTAAAATGTTTGCGCGCTAAAAAGGGCGGCTCGGACGCCTGGGAAAAATTCTTCGCCGCGATCGGAAAAACCAGATCCGGCGTTGACCGCGGCTCAATCCACGCGATCACCAACCGCTAACCGATTCCACAAGAGTATGCGGAATCGCGGATTGCTTCGCCCGTCTTGGTCGATCTGCATCGTACTCGCACTTGGCGCTGCCGCAGCCGCGGAGGCTGGCACACTTCTCACGGGCGAGGCAGCCATGGGCGATTGGACAAGCGATGCGCCCGGGGTCCGACGCAAAATCACAGTCCAGGATTTGCCACAGCCGAGTTCGAATATTCTGGCAATTAACCGGGCTCGCGTCGTTGATCGTCCTGCAAACGCTCAGCCTCGGGTTCCACCCGGTTTTAAGATCGAATTGTACTCTAGCGGTTTTCGCGATCCGCGTTTTCTGCTCACAGCGCCCAATGGCGACATCTTCGTCGTGGAAAGTCGGGCAAATCGAATCAAGGCGCTGCGCGATTCCAAAGGCAGCGGAAAACCGGATGTCGTCGAAACATTCGTCGAACGCGGTTTGAACAAGCCGTTTGGGATCGCATTTTATCCGCCGGGGAATGATCCTCAGTATTTGTACGTCGCTAATACCGAAGGGATAATTCGATTTCCGTATCGTAATGGCGATCTCAAAGCGCGCGGACCAGCGCAACAACTGGCTGCTCATCTTTCCCCGGGCGGATTGTTGCGGGGCGGTGGACACTGGACCCGTGACATCGTGTTCTCGCCGGATGGCAAAAAGATGTACGTATCGATCGGTTCACGCTCGAATGTTTCCGATAAAGCCGCGGAAGAAAATCGCGCTCGCATCTTCGAATTCAATCCCGATGGCACCGGGCAAAGGGTTTACGCATGGGGCATCCGTAACGCTGTCGGCATCACATTTCGTCCTGGCACGAACGAACTTTGGATGAGCACAAACGAACGAGACGAGATCGGCGAAGATCTGCCTCCCGACTACATTAGCAGTGTGCGTCCGGGAGGCTTTTATGGCTGGCCCTGGTTTTACATTGGCAATCATCCTGATCCGCGCCACAAAGGAAAGCATCCTGAGCTTGCCGATAAGGTCGTTGTCCCAGATGTGCTTGTGCAGGCGCACTCCGCATCGCTCAATTTATGTTTTTACAACGGCGACCAGTTTCCGTCTGAATACAAAGGCGACATCTTTGCCGCGTTTCACGGTTCATGGAACCGGATGAAACGCACCGGTTACAAGGTCGTGCGTGTGCCTTTCGATCATTCCACCGGCAAAGTGCGCGGCGAATACGAAGACTTCGTGACAGGTTTTGTTACGTCGGAAGGGAAGGTTTGGGGTCGCCCGGTGGGAGTTACCATCGCCAAGGACGGCACCCTGCTCGTCAGCGAAGACGGGAACGGCACTATCTGGCGTGTGAGCTACGCCAGATGATTCAAAAACCCTGCCAAAAGAACATTGCCGGTCGCTGTGTTACGCATAATCTGCCGTAGCGCGGCATGAAGATTGGTTTTGCTCAAATCAACCCGATAGTCGGGGATTTGAGGGGCAATTGCGAATTGATCATCAGCGCTTACGAGCGGCTCGCGGCGGCGGGCGCTGAATTGGTGCTAACGCCCGAGCTGGCAATCACCGGGTATCCGCCCCAGGATTTGGTTTTTAAGTCGCGCTTTGTTCCGGAAAATCTTGCGCTTCTAGAGAAACTTCACTCTCGCATCGGTGAAACCGCGTTGGTGGTCGGCTTCGTGGATCGTAATGAGGGGCGCGGCAAACCCTTTCATAACGCTGCCGCTTTACTTGAGCGCGGCAAACCGATCCGCAAAACGTACAAGTCGCTTTTGCCTACGTACGATGTTTTTGATGAGGACCGTTATTTTGAGCCGGCGACGCGTGTTGAGCCATTTGAGGTGCAAGGGAAGAAAATCGGTGTGACCGTTTGCGAGGACATCTGGACGGACGAGTATCTGCCGCGACCGCTTTACGATGTCGAACCGGCGCGCAGCCTCGTGGAGCAAGGGGCAGAGATTATTCTGAATCTGAGCGCGTCACCATTTCGTCTTGGAGCGCCTGCGTGTCGCCTTGAGATGATCGCGGCGCAGGCACGCACATATCACCGGCCGATCTGCTATTGCAACGCCGTCGGAGGTAACGATCAACTGATCTTCGATGGAAACTCAATTGCTGTGAATGCTTCGGGCGATTCTATCGCGCAGCTGGCGGCATTTCATGAGGATGAGAAGATCGTCGATACGGGTTCGATCCACGCGATTGAATTTCGCGAAGCTAAAACGCCCGAACAACTTTTCGCGGCGCTTTCGCTTGGACTTGCCGATTATTGTCGCAAATGCAACTTCCGTTCCGCAGTTCTAGGCCTAAGTGGCGGAGTCGATTCTGCAGTCACTGCAGTCATCGCTGTCAATGCGCTGGGAGCTGAGAATGTAACCGGGGTTTCCATGCCGAGCCCGTACTCGTCACGCGGGAGCATCGACGACGCTCGCTCGCTCGCGCAAAGCCTCGGAATAAAGTTCTTCGAGATTCCGATTACCGACGCATTTAGAGATTTCAAAGGTCAGTTCAAAGAAATTTTCAAAGGACTACCTGAAAACGAGACAGAAGAAAACATGCAGCCGCGTTTGCGCGCGATGACCTTGATGGCGCTCTCGAATAAGTTCGGTCACCTCGTGCTTAGCACTGGCAACAAGAGCGAGCTGTCCGTGGGTTATTGCACGCTATACGGCGACATGGCAGGCGGCCTGGCCGTGATCAGCGATGTGCCGAAGACGATGGTTTATGAACTGGCGCGCTGGATGAATCGAAGTCTCGAGATCATTCCGAAATCCACAATCGAAAAACCGCCGAGCGCGGAGTTAAAACCAAATCAAAAGGACCAGGACACATTGCCGCCTTATGACGTTCTCGATGAGATCCTGCAGCTTTACGTGGAAGAAAACCTAAGCGCGCGGGACATCATTGCGCGCGGATTCGATGAGAAAACAGTGCGCTGGGTGCAGCGCCGCGTTGACCTAAACGAATACAAGCGGGAGCAAGCCGCGCCGGGATTGAAAGTAACCAGCCGCGCCTTTGGGATGGGCCGCAAAATGCCGATTGCGCAGAGATACGTGGATTAAGCGAATTTCGTGCACCGTGCAGGAATCGAACCTGCAACCCAGTGATTAAGAGTCACTTGCTCTGCCAATTGAGCTAACGGTGCAAATAGCTATTTCCCAGGTAAATGCTGTACGAACTTGTACTTTCGTGCTGCCAAAATCGGTAGCAGATTCGGTAGCATAAAATTACGTGTTGTGTTAGCATTAGCTCCATGAAGGAACGAAAATTACTCATACCAATTCGCTGCACAACGCGGAAGTTCTACCTGAACCCGCCCCGTCCGGGTCGAAACGATTGGCATGTTCGATTCACCGCGCCCGGGATCAACGGCACACGACGGATTTTCCGAAATACAGGAGCGAAGGAGATTGGCCCGGCAAAACGCATCGCTGCAAAAATAATCGAATCGTTTTGGGCCGATGCAGGTCGAGGCGCAGACCGACTAAGGTTGCGCAACGACAACGCGAAAATCGGTGAACTGATCGCCAGGTACCAGCGGAATGCTGTGCAGCGCCACGACACAATTCGCAGCAACATCCGTTCATTGCGCATGATCGTGAAAACCGTTCACGGTGGCGATCCGGACACCAAACCAACATCGTTATTGACCGCGAATTTGATTCGCGAATTCGAAAAGCGGCAAGTAGACTCTGCTGAAAAACGCGCGACGGACGCAACGCGATCAGATGTGATCCAGCGTGTCCGCACGTCTACGGCGAGCTACGTCCGCCAGGCCCGATCAATCGTCGCGCTGCGAAAGATGAAATTCTACGAAGGGATGAAGTTACCCGATTTCACCGGTTTCCGCGGCGAAACTGTAGAGACACCACACCGCTCATTGCCCCGCCCACTCGATATGAAAGCGCTTACGGCGATGAACGCTGCGGCGCCTGCGCTGGCGGAAAAGCGACCCTGGAGCGTACGTTGCCCATCTTCTGTTTTCGAGAGTTGGACTCCGCAATATTGAGATTGTCAACGCCCGCGTTCACTGGATCAACGACGGCAGGATAGGCATCGTAAACCGTCCGGAAGAAGATTTTTTCCGAAAGGGTGTGAGGGTTGGGTGCCCGTCGCTCCAGATGTTCTCAAGGAGATACTTAGGTTCCAGCCGCTGTGCACCGATGGCTATCTTGTACCAGGCGCAAATCGGACCGACCGGCACGATGCCATTTATCGGCGCCATTCGAAATGGGTCGCGCAGGTGGATCAAGGATCGGACCAAAACCAGTTACGAGTTGCGTCGCTATGCGGGCTCGCGGTTACTCGACATGGGCGCCACGATCTTCGAGGTGCGGGATTTTCTCCGACATCGTGATGTGCAGACTACCCAACAATGGTATGCCTATCGGCTTCAAAATAGGCAACTTCGTACTATTGGAATGAAAGAATTGATACCAGGTTGAACGATGCGTTTGCTTGCAAAGTGAAACGGAAATCGATCGCTCGTCTCAAAACCGAGCTCTGGAAAAAAATGCTACCGAAGGTGGATTTAGCCATTCTGGCTAGCGAAATAAACGAATTTCTACGTCGCCACATGGGCAAATCCGGACGAAATATAAATCTCGCGAATAACCTGGCGGCTTACCTGACCCAGAAATACTTCGTTGCCAATACAAAGACCGGCAAATTGCGTTCGCTGATCGAGCTCTACCCTCAGGATTTTACCGCCTTCCTTGCGGAGATCCGGACACGAAATCGACAGCGTTACTCACCGCGAATCTGATCCGTGAGTTCGAAAGGCGGCAGCTCGAGCGCGCTGAGAAACGCGCAACAGTCGCGACTCGATCGGCCGTGATCCTCAGCGGGTCCGTAGCTCAACTGCCAGTTACGTCCGTCAGGCACGATCAATTGTCGCGCTGCGAAAAATGAAATTCTACGAAGCCTTGAAACTTCCGGATCTGACAGCCTTTCGTGGTGAGACGGTTGAGACGCCAAAACGATCACTGCCTCGCCCACTCGATATGAAGGCACTGGCGGCAATGGAAGCCGGCGAGGCTCGCGCTCGCAAAGAACGATCCTGGCGCATACGTCGCGCATCTACTTTTTTCTCGTCTTGGCCTTCGAAATATTGAAATCGTGAACGCCCGCATTCACTGGATCAGCGACGGCAGCATCGGGATCGTGAATCGGCCGGAAGAAGATTTTTTCCCAAAGGGTTGTGAAGGTTGGGTCCCGGTCGCCCCGGATGTTTTGAAAAAAATACTCAGTTTCCAGGCGCTGTGTGACCGATGGCTATTTAGTGCCGGGCGCGAATCAGACTGAGCGCACGATGCTGTTTATCGTCGGCACTCGAAATGGATTTCGCAGTGGATCAAAGGCCGGACAAAAACCAGCTACGAACTGCGTCGATACGCCGGGTCGCGATTGCTCGATATGGGAGCCACAATCTTCGAGGTGCGTGATTTTTCTGCGGCACCGAGATGTTCAAACCACTCAGCAATGGTACGCCTACCGTTTACAAAATCGTCAGTCGCGTACGATCGGAATGCGCGATCTTATTCCGACTTGATTCAGGCGTGAACTGCGATTGCCAAGATTTCACATCATCGAGATTTGCCCCCACCACTGATCTTGATCAACTTTTTTGGTGGCAAAGAAAAAGCGCCTCCCCGCAGCGGCCAAAGCGAAGACCAGCTCGCGCACTCACGAACGTGAGCAAAACTGAACCTTGGCGGCTTGCCATCTTTACATTACGCGAGCAGCTGGCGGACGATTGTTTGAATCACGCAGCCGACCGCCGACGTCTTCAAAACCGCAGATTGATTGAAAATTTATATGCCGAGTTTGGGCCATCACCCAGGCTACCGGAGTGTGACATGATGGCGTATTGGTTGTTTTGCGGTTCTCCTTGGCAAGATCAGCTCGGCTATAACGACGCGCGCCAGCAGCATTACGCAGAATTGAAAGCGCTCGGGCTTTCTCCAGAGTTTCAGCCTTCAATGCCTCAGACGAAAACTCAAGTCGCAACGTTTGTGATTGAGCTTCTCTTTCGACTTGATTCGTTACCTTCGTGGATAGAAGACGAAGAGAGTTGGATTTTTTGGAGAAAATTCCGCACCAAACCTGCAGCATGGGATCGCCACGATGAGGGAGCGAGGCTGCAAACCATCTATGCCGGTCTTATTGCTGCGCTGCCGACAGTGTTTGACGGCATATCAGATCGGTTCATTGCGGAAGTCATCGGCGATTTCCGGCGCTGGACCAAGCCGCAATGGGTCAAGATTCTCAAAATGGCAGCGCGTATCGCAGAGAGAGGCGAGCGACCTGTTACAGAGCTCGATTCGTGGGTCTGGTGGCGTTATCCGATCTTTAGTCGCTACGACTGGAGCGCAGGCGAAGTCTGCCGCGCTGCGAGGGAGAAATTTGGTGAGATCCACGATGTGATCAATGAAGCTGCATTTCAACTGGCTTGGGTGAGACGCGGTCTGCGGTTCAGAGGAAGGAAAACGCTGCGGCAGCGCCCGCCTCTCTGGAACTTCGTCATAAATGAGCGAGTGCCCAAAAACGTGGATTTGCGATACCCGCTCCTACATTGGATTTCTTACGAAAAGTAGCTACGCCAATCGTAAGGCATGGTGCGTTCGGTTGAAAGATTGTAGCTGCGATGAATCGCAGCATTGAAACTACGATCTGTGGCTCCCGAATTTCCGGCGCAATTTTTTTTCCGCCGGTACGTTATGTGAGGAGCAGAGATGCGGAACTTGCGCTCCCACGCAAATGAACTTGCGGGGGAAGACACACGAGCAGCTCGAAACTGCGCTTGCGCACAAGTCTCGCCAGGAATTGATCGGCCTGATTCACTCTCTCGTCACGGTTGAGCAGCTTCTCAAACCGTCAGAGATCGCGGCGCGCTCGTGTTTGAATAAAAGGGCAGTTCTTCGCGACATTCGCGAGGGCAAGTTCGGGCGTTACTACTGTCGCGCGGAGAACTCGATCGCTGTGCCAGCAAGCTCAGTGAACGAATGGCGCCGTCGCTTTTTGGTGCCAAAAAAGGAGAATCAATGACGCAGCACAATCCTATACTGGCAAAAAAACGTGGTTCCAAATTCTATAACGGAGCTTTTGCGGGGGTTTTGCTGCTAGTCACCTGTCGAAACCAGTTTAGCCAGAGGAAAATCTTCCTAATACGGGAGAGACTCAGTTGGCCCCAATCGGCGAAATAGATCAGAAAATCGACCCCGCAGTGACGACAAATCACTTGCTTTTACCTAACGGGCCACGGAGAGCTGCCTCCTTGCTACCGTTTTCGCGACCGAACTCTGACTTTCTCGGCGGCAGGTACACCGAAAGAGTCACGAGGGGGGCGGGGGGGGTTCAGACACACGCACCCCGGAGAACTCTCTCGATCGAAAACCGCACACAGAATTTTATCGTAAAGGCGTCCCCCGCCCTATCGCTGTTGTGGCAAAAATGTGCCGGGCCACCAGGATTTACTCTCAACGAAGCGACGATCCACCAGATTCCACTGATGCACCATGGCGCGCCGCTGATTTTCACAACAAAAAATTATGAAGAATGATAATAGCGAGCATGATTTAGATTCGATTGCTGAGATTCTGTGTCGTCAGAACGTCTTTTTGGAAATTCTAGTGCACCATGTAGCCAGTGTAGAAGCGACCGCCTTCATGCTGGCGCTTCAGACATTGGATGAGGAAGCTCTTGGGACGGTGAAGGAGGTGAAAGATGAAATCCTCTCGGAGATTCACAAAAGGATAATTGCCGAGGCAGAGCACGACTTCGAGGACTCCTGAATATGCAGCCGCCCCTAACGAGCGGTTACGAGACGATAAGTATCCCTTTTGGCAAGGGTTTTGTGAGCCCGCGAAATGATCGATGATTTCAGCGGTTTCGCTTCCAACGCCATTTTGATCGGCGAAGGACAGCCCGCTGACCGTGTCTGGACGCGGGAAGAATACCTATTGCTGTGTCATCATATGCGAAACGACAATCCTCCTAACGAATTCTTACACGTGTACTGTGATTCCCACGGCACGCCACGATTTGTTAAAGCGAAGTCTCCGGACGTCGAAAAAAGAATTACTTGGACGTGGGACACAATCACGGGGAGAGCTAGACACAAGGTCTCAATCGGATTTTATCCTTGGAATTGCCAAGGCGAAAGTCGATGGGCAGCAATTGATTTCGACGCTCACGACGGCGGCGCTGACCGCGCAAAGACTTTCGCGGTCGCGGCATTTCAGATCTTGCGGAAATATCCGCAGCTTTTAACGATTCTCGCCTCCTCGGGCAGCGAAGGTTGGCATCTGTTTGTATTTAGTCAGGGCTTTCATTCGGTTGAAGACTGGGTGCGGCTTCTGAAGCGGATCGTCGACAGCATCGGAGCTGACGTCAAAAGCGGGATCTGCGAAATATTTCCCAATGAAACTCGAACCGGTTCACGACCTCACGCGATTAGGGCACCCGGCACTTGGAATCCAAAAACAAATCAGCTTGGCGCAATTTTCTTTACGTCAACGGCGCCCCTTTTTCAGACGAAAAGAAAGAAAGAAGTAAGTTCTTTTCTGTATCATTCAACTGACGGGGCAAATGCCGGTCGGTTGAATGATAGCTGATCCCGATCTCTACTGCGGCGGATATCAGAACTGGCTCGAGCAGTTTGCGGTCACGCAGCCGAGCACCAGACATGCACAACTCCGCGAACTCGTCTATTGCATTTTTCGCCAGGTCAGTCATCAAACCGCCCGTAGGATTGCCGATGCGCAGTACCAAAGCGCTCGGGTGCAGCCGAACGCCACGCTTGCAGAGCACTTGGAAGAATTTGAAGAACTCTGGAACTGGATGACGAATCAGTGGCAAGCCGAGCTTTCAGACGTCGAGCAGAAAATGTTTTCGAAGCTTGAATCTCAGAGCGAACTCGACCTGTTCCGAATACTGAAGAAATTTGCACGACTTGCAGCAGTAAAAAACGAAACGGACTTCCCTTTCCCTATACAGCATGTTGCCCATCGCCTTGCCCTCTCATTCCAACATGTAAGCAAGCTTCGACAACGCTTCATTGACGCTTCGATTATCGTGGAAACTGCACCGTTCATAACTAACCGGTCGGCAGCCCGGTTCCGGTGGGTTCTCTCGTGATCAACGTAGCACCCGAACGTTTGGCCAATTGCTTCTAACAGTCTGTTGTCCAAAAGGAATGCCTCAAGCTGGGCAACGATCGCCAAACTTATTGTAGGGCAGTCGAATGTCACGCCAGCTCTTGGACGTTAACTTGATCGGCACTTTCTCAAAGTGAGGCGTCATAGCGTTCGGTGATGCACTGGTCTTGAAAATCCTTTGGGACTTTCCGGCGGGCTTGTTTGTTTCGCACTAACACAAAGTCCTTGCTGTTGGGAGGCAGACCAGTCGCGTCACCGCTTTTAAGACGTCGCTTCTGTTCCGCGTCACTGAGTTCATCGAAAGTCTTCCCCAGCGCTACGTCTGGTTGAATCATCAGGATGCCGCTCACATCCTCGTTAAACCTCCGTGGGTAAACATCCAGAGACACAAGGGCGTTAAGGAAAAGAGCGACTACGAAAGGCAAACGGGCGGACTGCGGGCACTCCTTCACTAGCTCGGCACGCTGCGCAGCGGCGTTCTCGGTGCGGTCATCGATTTGTTTTTGCATGCGATCGAGAGGTATCTCGAAAGCCTGGAGTTTTTCATTGTGCGTCGAGACACCACACCCCGCAGAATTGATTGTTTTGACCTCGCAAAGCATTAGCGGGCAGCCAGAGGAATTTGAAATGAGAAAATCCGGCCGGCGGTTCCCGTTGTTCCGATCAAGGCGCTCGACGGAATAGTTCAACTTCTCGAACTGCTTTTTTACCTTCGCTTCATTTTTAAGCGCTTCATCATTTACGGCTTCTCCATCCATCGCCATGGCGTTTCTCCAATGATCGATCACCGCCGCCTTCGCTTTGGCGTTCGCGCTGTCTTCTTGCGATCGCGCACGAGCATCGAATTCGGTCGCGGCGCCCCTGTGATCTCTCACTTTGGATCCTCGCCAGCAATCATGCGCAGGTGCGCTTTGAAATGTTCAAGGCGCATCGCGGCCAGCTGCTCGCGCTTGGTCGGTTGCGTCATGGTCGATTCATTTGGCGGCGGACGCAGATTCTTTCGGCGCGAGCGACTCTACGATTTTTTCGAAGCGCGGATCGCCGCGGAGCGGGTCCCAGACGGGGAACAGTTTTAAGGCGCCGTAGCTCAGCATGAGCGATGCGGTGGGAGCACGCAGTCCAGCTTCCAGTTGCTGCAAGGCAAGCTCCTTGTCGCCCGCCCACGCTGCCGTGATGGCGAAATATTGAAGGACGCGGCTGCCGTTGGTGACATCTTTTTCCAGCGGCATGAGCGCGATCGCCCGACGGCCTTCGTCCAAGGCCAGGTCTTTCCGCCCAAGAGCAGCATCGATTAAGCCGAGGACGCAGAGCGCCGGGCCGTAGTCCGGCTGCGCCTGCACGATCTTCTCCTGCTGTGCGCGAGCCGCTTCAAACGCAGTGCGCGCTCTTGCCTCATCTTTGGTCATGCGCGCCAGCAGCCCTTCACCAAAGCTGCGGCTCAGAAGAATCGCGCCTTCGTCCCAGCATGGATTGTCGCCCAGCGCGACGAGTGCTCGTTCGGCCGCAGCCGGATCGCGTTCGGCCAGAGCGCAAAAAAACCAGATGTCCGCGGCGCTGGCGATGGCGCCCGGTCCTTGCGCGAGGATTGCATCAATCGTCTGGTGCAGCGGCCGGGTGTCCGCTTTCCAGTAGAGATAAAATTCTCCACGAGTGGCCCGCGTTTCGACGTTGTCGGGCACGATCGCTAACGCCCGATCCAGCGCAGCGATCGCCTCGGCATAGCGCCCCAGGAATTGGTAACTGAGCGCGATCTGTTGCAGAGTGAAAAAGTTGCGCGGATCCAGCTCCACCGCGCGCTGCAGGTTGCGCAGACCTTCCTCCTGCTGGCCGCGCCGCCGCAGAATGTAGCCGGTGAGTTCGAAGAGACGCGGATCATTGGGTAACGCTCGCCGCGCAATCTCCAATTGGGCGAGGGCGCCGGCATAGTCGCGCAGCCCGTAGTAGAGATATTGTGCGCGCGCCAAATGCGTTTCGCAGCATCCGGTCGCAGCCGTGTCGCGGCTTGCACCGCAGCTTCAGCCAGCGCAAGCCGGGCGGGAGTATGATCAGACCCCGTTATTGCATAAAGGTATTCGTGCGCATAGGCGAGCTGGCAGTAAGCGTCGAAAAATGAGGGATCGCGCTTCACCGCTTCATCCAGAAGTTCAATTGCCTTCCGCACGTCTGGCTCGTCCGTCGCGCTGAAACCTGCCGTGAGGAGAAGTGACTTCGCCCGGCTGTAAAGGTCGAAAGCCGCCAGATCTGTGGTGGGCGGCTGCTCGATGGCTTTCTTCTCGTTAGGCGAGAGCTTCGCCTGTAACTGGTCGGCAATCGCCTTGGCGATCTCGCTTTGGATGGCGAAGACATCGGCCAGATCGCGATCGTAGGTCTGGGCCCACAGATGCGCGTCGGTGCGGGCATCGATCAACTGCGCGTTGACCCGAACTTGTTGGCCGCGCGTTGCACACTGCCTTCCACCACATGCGCAACGCCAGCTCCTGGCCAATCTCGCGCAGGTTGCGCGCGACGCCGCTCTTGTATTGCATCACACTCGTGCGGCTGATCACTTTCAGATCAGCGATCTGCGCGAGGTCGGTCAGGATTTCGGTCCTGCACGCCATCGGCGAAGTATTCGTTTTGTTTTTCCTCGCTCAGATTTTCAAACGGCAGCACGGCAATCGACTTTTCAAGGATCGGCGCGGCCGTCGTTTCGTTGACGCCGTGGCGCAGCACGAAGCGGTCGGTCGCAGCAGTCCACCGCAACCGTCAGCACACCGATGATTGCGAAGTCGAGCTTGCGCCCGGTCCGGCGAGTGATCGACTCGCCCCGGTCGATCTCGCTTTCGCGCTTCAAGCCCTCTGGCGTGAATTCGTAGAACCAGGCGAACGCGACCCAGAACGGGAAACCGATCGCTGCAGCGACCACAAACCAACGCGTCGCCCATTCTGGTGCGCCGAACGAGGGGCCTAGTTGCGAGATGCCCTGCGCGAGCGCCCAGACGGCGCCGACATAGAGAATCGTGGCGCGGATGACGTTGCGCCGTTTCAGCTCGGCAAAGAAATTCTTTGGAGCCACTGTGCGCATCTATTCGAGAGGCGATTCAAACGTGACTAGTGGCGCTGCTGCTGCTGCGTTGTTGCAGAACGACACTGCGATGATAAGCGTCGCAAACCGCGTCATCGCGGTCGGGTATATCACTTTGTCGTTGCCGTGTGGAGAACAAAAACGGCCTTCCCGACCCCGCCGGCAGACCAGCTCGCGCCGCGTCGCTCTTAGTGTCAATGACTCGTGATGGTTTGCCCGCGCGGCCTTCCTCTCGTCCGACACGGGAAGAGTTCACTTCCGCGCTCCAACCACCCGTGTCGTTGAGCTCAACTGATTTAAGATCAGCTGATTCTGGCTCTACTTCGTAGGGAACCTGCGTAGTGATGGCGTTCGTGACAATTCTAGCGAGCGTGACCCTCAACTTAAAAGTCTCACGCTCGGCCTTCTGGTTCCCCGTCATTGAGAACTCATTTTGGCTATTCAACCGGAGCGTAAGTCTAGCGCGTCAGCATTCGACACGAGGACTGCAAGGCTGTGCCAGGCTTTTGTGCTACAACGTTCGCGTTCCCTATACTATTTGACACAAATCATTTGTTTTGTGTTATCGAGTGTGAGTCGCTCGCTTCCCGTAGGGCGACGCGGCGAAACAGCAGGAGGATTTGTGATACTCGCCAGCACGAAACGAAGGGTGACCCCCGGGGGCCGGTGCTGCCGCTCCCGTACTCCAAACAAAAGCAATCGCAATCGCCCAGGCGGAACGAGTCATTTCGCATGGTCATATCAGTTTCTCCTTGCCGAGTGAAAAGGAAAAAAGACAGAATTCACCGCTAAAGATGCCCCTGACTAGATCGGCGGGTGTTCAGCGGTGAGTATCGAACCTTCGCAAATGCCCAGTTCACGAATTCCCAAAAAGAAGCCTCGCATCGCCTGCTTCGTCGCAAGTGCCTTCGACCGAACAGATGTTGATTCGGTCTATGACCAGGCAATACGACCGTCATCCGAAGCCTCGCGGTGACGGCAAAGCGTGTAGATCGAGTCGAGCATAATGACGACATAGATGACCGCATCATGGAACTGATGACGGCCGCCGATTTTTGCATCGCAGATCTTACCTACGCTCGACCTTCTGTTTACTACGAGGCGGGATATCTCGCCAGGAAGCGGTAAGCCTGATCATCTTCATAGCGCGATCAGACCATTTTCGCGCGCGTGACAACGATCCCGCAGGAAATTTAAGAGTCCATTTTGATCTGCAGATGAAAAATATTATTCCTTGGACTGTTCCGAACAGATCGTTCCAGCGCCGACTGACAAAGAGAATCTCATTTGTCCTACGGCAACTTGGTCGGAAACAGCAAGACGAGAAGACGCAGGTTGCTGGCGAAGCTGTGCTCAAGACTGATCGGAGTGCATTCGCCAGCCTTTCAATCATCGACAAACAAAAAGCTGTAGTAAAAGCTGCGTTGCCCATTTTACGGCGCCAGGGCTTCGGACAACATCCTCTCGCAAGTATGGCGATGTCCCCTTCAGCGCCGTCGCAAGCGAGTATTGGATGAGCTTCATTTTAAAGCAATCCCACGCCTCGGCGAAGGGCTCCGCGAGGCCCGGTATTTAATGCGTAGTGCCAACGAGTGGGACCCGCGAGAAGGATATATCCCGGATTAGCATAATGGTTATTCTGGCACCACTGGGTTCATTCAATGCCCACAAACATCTCCAGTGCTTTTCCGTGTACACGCCCGTAACACCGACGCTTTTTAAATCCGACGAGAGAACAAAACTCCGATTAAGCGAGACCGGTCCCATTTGGGATGCGAAAACACGCACGATTCCCTGCGTCAATGTAACGTTGGTGTGCTGCCTCAGGTGAATTCGACGGAAGAAATGAAGCAATCGCTAAAAACTTTGCTTGCCTCAATCGAGCAAATACAAACGCCGCGATAGAAGTGGGTCACATCCTGCCCCAGCAATAAAGCGCAAAATCTCGAACGCAATAAGCTGGCATAGTGACGCGAGAAATATTGGGAAAATCATCGCCGACAATCTCAGCAAGGCCGGATGGAGTTTGGCTGGTCTCAGACGTGGATTCTGAAGAGCGGACACTTTGGATTGTGGACGCGCATCGCGACGACGGAAAGAAGTTCGTTGTGGGAGCGCACGAAGAGCTGACGGCGTTTATGGAAACTCGAGTCGGCCCCTCGCGGGTCATGGGTTTTGAGTGATTGTCGTAAAGCCTCTCCAAAACGGTGCTCCTGAAGGTCCGGTTACCTGGATGGCCTTGGGATACATCTGCCCGTAATCCCATAATTCCGCAGTTATACTAATTCGGACAGATTCGTTGTAAAGAACGGTGCGAAAGTCACCAGCGGGGTAGGCGCCATCTCTGGGAAAGTCTTTCTCGGCTCTGTGAAGCATATCCCGCGATAGAATGAAGGATATTTCGCGGCTCGATCGTGCGGAAATCGTTCTACTGGTATTTGCTGATGTGCCCAAGTCGATGTCAACTCCCCATACCGGCGGTTGGGTACTGGAGTTGTTATTGGGGTGGTATTGGGCGAGGAATTGAGCGAGTTGGTACTGGTGAAAGTAGGCACCGGTGCAGTATAGCACCACGTTGACTCTTCCAATATGCCCAGCCCGATTGCCCTCGTTCTCAACAATCAGCACAATTGCGTCCGTGCTGTAATAGAATGACTTGACGTCTAATCTAGACCCAAACGGTGGTAACCAAGAGATGATTCGGGGGCCAACTGCAGAGATCACGCTGATGAGCGCGACCAAAAGCGAGAGAACTACAGCGCTGAAATCGAAGTGGCGCCTCCAGTCCTGATAGGACTTACAAGTCTTACAAAGCTTTGCCTTCGGGTGAATCGGTTCTTGGCAACTCAAACAGCGACTCATTGTCTCGGGTCTCGGTTCGGCGCTCATGGACTTATAGACAGCTCTAACGAAATATCTGCGGAATTTTTCCGTGATGTTTTTGGGAATAATGTGTCTACCGCGATGTTACCAAGGAACACGCCTGCGGCGCGATTAAAAAGTGAACTTTACGACTCTTTGAAATCGCCCGCTTGCTCGTGTGTTTCAACCACGTTGCCCGCTCATCATAAACGCGAATCACAGCGTGATGTGATCGGCTGAGGCAACCACGATTCGTCGATCCATGTCCGGCTTCTGTGGCTTGTGATCAAGGACTGTACGCGGCATAACGCGCAAACACCGTGCGTGCTAGGACTGCGAATTGATGCGTGATGATAGCCGGGGGCAGGGTAACGATTCTGCTACGCCGTACAGCGCGTTTTAAGAAGGAATGCCGGCCAACGAAATATTTTGTCACGCGCGTGACAAGTTTCTGTCTCCTCGCTGTACGGCGTGTTAGCGAGGGATAGCGTCCCTCCCTCAACGCATTTTTCTCTGGACTGCGTAAGATTGCCACTTTTGACAATTGCGGCGATGCAGCAACACAAATTTTGGGAATCAACACGGCCAATCCAAGACACAACTGGCAGCGTATTCGGCATCCATGTGTTGTATGCCGAGTCGAAAGTGAATAACAGGCAGATGACTTTGAATCACTCCTTTGGGAGAATTGTCGCGCGTTGCGACGTAATCCTGGGTGAGCTTCTGGGGTTTACTTGTTTTTTTTCGGTAGCGCCACGCGGTGACGACAGGTAGTTTTCGTCCTGTTTGTTCGATGAATTTATCGAGCGACATCATGGGTTCGGCATCTAGTGAGTTCATCCGTGCACTCTATGGTAACCTTCAACCGAGCTCTGATCGTGGATCTTACTGCGCCAACGCGCTACGTTGTGATTGAATCGACGTGATAAGACGAACACTGCTCGCGGTTGGCATTGCTGTACTTGTGTCGATGATGCTTGTGCCGCGTGGCGCAAGCATGGAAATTATGAGCGGTTGCCGTTTTTTGTGTCGAGCAACTACGCTGTTGCATGGCCAGCCTTTATTTTGCAGACAATATTCGTTTGCGTCGGCGCTGCTGTCCTCGTCAATCTACGCCGGCCGTCAAAGAAAGAGCGAAAGGCCAGAGCTCGAACGTGGCCAGGAAACCCGGTCCGGAGACCGCTTCCAAAGCAAACACGGCGATATTCGCGCCGAGTCGCAATTTTGTCAGTGGCGGCATAAAACTAAATTATCGCAGAACTGGGAGATTCAGCATTCCCTGCCTGGAAATCGTCGGCCGCATTTTGTTTACTGAGGCTTTGCTTTGGCTGTGTTCCTTGAGGATTCTAATCACCTCCGCGATGCCTTGCGCCGACTGATTTGCGCCGTGATCCGACGGTACGATCTTCTCGGATTTGGCTCCGTCGACATGCGAGCTCCAATAAGGGATGACACCGTCGCTGCTGTTGGGCGTATCTCCGCGTCCGCGGTCGCCGATGATCGAGTGATAGGGGACACCTTTTGCCATTGCAGAGTGTTCATCACTTTCACGAAAGCGTCGTTAGGCGAAAGTGTGTCAATGCTGTTCGGCATGCGTTTTAGCTGGCATGACGCCCTGGTTATTCTTAACAACCGAGGTGTGCATGATCTCTGGACCGAGCCTGACAAATTCCAGCGGCTTATGGATCAGACTCGATGCGATTCGGCCGATCTGGCTTTGTGCAAGCATGCTACCGCGATGTGGCGTAGAGATAAAAATAACGCTGCGCCACGTCACGCTGCGGGTTGAAGATCAATGCGTCCTTTAAGCAGCGCTTTAGCCTGCCGGAGAAACGGGCGGTTTGCGCGGGCGATGTGCCGAAGAAGTAGCGCCAAACTTTGTCACCGTGCGAGTCGGTGATCATCAGCCGGCTAAGAATGCCACCATGCTATGACCTACCAGAACAATCGGGCGGTGATCGGGAAACGCTTTGTCCAGCGCATCGAGCTGGCGCCGAAGCAGCAGGGCTGAGTATGGGATAGGATAACCGCTAGGGTAATTGAACACCCAGACCTGGTAATTTCGGCGCACGATGGGGATCAGCCCAGAGCGCATTCAGCATTGGTGCCCAACTCACAGGCGTGGACTGAAGACCGGAACAAAAAGGACGGGAATCTTTTGCGGATCTTACGGTTGGACCTGTATTAGGCGCACCTTGTTAGCGAATTTGTCCGGGTCGAGCAACGCTGGCATACCAACTTTCTCTGGACGCTCGCGAGACAGGCCGACTGCCATCGGTGCAGTAAAATCGTCGGCGGACGGCATACCCGAGCCGCCACGCTTACGCGCTCCACTGAAAGTGGATCGATGAAATTCGATCTCGCATTTTTTCCCGCTAAAGTGAGCGGCCGCAGTCACACCGAGTATAAATACGCGGCGGAGAAAATCGCTGCCGAATTTCTGGAGCCTGCTCGCTACGCACCGCGACCAGCGGCGCGCCTACGCCATCGCGCGTCACGCGAGGAACGACCAATTGGCCACGGACATCAAGAGCGTCTGCAGGAATCAGATCGAAATCCCGGTCTCGAAAACCGGTTTGCCAGTTGGACGATCCGCGAGAACATAATCGCCGCCATTTGGCGCCGGCACGTGCAACGGATGAGTCCACGGGTCGAGCTGAGTATCTCGAAGTGTGGAAAACACGCGCGATAAAGCGAAGTCGTAGTCACGGAAAGCCACCCGATTTTTTGGATCCTTCCGCAGTTCGCGTGGTTGCCGATTCAACTCCGGACAAATAAAAGCCAATCGCTCGATTCTGGGATCGGTGCGATCTAGTCTCTGGCCATCGGCGATTGCTTGCTCAGCGCGGTGGAGCTGAGGCATTGTGCCTTGGTTGGCCACCCAGTCTAGGATTAATCTCCTCGAACCTCTGCCAGAGGCGCACACGCACCGAGTGCTACCAGGGCAACTACTAAAACAAGGTAAGTCTTATTCGTTCTAGTTGCGCCGCCGCTATCACAAACCTGTCACTCCGTTTGATGCTCGGGATCGAAAGTGTAACGAATTGTGTTGATCGCTAGCTAAGTCATCTCCTCGTCTGGGTATTTTTTTCCATGCTCCTCATCTACAGGATTTTCCCAGGTGGCCGCCGAAACCAAAGCGCATGGCGGAAAGCAGCCTGTCGACGTTGTTAATTCAGGTATTTGCCACTCCAAATCCCGGCTTGCCTAGGTGTTGGACGCTTCGAAAATATTTTGAATGGATTTGTCCAGCATAGCGTTGAACTCAGCATCGGATTGCTGCGCTGAAAGCCCTTCTGCAAGCGCCCGCGAGAAGCTCGCGACAACACCGTGATTGCGACGTAAGCGATTATTGGCTTCTTCCCGCGAATAACCGCCTGACAACGCAACCACCCTCAAGACTTTGGGATGTTTGACGAAATCGGCGTAGAAGTTGGGTCTAGCTCTGGTAACGTGAGCTTGAGCATGACCAACTGGTCCGCCGGCAGTTGGTCAAGCTTCTCAAGAATAGCCGCCTTGAGTGACGCTTCGGCCTTGGCCTTTTCCGGACAGTGAATATCAACTTCCGGCTCAACAATCGGCATCAGTTCGGCCGCAATGATCTGCGCAGCTAGCTCAAACTGCTGGTTTACGATCTCCTTAATGCCCGTTCCATTGGATTGCTTGATGACTGAGCGCATCTTAGTTCCAAAGATTCGCTTCAATTTAGCTTTCTCGAGTAACGCAGCCAGTGCGGGCATTGGCTTCATTGGTTGGACGCCGTCTTCCTCAACATCGAGACCTTTGTCCACTTTTAGAAACGGCACCACACGTTTTACATTCCAGAGATAGTCAGCCGTAGGTTGGCCATTGATTTCCCTATCCATTGTATTCTCAACAGGATGGCACCAATGATTCGCTCCCCGTTAAAGCTGGGGCTGGTAATCATGCGAGTGCGCATCTGGTGAACGATCGCAAACATCTCGTCCTCGTTCGACCAAGCGTCTTCTTTGATTCCGTATAGGGCAAGCGCTTTCGGCGACTGCCACCGCTTTGATCCAGCGCGGCAATGAAGCCGGGATGTGACTTCATCTTCTGCAGTTGTTCTTCGTTCAAGCCGAGAGATTTCATAATGCCTCCTTAATTTGTCTTTTGGATTTTCGAGTCGGTCATTTGTTGAGCCTCCTCTCACAGTTAGCCGCTAGGAAACGGGACACGCCTTTGCATTCCAGATGTCGGTCGCATATTCGGCAATGGTTCGGTCACTTGAGAATTTTCCGGAGCCAGCCACGTTTAAGATCGCCTTGCGAGACCATTCGGCCGGGTCGGCGTAGAGGTCGCATAGCCGCTGGTCTGCTTCTAGATAAGACTTAAGATCCGCCAGATGCATGTAGTAATCGCCGTGAGTTAGAAGCGCGTCCCGCAGCGGAGCAAAGATGCCTGGCTCATTGCGGCTAAAATAGTCGGAGAAGATCAGGTCCAATGCGGCGCGGGTCTCCGGGTCATTGTCATAATGCCATTGCGGCTTGTACCAGCCGCGGCTGCCTGCCACCTGTTCTGCTGTCAGGCCGAAGAGAAAGAAATTTTCTTCGCCTGCTTCTTCCGCCATCTCGATGGTCGCGCCGTCACGCGTGCCGATGGTCAACGCCCCGTTCATCATGAACTTCATATTGCTCGTGCCACTGGCTTCGTAGCCGGCAGTGGAAATCTGATTGGAGACATCAGCCGCGGGAATCAGCCGCTCTGCCATTGAAACACAGTAGTCGGGCAGGAATAGAACCTTGAGCCGTCCCCGGACCATCGGATCGCCATCGATGGTCTCGGCGAGATTGTTGATGAACTTGATGATTACCTTCGCCAAATAGTAGGCGGGCGCCGCCTTGCCGGCGAAAAAGAAAGTTCGTGGCGCGGCCTCGAAATTGGGGTTCTCACGCAGCCGATTATAAAGCACTACGATCCGAAGCGCGTTCAGCAGTTGGCGCTTGTATTCATGTATACGCTTGATCTGGCAATCAAAGATAGCTGTCGGCGTCTACCGTTTGACCTGTGGTCTGCTTGAGCCAGTCGATAAACTGAGCTTGGCTTCGCGTTTAGCCTTTAGAAAAGCCTGACGTAACCCCTGATCATCGGCCAGTGGTTTAAGCTTGTTCAACTGGCTGAGATCGGTGACCCAGCCATCGCCGATCGCGTCGGTAATCGTGTGCGAGAGCGCAGGATTTGACATCAGCAGCCAGCGGCGAGGCGTGACGCCGTTGGTTTTGTTGCTGAAACGCTGGGGATACAATTCGGCCAGGTCCTTGACCGTCACCGTGCGCAGCAACTGAGAATGGATCGCCGCGACACCGTTAGTGCTATGCGAGCCGACGATGGCAAGGTTGGCCATCCGAATCTTGCGCTCGGCACCTTCTTCTACAAGGCTTACTCGCTGAACACGTGCCTCATCTCTGGGAAAGCGTCTTCGGACCTCATCAATCAGGCGACGATTGATTTCGTAGATGATCTCCAGATGACGCGGCAGCATCTGTTCAAACCAGATGAGCGGCCATTTCTCAAGAGCTTCTGGCAGTAGCGTGTGATTAGTGTAGGCCAAAGTCCTTTGGGTAAGGTCCCAAGCCTCGTCCCAACCGAGATGCGCTTCATCAAGCAGAATCCGCATCAACTCCGGCACCGCCATCGTCGGATGCGTGTCGTTAAGCTGGATAGCAACCTTGTCGGGTAGGGTACGCCAATCGGTGTTGGTCTTGCGGAAGCGACGGACAAGGTCCGCCAGTGAGCTGGCGACGAGAAAATACTCCTGCACAAAGCGCAGTCCTTGTCCCTTGGCCGTGTGGTCGTCGGGGTATAGCACCCGGGTCAGCGATTCGGCCTGGAGTGTTTCGGCTAGCGCTCCGACGAAATCCCCGCTGCTGAATTCTTGAAAATTAAAATAATCGGATGCCGCTGCTTCCCAGAGCCGAAGGGTATTGATAGTCTTGCCACCATAACCCACCACCGGCCGATCGAACGGGACACCGATCAGACTGGATGGCTGGCCAAGGACAGCGCGTAAACTTCCGCCGCTTAGCTTGAACGAACAGTTGAGTGGCACCTCTACCGTCTCGTGTTGACGACAGACCTCCCAGGGGTCAGGACGACGCAGCCAGTTGTCTGGAACTTCGTGTTGCCAGCCGTCCTGGATGGTTTGCTTGAACATACCGTATTGATAGCGGAGGCCATAACCCATGGCCGGAATTTCCATCGTAGCCATCGAATCGAGGAAGCAGGCCGCCAGGCGCCCAAGCCCTCCATTGCCCAAGCCCGCGTCGGGTTCCTGTTCGAGCAACTCGTACCAATCGAGCTTCTTTTCCTGGACGGCTTCTTTGGTGATATCATCAAGGAGAAGGTTCGTGACATTGTTAGCCAGCGAACGACCGATGAGAAATTCCATCGAGAGATAGTAAACGCGCTTGGGGTCGTTACGTTCATAGGTCTTCTCGGTCCGAATCCATCGTTGCGAAAGGACATCACGCACGGAATGAGCGACGGCTTCGAAGCGCTCTCGAGCGCCGATCTCCGCCGCTTCCATAACATTATCAAAGATGAGGTGGCGCTCATAAAGAGCTTCGTCCGTTCCGGTAAACCGAACCGGCCCGCAGCCATATTGCTCAATTAGCTTCGATAGCTTGTTGGATCCTGTTGGTCTTGCCGAAGCCGGCCTGCTTTCTGTTAACGTTTCCACTGACAGTCATTCCTTTCTAAGTTTCGGTTTTCACGCGGAGATTCCCGTTCTCTTCAATTCAGTGACTGCCTAGACATTGTCGCCTTCCGTTGAGCTTCTCCGTTGCGTCTCCGCACTCGCCTGACCCCATTGCCAGTCGGTGATCTCGGGCATGTCGTCGCCGTACTTGGCAATATATTGCTTGTGTTCGAGTAACTTGTCGGAAATCGCTTGTTTGGCGTAGGCCGCGCGCGACCCTAGTTGCGGCAACCGATCAATGACATCGCCGACAAGATGGAATCGATCGAGATCGTTCCTCACTACCATGTCAAACGGTGTGCTCGTGGTGCCTTCTTCCTTATAGCCGCGGACATGCAGGTTCTTGTGATTCGTACGCCGGTAGGTTAACCGATGAATCAACCACGGATAGCCGTGGAAGGCGAACACGATTGGCTTGTCTTTGGTGAAGAGCGCATCGAAGTCTGGATCCGATAGGCCATGCGGGTGCTCGCTCTGTGGTTGCAGTTTCATCAAGTTAACGACGTTGATGACGCGGATCTTCAGCGCCGGAAGATGCTGGCGGAAGAGATCTACGGCAGCCAGCGTTTCCAGCGTTGGTACGTCTCCGCAACAGGCCATCACCACGTCTGGTTCTCCTTCTTTGTCATTGCTCGCCCATTCCCAGATTCCGATGCCAGCCGTGCAATGTTTGACCGCCTGGTCCATCGTCAACCACTGAGGGGCCGGCTGTTTGCCTGCGACCACGACGTTCACATAGTTGCGGCTGCGCAGGCAGTGATCGGTCACAGAAAGGAGCGTGTTCGCGTCGGGCGGAAGATAAACGCGGACGACCTCTGCTTTCTTGTTTACAACGTGATCGATGAACCCAGGGTCCTGGTGGCTGAATCCGTTGTGATCCTGCCGCCAGACGTGGGACGACAAGAGATAATTGAGCGAGGCGATCGGGCGCCGCCAAGGTATGTCGTGGCACACTTTCAGCCACTTCGCATGCTGATTGAACATCGAGTCGATGATGTGGATAAACGCCTCGTAGCAGGAAAAAAACCCGTGCCGGCCGGTTAACAGGTATCCTTCCAGCCATCCCTGGCACTGGTGTTCGCTGAGCATTTCCATCACCCTTCCGTCCGGCGCCAAATGGTCGTCGTACGGGTACCGTTCCGCCATCCAGGCGCGATTGGTGACTTCCATTGCATCCTGCCAGCGGTTTGAGTTGTTCTCGTCCGGACTGAACAAACGGAAGTTTCGACTTTCCATGTTCATCTTCATCGTGTCCCGCAGGAATTTCCCCATTACGCGGGTGGACTCGGCCATGATCGCGCCAGGCTTCGTCACGTTGACGGCATAATCACAGAAGTCCGGAAGTCGCAGATCTCTGAGTAGAAGGCCGCCGTTGGCGTGTGGATTCGCGCTCATGCGACGGTTGCCCTTCGGCGGCAATTCCGCGAGTTCGGGTTTCAATCGTCCGGTCTTGTCGAACAGTTCCTCTGGCTCATAACTCTTCATCCATTTTTCAAGGATCTTTATGTGCGCCGGCTTTTCGTGCATCTCGCCCATCGGCACCTGGTGGCTCCGCCAGTAGTCCTCGGTCCGTTTGCCGTCGATCTCCTTCGGGCAGGTCCATCCTTTGGGTGAACGTAGAATGATCATCGGCCAGAGCGGTCGTTTCATGACGCCGGTACGGCTGGCGTCAGCCTTGATGCGGCGAATATCTTCGAGGATGTTGTCGAGCGTGGAAGCCATCAGTTGGTGCATCTTCTCCGGATCACTGCCCTCGACAAAGTAGGGCGTGTAGCCGTAGCCGCGGAAAAGCTGATCCAACTCTTGATGACTGATGCGGGCCAGCACGCAAGGGTTGGCGATCTTGTATCCGTTCAGGTGCAGGATCGGGAGCACCACACCGTCAGTGAGGGGATTGAGAAACTTGTTGGAGTGCCAGGAGGTCGCCAGCGGGCCGGTTTCCGCCTCACCGTCGCCGACCACACAGGCCACGATCAAGTCGGGATTGTCGTACGCAGCCCCGTACGCGTGCGAAATGGCGTAACCCAATTCGCCTCCTTCGTGAATGGATCCCGGAGTCTCGGGTGCCACATGGCTGGGGATGCCACCTGGGAACGAGAACTGGGTGAACAGCCGCTTCATTCCCTCTTCGTCCTGTGCGATGTTCGGGTAGACCTCGGAGTAGGTTCCTTCCATGTAGGCATTGGCGACGATGCCGGGACCGCCGTGGCCCGGACCGATAATGTAGATCATGTTGAGGTCCCGTTGCTTGATCACTCGATTCAAATGGGCATAGATGAAATTCAACCCAGGAGTGGTCCCCCAATGACCGAGCAGGCGGGGTTTAACGTGTTCCTTCTTCAACGGCTTTTTCAG